>JBEVTI010000005.1:0-232989 GCA_041156125.1 Candidatus Paraktedonobacter carboxidivorans
AGGTGATCCAGCCGCACCTTCCGGTACGGCTACCTTGTTACGACTTCACCCCAATCACCGACCCCACCCTCGACGCCTGCCCCCCCGAAGGGTTAGCTCAGCGGCATCAGGTGTTGCCGACTTTCGTGGTGTGACGGGCGGTGTGTACAAGACCCGGGAACGTATTCACCGTCGTGTGCTGACCGACGGTTACTAGCAACTCCGGCTTCATGCAGGCGAGTTGCAGCCTGCAATCCGAACTGAGATCGGCTTTGTTGGGATTGGCTCCCCCTCGCGGGTTGGCGTCCCTCTGTCTCCGACCATTGTAGCGTGTGTGTCGCCCAGGATATAAGGGCCGTGCTGACTTGACGTCATCCCCACCCTCCTCCACGTTAAGCGTGGCAGTCTCGCCGGAAACATTCAACCGACGATAGGGGTTGCGCTCGTTGCGGGACTTAACCCAACACCTCACGGCACGAGCTGACGACAGCCATGCAGCACCTGTGCAGCGGTCCCGAAGGAAGTCCATTCTCATGGATGGTCCACTACATGTCAAACCCTGGTAAGGTTCTTCGCGTCGCATCGAATTAAACCACACGCTCCGCTGCTTGTGCGGGTCCCCGTCAATTCCTTTGAGTTTTAATCTTGCGACCGTACTCCCCAGGCGGACCACTTCAAAAGTTCTCTCCGACACGCAGGGGGTCGATACCCCGCACATCTAGTGGTCATCGTTTACGGCCAGGACTACCAGGGTATCTAATCCTGTTCGCTCCCCTGGCTTTCGCGCCTCAGCGTCAGATGCCAACCAGGACACTGCCTTCGCCTTTGGTATTCCTCCGGATATCTACGCATTTCACCACTCCACCCGGAATTCTATGTCCCTCTCTGGCCCTCTAGTCCAGCCGTCTTTGGCAGTCCTTTCCCAGTTAAGCCGGGAACTGTCACTCCAAACGTACTGCACCGCCTGCACGCCCTTTACGCCCAGTAAATCCGGACAACGCTCGCCCCCTACGTATTACCGCGGCTGCTGGCACGTAGTTAGCCGGGGCTTCTTCCTGTGGTACCGTCCGTTCTCTTCCCTCAGAAAAGCAGTTTACGATCCGAAAACCTTCTTCCTGCACGCGGCGTTGCTCGTTCAGGGTTGCCCCCATTGACGAAAATTCCTCACTGCTGCCCCCCGTAGGAGTCTGGGCCGTTCTCAATCCCAGTGTGGCTGATCGTCCTCTCAGACCAGCTACCGATCGATGCCCTGGTAGGCCTTTACCCCACCAGCTAGCTAATCGGACGCAGGCTCATCCTCAGGCGTCTTGCGACTTTGCTCTCTCTTGCAAAAGAGCCTATGCGGTATTGTCGGCGATTTCTCGCCGGTATTCCTCACCTAAGGGCAGATCACCCACGTGTTCCTCACCCGTCCGCCACTCCCTGCTTGCGCAGGGCGTTCGACTTGCATGTGTTAGGCACGCCGCCAGCGTTAATCCTGAGCCAGGATCAAACTCGCCATTCAGAATTCTATAACGAGTCTCCGTAGAGACTCAAACCCATCGGTTCTCACCGATGGGGGGATGACTGATGCAAGCGATCCAAGCGCATTGTGAAATGCATGGCTTGTTTCTTTTCGCAGAAAATGAATTGACAGGAACAAAAGCACGCTGGCACGATGGCCAGCCTGGGACCTCGATGATGCTCACCTTGCGGCCTCCTGAGAGGCAACCAGGCCAGCAACGGGTCCACACCAGTTCCAGTTCTGCTTTCCACATTTCAATTGTCAAGGTGCAAGGTTCATCCAGGAGCACACATGGCGCTCCGTGACACCACTGAAAACAGGTAACAGCGGCGTTTCCACCGTTCTCACTCATCTCCTTCGGTAGCAGTAGTATCGCACATCGTGCGGGATCTGTCAAGGGGGTCCTGCTGGTCATTTTCCCCGGTTGGGGCGATCAGCTTGCCAACCCCGGCACAGCAGCATATCCCACTCAGAAGGGGGGGAAAGAATGTCGTGCCTTTGGCAGCCCGCGTATTATCCCACGTGACACCCCTCCTGTCAAGTCTTCTAGCCACCAAAAATTCTAGACTTCTCAAAAATTGCCTTTAAGATCCAGAGCGATGTAGCAGCTATTGCTAGAATAAGAGCACACTCCAACACAAGTATAGACATTCACTATGCTATACTTCTTGTATGGGCAATGCATAGCCAGCATCAAAGCGAAAAACGGAAAGTAAGCACAGGTATACAGACAGCTAGAAGCGTTAGGGTGGACCATTGTACCGGTTACAGACTGAACGCCTGCGCACGATAATCTCCTATGCCTCTGAAAACGTTCCGTGCTAGCGAGACACGTGC
Organism: Candidatus Paraktedonobacter carboxidivorans; assembly: GCA_041156125.1. Taxonomy (GTDB): domain Bacteria; phylum Chloroflexota; class Ktedonobacteria; order Ktedonobacterales; family Ktedonobacteraceae; genus Paraktedonobacter; species Paraktedonobacter carboxidivorans. The sequence goes on from JBEVTI010000005.1 coordinate 2,321, forward strand.
AAATGTTTGGGTCTACCACTGGAAACAATCCACTCAGTTGATAATTTCCTAAAACTCCCTTTTATCCGCAAGCAAGATCTCAAGGAGAAACAATCATGACAGGTTTAATCTTGGAAACCATGCTCTGCGAAGTAGACGGCCCTCTGGCGCGCCTGCGTTTGAATCGTCCTGCTGTGCTTAACGCAGCTAACCGGGCCTGGGTAAACGATCTGGTAAGCGCGACCGAATACTTAAAAGAGCAGAGCGAGCTCCACGTTGTCATTGTCAGCGGTGAGGGGACATCATTTTGTAGTGGATTGGATGTAAAAGAACTGGCAGCAGGTAATCTGAGCACTGATTGGTTCGCAACCTGGGAACGCGGCGTTATTGGGCTGGCCGAGTTAGATGCCATCACTATCGCCTCAATCCAGGGTTATTGTCTGGGAGGAGGCTTGCAAGTGGCTCTGGCTTGCGATTTGCGCCTTGCCGCCACAAACGCTGTCCTGAGCATCCCAGCAGTGCGCGAAGGATTAATTGCTGCGCTTGGTCCAATGCGTCTAGCGCGTTTGATTGGAGCTGGACCAGCCAAGCAACTCGCCCTTCTCGGACATCGCTTTACACCCGAAGAAGGCCTGGCGCTCCATTTGCTTAGCGAAGTAGTAGACGTTGATCAGCTTGAAGCGCGTACGCTCGAGCTGGCTTGCGAATTGCTCGAGCTTCCCTTTACCGCGCTCAAATATACTAAACGCCAGATCGATTCAGCCTTCGAAGTCGATGCTGGCACACTAATGGTTGAATTTATTGATGCTCAGAAAGAATGCTTGCTTTCGCCTGAACACCAGGCGGTGATGGCCGATTACCGCGCTAAAGAGAAAGAACGCCAGCGCCAAAAGGAGTGACAAGCGGGTGATCAGGCAGATGCTCGCTCTATAAAAGAAGAAGAGCAAGGCGTAAGACGTTCTAGCCAGGGCCGCAATGGTATAATGCAAGTAAGTTTCTAGAAGAGAGAATCGCTTGTGATTACACAACAAGAACGACAAAATGCCATTGAACGGCTGCTTCAACGTTTGCAGCAACGTATTGACCAGCTTGATAAGCGCAGTAATCGCTATGGCTGGGTGCGCGTCTTCATCTTTTTCGCGGGCTTTTTGTTGAGCCTGTGCCTGGGTTTCTTATTTAACTGGTGGGTAGGCATCGTCTGTTTTCTGGTAGCGCTGCTCGTTTTCAGCATCGTTGCCTACTCTCAACAGAGGATAGAACGCAGCCTGACACGCCACAAAATGTGGCGCCATCTCAAAGAGTCCGAGTTAGCGCGTATGCGCCTGGATTGGCATGCTATCCCCGATGCTTACACCCCAGAGCAACAGGTTGAGCATCCCTTTGAGATTGACCTGGATATCACTGGCAAGCATTCGCTCCATCGCCTGGTCAATACCGCGACTTCCGCCGAAGGTGCGCAACGCTTGCGCTCGTGGCTCCTGGCTACAAACCATGATCTGGCAACTATTCAGGAGCGCCAGACCATCATCCGAGAATTGGCACCTATGACGGTTTTCCGTACCCGTCTGACTATGAAAGCAGCGCTAGCTAGCCGAGGTTCTTTCTCTCAGTTGAATGGCAGCCGCCTGTTAAGCTGGATAAATGGGCAAAAGAAACCAAAACATCTCATACTAACTATTCTCATCTCACACACATTGAGTCTGCTTTTGCTGATATTACTCCTACTCAATCTGTTTGGAATACTACCGCAATACTGGATTTTCGTCTTCGCAAGCGAAATCATCTTTCTACTGCTCAGCAAGGAAAAGCGAGGTAATCTCTTTGATGATGCTTATTACTTGCGTGACGCCTTTACACAATTAAATGCTATTTTCTCATATCTGGAAACTTATCGTTACGGACGCAATCAGCATTTGCGCCAGCTATGTACGCCTTACTTTGCCAATCCCCAGAGTCGTCCTTCGCGCCTACTTGCACAGGTCCAGCGAGTCGCGAACGGCGCGACACTGGAGAGAAATATGCTTGTCTGGCTGCTTGTGAATCTGTTGCTACCCTGGGATTTCTATCTGGTACTACGTTTCCACCGTTATCGCGCGCAGGTGACCGCGCACCTACCGAACTGGTTGGAAACATGGTTTGAATTAGAGGCGCTAAGCTCGCTTGCCACTTTTGCCTATTTGCATCCCGGATATATACTCCCTGATGTCCACGCAACGATTGATGAGATACATCCTCTACCTATCTATGTGCGCGATATGGGGCATCCACTTTTGCTAGCGAAAGAGAAAGTGGTCAATGACTTCTCTCTACATACAATCGGCGAAATTGTGATTATTACAGGCTCCAATATGGCAGGGAAAAGCACGTTTCTGCGCACACTTGGCATGAATCTCTGCCTGGCTTATGCTGGCGCACCCGTGAATGCGACTAGTTTTGAGACGGCACTTTTCAGGATCTTCACCTGTATTAAAATCAGCGATTCTGTCACCGAAGGCTATTCCTACTTTTATGCTGAGGTGCGCCGTCTGCGCGCTTTACTCGACGAACTGGAGAGAACTGATGACCCTCTGCCACTCTTCTTCCTGATCGACGAGATCTTTCGCGGGACCAATAACCGCGAACGTCGTATAGGCAGCGAAGCTTATATCGAGGCACTTGCAGGCAAAAACTGTCTTGGCCTGCTTTCCACACATGATCTGGAACTGGTTAAACTGGCCAGGCTACTGCCCAAAGTGGAGAACAGTCACTTTAAAGAAGAGGTAATTGAGGGCCAGATGGTCTTCGATTATATCCTGCGCCCGGGTCCCTGTCCCACAACTAACGCGTTGAAAATAATGCAAATGGAAGGGCTACCAATCAAAGAAGTGAGCCAGGAGATTCTCTAGGAGCAGTCCTGTTAGCCCCTCTAAATAATGCATACGCTGGCTTACAAAGGCTCTCGCAAGCATTAAAGAGCAATCTCTTTCCCACCAGATGTATCTTCAGAGCGTGATCACAAAGATTGCCAGAATTGCTTTGCAAGAGCTGTTTAAACAACTCTTGCAACCTCTGTTTTCTAAGATCAAACTCTAACAGCGCAAAGATAGCCGTTTTAGTTGCTCGTTTTCAGAAACTTGATCACACTCTGACCCGTACTATCGGCAATGACCTCCAGCAGCACCACAGCCTTATTTATGGGATTTCCATCGCTCCCAAAGGAAATTGCGCCGCTCGAACCTTGATAGGCCGGCAGGTTGCCTTTGCCAATTAAAGCCAGTTCGTCGCGCAAGCTCTGACCGGTGATCGGGCCGATGATATGCACTAACGCATAAGTGACTACTCCGAAGGCGTCGTCTGTCATAATCGCGGCATTGGTAGGTACTGGCGGAGTAGGATTGCTGACGGATACAATGCCATATTGACTATTCCAGGCACTTAAGAAGGCTGGAGGTTTGTCAGGACTCCACTCTGATTGGTCTGCAAAAGAAGTAAAGATCAGGCGCTGCATATCCCGTGGAAAAGCTCTGGCTAGAGCCGCATCGGCACCATTTCCATTGCCAAGAATCAAACCGGTGTCAAGGCCATCGCCACCGAGGATTTTTAGTTTGGCCAGATAAGCACTCCAACCATAAATCATCTCTTCCTGGCCAAGCGCATGAGCCAGGCGCACACCATCGACATCAAAGCCCGGCAAGAAGATCAGATCAACGTGGTTGTTTAAGGCATCGTTGACTACCGATAGCCTGAACTGCTCTACCGTCGTTACCCCTTCGCTAAAGTAATCAGTCTGACTCCCAATAACTTTACCGCCCTGTTGCTTAAAACTGGCGGTGAAAGCATCAGCCAGCGACTGGCTGTAAGAATCGTTGAGATCACGCAAGACCAGAACAGTACGCACTCCCAGGGTCTGATAAGCGAACTGGCCCTGGGCTTTGCCCTGGGCTATATCATTCGGGTTGACACGGAAAAAATAGGGGCTAACTCCATTGAGCGAGGTGCTTGACGCAGTCTGGGTAATGACTGGAATATGAGCACTGGCAAGAACCGCATAGGCGTTGGCAGTTTCTCCACTTGTTGGCCAGCCCACTACTGCAATGATATGCTCAGCATTGCCAATCTGCACACGAGTAGCAATATCTTTGGCAATAAGAGTTACATCACTATTATTCGCGCCAGAATTGCCGATCAGGATACGCAATTTCGCTCCCCCTGGCAATGGACTGGGATTCTGCGTATTCACCATATGCTGAAAGGCAAAAGCAGCCTGCAAATCCGGGCGCGCAATTGATAAGTGCAGCGAATTTGTATCATCCAGAGGTACACCGAGAACAAGGGTGAAGAACGGAGCATTTTGCTCCTGAATCTGTAAATCCTCGTAATAAATATGTGCTTCGGCGTCAGTCTTATCATTGGTAACAGCCTGCCCATAATTGGTGAGAGCTGCGGCAATATTACCCTGTTGCCATGCTTTGGCTGCCGTTTTTTTTGTGTTTACCTCAATGGTTGAACGTCCCGCGAAAGTATCGAAAACATAGCGCCCATCGCTAAGGCCTATTCCCCTCGACTGGTAAAGCGAAGCCTCTACCTGCCATTCGTTGCTAAGCGCGCTAATTTGCGAAATCATGGTCGCAGTAGCGTCAGGTGTAGGGCTGGTTAAACTGGACGGAGACACTGCCCTGACAAGCGGAAGCAGCAGATAAACAAAGCCAAAAAAGAGCAGCACAAGCAGACAAATGCCTGAAAAAACGTACAACTGAGTCCGGTTACGCTGTTGAGTACGCCGACGAATCTCGGTCATATTCAGATTCAAGGAACCAGTAATGTTGCCAGTTTCGGCGATGCCCCACTTTTTCTCAGATTCAAGTTGCCTGGTTGCCAGAAGAGAGGTCAGATCAGCTTGCATCTCTGAAGGATGCATGTAACGTTGAAGCGGAGAAAGTCGTAGTTCCTGTGCCAGGATGGTTTCCATTTGTTGCGTGACAAGTGGATTTAAGCGCCGTACAGGCGGATAGAAGAAAGCAATCCGTTCACGAGGATCAAAGCCCGTCACAGCATGGTGCATAGTAGCAGCAACCGAGTAAAGATCAGATGCGGGATTCGCCATGCCACGCACCTGTTCGGGCGCTTTATAACTACCCAGAGCACTGGCGTTAGTCGGCTCTTTAGGTTGAAATAACGGCAGGTGGATCATGTGAATATGTGTGCGATCTGGACTCACTATCACCGTTTCCGGGCTAATCGCACCATGCACAAGTACTGGCTGCTGTCTGGCCAACACTACCAGCATTTCACAGAGTTGGCGACTATATCCCGCAACAGTACGCTCAGGCAGAGCGCCTCCCTGGCGACGCAGCAGCGAGGCCAGGCTTTCTCCTTCAATGTGTTCAAAAACAATAAAATAGTTGTCAAATTCGTCAAAAACATCCAGGATTTTAGGAAACCCTGAATGTTGGGTGCCTTCTGTAAGACGCAAAGCTATCTGGCGGACGATCTGTTTTTTATTTCCGCTCTCTTCCACAGGAACCAGTACTTCGCGAATAACCACCTGTGTTTGACTATTTGTAACATCAATAGCCAACCAGGCGACGCCTTGCTCTTGCTGATTGTCTGGGAGAACCAGTTGATCTAGTAAACGATAACGCCCTTGATTTAAGGTGTCCCCACTTTTGACTGTAAAGAGAGAGAGGGGACGTGAAGGTCCCGCCAGCGCGCGCAAGGGCATAGATGGCGAACGCAATGGCTCGGAGATCGCGCGTAAGGGCATAGATGGCGAACGCAATGCATCTGATTGCGCGCGAGACGCGGCAAATGGCGAACGTAAAACGCCCGATGGAGTACGCAGAGGAGCCGACACAGAGCGTATATTCGAAGTATCTGTGTTACGCAAACTCTCTGAGATGCTCCCCTGTCGATAGCCGCAACGCGCGCAGGCACCTTCGATTAGTTCTCCATCAAAACTACAACGAGGACAGCGCATGTTATCCCTTCCTAATTCTTTACGAGGTATCCCGGAAGAATTATGCCCAATTTGTTGACTACAAAAAGTCTCTGTGCAATAACTTTTCATAGCGTGCATTAATTACTTGTAATTGTCAAAGCAACTAGGAAGAATGGTACATGCCTATATGATCATGATTGGCCCTGGCATATGAGCTGCCAAAACAGGAGGGGGAAGGGAATTGAGGGGCAAAGCTCCCACTTGCGCAAGGCGGTTGCTCTCAGGAGTGGCCTGGAAAAACTGTATATATGCCTGGACTTGCGCAGTTACATTAGCAGAGGTGTAAAGGTGCTCAACGCTCCAGAATGCATATGTTCCTTGAAGTACATTTTGTAGGGTTGGTGGCACACGATCTAGCGCCAGAATATGTACATTCACGGTACCGGTTACGTCCAGAGGAACATATGTAATCGCGCCAGGTGTGCGAGCCACTTTTTGCGCTACCTGTTCCGGGGTTAGTTTCTTGTTTAACCTGCTACCCCGCACGTGCATAGATGTGCCGTGCAGGACAAATGTCTGGAAGATAGCATTTAGAGGATCTGAGGAAGGATGGAGGAGGACAGAGATAGCTTCGTCAGGACCACCTACTTGCGACCAGTTTGTAACCTGTCCCTGATAAATGGCCTGGAGTTGCTGGCTACTCAGACCACTGAGTTGCACATCCGGGCTAACCACCACTGCGGAGAGGAGCGCCGCTACCGGGTAATCCGTGAGCTTTTGAGTTGTCTGCACGCTAAGATCAGAAGCTGCCAGATCGATCTGCCCATTCTCCAGAGCAGTCAGGCCCACCCGGCATCCCTGAGCGGCCAGGATGAGATTAAAGCCGGGACAGAAGGTCTGATAATCAATGCCAATCCGCTGCAACAACGGTGCCAGATAGAATGAGCCATCAATTTTGAGAGAGCCTGGGACACAGGATAGGGTAATAGGAGGCACTCCTGCTGTAGGCGAGGCGGATACAATTATTGGCGATTGCTGGATGCCAGGAGTAGAAGAGGCCACAGGCGTCGGACTATCTTGTTCGCCCGGTGTAGGCGTAGCATGGTGCCGCTGCCCTGGAGTTGGAGAATTTGCCGCGGCCTCACCTGGTGAGCCTGGAGTTGGCTTGTCATCAGGTCTGAGCCTTGGAAATAAAATAGAGAACGAGCCAGTACCACCAGACGCACGAAACGGCAGAGCGGGAAGATCGCTAAAGGGCAATTGAGAAAAAGAAAACAGATAAAGTGTACTGCTTAAGCCGACCATAATTAACATAAGGGCCAGCAACGAAAGCGCGCGCGACCAGGTGAGGCTTGTACGCCGGGGATTGACCGCGATACGCCGCACAGGAGGAACGGCAATCGTTGGCGGGCTATCCTTGGCCAGAGCTTGTATCAAGGCGGCAGCAAACGCATGCGGCGTGGGGAAACGCGCTTCCGGCCCTTTCTCCAGAGCCATACGCATCACAAGGTCAACGGAGGCGGGAAGATCAGAACGCAGGGCATTCAACGAAGGAATTGGTTCATGAGCGTGAAGCATGGCAATTTCGCCCGCGCTCTCAGCATCATAGGGCAGTCTGCCACTGAACAAACGGTAGAGCAAAACGCCCAGTGCGTAGGTATCGCTGGCCGGACAGAGCATACCCACCACCTGCTCCGGGGCGACATAGGCGGCATTGCCTTCCTCCACTTGTGCTACAGTTGGATCACCTTCTTGATAAGCTCGCCTCAAGCCAAAATCGGTCAGGCGCACGCACCCGGCTGAGTCGATAAGGATACTCGACGGCTGGAGGTTACCATGGACGATCTCATGCTCATGTGCATACTGCAGCGCCTCGCAAAGTTGGGTAATCAGTTTTGCTACCAGGGCTACTGGCAGACGCCTGCTGCCTTGTTTTTCCAGTACTTGTTCCAGTGTCAGAGTATCATCCGCTCTGGTGGCCGTATAGAGCATGTCATCGCCCGCGCCAAATTCTGTCAATGCCTGGATATGTGGATGCTGGCAGCGCCAGACTTTGCGCACTTCAACAGGAAAATGATCTCGAAAGGCCTGGGTATCAGGAAAACGCGGACGGAAGAGGCGTAAATAGACATCGTAGCCACCCTGATTGGTCGGGCGAGCCAGATATGTCTCGACCATTCCTTCATTGCTCAAGCGCTCCAATAAAAAATAATTACCCACCATTACCCCGGCAAGTTCAGGCATGATTACTCTCCCATCTGTGTTTGAAACCTGCTACCTGACCAGATAGCGCAAACGGTACTCTATATGCACCTGTACCTTGCGGCGCTGACGAAGGCAGAAGAAACGACGAGAGCAGCGCTGCTAACAGACCTAACAGAAGCAGTATAATCACTAGAATGGGCAACCATTTTCCTCTCTTGCGAGGCTGCTCTTCTACAGCTATCTGCTCACGCTCTGGCAGTTGGATCATCTGCTGCTCATGATACACATACTCAGCCGCATGGGCGGGAATGTGACCTGCGTTGCTCGGCACCTGAGTCTGAGGCAATGGCGACCACTCAACAGGTTCGTGGGACCAGTAAGCTGGTACGCTGGCTGGCGCTGATGCCGGCGGCAGCTGCGGCGTCTGAGGTACCCGGGCTGCTTCCGGGTAAGGTACACTGGTCAAGCCCTGTTGTTCAGGCAAGACGGGAGGCTGAGGCGCGCTCTGCTGCATCAATTCAGGGGATAGCGAGACTACTGAAGTCTGGCTGGCCTGGAAAATAGGGATTGGGGCGGTCGGTTGAGTCGTAATTGCCAGCAAAGAAGCGGGCTGCGGCGTCTGAGGATCGGGAGTCAGAGGATGCGTGCTCAGATTAACCGAGCGCGCCACCGGCGAGGCCACTGGCGCAAACGCTACAGCTGCTATATAAGCCCGGCAGAGATCCATAGCCGTGCTATAGCGATCGTCGGAACGCTTATTGAGGGTCTTTTGTAATACGTCGTCTACGGCCTCAGAAATATCTGGCACCAGGCTACGTGCCAACGGCGGAGCCTGGCGTACATGCTTAAGCAAGACTTCGACCGGCGTCTGGCCCACAAAAACTGGCGACCCGGTGAGCAAGCGAAAGACAATTGCTCCCAAAGAGTAGATATCGCTGGAACGCCGCAACAGGCCCAGGGACTGTTCAGGGGCAGCGTACTGGATCGAGCTCCACTCTAGCTTGCCAGGTGCCTGTTGCCCATCGGTATAGCCGCGCGCAATACCAAAATCAGCTAGCAACATACGCCCGTCGTTTGCCACAAAGACGTTACGCGGCTTAATATTTCCGTGAATGATATCGTGCTCGTGCGCATATTGTACAGCATCGCAGAGTTGCTGAACAATTGGCTGAGCCTGCATAGCCGAAAATTTGCCGCCAACTTTTTTGAGCAGTTCATCCAGCGTACCACTTCTCACAAAGGGCGTGACCGCGTAAAGCAGCCCTTCTCCCTCACCGTACTCGATAAAAGGCAAAATATGCGGGTGGTCGAATTGACCGATCTTCTCGGCCTCTTGCAGAAAATATGCCCGAAATGCCTCACGGTCCGCGTATAACGGGCGGAAAACCTTCACTGCTACCTCATATTGCCCGTCGTTCTGGCGCGCACGGTACACATCGGCGACATTCCCCCGGCTGATGCACTCCGACAGGAGATAGTCGCTCAGCATTGCACCTTCTAAGTTCGACATGCGATACCCCGTTCCTCATCCTGAAATCTGGTCTAGCATTTTATTGCTATCAAACTGCTATCAAAATGAACGAGGTTAATATGCATTTTCGAGCACACGAGCAGGCAAACAACTCTTGTCTATTCTACGCCGTCTTCCTCTATGCTAACTCCCCCTTCAAACTCCTTTTGCACAACGTTGAGCGTTCTTCGTTCAAAACTTAAACCACAACACTAGCAGAATTGTCACGATATGTAAAAGCTGATCCAGCCAGATGGGACCGATGAGTTTATAACGAGCTTTGAGGGGATCTACTACTACATGGGTTAGAAAGATGATCGTTGCGGCTAGTATGGAAGAACGAGCAAAAAGCACAAAAACAGCGGTATACGTGGCGGCATGATAAAAGTTTACTTCCCAGCTTTTGCCTTTCTCAATGGTCATCCATGTACTTTGAAAAGCAAAATCGCCAATAAAATGACAGGCTAACCAGACGAACAACACCTGTAAGGGAATACCAGCAACAGCAAACATAAGTATTCTCCCTTGCAAAGATTTGAGATTTTCAGAATCAGTTTAATGGTTCGCATCATTCTGAACAATGAACCAGTTCGCATTTCTCTGGTGACATACTTCACAGGGAATAATTTTATAAGTTAGCCTTGCTTTTTTCGAAGCAGCACGAGCGCGTCCACTACCCGCCTCTTGCGTTTTGCAGAGGTTTGGTGGGCTTTGCGCGCCCGCCAAACCTCTGCTTTTCTCCGGGACTGGGAGGCAAAAGCTGTTTTGGCCTGATTTTGCAAAATCAGGGATGATTCATAGCTGCAAGATCATGGGTCGCTGCGTCTACCGCGCCAGGGCGTGCCGCTTTGGGCTCTAAGAATTAAGAGGGCAGCGACCAGCATCCAGAAACAGAAAGCCAGATCCTGCTCTAAAAATGCGCTATCGATCAAGCCCTGGCAGAGCGCGGCCAGCATCGCGCCACCAACGCCCAGGACAAGCCATTCCAGTCCGGCAATCTCGCCACTTGAGCTACGACGCATCGTTCTCATAATGCGCGCGAAAAGCCAGAAGAAGAGCGCCAGAAGTCCGACAAAAGCCAGCAGACCAAAGATGCCCATACTTACCCAGACATGCAGGAAAATGTCATGTGGATGAGAAAGATTAGGTTCATCGCGCAAGCCTGTAGGCAAATTCGTGCCGGGCACAAGCGTAACCCAGTAGTGTGGATGAATAGTTGAGGAAAGCGTGCAGACGTTGTTGAGGCTGTAATAACAGAGCCAGTTATCCATGCCGACACCAAAGAGCGGATGAGCCTGAATCATATGCCAGGCCGACATCCACAGGTAATAGCGTTTGCTGATTGTGCTGATACCCTTGTTATTGTCATGCCAGGTCGAAAGAAAGTGTGCGATTTGATGGCGCAAGACGATCCCGCCAGCCGCGACAAGCACAATCAGAATGATTGCGCCGATCAGCAACTTTTTGCGATCGCGCACCGAAAGAGCCAGGATGAAAAGCAACGCCACTGGCAAGGCCAGCGCGGAACCAAGTGACTGGCTGAGATAGAGTACTCCAACCAGGGGTACAAAACCAGCCAGGATGAGCAGGCAAACCCACCAGTTGCTGTGAGTTTTCAGAGCCTTGCCAAGTTGAAATACCAGCAGGGCAATCCCCATTGGCAGAGCATAATCAAAAAAGAGGCCGATACTGTTCGCGCTACCATACATTGCGTGGGCGCGCCCATCGCCCTTTGGAGGCTGAAGTTGACTGGCGAAGAAGAAGTGTTGCAGCAAACCTGCCAGCGCTACAATCAACGCACAGCCCAGGAAGGCTCCTAGCAAACGTTTCACATCCGAGCGTGTGCGCAAACAGGAAAGTGCGAGCAAAACATAGATCAGCGGACCAATAACCTCCTCGCGCAAAGCGCGCAAGGCAGTCTGCCGATCAGCGGCAATCGCGACTGAGGCCAGCGCGGCCAGGGCAAAAAGCGCGCCAGGGATGATAAATAGTCCCAGGCGAGCGCGTAAATCCGCCAGAGTCAGACGATAGCGCCAGCGCTTGCCCTGCATCAGGAGTTGCCCTATAGCTACCAGTACACATGTATACAGGCTAATTTCAATCAGACTAAAATCAAAGGAATGGGCGTGATAGCTAAAGACCGTCTTATGCGCCATATAGTACGGCAAAGAGAGTGGAAGAAGTGCCACAGCAAAAGATAGACGGTACCAACTGAGCAAAGCAAAGATCGCCAAAAACGGGAACGAGTATAGATAAGCTGGGAGATGCAGGAAATCACTTCCAGTACCAAAGTTGGAATTTCCTATCAGGTAATAAAGCCCCATTGAAAGGATCAGCCCAGCTTCCACCAGGCGATCATGCCAGAATAGTGGAAGACCACGCAGGAGTTTCAAGGTCAAAGGCGGAGGAGCGTCGTTTGCGAATAAAGCCGGGGTAGACGGTGAGTCGCCCTTCTCTACTGGAGGATGCGCTCCCCCTTTAGATGGCGTGTGTGGTGTATCCCTTGGCTCTAGTGGAGCATCTACAATCTGCACCGGCGTCTGTGGCGTACCGTTGACAATCCCAACTACTGGCTGAGAGACATTCTCCAACTCTGGTTGCATCTCGCCTTCGTCAGAGCCGGGTGAAAATGTGCTGACCATATGCGCGGTGGATTGAGCAAAGTCTTGATTTTTCATAAGTTTTTCGCTATCTTGCAAAAAATTTTGCATGCCTCAAAACGCTGGGAACCCCGAACATGATCCTCTCAATGAACGGAGCCATACATGTTTCTGGGGCGAGTATAACAAAATGCCTCGAACACGTCCACCAGATTGGGAAAGAGGGGGTAAAAAGCCTGCTAGAAGGCGCCGGTAGCCAGAAAAGAAATGCTTCCAGGCTAAAGCGAAAGCTGCTACAGACCTTTTACCCGACGAGAGCGGCCAGGCTGCCAGATTGCATGAAATCGCGCAAAACGGTCCACAGAACAAAAAAGTGCTTTGCGGCGTGGAGCAACACTGGTCCACGCCGCGAAGCACTTTTTAACCGCATACCCGCGCTGAAAAATCGCGAAGCATGCAATCTGTTAGCGGATCAGTTCTTTAACGAACTGTTGGAAAACATGGGCATGATGGTCAATGTCATCTTGCGTGTGCTGAATCGAAATCGTCCACTGGTCGTCGAGTCCAGGCGGGAAGAGAATCCCACGATTAGCCAGGAAGAGCCAGTAGGCATACGAGAGGCGCATATCGACACTAAACCAGTCGCGATAGTTGTAAGCCCGCTCATGCCGGAACATCGCGCAGCCTTTGGCACCAATTTGCGCGACATGCATGGGCATATCATACTCATTCATGATACCCAGATAGGCGTTGCCTAACTGCTGGGAAAGATCATTAGCGTGAGCATGGGCCTCAGGCGTGAAGATCTCTGTTAACGTGACGCGCGCGGCAGTCATGGACAGCGGGTTGCCGTTAAATGTACCCATGTGATAGACCTTGCCTTGAGCGATCAGGTCCATGATATCTTTACGTCCACCAAAGGCACCTATGGGCACGCCACCGCCAATTGATTTAGCCAGGCAGATCAGATCAGGCTCAACCGGGTAAAGCTCGGTAATGCCACCTGGCGCGACCGTGACACCCGTTTTCACCTCGTCAAAGATCAACAAGACATTGTGGCGGCGTGTTACTGCGCGCAGTTGCTTAAGATAGTCGTCTTTAGGCAACATAATGCCGACGTTCATCAGGATAGGCTCGGTGATAACCGCGGCAATCTCGCCCTCGTGAGCGCTCAGGATCTGATCCAGAACCTCCGCGTCGTTATAAGGCGCTATGATGGTATTATTCTTTACGTCGCGAGGAATACCCCTGGTCGCGGGTACAGTGTTTGGACGCTCATAAGGACCAGCAGCCTCTGCGCTCGGCTTGGTGCTCATCATCAGGGCATCGTGGTGCCCATGATAGCTGCCCTCGATCTTTACCACTTTGTCGCGGCCAGTAAATGCGCGTGCCATACGAATGGCTTCCATTGTGGCCTCGGTGCCAGAGTTGCAGAAGCGCACTTGTTCCAATGGCATAAAGCGGCGCAGCAGTTCTTCAGCCACGTAGACATTATCCGCGTGGGGTAGTGAATAGAGCAAGCCATCGCCAAGCTGCTTACCCAGCGCCTCCGTTAATACCGGGTGGGCATGTCCCACCAGCAGGCTGCCAAAGGCCATATGAAAGTCGGTATATTTATTGCCATCAAGATCCCAGATTGAGCTTCCTTGCGCCTTGCTAATAAACAGAGGATAAGGCGGCACTGCCTGGAACGAACTGGCCACACCACCAGGCAAACTTTTTTTGCCTCGCTCGTGCATCTCGTGCGAATGCGGTGTGCGCGTGCGAAACTCGGCATCTTCGCGAGTTATGATCTCTTCGACCACTTGCCGGTCGATAATTAGGGGTTCCCGAAGCATTGCGGCTCCTTTCATGGGAGAACAGGAACAAGAAAAGACACTCCTATGAATTAACCAGGTTGCACTTCTCACTGGATTACTAATTTCATTGTAACCGAAAACCCAACGGTAATGCAATGATTTAGCAAAAAACAAGCATGATTTCTACGAATCGCTCTATCACATAGTTTATACTCTATGGATTTCGTATTTTTTCGTGTTCATCATAACTTTTCCCAACAAGTAGCCTCTCTTCCTACACTTGCTGGCATGTGGTCCCTGACAGAGAGATGCCAGGATACACAGCAATCAGTACTTGCTGATATCATTCATGAGACAGCAGGTCAGAAGCTATAAAGCAGTTAGAGGTATTTTGTATTCTAAAACCTCAAGAGTATCTCCTACATGCAGTATGCCCTGGCCATTTGCAAGAAGATATTGGCCAAATAAAACCTTTTTATCGAAGGTGCGATAACGTGCGAGCGTACTAAGTGGCTCTTTGCCAGTCATGATCCCCTGAACAGGGTCCACGGTAGTAATTGCGCAGCGATCACAGGGTCTCACAACGTGAAAGGTCTGTTCACCAATCCGAATAGTGCGCCAGCTATCTTCAGCGAAGGCTGGCGCGTTGGCGATAACCAGGTTGGGACGGAAACGCTCTAGAGACACAGGCACCGCCAGGCGCTGATTAAGATCGTTGAGGGAGCCTTCACCAAGTAGATGATATTGAAAACTGGTAAAGGCTGCCAGTTCGTGATCGATCTCAAATCCTGGCTCAACGGGATGCCGGGCTGTGCCAGGCATAAAGACCAGCCGGCAAGGGACGCGTAAAAAATCCTGAAACCACTCGTCTGCCTCGGCATTAGCAAGCAAGACTTCGCTTACCCCTTGATACCAGCGCGCCACAAGCGAAGTGGCAAACTGAGGTTGCAACGGCACGCGCAGTTGGGACATACCAGGGGCTTGAAGCAGCAGACCAGTCTCGTCAAGCGCAACGACAATCTTGGCGAGGCGTGGATAGTCGAACTGGTGCAAATCCGAGCCTTGCTCATTTATCAGCATCCAGCGCCGGTCATACTGTAAACCACGCTCGCCCATAGGCGCTTGCCGGACATCGGTTCCCGCGCACCCCTTAATAGGATAAACACGAATACGGCTGAGAGACATCTCTGGCACGATAATTATTCTTTCACATGTTTTCTAAATCTAAGAAGGCGCCCTGCTTTACACGCGCGTAACCCAGATTTTCGCGGGTACTGAACTATTGATGAGTACTTCCTGATCGCCTACCTGGAGATGGCAATCAAGGATGGAAACTACGCTTGCCGGAGAAGGTGGCACCAGCATTATCAACTCAGTGCCAGGTGTCAGTTCTTTTTCATGCAAGTAATGGATGAGCGCTTCTTCATCCTCAACGACCTCGGAAATGCAGAGAATCTTGACTGTCTCCCCCTGCTCTACAGTTGAAAGGCGAATAGCATTTTGATCCTGAAGATAGGTACGCGCACTGGGCACCTGGCCGGGGATGGGGTTGCCATGTGGGCAGGTGGTAGGAAAGTTCAAGCTGGTTAACACGCGTTCTTCGACCGCGCCAGAGATAAAGTGCTCCAGACGACAGGCCTCTTCGTGAACCTGGTGCCATTGCATACCCAGCATATCCACCAGAAAACGCTCTGTCAGACGATGGCGGCGTAAGACAGCTTCCGCGGCGGTATAGCCTGCCTCGGTCAAACGAACCTGGCGCCGCTGATCCATTTCGATATAGCCAGCTTTGACCAGTCGCTTGAGCATCTCTGTTACGCTTGGCGGTGCCACTTGAAATTTCTCCGCCAAGCGCGCTCCGATCACGATCTCTTTTTCAGCGGCCATATTATAGATGGTCTCTAGATATTCCTCGACGGTGGCTGTTAAGGGTTCTTCGATCTTCACAATGCTGCTCCTCCCTCTGTTGCGACGCGTGTTCTCTGGTGTGAGATTTCTGCGTCCCAACGTATTCGCCTTTCTGTATTCCACACCTGGATATAGTGAGAGCAGAAAGGAGTCGGTCATGACCATTGCATTAGTGAACCATCTTTCTGATCAACCCAGGTTACGCATAAAATCTGCCCTGATTTTTGGTGTATTCGCTCGGCGCCTGCGCGCATCGAGAACACAGGTGACGCTCACGCTTCTGAGCGCTCTGCTCCTCTGCGCGAGCCTTGGCGCTTATAATCTGCACAATAGCTTGCTCGGCGGACGCAACATCGCGAACAGTTGTAGATGGTATACTATTGAAAGCGGCGATACCCTGTCGTCCATCGCCTGGCACTATCATATTACCATTTCAAAGCTGGCGAGCGCCAATACCATCGCCAATATTAATTTGATCTTCGTCGGCCAGCGTCTCTGCGTCCCTCACCGCAGATTTGATTCTACAAGTGGCATTACAGACCATGGTGCCGTGCGCTGGTACGCCTATAACGCGCTGGGCTGGTCTAGCCGCTCACAAGTACGCCATATGCTCTGCGAGACCGCTATACGCCATCACCTGCCCTCCAGGCTTCTGCTGGCGATCGCCTGGCAAGAAAGCGGCTGGACACAACATGTGATTGCCCATGATGGTGGCATTGGCGTCATGCAACTCATGCCCTATACCGCTATGGGCATCAATACTGGCATTGGCCAGTTACTTGATCCTTATGATCTCCAGGACAATCTTGATCTCGGCGCGACCTACCTCCAGTGGCTCTGGCAAAATTTCCACGGCAACCTCCCCCAAATAATCAGCAGCTATAACGAGGGCGGCTGGGCTGTCAAACATCGCGGGATTTTCAATTGGCATTATGTCAACAATGTCATGGCACTTATGCATAATCTTAATTAAAAGCTGGAGGCGAGATAACGGCACGCGTGCCGCACTCTGTTATCTCGCCTCCAGCTTTTAATCTACTGAGGTCTGGTTTTCGCAAGATAAGCCTGGACGTTGGCGCGCATTTCGGCCAGGCTGTCTCCACCAAATTTCTCAACCCAGGCTTCGGCCAGGGTTATGGCGAGCATGGCTTCTCCTACTACGCCGCCTGCGGGTACAATACACACGTCGCTACGCTCGTAGCGACCCTCCGCGACATTCTCGCCGCTGCGAATATCAACTGTAGGCAGCGGATGAGCCAGGGAAGCAATGGGCTTGACGCCGACGCGTACAACGATTGGCTGGCCGTTGCTGATGCCGCCTTCAAGACCTCCAGCGTTGTTACTCAGACGCTGCCACTCGCCGTCCTCGCCATGACGGATCACGTCATGCACCTGCGAACCAAACTGAGTGCTGCTCAGAAAGCCGCTGCCAATCTCAACGCCTTTCGTTGAGGGAATGCTCATCAGCGCGCCCGCGATCCGTCCACTCAGGCGACGATCCCACATGCTAAAGCTCCCCAGGCCGATCGGGACGCCAGTTGCCACAACCTCAAAGACACCACCACAGGTTTCAGCTTGACTTTTGCATTCCTGGATAAAAGCAACCATCTGCTCGCTGAGCGCGCTATTTCCGCAGCGTACAGGTGAGGACTCAACGGTTGCCCAATACTCTGGCTCAAAACGCTGGTAGACCGCGCTGCGCTCATGGTCCTGACTACCTACAGGGCCGATCGAGAGCACATGGCTGTGAATCTCAACGCCAAACTGCTTGAGCAAGGCCAGGCAAACCGCGCCCACCAGGACACGCGAGGCTGTTTCGCGAGCGCTGGAACGTTCAATAACATTGCGAATATCCTGGTGCCCATATTTGATCAGGCCAGTGAAATCGGCATGGCCTGGCCGCGCCAGCGTGATCGGTTCAATCTCTTCCTCAACTGGAGTGATGCTCATTCTGGTCTGCCAGTTTTCCCAGTCGCGATTATTGATCTCCATGGTGACAGGCGAGCCAAGCGTTATGCCGTGGCGTACACCTGAGCGAATAATCACCTGGTCCTTCTCGATTTTCATACGCCCGCCGCGACCATAGCCGCCCTGACGGCGCGCCAGGTGAATATCAATCTCCTCCGCGCCCAACGGCAGGCCAGCCGGCAAGCCCTCAATAATAGCCGTCAGGCCGGGTCCGTGCGATTCGCCGGCGGTGAGAAATCTCAACATAGTCTTTCCTTCTTCTCTCTTACAGATCCAGTGCCGCGCGCATTACTTCTTCTGGAGCCCTCTGGTCCGTCCACAATTCTAACGCCAGTGTGCCCTGATAGAGCAACATAGAGAGTCCGTTCAGGGTTAAACAGCCACGTGCGCTCGCGGCCCGCAACAGGCGCGTCTGTGGAGGATTAAAGATCATATCCATAACCAGGGAAGAGGTGGGTAACAGCCTGGCGTCAATTAACTCGGTCTCATCCGCTGGCTTGAGGCCAACGGAGGTAGTATTGACAACTACCTCTGCCTCCGCCAGCAGAAGCCTGGCCCTGGGGCTGTTCAGTTGCGTTCCTTGTACTCTATAAGAAGCGCCGCTTTGCTGGCGTAAATGCGCCACCAGGGTCTCGACATGAGCCTCTGTGCGCCCCAGAATGCTTAGCATGTTGACCTGGCTTTCCAGTAGAGCTACAGCAGCTCCACGCGCGGCACCGCCACTACCAAGCACGATGGCCTGTCTGCCACGCAATAGAAAACCTGGTCCGCCTCGTTCTTGCAGAGCTCGTAGAAAGCCTGGCGCGTCTGTATTATATCCTACCAGGCGACCCGCGCGATTGACGATGGTATTGACCGCGCCAATACGCGCCGCCTGGCGATCAATCTCGTCCAGCCAGGGTAGCACAGCCTCTTTATACGGAATAGTGACGTTCGCTCCCAACATCTCAGAGCCACGTAAAGACTGGACGCGCACTTCCAGTTCGTTGGCCAATGTCTCCCATAATTTGTAACGGGCCTCGATGCCCAGAGCGGCGAAGCCAGCCTCTTGCATGCGCGGCGAAAGCGAGTGAGCGACTGGATAACCGATCAAGCCGGCGTATTTCATCGCGCCGCGCTCCCAGGCTGACAAACTGCCGCAATGGCCGATTGCACGGTTTCCAGCGGAATATCGCCATACATTTGCGCCTGCCCGATTTTCTGCGGGAGAATCCAGCGTGTGCGCCCGGCCAGCACTTTCTTGTCGTTTTGCATGGCCACGAGTAACGTCGCGCCGTCAACTCCTGGACACTCCACAGGCAAGCCGATTGCCTGGAGCAGCTTACGCTGACGCAGCAATTCACCCTCAGTGAACAGGCCACGCGCAAGCGCGATACGACCCGCGACCTCCATACCGATTGAGACCGCTTCGCCGTGCAACCAGGTACCGTAGGCGGTAATTGTTTCCAGCGCGTGACCGAAGGTATGGCCATAGTTCAAAATGTTGCGCAGGCCGCTATCCTTCTCATCGCTCTGCACAACGTCCATCTTAATACGAATACAGCGCGCCACTACATGAGCCAGCAAATCAGCGCTGCGTTGCTCCAGCTCGGACAGCCGCTCCTCCAGAAGGGCAAAAAGTTCTGCGTCCAGGATCACGCCTGTCTTGACAATTTCGGCCCAGCCCTCGCGATATGCACGCTCTGGCAAAGTAAGCAGAACGGCAGGATCGGCAAAGATCAGTTCCGACTGATAGAACGCGCCAATCAGGTTTTTACCCTGAGGATGATTTATGCCTGTTTTGCCACCTATCGAGGAGTCGATCTGCGCTAGCAGGGTTGTCGGCACCTGGATCAGCGGCACACCGCGCCGATAACTTGCTGCGACAAAGCCGGTCAGGTCGCCAACTACGCCACCACCAAGCGCGACCAGCGGTTCCGAACGCTCCGCGTGATGCTCAACCAACCAATCGATAATTTGCTGAAAACACGCGAAAGATTTGCTGCTCTCGCCAGCCGGAACGGTGAAAATAAAGGGTTCCAGGCCAGCACCCTCTAGCAAATCCCGCACAGCTACTGCATAGAGTGAGCCGACTGCTGAGTCAGTGACAATAAAGATACGTTTCTGCGTACTCAAGACCTGGAGCGCGATTGGCAACTGGCAAAAGCTTCCCCATTCAATTACGGCTCGCGAGACCGTATTCCCCAGGCGCATATTCGAGGAAACGCGCACCGATTCGGCAGTTCGCAGTTGTCCATGCGCCAGGGCGCTGACGATCACATGGCAGGCCACGGTCTCAGCAATGCTTGACTCAGTCGCGACATGCGCTGGCGCCTGCTCGTACCAGGCAGCACGCGCAGCCAATAAAGTACGCAGACGCTCCTGACCGTCAGGACCCACTATCAGCGGACGATAGGCATGCTGGCCAGCGTCGCGCAGGTGCATTTGAATACGCTGCCAGGCCGTCTCAACGCTGGTTTGCAGATAAACCGTCAGGCCCTGCTCGCGCATAAACACGCGGTTGGCCTCGCTGATCACGATTCCACCGCCTGTGGCAATGACAACACGCTCGCGGCTGGCTGCTTGGCGCAAAGCCTCGCTCTCAAGCTGGCGGAAACGCTCCTCGCCATAGTTCGCCAGAGCCTGCCCAACCGGTATCCCCGCGTGCTCGGTCAGCAGATCATCTGTGTCAACAAAATCCCAGTTTAATAATGTGGCAACACGCCTGCCCACGGTCGATTTTCCCGCACCGGACAGGCCCGTTAAAAAGATACGCTGCATGAAAAAAGCTCCCTTCGGCCCGCTGCGCTCCATTGCATTGGCCTTTACTCTCAGCCAGTCCCCCACTTCGCTGTGGAGCTTCCTGAATATCTGCTATTATAAGCGAGACAAAGGGAATAGTCTATCGCAAGCGCTGACTCTGAGGATGAGAGAACGCAGCGAGACGGGCGCAGCCGCTCCACTCACGCTGAAGTTGTTGAGTTTCGAGGCAGCAAAGCCACCTCGAAACTCAACAACTTCACTCACCTATACGACATCGATCTTATCGATATCTGGCGCGTAGGCCGAGGCATTCGAGAGGAGGATAGTGTTGCTGCCACTGTTGAGGGTAACGGAGAAGACCAGGGTCACGACCTCGTTCCAGTCGCCAGTGGCCGGGAAAGCAACGGTAAAGGCGCTGCCCCCATTGATACTGAACGAGACATTGCGATAGGTGCCTATGCCGAAGGTCGAGGTATCGCCGTCAATATAGGAGATCACCAGGCGGTGAACGCCGGAGCTACTGACAATAACGCCGTTGAAACGCAGCGTACCGCCCTTGCCGATAAAGCCGACATTTCTGCCACCTGAGCAACCGGTGCAGGTCTGCGCGACCGCGCCTCCAGCCAGGGTGTTGCTAGAAGACTCAGCTTCATAGGTCGAGAAGTTGCCGTAAACCGAATTAGCACCTCCAGGCTGGGCTGTGATACGGTCGATATCCGGAGTGTAAGCCGAGGCATTGGAGAAAAGGATAGTGTTGTTGCGCGCCGTCAGGTAGGCTGAGATCTTCACACTACCTACCGTAGTCCAACTGCCTGTGGAGGGGAAGATCACAGAGATGCCGGTTCTACCATTGGTGTTGAGGGTAGCTGTACGGCTGGTGCTGTCGCCATTAATGTAATAAATTGTTATGACCTGCGGGCCAGGGAGCCTGGTTTGCACATTATTGAATTGGAGCGTACCGCTACCCTTACCGATGTAACCTACATCCGAACCGCCTGAACATGTCGAGCAGCTTTGTACGACCGCGCTACCGCCTCGAGTATTGCTGGAGGACTCTGCCTCATAGCTGGTAACGCCGGGTTCCGTGCCGCTGATTTTCAGCATGACCACACCGTGCGCAGGTACGCTGGCTGTGTAACTGGTAGAGAATGTGCCTGGCGTGCTATGTGCCCAGAGATCGCGTACGGTTGCGCTACCCGTCAGGCTGATGTCATTCCAATTGACTGTGATGCTGGCCGTTGAGCCTGTACGATTCAACAGAGCAACGGCGCGCTGACCCGAACCGCTCAAAATTTTGTTCCAGACTTGCAGGCCAACCGCAGGCTCGCTGACCTTGATGGCTTGCAGATCCAGGGGATCTTGATCAACGGCGATGACTTCGCTGTTCGTCAGGATGGTCCGGGTTGTGCTGGACATAGTAGTGATATCGTTGCCTGCGAGCAAAGGGGCGCCGGAAATAGCCCAGAGGCTGAAATGCGCCTGACTCTCGGTCGTGCTGATACCTGAGGCGCCCACCTCCATCATGTCGGGATCATTGTAACTCTCGATCGACTGCGCGTCGGGATGGAGGGTTGCGGCGTCAAAATTTTTCAAGATATCGCTCCAGGCCACGCTACCCTGCGTAAAGCTGATATCATTTGAGGTGCGCCAGGAGTTGCCCGCTGCCGGTCCCCAGTTCCAAGGATCAGCCACACCCCATTCGCAAATGCTGAAGGCCATGGGATGTCCCGTGCTGACTGTGGCTGAGGCAATTGCATCGCGAATCTGCGCGTACTGTGTGGAAGGCGTGAGGCTCAATTGTACACCGCCGCACCAATCTACCTTTACAAAATCATAGCCCCACTTCTCAAACTGTAGCATATCCTGGGCATAATGGCCATAACTGCCCTGGTTTGAACCGCTACAGCCATTCGCCCCCGCATCAGTGTAAATGCCCGCCTTGAGGCCCAGACTGTGAATATAGCTGGCCACGCCCGCCATGCCATCTGGCCACTGGCTGGAACTGACCGTGATATTGCCGCTGCTATCGCGCGTCCCGCTCCACCAGCCCGCGTCAATATTCACATAGCTATAACCTGCCGCCTTCATGCCACTGCTCACCAGAGCACTCGCCGCCGCTTTAATCACTGACTCATTAATAGCGGTGAAATGCGCGTTCCAGCTTGACCAACCCATTATTGGGGTCGCTTCTTGCCCATTCGCCAGTGCATAGGCCAGCGGGGCCTGAGCACCACTACCTGACCAGGCCAACGCCAGCGTAGAAACTAGTAAGATCAAGGTTGCCCCGCGCAGCATGAGTCTCCGCCCACGCCCACGTTCAACCCGTTCAGCCTGGCAACTCTTTTGCCGCGAGGTCACTAAAAAAGATCTGGATGGTTCCACAGCGTGGTGTATATTCACCCGGCAAGCGTCGTTGAATGGGAACAGGCAGAGTTTACTCAGCAAAATGGCAGGCATGGAAAACAGTCTGTGTTGTTTCACGTCCTTGTGTCCTTTCCATAACGCATTTCTACTTGACCTTTTAGGAGATCAGGAACAGGCCTCCCCGCGTAGGAAGTAGTTCTCGTCAAGATCTTTCTTCGACCTGCTTGAGGATACCTAAATCAGGAGCAGCGGATCAGTCTTGCCAGAGCAGCCGCTCCTTGCTTCGTTTCTCTGGCCTCTGTTCTGCTAGCTGTCCTCATGTCATCCGTCTTTACAGACAACCGGAAAAGCACGGCGGAAGAACAACTTTGCAAGCTATTATTTGCTCCTGACTTTATTTCGTAGGAAGTAGAAGGGTGAGATGAAAAAATTGTCAGTCTATGAAGAATGACGATGCAAACAAAACTAAAGAAGCGTTTATATTCTCCGTGGGTGTTAGCAGCACACAGCAATTTTCTGTGTGCCATTATCAATGTAACACACAAACGTGCAAAAGTCAAGGCTTATTTTTCTCATTCGCGCATAGATTCATGCACGAATGAGAAAAATAAGCCCGCATACGCTCACTTGCGTGCGTTTTTTGCGCGAATATGCATTGACAATGATAATTCGCGCAGCTATACTTTATTTGCGTGCCACCCAAGCAACGAAGCTATGGAAGAGCTTCGTTAGCTCCAAGATTTTGGAGAAGATACAAGGAGGTTATGATGAGCAGATCAAGCAGAAAACGTTTTAATCGACGACGATTTTTGAAAATCTCGGCAGGAGCGGCTCTGGCCACAGGAATGCTTGGCAGCGCGCCACCCATTGTGCTGGCAGCTACGACCACAAATATCACCCTGAATGGGGGCAGTTCCGGGCGCATCTTCGACGGCGTGGGTGGCTTGAGTGGTGGAGGCGGAACCTCCCGCCTGCTTTTCGACTACCCGGCGCAACAGCAGAGCGAAATTCTGGATTACCTCTTCAAACCCAACTATGGAGCCAGCCTGCATATCCTCAAAGTGGAAATCGGCGGCGATACCAATTCGACCAACGGGGCTGAGGCCAGCCATATGCGCAGTCGCACTGATCAGAACTACAATCGTGGTTACGAATGGTGGCTGATGGGCCAGGCGAAAGCGCGCAATCCGAATATCAAGTTTTATGGTCTCGAATGGGGTGCTCCCGGCTGGTTCCAGGCCAGTTCTGACATTGACTCCAAACATCCTTTCTGGTCGCATGACAACATCACCTACCTTGTAAATTGGATTAAGAACGCTCAAACGGTGCATGGCTTGCATATCGATTATCTTGGTGGCTGGAATGAAAGCGGCTATAATAAGATCTGGTACGAAGACCTGAAGAGCGCGCTTACCAGCAACGGCTTGACGACAAAGATTGTGGCCTCCGATGAGGTAGGATGGGCTGTGGCTAATGACATGGTGGCGGACTCGACCTTTAATCACAGCATCGATATTCTAGGCACGCACTATCCTGTCATCGATTCCCGTCTGCCCACCGCTAACGCGCTCGGCCTCGGCAAACCTCTGTGGGCCAGCGAAAGCGGCTCACAATCATACGACAGCGGAGCCTCCGCGCTTGCTCACAACCTCAATCGCAACTATGTCGCTGGAAAAATGACCGCTGATATCAATTGGAGCCTGATTGCTGCCTGGTATTCAACTTTGCCCTTTGCGGGCGATGGGCTGATGCTGGCTCAACAACCCTGGTCAGGGTCCTATCTCGTTGGCAGAAGTATCTGGGCCATGGCTCATACTGCTCAGTTTGTCCAGCCTGGCTGGCACTATCTCGACAGTGCCTGTGGCTGGCTCGGCGGAAGCAGCAGCAATGGAAGTTATGTCACGCTCAAATCGACCAATGGCACCGACTATAGCACGATTATCGAAACGCTAGGAGTGAGCAGTACACAGACTGTCAATTTCACAATCACAGGCGGACTGTCCAGCGGAACGGTCCATGTCTGGGCCTCCAATTTCAGTTCATCGAGTGCCAGCGCCTACTTTGTACATCAGCAGGATATCACCCCCAGCAGTGGAGCCTATACGTTGACGATACAACCAGGTTACGTATACAGTCTGACGACTACAGCTGGCCAGGCCAAAGGATCAACGGCTCCCCCGGCTTCCACGGCTCTGGCGCTACCTTATAGTGAGAATTTCGATAGTTATACCGCTGGCAAACTGGCTCGCTACTTCTCTGACCTGGCAGGCGCGTTTGAAACAGCCAGCGCTGGAGGCGGGCGTAGTGGTACGGTCTATCGGCAGGTTATCACAACTGCCCCCATTGCCTGGCATAGCGGCTCTCCTACCGCGCCCATCACCGTAATGGGCGATCCAAATTGGAGCAATTACCAGGTTAGCACGGATGTGTTACTCGAGCAGGCAGGCTATGTTGAGTTGATCGGGCATCTTACCAGCCAGATCAGGTTGGGAGGAGCCGCTCTTGGCTATCATCTGCGGATCACGAATACAAGGGCCTGGAGCCTTTTTAAAGAGGCAAACTCCAGCAGCAATACAATCGTGGATACCACGCTGGCCTCAGGGACTGTTTCTTTCAGCCTGCATACCTGGCACACTCTTTCTCTGATCCTGACCAATGGCACAGTTCAGGCACTAATCGACAAAACAAGGGTAGCAAGCGTGACAGACACGACCTATACTCATGGTCAGATCGCTCTGCTGGTCAGTAAATGGATTAATGCGCAGTTCGATGCTGTTTCTATTGTCTCAGCATAAACCCTTAGAGTTGCGGTCAAATTATGTTGAGCTAACTATTCTCCGGCCAGATGATCCTCTCTCGTCTTCTCTGAATAGGATGGTTAGCTTCAATAAGATTGTATATATCTTACATTTCCTGGGCGACAACATTTCCACGAAGATGCGAGTATCCTGCGCTACCACTTTGTACCCAGCAAAAAATGGCAACTGCTCAAGGTGATTTAACCTAAAATGATCAACAAATTTGACATCCACCTGGAACGTTGTTATACTTTGGCAGATTTTTCATAATTACGCATAAGGAGACGCGCTATGGATGCAACCTCTTCTCAGATTGTTTTACCAGCATTTGCACCATTGCTCGTCTTCAATGGTTTTTCAGTGTCCATTGGTCTATTCATAGAGAAACGCGTGAAGAGGCTTATTCCTCTATGAATAGACCAATAGATATGCGCAACCACACAACCACCTCATTTTTATCCAACTGGCATAGAGAGCCTGCTGGATAAAAATGGCTGCGAACTAACCATGTTTTGATCATTACACATTGCATTGTAAAGAAGGAGTCCATTCATGCAAAAAAAACAAATCGTTCTTCTTAATGTTTTTGATGTGGAACCCGAAAGCAGTGAGGCATTACTCACAGTACTTCGGGAGCTGACAGAGGCGGTTCAAACGGAGCCAAGCTTTGTCAGTGCAACTTTTCATGTTTCATTGGATCAGAAAAAAGTTTTTAACTATGCAATTTACCAGGGAATAGGAACAGCGGATGATATCAGGCAAGAGGTCATTGCTGCTCTAATGAAGCCTGAGCACCAAAAATACATGCAGGATTGCCTTGCTCTGGCAAAGGGCAATCAACGCACCTTTGCTGTAAAAGCATTTTCTGCCACAAATGACGCTATCACTGTTTAAACACAGATAATGGCAACTGCTCAATTGCTTGAACAGTTGCCATTTTTTATTGCCGATCTCAATTACCTCACCAGGGTTTGCGTGCCTAATGACTGTACCTTTCTCTAAATCAGTCCGACCCTCATACATGTGCAGGTCAGAGCCACAAATGTTGGTGCTGGTAATCCTCACAAGGACATCTGTTGGCCGTTCGATTTTCGCGTCTGGCACATTCTTCACCTGCACCTCACGAGGGCCGTTATATACGACTACTTTCATAATTGCTCCTTCTATATGAAGTCCATATTTTATGTCAAATTCAGGCTCATTTTTTTGCCCTGGAGAACTCATATACTGGCGTCATATAGATTTTCCACGCTTGGCAAAAACAGTTGAGCAGTTGCCACATTTTGGGGCCTGAATGTTTATGAGTCATCCCCAATTTTTCTGAAGCAGCACGAGCGCGTTGTCCTCCCCGCCCCTGGAGAAAAGAATGGAAATTGACTCGACAGATCTAAGAGCAAACGTACCACAGATCCGCGTAGCCTGCGGAGCGTGCTCAACGCCGGTCGGCAAATTGAGATTGGTTCCTATTGAATAATCATTCAAAATATGGTACGTTTGTAGCAAGAGATTTGACTGGCTCCATGAGATAACGGACAACGTGCAAAGAAGGACGAGTACGCATGGGTGCAAAGCTTAGTCGCGAGGTTCGTCGCGAGGAAATTACCGCAGCAGCGCGCGAGCTTTTCAGTCGCAAAGGTTTTTATGGAACGAGCGTACCTGACATCGCCCGCGCAGCCGGCATCAGCATAGGGCTGATCTACTACATCTTCCCCAGCAAAGACGATATCCTTCAGGCTTGCTGTGAAGAAGTCGCCGCGCTTCATCTGGACTTCTTTAAGAGAACCATCGATATCGCTGATCCACTAGAGCGCTTCGACTTTATTGTGCGTGAACTGTACAAGGATCTAGATCAGAATTCAAAACGCATTCTAATTATGTATCGCGATAGCTCAACGCTGCCACGCGAATTACGCCGGCGTATCCTTTCCATGATCAAAAATTTAGATCAGCATTTTCTAGAGCTCTTTGAAGAAGGACAACGCGCAGGTATCTTTCGAGCTGATATCGCGGAACCGCGTGTTCTGGCTGCTAATGTACTTGGGCTGGGACATCTGTGGGCGCTGCAGAAAACCTGGCATTTCGCGCCTGAGATAGATCTGGAGACGTTTACCTCTGCCCAACTCGCTTATTTTCATGCTCAGTTATTACTCGTGACAAAAGCTGAGCAGTCACCAGTGTACATCTGGCAAGCAGCTAGCCATGATACGCCAGAGCCGACAACAATTCCGCAGGTGGTTCTTCCTGAGCCTGAGGATCTCTCACAAGCGTCAGATTGCACAGCAACTAGCCCGGACCATCCATAGATATCTGTAACCTTAACGGTATTTTATCCCGGCGGAGCGAGGAAAGAGTAAGGTTTCTCTGCTCTGGACGGCAGTACAAGCAAAACAGAAGGAGCAAGACCATGGATTTTAGCCTGGACGATGAACAGAAAATGGTTCAACAGACCGTACGTACTTTTGTTAATCGAGAACTGATTCCTCTGGAGGGTCAGGTGCTGCTGAATGAGCGCGAGGGACGACCCGGCTTGGAGCAAGAGAAGATCGACGAACTGCAACAGAAGGCCAAAGAGATGGGATTCTGGGGCATCAACACTCCCGAGGAATATGGCGGAGCTAATCTTGGCCCCATTATGACCGCGATTATCACGATGGAGTTGTCGCGCACCTTTGTGCCCTTCACCTTTGGTGGCTCAGCCGACAACATTCTCTATTACTGTAACGAGGAACAGAAACGACGCTATCTGCTTCCAACGATCAGCGGTGAAAGGCGTTCTTGTTTCGCGCTGACAGAACCGGGAGCTGGCTCAGACGCGGCCAATATCAAGATGAGCGCGGTAAAAGACGGCGACGAGTGGGTGCTCAATGGTGAGAAAATTTTTATCACCAATGGCAATGAAGCCGATTTTGCCATGGTTTTTGCCGTGACAGATCCGGTGAGAGGTGGTCATGGCGGCGTGACCTGCTTCCTGGTCGATCGCGAGATGGGCTGGAAATCTAGCTATATTCCGACGATGGGTGACTGGGGGCCAGCTTCACTTTATTTTGAGGATGTGCGCGTACCAGAAAAAAACATTCTGGGCGAGTTAAACAAGGGCTTAAATCTGGGCATGCAGTGGATTGGCGCGGGTCGCTGGCGCATTCCAGCTGGCGCTATAGGCACCGCCGAGCGCGCTCTACAAATGGCTATCGATTACGCCAAGCAGCGCGTCTCCATGGGCCATGCAATCGCCGAGTATCAGGCCATCCAGTGGATGATCGCCGATTCACATGTAGAAATCGAGTCCACGCGCTGGCTGGTGCTTTACGCCGCCTGGCAGGCCGAGAACGATATGGACGCGCGCCATGCTTCCTCGGTGGCCAAGCTACATGGCGCGACTATGGCTAATCATGTGATTGATCGCGTGATGCAGATCTACGGGGGTATGGGCTATACTAAAGAACTACCCATTGAGCGCTGGTATCGCCTGGTACGCTTGTATCGCATCTTTGAGGGAACTGACGAAATTCAGCGCTATATCATCTCGCGCAATTTGATCAAGGGTAATGTTAAACAGGGGGATGCATTCTAGATCACACATCCTCAAGTAGCAAGGGTCGGGAAGCGCTCTGTTGCGCGTGATGTTCTGGTAAATCGGCAAGAAAAGGTATTGTAGATCATTTTTGGAGGTATAGTCTTATGGGAAAACTTGATGGCCGCGTGGCCCTTGTCACTGGAGCTGGTAGAGGCATTGGCGGCGCTACAGCGCTACGCCTGGCGGAAGATGGCGCGCGCGTGGTGCTTGCTGATGTCGATCTAGAAGGCTGCAAGCAAGTCGCGGCTCAGATCGAACAGGCGGGTTCGCAGGCATTGGCTGTATCCTGCAATGTCGCGGATAAAGCCAATGTGGAGGCCGCATTTCAGCAGGCAGTGGAGCAGTTTGGACAGCTAGACATTCTGGTCAATAATGCCGGCGTACTGCGCGATAATCTGCTCTTTAAGATGAGCGACGAGGATTGGGAGACCGTCATGAATGTTCACCTTAAAGGCGCGTTTCTCTGTAGTCGCGCAGCTCAGGCATATATGGTCCAGCAAAAATATGGGCGTATTATCTCGCTCTCATCGACTTCCGCGCTGGGCAATCGCGGCCAGTCCAACTATTCTACAGCCAAAGCTGGCCTGCAGGGTCTGACCAAGACATTGGCAATCGAACTTGGCCCTTTCGGTATCACAGCTAACGCGGTCGCACCTGGCTTTATCGACACTGAGATGACGCGCACTACCGCGCGCCGCCAGGGACTGGACCCCGACCAGGTCATTGAGATGGCTGCAAAATCTATTCCGGTCAGGCGCGTTGGTCAACCCCGCGATGTTGCTAACGTGATTGCCTTTCTTGCTTCCGAGGAAGCTGGCTTTGTCAGCGGCCAGATCATCTATGTAGCTGGTGGACCACGAGCATAGTTGTGTGGCGAACCTGTTACGCGGGCGTCCATGACATTGGCCGCTGAAGTTTCCAAGCGCAGATAATATTACCACTAAGGAGCAGGTGCATGTTCGACGAAAGCAAAATCGGCCAGAGCTTTGCCCCCTTCACATATGAAGTACAGCGCAATAAAATTCATGAACTGACCGCTGCAATTGGCGATGCTAACCCCATCTATCATAGTCGCGAGGCAGCACAGGAGGCCGACTTCCCCGATGTGCCTATCTCACCGACGCTACCGACCACGTTTAATTTCTGGGGCAACCGCCAGCGCGGCTCCAGCCTGGCCGAGGTAGGCATCGATGTCTCGCGTATCCTGCATGGCGAAGAGGAATACGAGTACATTGCGCCTATCTATCCCAACGATGTGCTTACAGGCACAACGACCCTGATTGAGGGCAAAACACGCCAGGGGAGCGGTGGCCATAGTATGGATATTCTCACAATGGAAACACGTTACATCAATCAACATAACCAGCACGTATTGAGCGCTCGCACAACCGTTGTTGTGCGCAATTGACGTTTGAGCAGGCGAGAGGAGCACGATGGATGACCACTCAGACACCAGGCAAAATTTATGCCGAAGATGTTAACATTGGCGATGCTATCCCGTCACTAACCAGCGCGCCAGTTACCCATCTTCAGCTTGTGCGCTACGCTGGCGCCTCAGGCGACTTTAATCCGCTGCATACTGATCCCAAAATTGGCGAGATGATTGGTACTGGTGGCATTATCGCCCACGGTATGCTCATTATGGGTTTCGTCGGTCAGATGCTCAGCGATTACGTGGGGCCGCAGGCATTGCGCAAATTTGGCGTGCGCTTCAAAGGTATGACGCACCTTGACGATGTCATTACTTGTTCAGGTAAGATCACCGAAAAGTACGATATTGACGGTGAAACACGCATCGCAGGGGTGCTGCAGGCAGTCGATCAGAACGGCGATGTTAAGGTCAGCGGTACCTTCGTCGCGGCTTTACCGCGGCGCGCCGCCTGATCTTGCCTCCTTGTGCATGCAAAGCGCGTTGATGTAGCAACCCCTATTGTGTTTGCATCACGCTTGTCCCACCTAGCAAGGCGAGGTCAGCGAAGAAGTGCGGATAACTTTTGGCGATATGCTGGACGTGACGGATGGCGACCGGCTCACAACTGCCGAGAGCGGCGATGCTGAGGGCCTGGATCAGGCGATGATCGGCATGCGCCTCAACTGAGACGCCACCGCGCACGCAGCCAGGCTCAACTGGCGCGATTTCGATGGCATCGGCCAGGGGGGTGACGTGACAGCCAATTTTATTGAGTTCGTCAGCCAGGTCCTGAATGCGATCACTCTCTTTGAAGTGCAGGTTAGCGACGTTGTAGATACGACTGGGCGTGCGCGCGAAACAGGCAGCGGCTGCGATGACTGGCACGCTATCGATTACACAATTGCCATCCAGGCTGATGCCGCGCAACGGTTGGATGACACGAGCATGTATATCCTGGCCCTGGCGCGTAATTGCGACTCCAAGAGCCGCGAAGGCGTCGAGAATTGCCGCGCCATCGGGATCATTGGCGGGCAAATTGCGCACGGTGATTTCACCACCGGACACCGCGAGCGCGCCCAGCAGAGCTGCCGCCGAGGGATAATCGCCGGGGATTGTGTAAACACCCGCGCAATAGTCTTGCCCGCCAGGAATCTGGTAACGCTTGTGCTGCTCAAGTGTGTGAATGGTGATACCCGCACTCGCGAGAATCTGGATGGTCAAATCGACAAATGAGGCGGAGGTCAACCCATCGACCACTTCGATTGTCAGACCCTCGGCCAGGAGTGGTCCCAGGAAGAGGAGCGCGCTGAGATACTGCGAGCTTTTGCGTCCCGAGACGGTTACAGGACCACCATGCAAACCCGCGCCGCGCAGGGTGACTGGCAACGTGCCCTCTGCGCTAGCGCTCTCCGCATTTACGCCTAACTGACTCAGAGCGGCCAGCAGATCAGCATTAGGGCGCCGCCCCAGAGACTCGGTATAAGGCGTGGTTAGTGTGATGGCATCCGGCACAAGGGCACCAATGCCCAGCAGCAGACGCGCTACTGCGCCCGCGTTGCCGACGCTCAATTCACCGCTGGCGGGTGTATGCAACGCACCACCCGTGCCTTGAATGCGCAAAACGACGCGCCCATCCAGCTGCGGCTGCTCCTCAATGCGCGCGCCGAGTTCACGACAGGCCCGCAGTAAGACATCTGAATCGTCACTCAAGGCTGGATAATTAACTATGCTCTCTCCCGCGGCCAAAAATGCCGCCAGAATGAAGCGCAGTGTATGATATTTGGAAGACGGTGGCAGCAATGTTCCGTGCAAACCTTGGCACGGCTGCACCAGCGCTGTCTGTATTCCTTCTTGTACGTCTGTCACGCGTTGTTTCCCTCGTTTCTCGCTACTCTACTTATGTGGCGCGCAGGACGGAGGCAAATCACACAAACGCGCTCCTGCTATCCTTGAACCAGGCTCAAGCGCGTAAGGTCTGTCGCTTCTCTGTTCCGCTGGTGTTAGCGCTAATGCCCTGGCTTGCCCTTGACCACAACCATCCCTCGTTTGCAGCGCACCGGCCAGGCATTGCGCTCGTTAGTGTGCAAACGCAGATCATTTGGCTTATAGCTGTAATCTAAGACATCTTCGATCAGCAAGGTCAACTCGGTATCCGCGACCAGGATCAGTGGCTCTCCCCAGTCTTTAACACCACAAATAAAATTATAAACATGGCGCGCATCCCATTGCGCGGGATCAATCATAAAATCGTCGTGGCCAGCGCGCTTAGAAGGATAGGGATAATAGTGACTCTGGCTCTCGTCTTGAGGCAAGAATTGGGCGTGCCCGTTGCTGAGGTCCTTAACAGCCTGGACCAGCAAAGCGCCGCCCCGTTCGGCGGCTTGCTGTTCTAATTCCGCGTAACTGATGCCCTCAGGTACTGCCAGCGCTGCCTGAGCAAGAATGGGTCCGCTATCGAGTCGGCCATCGATCTGATGAATCGTCACCCCTGTGGACTCCTGACCCAGACGGAAGGTCCAGAAAAGCGGCTCCGGCCCCCGATTATCCGGCAAGAGCGAGGGATGAACGTTCAGAGATCCCAGGCGCGGGATGGTAAGCAACTCAGGTGGGATGATGCGCGGGAAGCACGCCACGCAGATCAGGTCTGGCTGGAAATTGACGAAAAGCTCTATCACTGCTGGATTGTCCAGACGCGCAACCTCCCAGAGGGGAATGTTGCGCTCCCAGGCTAACTGCTGAATCCCCGTATGCAAAAATGCTTGATTGACTGGCAAAAGCAGGCGGCGGCGGCTCGGTGGCTTTATAAGGCGCGGAACTAAATCCTCTGGCTCACTTTGCGCTGCGGGCAAGACGACCGCACAGACCTCAATGCCTGCCGCCAGCAGGGCTTGCAAGGAGGGATACGAGAAACTACTCTGCATACCCAGAAAGATCACGCGT
Source organism: Candidatus Paraktedonobacter carboxidivorans (assembly GCA_041156125.1). GTDB lineage: Bacteria > Chloroflexota > Ktedonobacteria > Ktedonobacterales > Ktedonobacteraceae > Paraktedonobacter > Paraktedonobacter carboxidivorans. The sequence continues at coordinate 36,036 of JBEVTI010000005.1, forward strand.
GGAGATCTTGCTGTCCCGACTTCAAACTCGTTATGCACCATTCAATCCTCTACCATAGAAAATATTTAACCCCGATTGTTCTTTGATATAATGCTTTACAGGATGGTCTTCTGACTATAGTTCGTTTACAATCAGCCTGAGCATATCGCAAAATCAATTTTACACCACCTACGCCACCTATGATAGAGATCAATTATGAGTCATCCCCAATTTTGCTACCGTTGGCGAATTCCAAATGCGTGCTCACCCTGAGCATGAGGGGCAGATCATTCTGAGCGTGGAAAACCAATTCGCCAACGGTATCCAATTTTTTGGGAGCTTGCTGTTCTCGAAAAGCAGCAGGAGTGTAGATGACGGCAGTCCTCTATTACGCCTTCTGCTATCTTTACAAATCAAAGTAAAGATGCTGCCAGGGCCAGGTCCAGGCCCAGCCTATACCACGAAAGAAACAGCCTGTGAGAGTGATGACAACATAAAAGCTAAGCACCATCGTAAAGGTGACTATCGCTACTTTGCGCTCGCTGTAGGCCCGGCTGGGATTGCGATCGACATAAGGCAAGACTACAAGGGCTCCCAGAGTAAAAATGGGCACAAGCATACCCGCGACTGGCTGAAAGTAATGGAGAAGTTCTTGCATACCCAGAAAGTACCAGGGCGCCTTGGCCGACGCTGGTGTGCTATTAGCGTCGGCTGGTATGTTAAGGGGAGCATTAATGCTTAGAGAGAGAAGTGTAATCATTACAGTGACAATAGTAGCGGCAAAAAACTCGCGAACAAGCAAATGGGGCCAGACGAAAAGGGAGTCTTCCAGAGGCTTCTCAACGCGTGTGATTGCCTCTTGTTTGACGACAGCGAGTACGCGATAGCGACGTTGCAGAGCGCTGGTATGTTGCTGGACTACTGGTGCTTTGGGTTGAATTGCCATAGCCTTTGCCTCCTGTCACAACTGAGAAGACCTGGCACGACAGTATCTCCTACACAGCCTGGTATGGATTTGAGCGCAGCAAAGCAGCCGCTGCGAGCTCTTGCCACCAGCAAACAGGCACGATATACTGAATTGCCAGATGTCACTCAGACATCGGTAAGTGGGAGAGCGTGTCCGTCGCTGCCAGGCTTGTACACGCTCCTCCCGCGTCACGCAACATCTTGCCTATGCGGCAAGAGAGCATGAGAAACACACCCATCGATGGGAATGCATCTGAAAATTATCATACCTGAAAAGAGAGAGTTAGCGATTCAAGTAATAACCTGATATCTCCTCAGGTAGCGCCTGATATCTTATGAGGGGTTGATTTTTTTGAGGTTGTCTCGATCTCTGGTTAAAGATATTCCGTACATGCCAGGACGCGTCTTACCCCAAATTCAGTACCTTGCCTCGCAATCCTGCCGGGGGCGTGATGCTATATCTACTCAGCAAGCTGGGAAGGATATCGTAGATCTGCGCGTCTGTAAGCTGGCGTCCGTTGGCGGGTTGTTGGGGATCGTGAAAGATCATCAGGCCGTACTGAGCGTGATTGGCGTCATCCGGGCCGGTATCATTCTCCTGGGTGTAGAGTTCGCCGCCGACCTTGCCGACAGCTCTCCAGGCCAGATCGCCTAGATAGACGATGAGATCTGGCGCTACGCCGCGTACACTGCGGTAAACTTGTTGGGGTAAAAAAACACGATTGCCTAGAGGCTGACCGTTGGGACCAGGCATGGCGCGTAGCCTTGCGGCCAGTTCCTGGCGCTCAGCTTCGTAAGTAGATGGAGAAATAGTACCTTCCGCTTCACGCCCGCGCACATTGAGGAAAACACGCCCATAGTAGCCACCTGCTCCCCACGCCCTGGTACGACTCCAGTCCACCTGCGCCTCGTCCAATCCCATGGGAACAGTCGGGGTCTCTCGCAAAACCAGATAGCCCTCCTGGAGCAACCACTGATTGAGACAAACACCACCCATAAGTGGCCGCGCACCGTGATCCGAGACCACCAGCACCGCGGTCTGTTCATCGCAACTGGCCAGCAGTTCTCCAATCTGCCCATCCACATGACAGTAATAATCATGGATAGCTTCCGCGAAAGATGAGCCAGGAACATACAGCGGGTGACTGGCATCCATATGTTTCCAGAGGGCGTGATGAATGCGGTCTACCCCCATCTCTACCATCATCAACAGATCTGGCGAGTATTCGCTCAGCATATGGCGCGCCACAGCAAAACGCTGAGTGCATAGCGTATAAATATCGCGCAGAATACGGGCCTTATCCTCAGAACGGAAGTCTGGCACGTCAAGCAAATAATTACCAACCCAGGACTGAATGCGCTCTGCCAGTTCAGGTGGAGATGTATATTGGACACTGGTATTCGGCGCGAGAAAACAGGAGGCCAGCACACCATTCACCGCTTGAGGCGGAAAGGTTCCTGGCACTCCTAGCACCGCTACCCCCCAACCTGCGTCCCCCAGGATATTCCATAGACGCGGCACTTTAACCGCCCGGCCATCCGCAACTACCATGCGCTGATAACTACGGTCGCCGCGGTTGCGAAAGCCATAGATCCCCAACTCGCCTGGATCACGTCCACTGGTCATACAACTCCAGGCAGGCACGGTGATAGCTGGAATACAGCTCTCCAATACGCCATAACAGCCCTCGCGCATCAAGCGCGCCAGATTAGGTAGATCGGCCTGCCAGGCATCGAACACCAGCGATGGCTCAGCACAATCCAGCCCGATAATCAAGAGACGAGGTTTGATTGCCATGAGATAGCTTTATCCTTATCCTTTATTCACCCGAAGAATCGCCTGCATCCCCATCATCAGAACCTTCCGCGTCATCTTCTGCACAATCTGCCGCATCCTCAGCCTCAGCATCTTGCGCACCTACCTCGTCTGCCTCTCCTTCCTCCTCTGAACCTTCCTCCTCGCCAGTATTGCCTTCAACGTCAGCGCTCGCTTCTTCACTCTCTGTCTCAGCTTCCTCAGCCTCTTCTTCCTCTACTCCCTCTTCGCCCTCTTCTTCGGCTTCATCATTCTCTTCTTCACTTTCATCCGCGCTCTCCTCTTCATCCTCACTCTCCTCTTCATCCTCTTCTGCTTCCATGCCTTCTGCTTCCTCTTCTTCCAGACCTTCCTCACCCTCCTCTTCCATTGCTGTCTCCTCCTCAGTCCCTGCCATGCTTTCCAGGATCAGTAGCTCCGCGCCAGCGTTTGTCCCGTTCCATGCCTCACCCTCTTCAATATCCTCAGTACCTTCGCTTTCATCCTCTAGCTCTTCCTCTAGCTCTTCTTTGGCAGCGGGTCGCTCGCTTCTCCGTAAAAAGGTGTATTCTTCCATCATATTGATTCCCCCACCAACCACGGTCTCTTGCTCCTCCAATGGAGCTTCCGCACTTACCGCTTCATTTGTACTTACCACTAGCCGAGATAGACGGCGCGTGACCAGCAGGATGATGCAGGTAAGAATAACAATAACCGAAAGGAGATGAACAAGATCGAAGGGGGTGCCAGGGAAAAACCAGGAGTCAGTGCGCAAAAATTCAAGAAAGAAGCGCCCCAGCGGGTACCAGATAAGATACATCAGCAGAATATCACCGTCGCGCAACCTCTTTTCCAGTCGGCGTGAAAGCCAGAAGATGAGCGCAAAGCCGATCATATTCCAGATTATTTCATAGAGAAAAAGCGGCTGAAAGCGCACGCTTGTGGGATACAGCACGAGATTATTGTAGGGCGCGATACGATATTGAGGATCGATGCGCAGACCCCAGAGCAGGGTCGTTGGCGGGCCGTACAATTCCTGATTCATAAAGTTGCCGAGACGCCCGATTGACTGGCTTAACAGTAGGACCAGAGCAGCCGCATCCAGATAGATTAACACCGGAAGCTTTTTGACAGCCGCGTAAATCAGGAGCGCAATTCCCCCACCGATCAAGGCTCCGTAAATATGAATTCCTCCCTGCCAGATCGCCAGAATTTCCAGTGGGTTCGCCAGATAGTGGCCCAGCCCATCAGGACCGCGTGGTGACTGGATAAAGACATAATAGAGCCGCGCGCCAATTATCGCGGGAATCACTATCCAGAGCAACAGGTTCCAGATAATACTACCATCTTGACCGTGGCGAGCCACATAGCGACTGGCGAGCAGCGCGCCAGCAAAAATGGCTGTAACCATAATGATGCCGTACCAGTGTATACTTAGTGGTCCCAGTTGAAAACCTGGTGGAAATGGTGGATACATATACAACCCTCGATTACGTATTTTAGAGAATCTTACTCTAGATACCCCAGATCATGCAAGCGGCGACGTACTTGAGGATCATCATAACCAGGTGCAGGCTGGATTGGTTGTCCAGGACTGGCAACGTGATTGACGAAAGCCGTCAACTGCTCCTCCAACATCTCGACTTGCTCTGGCAAGAGGTCGCGCAAATTGGTCTCTTCAAGAGGATCTGCTAACACATCATATAGCTCCAATTGATGCTCACCGGTCTTAATCAGCTTATATTTATCGTGGTAGACCGCGCGGCGCACCAGGTCACAACCACGCTCGCGGATCAAGTGGGGAGCACGCCTCTGTAACAGACTAAGCGTATTCGCCGCTGGAATACCTTCGGAAAAGACTACACCTCCATCGGGATCACTGGCAGAGCTTTGCGCTAGAGTCAGGTTCCGTTCGTCCGCGCTGGCCAGACCGGTTGCCTCCAGGATGGTGTGAAAAATGCGCCGCGTTGAAACAAACATCTCGACTGTCGTGCCACGCGCCAGATCTCCAGTCGGATCACGAATCAGCAAGGGAGAGTGAATCAGTTCATCATAAACCGACAGGCCATGACCCACAAATTGCTTCTCACCCAGATGCTCACCGTGATCGGCTGTAACAAGCACCAGGGTCTGATCGAGCCGTCCACTGGCGCGCAGTTTCCGCAAAAATTCACCGACCAACTCATCCAGATTTGCCACCTCTGCACAATACATTCCATCAAGCGTGCGCCGGCTCTTTTCGTCAAGCGAACTGCTCAGAGGAGCTAACCAGCCGAAAACATCGCTGTTAAAATGGCGCAAATAACGGCGCGCCGCTTTATCGTGCTGCAGATATGGTACAAATCTTTCAACCAGCCGCAGAGGCGGATGGTACGGCATATGCGTCTCCATCAAATTGATGAAGCTAAAAATCGGCTGATTCTTCTCTACACCCTTGCGCTCAACATGCAAGCGGGCAGCATCATTAAGCGAACGCACCGTATTGCCCTTAAAGCTCAGCGCAGTCTGCCACAGGGGAACCATCAGCGGCGAAAAAGAGAGGTCCAGAAGCGCATCAGAGCGAGCAAAGATATCTTGCATCGCGGTGATCATATTCGCCACCCCACGTTTGAAGCGTTGCCGGGCACGATCAAACAGATTCGTGTAGACACCTGCCTGATTGGGGCGCGAGGTCAGAAGACCGCTATAGTTAAAAAAATCCAAAAAGCCCCGGCGTAACCCGTTATTGATTACCCCGACTAATGGATTATTGCAGAAAGCCGCTGTAAAATAGCCACTATCGCGCAAGCGTTCGGCCAGCACTGGCAGAGTAGCTGGCACAACCGAAGAGGCATGCAGCGTTCCATGGCTAGAAGGATAAATTCCAGTAAACATCGAGGTATGAGAAGGAATTGTCCAGTTAGCTGGCGCGATTGCACCACGAAAAAGCGTGGAGTCTGTAGCAAATTCGTCAAGCTGAGGCGATGTTTCGAGCGGATATCCGTAGCAAGAGAGGCGATCGGCTCGTTGTGTATCAAGGATGAGCAGCACTATATCAGGACGCGTAATCACAAGTATCTCCCTCTGCCCACACTTGTAATCGTGAAGCGTAGACCGCAAGCAAGCAAGCATTCCCCAACGCGCCACTTACCACCTCTGTGCCTGTCAGCTTCCGCTCATAAATAGGCAGAAATAAAGTAGCAGAACGATCAATGCAAGTATGGCCAGGGTTAAATTTCCCTGATGTACCCTTGGATTCCTCATATTGCCTCCCTCAAGCCAGGCATTCCTCCGTTCTGATGCTCCGCAAAAGCATAGAAGGAGTATAAAAGGCGGATATGAAATAAACATCAAGGGCAGGTTAAGACAGATTAAACCAGTGTTAAAAGCGCTGATAATCAGCGTTTAGGGTTTGCCTGATGACATGGTCCTGTTTTTCTGTTAGATGGGATGGCTTCGTGGGCAAATTGGTGTATAATAATGACAATCCCGGGCGCGAAGAACTGGCCGGGACTGGTGTATGTGTTTTGTGGTTGGAGAAGGATTTCCTTTTTTCTTAGCACAAAGTGTAAATCACCTGATCGTTTTGTTTTTCTCTCTAGCATGCCTCGAGGCGCGAGCAATCTTGCGCGGATTAGAGACGATACGGTTTGAGGATGCTGCAAGAGCGAGAAAGGTAAGATAGAATGGCACGCATGGTACAATGTGTCAAAATTGGACGAGAACTGCCTGGTCTGGAAAAACCGCCTTTCCCTGGCGAATTGGGCAAGCGCATCTATGAACACATCTCACAAGAGGCCTATAATATGTGGCCGGCGCAGAGCACACTGATTATTAATCATTACGGCCTCAACATGGCCGATCCTGAAGCGCGCAAGGTGCTACGCGAGCAGATGGAAGAGTTTTTCTTTGGGGCAGACGCGCAAATGCCCGAAGGATGGAGTCCCGAAGAAGTGGGAGCAGGCCAACAAAGCAAGGGTGGCGGAGGCGGAGGCGGAGCACAGCGCAAAAAATGAGATTATCTGGAGAGATCCTGCTCATCTCATGCTATGAACTGGGGCATCAGCCGCTTCACCTGGCCACATTGCAAAGTCTACTCAACCGGGCAGGATATCTCCCGTTGCCCGTAGATACGGCTCTTGAGACGTTAAACGACGAGGCTATCGCAGGCGCGCGCTTCGTCGCGCTTTCCGTGCCTATGCACACGGCTTTGCGCCTGGGTGAGCAAGTGGCCAGGCGCATACGCGAGCGCAATCCCCAGGCCTTTATCTGCCTCTATGGCCTCTACGCGCTGCTAAACGCGGACTATCTGCTCCAGAATACCATCATCGACGCGGCCATTGGCGGCGAATACGAAGAGCCTCTGCTGGCATTGATCAACGCTCTGGAACGAGGGGATGCGCAACCGAGCACCCCAGGCGTTAAGACGCGCTGGCGAGAAAGCGGCCCATGGATGCAGCGCGCGCCTGTCGTGCTTCCTGATCGCGCGCGCCTGCCAACTCTCGCGCGCTATGCCCATCTAGAAATGGACGGAGAAGCGGTTCTGGCCGGTTACAGCGAGACCACTCGTGGCTGCAAACACACCTGCCGTCATTGTCCGATTACACCTGTTTATCATGGACGCTTCTTCGCGTTTCCGGCTGAGATTGTGCTAAGTGACATACGCGCGCAAGTCGCTCAGGGCGCGCGCCATATCACTTTTGGCGATCCCGATTTCTTCAACGGACCAACTCATGCTATGAGGATTGTCCGAGCTCTGCATCAGGAATTTCCCACGCTAACCTTTGATGCGACGATTAAAATCGAGCATTTGCTCATGCACCAACGACTCCTGCCAGAATTGCGTGAGCTGGGCTGCGCGTTCGTAGTTTCAGCGGTAGAATCGCTTAATGGCGATGTCCTGATGCACCTGGCCAAGGATCATAGCCGGGACGATGTGGTTCGCGCCTTTGCTCTGATGGCCGAGGCTGGTATTCCCTTGCGCCCGTCACTCTTGCCCTTTTCACCCTGGGAGACGCTGGAGAGCTATCTTGATCTGCTGACATTTTTTGAAGAGCACCATCTGATCGAGCACGTGGACCCCGTTCACTTTAGCATTCGCCTGCTCCTGCCGCCCGGCTCATCCCTGCTGGAAACCCCGGAGGAAAAACCCTGGCTAGGCGAACTGGATGCCGCGGCCTATACATATCGCTGGCGCCATCCCGATCCGCGTATGGATAGTCTACAGCGGGAGATCGCCGCGCTGGTAGAGCAGGCACAAGTCTCTCGTCAGCAACCAGTCGTGACGTTCTTCCAGATCAAGGCGCTGGCCTTGCAAGCCTGTGGACGCCTGGCGAACACAGCGCGCGCGCGCAAGCGCTATGGCCAGGGCAAAGTTCTGCCCCATCTGAGCGAGTCATGGTTCTGCTGAGCAGAGCCTACTGCGGACCAGTTGGGTCCGACTTGCTCATAAAACACTGGCGCAGTGTTCTGCTGTAATTCAGCATACCAATCCTGCCGCGCAATATATGGGAGAGAATTACGGGAGGAGATTTGAGGATGCCGAAATGCCGGAGCCTCAAATCTCAACTCTTTTTCTGATATACTGGTGATAGTCCTTTAATGTGCTATGCCAGCCAACTACGCGGAGGTTTCACTATGAGAGCTGTGATCTGCAAAGAGTATGGTCCCCCGGAGCGCCTGGTCATCGAAGAGGTTGAGGCGCTCAAAGCCAGGCCAGGACAAGTCGTTGTCGCTGTCAAGGCCTGTGGGGTCAATTTTCCAGATACCTTGATTATTGAAGGCAAATATCAGTTCAAACCAGCCCCGCCTTTCTCGCCAGGTGGCGAGGTCGCGGGCACTGTGAAGGCTATCGGTGAAGGGGTGAAAGGTGTCTCGGTCGGCGACCGAGTGATTGCGTTCACTGGCTGGGGCGGCTTTGCTGAGGAAGTATTGGCTGAGGCAAAAACGCTCATTCCCTTCCCCGCAGAGATGGATTTCGCTACTGCCTCGGCTTTTGTCATGGTCTACGGCACCTCGCACTACGCTCTCAAAGATCGCGCGAAACTTCAGCCAGGAGAGACGCTTCTCGTCCTGGGTGCCGCTGGGGGCGTTGGTCTGGCGGCTGTGGAATTGGGGAAAGCGCTGGGCGCGCGCGTTATCGCCGCAGCCTCCAGCGCGGAGAAGCTTGCTGTTTGCCAGGAACATGGCGCGGACGAGTGCATCAATTATGCCAGCGAAGATCTCAAGGAGCGTATTAAAGCGCTGACCGCTGGCAAGGGCGTTGATGTGGTCTATGATCCGGTTGGCGGCAATTATTCAGAGACTGCTTTGCGGGGCATGGCCTGGGAAGGCCGCTATCTGGTCATTGGCTTCGCGGCAGGCGATATCCCACGCATCCCTTTAAATCTGACTCTACTCAAAGGCTGTTCCATCGTCGGAGTCTTCTGGGGTTCATTTACCTCGCGCGATCCACAACGCAATCAGGAACACTTGCGCGAGTTACTAGCCTGGTATCAGGCAGGGAAAATTCGCCCACATATTTCTGCCACGTATCCGCTGGAGCGAACCGCTGATGCACTCAACGATATGCTGGCTCGCAAGATTACCGGGAAAGCTGTCTTGCTGATCGGTTCTTAAGCATGTCTGTGAATGGAGCAGCAAATGTAGGCTCTGCTCCATTCACAGCTAATGAACAGATACATGCTCAGCCCGCGAAATCTTCAGTGACCCAGACGATGCCTTGCGCATCAACATAGATGCCAACACCAACACGATTATAAGAGGAATTGAGCAAATTAAGACGGTGCCCGTCGTCCGGGGGCTGCTCGGCCAGCATATTTTGCTCGATCTGCCTTACTCCCGCCCATGTCATAGCCGAGGTATACCCAACGTTCTCGCCACAGTTCGTCCATGAGATGCCCTCATGGCTCATGCGCTTGCAGGGTTCATCCTCACCGGGACATTGATGGCTCATGCCGCAACTGGCCATCCTCTGGCTATGCAGCCGCGCGCCAGCGGACATTGCGCGGTTTAGCATGTAAGCATTTAGCCCCTGGCTCGTGCGATCCTGGTTAATCAAGACAAGGAGTTGTCCCTGTAACTGCCGTTCCATATTCGCCTGCGCCAGCGCCGGACTGGTGTTGTGCCTGGACGCGGGATGATGGCTACCGTTGGCACTACGAGGAGTCGCTAGTGGATCGGGTGTAGGCTGGACTAACTCAACAAGACTTCCATCTACCTTCGTTGCGTATGGCGATGGAGATTGCGGACTTGCTGCCATCTGCCTTCGGCTCCCATCGACTATTCCACATCCCATTAGCGCAAATAAAAGCAGTAAAGCCTGCAAATACCAGCAAATTCTGTGCATAGATAAACGCTCCCTCCACATCCACAATGCTTTGTCATATATTTATTATTGCGCAGTGTAACACACCAGCAAATTTGCGTGGACTATGAAGGCTGAAAATAGTACCTTCAGGATGATTTTCCCGTGAAGCCTTAAACAGGCTTGTTTTTAAAGGTGAGCAGGTGGAAACGCAGAAAAGGGGCCCTCTACGCTGAGCAGCAAGGCAAGAAGCACAAAAAGCAACGGCTTAAAAGCAGAGCCTGCCTTATCCCACGGGACGCAGCATCGGCAATTCTGGTCTGATCTCGAAGCGCAGTAGATGATGCGCCTGGCGAATGGCAGACTCAACAGCCGCTGGCGTGTCTCCGCGCGCGAAGATAAAGCCAAGATAGCTGGCTCCTTCGGGTAGGGGGACCAGGGAATAGTTGATTTTGGCAGTAATCTCAACTCCAGTGACCAGTGGCACCCGTTGAGCATCCTCCACACCGCGAATGTTTTTAAGCAGGCCAGCGGCGGGAATGGGAATCATCATGACTCCTGCAGCTGCGTTCTCACGTTCGACATTACCAAGTTCCTCGCCAAGAGCGTGGCGCAGGATAAGTTCTTCGAGGCACATGCCCGAGCTAAATTCTAGCACCGTCGAGCAAAGACCACCGATCGAGCGTCCCGCGATCTCCAGCATCCATGGTCCACGCTCATTGACACGTAACTCGGCATGCACCGGCCCTTCACGCAAACCGAGCGCAGCGGAAGCTATAGAAACACAGCGCGCGATCTCCTGCTGTATATCCTGCGCCAGCCGCGAGGGCGTAATGTAAATGGTCTCTTCAAAGAAAGGGCCATCCAGGGGATCAGGCTTATCGAAAAGCGCCAGCACTTTCAGTTCACCACGCGTTAGAATACCCTCCAACGCGACCTCGCAGCCAGGGATAAAGTCCTCTACAAGGATCGATGTTTCCAGCTCCGAGTTGCCTTCAACAAGCAACAAACGCTTCAAGCGTGTAAACGCGGCGACAAATTCGCTATGATCGTTGGCACGGATGACGCCACGGCTGCCAGAGAGGCGCAACGGCTTGACAACACAGGGATAGTTAACCTGCGTAGCAATCCAGTGCGGGTCAGCGCTAAGGGCGAACGGGCGAAAAACCGGGCAGGGAGCTCCACCACGCTCCATCAACGTACGCATCAGTAGCTTATCACGCGCGGCCTCCGCGGCATGAGGCGAATTGTGCGGCAATCCGAGCCTAGCGCAGGCGCGCGCAGCCAATTCGCTGGCGCTATCGTCGATTGAAAGAAGCGCCGCCAGGGGATGCTCGCTGGCATATTCTACAATGGTCGCCAGAGAAGCAACCGGGTCAGTAAAGTCCAGGCCCAGTGGCACATGCCAGTAGTCAGAAAGCGTCTCTGGCAGATCAATACCTACCACCACTTCCAGTTCGAGACCACGAGCCGCGTTTAAAAAAGCGCCTGCTCGGTAGGTGGCAGGGGACATCAAGAGCAAAATACGTCCGGGCACTAATAGATTATTCGTCATGAACTACACTTCTTTCTCTTCACTATCCTGCATCACTTCAACCTTCAATCCCTTTCCCTTGAGAGCTGCCGCTAGCGCGAACAGGCGCTCATCTCCCTGCACTATCCATTGCACTTCTGGTCCATCCCATTGACAGGTAAACGTTCCCTGCCAATGGCTATGCTTAATGCGGCCCTGATAGTGCCAGGAAGAGGCCATAGGGCGCATATTATTAAAACCAAAACCAACCCCGGTGATGCTGGCAAAGTCTTTACTGCGAAATTTGACTTTCATAATTCTGCTGCTGCTTCTTCTTAAAAACGTTGCATGCTTGAGAAAACTGAATATCTTTATTCTAACAAAATCTTAGCGATCTTGAAAGTGCTTGAACTATTCGGCACCCGCAACGCCTCGCACAGAATTTTAAAGAATGGCTAAAAAACCAAAAGAAGGGTATCATATACTATATATTATCTATTGTAATGGATGGATGCAATTTAACTCCTTCTTTAATCGAAAAGGGGGCGGTTGATTGTTCTCCCTCAGGTATCTCTTATAGAATTTATTTTCTTAATAGAGAATGCCAGTCAAATAGAGCGCTGTACAGAAAACCCTGGATGCAATGAAAGGAACAGACGCATGAGTAAAGCGCGGCAGAATATACCCACGCTCGCCATGTGGGAGCGTATTCTGTGTATCAGGCAACGCATGGAGAGCGGAGAGAAGCACAACTCCATGTATGTCTGCGAAAATGCTTTGAGCGTTGATGCAGTGGGGCTAAGGCACATGCAGATGGAATTGATGAGCAAAGTGATTACAGATGAAATTTGGGATACTACCATTAATGAATGGGTCATTAATGAATGGGTCAAAGAAGATGCTTTTGACGATTTTGATCAATGGGACAAATCAGGGTGGAATACTCAGTAAGGGTAAGATCTTACGCCTTGCGCAGTAGTGCCAGCAATGTTGATTACGCGAATGTGTTAAGTCAGGCCCGGCCCTTTATAGCGAGGAGCGCTAGCATGGTAGCAACCCAACTCGTCATTATCCAACCAACTTCTCAGTGTAACATCAACTGTAGTTACTGCTATCTGCCGGAACGTACGCTCAAAAAACGGATCAATATGCGCACAGTGGCTCGTATTGGAGAAGCATTGTTTGCGTCGCCGTTTGTCGGAGAGTCTATTAGCATCGTCTGGCACGCGGGAGAGCCTCTCATCCTTCCGGTGCGCTTTTATGAGCAAGCGTTGCATTGTTTGCAAGAGCAGAATACGCGAGGAGTGCGGATCGAGCATCATATTCAGACAAATGCCACTTTGATCACCCAGGAATGGTGCGATTTCTTTCAGCGCCAGCACATACAAATCGGCGTCAGCCTGGATGGTCCTCAGTTTGTGCATAATGCCAGCCGGGTAGACCGCGGGGGAGCCGGTACATTCGAGCATACCATGCGCGGAGTACGCCTGCTCCAACAGAACGCGATCCCATTTGCAGTCATCGCGGTTGTCACCCAGCACTCTCTACCTTTTGCGCAAGAAATATGGCGCTTTTTTAGCGACTTACGCCCGCGGCGCCTGTGTTTCAACGCGGAAGAGCAGGAGGGCATACATCTTACCTCCTCTCTTTATAGCGCAGAGAATGTAGCGCGCTATCAACTCTTCTTGCGGGAGATCTTCGCCTGTAATACGCAAGCAGGTGAACCGCTGAAGATCCGCGAGTTTGAAACAATCAGGGAGCGTATCCAATTCGGCAAACTCTGGGCCAGATCCCAGACCAATATCCCTGGAGCTATTTTCAGCTTTGATTGCGATGGCAATGTATCGACATTCTCGCCTGAAATGTTAACTATGGCCTTTCCTGAACAGGGTGCCTTTCAATTTGGCAACGTCTTTACCCACACACTGGAACAGGTGCTGGCCAGCCAGAAGTGCCTGCAGGTCCAGGCAGCCATTCAACGCGGCGTCTCGCGCTGTCTACAGACCTGTGAATACTTTGTGTTTTGCGGTGGAGGCTATCCTTCTAATAAATTGAGTGAGCATCAGACTTTCGATGCCAGCGAAACACATGCATGCCGCCTGCGCGTCAAAGCAACAGCTGATGTTGTACTGGAGCACCTGGAAAGCAAGGCACTTTAGACACTAGATTTTGTGGCAACACGGAAGCGTCGCACTCTGGTGATCAAAGTAACCACAAGGACAACAACAAAGAAGCATATGATTAGGGCAAAGTGAAAGGCAGGATTATTCTGGATGAACGGCAAACTGTGCGCATCATTCCAGACAAGGTCAGCGGAGACCCACGCCAGAATGAAGCTGGCAATAATAATTAGCCCGGGAATGCGGTTCATCAGTTCGGAGACCAGAGCACTGCCGATAATAAGTAAGGCAATGCTAAAGGAAAGACCAATGACCAGAGGCACAACCTGCTGATGAGCTAGCGCGCCGATCGCCACAATATTGTCAAGACTCATCGTAATATCGGCAATGGTAATGGTCCCAATGGCCAGCCAGAAATCCCAGTTGCGCGTGGATGCCCGCTTTGCTTTGCGGCGACCAGCCCAGTTAGAGAAGCGCCTGACCAGCAGAGGGAGTTGTTCTGCGCTGCCCGCGGGGAATGAGTCTGGATTCTCAGAGCTTGAACTGACCTCTGCCTGGTTATCGAAAAGCAAACGGATAGCAATAACCAGTACCAGTAAGCCCCCTACTGCCTGCAAATAAGGTATACCAAGCAGAAAAGTTGTCGAGATGGTAAAGAAGACACGCATCAAGACAGCTCCCAGACCACCGAGAATCAAAGCTAGCCAGCGCTGCCTGCGTTGAGAAATACGAGCAGCTGTAGCTCCAATGACCAGCGCATTATCCCCACTCAGAATGAGATCAACCAGGATAATGCCTCCAATTGACAACAGAAAGGTAGTAAGTTCAGCTGGAAACATACGTTCTTTCCTCTTTCCTGAGAAACTTTGGCACTATTCGACAATAGCATCTTAAAATGACTTCCCCGGCAAAGCAAAATCGTAGAGCATTATTCTCCCGTGAGAAACTCGTCGCGCGCGATACGCTCCGGGGTGGTATGCTGACACAGCCAGATACGGATCAGGTCAACAGGAATGCTAAAAATCTGACCGTCATTGTCTCCTTCAATGATCTCTTCCTGCTGAAGATGACTTAGCGCCTGGCGCATTTTCTCTGCATCACAGGAGCAATTTAAATCATCAAAGGCTTTTTTCAGGTCAACCAGAGAGAAGATTCCACCCTGCCCTGCATCTGCTTCCCCAGCCAGCAAAGTAAGGATGAGACGCTCCTCGCGCGAGGAGGCCAGCTTCCAGATCATCCAGAAGTAGTTGTCGCCGCGTTCCAGGACTTTATCAACAATTTTATTGATGTCGTTGGTATTGGCATAGTTCTTTTTATATTTATTGCAGTAATAAATCAGTTCTTCACATAGCAGGTGAATCAGGTACGGTTGGTCCCCTGTCAGTTGATGGATGAGTTCCAGAGCCTGAGGATCATAGACCAGATTTTGCACAGGATCTGTAATTAAATGGGCTGCCTCCTCCTCTTTAAGCCTGGAGAGGTGATGCTTTTGCGCGATATTAAGAAGGGCAGAGCGGTTGTTTATATCATAAAGCAAGACATGGGGCGCCCCCGCAAGGAGAAAATTGACTCCCAGGCGGTGCTGCATTAAGCTCCGTAAGTAATGCAGAAAATTTTCATCAAGCCGCTTTTGTTGAATTAATTCGTTAAAAACCTCAAACTCATCGAAAAGAAGAATGAGCCGCTGACCTCCAAGTTGCTGAGTGCTTAACTTTAAGTAGCGATCGAAGGTCTGAGTGGAGTTTTCGCGAAAATTAAACTCATTGAGTGGAGGAGGAGTAAAACCCCTGAGAAACATAGCCTCTTGAATCTTTAAGGCAAAGTTAGAGAAGAGCTCGGCTGCGCCATTAGACATAGCCAGGTCTTGCAGGTCGATGTGGACAGCAATATGCATCTGGAGTTGATTGGCCAGCTGATAGATCAGGCTTGTCTTGCCAGAACGACGCTGGCCGATCAGCAAGATCACCCGGTTAGCCCTGGCATTGGTGCTGCCAAGAATGTCTCTCAAGGAATTCAGATCCTCTTCGCGGCCATAAAACATTTTAGAGTCGCTGGTCGGAGTGCCACCATGATAGGGATTCACAATCGTCTTGAATTCGGCACGCACAGGTTTCAGATTAATGTAATGTGGCTGCCTCTGAACTCGATCACGCTTTTCAGCATCATTATAAGTCACCTCTGTGGATAGGCGGAAGCTCTCCGCCAGTGGCTTGAGAATAAAGCTGACTGTCTGAGCGCGCAAGGTGGATACTTCTGGCAGCGTGCGCTCGACAGAACCAATAACTTCATAGTCGCTGGAACGCTCAGGAATAGTCACACGAACTGCATCGGCAGCGCTTTTCCCTGTATTGGTCAGATTAAAAGAGAGTTCCACCGTCTCATCGCGCTGCACCTCATTAGGCACAAGTTCGA
Source organism: Candidatus Paraktedonobacter carboxidivorans (assembly GCA_041156125.1). Taxonomy (GTDB): domain Bacteria; phylum Chloroflexota; class Ktedonobacteria; order Ktedonobacterales; family Ktedonobacteraceae; genus Paraktedonobacter; species Paraktedonobacter carboxidivorans. The sequence continues at coordinate 52,106 of JBEVTI010000005.1, forward strand.
TCGAGAGCCTGGCCGCTCCGCTGAGCTTGCGAAGTTCCTTTTGGAGAAGCGCGTACCATTGCTGCAAGGCTATGCGAAACAGCGCATCTTCTGGCAGTAACTCTTGTGTGGAATGAACTGACCTGCCTTCGATATATTGCTGCCTGATCTGGCTCAGCAGATTGATGGCTACAAGTAAAGTAGCGGCCTGATCGCCCAGGGCCTGGCGTTTACGGTAACGCTTGATCTCATCAACCACTTCCAGCATTCTAACAAGGGTTGCATCAATATCCTTGAAGTGACTGAACGCGTACATTTCCGCGGATTCTGTTTTGCGCCGGAGTTGTTCGATACTCTCAATACTTGTAACTTGCAGGACATTGAGCAATTCCTGGTAAACCACAAGCATATCCTCTATCTGTGGCATGATCTGTAGCATATCTTGCAAAGCGCTGATAAAGGCAGTCAGATCATCCTGGTAGCCCTTCTTTTGCTCCTGGAACAGTTTAAACCTCTCTTCCTGGCGCAGACTCTCAAGCGAATTATCTAAGCGGCTCCTGGGAAGCCTGGTAAAGATGGCCTGCTGGAAGCGGGCATAGGCGCTAAAGAATTGTTTAATGGCCGGTTCTTTGGAGGAGATGGCTATCTGCTTGCTGATAGTAACATCAAGAGCAGTGCTCAGAAGTTCATGTAGATCCTGTAGAAGGGTTCTGCCTTGATAGATGGCGGGATCACTGTCCCCATCAGCAGCGGCAGAGTGCTCGTGCCGATAATCGAAGTAACTAGCCAGGCTACGCCCGGTCTCCTGAAGAATCCACAGGTTTTTGTCACGCGTACTGGTCATAAGCATAGAGAACACCTGCGCGGGATCAAGCTTGACAAGGCAGTGAAGCTGGCGAATTACCATACGCCTCAGCCAGAGATCCTCATTGCGCAGAAAACGCTTCAGATATTCAAAGCTAAGCCTTTTATTGACCAGGGCAAGTTCATCGAGTACGTTGATAATGGTAATTCTGGTTTCGCGCTGAGGTTTTCTGGCCAGTTGCTGGAGCAACTGGTGACTCTGGCGCATCTCACGCTTATTGCTACTGGTACGACAAAGATTGACAATAGCATTCGCTAGCTTTTGCGCGACTAGCAGCGAAGGATCTTTTGCCACAGCCGTGCGCAAATGTTTAAAATCTTCGTCGGTATGGGTCCTCTGTCCGGCAATCCTCTCAATCGCAAAAGCACGCACATACTCGTCAGGTTGCTTTTGATAGTCACTATAGGTATAAAGTAGCTCGCGCGGCTCAATATTATTGCCAACAAAGAACCAGCTCTGTTCGATCAGTTCACGGATAGTGGCAAGTGGCAGGATCTGGAAGAGCAGCAAACGGTCATCCGTGGCTACTGCTATTTCAACCATGTTATCTGGCAAATAGCGATGCCTGGAATCTTGAGAGTCGCGAGGATGCAAATCTTTGGCGCGCACCACACGCACTCGATCCCCAACAGGGATTTGCAGCAAAAGATCGCCCTGGGAATTTAAAATGTAGATAAAGCCGTCGTCCACACCAGCCAGAATCTCGTATTCCTGGTCGTCATGATTGAGCTTACAAACATCTACGCTAAAAACTCCATCTGGCATAAAGTAACGCCATTTTAGTTCTCCCAGGTGATTCAAGACGTACAGGTTGCGATCTTCGGAGCCAATGATGATTTCAACATGCCCATCACGATCGATATCAACAGCACGGAGACCACGTATATGATCTTCCGTCTGGTAGTGCCAGCATTCAGTGTAATGAGCAGGGTCCTGCTGATCCTGAGTATAAAGCACTACAGTGTGCTCGACAGTCGCGGTCAGAATATCCAGCCGCTTCTGACCAAGGATATCGCCAATATACAACATCGCGGTGTTCGCGGCAGTCGGAATCATCACCTGACGCTGCCCCTGCACGGCATTGTAGAGGCAAATTTGCTGGCTTTCCAGGCCAAGCGCGATATGTGCAAGCTGATGAACGCCTTCAACAAAAGATGTTTCAACGTAAAGTGAGGTAACACGCTCGCCAGCTTCCAGCAAATGGGCTGGAAGATCGATATCACGGCCCTCATTATCGATATAGCTGATCTCGCCATTTTCCAGAGCGGCCAGAGTAGTTTCATAGCCCTTGGCCGGATGCGGATTGTTGGTAGACAGACTGATCACGCTCGAACCTGCCTGCCCTCGCGAAGCCCATAATTCTTTCTTTTCGTTGTTAATATCCAGGGCAATAAACTCCCCTTCATCTGTACCAATGATGATTTCATCAATCGGGTTGCCTTTCACATCACCAAACCCTATATCACGAATATGGCCCAGATTAGTCAATGGCTCGTCCCAGTAATGTTGAACTCGCTGCTCCTTCAGACGTAAAGAAAGAGATAGAGCTTCTTCATATTGATGGTGTTTTAAATTCATCTCAGCTAAAGCAAGTTCACCCTTTTTATGCTTCTTTTCCCCATTTTGCAATAAACCCAAATTATTTATTAATTCAGCCAGGGCATCACCAGCTGGTAGTAGTTCTTTTACGCCTTGCCGATGCAATTTCTCTGCAGTCTGCTGCATTTGCAAGTAAAGAGCGGGGCGAGAACTGAGTGGCTGACCATTAGAAGCCACGTCAAGCGGCAAATCAGCATCATAACGCTCCGGGTCCAGTTCGATTTTAAAAGCACGGATATTGTTATCGCCTAAGCCCAGGATGATCTCGATAATCCCATCGTCATCATAGTCACAGGCGTAGATGCTGTAGATATTGTGGCCAAAGTCCTGTTGCCACAATGTCTGCCCGCGCTGATCAAAGATGGACAGAAAATGATCTGCTGAACCGACGAGTATTTCAAGTTGTCCATCATTATCAACGTCAGCTGTATGAATAGTCAAAACGCGGCCTTGCAAAGTATACGGACGCGGTGCCCGTGGCAGCTTTTTATTGAAGATTAACTGGCCCTTCATCTGTCCACGCACCTGATTGGCAACGGTCCAACTACGCAGATCCTTGCCTTTATCGCTGCTAAAAATGATCGTAGGCCGTTTTCTTGACGCAGGATGCTGCTCGTGGTCATTGCTGGAGGCTCCTTGCTCTATTACTGCCAGAGCGTAACTTTTATAGGCAAGTTTAATTTTGCCGCGCTCTATACATTCAATCGAGCCTGTAGGAGTACTGGAACGACTCAGGATATGAATATATTTATCCGCGCTTACAGCTAGAATCTCTTCCTCTCCGTCTCCATCTACATCGGCCACACAGACGCCATAGACCCATCCATCCAGGGCATATTTTCCTAGTTCGTGGCCTGTCGTCGCATCGATCAAGCGCACAAAACGATCTTCCCCTCCTACTATAACCTCGTTAGGATGCCTGGGATGTACAACAACCTGGTAAAGCGCCTGGCCACCTTTTTGCCGCTCCGCCAGCTCACCCCATTTCAAAAGTTCCCCTTCCTGATCCAATGCGCAAACTCGTCCATCGCGTGTGCAGACGATAATACGTGGCTGAGCTTTACGAGGATGCAGTAAAGGCATGCCCAATTGCGGCAAATTGCCAGGTTGATCCTCCCCCAAATCCTGCACAGACGGTGAGGGAATAACTGCAATAGAGGTAATCCATGAACCGATAGACTTTTTCCAACGCTCTGTTCCCTGCCTGGTCAATGCACGTACATAGCCATCGCGGCTGCCAGCTACAATCTCAATATCGCTATCGTCATCTATATCGGCTGCGGCGATACAGGTTACCCAGTCATCGGCGAGATAATTCCATTCAGAAGTAATCACCAGGCGCGCAATTGAAAGGAGTTTCCGAAATGTCTCCTGAAGCTGCCGCTGCTGAGGTTCTTTAGATTCTGAAGCCATATTATTACTGCTTTCTCTTTATTTTCGCGTTTTATTACTGCTCAAAGCTATCAACCAGGCATAATACGTTTATTCTGTTGTATGATGCCAGGAATGCCATGCCAGGGCATGCCAGAAAGTGACGTGAGCATGCCATCTTGCCAATTTTTATGTTCTGCACAGTTTGCCCTTCCCTGGTCATTAGCGTGGCACGCTGACGACATTCTCTGGCAGCAGAACGATCGTATGCTAGATTTAAGCATACTAACCTTCGGGAAGTGATGCAATCGACAAGTAGGTAATGTAAAATGGGAAAAAGAGAGAGGGCTTCTTGAACTCTCTGGCTTGTCCCTGTTTAAACGTATTGAGAGGGGATAAAAATGCCAGATAATCCTTACTACGATTATTCGGTTGTCAGGGATGCAGATATGTTTTTTGGGCGAACTGAAATCCTTCAAGCTATTTTTACAACATGCAAGCAGAGGCAGTGCTTTTCACTGGTAGGAACACGCAAAATAGGCAAATCTTCTATCCTCAGCCCTATGCAGTTGGCAGACCAGCAGCAACATTTCGGAGTAGAGCAGGATTTACAACGACATATTTTTGTATATATCGATATGCGTGATTATTTGCAGCATACGCTTGATGACTTTTTTGACGATCTCTGTAAGCGCATTGTAGCACAGGCGCCTGAGGAAGTTAGTCTCTCGCAGGCAGGCGATAAGAAGCATGAGCTTTTCACGAAAAGCTTGCAAGATCTCAACAAGGCCGGCTATCATCTGGTGCTGATTATGGATATGTTCGATAAAGTGGCGGATGAGCAACAATTCAGTTCAACTTTTTTTTCTTTTCTGCGCGCTCCATCTACCAAAGGCTGGGTTTCCTATATTACCGCCTCCCTGAAGCCACTGCACCAAATCTCTCCCATTGAAGCTGCTTCCTCGCCATTTTTTGGGAATTTCAAAACGGGATATATTGGTGCTTTGAGCGAAGAAGAAGCCCTACAACTGATTACGGTGCCCGCGCAGCGAGTGGGTTTACCCTTTAGCGAGAATGAGACAAACTGGATTCGCGAGATAGCAGGTAGGCATCCTTTTTTTATACAGGTAACCTGCCACTATTTGTTTGAGGAGAAAGCCAGGCAGGGAGAGGGTAACGCAACTATTGATTATCAAAAAGTCTTTCAGCACGTTTATGATGAACTGGCTCCTCATTTCCATAGCATCTGGAACGAGCTTTTGCCAGAGCAACAGCGCGAATTGAAACAGGAGATGCGCCAGGTCTCAAATCCCAGGCAGAGGCTGGAGGAATTGAGCGAGGGTTCTCTTTTTCAAAAACACATCAGCACACTGCTGAAACATGTGCATGAGAAATTTCAAGTTGGCCAACAGATAATCACGGTGGAAACCATTCGCGAGGCCCTGACCAAGCTTGATGATCGGGCCTTCTTGCAAAGCTGTCCGCTGGCCGAATGGCCCTCTATCAATTCACAAAGCGAAATAGCGAAGAACTCCGCTCACCGCAAAGGGCTACTGGTCCAGGAACTCTTGAAAGAGGCTTTTGAACGCATGAAAACCGAAGGGGCCAGGAGCGATACTGCCCTGGAGTGGAGATTATATAATATACTTTATTATCGCTATTTCTTGAAAGGAAGAATTACAAACGAACAAGCCGCGGCGCGTCTGGGCATTAGTCTGCGGCAATTCTACCGCGATCAGGAACGGGCTATCCAGGCTCTGCTTCAAGAATTGCTGGCATTAGAATAACTAGACCAGTAAGCACCCTGAATACCTGCGAATCTAGTTACTTAACTCAACCCGGAGGAGTGCAATAAAAAATGACACGGCTCGCGTTTCTTTTAGATGTAGATAACACTTTGCTGGCAAATGACGACGTGAAAGAGAAACTGGATCATCAACTCCAGGAGGCCCTGGGTCAGGAACTTACCAGGCGCTTCTGGGAAATCTATGAACAGGTGCGTCACGAACAGGGCGTGGTGGATATTCCACTTGCGCTTACACGTTTGCGCGCTGAAGTGCCGGAAGACAAGTTGAATACGCCCACTTATCAACGTGTTCATGCTATTTTCGACACGTACCCGTTCTTTCAAAATCTCTACCCACATGTGATCGAGACTCTACACTATCTGCGCTCGCTCGGTCTGACGATCATTGTCTCAGACGGCGATCAGTATTTCCAGGCCGAGAAAATTGTCAACAGCCATCTGGCCGAAGCAGTCGAGGGCCACGTCCTGATATACACGCATAAACAACAACACCTGCAGGAGATTCTTCAACGCTATCCCGCCGAACATTATATTATGGTCGATGATAAAGCAGAGATTCTCTTTGAGAGCAAGGCCCTGCTGGAGAAGCAGCTAACGACTGTCTTTGTCAAACAGGGCAAATATGCCCAGGTACCGTTGCCTGGCAACTTCGCGCCCGATATCAACGTAGAGCATATTGGAGATTTACGCAATTTCAACGCGGAGGATTTTCTCCGCGCCTGATGCACGTAAATCCATAAAAAACAGGAAGGAAAAACATTATGAAGTTTCACATCAAAGAACGTGCGTGGACACTACGAGAAGCGTTTATTGTTCGCGATCAAGGTGGCCAGCCAGTATTTAAGGTTACAGGCAAATTTTTCCATATTGGCGATAACTTGAGCGTTACCGATTATCAATCACATGACGAGGTTGCGCATATCAAACAAAGATTGATCGCGCTTACGCCCCATTACGAAATCTATCAGAATGGCGAGCACCGGGCCAGCTTACATGAGAAGCTGCTTCATCTCTTCGGCGAACGTTTTAAAATCCAATTAGAGAATGGCCAGGACTACCACATTCAGGGTAATCTCTGGAACTGGAACTTTGCCGTTAGCGATGAGCAGGGCAATCTGCTGGCCGAGATTAGCAAGAGGCTCTCGCTTTTTGAAGATAGTTATGGTGTTGATATCGCTCAGAATGTCGATGTGCCTTTGATGATTGCGTTGGCCATCTGCATCGAGATGATTCGCCATCATCATGCCGAGAAAGCCGAGAAAGAGCGAGGATGAGACACGCTCATCACAGAGCCAGTCTGCTTTTGAGCGCTGCCGCGTGGAAAACGATCCTGCTGGACGCCCATGGGCGCCAGGGGATCGAGGCCTGCGGCGCGCTGCTGGGGCAGATGGATCAAGAGGGAAACTGGTATGTCGAAGAAGCGGTTCCTTTGCGCAATATTGCCGCTTCTCCTGTCTATTTTGAATTCGATCCCGCTGAACTACTGCTTATCGAGCTGGAGCAGCCTGATCGCATGGTCGGTGTCTACCATAGCCATCCTGACGGACCAGCGCTAGCCAGTTCTACGGATCGCAAGAACATGCGGCGCGTCAATCTTGAGGAGGATATCCCCTGGGTCTGGTTGATCGTCAGCGGACCATTTAGCCAGTCGCCACAAGCAAATAGCGCCGAGAATCCGGAAACAAGACAAGAGGATACCATCTCTGCCAGAGGTTTGATCGCGTATCACCATTACCAGCAAACAGGTTTGCAAAAAATCCCTATCGCACAGAGCAAAACAGAAGACGACGGGTCGCTACAAGCTCTCTGAGCAGCCTGGCGCATATCCACTTTCCGCCCCTTATCTTCCCTCCGGGGCGCGACTCTAAACAAAGAACCGTCGCTCCCTGGTAACCCCCTGCTCCATCCCAGCAGGGGCAAGCCCTGGACGATCAGACGATCAGGCCACAGAGTAGCCAGAAGCACGCAAATGCGCTATAATGGTCGCTAGTAACAGAGTACTGATTGGTGCGTTCAGATACGCACAAATACTATGCTATAGCCTTTCACTGCAGCTCTAGTTATGTGCGCCGTACTCGGCCCGGTCGCACCGTTCCGACAACACGGCCTTCCCTTTGGGAGCAATTTTCTTTCCCTCATGCCTGAAGGCCGAGGGTCTCCGATAAGTGGAGGTTTTGATGAAGTGTCAAAATTGCGGCAATGAGTTAGATCAAAATGAGGTGTTCTGCGGACAATGCGGAGCACCAAATACTGTATCAGTCCAACCAACAGAAATGATGCAGGCTCCCATACCCAGAAGCGGTATGCTCAGCGATGCGCATCGTAATCGCACCAACGCATTCTTGCCCAACCAGTCCAATCTGGGGTTCGTCCCTGAAAATGTGCCTGGACCAAACCAATCGGCTATTCGCCGGCAGGGACCCCAGCAAGCTAGTAGTCTCCACCAGGACGCGACGGAGGCTATATCGTTTGTACCGGGAACGGCTGCGAACTATCCGCCTGCTACTTACTCCCAGCAGGGCTTTAACCAGAGTTCGGTGGCTGGCAGATATCCAGGCTCCAGTCAGTTTGGCAGCCAGATTCAGCCACAACAACAGCCATTGTTAAGCGGAAACTATCCTCATTCGACCTTTCCTCCTACACAGATGAGCTTTCCTAACGGACAATTCGCTCAAGGGAGTTATGGCTCAGGAGTTGGCAGAGCTAAACAAGAGGTCAGGCACGTTAATGTAGCTATAGTTGTGGGTATTGTCTGCCTGGTGTTCGCGATCATCACTGTTGGCGTTTTCGGGATTTTGTTTGGACTGCGCAACAACAATAACCCATCCCAAACAGCACCGGTCGCCCTGGCTACAGCGACTCCAAGCCCTCTCCCCAGCCCTACGACTCTTCCTACTCCGTCCCCAACACCCACTATCGCTGTAACCCCCACTCCCACGCCTGACGCTAACTTTAACTGGTGCGATACTCAATGCGCGCAAAAGGGCTTCCAGATCGAAGTTTACCAGGGTTGGGGAACACAACCGGTTAGTGATCAAGGACTGCAATTCACCAGCCCCGATCACATTGCCTATGCTGCTGTAAAGTTGCCTGCAGGCGGCGCTGACATGACTACTGTGTTTAATAATGATTTACAAGAAATCGCTAATCTGAACAATGCTACGCCGACCGCGCCGCTCAGTGCCTGTCAGTCAGGACCGCAACAGATTAGCACTTCAACCTGGACATGTGAAACAACGAATCTGCAAATAAATACACAAAATCCGAGCATTATTCAGGCGATAATTTACGCAACATTCTATCAGAACCAGGCCTACGTCATTGAACTCGTAGCCCCACAGGACTCTTTCGCGACTGCTCAGAATACCTATTTTACACCTATGTTGAAAAGCTTCCAATTTATCGCACCGACACAATAGTTACGCGAGCAAACAAGCAAATAGAAGAATTTGACAAAGCGCGTATACGTGGGATAAGCTAACTCGTGGTTAAATATGCACTATACAAATGTCTTCTCACAGGGTAAGTATGCCCTGAGGATAAGCACGCCGGGTTAGGGACGTTCCTGAATAAAAACGTTCTCCCGCCAGGGATTGGCTGCGAAACAATTGGTATGGCGCTCCCTCTCCTCGTTATCAAGCGGGAGCGCACCGCAAATTGGTGGAAAAGGAACAAACACTATGTCGGTACTGGCTATCATTGGGGCCCAATGGGGGGACGAAGGCAAAGGCAAAATCGTCGATGAATTGTCAATGCGCACAGATTTTGTGGTACGTTATCAGGGTGGCAGCAACGCTGGTCATCGCGTGGTCCACGAAAAAGGTGAATTTGCTTTCCGTCTCGTCCCTTCGGGTATTCTCTTTCCCAATACTACCTGCGTCATTGGTAATGGCGTCGTGGTAGACCCCAAGGGACTGCTCACCGAAATGGAGGAGTTACAAGCTCAAGGCATCGATACCTCCCACCTGTTTATCAGCGAACGCGCTCACGTTGTCATGCCATATCATTTCCTGTTGGATCGGCTTGAGGAAGAGGCCAGAGGCGCCGATAAGATCGGCAGCACACAACGCGGTATCTCTCCCGCATACGTCGATAAACACGCGCGCATTGGCATTCGTATGGTCGATCTCCTGGATGTCGATGCCTTTCGCGCTAAACTTGCTTCGATCCTCCAGCAAAAGAATCGCATGATTACCCAGATCTACGGTCAACGCCCCCTCTCTCTCGAAGAAATCCACGGTGAATACTTCGGCTATGGTCAACGTTTGCGTACACATATCAGCGATACCCAGATGATGCTGCATGAAGCACTCTTTGAGCACAAAACGATCGTGCTGGAAGGCGCTCAAGGCGCGCTGCTGGATATCGATTTCGGCACCTATCCCTATGTAACGTCGTCTTCAACCATGGCCGCTAATGCTTCCAGCGGCGCTGGCCTGCCTCCCCACTCTATTGACCGCGTGATTGGCGTCTACAAAGCCTATATTACACGCGTGGGCAGCGGCCCTATGCCTACAGAATTATTCGATGAAAACGGCCAGCTTCTACGCGATCTTGGCCACGAATACGGCACTAATACGGGACGCGAACGCCGCTGTGGGTGGTTCGATGGGGTGGCAGGGCGTTTTGTCGCGCAACTGAACGGGTTAAACTCGGCAGTAATCACCAAGCTGGATGTACTCGATACTCTGCCGACGATCAAAATCTGTACCGCCTATCAATTGCGCGGCAAAATCATTCATAATTTCCCGGCGATGCAAAGCGACCTGGCTGCCTGTGAACCAATCTACGAAGAGGTCGAAGGCTGGCAATGTGATACCACTGGCGTCACTACCTACGAAGAATTTCCTGCCGCTGCCAAAAGCTACCTGAAGCGCCTCGAAGAACTCCTCGAAACACCTATCTCTCTCGTTTCTGTCAGTCCTCAACGCGGGCGTACCATCCAGGTTCAGGATTTACTGGCCATGACCGAACACGACACGCGCTATCCACGTAATTCTATCAAATAATCGGCGCTGCACTGGCCCTGCTCTACTTGTGCGCAAGCAGAGCAGGGCCAGTGCAGCACTACCCTAGAGGTCTCTTGGCCATGGCAGAACCGCTACGCGGATACTGCTGTGGGCAGGGTTCGATTTGCTCCCACACGAGGATACGCCGACCATCGGCCAGGCCAGGCAAGGTTACGATATGCTCGGTCTTGAAGACGAGGCCTAACTTTGACGCGGCTTGTTGACCTTGCTCCAGTTCGGCAGCGAGATCGCCCTTTTTGGGCAGGAGAATCTGCCCACCCACGCGACAGAAGGGCGCGGCATATTCAAGCAGCACAGGCAACGAGGCCACAGCGCGCGCAGTCACCAGATCGAAGGAGGCGCGATAGCCAGCGCTATGCGCGAGCTCTTCGGCGCGCCCGTGGATAGCTTCAATCGCTGAGAGACCCAGCGCTGCGATACTATGGCGCTGGAACGCGACCTTCTTGCCAGTAGCCTCTAATAAGACCATACTCCACTGCGGACGGGCGATCTTCAACGGCAAACCTGGGAAGCCTGCGCCAGCACCAATGTCAAGTACTCGTGCCTCCTCTGTACTGCCGCATAGCTCTAACAGGCTCAAGGCATCCAGAAAATGCTTGAGCAACACTTCCACAGGATCAGTGATCGCGGTCAGATTGACCCGCGTATTCCACTCAAGCAACTCCTGGCGCAGACGCAAAAAGAGCGTGAGGCTCTCAGCGCCAGCCAGTTGTTGCAGCATAGCCAGGATCTCAGGCTCCGTTGGCAACGACTGATCAGGAGGACCAATGAGCTGCCGATCAGCGCAAGAAACGTCCTCGTGAGGCGTTTCTGTAGAAGTATTGATCTCTTTTTTCTGCATATGATAGTTCTATCGCACTATCCTCAAACATTTTGGGGGACGATCTTTTGTATTCTCAGGAACTTCCAGGCCACGCTATGCTCCAGCTCTTTCAGTTGAGCAATATCAGGGCGGATAACTCCCAGGTCGCGCTGCCACGGGAGTTATCCGCCCTGATATTGCTCACGCAAAAAAACTGTGCGAGGCGCCGCAGCGCTGAGCAGTCTCAGCAAGAAAACGCTCTACGAGATAAGCTTTCGTTTGCTATTCAGGTAATCAATCAGGAGATACTCTCCCAGGTTGTTCTTGTCAGCGAAGAAGGTTCGACCATGGTTGATGGCGGAAAGTTGATTGACGAAAGCTACCATCCATTGATCGTCTTCCAACATAAAGGTGTTGATGGTAATGCCGTCACGGGTACAGCGCTGAACCTCCAGCAAAGCTTGCTGTTCAGCGTAGGGATTGGGCGGATAGCCAAAGTTCCACTCGTCATTCTCGTACCAGATTGTCGGGCCACCATCAGTAATTAAGATGATCTGCTTATTCACGCCGTGCTGGCGCGCGAGCAACTGGCGAGATAACATCAGGCCATGGGCCAGGTTAGTACCAGTGCTGTTGTCGTGGCGACTCATCTCGATCAATTCCTGCGGCTTAAATTCACGCGCCATATACGAGAAACCAACCACAAAGAGGTTGTCGCGCGGGAACTGCGAGCGGATCAGACTCTCCAGAGCGACGGCAACCTTTTTCGCGGCCTGCTGACAGCCGTTATAGACCATACTCATGCTCAAGTCGATCATCAATACTGTCGAGGATTGCGTGGTAAATTCCGTACGGTAGACTTCAAAATCCTCTTTTTGTAAATGCACTGGAGTGCCAACGCCGCGCCGGTGGACGGCATTCATCAGCGTTTTCTCCAGATCGAGCAGGAAGGGATCGCCAAACTGATACGCTTTGCTCTCCTCTGTACGTTCTCCGCCGGTCCCGCGGAAAGGACTCAGATGGCGACCAAATCCATCGCGTTTAAGCTTGTTAAAGATGTCTTGCAGGGCTTTCTGACCAATCTTACGGATGCCGCGCGCGGTCAGTTCCCAGCGATTGCCATGTTTCTGAATATAACCGGCCTCTTCAAGCGTGCGCATTAGCTCTTTGAGTTGTTCCACCGATTGATATTCGTTATCGCCGAGCAGATCTTTAACCATATCGCTGTTGATGGCTTCCAGATTGTCCATGCGCCGGGCCTCCTGGAACTGATCTTCCAGGCCCTCCATCTGCTGGAGACGACCCATCATACGCATGGCTTCGTTGAAAGGCACGGTTTCATCCCCACGGAAGGGGAAACGCGTGCGCATATTCTCCATCGGCGCGACCGCTTCGAGATTTTGCGCAAGCTCCATCATGTCAACGCGAATACGATCATCGCCCATCAACTGCTCCATGAGGTCCGTGAGCTCCTGGCGCTGATCAGGCGACAGATTATCCATGATGCCCTGCATGGCCGCTTGTTGCTGACGCATCTGCTCTATCAGGTCGTCGAGCGAGTTGACACCGGGGAAGTAGTCGCCGTACTTCTGCATAAATGCATCGAAGTCCGGCTCCCGACCCTCCTGGCGCTCGCGCAACATCTTATTGAGATCGCGAATCATCTCACGCATACGGGCCAGATCCTCAGGCGTCATATTCTGCAACGATTGCTGCATACCCTGGAAAAACTGCTGCATCATCTGCTGCTGTAAACCGGCCAGAAGTTCCTGAAATTTCTCACGCGCCTGGTCATCCATAAAATCGTAGTCGGTGAGCTGCTTGATCTGCCCAGGCACATCCTGGGGCAACTGGTCCAGAAACTCCTGCTTACGCTGCACGATCATTTCGAGCATCCGGCGCCTTTGCTCTGGCGTCAAACCATCGCCGTCGCCGGACGACTCGCCACCCTGACCCGCTTGACCAGATTGACCTGCCTGAGCAGTTTGACCAGGGGCTGAACCCTGGCCAGATTGACCTTGTTGGCCTTGTTGGCCTTGTTGGCCCTGCGGGGTCTGTTGACCCTCTCCGGCTGCGGCCTGCTCCTGACGTTCACGCTGATATTTTTCGCGCAATTGCTGGAGGCGCTTTTGATACTCCTCCGGTAGCGCGCCGGACTCAGCTTCCCGCGACTCTTGCGCGCCCGCGTCCCCAGCTTGAGACTGCTCGCCGTTTTGCGAAGAGTCCCCGCCAGGCGAGGAATCTTGCCGATTCTGCTGGGTCTGCTCAGGATCATCCAGGCGGTGCTGGATGCCCTCACGCTCCAATTGTTTGATCTCTTCAAGCTTCTGGCGCAGATCGTCCATGACGCCTGAGGCCATGTTATAGCGATTAAGCTGCTGCTGACGCTGATTGCGCATACGCTCCATCAACTCGCGCAGCCCCATAGTTCGTCGTCCATCATCGGAACGCACACCGTCCTGCATGAGACGACGTAACGCCTGTTGCAGGTTGCCATCCTCCACATAATCATCCGCCAGCGCGTTGAGGATATCATCAGCGTCCAGACCCTCAATTCGCTGTGTACCATCCCAACGCGAATAACCGTAGCGATTTTTCCGAAAGCGATTAAACATGCTGCGGCTCCTTATCGCCGATAGCGGGTTTTGCCGTTGACCTCATCCTTATTAAGACGCCTGTTAAGGTGCAGACCTTCCAGAATAAATTCTACAGCTGAGGCAATACCAGCTGGACCACCCTTGCGCGCGTCCAACTTATCCACAGCCTTGCTCAGCCCTCCTACGCGCGAGAGCTGGGTGACATATTCCATGGAGGGTTGCTCATCGCCAACCTGCACGTTCAGTCCGCGCTCAAAGCCAGCGATCAATTGCTCAAATTCACGAGCCTCGAAGTATTCGCCAAAAACCTCGGTGATCGCGCTGTTAATTAACTTCTGCACGATGCGCTCTTCCTTGACATCGCCCACAGTATCCAGTTCGATCTTGCCACAGGTCGAGGCCATGATGGCTGAGAGATCGCTGATACGCGGTGCTACCTGGCGCTCTTTCAGGCGCAACGAGCGACGACTGGCATTACTCAGCACATTCTCGTAGTTTGAGATCGAAACGCGCACGCTGACACCAGAGCGCTGGCTGATCTCATTACTCTTGCGCGCCAGATGCGTGATTTGCGCGATCACTTCTTTCATGAATTGCGGTACAACTACTTCCAGGTTATCGCTGTTGAAGTGGGTGCTCTCGCTTTCCATAATACCGATTTCGTGCTCCAAGACATATGGATAGTGGGTGCGAATCTCCGAACCCACACGGTCCTTGAGTGGCGTGATAATGCGACCGCGGTTAGTGTAGTCTTCGGGGTTGGCGCTGGCTACCACATACACATCGAGCGGCAGGCGAATTTTATAGCCGCGGATCTGTACATCGCGCTCTTCCATAATATTCAGCAAACCGACCTGAATGCGCTCAGCCAGATCGGGTAATTCGTTAATACAAAAAATACCGCGATTGGTACGCGGTATCATACCATAGTGAATGGTCAGTTCATCCGAGAGATAACGTCCCTCGGCCACGCGCACTGGATCAACTTCACCGATCAGGTCCGAAATCGTAATATCGGGAGTAGCCAGCTTCTCGCCATAGCGGCGCTCACGCGGCAACCAGGAGATCTCTACACTTTCGCCTTGCTCAACAACCTTCTCATGACAAGCTTTGCAAATGGGTTCGTAGGGATCATCGTTAATCTCACAACCAGTAATTACCGGCACCTCGTCATCAAGCAAGTTGGCCAGACTGCGGGCCATACGCGTTTTAGCCTGACCGCGCTCACCTAAAAAGATGATATCTTGTCCAGAGAGAATAGCGTTCTCGATCTGTGGGATCACCGTATCTTCGTAGCCCACAATACCAGGAAACAGGTCTTCCCCGTCCCGAATCTTCTGAATCAGGTTTTTGCGCATCTCTTCTTTGACTGAGAGAACTTTATATCCACTGGCGCGCAACTCGCCAATCGTGCGAGGTCGGGTAGAAATGGTCATACTTGTTTTTCTGCTACCTTTCTTGGGGGGCGGCTCATGGACATTTCCGTCAAGGGGTCCGGGGCTTCTAGACAACAACCAATCTGCCCTCCCATGACTGCCACTACGCCGAACAGGTGGAACCAACCTTATTTTACCCCCAGACAATCGAAAGCGCAAGAGCTATCGATTGGTTAGTGGATGAGGCTGGCTGGCGGCGAAAGCCAGCCTCATCCACTAACCAGGGCGTGCTACTTTGCTGCGCAGCCCGACAGCTTTTACATGCCCCTTATTGCTGACATATACTGTCTGTAGCAAGGCCTGAGCAAGGCAAAATAGTGACCAGACTGGAAGAAAGCAGAGAAGTAAGATGACTATTGATTTACGTAGCGATACGCTGACATTACCGAGCAAGGCTATGCGCGAGGCGATGTATCGCGCGGAACTGGGGGATGATGTGTATGGGGAAGATCCTACGGTTAACCGGCTCCAGGAGATGGCCGCGGAGTTGACGGGTAAGGAGGCGGCGCTACTGGTGCCTAGCGGAAGTATGGGCAATACCGCGGCTGTGATGGCTCACGTGGGACGTGGGGAGGCCTTTATTGTTGGCGATCTGTCGCATATTTATTTGAATGAACAGGGCAGCGCTTCGACGATCGGCGGCGCGCCACGCGTGGTTGTGCATACAAACGAGGATGGCACGTTTGATCCGCGCGAGGTGCTGGCAAATATTGCCGATGAGAGCGATGAGCATGTGGCGGGGACAAAGCTGCTCTGCCTGGAAAATACGCACAATTTCTGTGGTGGTGTGGTACTCAGTGTCGCTCAAGTTGAGGCAATGGCCGAATTGGTACACGCGCATGGACTGAAAGTACATATGGACGGGGCGCGTGTCTTTAACGCAGCTACCGCCCTGGGTGTGCCTGTGAAGGAACTGGTCAGCAGCGTGGATTCGGTGATGTTCTGCATCTCCAAGGGACTTAGCGCGCCGGTCGGTTCGCTGCTTGTCGGTAGTCACGCTTTTATTCAACGGGCGCGCCGGGTGCGCAAACTCTTAGGCGGGGGCATGCGCCAGGCAGGTATTCTGGCCGCCGCGGGCATTGTGGCTCTGGAGCAGATGGTTGAACGCCTGGCGGAGGATCACGAGAACAGCAAACTGCTGGCTCAGGGCCTGGCTGATTATCCCCAGATTGAGATCCAGGCCGCACGCGTGACCACGAACATTGTGATTTTCTCTTTGCGCGATGCCAGTGGCAAGATCCTGGGCAAGGCTGAAACTGAACTCTTTGTAGAAAAAGTGCAGGAGCAAGGGGTGCTCATCGGCGCTATTAGCGCGGAGAAAATTCGCGCCGTCACTCACTATGGCATCACTGGCGCTGATATCAATCTCGCCCTTAATGCTATCAGGCGCGTTTTAATCGAGATGAACTTATAGGCATGACTTTTGACACAATAATAATTGTGACTGATGGCAGGCTACTTCTGAGCACGCTATAGCTTATAATAAGGAGAAGATGCATGAAAGTGACCCATCTTGAACTTATATAAACGAGTAGAATAAGCAACTGTATAGTAAGGAGAAATCTCTCATGTACAATCCCTATGGAGACCGCCAGGCACGGCGCGCGCAACGGCGCTATGACCGTGACACGCGCCGCTATGCCCGTTACCAGAACCCTATGCGCGGGTTGGCAGGCGCGGTTGTGCTGCTTGCCCTGATTATCGGCTTTGCTTTTAATGGCGCCTGGGGAGGCTCGGCCTTTCTGGTCTTGCTCTTTGTTGGCCTTGCCTTTGCTTCGCTGTTTGGCGCCTTCAGCACAGGTAATTCAAATAGCATCTACGGTGGAATGTATGGCTTTATCTGGATGCTTGGCCTGGCCCTCTGCTTTTTGATTGGCTTCTGGCCATGGATTCTACTACCGGTCGTTGTCTCGATAATCCTTGGCACCTTCTTCAGACAGATCATGGGCGGTCTGGCCGGAGCTAGCTTTATGGCAAGTCCACAGATGCAGCCACCCTATCAGCAGTCCTATCCTCCACAGGAGCAACCACCCTACCAGCAGCCCTATCCCCCACAGGAGCAACCACCTTATCAGGGCTATCAGCAAGGCTACCAGGGTCCGCCCGCTCAGCCACATGAGACTTATCAGGAAAACAGTCAACCCTACGAGCAAGCTCAACCACAGACGCCCAATCCTGAGCAGAAACAAGAGCTACCCCCCATGGAGCAACACTAAAATGCCTGAGCGCAATTGTCGGAACCCATTTGAAGCTTAGGGAGCGAGAGCGGGCAAAAAGATGGCAGAGAACAAGCACAGGGTTTCTCAAACGTCGTCTTGCACTCTTGGAAACTTTTCTATTGGAGGGCCCAGGGAGCGCGGAAAGATGGGCGCTGCAGTGCTCATCTTTCCGCGCTCCCTGTTTTTCTCAAGGTGGGTAGGCGAGGGAAAAGAATTTTGAGAAACCCTGGTGGCAAGCACACGGAACGTTGACAGTGGCAAAGCAAGCGAGGTAAGATCAGAGCAAGAAAGAGCATTGGGGCTCGCTTCTGTTTGACCACACGAGAGGAGTAAGAAACTCTATGGCATTGACCGACTTCTCAGGAAAAATTGGCGTTATTACAGGGGGAGCAAGCGGGATTGGCCTGGCTGTAGCTCAAGCTCTCTATAACGCGGGGGCAGGCCTGGTGCTGGCTGACATAAACGAACAGGGCTTGAGGAAGGCCGAGGAACACTTGAAAAAGCAGGCGCCAGACGCGCAACAAGCCATTATTTGTATCCCCACTGATGTAAGACGCGAAGATGAAGTACGGGAACTGATGGAGATGGCGACCTCGATGTGTCAACGCATTGACCTGGTCGTAACCTGCGCGGGCATTGGGGTCAGCGGGCCGATCGATACCTTTGCAGCGAGCGAGATGCAGCGCTTGCTGGATATTAATGTTATGGGCACGTTCCATTGTGTGCAGAAAGCTCTGCCGACCATGCGCCGTCAGGGGGCGGGCCATTTCGTCTGTTTGAGTTCAGTAGCTGGCAAGCTGGGAAATCCTTTCCTCTCCGGCTATTGTGCCTCCAAGTGGGCAGTACGGGGCTTTACGTCGGCGGTGCGCGCGGAACTTGAAGGTAGCGGCATCGGGATTACAACCGTCTATCCAGGCTGGGTCGATACGCCAATGGTCCACCAGGAAAGCGATATTATGCTTGGCTCGAATGCTCAAGCATTGCTCAGCCCGGAGGAGGTTGCTACAGCTATTCTCCAGGCCATTCTCCAGGACAGGCGTGATCTGACACTGGCTCCCTATAAAGATATTGAGCGCGCGCTTCAACTCTATGCCGTGGACCCCGATAAAGCTGAGCGCAAGATGGGTCAGGCGATGCAAGCCGCTCTGGCAGGCCAGCAAACACAAAACGCTTCCCAGGCATAGCTCCAGAGAGGACTACGCCCTCACGCAGGCTAGAGGATAATATTCATGAAATGCTCTGCACATATGCTTGACTTTGGCTATTATGGACCAGATAGTGTAACCTGGAAAGTTGATAGCGAATGGGCTGTTTTGCTGGGAGGCACGCGAGCTGTACTAATGCAAATTGCCCATCCTCTGGTCGCGTTGGGAGTTAGTGACCACAGCAGCTATATGACTGACCCCCTTGGCAGGGCCGACCGCACTTTTGTGCTTGGTGAAAGGCTGACCTTTGGCTCAGCACGACTGGCGCGCCAGGCAGCCCGTAGTATCAATCATCTCCACAAACATGTTCATGGCTTCCTGCCCACTGATGCAGGTGCCTTCGCCCACGGCACACCCTATGATGCGCGCAATCCAGAACTGCTGCTCTGGGTCCACGCAACGCTTATCGATTCGCTTTTGCTAAGCTACCAGGTCTTTGTCGGACCCCTGACACATGCTGAAGAAGAACAGTATTACCAAGAATCCAAGGCAATCGCGCGTCTGCTAGGACTCTCGGAGAAACAGATGCCACAGAGCATCGATGACCTTAAACACTATGTGGATCAGATGGTTCACAGCGACCAGCTGGCTCCTACCCTCCAGGCACGCGAACTGGCCCATCAGACGCTTTTTCCGCCGCTAACATCGAAGCTGCGCCCACTCATGCATCTCAACTTAAATATCACAAATGCACTCTTGCCCCAACCAGTGCGCGAGATCTATAACCTGGAATGGTCTAAATCTCAGCAATCTCTATTCGAGTTGACCACGCGTTGCACGCGCATGGCGATTCCTCGTCTGCCAGCTACACTGCGCCAGTTGCCGTTTACAAGAGAACTGATGCGCGGCGAACTACGTGAACCTGCCTGAAAAGACTCGCGAAAAGCTAACGAGAAACGACACTGGAGGTAAAGAAAAACAGGACAACCAGCACACAAATAATAAAGGCGATCAGCAGACGAACTAACCAGCGAGAAACCTGTATCCGGCGCCGTGTGGGCGCAGATGAAGAACCAACTCCGTTTGAAGACATCTATTTTTCTCCGTCATAGATCCATATGAACCATCCCTGCTCCTGGCAGGCATCCCAGCCATCCATGCCCAGGATAAAATACACATGTTTCTGCGTATCTATACATCAGAACGAAAAATCGATGAAGAACTAACACGCCTGCTTTCTCTTAGTACTTTCGCGCCTGGCACTCCTCGCATTCACAACTGGCTCTCAGCTTCTCAAATGTGTAGATACCTGTCTTGTGCCCGTCTTCCCAGGTTGGTGCAAGGGCGTAACGTCCTACAGGCTCTAAATTGACTAGTGTAGTCTCTTCAAGACTCAAACTCTTTTTACTGGCAAGCATACCCGGCTGGCCTCCCTCGCCTGCACACCAGGCACAGGGACAATTCCAACGTAATGCTTCCCAGTCGTGAATGCTCTCGTGTCCATCACTCCAACTAAGAATAAGCTGGCGCGGCTCCTCTTCTAGTAGAAATGAGATCGGAACGGGATGGTCATACTGCGACATTGATGTTTCCTTTTATGTCAAGTATAGAATCGTTGCTTTCTTCTGGCCAATCAGCCCGCTTATACAAGCCAAGAGGCATTTCCATTATAGCACTTGTTAGCCTTTAAAGTGCAGTGACCGTCACAATTGTTGATTCTACCACTGACTGCTATCATATCTCATCTACTCAGGGCAGAACCAGGAGAGTTCTCCCAGATTTTGCAAAATCAAGCATGATTTGCAGAACTTTTTTAGGCGTTGACACGCAAGAAGAGCACACCACTGTCGGCATAGTTCAGGGTCACTACAGAGTTACCTGTACGAAAGTATCTCCGTTTGATATGATAGAACTATAGTTGCATTTATTTTGGGGCAGACTGTAGTTATATTTTCTAATGGTTTATAACAAAAAAAACTGGGATAGCTTCGAGAATTGCCCAGATATTAAGAGGCTGAAAAATGGTAGAACTCTGGATTATTATCGTGATACTCTGTCTGCTCATTGCTACAGGCAGTACCCTACTTGCGCTACGCCTCCAAAATCGTTCGCTTGATAAAGTGCGCCAGGAGCGCGAGGCATGGCAACAAGCTCAGGAAGGCCGTCAGCGAACATGGGAAGTTCGACAAGGCAAACATATTTTAGACGCTGAAAAGAAACTGGCTGACCAGGTAAAAGAGGCACGCGGCGAGTGGCGGGACTGGGATGCTCAGTTGCAACAGAAGCACCAGGAGTGGCGTGAAGATGTAGATTTCGAGAAAGAATTGAAGCGTCTGCCACACATTGAAGAATTAGAATTGGCCCATGGTACAGCACATAGGCGCCTGCAACCAAAGGGCTGGCAGCCCGCAATGCTCTTCAAAGCTGATTTACAAGAGCGTGATCTCTCTTATCGCTACATGGAACGCGCTGATTTGCGCGAGGCACAACTCAGCAAGGCCAACCTTTACATGGCTGATTTGACTGGCGCCTGCCTGAACGGTGCTAATCTCCCACAAGCTAACCTGATTAGCGCCAATCTCTCTGGCGCCGATTTACGCGGTGCCGATCTCTCCGGCGCTAATCTCCTGGTAGCGGATCTACATAATACTGTACTACACGGCGCCAATCTAACGGGCGTGTCTAACCTCACACCTGAGCAATTGCAAACCGCTATCTATGATAGCACTACTCTCATCGATAGTTCCGTTGATATCACATTGCCACGTATTCGGAGCGTTAGGACTACACCTGCAAAACTGCTTACCGCCGCCCCCGCTGTTAGCGAGCCAACAACCGCAAATACCAGTGAGCTAGCCCTTTCCACACAAAGCCTCAGTTCCAGCGAGTTCTGCCTGTCGGAAGCAAATGAGACCCCAGCTAGCACTGAACTGCCTCTCTCCACACAAAACGTTAGCGAGTCTACCCTGTCGGAAGCAACTGAGATCCCAGCTAGCGCTGAACTGGTTCTCTCCACACAAAGCGTTAGCGACAGCGATCCCGCCCAGTCGGAAGCAAACGAGACCCTAGCTAACGCTGAACTGGCTCACTCCGCACAAAGCGTTAGCGACAGCGATCCCGTTCAACTGGAAGCAAACGAGACCCCAGATAATAGCTATGCGCGTGAAGATGCTGGCATACCTCTTCTCAGGGCAACTGCCAGCATTGACGAATTTGCGCCTATTACGGACAACTCTGACATATCTGTATCTATCGCAATTGATGCACCTATGGAGCTAACCACGGTCGAGGAAGGCAATTTTAACTCTCCCAGCTTAGTTGGAGAAAGCAGCGAGCAGCTTGTAGAAAGCACCAAAATTGCGACTAGCGAAACCAACCAGAAGAGCAATAGTGCCAGAAAACGCTCAAGTAAAGCAAAGCAGACTATACCTGTTAGCTCTGAGCAAACGTTTGTTAACAAACAAGAGGAAAGCGCTGAGCAAGCAGACGAGTCGCAGTTGCCTCTTATCGACCAGGAGGAAGCTGATGCAGGAGAGCTGCCCTCCAGCAAAATTATTCAATGGCAGGCTCGCACAATCAAAACCCGGCCACTCGCGGGTGCCGGTGAACAGAACAAAGATGACCAATTAGCAAAGAAGCGTGGAAACAACCGACCTACCGGTTTTCCCACGCCTGCAAACGATGATGCGGGTCAGCAAGCGCAAGCTAATTAAACGTATCCAAAGGCCCTTTCTATCTATTAGGAACCGCCGGCAACTCCGTTTCCAGACGAAGCCCGGCGGTTTTGCATAAAACCTGGCCTGTGCCTGGTTGCCCTCCAGAAGAGGATAGCGTACAATAGAAGGCAGTTCAAACGAGCGTTAAGTGGCGAACAAATCAGTTGCTCTAGCGCTCCTGAAAACCCTAAAAGGACCGGTCAGCGTTATCATCGCATCATAATCACAGAGTTTCCAGAACAGTGGAATCACAAACAAAGAGTCAGGTCATCACAGGCCATGGTCTCCTATCTCGCAGCCAGGGACGCTATCTACCTGGCGTCATAGCACCTGGACAACGGAGCGGTGTGGGGAAAATATAAAAACGCGAAGGAGTTTTTTATGGTAGAACCATCTACATCACTGGCAGGAAAAGTCGCTCTGGTTACTGGCAGTAGCCAGGGTATTGGACGCGCTACAGCGGAGCGCCTGGCGCTGGCGGGAGCTGATATCGTCATTAATTATCGCAGCAATGCTGGAGCCGCCGAAGAAGCTAAAGCCAGCATTGAGTCTCTTGGTAGGCGTTGTATTTCCATACAAGCTGACGTGAGCAAAGAAGCGGAGGTCACACGCCTCTTTGCGCTGGCTACCGAGCAGCTAGGCCCGGTAACCATTCTCGTTAATAACGCTGGTACTACGCGAGATAAACTAATTCTACAAATGTCCCTGGCAGATTTTACCTTTATTTTGGAGACAAATCTGCACTCGGCTTTTCTCTGCACCAAAGCCGCGCTACGCAGTATGATGCGAGCACGTTGGGGACGTATCGTGAATGTCTCTTCAGTCGCAGGTTTGCTGGGCAATGCCGGTCAGGCTAACTATAGCGCCTCTAAATCAGGGATGATTACTCTGACGCTGAGCACCGCACGCGAAATGGCCAGTCGCAATATTACCGCAAACGCGGTCGCACCCGGCTTTATTCCAACGGAACTTACCTCAAATCTGACTGAGCAACAAAAAAAAGCGATGCTGGACATCACTCCGCTCGCCCGCTTCGGTACGCCCGAAGAGGTAGCCGCAACGATAGCTTTCCTCTGTTCATCAGAGGCAGGCTATATCACTGGACAGGTCATCCGCGTTGATGGCGGCATGGCCATGCACGTCTAAACGCCATATACCAGCTGATTTCTCTCACATCGCCAGAGAAGCAAACGGTTCTGACGGGTCTCGTTTGCTTCTTCTGTTATGCTGATTACAGAGCACGCTGCCCGGTCAAGACGGCACAGGCGCCTTTTTTTCTCCTGGTTGGTAGAGATATTGTAGTAAAAAAATGGTGCCTATGTCAGAAATGTGAAACAAAATCCAGCCAATTTTTCTCTAAGTCTTTTAAGCCAGAGAAATAGTGTCGAACCCTGGTACGAAAATATCATTGCAGGAGATGGCTTCTATGCTCATTGAAACCGACGAAACCGATAAATTTAATTTTGAGCCATTCACAGCCCATGCATTCTATACAAAGGTCAACCGCTCACTTGTACGTCAGGCGTTGGCCCACTTCGAAACTCGACCGACCGACAAGCCTTTAACCGTCGTTGATATGGCGTGCGGCACCGGTGCGGTAACGCGCCTGATCGCGGAAGAACTTAAGCGCCAGGGGCGCGAGGCACATATTGTCGGCGTCGATCCATCCGCGGAGGCGGTACGCCTGGCCCAAAAAAGCATGGAAGAGATCAACGCTAAAGCAGAGTTTATCCAGGGTGACACAGAAGATCTTGCCCGCTTGATCCAGAATGCCGATGCCGCATTTTTTTGCAATGCCATCCACCTGGTTCCTGATAAACGAGCCGCTTTCCAGTTGATGGCCAGCCTACTAGCTCCCGGCGGCATCTTCGCCTGCAATAGCGCTTTCTATAATGGCGCCTATATTGAAGGCACAGAGCGCTTCTATCGCCTCTGGACTCGCCGCGCCATTGGCTGGCTGCGCAAAGAACATCCCGAAGCCCATGTCTCGCGCGAAAGCAAAACTATGGCGATGCAATGGATTGACGCTGACGACTACATTCACCTTCTGAATGAGAGCGGCTTCTCCAGCGTTGATGTACTCCAGGAAGAAGCGATTATGACTGTTGAGTCTTACCACGATATCGGCCAGTACTGGCTCTTTATCGAAGGTGCCCTGCCTGGCGTTCCTCTGGCTCTAGGAGCCGAGGCACTTGGCACAACTGTCTACCAGGTTGGCAAAGAACTCAATTTGACCGATATTCCACGCAACTGGCTACAACTGATTGCACATAAAGCCTAAAAATAACGACCATAAAGTATCCTATGAGAGGTTTTTTCAATGTAGGTCACCTGGTGCAACTATTGCATTTATGCAAACGTTGTGCTACAATACTTTATGTTTTGATAAAAGTATAAGAATAGGGTGATTGTAGATCATCCGCTTCCTTTAACAGAGATATAGTAGATGCTTGAAAAAGAACCAAGGGACTGGCGTGAGCTACTTGGATGGATCGCGAACGATCCGGCGGGTATGCAACGGCTTGTGCAGAGTCTGGGTGTACGCGACATCACTATCAGACGTTGGGTCAAAAAAGAGTCAGATCCGCGTCCACAAAATCTTCGCCGTTTGCTCATTGCCCTACCAGAGTACCGCGAACGTTTTATTGAGTTGATTCCTCTAGAATTCGAGGATTTCGCTGATTTCACTCTCGATGATCCCCATCAGGAGATCCCGCCTAAATTTTATACTCAGATTTTTCAGATGCGTGGCTCAATTAGCCCAACTCAGCTCTTCTGGTCACTGGCAAATACCGTGCTGAGTCAAGCCCTCAACCAGCTAGACCCGGAAAACCTGGGTATGGCGATTACGGTAGTCAAGTGCATGATTACCAGCCGTGATGAGCGAAAAATCCTCAGTCTTCGGCAGAGCGTAGGTCAGGCCACTGCGCCCTGGCCAGGTAATCTAGAACAAACAGCTATGTTTTTGGGAGCCGAATCGCTGGCTGGATATGTTGTCTCAACCTGCCATCCCTCTGAGGTACAAAACTACAAAGCCGATAACGAAGCGCTACCAGGACATCAGTTCGATCAGGAAGCAAGCGCCGCTGCTCATCCTATTCTTTACGCGGGACGAGTCGCTGGCTGCCTGCTGGTTTCCAGCACCGAACCTGATTATTTTCTCCTGCCGGGACGCCTGAATCTGGTCTCCGATTACGCTTATCTGATCTCTCTTGCTTTCGCGCCAGAAGATTTTGTCGATCCCGCGCGCATCGAACTGCGCATTATGCCTCCTCATTTTGAGCAACGCCGCTTTTTTCTGACTTTTCGCAAACGTATGACTGAGGCCCGGCTTAAACTATATGGACAACACCACGTAGACGCGGAACAATACGTCTGGGAGGGCTTGGAAAAGGATATCCTCGATCTGTAATCTGCGCGCATGGCTGGCTGGCTGCCTATTGCCAACGAGAATGTTATACGCTTATGCTTGAAGATTTTCGCCAACCATTGAGCAAACGCTGGACGCAGACAACCATCGGTGGAGGAGCGCTAACCAGTGAAGATGCTATTCTGCGCCTGAGCCTCGCGGAGACCCTGGCAGACCACTATAGCGATGCCCAGATTGACGATTATGGCAAACTGGCGCGTGTGAATTTCCCCTGGCGCCCACCACTGCGCATGGAGGTTGAGGCCCGCGCGTCCCTGCCAGCCGCTGATACAAACAGCACTACGGCAAGCGCTGTTCTGCGCGGAACCGCTGGTTTTGGCTTCTGGAATTACCCCTTTTCGGTACGGGGAGATATCTTGATGCTACCAGAAGCGGTCTGGTTTTTCTATGCTTCCCCTCCCTCAAACATGGCTCTGGTTCCAGGACTACCTGGCTGGGGCTGGAAAGCTCAGGTCGTTCACGCTATGCGACCAGGCGCGCTACTCTCGACACCACCTATGGTCTTGAGCACGGCACTGGCTGTTCTCAGCGGCAAGACTGCTCCTGCCGCGCGCTGGATGCAACGTCTGAGCGGCGCACACGAGGCTCTCTTGCAGACTGAGTTGACCACCTGGCATCGCTATACCCTCGAATGGCACGCGCAGGAGGCTCTTTTCTCCGTTGACGGAGAGCTGGTCCTGCGCGCACCCAATCCACCTGTGCGCCCACTCGGCTTTGTCGCCTGGCTCGACAACCAGTTCGCGGTTGCTACACCACGCGGCGTGCTACGCTTCGGTTCTGTCAAGACTGGAGCGCAATGGTGCGAGATTTCCCAACTGCGCATTGAGTCGCTTTAGGATGGTTTTTCCGCTAGCACCATTACCTCATCGATCAGTCCATACTCCACAGCCTCCTGAGCACTCATATAAAAATCGCGCTCGGTGTCCCGCCTAATACGCTCGACTGATTGGCCCGTGTGATGCGCAAGCAGACCGTTGAGCACATCGCGCGTGTGGAGAATTTCGCGCGCGTGGATGTCAATGTCGGTGGCCTGACCAGACAGGCCACCCTGAATGAGCGGCTGATGCATATGAATGCGGGCATGCGGCAAGGCCCGCCTCATGCCCTTATCGCCTGCCATCAATAAGATTGTACCAAAACTGGCCGCGTATCCTACGCAGGTGGTGGCTATCGGACAGTTCAGGTGGCGCATGGTGTCGTAAATCGCCAGGCCAGCGTCAACCGCGCCACCATGCGAGCTAATGTAGAGATTGATCTCGCGTTCACTATTTTCCGCGGCCAGAAAGAGTAACTGGGCAACCACCAGGCCAGCCATATTCTCCTCTATCATACCGTTGATCATGATAATGCGCTCGCGCAGAAGCCGCGAATACAGATCATAGGCGCGCTCACCACGCCCGGTTGTTTCTATCACGGTTGGAACAAGTAATGACGACATGTCATATCTCCTTTATGCTCTTGCTCTTGTTGCTAATAAGCAAAGAGCCATTATTTCTGGCGTACAAAGTAGTAATACATCCGTGAATTAGATCCTGGTGCTGGCTCTAAAACGTTCACCAGCAGCCAGCCCTCTGCTCCCAGTTCGTTTAAACGACTTTCATCAAGCAACTCTTCCTCGCGCAGATCCACGCTCAAAACGCGATACTCCCATTGCTGCGGATTGCTCGCGACATTTTCGTAAACCATCGGTACGTGTAAGGCTGGCTGGACATCGTTTTGTCCAGAAAAACGTCCTTTGAAAATCATGTCTGCTGTCATTAAACGCTCTCCTTTATGCATCTACTAGCGATTGTTCTTGACCCGCTTAATTTGCCAGGCGTTGCGCAGTCTGGCATAAAACGCTGAGCGGGACTGCAAAAGACTGCACCCTTTGCCGGAGCACAGGGCCTCGTCGCAAAAACCTCTCTCTCCTCTTTTGTTGGCGGAGTGGGATTTCACAACTGCCCCGTTATCTTTGCTCTTCCTCTTGAATATATCACGCTATTAGCTTATAATTACAGATAAAATCTATGCTTTTAGCATAGGCGCTTCTGCTAGCTATGCCGTGAGCATAGGAAGGAACGGCGGATGGATTTACAAGAGATTATGGGGCGCGTGATTCGGCGCGAGCGCCAGGAACGGGGTCTGACGATTAAAGAGCTGAGCGAGAAGGCTGGTTTATCGGAGATCTATTTAGGCGAGATTGAGCGCGGCCAAAAGTATCCTTCCTCGCGCGTGCT
Organism: Candidatus Paraktedonobacter carboxidivorans; assembly: GCA_041156125.1. Classification (GTDB taxonomy): domain Bacteria; phylum Chloroflexota; class Ktedonobacteria; order Ktedonobacterales; family Ktedonobacteraceae; genus Paraktedonobacter; species Paraktedonobacter carboxidivorans. Next base: position 80,321 of record JBEVTI010000005.1, read on the forward strand.
GGAAAGTATCGCGACAGCTCTGGGGCTGGATATCGCGGATCTACTTGAACTGGTTGCGGAAGAGATTCGTTTTGAGCGCGAGCCTGAGAAACTGACTATGATTGGCTTTACCCAGCCCAATAAGCCCGGTCAGCCTAATCGTCAGGCGGTGAGAAAGATTGTCAACATGCTCAACGAGGGAGAGGTTGAGAGTGTCGCCAATTTCAGCGCTTTCTTACTCTCGAAACAGCTTATTCCTCATTAATATATAAAGAGAACTCGGCCTGTACTTGCAGAAACCGCCTGACAGCTTGCGTGCAGACATATGTTAACGCGAGAAACAATGTGTTGCTTACACACGAACGCGAGGTCGCGGCCCTGATAGTATAATTGTGAAATAGCTAGCGAACTGCTGATAGACGCGTCTTACAACTAGCTCGGATCATTGTTCCCGGTCACGGCGCACCCTTTACGCCTAATGAGCATACACCACGCTAATATAATCATACTCCCCAAACGTTTAAGCGCCGCACTCACCTGGCGTCAGGTTAGCGCGGCACTTAAACGTTGGCAGGGGATTACCACCTGCGACGGGGGCGACGTGCATAGCCTCCTCGCCGATAATAGCGCGAGGAATAGGAATGAGCGTGGCGATAGGCAAAGGAGCTCCAGATAGCCACCAGGATTGCCGCGGCAATGATCGAGGTGATCAGCGGTACGCCGTCCAGGAAGGGTTCACCCACAATATGCCAGTGCAACACCTCTGTGATCAAAAAGATGGCAATGAAGCCCAGAATCGCTGCTCCAACAAAACCAAAGGGCGTGCGCCGACGCGCCAGGACCTCTCCAATTACGCCTACGACAGCCGCAATAATGATCATTACGATAAGTTCAGTCAGTGTCATGTACATACCTCCTTGCGATTGTTTCGCTTTTATTTCTTCTATACACGATCCACTGGTGAGTTTGTATTCAAATTGCCTTTACCTGTGCAAAGATGATCTTTCCTATCAATTCTTGATGAAAACTCCCATCCCAGCACACACGGCAAACGACTCTTCGCCCTGGAAGGTCGCGTAGAAACCGCGCCGACCCTCATTGAGAAAGATTAACGTAGCGCGCACAAGTTCGGCGGGCATAAACATCTGCTCGCCGAGCGCGAAAAGGCTAAATTCTATACAGGGCGCCGCTACCTCCAGTTGCTCTAAATAGAGCATCTTCCCGCCCTCCTGAGCCTGAAGAGCCACATATTCTCCCAGAGCCTCTAGCTTAAACTCTTCTTCAGTCTCGATCAAAATATTCTCGCCAGCAATACCATCCAGCAGGTGTGAACCAAATTGTGTACGCATGGCGCGATAATGACTGGTGAAACTCAAAGAGATGCCGTTTATGCCGTCAATATTTTTACTCTCCGGGTGTGTACTATTATGAATATCCAGCAGACTCTCGCCTGCCGCGCTTATACCAGTGACTCCCTCAGGTGCCAGTAACAAGCGCTCCACAAGCTGAATGGGCGCGGGATCATAATAGCGAGCTGGCTTTACACCACGTTTCAAGCTGGAGCGCTGGACCTGCACCTGTTTAATTCGCCCAATCTGACGCATTTCAGACTCCTCTCACTGGTCGCGTTTTTTCTCTTTGCATGGTATCACAGGTTACAACACCTGGTCCCCTCCACTCTCCGATTTCTCATCCGAGCAAACCTGTAAGCTCAAAACAAAAATGCCTGGCATTTCCATATCCCACATCAGAAAAAAGAATACAGCCGCAGCGAAGCAACGACCAGCTTGCAATAGAACTAATTTTCTATTATAATAAAAAAACAGATGCAGCTTGCAGTAGCACTACATAGCCGAGTGTTATGCCAAGATATGTAGGAGCATATAAGGAGAAAAGCATGAGCAAGATTGTCTCACAAAGCGCCCGGCTACATTGCACGATTGAACGCGCCTTCGCGCTATTTACAGAGAATGAACAGTTGCAGACATGGCTGACGAGAAGCGCGAATGTGGAGCCGCTGGTTGGCGGCAGTTATGAACTCTTCTGGGATCTGGATGATCCTGAGCAAAATAGTACCCTGGGCTGTAAGATCACAGCTATCGAGCGGAATGCGCTGCTGGCATTTGAGTGGAAGGGACCTCCTGTCTTCCGCTTTATGAATGAGGTTGATCCACTGACCCATGTTACGATCTTTTTCGCAGCTTGCAGCGAAGTGCTGACGCCTTGCACTGATGTCTATCTGTTACACAGCGGTTGGGGTTCTAGCGAGGATTGGGAGGAGGCGCGTATGTACTTTGTCAGAGCCTGGGAAAGCACTTTCGCGGAACTGGAAACGCTGATTAACGGATAACTTTAAGCCGACTCAATACTCTCTACGCATATAATGGCTCTGGCTCATTGCCCACGTCCCGCATCTGTCAAGCTGCTGGTGAAAATACTCACTGCCTGGCCGAGATCGGGCTCTGTGAGCACTTCAACGCGTGTGATCCATTTTACCCACTCAAAACCACGCCTGCCCGGAGCAACCAGACGCAGCGGGAAGCCGTGATCGTGAGAGAGGGGCTGATCGTCGATACGCGTAGCCAGTAAGGCTCTGCGCGCTTCCTCCAGGGGCAGGCTCCAACGATAGCTGGTAATCGAGGTAAAACTGACAAAACGCGCATCCGGGGACAATGTGACCTGCCTGAGCAGGGTGCCAACACTGATGCCGCGCCAGCGCTGGGTGCTGTAGAAACCGCCTGTGCAATCGAGAACAGCTTCCAACTCATCGTTTGCCGCGCTTATCTCAGCATAAGAGAAAGCTCGCGGTGCGGCGACTGCTCCACCAAGCGAGAATTGCCAGGTGCGGGTATCAAGTTCGCGTGGCTGGTCGGCAACCCAACTGGAGGTAGGAAAAATATTACCCTGGTAGCTATGGCTTTCACGCGAGCCTGTAAAACGCTCGCTCTCTCCCGGCAGCTTGAGGACCCGTTCTCCAGCCTGCTGCAATGGCCAGAGGCCGATACTCGCCAGCAACAGAGCACTGAAATGCAGCACGCGCCGTCTCCCGACGAGATCACGCTTACGCAGGCGTTTAGCCCGGGCAATAAGATGCGCGAGAACGACCACGGTTAAGACAAAGCCGAGAAGAATATGCCAGTTCAGCAGGTTGAAGCCAGCGATATCCCACGAGCCTCCCCCTACCCACCAGATGCCTGATCCCAATGCGCAGAGCACAAAAAGCAGGGCGAGCAAGCCGTAAACGGTGCGACGATCCCAGCGCCTGGGATGAAGCAGGCGCGGCCAGACACGGCGCAATTTCCCCCATAATAATAGCAAAAGCCAGAAACCCGCACCTCCATGCAGGGCGAAAACAAACCACTCCTGCGGATGGCCGCTAACCAGGCTCACCAGGCCGCTCAAGCAAGCAAGCAGGACTGTCAGCCCTAGACTCCAGTCGGTAAGGCGCGGTGACATAGATGGTCCTCACAGATATATTTACGCACTAGACTGACAGCCTCTACGAGCTCTACTGCCAGCTTGCATTCTACCACGCAAAACATGCCTCAGTTTGACAAGCTGCTTGCCTTTCTCTTATAATTATCTCAAATTTAAGATAGTTGGGACGGAGAGAGTTTGCGATGGCTATGAGAGAGGAAGCGGAGGATAATTCGCTCGAATTGTTTACAGTTCTATCGCGCGCACATAACTGGGTGCATGCATACGCGGCACGAGACCATCGACGTTATGGTCTGAATCCCACTGAATTTGGCATTCTTGAACTGCTTTACCATAAAGGGCCTATGCAGCTCCAACAGATCGGCGCGAAAATTTTGATTTCCAGCGGCAATATTACGTACTCTGTTGATAAGCTGGTGCAAAAACAGTTGTTAATACGTCGGCACGCGCAAGACGATCGACGCGTGATTTTCGCTGAATTGACCAGCCAGGGACGCACTCTGCTGGATGAAATCTTTCCCCAGCACACAGAAGCGTTGCAAATCGCGCTGAATGGTCTAACCAGCGAGGAGAAAGAGCAGGCTATTTTCCTACTCAAAAAACTCGGCCTGAGCGCGCAGGCAAATTTTCAACGGGAATAAACAGGTTTTTAAAGTGGTTATCTTAAGACAGAACATCTTAATTTAAAGATAATTTTTATGGCCTGGTCAGATGTCAGGCCATAAAGAGTTCTAGCAAAAACGCGAAATGTGTACTCATTTACCTATACTGGATGAGCATACGCCCCGGATTTGCCGGAACAACACAAGGAGAAGAAGAGTATGCAACTTGGCGGAATTCATCATATTACAGCGATAACCGGTAATGCATCACAAAATGTGGCGTTCTATACAAAGGTGCTGGGTATGCGCCTGGTGAAGAAGACAGTAAACCAGGATGATGTTTCGGCTTATCACCTGTTTTATGGTGATGAAATCGGGCACCCTGGCACAGAATTGACGTTCTTTGACTGGCCGCTGGCTGGTCCAACACGTGAGGGTTCGGGGATGATCTCGTCGATCATGCTGGGAGTGCGCGGACGGGCTACGCTCGATTGGTGGGCAGAACGCCTGGCCAGCTTTGGCGTGGAACACGAGGGCATACGCACGCGCCCGGAGGATGGGCGAGCGGTGCTGGCCTGCAAAGATCCCGAGGGACAGCGCCTGGAGTTGCTGGACGATGAAGGCAAGATGGGGGGCGTAGCCTGGCAGAAGAGTCCTGTACCCGCTGAGATGGCAATCCGCGGACTCTACGGCGTGCGCTTCACAGTCAAGCAGATTGAGCGAACTGAGCTACTGCTGACCAGAGTGCTGGGCTTCCAGCGGGTGCGCAGCTACCAGAGTTCACAAGAGCGCGAGGTGATTATCTACGAGGTTGGCCCTGGTGGTCCCGGTGCGGAGGTGCATGTAGAAGTGCGACCCGAATTACCCTTTGGCCGACCAGCCATTGGTGGTGTCCATCACGTCGCCTTTCGTACACCAGATGACGAAGAGCAGGAACAGTGGCAGGCTCTAATCGAGCAAGCTGGCGGGCGTCCCACGCAGATTATCGACCGCTTCTACTTCCACTCGATCTACTTCCGCGAGCCAGGAGGGATTCTCTGTGAGATAGCGACAGATGGTCCCGGCTTTGCTACCGACGAAGATCCGGCCACCCTTGGCGAAAGTCTGGCCCTGCCGCCTTTCCTTGAGTCACAGCGCGCGGAGATTGAAGCTGGCCTGCAACCCATCCAACCCGTTGAATTCGCGCCGCAGGCATAAGAGCGTGCTCTGACAATGCTGAGAGGGCATCTTGCTACCTGAGCGCAAGATGCCCTCTCAGCATTGCCAAATCTCCCTGGCACATAGACCTGGTAAATTTGGGAAAATAGAGTATAAGAAGGGATAATAGATCTGCCATCTGCCAGGCGTTGAAACCTTACTTTGTTGCCAGCGTATATATCACTGAAAAGCGGACAGAGTATCTTTTTAAGGATTGAATACACGATGCAAAATATGGAGCATCTACCGCAACAGGAATATGCGCAGACTGGAGAACGCATTACTCCAGAGCGCAAGTCATTAGCACACAGGTTAAGCTTGCTGTGGAAAAGATTCTTTTATGGAGCCGATCAGCTTGAAATCAATTTTGAGGTGGAAAGAGAACTGGAGGAAGGGGAAAATGTGCTGTGGCTGGGGCAACCAGGTTTGCCTAAGATGCTGGCGGGACGCGTGATCTTCCTGGTTTTAGCAATCATAGCTATTCTTTTGCTCGCCCTGGTTTTGATTGGATTATTCCTCCATGCAGGCTGGAGTCTGCTGGGATTTTTCTTCCCTTGCATCTATTGCGCTTTTTTTTCCTGGATGGCGCTGTTCACTGTACGCTCAAGATGGCACAAACTGCGCAGAACGCGCTATATGATCACTGATCAGCGTGTCGCAATTATCACCTCGCGCAAAAATGATCTCACAGTTGAGGGCTATTACGATATCAAACAGTTGCGGCGTATCGAGCGACCAGATGGCAGTGGTGATCTGATCATTGTCGCACTCAATAGTGGCGGAAGCCACCAGAGCAGCCCCGGACTGGAAGGAAGATTCGTGGGCATCAGGAATGTGCGAGATGTGGAAGTCTTGTTGCGAAGAACATTGCGCCAAACCCACCAGGCATAAGCTCTGTTGCCGCAAAAGCTGTCATATCCTCAGATAGCGAGCAAGATGAGCAAACCAGAGTTCAGCCAGACCGGGACGGGCTTCTTCTGCTACCAGTATCAGGAGAGAAGCACGGCGGATATACCCATATGCGCGTTGTTGACGTGGTATTCTTTCATAGTACGGAAGCTATAGGATGACCACGCAAGATGGAAAAGGTCATTGCGCGCTACTTGATAACGGGTCTATTTCTCGTCGAATAAGGAGGGACGCTCTATGAAAAGCCAGGGACGCTTTCAAGCGTTTGTGCTGCGTCTTGCAATACTACAGTTATGCCTGGTATTAGCAAGTTGTACTGTATCAGTAGGCAGCAGCGCCCAATCAGCAGCAACTCCTCAGACGCTGGCGCCAGGGCTGCACGCGCTTGGCAATCGTATTGTGCTCAGCAATGGCAAAGGCGCGCTCACAAATATCATCTACCACGGAGTCAATCGCTCAGGCGCGGAATACGTATGCGTCCAGGCGGCTCAAGGAGAGGGCAAGCATGGCACTTTTGATGGGCCAGTTGACCAGGCGTCCGTGAGCGCGATGCTGGCCTGGAAAATCACGATAGTGCGAGTACCCTTGAATGAAGACTGCTGGCTGGGTCTTAATGGAGAACCCTCGAATGGCGAGACCGCGCAGCAGTACCGCCAGGATGTTATAAACTATGTCCATTTGCTGCGCCAGAATAATCTGGTTGTCAGCCTTGACCTGCATTGGAGCGCGCCCGGCAGCGACCAGGCAGTAAAACAGTTGCCCATGCCTGATCTGGATCACACGCCTGCCTTCTGGAGTTCCGTGGCGGCAACGTTCAAAAATGATCCTTTTGTCGTTTTTGACCTGTATAACGAACCATATACCATGAACTGGTTCTGCTGGCAGGATGGCAGTACATTCACGAACCACAGGCATTGTACAGATGTAGGATACGCGGTTGCCGGGATGCAAACGCTGGTCGATACAGTGCGCCAGGCTGGCGCTGGCAATCTGATTATGCTGGGCGGGCTGGCTTACGCCAATGATCTATGGGGCTGGGCACAATTTAAACCGCGCGATCCGCTGAATAATCTGGCAGCCTCGTTTCACATCTATCCGTCCAATGGTTGCAATAGCACTGATTGTTTGAACAATTCCATCGCGCAAGTAGCAAGCCAGTACCCCTTAATTGCCGGGGAGGTCGGAGAATTTGACTGCACAGGCGGTTTTCTGAACGATATTCTGCCATGGTTTGATAGCCACCACATCGGCTATATGGCCTGGGCCTGGACTACCTATTCATGTGCCAATTTTCCTGGACTGCTCAATAGCTATGATGGAAACCCTACAGGCTATGGGGCTGCCTATAAACAGCATCTCAGTTCACTCTAAGTCTCTCCGGGTTCATCCCTGGCGGATGCAGCTCCTCTGATGGGATATACCAGATGCTTGGGCAAGGGCAAACGCCGGTCTGTTCTTTACTCGCGCCACAGGCAAAGCCCTTTATGCAGAGATTTTACGGGACAAGGCGCTTGGCGCGCCTTGTCCCGTAAAATCTCTGTCACTTCCTGAAGCGGGGAGGCAGAGAGTGCTCTGGCCCGCTTTTACAAAATCAGTAATAGCTCATACATATAGCAAGTTGCTTACACGGCCTCTTCAAGCACGCGATTGGCAAACTGACTATTGTAAAGGTCGGCGTAGAAACCGCTGGCCGCGAGCAACTGCTCGTGGGTGCCTTTCTCGATGATAGAGCCATGGTTCATCACCAGGATCAGATCGGCATCGCGAATAGTCGAGAGACGATGTGCGATGACGAAACTGGTGCGGCCTTGCATCAATTCAGCCATAGCGCGCTGAATTTGCTGCTCAGTCCTGGTATCCACGCTGCTGGTCGCTTCGTCCAGGATCAAGATCTCTGGATCGGCCAGGAAGGCGCGAGCGATGGTCAGCAACTGTTTTTGGCCCTGCGAAATGTTTGTCGCCTCTTCATTCAGAACAGTGTTATACCCTTCGGGCAACGTTCTGATAAAACGATCGGCATACGCAGCTTTAGATGCCTGTATAATCTCAGCCTCTGTAGCTCCATCGCGGCCATAAGCGATATTATCGCGAATATTGCCATGGAACAGCCAGGTGTCTTGCAGGACCATACCGAATGTCCGACGCAGGTCACCGCGTTTAAGATCGGTAATGCCCACACCATCTATCAGGATCGCGCCATCATTGACCTCGTAGAAGCGCATCAGCAGATTGACCAGCGTCGTCTTGCCAGCCCCGGTCGGACCAACGATGGCGATCATCTGGCCCGGCTGGACATCGATATTCATATCCTGCATCAGGATAGCATCCTCTTTGTAGCCAAAGCGCACATGGCGGAACTCGACCGCGCCCTGCGGGTCTGTGATTGAGACTGCCTCAACGGCTTCAGGCAACTGCTCATCTTCATCGAGCAGTTCAAAGATACGCTCTGCCGAGGCCATCGATGACTGAATAACATTGGCGATATTGGCCAACTGTGTGATCGGCATCGTAAACTGCTGAGCGTACTGGATAAAGGCCTGAACGTTGCCAATCGAGAGTGAGTTCTGTATGACCATGATACTACCAGCCACCGCAACGAAGACATAGCCAATGTTACCAACAAAACGCATGAGCGGCATGATAATACCCGACACAAACTGGGCTTTCCAGCCAGCGTCGTAGAGCTTTGCATTCAGGCGCTCAAACTCCCCTATAGCTTGCTCTTCGTGTCCAAAAGCCTTAACAATCTTATGGCCTGTATACATCTCCTCAACGTGACCGTTCAGTTCGCCCAGCGAGCGCTGCTGCTTGCGGAAGTAGTTCTGCGAGCGTTTAGCAACGCCAGTCACGATTAATGTGCTGAGTGGCAGGGTCACTAGCACGATCAGACTGAGTTCCCAGCTAATTGTGAACATCAGCACGACAACGCCGATCAGCGTCACTGCCGAGGTAATCAACTGGGTAATGCTCTGCTGGAGTGTCGTGCTCAGGTTATCCATATCGTTGACCGCGCGACTGAGGATCTCTCCATGTGTGCGTGAGTCAAAGTACTTGAGCGGTAGATGCGATAGCTTCTCATCGACCTCTTTGCGCAAGCGGTAGACCATGCGCTGCGCCACTCCCGCCATAATGTACTGCTGGATGTAGAGAAAGAGGGCGCTAATCACATACAAGCCCAGCAGGATCAGCAGAATATTGCCAATGTAGCCAAAGTCCACTACAGGCAAGGGCTGGTTCTGGTGGAACTGCTTGTTGATAAAATCAATCTTGTATCTGGCGAGCAGACCATCGAACAGTTTGGTCGTCGCCAGGCCCAGGATTTTTGGGCCAAGAATATTAAACACCGTTCCGATAATCGCTGTCACCAGGACAGCGAGCAAGAGGAATTTCTGCGGCAGAAAGTAGCCTATCAGGCGTCTGAAAGTTCCCCGAAAGTCTTTGGCCTTTTGCACAGGCTGGCCCATCGCTCCCCAACCACCTCTGCCCATTGGACCACCCTGTATAGCGCCTTGCTGCTGTTGTATTTTCTTGCGATCTTCGCTCATGCAATCTCCTCCGCAATTTCATCCATAGAGAGTTGTGAGATAACGATCTCATGATAGACATCACAGGTTCTCATCAATTCCCGGTGGGTGCCAATGCCAACAATACGTCCTTCTTCCAGCACAATGATCTGATCAGCGTCTATAACAGTGCTGACGCGCTGGGCAACAATTAGAACGGTGGACTCCTGCGTCTCCTCTTTCAGGGCCGCGCGTAGTTTAGCGTCGGTCTTGAAATCTAACGCCGAGAAACTATCGTCAAAGATGTAAATTTCAGGTTTGCGCACCAGGGCGCGTGCAATCGAAAGACGCTGCTTCTGCCCTCCCGAGATGTTGCTACCCCCCTGAGCAATGCTTGAGTCAAAGCCATCCTTCATTTCAGTAATAAACTCGCTGGCCTGAGCAACTGCGGCTGCATAACGCACCTCTTCATCAGTAGCATCTTCTTTGCCATAGCGGATGTTCTCGCTGATTGTGCCAGAGAAGAGTACCGCCTTCTGGGGTACAAAGCCGATTTTCTCGCGCAGATGCTCCTGCGATAGTTCGCGCAGATCCACACCATCAATCAGGATCTGCCCCTGGTCGATATCATAGAAGCGCGGGATCAGACTGATAAGAGTCGATTTGCCTGAGCCAGTGCCGCCGATAAGAGCTGTAACCTGACCAGGCTGCGCGCTAAAGCTAATATTGGAGAGCGCGGACTCTTCCGCGCCAGGATAGCCGAAGGTCACGTCGCGGAACTCTACATAGCCCCTCAACTCCTCGGCGCGCTTCACTTCCCCAGCATCGTTGATCTCAGGCTCGATTGCCAGCACTTCGTTGATGCGGGTCGCGGAAGCTGCCGCGCGTGGAAGCATAATAAACATCATCGAAACCATCATCAGCGCGAAAAGAATCTGCATTGCATATTGCAGGAAAGCAATCAATGCTCCCACCTGCATATCGCCATTATTGATGCGAATAGCCCCAAACCAGAGAATAGAGACACTGGAGACGTTTAAGACCAGCATCATAATGGGCATCATAAAGGCCACAATCCGGTTCACGCGCACAGCCACGTCGGTCAGAGCAACGTTAGCAACATCGAAGCGCTGCTCCTCGTACTTCACGCGATCAAAGGCGCGCACAACGCGTACGCCAGTTAGCCCTTCATCCAGGATAAGATTGAGCCTATCCAGTTTGACCTGCATCTTCTGGAAAAGCGGGATGGCCTGGCGCATAATCAGCACAATGGTCAGCACGAGTACTGGGATCATGACCACAAAGATCAGAGAAAGCCCGACATCCTGGTTTAAGGCTAGAATAATGCCTCCTACCAGCGTGATTGGGGCTGTGATCACCATGTTCAAGATCATAATCAGAACTTGCTGGACCTGGGTAGTATCGTTGGTGGTGCGCGTAATCAACGAAGCTGTACTCATGCTATCGAACTCGTGCAGTGAGAAACGCTGCACATGCGTGAAAAGCTTCGCGCGCACAATCCTGCCAAAGCCGGTCGCGACCTGGGAGGAGAAGAAAATGCCGACGATGGCGCAGATTGTGCCTCCTATGGCCACCAGAGCCATCCAACCGCCAGTGCGCCAGATGTAATCGGTGTCTTTATTGACAATACCTTTATCAATAATATCCGCCATCAAATTAGGCAGGTAGAGGTTGGCCATAGCCTGGCCAAAGGCCAGGATGATTACAACTATAAGGATAAAATTGTACGGCTTTAAGAACCGCATTAATTTAATCATACTTCTGCTTCTCCATTCCAGTGATGCTGCTGCATATGTGCTTCTTGCTCGCTAAAGTAACTAAACACTCTGGATAATGATTCGACAAGTTGCTCACTCTCCTCTTCTCCCAGGTACTCGATCAAGCCTTGCAGGGAAGTAACCAGGGCTTGCTGAGCCTGGCGAGTAACGTCCTCGCCCTTCTTAGTCAGCCTGACTCCTACAGAACGCCTGTCAAGTGGATCAATACGACGCTCAATCAGGCCGTTGGACTCTAAACTTTTTAACAATTGTGTTACTGATGGTGAGGTGACGAGCAAAAGCTTGCTGATCGATGAGACTTTCATCTCGCCTGCCTCGGTGGCCATACCCCTTTTGACACAGAATAAAACCCTGATTTCGCTCGGCTTGCAACCGCCGACTACGTGCTGGTGCTGATGCTGATGCCAGACAGCTTTATTAAACTGCATAAATGCACGCATCAACTTCTGCACTATCGGGCTGATCTCCTGCCCAAATTCATGCTCAACGTTCTGTTCGAGTTGTTCGTCTGTTTGCATTTGCTTCCCTCCGCCTTTGAATAGGTTAGCAAATAATTTACTAGCTAATTTATTAGGTAACCTACCTAAATTATAAGGCTGAGATGAGAGGTTGTCAAGGGGTCTGGTCTCTACGTATTTTTGTCGCGCAGCAAAGACGCCCAGTAGTTGCAGTAGAGCCGCGTCTTTCTCTTCTTCTTTCCTTTACGATATATCGCAATATATTTAAATTATAACGATATATCGTAAATTGTCAAGGAGCAGACTACGAGATCTCTACCGCGTTGACCTCTTCGCCTGGCGTATCTTCTATGCCTGGTTCGGAGGGCTTTATGCCGAGCAGACGCAGTTTTGGCTCGGTACGCAGGCGGGGATTGGCGATCTCATCCATGCCAAAGTTGACGAAGGCTAAACCGGCTCCCAGGAGCGCAATACACAGGCCTGGCGGGATTATCCACCACCAGGCTCCCTGGAGTAGTGCATCGTTATTTGCTGCCCAGTAGAACATGGTGCCCCAGCTGACGTTGGAGATGTTGCCCAGACCCAGAAATTCCAGACCGGATTCCGCCAGAATGGCGTAGATGACTGTGCCTAGCAGTTCCGCAGCGACAATGGCGCTTTCGTTGGGAAAGATCTCAAAAAAGATGATGCGAAACCAGCCCTCGCCGCTGGCTTTTGAGGACTCAACGAAGTCGCGACCACGCATGGATAGCGTCTGCGCGCGCAGCACACGCGCTCCCCATGACCAGCCAGTCACAACAATCACAAAACCAATCGTGAAGACGCCGGAACGTGGGAGAAAGGCTGCCAGGACAATCGCCAGGGGCAAGGTAGGCAAGACCAGAAAAACATTCGAGAGCAGCGATAAAGCCTCATCGACCAGACCTCCAAAATAGCCGGAGATCAGACCCACGAAGACGGAGATAATGGTTGTCACAAGGCCAGCGCCAAAGCCCACCAGCAGAGAGATCCGCGAGCCATAGACCACCTGAGCCAGCACGTCCTGGCCAATATAGGTAGTCCCCAGAGGATGCGCCAGCGAAGGGGGCATCAGCAGATCATCGCTCGCCGCGCCAGGATCTATGCGGATAAAGAGCGGGCCTAGCAGGGCCATAGCGATAAAAAAGAGCACAATCACCAGGCCGATGGTCACTTTGCGATTCGCCACAAACGGACGCGCCAGGGTGAGAAAGCCACGCACAAATGGGGATGACAGGTACTTGCGCATTACATTCACATTCCTTTTAGCGACGCACACGCGGATCAAGTACGACATAGACGATGTCAGCAAAAAAATTCGCTACCAGCACAGCCAGCGTGATAATCAAAAACATACCCTCGATCAAGGCATAATCCTGATTTTCAACGGCCTGATACAGTGTATAACCGATGCCTGGATACGAGAAGACAATCTCTGTCAGCAGCGAGCCGCTTACGACAAAGCCTAACGAAAGCGCAAAGCCGGTAATGTTGGGCAAGATGGCGTTGCGCGCCGCGTAGCTAAACATTACGCGCCTTTGCGACAGACCCTTGGCCTCGGCCAGGACTACATAATCCTCTGAAAGGGTTGTAATCATCGCGTTGCGCATTCCAAGCAGCCAGCCAGCGATTGAACTGACCACAATGGTTAAGGCGGGTAGCAGCGCATAATAGGCCGCGCTCACAATAAAGTCAGGCGTCCAACCGGGCGTGGTATTGTTAATATCATAACCGCCATTGAGCGGAAACCATTGCAGTTCATAGCCAAGGAAATAGAGCATAATCAGCGCCAGCCAGAAATAAGGTATGGCCGACAAGAAGGTGAAGACAGGCATAAGCACTACATCCCAGCTCGAACCGCGCCTCCAGGCAATAATCACACCCAGCAAGGTACCTATCACAAAACTTGCTACCAGAGAGACTCCCACCAGCAGCAGTGTCCAGGGCAGATCCTGGGCAATTACCGAGACAACCGAGTTAGGAAAAGCAGTAATCGAGGTGCCCAGATCGCCATGAAAGAGGTTATTCAGATACTGCACATATTGAAGCCAGACAGGATCATGGCTCACACCAAAAGCGATTTCCAGCGCGTGCTGAGCCTGAGGTGAAATCTTACCGTGCATGCGCGCCATAAACGCCTGCACCGGGTCTCCTGGAGCCAGACGCGGAATAAGAAAATTGATGGTAACCGAGACCCAAATGGCAACCAGGTAGAAAGCTGTACGACGAAGAAGGTGGCGCATCAGCGAAACCCTTTCCTGAACAATCAAGGGCGGCGTAGCTGCCAAGCAGTGAAGCTACACGGCTACGCCGCCCGCTTACTTAACTGGGTTGAAGATGAAGCAAAACAACTTCGTTGTCAGGATAAGCATACGGTGATGGCTCCGCGTACTGGTGCGCCTGATCGGGCCAGCCGACCCAGTATTCGGTATTATACTCGTACCAGTACGGCTCGTTAACCAGCGGAATGCTTGGCAACTGCTCGATCATGATCTTCTCAAGACCATAGATGGCCTGTTTCTGAAGCGCGGGATCATTGCTCGTTGAGTATTGAGCAAGCAGTTTGTCCGTGGCGGGATCAAGCCAACGCTCAAAGTTTGAACCAGCTTGCTGGCCAAGCGCGGCACTATTAGCACTGCGCAGCAGTGAGTCATAGATGTAGAAAGGCGATGGACCGGGGTTCGTACCCCACATCGACGTATCAAATGAGCCTACCTGCATAGCGTTATAGTAAGTATCGTATGACAATGTGTTCACAGATACATCTAAACCGATAGCCTTGAGGTCGTCCGCCATAAACTGGCAGGAGGTAATCCAGTCACTATAGCCTTCAGGCACGTTGATAGTGAAAGAGATCTTTTTGCCACTTTTATCCCTGTAAAAACCATCTGTCCCTTTAGTGAAACCTGCGGATTGAAGCTCTGACGCGGCCTGGCTAGCATTCTGGGTAAACTTCAGGCTGGTATACTGAGGATCAAGATAGCTCTGCGAGGCTGGCAAGACCAGGCCTGTTGGACTGGTGACTGGCTCATAACCGCTTTCAGAGACCTTGTAGAGGCGGTCGCGATTGATTGCAGCGCTGATGGCCTGGCGCACAGCCAGATTATTAAATGGTGCTTTGCTCAGGTTCAAGTACAAAAACACCACGTCGCTGGGCGAGAACCAGTAATGATGGTGCGTGGGATCGCGATCAACGTAGGTCTTCTGAATATTAGGGCTATACTGGCTATTCCAGTCAATGCCATTCGTGTTGAGCACCAGTTCAGAACTCTCGTTAGAGCTAAAGGCCGGGAAGCGCACCTGGGCAACAGCAGGCTTGCCAGGCTGCCAGAAATTCTTGTTCTTGTTCAGGACCAGCAACTGCGGGGTAAATGTACCAACGGTATAGGGACCGGTGCCAATCGGATTAGGATCTGCGAATTTACCAGGATCACCGCTGACCGCGGCCCACTCGTGCTGAGAAACAATCCAGGTCTGCCCACCCAGATACCAGAGAATTGGCGACCAGGCCTGATTCAGCGTTATCTGCACGGTAAATTGATCAGGGGTCGTGACGCTCTTGATATACCCGGCAATCCCCTGGATATCCAGGTCATTGTACTTGACCAGTTCATCCAGGGTAAACTTGACATCCGCGCTGGTAAATTGCTGGCCATCAGACCATTTGACATCTGTACGCAGATGGAAAAGCAACTGCGTGGCGTTTGCTGAAAACTCGTAGCTGCTGGCCAGCCAGGGATGCACAGTATCATCAGTGCGATTGAAAAACAATAGCGTCTCGTAGATCAGCCCTGGTGTACCAGTGATCACATTGCCAGAAAATGGATTAAAGTTGCGCACCAGGTCACCCGCCTGATTAGCAACCAGCGTGACCGAATTCTTGTGGTGAACAGTATTCGTTGCGCCTCCGCCATTCCCGCAACCAGCAAGAATGATTGTCAGTAACATAAATAAAGATAGCAGGACTATGCCTGCCTTCGCTTTTCTTGCTGATACCTGTATGGAAGCCATTTGCATACCTCCTTTTCCTGATGGATGAATAATCCAACATCCCGCGCCGTTTCTGGCAAACGCGCCAGAAGTAGACGCAACTCTCTGCCTGTCACTGCGCATAACGCCTGACTCTTTAAAAATATCTCTCTACGCTTGCCAGATCTCTGATGCAAACTCAAAAAGAAGCCATGTCTACATATACAAATATTGACCTGTTGACCGAGCATTTGATCTGCAGAGCTACAGATTAATCGCTGGGTACAGAGATAGAGTAGTTCGCGCCACACGAGGCTCTCACTACCAGGTGAGTGGGTAATAGAATGCGCGTCGGCGTGGTTTCGTGTGGTATCTGACTGGCGCTCTCCAGTTCCAGAACACGTGTATGCGCGGACTGCAAGATAGAGAGCAGCAATTCTATGCCGCGCCGGCCCATCTCAGAAGAAGGCTGGCGCACCGTCGTTAACGGGGGTCGAATATGAACTGAGGGTTCGTCATCGTCAAAGCCGACAAGCGCAATATCCTGAGGAATCTGCAAGCCACTGGCCTCAGCAGCCGCTAGAACCCCGTAGGCCATTTGATCGGTCGCGGCGAAAATAGCTGTGGGCCGCTTCTCCAAGGGGAGCGCGAAAAGCGTGCCAGCGCCGATCCGTCCGCTAAGCGGCATAAAATCGCCTCGCACTAGCAGATCAGGATCAGGCGTAATTCCTACCTCAAGGAGTGCCTGGCGATAGCCATTATAGCGATCCTGTGAGACCAGGTACTCCGGTGGACCCTGGATATGGGCGATACGCCGATGCCCAAGACGCACCAGGTGGCGTACTGCCAGGTAGGCCCCAGTGGTATTGTCGGCACTGACCCAGGGAGCTGTCTGCGCGACCTGATCATCGATTACCACTACTGGAAAGCCATTGTTGTGTAGCCGGGTAATCGACTCGGATGCCTGCTGACCTGGAAATATAGCCAGCAAACCAGCCGTCAACCGGGTAGCGAAAATGCGATTGATGACCTCATTGCGATCCTGTTCTGTATTCGTCTCATTGATACTGTAAAGGACCAGTTCATAGGGGGTCTGCTCAATCACTCCAGCGATGCCGCGCATCAGATCGGGGATATTTGGCCAGGTAAATGAAGGCACCAGCATGCCTATCAGACGACTCCGCCCTCCCGCCAGTCCCGAAGCCGCGATACTTGGGACATATCCCTGCTCTGCCACAATCTTTAAAATGCGTTGCCGCGTCTCAGGGTCTACATCTGGCTTATGATTGAGCACACGCGAAACAGTGGTCTTGGAAACGCCAGCGAAACGAGCAATATCATCGATGGTCGGCTTACCTGCCATACATATCCTCCACTGAAGGAATTCTTTTGAGATGCGCCGAAAGCGCTTACGGAAGCGCTCCCGGAAGCGCTTACGAGGAGTATACATGTGTGGATAGAGAAAAGTCAAGGGTAAACGAGACAATGTAAAAGCTTTTACATTGTCTCGTTTACCCTTGACTTTTCTCTATCCACACAGAGAGCACATGTTAAAACATGTTTACAACCTCTGCGGTTGGCTCAGCAGCTTCGGTGCTGGCCACTACATCCTTTTTGCGATCGCTTAGTTTGATCTCCTTGAGGAAAAAGACGCTGATCAGGCCGGCCACGATGACAATCAGGCAGAAGACGAAGACCTGGTGAATACTCTGGGCCAGTGCCTGCTTCATCGCATCGCCGATTAGTCGAGCCAGTTGCGCGGCCTGAGGAATCTGCGGTAGGTTCAGTCCACCATGTTTCGCTGGATTCATCAGGGCGTTTGGATCGCTGAACTGACTCAAGACTGCGGGCTTCAGGGCTCTCGTCACAACAGTTGGTAAAGCACTACTGAACGCCGAGGGGAACTCGGAAACCATCAATGAACCCATCGTAGCCAGACCAATTGTCGCGCCAATCTGGCGGAAGAAGGTCAGTGAAGCAGTGGCTTGAGCGATCTTATTGGGTAGCGCGTTCTGTACGATCAACGTGTAGAGCGACATACCAGTACCCATACCCAGACCAAGCACCAGCATGGCAATCACGATATTTGTATTCGTCGAATGGACATCCAGGCGGAAGAGCAGGTAGCCACCCACAACGCTGATGACCATGCTGACAATTGTCAGCCATTTATATCTGCCAAAACGCGAGACTAGCTGGCCTGAGAGCACGCTTGAGCCCATCGCAGTCAGCATCAGTGGCATCAGGATGATACCGCTATTCGTGGCTGAGGAGCCAAGCGTATCAAACCTTTCTCCAGGAGCATGGCCTTTACGTGAGCATGAGCCGGAAAGGCAATTGTTGGGATAACGCGGTGATGGAGCGCTTCTTTGGCACGCTCAAACGAGAATGCACGTCACGTGAGCGCTTTAAGACGCATGAGGAGGCACGTTCCTGCATTTTTGAGTCCATCGTAGCTTTTTATAATCGAGTGCGCAAACACTCGACTCTGGGCTATCTCAGCCCGGTTCAGTTTGAAATTGTTCATCGCTGACTTTTCAGTTTGATGAGTCTACTCAACTGGGACAACAACATTTCCGTAAATCTCCTGAACGCTATCTTGCGGTCCTTGAAGAAAAACTCATCAAGGAAAGATTACCGACGTAGGTTATTTCTCATATACGTCTCCATCTCGCGCTCCTCTCCACTCTCCTCTTCCTGTTACCGTTTTCGCCTTTGCTTGAGAGAATGGGTTGCCAGACGAATCTGTTGCACCAAGCAGATGTCAAAAGAGGCGGGACCGACCACTATTCATGGAAGCTTGATCAACAATGGAGAAGTTCAGACAGCGATGGACCAAACAAAACAAGTGTTCTTCGCCTCTTGAAGCACACTATTTCTTGCCTTTTTAAGGAGACAATATGAGAGAATTTCAAGTTAATGGCAGAACTATCAACGCCTATCTGGCCGAGCCTTCTCAGAGTAGCGGACCAGGTGTGGTGCTCCTGCATGCCTGGTGGGGGCTGACGGAGCCGTTTCGGCAGGCCTGCGACCGGCTTGCGGAAGCAGGCTTCGTGGCGCTTGCTCCCGATCTTTACCATGGCAAGACGACCACGTTGGTTGAGGAAGCGAACGCGTTGGGGGAAGCACTGGACAGGGATGTGGAGCAGTGGCGCGGCGACATTGCGGGGGCAATACAGGTTCTACGCCAGTACGAGACGACTCATCTGGCGAACGGTCACGGAAAGCTCGCCCTCGTTGGCTTCTCGCTAGGAGGCGCTTACGCGCTCGATATGTCCGTCACCCTGGCCGAGGAGATTGCTGCAGTCGTGACCTTTTATGACTCCTACCCCGGACTGGACTATTATCGCTCCAAAGCGGCCTACCTTTGCCACTTCGCGGAGGATGACCCTTTCAGTGCGGCGGAGTCGGGAGCGCAGATGGAGCAGCAACTCCAGGTTGCGGGGAGACCGATCACTTCTTATACGTATCCAGAGACCAAACATTGGTTTATGGAGGAGAATCGCCCAGAGTATAACGCCCAGGCCGCTCGTGTTGCCTGGGAGCGTACCATCGATTTCTTGCATCAACAGTTTGATTAAGCGCTGAAGCTTACCAGATTGTTCGCAGATGCATGTCAATCTTTTTGACATGCATCTGCGAACAATCCCTTTCCTCATGCTCATCTCTATTCAAGGATCAGTGTCAATTACAAGTGCAGTGCATTGAGGTGACTGTTAGAATGATTTTTGTGCTAAATTTCTCAAATGTAAAACCCTTGACAACAGCCCATTTATCGCTTACATTGTAAGCATGCGAACTAAAATAGCGCGGGGAAAGATTTGAGATGGACTCGTTAGAAAGTCCTGGCTCGTTGATCAACAGACTGGCTCATGTGATGGCTCTTGATATGGAGCGCAGGCTAAAGATTGCTGGTGTGACCCTCTCACAGTGGTTTGTGCTCAAGCAACTCTGGCAGCAGGAAGGGAGATCGCAGGTGGAACTGCAAAAACTCCTTGGTCTTGAGCGGGCGACTGTGAATGGCTTAATTCAGCGTATGGTGAGCGCGAAACTGATAGAGTGCAAGCCTGATCCAACTGACAGGCGCGTGCAGCGCATCTTTCTGACTACGCGGGGTCGAGCACTGCAAGAGCTTACCGCTGCTTTTGAGGAAGAGGTGAATGCCCGCGCGTTGCAGGGCTTCTCTGAGGATGAGCGCGCATTCTTTGGCAAACTGCTGGTGCGAGCACTTTACAATATGCGGGGCAAGTAGCTCTGAGAGTTTTTTTGCCCTTTTATTGGTTCGCATGCGAACTATTTGGGTCGAAAGTTGACCTTTAGAGAAAGGATAACCCTATGAACACAAATACTACTGGACCACAGCGGCTCTACCTGATGCAGGTAGCATCTATTCCCCAGAGAGATCTCCCTATTGTCTGCTATCTTGTGCAAACTGGCGATGGTACCAATATTCTGATTGATAGCGGCCTGCCCCTTGATATCCACCCACCCGCTGGCATGCCTATGCCTATTATGGGGAAAAATGTGCTGGAGCAGTTGGACGAACTTGGGCTGAGTGCCAGCGATATTGACCTGCTCGTCTGCACACATTTTGACCAGGACCACGCGGGCCATCACGCAGAATTCGCGCATGCGGAACTGATTGTGCAGCGCAAACATTACGAGCTTGCGCGTAGCGGCTTTCAGCGCTTCGCCGGGATTCGTTCTCAATGGGATGATCCCGCGTTGCACTACCGCCTGCTCGACGGTGATACCGAACTGCTCCCAGGTCTGGAGTTAATTGAGACCAGCGGGCATGTGCCTGGTCACCAGTCGGTGCTGGTACGTCTGCCCGCAACCGGCCCTGTGCTGCTGGCCATCGATGCCGTTTCTCAACAAACGGCTTTTACCCCAGATAGAGAGGCCAGCCCTGCAGATATGGACCAGGAGACGCTACGCGCCAGCACCCGCAAATTGCTCGATACCGTCCAGCGGGAGCAGGTGACCCTGACCGTCTTCGGACATGATGGGACACAATGGAATACTCTCAAAAAGCTCCCTGAATTTTATTCATAAGCTTCTCCCGGATTGCACGAAATCCAGGCAAAACCTTCAATCTTAATCTGTCAGCGAAGTACCTCGGAGCGGCGCGCCGCTCCGAGGTACTTCGCTGACAGATTAAGATTATTTCCCTTCACGCCTACTGTTGGTGGTATGATAACGGGTGGCAACTTTTAGTTACTTACAAATACAAAGGAGTACACTATGCGTTCAGATATCGTCCCTGGTGGGCGCTTCTCTGATTACGAGTTGACCGATCATGCTCGAACTCGCCGCAAATTGAGTGAGCTACAGGGTAATGATCCGTTGATCCTGATCCTGTCTCGCGGACATTTTTGCCCAAAGGATCATCAGCAACATCTTGAACTGGCGACATTCTATCCTAAAATTGCCGTGGCCTACACGCAGATAGTGACCATTGCCACCGATAATATTCTTGAATTGGGCGAATTCAGAGCCTCGGTCGGCGCGCAATGGACCTTCCTTTCTGATTCAGGACGCAAAATCCAGCAAGATCTGGACATTCAGGAGTATACGGACCCGCATCATAATCCGATGATCCCGCATACGCTGGTGCTTGAACCTGGTCTGTTGATTTATAAAGTCTATAATGGCTACTGGTTTTGGGGTCGCCCCTCGCCTGAAGAGTTACGCATAGATTTGCGCGCCATCACCCAGAAAATCCGCCCCGACTGGGATCTCTCGCAACCAGAAGTGCGCGCCAACTGGCAAGAAGATAAGCACCTCCATTGGCCCATAAAACGGAGCATCCAAAATAAATCCCTCCAGGCGTTCTCTAAGAGGGTGCCTGGCACCTCCTACGATATGCTTCGGCGATTGGTGACAGAGGATCGATCCTCTGTCACCAATCGCCGTAAAAAATTCGCCCAAGGTCCTTGAAGCAGCCGCGATCTGCTCTGGGAGAAATGACCCTGTCCTGGCATGTTGTCCGTGCTATGTTATATCGTATGAAGAAGTAAAACTAATTTTGCAGAAGTAAAACTAATGAGAATTAAGCAGGAGGAAACAACTTCATGCCCGATACCGTTCAGTCAGACGCGCTAGTTTTCTTTGGGGCAACGGGAGATCTGGCCTATAAACAGATCTTTCCCGCGCTCCAGGCGATGATTCGCCATGGCCATCTTGATGTGCCTATCATTGGGGTCGCGGGTCGTCCCTGGACCAATGATCAACTGCGCGATCGTGCGCGGCAGAGCCTGGAGGAGCATGGCGGCGTGGATGAAGCTGCCTTTACGAAATTGGCCAAGCAGATGCAGTATCTCTCAGGTGATTATGGCAAACCAGAAACCTATCAGCGCTTGCGTCAGGCTCTGGGAAGCGCGCAACATCCTCTGCACTACCTGGCTATTCCGCCTAGCATGTTCGGACCCGTTGTTGAAGGGTTAGGGCAGGCTGGTTGCGCGAACGGTGCTCGTGTGGTAATCGAAAAGCCCTTTGGCCACGATCTGCAATCGGCACAGGAACTCAATAAGATACTCGGCTCAGTTTTTCCAGAAGCCTCTATCTTCCGTATTGACCACTATCTCGGCAAAGAACCAGCACAGAATATTCTATACTTCCGCTTCGCCAATTCTTTCCTGGAGCCGATTTGGAATCGCAACTATATTGAAAGTGTGCAGATCACTATGGCCGAGAATTTTGGTGTGCAGGGACGCGGCAAATTCTACGAGGAGGCTGGAGCGATTCGTGATGTGATTCAGAATCATCTGCTGCAAGTTGTCTCTCTCATCGCGATGGAGGCGCCCACATTCCATGATCCTGAATCGGTGCGCGATGAGAAAGCCCATATTTTCAAAGCGATGCGTCCACTTGATGGCTCCAGCGTGGTGCGTGGCCAGTTTCGCGGCTATCGCCAGCAGGAAGGTGTGGCCCCTGACTCACACGTTGAAACCTTCGCGGCGGTCAAGCTCTATCTGGATACCTGGCGCTGGGCCGGGGTGCCATTCTACATTCGCGCTGGCAAAAATCTGGCCGTCACCTGCACAGAGGTACTTGTCCAGTTGAAAGATCCGCCTCATACAGTCTTTGACGAAAATATCACCGAGCATAGTAATCACATTCGCTTCCGTCTCAGCCCGGAAGTGCTGGTCGCGTTAAGCGCGCGCTCAAAGCTACCAGGCGAGAAGATGCGCGGCGAAGATGTAGATCTAATTGCTCGCCATCAGACGAATCCCAGCGAAATGGCTCCTTACGAGCGCTTGCTCAGTGATGCTATGCGCGGCGATCCCTCACTCTTTGTGCGAGAGGATACAATTGAAGCAGCCTGGAATGTGGTTGATCCTGTACTAGACGGCAGAGTTCCAGTCTACGAATACGAGCCTGGTTCATGGGGACCAGCCCAGGCTGAGCAAATTATCGCGGGCGATGGCGGCTGGCATAATCCTGCATCAGCAGCCGTTGAGAAATAGCCCTCAGAACAGAAAGGTTGAAACTATGAATGATCCTGACATTCTGAAACACATCTCGGAACTGGTCAATGAAGAACATCAGCTTACCCAGCAGGTTCATCAGGGCGGTCTGAGCGAAGATGAGCAAGAACGTATGCGCCAGCTTGAAATCAATCTGGACCAGTGCTGGGATCTCTTGCGTCAGCGCCGCGCAAAGCGCGATGCCCATCTTAACCCGGACGAAGCAGCCACACGCTCTGCCAATGTTGTTGAGCACTATAAACAATAGCGCTCTCGCGGTAAGCAGGATCTTGCTGCAAACTTTTTTGTTAGACCCAAGATCCCGCTTGCCTGAACTGTTGACCTTGACACGACTAGAGGCAGATGCATATTATTGATCCGTATACATACCCTCTTCGCTCACACAGGGCAGAGCTTTCTATTCAGGGATACCGTAAAATGTAGAGAAGTCTAATCCTGTCGGTCAGACGAAAGTGAGATACAAGGTAGGAAAGCCAGTTACCACCACGTAAATGCGGGAGAAACATTGGTTATGGATCAGCATAAGAAACGTTTGCTGTTACAGAGGAAGTCTTTCCCTCCGCTTCGGCCCACTGGCCTGGCCGGTCCAAATGTAGCGAGGATAAGATATGCTCGGTGATCCAGCCTCTCCACTTCTCTGGAGTTCCACAGGCAATCAACCAGATGAACGCTCTCTTCCTCTCTGGTGTACTTATACCGGGCAAAACGAGGCAGACGCGCGCCAGTGGGGCTGGCTCCAGGCTCTGCATCCAGATGACCGCCAGACTATGCGCGCTCACTGGCACGAGATCCTGGCTATACCCCATACCATCACAATGCCCTGTCAGATCCGGCATTTCTGCCAGGGTTATCAAGCATTCAATGTGCAATGTATCCCGGTTTTTGATGCGGCACAGCAGTTGCGCAACTGGCTTATCTTTTTCGCCACGCAGCCAGTCAATCCTTCACCAATCGATGAGAACTGGGAAATCAGGCTAATGTATAGCATGATCTTCGCCCAGAGTGTGCTTGGCATTTTCTGCCTCTCTCTTGATGGCACTATCATACGCGTGAACGAGCGTTTCTGCCAGCTCACTGGCTATTCCGAAACAGAGATGTTAAAGATGACCCTCTGGCAATTGCATTGCTCAGAAGATGTCCAACTCCACCTGGAGGCCATCCAGGAGCACTTGAACAGCGGACAGAGCATGCAACCTTTCCATGTACGCTATCTGCGCAAGGAGGGCACGCTCACCTGGGTGAGGGTCACGCAATTTCTTGTACGCCAACCCACTGGCGAGCCACATTATTTCTTCTTTATCGTTGAAGATGTCAATGCCCAGGTACGGGCTGAGAAGGAACACCGCGAATTGCTTGCTCGCCTCCAGGAGGCACATGCCGAGGCCGTGGGCCGCACTCTCCAACTGGAGGCAGTCTTTGAAGCTATGACTGATGGCGTTCTCGTCAGTGATCGCGAGGGAAATATTATTCGCTCGAATGCAGCGGTGAAACGCCTGCTCCACCTGGAGCATTGTCCCAATTTCCTCCAAATGCCTATCACAGAACGCTTAAAGCTGTTGAAAGCTGTTAATGAAAATGGACAGATGTTCTCCGCCGAAGAGTGGCCGCTGGCGCGCATTTTGCGCGGGGAAACATTGCAAGACGGGCGCGCGGAAGATGTCCATCTCTACTTGCCAGATAATGCCGATATTTATGTCAACCACACGGGGGCCAATATACGAGATGAAAATAATCAGATTATCGGTGGTGTCCTGGTCATTCACGATGTCAACGAACGCCATATTCTAGAAAACCGCATTCACAAGTCGTTCAGGATTTTGCTTGCCCTGGCCGAAGAACTGGTTGATCTGCCAGATCGCACGATCCTGCCTGCCGCAATCTGCCAGCCGAATCAGCAACCTCTGTCCCCTCATTCTTTCCAGGCGGTCAGCGAATATCTTGCCGAATTAACCTGCCAGATGCTCGAATACCGCGGAGTCTCGATCTCTTTGCTCGATCCCGACACTGAACGTATGAACCTGATTGCCATCGTGGGTAACCTGACAGAAGAGGAGAAAGCTTTCTACTACAACACCTTTTCTTCGCTTGTTCCCGGCACTTATCTCAAAAGCTCAAACTTCGCGCTGCTCAACGAGAATGAAGTGGTCGTAGAGGAACTTCGGCATCATATCGGCGATCCTCATCCCTATAAAGTTTTGCTAGCTCCTATGATGCTTGAAGGCCACCTGGTTGGCATTTTGAGCGTAGAAAAAGCGGAAGCGAATGCCTCATATACCAGTGAGGAGTTTAGCCTGACCAAAGCTGTCGCCAAGCTGATCCTGCTGGTAATCGAACGCGAACGTGTACAAAATGAGTGGCTCAATTCTCATGCCAGCGAACTTGCTTTGCGCGAGGCTAATCGCCGCTTCGATGACTTCCTCAGCATTGCCAGCCACGAATTGCGCACTCCGCTAGCTGGCATCAAGGGCAATATTCAACTCGCCCTGCGCCGTCTCACCGCGCTAAAATCAGATAAGCTTCCCACATTAGATCTCCTCCTTGAGAAGCTGAGTAAAGTGCAAGAGTATCTGCTCCAGGCCGAACATCGCGTCAATGTGCAGAATCGCATGATCAGCGATCTACTGGATGTCTCGCGCATTCAGGCTAATAAATTGGAACTTGTGCTCGGTCCCTGTAATCTTTTGCAGGTAGTCTACGAAGCAATCAAAGATCAACAATACACAGTACCTGAACGCGCAATCACACTCAATGTTCTCGACAACCAGCCTGTTACAATAATTGGAGACGCCGATCGCCTGGGCCAGGTAATCCACAACTATCTGACTAACGCGCTCAAATATTCTCCACCCCATCAACCTGTTACTGTATATATCACAAAAAAATCGCACGAGGTGCGTGTCTCGGTTCAGGATCAAGGGCCAGGTCTAACGCCAGAAGAACAAAAACGCGTCTGGGAACGCTTTTATCGTGTCAAGGGTATTCCCGCGCTGAGCGGCGGACAGGGTCTGGGTCTGGGCCTGCACATCTGTAGTACCATTATCGTAGCCCATCAAGGCACATGTGGTCTGGATAGTGCGCCTGGCAAGGGTTCTACCTTCTGGTTCACTCTGCCCCTGACTCAAACTACCGGATGATCCTGACAAGCACTCTTGCTAGAAAGCAAACAAGCTGATACACTATCTTTCCTGGCTACATGGCAGAAGCAAGAAGCATTGATATCCTCCTTATCGTGCAACGAGTAAAGAAAGGTGCAGTATGCAGCAATATCTACTGATCGACGCTGATGATACCCTCTGGGAAAATAATATCTATTTTGAGAGGGCTATCCATGAATTTATCAGCTTCCTCAATCATTCTTCGCTTCAGCCTGGCGAGGTGCGCGCGGTGTTAAATGAGATCGAGCATACGATGGGTTATGGCTCAATCAACTTTGCCCGCAGCCTGGTCGCGACCTATCAGCGCCTGGCCGAACATACCATTGGTGAAGGGGAACTGGCGCGGGTACGCGAGTTTGGGACCCTGATCGCGCAGCATCCTATCGAGATCATGAGCGATGTTCAGGAGACTTTAAGCTATCTCACTGCTCGCCACCAATTGATTCTCCTGACCAAGGGCGACCCGGAGGAACAACAGCTCAAGCTTGATAACTCTGGCCTGGCGAGCTATTTTACCTCTATTCTGATCGTGGCTGAAAAGCATCTGGCCACTTATCAGCAACTGATAAGCAGCATGAGCCTTGATCCGCAGAGCACCTGGATGATTGGCAATTCGCCAGGCTCCGATATCAATCCCGCCCTGGCTGCCGGCCTGAACGCGGTCTTTATCCCGCATCCGCATACATGGCAACTGGAAATTCAGGAGTTGCAACATACTGGCCCCGGCCAGTTCCTTCAACTCAACAGATTCGCGGAATTACGCGAACATTTTTAGGTTGGATAGCAGAGATATGCATAGAGATTAGAAAAAGAAAAGGAAACAATTATGCTCGCATTTCGCCTGGCTCACGAGGGCGATCTTATCCAGGCGCGCGCTGTCTATTATGCTACCCAGACGCAGGATCAGGCAGATGCTCTATCCCCACCGACGATACCCCCACAGATGCTGGCACATATCTCACGCACCGGCTCACTCTATGTCGCGGAGGAGCGTGGGCGCATTCTTGCATTTGCCGGTGCGATTACACGAGACGCAATCTCTTTTCTGACTGATCTCTTTGTCTATCCCAGCCGGCAGTCAGCGGGCCTGGGTCAGACGTTGCTCCAGCATGTCTTACCACCCACGGCCAGGGGCATACGCTGTACACTCAGTTCGAGCGACCCACGCGCTCTGGCTCTCTATATTCGCTCAGGTATGCTCCCACAATGGCCACATTTCTCTTTAATTCTGGAAGATGTCACGCGAGCAAGGCTTACTACAACAGATCTGGAGATTGTTGAAGCCCGTGTTGACGATTCAGAACTGCTGGCCTGGGATGCCCGCGTGAGCGGTCGCAGGCGCCTACAGGACCACATGTACTGGACAGACTCACAGCAAGCAGTACCACTCTGGTTCAGGCGCGCAGGAACCACAGTCGGCTATGCCTATGTGCGTCCGGGAGCGCACATTCTCTCACATCCTACAGCCTGTTCGCTTGGTCCAATTGGCGTAGCCTCAGCCACTGATGCGACTGCTTGTGTGCTAAGCGCCGTAGCCTGGGCGCGCCAACTGGCCAGCACACTGCATATCCAAGTGCCCGGTCCTCACCCTTGCCTGGCACCTTTGCTTGAGGCTGGCTTCCATATTCAATATGCTGATACCTATATGAGTAGCCTTCCAACACCATTTTTCGATCCTACCTGCTATGTCGCTTCAGGATCTGATCTTTTTTGATTTCACACAATCAACTCCCCAACAGCTCAAAATGCTTTTTAATATACTGCTTAGCTCTTAACGAGCACCATGGTCTGGAGTAAATGCTTAAGTATAGCCTCGGGATCGCTGCAGAGGCCGCTGTGAACTGGCGAGGTCTGAATAATTGTGCTGCGCGGCGCTACCAGCCAGTGAAAGCGCTCTGAGGGCGACATGCGCGCAAGGCTACCCGCCTCGACGTTGCCTGCACCGATCAGGCTAATCAGCTGTAGTTGCGCGTGTACCACCTCAAGGTCGATATCTGAGGCTAAGGCCAGCAAGCGAGCCTCTTCCAGGTGCGTAAGCACGCCCAGATAAGCACGCTGGCGGCTAAAGAGGATGACTCCTACATTGATATACTCTCCACGCTCTACACGCGGTACGACGCGGATGATGGCATAATCATATGAGCTGGGATCTTGCATGCCGCGCCTCCTCCACAAAAAGATCCGCTGCCTCCAGACGAGCCTCTAAATAGGCGCGATAGGCCTGGCGCTGCTCGCTATTATCCAACCACGCATCAGGCAACTCAGCGACCAACTCAGCCAGTACATGGGGCGTCAGGGCGTCCCTGCTGATACGCGTTGCCTCGGCCAGTTCGCTGGCCGCTGACAGGAGCACATGATCCTTGATCGGCTTGAATAGATCGCGACTGCGCGCCAGGTAATCGTCTGTTCCGTGATGAAAATAGAGCGCGGCACCATGATCGATGAGCATTAAACGCTGATGCCAGTAGAGAATATTTGTATTACGAGCCGTACGGTCAACATTGCTTATATAAGCGTCAAACCAGACAATACGCGAGGCCAGCAACGGCTCGACACGCGCGATATCCATGGTGTTGAAGGCGACCGAGCCGGGTAGATAATCCAGTCCTAGATTCAGGCCAGTGCTCGCTTTGGCTAGACTCTGGACCTCAAAATCCGGTTCGGAACGCGCCAGTGCTCCATCCAGTTGCATAAAGACTATTTCTGGCACTGGCAGACCCAGTACGCGCCCTATCTCGCCCCCTAGCAGTTCTGCGATAAGCGCTTTGGGACCCTGGCCGGCACCGCGAAATTTTAAGACATACATGCCGTCGTCATCAGCCTCAACAATAGCTGGTAGCGAGCCTCCCTCTCTCAATGGCGTCACGTAACGCGTGACTGTTACTGTTCTGAGCATGCTCGTCGTTGCGAATACCTTTCTTTAGTATGGAAAAAATCGTCTCTATCCACAAATAGGGCGGGCTAATTTATTTTTGCGAGGAGCCTGCTTTGAGCACCAGTTCGCGCAAGACCCAGGAGACACCCTCCTCGTCATTTGAGGGAACGATTTGCCCGGCCACAGCCTTGACCGCAGGGTGAGCATTACCCATGGCTATCCCCAGGCCCGCTACTTTCAGCATACTGATGTCGTTCGGGCTATCGCCAAGCGCCAGTACGCGTTGCATGGGAATATTCAGATGTCGGGCCAGCCATTGTAGGGCGCTGCCTTTGTTCGCCTGGATGTTCGTGGACTCCAGGTAGACGGGTGTGGAGTAGGTGAAATAAACGGGCAGATTGCTGGCGCGCAACTTTTCTGCGACTGGCAGCAAACGCTCGTGCTGCGCGCTGAGTGTCAATTTCAAGGGAGTAGGCGCAACCTGAACGATATCTGCCACTGGCAGAACGCGGGTCCTGATACGCTCACCATTGGCCAGGTGGATATCCACTGTTTCTTGCACACGCTCTAATTCTTCTAAACGGCCCTCAAAGTAGAGACAATCCCTTTCCATGGCCATGACATGCACTCCAAAGCCACGTCCCAGTTGCGCCAATTTCTCTACCACCTCTGGCGCCAGGCGCCAGGAGGCTATGCTCTCACCTGTCAACATGTCAGTTATTTGCGCGCCGCCAGAACTGACGCAGGGCAGCGTCAGGCCTAATTCTCGCATCAGTGGTGCTACAGTCATTTCAGGACGCCCGGAGATTAGCATCACGCCCACGCCACACGCCTCCACTTCGCGCAATAGAGGAAAAATTGAATTTGGAATACGGTTCTGGGAAGTAAGTAATGTGCCATCAATGTCGATTGCAAGCAGGTCATATGCAGGCATAATTCTTTATTTATATCCATTCACTCACGCAGCTCTGATAGGCCAAAACGCAGCCTTACGCCTATCATGGTACCACACAGTCAGCGCCGCCGAGAATATCCAAGATAGAAAGTTAGCCCATCAGAAAGCAGCCCTCAATGCTTCTGCAACAGCAAAAGAGCAAAGACTTTATAGCGGCAAAGGAAAGTTTTCATTTTCCACTGCCGCGCTTCTTGACGCAACTTCGGTTATCGCTTATACTCGATAATTGAGTACTTAACCAGTAAGTGACCATCTTTGCTATTTGCCAGACCGAATTGCTTCATCGTCATAGCAAATATGGAAAAGAGAGAGCACCACGCTTATCAGCTGATTGGTTAAGTGCTCTCCTCTTTTCCGCCAGCATACTCCTGACCTGCTCGCCCTAAAAATTGCCAGTAAACTCGTTACATAAACTGATGCCCAGCTTCTCCCAGGACAGTTATAGCACGTTCCAGATCTTCCTCTTTGATTAGTAAGTGGTCCGTTTCATATGTAGCAACGGCGAGTATACTGACGCCAGCTTGCGCGAGAGGAATGGCCAGGGAGACATGGACTCCAGGCAAGTCGAGGTCGAATGGCCCCTCAACTCGCGCGCAACGCCAGCCACGCGAAGCTTTGGTATCCTCTGGCACATTCTCCTGCAAGCAAGCAATAGAGAGCTCTACTTTTGTACGTGTTAAAGAAATGAAATCATCTCCCAGCAGTGCCCAGTAAGGGATTGGACCATTGGGATCTAAGCGGCACACAGCATATTTCTGTGGCAATACAGAAAGCATAAGCTTTAGCATACGTCTTGCGTGTTCCCCCGATCTATTTCTGCTAGCAAGAAGCATCATCAAGCATAAATAAATTGCGGGATTTGTTTACGCTGCGGCACTGCATGTAGACGAAGCACTTCTATTCCTGCAAAAGTTTGAGGCTTCTTGTTTCTCCTATTGTATAACGTAATCTCAGGTACATACAAAATAGAGGCAAGTTGCCTGAGATAAACGGCCAGTATAGCTCGCCCGTTTTTTTGTGCAAATAGGCAGAAAAAGCTTCAGGCAATCTTCTGTCTATTTGCACAAAAGCGCGCAAGGCGTTGAGAAGCCTTAGATGGCCCGGCCACGCGCCTGGCGATAGCGCTTGATCAAGGTATTGGTCGAGCTATCGTGTTTGAGATCAGGCGCAGAGGAATTTTCCAGTTCGGGAATGATACGCTGAGCCAGGACTTTACCGAGCTCGACGCCCCACTGGTCAAAAGAGTTGATATGCCAGATCGTGCCCTGCACAAAGACTTTGTGCTCATAAAGGGCAATCAGCTTGCCAAGCGCCTCAGGAGTCAGGTTCTCAAGCAGAAGGGTATTGGTTGGATGATTGCCTTCGAAGGTGCGATGTGGCACCTGGAAAGCGGCCACGCCATCGGCAGCAACCTCTTCAGCAGTTTTACCAAAGGCCAGTGCCTCTGTCTGAGCAAACAGATTAGCCATCAAGAGGTCGTGGTGCTCGCCAATTGAATTGAGCGTCTGGTTGAAGCCGATAAAATCAGCAGGGATAAGTTTAGTCCCCTGGTGAATCAATTGGTAGAAGGCATGCTGGCCATTGGTACCAGGCTGTCCCCAGATGATTGGTCCAGTCTGATAATTGACTGTGTTCCCTTCGAGGTCAACGTGCTTGCCGTCGCTCTCCATATCGAGCTGCTGGAAATAAGCGCTCAGGCGATTAAGATACTGGTCGTAGGGCAAAATGGCTACAGTTTCCGCGCCAAAGAAGTTATTATACCAGACACCAAGTAGCCCCAGCAGGACTGGCAGATTCTGCGCGAACGGCGCGGTGCGGAAATGCTCGTCCATCTGGTGAAAACCGGCCAGCATTTCATAGAAGTGCTGGGGACCAATGGCGACCATCAGCGAGAGACCAATGGCCGAGTCATAGGAGTAGCGCCCGCCTACCCAATCCCAAAACTCAAACATGTTAGCGGGATCGATGCCAAACTTCTCTACCTCAGCGGTATTGGTCGAAACGGCTACAAAGTGTTTAGCAACCGCGCTCTGATCGCCACCCAATGCCGCTAACGTCCAGTCACGAGCTGAACGGGCATTCGTCAGCGTCTCCAGGGTGGTAAAGGTTTTGGAGGAGACAACGAACAGCGTCTCAGCAGGATCGAGATCGAGCGTGGCTTCTACAAAGTCGGTACCATCGATATTGGAGACAAAACGCGCGGTAATCGCGCGCTCGCTATAGTGCTTGAGCGCCTCATAGGCCATAAAGGGACCCAGATCCGAGCCGCCAATGCCGATGTTAATAATGTTGCGAATGCGCTTGCCAGTGTGCCCTCGCCATTCGCCGCTGCGCACACGCTCAGCGAATGCCGCCATTTTTTCCAGGACGGCATGAACCTCTGGTACAACATTCTGTCCATCAACCAGTATGGACGAGCCTTTCGGCGCGCGTAAAGCCACGTGCAAGACTGCCCGTTTCTCGGTTACGTTGATCTTTTCGCCACTGAACATAGCATCAATGCGCTGGCGCAAGTTCGCGGACTCGCCCAGCTTGAGTAGCAGGCTCAGAGTTTCATCTGTGACGCGATTCTTGGAATAGTCGAGATACACGCCAACGGCATCCAAGGTAAAACGCTCGCCGCGCCGGGGATCATCCTGAAACAGCGCGCGCAGATGCGTCTGGTGCATGCTCTGATAGTGTTTCTCCAACGCCTGCCACTCAGGGCGCCGGGTCAGGGGTGTTAAAGTTGATTGTGCAGACATGCTCGTTTTTCTCCTCGTCAACAATTCTCTCATCCTGCTCTGGGACACGCTTGCCTGCGTCTCTCTTGCCATAGCAGATGGGAGGATTCTCTTATCCTGCTCTGATGCACGCTTGCTCGCGTCTCTCTTGCCATAGCAGATAGGAGGAACCAATATATTTGCAAACTGTGTTATTTCTCGCAGTCGTATCGTTTGATACCATTTAGTCTAGTCTTGCAAGCAAAATTTTGTCAAACTTCTTCCCGGAACCCTGGCTTTCTAGTGCTCCCCGTTTTGCAGAGGTTTGGAGGCGCGCGCCTCCAAACCTCTGCAAAACGAAAGGGGCAGAGAGATAAAAGCTGTTTTGACATGATTTTTCACAATCAGGTATGACTCGTAGCATTCTATTGCAAATAGATTAGAGCTGTACTATAATTAGCGAAGATCCATAATTAAGGATATATCCACATCTGCCAGACACGCTATTTTTTTAAAGCGCATCTATAAAAGTAAGATAGAGGAGGACTTATGACTCAAATAGAGCCTCTAGAGATTCTCTCCCTTTACGCCGATAAAGACGAAAAATTCTTAAGAGAATTACTCAAATCATTGAAAAGTTCTCTGGCTTACCTGGAAAACAAAGGCCTTGTAAGCTTTTGGGACAAAAGCAAGATAGTTCCAGGTGCAGACACAGTACGCATCTTCGATAACCACCTGCAATCGGCGCGCGTGGTATTGCTGCTGATCAGTGCAGATTTTATAGCCTCAGATTTAGCTTTTAGTGAAAAAATGCTCGAACTACTAAAAAGAAAGCGTGCTGGCAAAACACATGTTATTCCGATCCTCTATCGACTAACTTTCTGGAATAATACTCCTTTCGGTGAACTTGAACCCTTGCCTCCCAATAACAAATTTGTTAGCTCATGGCCCGATAAAGACGAGGCTCTATTTTCTATTGCTGAAGGAGTGGGGCAGGTTGTACACAACTTACTTGGACTCTCTCAAAGCGGATTAACAGGCACTGGCAGTGTGTCAGCAACGCCAGCAGAAACACCAATAGATGAGGAGGACAAATCCATGCCTTATCAACCATTTACTCATGGGTACGCGTTATTTGTGGGAGTTGGGAATGATCTGCCTGTGACAGTGGACGATGCCACCGCTCTACATAAGCTCTTCACGGACCCCGCGCGCGCCGGCTATCCTGCGGGACAGGCTGCCCTGCTGACCTCTACTGATGCGAAGCGTGAATATATCCTGGACGCTCTCGATCGCCTGATCGGGCAGGTCAAAAATGACCCGGAAGCTACTGCAATTGTCTACTTCTCGGGCCATGGCATTAAAATTAGTCGCAGTGAGCAGGAATTTGAGTACTTCCTGATACCGTATGGATACGATCGTGAACGTTTAAATGCAACAGCCATCTCCAGCCTGGAATTCACAGAGAAACTCAGGCAGATCAAAGCCCGCAAGCTCGTAGTCCTGCTCGATTGCTGCCACGCAGGCGGCATTCCCGCCTTTAAAGCACCCGGCATACGTGTGGAGAAGTCGGCCATGTATCCTGATATGCTCAGTTTGCAGGAAGGCAGAGGACGCGTCATAATCGCCTCCTCAAACGAGGACCAGAGTTCCTTGACTGGCCACCCCTACAGTATCTTTACAACGTGTCTGCTCGACGCCCTGGGCGGGAAGGCCTCTGGCGAGAAAGATGGTATGGCCCGTATCCTTGATATCAGCCGCTATCTGCTCGATCAGGTACCCTTGCGTAGCGAGCAACAGCAATATCCAGTCATCTCGAACATCCAGAACCTTGACGAAAACTTCCCTATCTGCTTCTATGCTGGTGGCACCAAAGGTGTTCCAGGCGCAGCTCCATCCCAGTCAAACAGCACAAAACTGACCACAGCGCGAATCGAGAGCCTCAAGAGAAGACAAAAACAATTACAAGATAGGCACAATCGGCTTAGTGAACAGATTGAGGAACTTGAGCCGGCAATAGACCGCGAAGTCAATATTCTAGTCAGGCGCCAATATAAGCACGACCTTGAGCAAGCACAGGCAAACCTCAAACAGGTCGAGACCGAACTTGACGAGGTTGAAAGGCAGTTCCAATAAAAGCGAAGCACTTACGCTTCTTATACAGGTACAGGTGATTTTACGCCCCATATAGTTAGCAAGTTGCCTGTGACGATAAAATCTGGCCGCTGCATTTCCTCAAGAGCCTGTTGATAAATGGCGTCATAGTCGGCGGGCAAACGCGTCCATTTCTCTAAAAAAGGCACGACTGTCCGAAAGGTGAGCCGCATATCCTCAATGAAGAGACGCCTGTTCTCAGTGCCAGCGCGATACTCCTGGACATGAACGTGTGTCTGTATATTCTCAAAGCCTGCTTGCTTCAGCAGCCCGGCAAGGTGAGCCGTTACGCCGTCACCTGTGGAAGTAAAACTATGTCCCGCCTGATAGAAAGCCGCCAGAACTATTTCCAGTAGACGCGTCAACGCCGGACTATTGCTTGTCCCAAGCCAATCGCCCTCAGTGATGCGCACAATTCCATTTGAGTGGAGCACACGCCAATACTCTTGCAGGAGCTTTGGCCAGTCCCATGTACGCAAATAGCCCGCCGCTGTTCGCTGGTTGACCAGGCTAAAAAACGCGTTGGGGAATTCAAGCATACGTAACGCGTCCATAGTATGATACTCAAGCCGCTCCGACAACTGCTGAGCAGCGGATTGCCCGCGCGCAAAATCGACCATCTTCCGGCTGACATCAACTCCAATCAACAGAGAAATAGAGGGATAGGCAGTTGCTACATTCAGCAACCAGCCTCCGCTGCCACAACCAACATCAAGGACTCGGCGAAAACTTGCCGGATCAGTTTGCTCAGCTAGCACACCGCCCATATTCGCAGTCAGCATCTGATCCTGCACCAGCAAACGATTCATCTCATCCTGACTGGAACGATCGGTGACAAAATACGTGCTTGGATGCTCTGGTTGAGGATTCTCCGAAATACCCATAAACGACGCCTCACATTCTTTACCCTGTCTTTTATTTTACCTGTACTATGACAATTACATGTTCACCATCTCATTATACGTGAATACATTCACCCTGTCGAGGCGTCCACTCAGTTCTATCCTCTTTCAAAAGTGCTTCGCGAAGCCCTGCCTCATCTCTCAGCATCTGCAAAAGCTTTTTCTACCGCGCAGCAACAAAAAATCCCATCCAGTGCGCCAGGTGCCGCAAGCACCGAGCACAAAGAACAAGCACGTTCTACTTTTTGTAGAACATAAATTCTATTGCCATGCCCTTTGAACATGTGCTCTTGACATATTTTGCGTTGCTTCGGTATACTTGCAGTAGATTCGGTGTTGGGCTTTTTGTTGCATCTGTAGCGTAGGCATGTTCTACATAGAACGCATGTTCTGTGTATATAATAAAGAGAGATGAAGAGTTGCCAGTGCCAGGACAGCGTAGAATAAGCGACAATCAGGTCGTGATAAGTATAGAGATTGGCGGCAGTCAGGCGACGATAGGGCTAGTGGATGGCGCAGGGCGGGTGCGCCAGCGTAGCTCTGCGAAAATTCTCTGGAATCGTCCCCCTACTGCCACATTGGAACCATCTCTGCGTGCCATTGATGATATGCTGGCCTATGCGAGAGACAGCCAATTACGGGTGCGCGGGCTGGCCTTTGCTTTGCCAGGCTCACTTGATCTGACATCACGCCGACCGACCGTAATTCCTGCCTTGCCCGCCTTAAACCATTTTCCGCTCGCGGATTTACTGGAGGCTCGCTATAATCTGCCTGTAATCCTGCGCGTGGACGTAGACGCAGCGGCTTTGGGAGAGTATCACTTTGGCATTGGCCGTGGCTTCCACCGCCTGCTCCTGCTTTCAGCCAACGCCGTAGTAGGAGCATCGCTAATCATCGACGGCAAGATCGAGCCTGCATCCCAGGAATACATAGGGCACATCTGCCATCTGCCCATCTCCAGCACTGGTCCACGCTGTAGCTGCGGCAAGCGCGGTTGCATCAATACTCTCGTTACCCTTGATGCCCTCCAGAAGGCGCTCCAGCGCGCTCTGCGCCGTGGTGAGCAGACCAGCCTGCTGCGTCGGCTGAACAATCGCGAGCGCTTCAGCCTGCAACTGCTGGCCGAAGAAGCCGAGTCCGGCGACGCTGTAGCCGCGCAGATCTATTCCGAAGTCAGTCGCTGGCTGGGGACCGCTACTGCCAGGTACATCGACACCTTCGAGCCAAACGCGCTGATCCTTGGCGGCTTCTTTAGCACCAGCGAACAACTCCTCTGCGGCATTCGTCGTTCCCTCGACTCCCATTCCTCCGCGCGCGTCTGTAGCATGGTCGAAATCGCCAGCGCCACACTCGGTCAGGATGCGCTCTTGCTGGGCGCAGCCGTGGAACTGTTCGCCTGAAGCCACAACAGCAAGATGCGGCATGACAGACTACGGCCACTTCTTCCTTAGCGATCCGCGCTGTTTTCCCCATAATCCTCTTGCCTGCCATGGAGTTGTATGGTATATTTTGAGCGCGGACGGCGGTAAACATGTAGATGCGCGGACATCGTGGCACCCAGCGCGTCAGAGCCACGCCTCCAGCGTCCTGAGCAGCGGAAGGGCAAAAAGATGAGAAAAATCAAGCAAATCTCCATCAAGCATCTTTTCGGCATCTTTCATTATGATATTATGCTGAACATGGATGAGCGCGTGACCATTATCCATAGCCCCAAACGGATTCGGCAAGACCGCGATTCTCAAACTCCTCAATGAACTTTTCACACAGGGCGACAGCGTTTTTAGAAAAACTCCTCTTTTATGAACTGCTTTTCAAGGCCTCCCCGGGTTCCTTGATTATGATTGACGAGCCTGAAATCTCCCTGCACGTGGTATGGCAGGAGCATTTTTTGCAAGATGTCCAGGATATCACGCGCCTGGCCGATGTCGATGTGCTGATCGCCACGCATTCGCCGGATATTATTGATGGACATCGCGATTTAGTTGTTGAATTAGAAGGGCCGGAGGATGGGGGATTATAACCTGTACCGTGGTCGCGGGGTCGCAAAAGAATTGCGTGGACCTGATGGCATTGCCAATGCTCTGCTTTTCAAGCGTCGTTACCCTGGGAACGAGTCACTGACCTTCGTACTGGTCGAGGGCGATACAGATAAACGCCTTTACACGGCGTTTACAGATGAAAAACACTGCTCTATTCATATCGCTTACTCAAAGACCACAGCGCTTGACGCCCCGGCCATTCTAGAACAAAACAAAATGGCGGGTGTTTTGGCCGTCGTTGATGCTGACTTTGATATCCTGGAAGAAAAAGAGTACATGTCCCCCAACACCTTCCTGACTGATACACACGACACTGAATTAATGATTGTGCAGTCTCCAGCGCTTGACAATCCCGGCCATTTTCGTTAGACTACAAGCCATCTGATCGTCAGATGTTTAGATTTTTGAACAGGATGGCCTATGTTAACACCTCCTTCCCCGTCGCCTGTGCGGCGACAACCGCTGGTGAAGCAGGTGTTGGACTATCTCCAGCAACAGATCACAAGCGGTACATTTCCTGTTGGCAGTAAACTTCCCCCGGAACCCGAATTAATGGCCAACCTGTCTGTGGGGCGCTCGACTTTACGCGAGGCGATGCGGGTGCTCGCTCACATGGGACTGGTTGATGTACGGCCAGGCGATGGTACTTATATTCGCGTGCCTGCGCCAGCAGCGGAGTCGTTAGGCCAGCGGCTGCAACGTGCGCGCGTGATTGAGGTCTACGAGGTCAGACACACGCTTGAACTAGAATGCGCGCGCCTGGCAGCTCTGCGCCGCGACGAGGCTGACCTTGATGCGCTCCGCCAGGCTTTGCGCGAGCGCCGCAAGTCTCTCCCGCCGGGCAATGAAGAGGCTTTTATAGACGCTGATCTTGTTTTCCATACCAGCCTTGCCAGCGCGACCAAAAATACGGTGCTGGCGGACCTCTACCAGGCGTTTATCAGCGTTAACCACGAGAGTTGGGTCAGAGCCAGTGAGGTACTGGGAGCAACCGAACAGGGACAGGCTCTACATGAGCAACTCGCCGAGGCGATTGCTCGGCGCGATCCTGAGCTTGCCCAACAATTGACGAGCCTTATGCTCGCGCAATCAACTCACCATTTCCAGAAAATCCTGCGCGAGGAAGAGTAGGAAAACGACTGACGTATTTTTTGGAGAAAGGACTGTAGGAAACATTATATGGAGTATTCAGGACAAAACCGCGTGGTGGCCTCTCCAGGCATGCAGAAAGGCCCGATTACGAAATACCGCCCATTTCCCCCGATTGATCTGCCCAATCGCCAGTGGCCCACGCGCACAATTACGCACGCTCCAATCTGGTGCAGCGTGGATCTGCGCGATGGTAACCAGGCGCTACCCACTCCTATGGGCATTGAAGAGAAACTGGCGATGTTTAAGCTCCTGGTCAGCGTTGGCTTCAAGGAGATCGAGGTCGGCTTCCCCGCCGCATCTCAAATTGATTTCGATTTTATTCGTCGCCTGATCGACGAAAACCTCATCCCCGACGATGTAAAGATCCAGGTGCTTACCCAGGCACGTGCAGAACTGATCCGCCGTACTGTCGAGTCTGTGCGCGGCGCGAAAAACGTCATTTTCCATCTGTATAATTCTACCTCAGAGCAACAGCGACGCATCGTTTTCGGCATGAGTAAAGCAGAGATTATCGCGATCGCAACTGAGGGGACGCGCCTGGTTAAAACGCTATTGCCTGAACTGTCAGGGACAAATCTGATTTTCCAGTATTCGCCGGAGAGCTTTGCGCTGACCGAGGTGGATTTTGCGCTGGAGATCTGCGAAGCTGTGGTGGATATCTGGCAGCCGACGCCAGAGAAAAAGATTATTCTCAATCTGCCCGAAACGGTCCAGATCGCGACGCCTAATGTTCACGCGGACCAGATCGAGTGGATCGCGACCCATCTGCGCCGACGCGACACGGCGATTATCAGCCTGCACACCCATAACGATCGCGGCACGGGTGTGGCCTCAACTGAGCTGGGTCTGATGGCCGGTGGCGAGCGCGTTGAGGGTACCCTCTTCGGCAATGGTGAGCGCACTGGCAATGTCGATATTGTGACGGTGGCCCTGAATATGTATATGCAAGGCGTGGACCCGGGTCTGAATTTCAGCAACCTCGATGCGATCCGCGCGATCTACGAGCGCTGCACGCATATGACTGTGCCTGCTCGCCAGCCCTACGGCGGTGAACTGGTCTTCACAGCTTTCTCCGGCTCGCACCAGGACGCTATTCGCAAGGGCATGAATCTGCGCGATACTACTCCGGGTGCGCTCTGGGATGTACCATATCTGCCAATCGATCCTCAGGATATTGGTCGCAGCTACGAGGCTATTATTCGCATCAATTCGCAGTCCGGCAAAGGCGGCGTTGCCTTTATCCTGGAAAGCGAGTTTAACTTGCAGATGCCCAAGGAGATGCATGTCGAATTTGGCAAGGTCATCAAATCCCTGGCTGACGCGAGCGGCGAAGAACTCTCTGGAACGCGTCTGCGCCAGGCTTTCGAGCTTGAATATCTACAGGTGACCGGCCCCTATGAGCTACTCTATTTCCAGACTCAACAGGCTGACGGCCCTGATCTCATCGCCTGTAGCGCTCAATTGCGCGTTGAAGGCGTGGCTCGCGAAATTCACGGACAGGGCAATGGTCCTATCGATGCCTTTGTAGATGCGCTCAATCAGAGCGATCTCGCTACATTCAGACTGGTCTCTTACTCGGAACACTCGCTGAGCTCCGGCTCGGACGCCCAGGCAGCCGCGTATATCCAGATCGAGACCGGCCCACGCCGCACGTTCTTCGGCGCGGCTATCGAGAGCAACTCTGAACTGGCAGCCGTCAAAGCCGTGCTGAGCGCGCTCAACCGCTCAGAGGCCGCGCTGACACTGGCAAAAAATAGATAAAAACATGCAAAGCGACTCTGGCGAAAAAATGGATCTCGCACATTTTCCGCCAGAGTCGTTTGTGCTCTAGACGCGATGCTTTAGCATGAGCTTTTTTCTAGCACACAGATCGCTACAACACTCCCCGTGATCGCGAGAAGAAACCCACTGGGTAAAGTACAAATCATTGAGTAGCACGGGAACTGGCTTCCTGGCAGCGTTGCAATCCAGGAAGAAGGCGGCATATAGTATTAGTATGAATGACAAAACTATCCCCATAATCGTCATCGACGATACAGCCGTCAAACGTCGCGGCGTCTGCGAGTTCGTCAACGAGGTGCCTGGTCTATACCTGGCGGGACAGGCCAGCAGCGACGCGGAGGCAATGTTGCTCGTCGCAACAATCAGCCAGCATGAAAGCGATAATCCCGAACTGGCCAACTGGCTGGTGCTCTCCGATTTGCGCCTGGGATCGAGCAATGGCGTCGAATTGGGGCGCGCGTTGCTTGAAATCGCGCCCGCGCTGCGTGTGGTCATCTACACGCAGGAGCCAAGCTGGACGCTAGCCACGGAGATTATGCGCAGCGAATATACACGCCGAGGTACTCCCAGGCGAACTAGCAAGCACCAACCGGGTCTGCACGGCTACGCGCTTTTCTCCAATATGGAACCAGACTATCTCGCGGAAATCGCTGCTACGGTTGTCACCCGATGTTCAACCTTTATCGACAATGAAGTCCTGACCTATCTGCTGCGCAAGCTACGCGGTAGTCGGCTCACGCCACGTCAAGAAGAATGCGCCTCACTTGTCGCGCAAGGACTGAGCAACGATGAAATCGCGCTGCGCATGGGCTTTCTCAACGCTCAGGGACAGCCCAATATGGGGCCACTGGAGAACCTGGTCAGCGAGTTGTATACCTTTTTCACTATCGATGGCATGCCCAGCGATCCTGGTCGCCGTGTGCTCCTGGCTCATGCCTATGAAGCTTACGCGGGATTGCGTTCCCTCTAGGTAGCCGCTTACGCAGAAAAACCTCGGCCCGTTTTAACGCTTATGCTCGCGTAGGCCCGGCGCGCCTGCCTCTTCTTGAGAGGGGGATAACTGTTCGCTGGCAGGAAACGGTAGCTTGAGAATAACAGCCGTGCCATGCTGAGCCAGGGGACGCGGCGTAGAACGCAGCAGCAGTGTACCACCAGCCTCGCGCGCTTTAAGTTCAGCCTTAAACATACTGGTTTTCTCTGGAGCAATATTGGTAACCTCGAAGCCGCGCCCATCATCAATGATAAATAGCTCCAGATGCCCATTGGTACGTACCGCGCGTACAGTGGCATACGTCGCGCCAGCATGATTGTAGATGTTGAGTAGGGCCTGGGTGATAGTATACGAGACCGCCTCCGCGAACTTCTCCCCTTCTGAGGTCTGCTCAAGATTCTGGCCCAACGTATCCAGCGCCCAGAGGTCGGCCTGAACTTTGAGCGGCGACTCCGGGTGTAACGCGGGCAGGTCCTCGCGTACCAGCTTCTCCAGGTGTAGCTTTAGCCCCAGGCTGCGCCGTTGATAGGAGTCTTCCACCAGCAGTTGCAAGCCGCGCAGATCATCCTCCAACTCCTCGCTAATCTTGCGTACCTTGCCCAGGGCTTCGATCACAGGTTGCGCGAAGCTCTGCAGTGATGGATCACGTTCCAGTTCCACTTTAAGTTTGTGCTGCCAATGCCCAAGCAATGAGCGAATACGCAGAGCCTGCTGCTTCGGCTGGTCATGGATACGCTCGGAAAGCAACGAGCGCAAATGAGCATCAGCGTGCAAAAGCAGCGAAGTCGCGTGTTGAAGTTCGGCGTTAGCGCGCTGCAGATCATCAGAGGTGCGCTGCTGCTGGAGCATCGCTTTCTCTGTACGTGCCACGCTCTCTTGCAACTCTCCAATCAGGCGTAAAGAACGTACAGCGTAAAGCAGGACCAGGGGATAGATCGCGCCAAGCAAAAAGAAGATGGGCAATGGTAGCAGCGTTCTCCCGGTGAACAAAAGGGGCAAAACACCCAGACAGAAGCCCAGCCCCATGCCTCCGATCCACATGATCAACAGATCGCCCAGTTGTCTGCGGATCGCGGACCCCGCGAAAGAACGGCGCAGACCTATGCGTATCAATGAGTTCAGGCCAATCGCCAGGCTAATCAGCCCGCCAAGCACGCCATATCCCAGATTGAGCGATACTTCCAGGCGCGTAGGGACGCTGCCTCGAATGAAAAACAGACCAAGGTTAAACGCTTCAAGAGCAACCAGCGGCAGATAAGGCCAGACATCCAGCCTGTTACTCGGCCCACGCGCCGTGCCCACAACCTCTGGCCTGTACGTCAGGCTGAGATGAATAAAACCAGCCCCTAAAAGAGCGAAGGCCGGTATCCAGAGCAACTGGAGCACCGCGTCCATCGCGTACGCGCTCTGAATATTGCCCCAATGGCTATAGAGCAAGAAGAGTATGGCCGCGGGCAACAAGGTTAAACCCTCGACAGCACCTACCCAATCGCGCGCGGTGGCCAGTAGAATGCCTCCGATCAGCAACCAGCATAAACCTGCCAGCAGAGCCAGGCCATAATTTTGTAGCCACAAATCAAAAGTAAAGATCTCAGCAGGATATTGAACTGTATGGCTCTGGCCATTCTCAGCCAGGGTATAGCTGATAAGTTGCCCCGCCTGGGCATGTTGATAAATGGCAGGTAAAGCCAGAGGATCTTGCCCGTTGACACGCACAATGGTCTGGTTGGTGCTCAAGGAAGATGGCTCACCCGCGAATACTGGTTGACCAGAGAGAGTTGAGACAACAATGACCTGCCTATCTGAATCAATACCCCAGATGAAGCCACCAAAAGTATGTCCCACTTCGTGCAAGAGGCGCAACTGTCCTACCAGACTGATGGCTAGCAAAATCAGGCTTATCAGCAGATAAAAAATGAGCAGGCGGATTTTGAGCTTTTTCCACCAGATATGGCTTGTCTTGCTTGTGGATGAAATAGGGATCTGCGAGCGATGTAAAACCGTCTCGTCCTTTCTTAGAACACATCTGGGATTGCCGCAACTGGAAGTTTTTGCGGCGTAGTCGCAGCTCCTGCGGAATCATTGGGGCCGAGGAAGACGACTGCCATTTTTATTCTACCTTATAGCTAACTCAGGAGCAATACCTATCCCTCACTCTACCAGCGCACCGTAAAAGTCGTCATTACCTGTCTGAAACAAAATTCGCCTGTTCTGCCAGAAAAATACCAACACTTTTTGACAGAACAGGCATAGTTGCCAGCAAGATGGTCGCTACGTTAACTGCCAGACTTTGATATCATTGTAGGTATCAACAGTTCTACCGGTGCTGTCAGCGCTGGCGACAAAACCAATCTGACCAGTCGTATAGCTACCATCAGTGTATTGGAAAATGGGATTCTGCGTGTTATTAACATAAACAGAGATTTGCTCTCCCCTCGCGACAATGCCAAGCGTGTTGACAATGCCAAAACCAGGTGTAAAGCCGCTGGCCTGCCCTTCTTTCAAGACGCGCAAGTTGTGACCATTGCCATTATTCTGCACGGCAAAGAGATACGCTCCCTGGCTATCGACGACGAAGATATAATACTGAGCTGCGCTCTCATTGCCGCGGAAAAAGACGCCCTCTAACGCGCTGGGACCACCCAGTTGAATGCTCATCTGCACCTGGAGAGTAAAGTTAGCAAAATTCGTATTTTGCGCCCCGCAGGTCACATAGCTCGTTGGCTGAGGGTCACGCGCATTGTAACTGCCATTAATGAAGAAGCAATTCGTCCCGCTCTCCCAGCCATATTGCGCCATATGACTATTATCGCTGAGTTGATCGTTGAGCACAAGATTATTGCTGAAAGGAAACGTGGAGGCCATAGTCGTGGCACTGGCAGCCGTAGTCGCCTG
The DNA here is from genome assembly GCA_041156125.1 of Candidatus Paraktedonobacter carboxidivorans. Lineage (GTDB taxonomy): Bacteria > Chloroflexota > Ktedonobacteria > Ktedonobacterales > Ktedonobacteraceae > Paraktedonobacter > Paraktedonobacter carboxidivorans. The sequence continues at coordinate 125,285 of JBEVTI010000005.1, forward strand.
TGCATTGATGGTCGCCTGCGCCCTGGCGGTGGAGCGAGCATGAGCTTGAGCTGTCGCAGTAGCTGCAGTATGGATAGTAGCCTGGTTGTTGTTATAAGCTACCACACCAAATATAGAAGCAGCTATAAGCAGCAACAATATAACTGCTACAAGCACCAATGTTCTGTTCGTGACTCTCTTCTTCGGCTGCTGCGCTGGCGGCATAGGCGAGGTTGGAGGCACAGCCACACCTGGCTGCATATACATGTTATAGCCCGATAATGGACCCTGTGGGGCTGTAGACTGGGGTGGAAATGGAGGCATTGATGGGGGATTTGGCACCGCGTACATCGGCCCCGAATCCTGCTGCTGACCCATTGGTGCAGTTCCAAACGGCGGCAGCGACGGCTGATTTGGCACTCCGTACATTGGCCCTGACGGCTGCTGCTGACCCATAAACGGCGGCATTCCCTGTGGATTTGGCGCCCCATACATTGGCCCTGACGGCTGCTGCTGACCCGTTGGTCCAGTTCCAAACGGCGGCAGCGACGGCTGATTTGGCACCCCATAGTTCGGTGGCTGCGTCATCCCCCCCATCTCGGCAAATGGACCCATCCTCTGTGGCGGTGGATAATAAGGGCCACCGGGCATCTGTGGTTGCGAAGGAGGATTGCTGTATGGTCTATTGGGGGTGTTGGGATCAAGTCCCGGTTGCTGATAGGGCATCTCCGGCAATGGCCTCGCGGATGGCAATGTACCAGCGTTCTGGGGATCTGTCATACTTGGATAATTAGGATCGGACGAATAGGGTCCATTGGGGTTCTGATTCATCGCGACACTCTCCTTGCGGTCACAAAAGTTGTGAGAGTAAAAACTCTCTGGAAAGCGCTTTTCATAAAACTGAGATATCGCAAGTAATTTACATAGACTATAACAGATTTGTAGCTTTTCTCAGGCTGCGATAACATCGCACAATTTATCAAAAACATAGTAACATATATGCATTCAATATTCAAGAGTTTTTGTTTAAGGTCAGGGCAATGTAAAAGGAGTGTTTGCGCTTTGCACGACCCCAGAGGTGTGGGCGGGGCAGAAAGACTTTTCCAGGGCCTTCAATCCTCGCTCAAACGCAATTCGCTACTCATGGACGGATTGAGGGCTGCGCGTATCATGGTGAAAAGCGCCACCAGGCAGATTAAGACCAGGGCCACTAAGATTAGATCCAGGGAGAGTGGAACAATAATCCGCGTAGGAAAGGCGTGCTGCAATAGATAGAGATCGCTGATACTCAGGCTGCTCATTGGACCATGCTCAGGCAGGCCCGTAAAGATCAGCACAGGCACGGCCACAACTGTCAGGACCGCGCCAAAGACCAGGCCCAGTGCAAGCGCGCCTATGTAAACGATGCCCTGTTCCCAAAGTAGCACGCCTACAACCTGGCGCGAGGTAGCGCCTAGCGCGCGTAAAACCACAAAGCTGCTCCTTCGACTGCGCACACTAAGCCAGGACGAGATCAAATTACCGAGCAACGCCAGCAGAAACGCTGCCAGGCCACCAATGCTCAGGATAATCAGAATATTGAGGTTAAACGGATCGTTCTGGAGCTCATTGGCAATCTGGCGCCGATCATAAAGATTGGCCAGCGCCAGTTTTGATGCGGGCGCGGACAAAGCCGAGCGTATTGAGGTCAGCGAACTCGCATCACTATGGCTGCTTAGCCAGATATGATTAACAGGCACAGTTGGCAACGTTGTCAGCGCAGGGTCACTCTGGCCCTGCTGAGACGAGACAGTATAGACCTGCGCAAAAGCCTGGTAATCAACGATCATTCCCCCAGACGAGAGCGAAGTACTGGCAGAAGCACTGGAATTGACTGTGGGAATGTGCGCAACGATGGCCACAATCTGATAGTTGAGAGCTGCCTGACTCAAAGAGTTTAACGACATGGAGAAATTATCGTGCAAACCCATATGGATCTGGTGCGCCAGAGCCTGGTCTATAATCGCTGGCACAATCCAACCATAGCCCCCACTAGAGAGCGTTCCCTGATATGCATGGGGTAAAAGGCTCAGTAGAGAAGGAAGAGCCTGATCGGAATCCAGCGAATTCCAGATAGCAACTTGCGCGAAATTGCGCCCATCCACAGCGCGAAACTGCAGTGCCACCGGGTCGCCCGTGCTGCTAATAATTGTGCCTGAGTCCGTATGGTCAGCGGACGCGGCAAGCACACCAGGAATAGCATTGTAACGCGCTGTGACCTGATCAATGCTCAGTCTGTGTACATCCACCACATTTGCTATATCGCCACTGAAATCCGCGCCGCTCTCATAAGCGGCGATATCATTGATGCGCTGGGCTTGCGAGGCGCTGAAGACCTGCGCAAAGATAGCAAAGGCTACAGTCAAAGAAAGCAGCAGCGTCATGCGAATGACCTGGCGAGGCGCGCGCGCCATCTGGACGAGCGCCAGCATACTGGTCGCACCACGTCTCCGATTGGCAACCCAACCACCGAAACGCAGGAGCCAGGGGAAAATCCGTAAGAAGAGCAACAGGCAACCGAGTAAGAGAAAAATGGGCGCGACCAGGGTCAAAGGTGCCAGGATAAGATCCTGTGTCGTAAGATCAACCTCATGCGCAATGCTCGCCAGATAGAGCGACACACCATAGGCGCTAAAAGCAATAACGGCTGCCAGGATATCCAGGTAATAACGCTGCCAGAATGGCGCGCGCGTGGTGCGAGCCGTCTCGCGGCGCAGAGTCAGCATATTCAAGCCGGAGGTATATCTGACCACCAGACCAATGGTGAGCAAAGCCGCCAGTAAAGTTCCAAGCGCGGTCGGCCCGATCGTTGTCACCACCAGGAGCGGCTGGGCAATGGTATTCTGGGCGAGACTCACATTTTCAGCAGGCAAGGTATGAGCAATAAGCACAAAAACAAGCAGAATACTTAGCAGAGGGCCAAGTACTACTCCCGCCAGGCAGAGAGACAGTCCCTGGAGAAAAAGCGACCAGAAGATCTGCCGGCTACTCGCTCCCCTGCTGCTCAAGAGTGCATTAGCTGCCATCTGTCGATCGAGCAACATATTTACTAACATACTGACAAAAAAGAGCAGGAGAGCAATAATTTGTATAGCCAGGATCGTCACCGGAATGCTGACCAGAGCAACGCGGTTTGCATATTGTTGTAAAAGATCCAGCAAAATATAAGAGCCGGGTCCAGGACTATAGACCGTCGCTTGCGTGATATACGGAAAACTTGATGCACCTCCATTCAACAGAACATTCTGACTGTTCTGATAGTTACCAATGCTTGTCTGAATGGTAAAGAGTCGATTGCTCAGATCGTCTACCTGTGCAGGCGGAAGATTCGTGGTACGCAGCAAGTAATCCCAGGTCAACTGAAATGACTGGTACGAGTAAATAACATCAGCATGAAGGTGAGTCGCCAGCTGGTCAAGAGCCTTCAGCAACAGGCTTGAATCCGTCAATACGGTATAAATGTTTGTCACACCACTAAGCGCGGCCTGAAAATTCTGGCCATGTAATGCCAGTGATACTGATCTCTGCGTCTCAAATAAGCCCACAAGTTGCACTTGTAAAGCTGTACGTGGATCAATTGGCCCACCAGATGTGTTATAGGTTGAAAAATTTCCTTGCAGAGTAAAGCGCTCACCCAGTGTAAGATGCAAGGACTCCGCCACCTCCGGGGTCAGCATAATCTCCAGGCTCTGCGCAGCGCTTACTGGCCAGTTGCCTGACACCAGATGCAGCGAAGGCTTCAGATTGGCCAGGGCTGTCGCGTACAGGCTAAAATAGCCAACATGCAGCAGGGAAGCTGGATAAACAGCTTTCGTGCCCGTTTCCTGAATGGCCATAAAAGGCTCCCCACGCTGATACGAAGCCAGCCTTTGTCCCACCAGGGGCGTGAGTTGCTGCTGCACAGTGCTGGCCACCTTGCTAGAAAGACCCTGCGTCTCAATACTGAGAGTGATATCGCTTCTCGTTGCATCAGACTGAAGAATCCCTTGCAGACCTGAGCTGGTCGCGACCTCTGTAAAAAGCGGTACAACACAGGCAATAACCATGGCCGCGACAAAACCCAGGCAAGCTATCAGCAACAGCCAGCCAGTCTGATGTAAACGCCAGAAGGCCAGCGTCAGCGTGGAACTAAAACGATCCTTCGGCTTGCCCGCTGGCCTTGTTGACTCCCGCGCAGGTGCGATCGTTTGAGACATTTCTCTCTCCTTCTTTCTCTCTTAATCTTCATCCAAACGCAAAACCTGCGCCATCAAGGGACGCTGCGCCAGCCGACTCATCAGGCTAAGAGCAAACACACAAAGCAACAGCAGAACCAGCAGCGCTGTCACTAACGACAGAGGCACCACGATCGTTACCGGGATAATCCTTTGCAATGTATAAATGGTAGAACTGGAGGCATTAACCAGGTTAGCAGGTAATGATCCGCTGAAGACAAGCGGAGGGACTGAGGTAAACGCCAACATAGTCCCAAACAGCAAACCTAGCAGCAGCGAAGTAACCAGCACAATCGCCAGTTCCCAGGTCAGAATACCTGTCACCTGAGCAGGAGCTGTTCCTAACGCCCGCAGGACCGCGAAATTTGTCTGACGCATCCGCACACTAAGCAAGGGTAAAAGCAAGTTGGCCACAAAAGCTAAAAGGAGTGTGGCTGCCACTCCAATGCTTATCGTGCTCAGCAAGCCGTTGGCCAGCGGATCACTATTGGTAGCTGCGCTTAGCGCGCGCCGATCTATCATCTGCACAAGCGCAAAAGCCGTGGTATTGAGAGCCGCGCGCACATGGTTAATAGCTACAGCAGCATCACTGCTACGCAACCAGACATAGTTCAGCTGGGCCACTTCGGTAGTCTGAGTCAGACCCTCGCCCTGAATCTGACCCGCGACCAGGCTCTGGTAATCGACTATCACCGCGCCTTCTGAACCATCATCTATCGGCGGAATATGCTTGATTTCCGCTATCGCTATATAAGTGGTAGCGGAAAGATTGCCTCCTTCATCGCTCATATGAAAGGTGACTCCCTGGCTCAAGCCAAGCTGTTGCCACGTATTAGAGGCAACGAGCGCGGGTACAAGACCATTCTGAATAGCCTGTGCGCGCCGCGCGATCAGCATGTTCATTAAATTAGCCAGCGACTGCTCAGAATCCTGGGTACTCCACTGGGCAGTGCAACCATAGGTCGCGGGGTCTATCGCCAGCAGGCGAGTTTCCCAGGCATGGGACTGGCTGCTGCCCGCGTTCAATGTGAGAGAGAAAGTGTTCATAGAACCAACACTGGCGGAGGTGACGCCCCGGATCTGCTGATAGTACCCGGTTGCCTGTTGCAAAGCCGTGCGCGCGTTATCCAGCACATCATTCTCAGTAGTAGTCAGCGATTTAGAACTGGTCATAACCGTGAGAGGCAAGCTATGGTTGTAACCGCTAAAGTCGCTCACGGCCTGGTAGTTGGCCAGATCCTGAGCGCGTTGCCCTTGCGAAGCAGAGAAGACCAGCGCAAAGAGAGTAAAAGCCGAGGCCAATCCCAGCAAAAGCGCCATACGCATCGACTGGCGCGGGGCACGCTCCATTTGCGCCAGGGCCAGCATAGAGATTAAGCCGCGCCTACGCTGCGCAATGCGCGCCAGTAAGCGCAATAGCAACGGAAAGAGGCGCAAGAAGAAAAGTATTCCAGCGACCAGGAGCAAGACAGGAGCCAGCAGTTCCAGCGGCACTGAGACCAGAACCTGTCCCTGCAAACTCAGAAATTGCTGAGTGTTCTCCAGATAATAGGTGGTAAGATAGCCTGCGACAGCCAGCACAGCCACTATTAGATCCAGGCGCAGGCGCTGCCAGAGCGGAAGGCGTGTTGCGCGCGTCTCTTCGCGCCGCTGCGTCAGGATATTAGCCCGTACCGCCAGAAAGATCGTTAGTAGCAGTGTGCTGAAGGCAGCGCTAACTGCGGCGACTGTATAGAGGCCAAGTTGCGGCAGCAACGCCCTGAAATCAAGCGTAAATACGTTCAACGCATCCTGCGTTGTGGGCGTCAGAATATGAGGTAAGATCAGGTAGGCCACCCCTAGCGCTAGCAACGGTCCGAGCAGACCCGCTAGCACACAGAGCACCAGCCCCTGCATAATCAACGAACCAGAAACCTGGCGACGATTAGCCCCACGACTACGCAACACGGCGATCGCCAGTTGCTCGCGTTCCACCAGAGCTGTGATCATTACGCTGATAAAGAAGAGGATCAGGCAGAGAATCTGAGAAGTCAGAATCAGCGCTGGTGTTTGCATAATCTGTATCTGAGTTCGGTATTTCTCCAGGATGCTCGACCCTCCTGGCTGCGAATCATGAACTAGCGGCCCGGACAGAATAACATTGCCAATATTGCTGTCGCTGCTAAAGGGGTCCCCCTGAAAATCTTGCGAGATGTCCTCTTGGAGATGTCCCAGGGAAGCAATGAGATCATCAAGTTGACTGCTCACAAGCGTCGAGGAATTCACCTGATAAGAGAGAAAAAAGGAACAGGGGCTTCTATCAGCAAAATAGACACCAAACCCTTGATGCTGCTTTTGGAGACTATCAAACATATGTAAGAGAGATGCTTGATCGGTCAGAGCAAGCACTGGTGGCGGTGGTGTCATTGCGGACGGAGTTGGCTCTTCAAGTGTATAGCCATTCCAAAATGGGTCGTTGGCCTGCACTTGAAAAATCCCGACGATACGCGCTTTTATCTGACTATTGTACAAACTGTCATAGTTATCGGGTCCCGTAAGCAAGCTTCCACGCAATAGCACCATATCCCCAACTTTGTATCTTCCCAGATAGAAAGCCGCTGTGCTTGTCAACATGATATCGATGCTCGTGGCACTTGAAGCGTTCGCGGCTGGCAAGCGACCTTGCAACAGTTTTAGATGAGAGCGAGCCTGCTGAATTGGCACTCCATAAAAATTCACAGTAAGGCTAGAAAACCAGTTACCTGTTATCAATGTAGTCAGAGGTTTCTGAGCTAGATAACGACCAGCATCCTGTTGCACGAGATTATTGATTTGAGCAGCATCGTTCGCAATCAGATCTGCTGAGATACCCTCTGGCGCGGCAGTAAGTAGTAGCCTTGAGCTAGCTGCTTGAGATCGCAACACTCCACGCAGGCCAGCAGTCGCCATTACATTGGAGAAAAGCGGCAGTGAAACAAGCAAGACTACCGCGACTGTCACTCCCAGACCGGTGATGAACAGTAGAAAGCGCTGCGTGCGCCAGCGCCAGGCAGCCAGCGTTAGCATGGCATCCCATAAAGCCATCTGGCGACGCCAGAACCATTTTCGTTTCATTTTCCAGGCAACCATAAAAATAATCCAGCTTTCTTCCCGACATTACGTGAAAAGCAGGTAACGCACTGACAGGGTACGTCACTGGTCCACACAGTAGAGTATCTATTTTCTGCCTGAAATGTTACAGCCTCGTCACTCTTCTGGTGCAAAAGAAAGATTTTACCTGTTCAGCAACAAGTTTCCAGAAAACTGCTGCTCTTCATGGTATACTCGTGGGCTTAGTCGTCATCAACAAGCAGAGCCTGAGCCAGCAGAGGATGTTGACCCAGGCGCGAGATCAAACTAATGGCCAGCAAGCAGAGCATCACCAGAACAGCCAGGACGAGGAATACTGACGAAGGCACGACGATGGTCACTGGTATAACCTGCTGCAATGTATAAAGGGCAGCATTGGAGACATCCGCCAGCGTACCCGGTAGCACACCAGTAAAGACCAGGGGCGCCACAGAGGTGACAATAAGTAATGCTCCAAAGAGAAAGCCGAGCAGAAGTGCTGTTGCCAGAATAATTGCCATCTCCCAGGCCAGTAGACTCGTGATCTGGCTGGAAGATGCTCCCAGCGCGCGCAGGACCGCGAAATTCGTCTGGCGCACCTGGACGCTAAATAATGGCAGTAAGAAATTCGCCAGTAAGGCCAGCAAGAGGGCGGCAACAACGCCGACACTCAAGATACTCAACAAACTCCTGGCCAGTGGATCAACCGTGCTAGAAATGCTGATAGCGCGACGATCGACAAGGTTGTTGAGCGACAATCCTGGCTCAGCCAGGGCCGCGCGCACCTGGTTTAGCGCGCCTGGACTAGCGCTGATGCGTAGCCAGATATAATTGGGCCTGGTTTCCTGCTGATAATGTGCTCTCCCGGCCACCAGGCTCTGATAATCCACCAGGAGCGCTCCCTGATTACCGTCGTCGGTCGGTGGAATATGACTGACTTCCGCAACAGCCACATACACAGTCGAGTCAAACTGTCCAAGATTGTCGGCAAGGCGAAAGGTCATGCCAGGAGTCAACCCCAATGTTTGCCAGGTGCTGGCAGCTACTATCGCTGGCACAACTCCCCGCAGTTCAGCTTCCTGCCGCTGGCCACTGAGCAAAGCCATGAGCTTCGCTAGCGATTGAGCCGAATCCTGCGAACTCCAGAAGGCAGTGCGCGCAAATGTATTAGCATCAACAGCTGTTAACACGGTTTTATGTGTATATGCCTGCGCTGTGTCACCATTCACAAATAAATAGCGACTATCGACATAGCCAACTGTGACCGAAGTCACGCCATGAATCCTCTGATAAGAAGAGTCAACCTGGCTCAGGACAGTAGCCGCGTCATCTGGCGTTGTGATCGGCAAGGCAACCGTATAACCACCAAAATCACTGACCGCCCGGTAGGTTGCCAGGTCCTGGGCACGCTGGACCTGTGAGGCCGAAAAAACTAGCGCGAAAAAGACAAAGGCCGTGGTCAGACCCAGCAGCAACGCCATACGCATAGGCTGGCGCGGCGCTCTCTCCATCTGCACGAGTGCCAGCACAGCAGGCAGACCACGCGTGTGCCGGACCAGAGATGTCAGCCAGCGCAATAGTAGAGGAAAGAGGCGCAAGAACAAGAGAATGCCAGCCAGTACTAATAACCATGGAGCCAGCAATTCTAATGGCGTTGAAACCAGTATCTGGCTCTGAGCGCTGAGAAACTGCTGCACATGTTGCAGATAGAAGATGAGCATATAGCCGCCAACGGCCAGCACAGCGCACACAAGGTCCAGACGCTGGCGATACCACAGCGGGCGCAGAGTCGAGCGAGCCTCTTCACGCCTCTGAGTAAGAATATTCGCCCGCACGACCAGAAAGATAACCAGTAGTAAGGCCAGAAATGCCGCGGCCAGAGCCATGCCCGTGTAAAGACTCAGGGAACGCAATACCTGGCCCGGATCAAGCACCAGCACATTAAAGGCATCCTGATTGCTGGCACTCAAGAAATGCGGAATGGTCAGATACACCAGTGCCAGGGCCAGGAGGGGTCCAAGCAGGCCCGCGCACAGACAAAGCACAAGAGTTTGCATGAATAGAGAAACGACAATCTGTGAGCGGCTGGAACCTCGACTGCGCATGACCGCGATCGTCAACTGTTCGCGCTCTACCAATGCTTCAATGATAGTGCTGACAAAAAAGAGCATCAAGCCCACAATCTCAACTGTCAGAATCAGCGCGGGAGTCTGCACTATCTCTTCCTGGCTGCGATATTTCTCCAGTGTCCCTGGCCCATCCAGATCGTGTAATGCGGGTCCGAAGAGGGTAATGCCGATGATATTCATATCCGCCCCTGGATGAGCTACCAGTTGAAATGTTTGGTTGGCGTCCTGCTGCAAATTGCCCAGGCGCTTGATCAAGTCGTCAAGCCTGTTCCCAGTAATGACCGAGGCGTTTAAAGTATATGAGAGCATTACCGAGTCAAAACTTTTATCAGAAAAAATGATGCCCGCGGCACTATGCTGCTGAGAAATCGTATCCAGCATTTTGAGTAAAACTGTTTGATCGGTCAGAGCCAGAAATGGCGGTGGGATCTCGCGCGCATCCAGTGAGGGCGCCTCAAGGGTATAGCCATTCCAATAAGCATCGTCAGACTGGACCTGAAAAATCCCCACGACATACGCGCTCAACATATTTGTGTAAGGGATCGGTCCTCCTGGTGAGCCAATATCATTGTTTGCCTGTTTCGTCAACAATAGCACGGCCAGTGGAAAAGTATCTCCTACGTTCACGTTCAAATCAGAGGCCGCGGTCTGCGTCAACATTATCTCTACGGTTGAGGTACTGGCGCTGCTGGTATTTGGCAGACGCCCGCGCAAAATATGCAAATGGGCTTGAACTGTCTGGATTGGCACTCCGTAGAAATTGAGCGTAAAGCCAGCGCGATTGAGATACCAGTTGCCACTAACCACTGTCTGCTGTGGATCTCCTGTCAGATATCCACCAAGCTCTTTTTGCATCGCCCCATTAGCTAGCGCTGAGGCATTTGCTACTTCTCGCGAAGAAAGTGCCTGTAGACCGGCATTGGCAATAATTTGCGAACTTTTAGATTGTCCACGTAACACATCCCGCAAACCAGCAGTGGTCATGACGCTGGAGAAAATTGGAAGCGCGGCTACGAGCATTACCGCGCACAGAATGCCAGCGCCCGCGACCAGTAAAAGGGGACGCTGCGCACGCCAGCGCCAGATGGCCAGCGTTAGCGCGGCTCTAAAAAAAGCCTCTGGCCGCTGCCAGAAGCCAATGCTTCGCGGTTCTCGCTTCATAAAATACTCTCCCGCTTTTTCTACCATTACGCTGGCATGATACGTCTGGATTACGCGTTAGAACCAGGACACTGTCGCGCTGAAAGAGACGCAACTTGCTGACGCGCAACAGAACACTTCTTCTTTACTAGTAAAAAGTCATTCGCCCAGAAAAAGTTACAAACACACCTGCTGAGAGAAAAGGCGCTACCAGAGCCAGCAGGCGATTTAACCGTCCCTGCTGGCTCTGGCAGCGCCTTTTCTCGCGCTGACTTAATACGCGCGAGCAAAAATCGCTTCGCAGGTAGCGGGTTTGCCAGTATAGATGCATTTGCCCTGGACACCGCCTTCCGGCTGCTCAAAAGGAATAACGCGCAGCGTAGCTTTTGTCTCTTCTTTGATAGCCAACTCGGCAGCGCTATCTTCAGCCCATTTGACGCGTACAAAGCCGCGCTTCTCAGAAGCAATAATCTCTTTGAATTCGTTGTAGCTGTCGGTGCTATACGTGTTGGAGAGTCGAAACTCTAGCGCGCGCTTATACATAGCCTGCTGAATCTCTTCGAGCAGGACGGGCAAGCGCGCCTCCAGGCCCTCGACAGGCACAGCCTCTTTGGCGCGATTGTCGCGACGCACAAGCATCACGCTGTTATTCTGCACATCGCGCGGACCAACTTCCATACGCAGGGGCACGCCACGCATCTCCCATTCGTTGTACTTCCAGCCTGGCGTGTTCTCGCTCCAGTCCACACGCACGCGCACCTTGCCCTTGAGCTGCTGTTGCACACGGCTGACAAGGCCGGTGACGACCTCTTTTTCCTGCTCTTTACGCCAGATCGGTACGATGACGACCTGGTAGGGTGCCAGGTGCGGCGGAAGCATCAGGCCGTTTTTATCGCCATGCACCATGATAATGCCACCTATCATACGTGTACTCATGCCCCAGCTGGTGGTGAAGCAGTACTTACGCTGCCCATCGGCGTCCAGAAATTGGATATCAAAGCCGTGCGCGAAGTTGTCGCTCAGATTATGGCTGGTGCCGGACTGGAGCGCCTTACCATCGCCCATCATCGCCTCTATCGAATAGGTGCGCAACGCTCCGGCGAATTTCTCGTTTTCGCTTTTACGACCCGCTATTACCGGAATAGCCGCATCCTCTTCTGCGAAGGAGCGATAGACCTCCAACATCATACGCGTGCGCTCCTCGGCGTCCGCGAGAGTGCGATGAGCTGTGTGGCCCTCCTGCCAGAGGAATTCAGAGGTGCGCAGGAAAAGCGTGGTACGCTTCTCCCAGCGCATGACGTTGTTCCACTGGTTGAGCAACAGGGGCAGGTCGCGATAGCTCTGTATCCACTTGGCGAAACTATGCCCGATGATGGTTTCGCTGGTCGGGCGAATGGCCAGTGGCTCTTCCAGTTCTTCGCCACCTCCGCGCGTGACCCATGCGACTTCCGGTGCAAAGCCTTCAACGTGCTCGGCTTCACGCTCCAAAAAGCTGCGCGGGATCAGCAACGGAAAGTAGGCATTCTCTACACCGGTCTCTTTGAAGCGCGCATCTAACAGGCGCTGTAAGTTCTCCCAGATCGCGTACCCGTATGGACGAATAATCATGCAGCCGCGTACGGGAGCGTAGTCAGCCAGTTCCGCTTTGCGCACAATCTGGTTATACCATTGCGAAAAATTGTCTTCCTGGTCTACAATCTCTTCAACTAACTTCTCTTCGTTTGCCATAGCCATACCTCATTGCTCTGATAAAAACTTGCACAAAAAAACTCGTCCGACTAAGGACGAGCGTCAGCACCCGTGGTACCACCTTTTTTGGAGCCATTATACTATGGCATCCCTCTCTAACGAGTTCAGCGGAAACGCTGACTCGTCCCTCTAGCTAACGGCAGAGGCTCCGGCCAGCTTCTCGCTGGCGCTCCCAGGTGGGTTCAACACGGTTTGCCACATACCGACTTACACTCTCTCGGCTCGCTGACTGGCTTTCCCGGTGTCTACTGGCCCTGTTCAACGTGTTTACGCTATTCCACGTGATTAATGCAGATGATATATGATCCCGCTTGCTCTGTCAAGCAGCCTTGACTTTTGGCAAAATAGATTGTATAATCTTCACAATTTGAACACAGGTCCAAACAATTCCAATCTTGAAAAGGCGTACTATCATCATGGGTTTGAACAGGGATTTACAAGCAATACAGGTCAGGCACTCTCTCATCTGCCCCCATTCTCATTTCCCGGATGGACCCACACCCAACGCTTTTTCTTTTTTCCTCTCCCCGTTAATGCGGGAGGGAGGTTTTTTTTTGACATCGAAAAGCCAGAGCAGGCCTCGCACGAGTAATCCGGGCTTTTTCCTTCCCGGTCCCTACACTATGTCAGGGCCAGACCTCGTGCCTCCACCTGGGAGGATAAGAAGACTGTTGCCTGTGTTCCAGGCCATACCATGAGAGAGTTCCCCAGGCGCGGAACAGGCTTTGTTGCGCTGGAGAAAAGGAAAATGACGACAGGTTGACAGGTCGTCATTTCACGGATTTCTAGCATCTAGAAGGATTATTGCATAGCGCATAAGAGGAGGTTTTTGAGCATGAGCAATGTCGCGGCGTCTCCCTTTTCTCAAGTGGATAGCATTCAGGGAAATTTTTATGGCAAGGATATCATCTCGCTCGACCAGTTCGCGGTTGAGGATCTCTTCGAGGTCTTCCATCTGGCCTTGCATATGAAACAACTTGTACAAAATAGCCAACCATCGCAATTATTGGCCGGCAAAATCATCTCTCTCCTGTTCTTTGAACCCTCTAGCCGCACCTTTGGCTCTTTTGCCAGCGCGGTGAAACGCCTGGGCGGTCAGACGCTGGATATTCAAAACCCGGAGATGGTAACCTCGGTCAATAAAGGCGAGAGCTTTGAGGATACCATCCGTGTCTTTGAGGCGTATTCAGACGCGATCGTACTACGCCATCCACGCTCAGGAGCCGCGCGTGTAGCAGCGGAGGCCGCTCAGTTTGTACCGATCCTCAACGCTGGCGATGGCACAAACGAACATCCATCACAGACACTGCTCGATCTCTGCACGCTATATGAGCAATTTGGTCGCCTGGACCATCTAAGCGGTCTGCTGGCTGGAGATGCGTTGAATAGTCGTACGATGCATTCGCTGATGCGTGGACTTTCACTCTTCCCTGGCAATCGGCTTTACATTCTGGCGCCCCCAAAATTGCGCCTGACCCGTGATGATTATGTACATATCAGTTCACGTGGCGTCGAACTGATCGAGTTATGTAGCGAGAACGAGATCCCACCCGATTGTAATTTCTGGTACTGGACGCGTATCCAGAAGGAACGCTTCTCCTCGATGGAAGAATATCTTGAACTGGCTGCCGAAAAATTCGTAGTCACACCTGAACTGTTGACGCGGCGCGCTAGCAGAGATATGATCTTAATGGACCCGCTTCCGCGCGTCGGCACGATTGATCCCGCCGTCGATCGGGATGAGCGGGCAGTGTACTTACGTTCTCAGATCCGTAACGGCCTTTACACGCGCATGGCCCTGCTGGCGCTGGTTCTCTCGCCGTATCCTCTCGCGAACTAAAAAGGCACGCAGGTTGTATTTTCTATGGTCTCGCTGTACGACGAAGTATAGAGCAAGCATTAGAAAAAGATCTCTTACTCTATAAAGAAAGGTACAAACGAAAAGCATGGCAATATACCAGCGTACTTTTACAACGCCCGCCCAAACAGAGGATGGTAAACAGCATACAGTGAAACCTCTGCTGCCCTCTTTACGGCGTGGCTCACTCATCCTGGAAGATGGTACACAGTTCGAGGGGACTGCCTTTGGTTCTGAGACGGCGATCGGTGGCGAGGTGGTCTTCTGCACTGGTATGGTCGGCTATCCCGAAGCGATTACTGACGCGTCCTATACTGGCCAGATTCTGATTATGACTTATCCTATCATCGGCAATTATGGCGTCCCTGTGTCTTCCCTCTGGGAAGATGACCATATTCATATCGCGGGTCTTGTTGTATCAAACTATATTGATACCCCTTCTCACATTCAAAGCACGATGAACCTGGGTACCTGGCTGAAGGGCGAAGGCATTCCTGCCCTGGAGATCAAGGACACACGCCGCCTGACCCAGCATATTCGTACCCATGGTACTATGCTAGGCAAGATTGTCTTCGACGAGGATATCCCTTTTTATGATCCCGATCTAGAAAACCTGGTGGCGCGCGTTTCAACAAAAACGCTCCTGATGGAGGGTGATGGTGAAACAACCATTGTATTGATCGACTGCGGAGCTAAACGCAATATTACGCGCAGCCTGCTGGCACGCGGGGTGCGCTTGTTGACGGTACCCTGGGACTACGATCTCTTCGCGCCAGATGTGCCCTTTAGCTTTGATGGTATCCTGGTCTCAAATGGTCCTGGCAATCCTAAACTTGCCACGAAAACTATTCAGACTCTGCGCACGGCTTTAGCCCGGCAAATACCCTTGATGGGCATCTGTCTGGGACATCAGTTACTGGCTCTGGCAGCCGGCGGTGATACCTACAAACTCAAGTTTGGCCATCGCAGCCAGAACCAGCCTTGCCTGCTGCAAGATAGCAAACGCTGTTATATCACAACGCAAAATCATAGCTTTGCTGTTGGCGCATTGCCACAGGGCTTTAAACCGTGGTTCGTTAATGCCAACGATGGAAGCAACGAGGGCATCCATCACCAGGAACTGCCATTCTTCTCCGTGCAGTTCCATCCCGAGTCAACGCCCGGACCAGTCGATACAGATTGGCTGTTTGACTACTTCCTGGAACGGGTCGGCACTGAGAAGGAGAAAAGGGGGACAGACTAAGGTGACTGATTTACGGAAAGTGCTGGTGTTGGGAGCGGGCGCACTCAAGATTGGGCAGGCCGGAGAGTTCGATTACTCCGGCTCCCAGGCCCTCAAAGCTCTCCAGGAGGAGGGTATCTCGACGGTCCTGGTGAATCCAAATATCGCGACCATTCAGACCTCTCAGTTACTGGCTGATCAGGTCTATTTCTTGCCTGTGACCCCCTTCTTCCTGGAAAAGATCATTGAGAAAGAGCGGCCTGATGGCATTTTGCTCTCTTTTGGTGGTCAGACGGCGCTCAATTGTGGCATCGAACTACATAAAAACGGCGTGCTGGCAAAATATAATGTGCGCATTCTGGGTACGCCCGTCTCAGCAATTATTCTGACCGAGGATCGCCAGGAGTTCGCGAGCCATCTGCGTAAAATCAAGATTCCCACTCCTGACAGCCATACTGTCGAGACAGTGACAGAGGCTCTGCTCATCGCCGCAAAGATCGGCTACCCGGTGATGCTACGCGCTGGCTACGCTCTGGGTGGTCAGGGCTCGGGCATTGCTCAGAACGAGGAAGAGCTACGCCATATCGTCAATGGGGCACTGGCCTTCGCGCCTCAGGTGCTGGTCGAACAGTATCTCCATCATTACAAAGAAGTAGAATATGAGGTAGTACGCGACCGCTACGATAACTGCATCACGGTCTGCAATATGGAAAATATGGACCCGCTGGGCATTCATACAGGCGAGTCGGTGGTGATCGCGCCCAGTCAGACCCTGACCAATCACGAGTATCATACACTGCGCTCGGCTTCGCTCGAAATTGTACGCAGCCTGGGCATCGTTGGCGAATGCAATGTGCAGTACGCGCTTGATCCCCAGACCTCGCACTACTATGTGATCGAGGTCAATGCTCGTCTCTCGCGCAGTTCCGCGCTGGCTAGCAAGGCTACTGGCTATCCACTGGCCTATGTGGCAGCAAAGCTCGGACTGGGCTATGGACTAACCGAACTAACCAATCGAGTTACAGGTGTCACGCAAGCCTGCTTTGAACCCAGCCTGGACTACGTGGTCGTCAAGATTCCCCGCTGGGATCTGGAAAAATTTAAGCATGTGGACACGACTATTGGTACCGCGATGAAGTCGGTGGGCGAGGTTATGGGCATTGGCCGTACCTTTGAAGAAGCTTATCAAAAGGCCATTCGCATGCTGGATCTGGGCCTGGAGGGCGCGACAGCCCTGAATGTCTTTAGCCGGCGCGCAACAGAAGCTGAGATTATCGAGAAGTATCTTTACACGCCCACGCCCAAGCGTATGTTTGCCCTGCCTGTGGCCCTGCGCAATGGTATCACGATTGAGCAGATCCACGCGATCACTGGCATTGACCCCTGGTTCCTGATGCGTATCGAGCATATTCAAGCCAACGAACTGGCCCTGCAAGCCGATCATGACCTTTCCGCAGACCGTCTATTGGAACTCAAGCAGATCGGTCTCTCTGATAAGCGCATCGGCGAACTGACCGCTCAGACAGGTCTGGAAATACGCGCACTGCGCAAGCAGCTACTTGTCACTCCGGCCATCTTACAGATTGATACCCTGGCTGGCGAATTCCCATCCGATACTAACTATCTGTACATGACCTATAATGCGCATCATAACGACATCGACCCGCTCCAGCAGGAGGGTGTGGTCGTGCTTGGCTCAGGTCCCTATCGCATCGGTTCCTCCGTCGAGTTCGACTGGACCAGCGTAAGCACAGTTGAGGCGCTTAAAAAGTATCAGAAGCGCGCAATTGTGATTAACTGCAATCCTGAAACTGTCTCGACTGACTACGATATCTCCGATCGCCTCTATTTCGAGGAACTAACTTTTGAGCGCATCGCTGATATCTGCGAATTTGAGCAGCCCTATGGCGTTGTGGTCTCGGTCGGTGGTCAGACACCTAACAATCGTGTCAAAGCATTGCATAATTATGGCTTCCCCATTCTAGGGACCAGTGCCGCGAATATCGACCGCGCGGAAGATCGCCATAAGTTCTCGAAGCTGCTCGATACGCTGGGTATCAACCAGCCGGCATGGGCTTCGTTTACCAGGCAGGAGGAACTGCGCACGTTTGTGGAGCGCGTAGGCTATCCCGTATTGGTACGCCCCTCGTATGTGCTCTCAGGTAACGCCATGAAGGTATGCTACGACCCGCAACAGTTGGAACGCTATACCCGCGAAGCTTCGGAGGTCTCGCCGGAATATCCGGTCACAGTCTCGAAGTTCTTCCAGAAGGTCAAAGAGATCGAACTGGATGCCGTGGCTCAAGCCGGTGAGATCAAAGCTCTGGTTATCTCGGAACATATTGAGAATGCTGGCGTCCACTCAGGCGATGCCACGATTGTCCTGCCGCCGCAAACAGTCAACGCAGAGACTCGCGCGCGCATCGAGGAGGTCGGTCGCAAGATCTCCAGAGAATTGGCGATCACTGGCCCTTTTAATATTCAATTTCTGGCTAAAGAGAACCAGGTTTACGTGATTGAGGCCAATCTGCGCGCCTCACGCACCTTCCCTTTCATCTCGAAGGTCACAGGCGTCAATATGATCTCGCTTTTCGTTGATACCCTCTTCAATGCCCATGTACCAGCCATCGAGATTCCAGAACCCACCTTCACCGCTGTTAAAGCACCTCAATTTTCGTTCTCACGCCTGACAGGCGCAGACCCTATTCTGCACGTCGAGATGGCCTCTACTGGTGAAGTAGCCTGCTTTGGCGAGGATATCCAGGAAGCCTATCTCAAGGCCATCATTGCCACAGGAGGGCGTGTACCGTGCAAGGGCATCTTTATCAGTCTGGGTGGCCAGGACAAGAAACAGCGCTTTCTGGAAAGCACGCGCCTGCTGGCGACCCTGGGCCTGCCACTTTACGCCACAGAACAGACCTGCCTCTACCTGCGCGCGAATGGCATCGAGGCCACTATGCTCTACAAACTGCACGAGCAGAAAGAACCCAACATCATGACCTACTTCCGCGACCACAAAGTTGATCTCGCGATCAATGTCGTCGATAGCTATTATGTGCATCAAGCAGAGGAGGACGACGGCTACGCTATACGTCGCTATGCCATCGACCACAATATTCCTCTATTCACTAAGATCAAACAGGCTCGCCTTTTCACCAGCGCCCTGCTCGAAAAAGACCTGGCAACTATTCCGATTAAGTCGTGGAGCGAGTATCGTAATCAAGTATAAGTATGTGGCGATCTCCCTGCTCTATAGTGAAGGTCAGGCGGGTTTAAAGGATCAGGAGGTAGGCATCTGACTCTTTATAATGACTAAAGAAGGGAAGTAGGCAGCATTATGTCAACAGCAATCAGAGGGTCAATTGTATTGCCTGAGCGTGTGATGGAGGGGACGATTTTTGTAGAGCATGGCAAAATCGCGCGCATCGAGGAGGGATTTGCCGACCAGCCAGAGGATGCGCTGGACTTTCGCGGGAAGTATCTGCTGCCGGGACTGATCGAGGTTCACGGACATATGCGTGAGCCTGGCCTGGAGTATAAAGAGGATATCCCGCACGGCACGCGCGCTGGTCTGGCGGGCGGCTATACAATGATCCTGGATATGCCCAACACCAGGCCACCCACAACTACGCCTGAACTGCTGGAGAAACAAATTCAGCGCTACACTGGCCGCTCGTATTGTGATTTCGCCATCAATATGGGCGTGGCCAGTAATAGTATCGAGGAACTGCGCAGGGTTGATCCAGCGAAAATCACAGGTGTGAAAATGTTCGCCGCTGGCCATGGGACGGCTCTGACGACTATTCCGCATCTGAGCGAACAGGCGCGGATCTTTGAAATTCTTGCTGAGCGCGGCATTATGGCCATTGTCCACGCGGAAAATCAGGAATTGATTGACTACTTCACTGGCCAGTATCGCGAGGCCGGCAAGGACTATCCAGCCGCTTGGAGCGAGGTGCGCAACCTCTCGGTGATCCTGACCTCGGTACTGGAAATGATCGCGCTGGCCCGCCATTTTGGCGTGAAACTGCATCTACTCCACCTCTCTACACCTGAAGAGTTCGCCGCCGTTGAGTTTGGACGAAGGATTGGCGTCGATGTTTCAGGTGAGACCACGACCATCCACCTGGCCTTTAGCAGCGCTGACTATGAGCAGTACGGCAATATGCTGAATATCGCGCCAGCTCTGCGCTCGCTAGAGGATCAGCAGCAGCTCTGGCAACTCCTGCGCGCAGGCAAGATCGATGCTGTGGTGACAGATCACGCACCACACACGCTGGAGGAGAAGCGCAAAGAGAGCGTCTGGGAGGTCTCCTCTGGTCTGCCTGGTTTGCAGGAGGCTATACCAGTCTTAATCAGCAACTGGCTCAAACACTTTGGCCGCACAACCCTTGAGGAGGGGCTGATACGCATTACCCAGGTCACCTCGCAGAATCTTGCGCGTATCTTCGGTTTCGCGCAAAAAGGGGCTCTGAGTCCTGGCAAAGATGCGGATATTGTTGTCATCGACATAGACCAGCCCTGGCAGGTCAAAGCAGCCGACCTCTTCACCAAAAACCAGTGGTCGATCTACGAAGGTCAGACACTGCCTGGCAGGCCCGTCGCTACCTTCCTGCGCGGTCAGCTGGTCTATCGCGCAGGGCAGATCGTTGGCGAACCACGCGGGCAAATGGTGCTCAGATGAGTGGTGGAGATGGCAGGGGAGATTGCACTCTTATGGTAAGCCAGAGGGAAAAGGGAGATCACAAAACATGCAAAGCACGCCATTCTTTGATCCAGAGAAAAGCTACGAGGAGAATTTCACCGAGGGTCCCTTCGCCGCCTTCGCGGACAGCACAGTCTTTCTGCAAGTAGGTAAGCCTCCCAATAGTGCCTTCGGACAGCCAGTTCATCTGCCCTTTGGTATTCCTGCCGGGCCTCTGCTGAACGGGAAGTATATTAAAGCAGCCCTGGATAAAGGCTTTGACATGCCTGTTTATAAAACTGTCAGGACACGCAAATATGCCAGTGCTCCCTGGCCTAATGTGCTTGCGGTACACATGCCCAACGCTGATCTGAGCTTTGAACAGGCAGAGCAGGGGCTGCTGGCCAATCATGACTACGCTGAACCAATTGCTATCACTAATTCTTTCGGCGTTCCCTCCTTCGAGCCAGACTTCTGGCAGGTGGATATGGCCGACGCAAGCCGTTACGCCCGTCGAGGCCAGCTAGTGGTTGGCAGCTTTCAGGGCACAACTAACAGCCAGGGCGATATCGATGCCTACATTCAGGACTTTGTGCTGGCTGCCAGGCTGGTCCAGGAAACCGGCGTTAAAGTGCTTGAAGCCAACCTGAGTTGTCCCAACGAGGGTACAGGCCAGTTGCTCTGCTATGATACCCAGCGCTCTAAAACCATTCTGAACGCGATCAAAAATGCTATCGGTGATCTGCCACTCTGCATCAAAATCGGCTATTTCAAGGACGAGTCACAACTCGCACACTTTGTCCAGGAGGTGGGCACTCTAGTCCAGGGCATCAGCGCTATCAACACTATTCCCGCCAGAATTGTCGATGAACAGGGCAGGCCAGCCTTGCCTGGCGAACAGCGCGAACGCAGTGGCGTCTGCGGCCACCCTATCAAATGGGCAGGCGTGGCTATGACCCACAAGCTTGCCACGCTACGCCACCAACTTGCTCTCTCCTTTACCATTATTGGCGTTGGTGGTGTCACCAGCCCTGAGGATTATCAGGAATATCGAGAAGCAGGCGCGGATATCGTAATGAGCGCGACTGGCGCAATGTGGCATCCTCAATTAGCCCAGGAGATAAAACGGGCTATAGCCGGGTAGATGCTGCATAAATATATGATAATTGTCATATAGTATTTATGACAGCCAGTACTACACGTGACGCACATTCTCAGATATCCTTTCTAATAGAGAAAGGAGTAACATAATGTCCAAACAATTGTTCCGCATCTTAAGTGCTCTTAGCTGCATTGCTGGAAATATTATGCTAAGTGTGTCTTTTGCTATTAATCCTGGTCCACCAAACAATCCGACCAGCGCGCAACTGATAGCTTTTGGCGAGCAGTACGCTACCTCAATTTTTGTGGGTGCCTGGTTGCAGGCCGTCAGCCCGCTGTTTATAGTTATGTTCGCTTGCGCGCTCGTTTGCCTGGCTGACGCGACTAACCGCCTCTCTGGCTGGATGACTATGTTTGGGAGCGTTATCCTGGTGATGGTCAGTCTGATAGAGGTCTCTTTCTACCTGAGCGCCTTCGCTCCTAATCCTAGCTCAATGGGGCTCATTAGTCTCGATCTTATTCACGCGATCCAGCATCTCTACTTTATTATCGCAGCCCCTGCTCTCTTCCTACCATTGGGCGTCGTCATTCTTAGCTCGCGTGTGCTCCCGCGGGTCTTTGCCTACCTGGCGTTCTTGCTGGGAACTGCCTTTGCCATTTTAGGAGTTGTCTACCTCTCCGCCTTGACTCTACCTCTCTTTGTGCAGGCTTTCGCTGGTGTGCAGACCCTCTGGTGGTTAGGTGCCGCTATCACACTGCTTGTCCTTACCAGAAAAAAAGCCGCGACCAACGCAGTAAAAGAGCAAGAACCCGCGCTAGATCTTCAATAGTTATTCTGGTAGGCAGAGGTCGATTGGTTGGAGCGGCCAACCAATCGACCTCTGCCTACCAGAATAACTATCACAAACGCAAATCAGCCTATTCTACATGCTACCTATACTAATGCAGAAGATCCGCCATTGGGAATCTTCGCATAGAAAAAGGAGCTAACCCCCATGAGGAACTGGAAAAGTTACTTATCCACTCCCCTGACAAAAGCCAGAAATCTTCCCTGGAAGGGCAAGATTGGCCTGGTTCTCTGTTTCACGGCTGTTGTTGCTCTCACGACTGGCGCAAGGGCTTTCACCAGCGTATCCCCAAATACTTATTACGCATGCATGGATAATACTACTAAAGCTCTCGAACTCTCAGACGCAAGCAGCACGTGCTCAACTAGCTCGTCAAAGATTTCCTGGCAACAGCAGGGTACTAAAGGCGAGCCTGGACCCGGTGGACCCGCCGGGCCTGCCGGGCCTAAAGGTGATTCCGGCCCGCCTGGACCCGCTGGCTTTGCGACGCAAATTTTTCGTACAGCGGGCGGCATCGGCCCGTTTGTTATCGCTACTCTCTGGCTTCCACGGGGTACATATCTCCTGGAAGGTACTGCTCAGGTAAATGAATTCTCTGGCAATGGCCGCGCGGATGGCTCGTGTAGCTTTTCCCGCAGCGATAGCGATTCCATCCCTGATGTCAGTACGGCTCCTCCAAACGGTAGCGAGGTGCTCACTATGCATGATACTCTCGATCTGTCAGCAGCTCCAGGAATCACCAGAATTCTCTTCTTCTGCCGACCCTCCGAGAATCGTCTACAAAGTGTAAATAGTCCTATACCCCAGCCACGCTTTGCCTACGGTAGCATTAGTTTCTCACGTGTCGTCTTTACCGCCATCTCCGGCCAATTATTCAGACAATAGCTTTTGCAAGGGAACAGGTGAAATGGGCAGACATCGACGACTCAGCCGTTGATATCTGCCCATTTCACCTGTTCCCTTGTTTTAAGGGTGGAAGGCGCTAAAGCGCTGCATATAACGAGCAGGAAGCACGCTCAGCCGCTACCTGAAAGGCGGCTACAACTCTTATCTAGCAGAGATAATGATAGGTATAAAACTCCTCGTCGCGCTTCCAGCCTGCTGCCTCGTAGACAGACTGCGCGGTATAGTTGTCAACGGCTGTACTCAGTTCGAGTGTTTTAGCACCTGTCTCGCGAGCAAACTGACAGGCATGCGTGAGCAGAGCAGTACCTGTCCCTGTACGGCGCGCCTCAGGTGCCACGAAGAGATCGTTCAAAATCCAGAGTCGTTGCATTGAAACTGAGGAGAACGAGGGATACAACTGCGTAAAGCCGCTGGCCCGGCGCTGACCAGACGTATCCGTGTCGAAAGCCAGGAAGATCACCGAGGTAACCTGCTCAAGATGAGCTTTGAGAAAGCGCCTGGCACCCGCCGGGTCCGTAGCCTGCTTATAAAACTGGCGATACCCATCAAACAGCTGAACAAGCAGATCCAGGTCATCGATGGTTGCTCTGACAATTTCTATGGCGTTTTCCTGCACTGCTATACCTTCCTTTCATCTTACTCGTATATACTCAGAGTATGTAGCTGGGAGAAACATTGCTCTATTCACTATGTGCTATGGGGCCATCTTAAGCACAAAAGGACTTGATGGCAAGGATCATTAACCTGTTTACCTACCAGCTAAACCACGACAGATATGCCACTTTGGCCCCTTCTGTGATATTAGCTAGCTACAAGCTCTGCTTCACTGCCGCGATAAATTCTGTGGTGTTCGCGCTGCCGCCTTGATCGACGGGCAGAACAGTTCCCTGACGGTAGACGCGGGTGATGGCGGCTTCGAGGCGTTGTTTCTCGTTCGTATAACCCAGATAATCGAGCAGCAGAGTGCCAGTGAGCAGCATCGCGGTTGGGTTGATAATATTTTTGCCCGCGATATCGGGCGCGGAACCATGCACAGGCTCAAAATAGGCGTAGTCTTCGCCGTAGCAGACGCTGGGTGCCAGGCCCATGCCGCCGATGCAACCGGCTGCCATGTCGGCCAGGATATCGCCGTGCTCGTTGCCCAGTACCACTACGTCGAGCGTTTCTGGCTCAGCTACCATGCGGCGGGCGAGGTCGTCGATGAGATATTCCTGGTAGGTCAGACCTGCTTTAGCGTTGACCATAGAGCGCACGATCTCGCGAAAACGCCCATCTGTGCGCGGTTGAATGGAATATTTCGCGCCGAGTGTGACGACGCCGGGGTAGCCAATCGATTGCCGCTCGTAGGCCGCGTGAATGGCGGTTTCGGCTACGAGCTTGATCTGCTCATCTGTGCTGACGCGCACGGCGTATGCGCCCTGCTCGCCGGCTTTTGGCGGCAGGTACCAGCTTGAACTGCTGGGCAGGTTGACCAGCTCACTTAGATCACCTTCGCGCGGCGGATATAGCCCCTCCAGATTATCGCGCACAATCACATAATCGACGCGTTCGGGATGACTCAGCGGACTGCGATAGCCCTTCTGCCAACGCACAGGGCGCACATTGACCGCCGTCCGCATGCCCCAGCGCAGATGCCAGAGCACCGGTCTGCTGGGTCCACCGCTGGCCCCAAAGAAGGTACAATCAGCCGCGCTAATTAACTGGCGCGTCTCTTTGGGGAAAGGATCTGCGTACTTCTCTTGCGCAGCCCGCCCGCTGAGCGCCTCGCGGAAACGAATGCCAGGTACCAATTCATGTAACAGCTCAACCGTGGGCAGCACGACCTCCGGGGCCGCGTCGTCGCCCGCGATTACGCAGACTAGCGGCCCATTTGTGCAGTTATGCCCATGGCGAAAGGTCATTGTCATCGCAGCGTTCCCTCTAACTGGATATAGTTCAGAATGCCACCTGCCTGTACAATGCGCGCCACAAAGGGATCAAGCGGCTCGGATTGAAAGGTCTGACCGCTGGTAAGATTGCGGATCTCGCCGCGCTCCAGGTCAACCTCGATCTCGTCCCCGTCGTTGCTCGCGAGTACGGCCTCTTCGCAGACCAGGACGGGCAGGCCGATGTTGACCGCGTTGCGGTAAAAGATGCGAGCGAAACTACGCGCGATCACCACGCGCACCTGGCAGCCCAGAATAGATGATGGCGCGTGTTCACGAGAGGAGCCGCAGCCAAAGTTGTGGCCAGCCATCAGCACATCCCCTGACTGCACATTGGGCGCGAATTCAGGATATCCCTCGCACAGACAATGCTTCGCCAGTTGCGCGCGGTCAGTGGTCACATTGTAGCGACCAGGAATGATCACATCGGTATTAATATTATCGCCAAGCTTCCAGATTCGGCTCATGATAGTTCCTCTTTCTCCTGTTGATGATTATAGCTTTTTTTCGTCGTTTCTCGCGCGGACGATGCGCTGAGCAAGCAGATCGCCCTGGCCTGCTGAGAATTATCTTTTGACCGCCACAAGCAAGCCTACTGACCAGTCCAGCTTTATGATAAACAGATCCTCTCTGCCTGCCAGAAAACTGATTAGCTGCCCCACTTTTGCCTGGTGATCCGCTGCCCAGCCGGGCTGAGGGTGCAGATCGTCAATCACATACAGCCCTCCCTTTTTCAGCAGTGCCAGGGTCTCAGCCAGGGCCTGGAATTTGCCCGGAAAGGTGTCAGCAAAGATCAGATCGAACACACGCTGCTCTTGCAAACAGGCTTGGATAAAGGCAACCCCATCCATGAGTTGAAAGGTGACACGCTCATCGGCAGCAAGAAGACGGCGAGCTATAGCCGTCGTCCCCTCGTTGCGATCAACGGTCGTGAGATGAGCCGCTGTATCCATGCCCGCGAGCAACCAGGCTGTCCCCATGCCAACGCCCGTTCCCAGTTCCAGGATCTCGCCCGCTGGTTTAGAGGCCGCTAATACACGCAAGAGTGACCCGGTAAGTAGCTCAGAAGATAGAGTAAAGCCAAGGCTGGCGGCGGCCTGAGTGATATCGTCCACCACTGCAGGCGGATTGAGATTAGTTATGTCGTGCATATACATTGCTCCCCGGCAAGCTTGTTGCTATAGAAAATTACGCGGATCAGTGATGCGCCCGGTAAGAGCGGAAGCGGCCACTGTGGCTGGACTGCCCAGGTAGATTTCAGCGGTGGGATCGCCCATACGCCCGGTGAAATTGCGGTTCATGGTGGTCAGGGCACGCTCTCCAGGCGCCAGGACACCAAAGTGACGCCCAATACATGGGCCGCAGCCGGGAGTGCCAACGGAGGCCCCAGCCTCGATAAAGATTTCAATGTAACCCAGGCGCAATGCTTCCAGTTGAATCTCACGCGAGGCCGGAATAATCACCATACGCGTATCAGGATGAACCTTGCGCCCCTTGAGGATTTGCGCGGCGATGGCCAGGTCGTCAAGCCGTCCGTTGGTGCAGGTGCCCAGGAAAACCTGGTCAATCCCAATATCTTCAACCTCGCTCACGGGTACAACGTTATTCACATCAGGCGGGCAGGCAATCAAGGGCGTCAGGTTGCTGGCGTCAATGGCTACGATTTCGTCATACTGCGGATCGTGAGCTGTGAGCATGGGATACTCGACTGTGGTGCGACCCTTGAGCCACTCAACCGTCTTCTCGTCTGCCGCGACCAGACCGGCCTTGCCGCCCATTTCGACGGCCATATTGCAGAAGGTGAAGCGTTCGCTAATGGAGAAACTTTCGACCAATGCGCCGGTGAATTCGAGGGCGCGGTAGTTCGCGCCGTCCACACCAATGCGCCGTACCATCTCCATGGTCACGTCCTTGGCGTAGACGCCGGGCTGCAATGAGCCGGTCAGATGAACATTAATCGTGGTAGGCACGCGGAACCAGGCCCGCCCGGTCGCGTAGGCAACGGCAATGTCTGTCGAACCCATGCCTGTGCCGAACGCGCCAAATGCGCCGTAACTACAACTGTGACTGTCCGCGCCAACGATAATCGCGCCAGGCGTGATAAAGCCTTTCTCTGGCATGACCTGGTGGCAGATGCCCTGCTGGAGGATCTCCAGGCCCTGCTCACGCGCGAAATTGCGCGTCTGACGATGCAGGGTTGCCGCCTGAATGGTTGACGCGGGAATGATATGATCGAAAATCAGGTGCGCCCGCGAGCGATCAAAGACCTTGCCACCTGTCTGAGCTGCCATTTTCTGAAACGCCTCAATGGCCAGTGGCGTCGTGGTATCATGACTCATGACATGATCGACTTCCACTACTACTGTCTCTCCCTGGTGGACTTGACGACCTAACTTGTGGCTAAAAATCTCTTCAGTTAACGTTCCCATGACTGTTCTCTCTTTCGTTACTTTATCTGCTTAAATCTTTGCTCAAATACTTCTTGCTTGCTATCCCCGCTCAGCCACAATACCCGTGCGCTGCTGTACATACCAGCTGCGCATAAAGGCATCGACCTCTTCCAGGCTGAGAGCGCCAGCTTCCGCCCTGGTTTTGAGCGCTATCGTCAACAGGCCAACCTCATTATCATGCAAATGCATGCCCAGTTCCGCCGCGCGTTTGCCAACGGCATGCCGTCCGGTGTAACGTGAGCCAATGTCAAGGCGTCGGTCAAGGCCAAAATCGCTGGGATTAAGCGCTTCGTACGCGCGCGGATTGCGCAACACGGCCCTGGTGTGAACGCCAGCTCGATGAGTGAAGGCAGAGGGCGCGGTAATTGGCATGTTAAAAGGCACGGTGATTTGCAAGCAGTCGGCGACATAGTAGTCGAGCGCGGCCAGTTGCCCCAGATCATATCCCTCAAGTAGATCCGCATAGTGGATATATAATTGCGCGATTACGCCGCTAAGTGAGGCAATGCCGTTACGCTCACCAATACCCAGCACAGTTACATCCAGGCAGTCCGCGCCGCCTTCCATGGCCGAGATAGTGTTGGCCAGGGCACAGCCAGTATCGTTATGGCCATGAAATTCGATGCCAACGTTGGGATAGCGCTCGTGGCAGAGACGCACCAGATGCTCAACTTGCCTCGGTCTGGCAATACCCACGGTATCCGGTAAGCCGATGCGCTCAACTCCGGCATCAACGACAGCATCGAAGACGGTTAGCAGATCGACAAGATCGCTGCGGAAGGCGTCCTCTGCCGAGAAACGGACATAGCGGCCTGCCTCGCGGATGCGCCGGATCAGAGGTAGCACGTCGGTCAGGATCTGCTTAATGCCGCGTCCATGGCTATGCTCACGCAGTTCCGCGGAGGTACCATAGAAGAGATTTAGCCCGGCTACCGGTGTAGCCAGTGCGGCCTGCACATCGGCCTCGACGCAGCGCACATGCGCCACGATACGCGCCCGCAGATTGAGCGCGCAGATCTGCTCGATCGCCGCGCGTGTATCGGGCGAGGCAATCGGTGAAGGCACCTCAATCATCCCAACGCCGATCGCGTCAAGCTGACGCGCGATAGCCAGGCGCTGTTCCGCGTGAAAATAAGAGCCGCTAAACTGCTCACCTTCACGCAAGGTTGTATCTAGAATGGTCAGTCTGTTCATGCCGCCGTTTCTCCATTGCGCGCCAGTCCGCGCAGCACACTTTCCAACACGTCGATGGCGTGCAGGTATTCTTCAATTACAATATGTTCCTCCGGGGTATGATCCAACCGCGAGTCACCCGGACCATAGGCGACGATATTCTCACCCCAACTCGGTCCCACGACATTCATATCAGAAGTGCCGGTTTTGAGCTTAAACGAGGGCTGGACGCCGGTCGCGCGCAAGGATTTTACAAAGGCGCGGGCCAGAGGCGTCGCGCGTGTGCTCTGGAAGGCCTGTTCCGCGCCATGAAAGCTGAGCTGAATAGCCAGTTCACTGGCCCAGGTCGTCAACCGCTCACGCAGATCCGCGCTAGCGAAGTCAGGGGGCAGGCGATAACCAATTGTAAAGGTGGTTGATTCCTCCAAGCCGTCCTGCTGGCTGTTGATTGCGCGCAGTGAGGGCATCAGCGCGGCGAAAGTCGAGTTACCCGCGTGATCCTGATTCCATGCCTCGGCCCATACACGCGCCCGCTCCCAGAAAGCCGCGGCCAGTTCGCTGCTGGAGCGCTCCGGGCCAGCAGTATGACTGATCGAGCGGCTTATCATGCCCTCAACGAGCAAGCGTCCTTTATAACCCAGCGTGACTGCGCTGCTGCCGCTTGGCTCGCCAATGATACAGGCGCTTGGTTGGTAGCGGCCAAGCACCGCCCGTGCTCCTCGCGAAGTCGCGGCCTCTTCTTCTACCGCGCCAACGACCAGAATGGGTCGGTTCAGACCACCTGCCTGAGCGAGGCGAGCAGCGGCACAGATAAAGGCTGTCAGTGGTCCCTTGGCATCAACCGCGCCTCGTCCATACAATCGGCCATCATCAATTCTGATAGGCACTACTCCGCGCACGGTGTCCATATGGCCGAGCAGAATGACTGGCTGCTGACTGCTCTCCAGGCCCGTTCCGGCGACGAAATTACCAGCTTCATCGAGATGCGCCTCCAGACCCAGACTACGTGCCTGCTCTACCAGGTAACGAGCCAGCGCGCCCTCCGCGCCAGAATAGCTGGGGACACGCAGCGCGCCCTCAAGCAACGCTACCTCTGGCCGTTGCGTTTCCACTTGCTCGCGCACTGGCTCCCGCTCAGCAGGCAAACCACCCAGGATCTCCTCAATCACGTTCAGTACGTGTATCAGGTGCTCTCGAGTAATCACCAGGGGTGGCAAGAGGCGCAGGACACGCGGACCTGCTGGCAAGGCCAGGATGCCGCGCTCGCAGAGTTGCTCCAGATAGGGCTGGACCTTGACGCTCAATTCGATGCCCAGGAGCAGTCCTTGTCCGCGCACCTCGCGGATAAGCGGGGAACGGATCGCGCGCAGGCGTTGCAAGGCAAACTCGCCCAACTCAGCCGCCCGCCCTGCCAGATCCTCGCGCTCCAGAAGGTCAAGCGTAGCCAGGGCAGCCGCGCAGGCCACAGGATTGCCGCCAAAGGTCGTACCATGTACCCCTTTGCCAATGCGCCCGCTCTCCTGCACACGCCGTCCCAGCGCGATCGCGCCCATCGGAATACCACCACCAAGCGCCTTGGCCAGACAGAGGATATCCGGCTCAACCCTATAGAGTTGACTGGCGAAAAGCCGTCCAGTGCGCCCGAAACCTGTCTGAATCTCATCAATAATCAACAACGCGCCACGCTCGTGGCAGAGTTCCGCCAGTCCGCTAATATATTCCTGCGTGGCCGGATGGACGCCGCCTTCGCCCTGCACCAGTTCAACCAGCACTGCGGCAGTCTTCTCACCGATAGCCTGGCGGGCCGCGTCCAGATTGTTATAACGGATATGCGTAAAGTCAGGCACCAGCGGCGCGAACGGCTCGCGGTAGTGCGGCTCCCAGGTCGCGGAGAGCGCGCCCATGCTGCGACCGTGAAAGCCGCGCAGAGTGGCAATGATGCCTGTGCGTCCCGTGGCCAGGCGAGCGAATTTAAGCGCGCCTTCCACGGCCTCGGTTCCGCTATTGCAGAGGAAAATACGCGGATTCTCCAATGGCAGTAGTTGCGCCAGGCGCTCCAGTAGACGCGCGCGCGTATCGTTGTAGACAATTTCCGGGCAGGTCACCAGGCGTAGCGCCTGCTCAGAGATAGCTGCGGCGATTTCAGTGCGGCCATGGCCAAGATTAGCCACGCCATGGCCAGCCGCGCAATCGATATATTCTCGCCCGGCCTCATCCCACAGCAGCGCTCCCTGGCCGCGTACAAGCGTAATCTGGCGTTTGCTGTAGACGCCGCTGGTGTAGAGATCTTCCGTCTCAATAGTCGTGCTATTTGCAATTGTCAACATTGCTTTACTCCCTCCCACCGACCCCGACAAGCGCGGGGGCTGCTTCGATGGTTGTACCAGAGCCCGCCAGCAGTTCCGGCAATGGGGCATTGCCAATATGCACGCGCGCGACTCCCCCTGTGATAGCCTCCTGCGCGCCCAGCATCTTCTTGCGCATACGCCCCTGCGCGCAGCTTGAATATTCATCCAGGCGCCCAGCCTCGATATAGCGAATGAGCGAACCATGATCCTGTGGATCGCGCAACAGACCGGGCACATTCGTCGCGATGACAAGGTCGCGCGCTCCCAGCGCTCCCGCCAGGGCAGCCGCGGCGCGGTCGCCATCAACATTCAGTCGCTCGCCCTCATAGCTCAGAGCCAGAGGAGCGATCACTGGCAGATAGCCCGCGTCAAGCAGCGTCTCCAACAGGGGCGTATTGACCTGCTCAATCTGTCCGGTATAGTCGTCGCGCACAATCTGCACACGCCCATCTGAGGTCAGCGAGCGCGTGGCAGCCTTGCGCCGCGCGACAAGCAGGCGACCATCGACGCCGGCCAGACCAAGCGCGTTGATGCCACGTGCCTGCAATTGCGCGACAAGTTCGGTATTGATCTGTCCCGCCACAGCCATGGCATAGATACGCAGGGTCTCGCGATCGGTGTAGCGGCTGGTCATGCCGCCTGGCGAGGTAAGCGTGCGAACTTCATGCCCCAGATCTCGCGCCAGTTCATTAGTCAGATCGGACCCTCCATGCACCAGCACGAGGCGTCGATCAGTGCCTGGCGTAACCAGGTAGTGGGCAATTTCAGCCAGAATACTCTCGGTAGCGACGCCCGCGGCACCGCCAATCTTGATTACTAGCGTCATCTTTGTATGCTCCTCTTCGCCTGTGCGACTTGCGCGTCTTCTTCAGCACAAGCAGCAGATTAACTACGTCGTTTCTTTGCTTTGCTCTATCAGGGATGCAAGCCAGGAAAACTCAGCCCCAGCGTCTCATCCCAGCCATACATACAGTTCATAGCCTGAACACCATTGCCAGCTGCGCCCTTCACCAGATTATCCAGCGCCGCCATAACCACCAGGCGACCCTGCTCGGCATCCAGTTCAAAGCCAATATCGCAATAGTTGCTGCCCGCCAGAATCTTCGGCTCAGGATAGCGATAAATCCCCTGGCGCTCTTTGACCAGCCGCACAAATGGTTCCGCCTGGTATGCCTCGCGATAGATGCGCCAGATACGCTTCTCATCGACCTGCTCGTTCAGAAACACATGGGCTGTAATCAGGATGCCACGCACCAGTTCTATCGCCGTCGCCGAGAATGCCACCTGCTGCCCTAGCTCACTACCGCTAACGCGCCCAAGCTCCTGGATAAGTTCGGCGCTGTGACGATGCCCGGTTGGCTGGAAAGAACGTACGGCTCCACTGCGATCGGGATGATGACTGCCCGCGCCCGGAGTCGCTCCAGCAGCGGAGGAACCAATCTTGCCCTCCAGCACCAGCGGAATCTCGCGTCTGACCAGGCCCGCGCGGTAGAGCGGAGCAAGGCCCAGGATAGCCGTGGTGGCCATACAACCGGTGCCGCTGACCAGGGTGGCATCGCGCAGTTCCGCGCGATGCAATTCAGGCAGGCCGTAGACCGCCTCACGCAAGACCTCTGGCGCGGGATGCTCCGCGCCGTACCAGCGCTGGTACAGTTCAGGCGAGCGCAGACGGAAATCCGCCGACAGATCAATCACCCGGCCCGCCAGCTCACGATAGCGCGCGATCTGTCGCGCCGAATGACCATGTGGCAGACAGAGAAAGAGCAGATCACAGGGTACCATGTCCTCCGGGCGACAGTAGCGCAGAGCAGTCACGCCGCGCAAATTAGGATGTGTGCTATGGACAAACTGGCCCGCGTGACTGCTCGAAGCTACCTGCACGATCTCCACCTGCGGATGAAACAGCAAGATGCGTAACAACTCGCCCGCTGTATAGCCAGCACCACCAACAAGCGCGACACGTAGTCCACTCATCTTGTCACCTCCGTCGCCACACGAGCACGCGAGCAGACATACTCTAAGATCTCCTGAGGAATATCCACGCCTGTGGGAGCAATGCTATTGCGAAACTCCATTGTCGCGTTGATCTCGTTTACCAGGTAGCCGCGCTGCTCATCTTCAAAGAGGTCGATGGCCAGGATACCGCCGCCCACAGCCTGAGCCGCGCGCACACACAGCTCGTTCAACTCTGGCGTCACAGGGCAATTGCTTGTCACCGCGCCACGCGCTGTATTTGTCACCCAATGCGCGCTGCTGCGATAGATCGCGCAGATTGTGCGGTCGCCAACCACAAAAGCGCGGATGTCGCGCTGCGGCTTCGCGATGTATTCCTGGATATAGTGAATATGGTGCTGGTAGCCACCCAGTGTCTCCTGGTGCTCCAGAAGCGCTTCGGCGGCATCGCGATCGTTGACCCGCGCCAGCAGCCGACCCCAGGAGCCAGTTACCGGCTTGAGCACGGCTGGATAACCCAGTTCTTCAATACCCTCCAGCGCTGTCTGCTGCTCAAAAGCCAGGAGCGTGGCTGGCGTTGGTACTTCCGCGCGCAAGAGAGCCAGGGTAGTCAGCAGCTTATCGTTGCAGGTTGCTGTCACTTGCGCGGAGTTGCAAACAGGGATACCCCAGTGCTCCAGTACATAAGAAACCGCCAATCCCCGCGACTGGCTGACGCTGCGGCTGAGTACCGCGTCGTAGCTGCGCCAGCGCTCAGCGGGCTGCGCCAGGTTAAAGAGCAATTGACCATCGTCAATCATCTCAAACTCCACAGCGCGCCGCTGCAACGCCTCGACCAGCAGCTTCTCTTCGACTCGCACACGCGAGGCCAGGATCGCTATACGCATAAGCTTATTCTCCCCAGTCCTCTTCCACCTGTGGGGCCAGAGCAACTGCTGGCTGCTCGATATTTAGAACTTCCAGTTCCGCATTGCAATCGGGGCAAAAGAGGATTTCGCCCACTAGCAAGCCCTGCAAATTCAGTTCTGCCTCACACTCAGGACACTGTGCGATCTGCACCATTGTTTCTTCTCCTTTTGAACTGTTTTCACTGTTTCTGTGAACTATCTAGCTGTTTACGTTTTCTGTCAGGTCAATAAAAAAAACGCCTTTCATCCTCTGCTCACCGTGATGAGCGAAGGACGAAAAGCGATATATGTGCTTTCGTGGTACCACCTTCATTCGTAGATGCTGCATTGCACCCACCTCTGGAAATGAACAGGCCTCAATGCCTGAATTTTCCTTCTGCCCAATAACGGGGGCACCGGCTGAGTTCTACTCTCGTCCACCGCTTACGCTGAACGATTTCTTCTCGCAGCTTCTGGTTTTTTTTCGCGATCCCGGCGCATACGGGCTTCACAGCTCCCGCCCGCTCTCTGTATGTCTCGTTGATCGCTACTTATCCGATCATTGCCTGTAATATGTTGCGATTGTGCTCTGCTTTTTTATGGATCGAAGGGCAAATAAAAACACCCTCCATCCTCCAACTTTTTCTGTTGGGAAGGACGAAGAGCGGCAATTTTTAAAAACGCCAGACTTCGTGGTACCACCTTCATTCGCGGCTACCTTGCGATAGCTGCCTCTGTGGGCAATCCAAACGATATGCCTGTTGCCTGTTCACGGGGGCTACCGGCGAGTTCTACTCCTGGCTAAAGGCCAGTTTCTTCTCGCAGCTCCGGGGTCTTTTTCACAGGTGACAAATGATGGGCTTTCCACCAGCCGCCCACTCTCTGAGTTCTACCAACACTGTTACTCGTCCCGGCATTGCTTCTACTGTATTCTGTTTACAACCTACAGGGAAAGTTATAACATAGGCCCGACTGCTTTGTCAAGGCATTTTTTGTAAAAAATGAACAAAGTGCTCCCTGTTTGAGATGGGCAATCTGTACATATGCTTATTTTTGGCCCCAGATTACCATGATTTTCTGTTGCGCCACAAAGTCTGGCCGGGCAATTTCATCTATGGCCCGCTGACACAGTGCCTCGTAATTTTCTGGCAAGCGCCCCCATTTAGCCACAAATGGTGCCATCACCAATAGAATATGCCTGGCAAAATCCTGCCAATCAGGGGTATCAGCGCGAAATTCCAGCGTATAACAGCGTGTTTGTACGTTTCTTACCCCAAATTGCTTAAATAAACGGGGCATTTCCCTTAACAAACTGTCATGCTCAGCTACAAATAAATGGCCCGCCTGAGAATATGTCTGCACAATCAACTGCATCAAAGCATTAAAAGCTGAACTGGTACTCTCACTTATAAAATCCTGTTCGACGGCGCGAATAATCCCTCCAGGCCGCGTCACGCGCCGAAACTCTCGCAATAGCTTTGACCACTCCCAGGTACGAAAAAAATAGCCACCCATCTGTATATTTACCAGGTCAAGATAATCAAAGGGAAATTCAAGCATGTTAAGAGCGTCCATAAGCTGGAATTCCACCCGCTCAGCGACATGTTGCTCTCCAGCGAGCTGGCGCGCACGCATAAGCAAGCGTTCATTGGTGTCCACGCCATACAACTTTTGGATCGTGGGATAGGCCTGCGCGGCCTGAACGAGCCTGTAGCCAGATCCACAACTAACATCAAGCACACGACGATACCCTATAGGTGGAGACTGTTCCGGCCACACGCCTCCCATCTCAGAAATAAGCATCCTATCCTCAAGCATCAACCATGTAGATTTCTTTTCCGAGAACTTCTTGCCAGAATGGTTATGCAACTCTTCCTCACGTTGGTTAGGCCAGGTAGACATTATTCACCACCCCTTTGCCATTAATACTTCCCACATCGGGAATCATAAACCGCACGCGCAAATGGGAGAGAGACTTCCGTTGTTGGTATTATACATCTATCTATATACTTTCTCAAAGGGTATTTGCAGGCATTTCACTTTATATATTACACAAGTACACACTGGTATTAAATTAATGCCTTTTATACTTGAATACTCTCTTTCTTAGGCGCTAAAATTTGTGCTGGCGGAGAAGATGTAGCACTCTTGTCCTTGCTTTAGCTGGTGGCTACCGCGTTTGTCAGAAAACACTTTTACAGAGCCCTGAGGATTGGCTCGGAAGTTTGGACTTCCTGGAAGCGAAGTTGTAAGCTATAAAGAGATCCTTTTTCACAGAGAGATAGAAAGGTAGCTTATGCATGCCACAACGATACGACGAATCCGGTAAAAAAGGGGCGCAGCCCGGGCGGAGTCCCATTCTAGGACAAAGTCACGGCCTCTCGGATCTTGAGGGACAGCTGATCCAGCAAATGATTCGCGAGGAACAACATTCCGCGCGTGAGCTTTTTATTCCTGAGGAAGACCTGGCGCAAGAGGCCACCACCAGCATGTCAGCCGAGGCAGCAGGCGTGGTCACTGAGAGCAATGCGCTGGCAATTTTGCACATGTTTAATCGCGATTATCTGTATGGCCAGGGAAGGTTCGACGAATACAAAGATGGTCTACTGCTCAAATGGGGGGATGGCTATTCACGCAAGCATATCTGGCTCAGCGTTGAGAACGGCAACCTGCTCTTTGAGACCAGCCATCTGAAGCCATGCGAAAAGCCCTACTGCCAGGGGACGCATCATGTGCTCTCCAAAGAACTCTACACCAATATCGATCTGATCAATGCGGAATTGGGTGACCTCTTTCGCCATCCGGTCTATGAGCCGTCCGACGACTAGTGAGAAGCAACAGGGGAGAAAACGTGACACAGCATATTCTGGCTTTAGAGAAGGATCTTTTCTTCGCAGTCAAGATCCGCGACACCCTGCGCCATCACGAGATCGAGGTGAAAACAGTACGCAATCTGGCGGCTTTCGAGCAAAGCTTGACGATCACCACCGCGGAAAAACCCGTGCTGGTGATCGTCAACTTCTCCATCCAGGGAGTTGATTGGGAAGCGGCTATTCGCCAGGCAAAGACGCTCGGCTATCCTGTACTGGCCTTTGGCTCACATATCGATCTGGAAGCACACGCCAAAGCCCGGCAGGCGGGAGCCTCGCGCGTGGTCGCCAATTCTAAATTCACCAGTGACATGCCGGGCCTGGTCAAACGCTTGATTAGCGACCCAACTAGCGTGCCAGTTGAGATAGACGAGAATGAAGACGTGCCGTAAATTTGCGCCGCACCTGAGTGAGTAGGGATGTCTGTGCAAATGGGCACTAGGCGCGGCGTCTGGTCTCAGGGTGCGTATGCTTCCAACCCCATGGCACGAGCGAAAGCCCGTAGCCCAGTGGGCGTTTGACGTAAGCAACGCGTTGCTGACGATAGGCCCAGCGCTGGCGCATATATTCTCGCTGGGATTGAGGCATATAGCGCGGGGTGACGCGCATGGGGTGGTGGTGCGGACGATGTGCAAGGCGTCTGCTCATGCAAGCTCCTTCAGTAGCAGAACAACTAATACAAAAAGACCTTCCTCTATTATATACGTCAGGGAAGGTCTCTTTGTTCTCATAGCTTCGATGTGGATTTTCGGCTACAGAAAAAAGCGCTGTGTGGTTTAATGACCGCAGCCGCAGCTGCTGGCCTGGCCACCACCACTGCTGGCAGTCTTGAAGGAATGACCGCAACCGCAGCTCGAAACGGCGTTCGGGTTATTCACCGTAAAGCCGGCTCCCATCAGGCTATCAACATAATCGACCTCGCTGCCGTCGATATAGCTGACGCTCATATCATCAACCAGGACATTGAAACCTTCCTGGGAGAAGACCATATCGCCTTCCTGCTGCTCATCAAGGGTCATACCGTATTGAAGACCGGAGCAACCGCCGCCAGCGACGAAGATGCGCAAACCAAGACTGGGATCGTTTTCCTGGGCCAGCAGTTCACGCACTTTATTCGCCGCAGAAGATGTCATGCTAATAACGCTCGTCTCAACAGCAGCCTGCTCAATGCGCTCAATCATAATGTGTGCCTCTCTTGACAGGGATTGCTTGTATGTTCAAACCCTGGACTAGTAATGTAACTCACATACGACCTGCTCGTCCGTGCGCAAACCCTGCTATTTAGAGAGCAAAGCAGGCCGAAAAAGTCATATAGAGGGCGCGAAGAGATCGTTTTTATTAGCGCTCTTCGTACGCTTCCTGGGGTTATTATAAACTATCTAAAATGAAGCGTCAAGGCTACTTGCGTCCCGGCCACGCAGAGAACTCTGGTTCTGTTTGCAAGTAAGTTGCCCATAGTCCTGCTTGAGGCCAGGAGCGCTGACAAGTTGTCCATGTAGCCATAGAAGCTGATTTCCGCTATAATTAAGCATACCTAATCATAGCAAGGGGGGAAAAACGTTGCAAGAGAGGACAGAAAGTCTTGTCGATGGACAGTCAGCACGAAAGAGATGAATTTTGTGGATGAGCCGCAGCAACCAGCCAACGTGTGGGAACACGCGGATGAGCGTTACCAGGCCGGACAGAAGGTGCAAGGCGTAGTCACCCGCGTGGCCCAGTTTGGCATTTTTGTACAGGTTGAGTCCGGTCTCGAAGGCATTATTTATGCTTTTGAGTTGGGAAGTGGGCCTGCCGCCCTGACCACTTTTACGCCCGGTCAGGAAATACAGCTCTTTGTCAAGAATATAGATATAAGCAGAAAGCGCCTGGAACTCAGCCTGGACAATGCCCTTATGCCGGAACTGCTGGATGAACGCGCCTTGCCACTGCCGCTGCATCGTCAATTATCCGTTGGCGAACAATCTCGCTCTATACCACCTCAGTTACTGCCAAACATCCCTGCCATTACTAGAGAATCGGCCCTCCCAGCCTGTCCAGGCTGCCTACGCCAGGTGCAGACCAACTGGAAGTTTTGCGTCTATTGCGGCGCAGCGCTTCAATGCCGCTGCCCTGCCTGCGGAAACATACAACCTGCTCTGCCGGACGCGCGTTTCTGCTTTGCATGTGGCCAGGCTGTATAGTACGCAATGAAACAATTATGTCTTTGTAACCCTTTTATATAAGTAGAGATAGACAAAAAAAGAGCACATTCTGTCCCTGTGAAGCACTTCATAGTTAGCTAATAGATAGCCGTGTTATATAAAACAATGAACAATTCGCGGGACTATAGAAGACAAGGTAGCTGTTTTCGCTGGCTATGTTACAATAAAATCAACGTAACTATGCGGCAGGGAATACCGAGGGACGGTCTCTCTGACTGAAGAGCGAAGTACTCGCGCGGCATCTCTTTTGCGCAAGCGTCGCAGCGGGCAAGGTACAAAGAATAGCTCGATAGTTACAAATCAAAGCTCTTTCTATCAATATTATTCGTTCCTGACCGATTTGACAGCAGCAATCTTTGCTTAGCAACTTATATGCCAGATAGGCAGAACGATAGAGCACGTCTACCAGAAAAGGAAGCGACAATGGCACAGGCATTGCCACGTTATTGTCCTCGATGTGGTACACCAACGTGGGTAGGTATGCAGTTCTGCGCGACCTGCGAACTCCCCGCCAGTGCCATGCTAAGTCGTCCAGACAATCGACCAGCAACTACAAACGATTTCAATGACCCATCACAGCAGGCGATGGCAGCGATCCCCAGGCAAACGCAACAGGGAAATGAGGCGTATTTCGCGCCAATCTCCCCTCAGAACCGGGATTTTCAAGCCGACCTGGATACCGTAGAAGAACCCGCGATCCCGAGTCAGTTCCCACCTATCTCACCCCTGCCACCAGCGGCAGGCAATCTGCATGATCCTCGCAGCCAGGATGGGCAGCAGATGTGGTCCGCGCCAGCACAACAGCCTGCCCCGGATAACTGGAATGCTGCTAATCCATCCTATCCCTCAAACAATCCAGCAGCAGCAGGGTGGAATGCAGCAGAGCCTGCCTACCCAGCAGTTAATCAGGCCGCGCAACCAGCATGGGGTGGTCAGAGCGGATCACCAGGTCTACCCACGCAACAAAAAACGCCTCGCCAAGGGCGACGCATGGGGCGCATATTGATTTTGATTGTATTGCTTGTTTTGTTGCTGCTCGCGGGTGGCGGCTACTTTGCCTTCTCCGCTGCGGGGGGGCATCTGCCAGGCAGCAATGCCTCACAGGCTAGCATCAAAACGACCAGCCTGAATAGTAGCGTGACCTACGCTGGGGTAGCTATAACCGTTCTCAATGTACAGCAATCTCAGAATTTCGTCGATGATCCCCAAAGCGCCAGCAACGGCATGGTGCGCTTAAATCTGCAAGAGCAGAATCCCACAGGCGTAACGATCGCCTGGGATTACAACCAGATAGCGCGTCTTGGCGGAGCGGGTCAAACTGCACTGGTCCCAATATATGTCAAATCCAAAGGCAGTATTGCACCTGGCGTCACACAAAAAAGCGTGATCGATTTCGTCGTCGCCAATGGGGGCACACTAAATAAGCTCGTCTTTCAGCTTGGCAGTTCCAAAGAGGCGCAAATACTTATTCCGCTCAATGGTCAGGCCAATCTCAGCCAGTATCAAGCAAAGACAACTACACAGAACGGAAAACTGACTTACTTTGGTCTGAACTGGACCCTGACTGGCGCAACTACCAGTTGGAGCATTCCCAAGCAGCAGGCCAGCAATGGGACGGTGTTCCTTACCCTTAATCTCACGGTTGACAATACACTCTCTCAGGAAGCGATCAGTGGTTCGCCATTTGACTACATGCGGATCAAAGTTGGCAACCAGACCATAGCACCCGTAAGTACCACTGTACCGATCTCTTTTGCCAGCGGCGATATGGGTAAGAAAGGCACGACTACCTTTCTCATCCCCCAAAATAGCACAACCTGCACGTTACTTATGGTGTCGCAAGACCCCGGAACGAGCGGACAGGCCAGTTTGGATTTCCAAATTGGCTAAATAGAAAAAGAGACTTTCTCCAGGTCCGCAAGACAGTTATAATAAAGGCTGCGATGCCTGTGCCAATGAGCAGATGCTCAGGTGCAGGCCACGTAGCCTTATTTTTGCTGTGTCGCTATCTATAGCAAACATCACTGCTTTTCTGTCGAGCGCATGCAGACATTCATGCTATGCACAGCCAGGCACTAAAGACGCTCTATGGATGGGAAGCACATAATGCGCTCCCCAGCTGTTTGCCCACACAGAAAAGCCATGGTGGTTTGTTCAAGCCAGGTCAGAGAGCGGATGAGAGAAGCGGACTCCCCATCTAC
This sequence comes from Candidatus Paraktedonobacter carboxidivorans, assembly GCA_041156125.1. Lineage (GTDB taxonomy): Bacteria > Chloroflexota > Ktedonobacteria > Ktedonobacterales > Ktedonobacteraceae > Paraktedonobacter > Paraktedonobacter carboxidivorans. Next base: position 166,249 of record JBEVTI010000005.1, read on the forward strand.
CTGGAGTAAAAGAGAAGTTTAAGGAGAACGAGTGTGGCACAAAAATCAACAGCATTCTGCCCACAATGCGGAACACCACTGCAAGGAAATCCGCGCTTTTGTACCAGCTGCGGCGCGACTCTTGAAACGCATGCCAGCAGCCCGACAGTATCGGCTTCCCAGGCATCATTCATGGGTAATGTCCAGAGCGGGCAGTCGCAAACTCCAACTGGACCCACTTATCCAGATGTCCAGGGAGCTCCGGCCCCGTTCGCAGCTAATACGGCCCCCAACCAATCAGCGTCCCAACAGAGTCAGGAGAAACTTCCTCCGCCGCCTCCACCACCTATCTTTAATCCATATACGCAAGGCGGCTCAGGAGTCCGGCAAAACTATACGCAAACGCCACCAGATTCTACCTATACTCCCCCTCCTCTTGTCACACCACCTCAGACGGGTGGCTATCAGGTGCCAGCTTATGCCCAGAAACCCAGAAATAATCGCGGCTGTGCAATCGGTAGCGTAATCCTGCTACTTGTGCTGGTCCTCGGCATTGGTGGCTTTTTGCTGCTGCGTTCATTCATCAATAGATCCATATCAGCAGACACTGGTCCTGGCGCGACCAGCACCAGTTCGACTGGCACAACCCCGGACACAAGCGCGACTCCTACCGCGGCGACACATGTGAGTAGTTCAGAGCAACTCAATCTCCAACTCACATACGCAAGCGTGAACATTACGCTTATCTCTGCTCAGCTTGCGCCAAGTTTTTCTGATGACACCAGCACTACCAGTGGCTCCACGGGAATTGTACGCATTAATTTGCGCGAAAATAACACAAAAGCTAATAATCCTGATTACACAGAACACGCATCAATGCTGCTTGTACTCCCAGGGGGCAATACCAGTGAGCTCGGCAATGAGCAGTCGGGGATCAGCCCTGACGCGGGAGTTAATCGCACAAACTGGCTTGATTTTCCGCTGAATAGTCCAAGCGCTCTCAACCAATTGATTTTACGCATCGGCACACCGACTCAGAGCCAGTTCGACATCCCCTTGCAGCCTGGGGCAAACATCAGCAAGTATCAGGACAAGACCAACAATCTCAACACGCCATTCAACTATGGCGGACTGAACATGATTCTCAAATCCGCGACACTCAGCTATAGTTACAATGTTACCCAGGCAACTACAGGCAACCGCTACCTGATTATCACACTCAGCGCGGTCAATAACACCTCAAATGGCGTCTCTCTCTCTCCAGGCAACTATATGCGTTTGCAGGCAGGAGGCAATAGCGTGGCTCCAGATGGCACGACAACCTTGCCATATGAAGTGGCTGCCAATACCTCGAACGCAGGAGTAGTCGCCTTCCTGGTGCCGCAGAACGCGAGCAACTTTACGCTCGTCTTGCTGGCTCAAGCCAGCAGTCCGCCCATCAACCAGGTAACCCAGGCATTCCAGGTGCAGTAAATGACAGAAAAAAGCAGGGGGGATGCACATCCCTCCTGCTGCGTTTGAAAAAGAGGCCAGGTCCAACAAGAAACTATGCTTATTCCAGCAGGAAACTCCCGGCCAGGTCGCGGCGCAGATTTGCTTTCTGCTCTTCATTAAAAGCCGTGGAAGATTTGCGCTCACCACCTCCAACAGGCCCCATGCGGTTGGTCATAGCCGAAGAAAGCTCGTCCAGTAACATCTCTTCTAGTACACCAGACGAGGCCACCGCGGGAGGCTGAGGTGCGACCTTAGCGGATTTCGCTGTCTGAGAACGTTTGCCCGTCGTAGAAACATCCGTGGCCTGAACATTAGCCCTGGCAGGCTCCCAGGCCAGTTCAAAGCGTTGATTCGCAATTTCAAGATAAATGCCACGTCCGGCACGCAGGTCTATTAATTGCTGGCGTAATTCGCGATTCTCGGTCTGTAATTTTTCCCACACTTGCCTCTGTTCGAGTACTGCTGACATAATCTGCTCGAAGCCCTGATCACTCGTTTGCATAAAACCTCCTCTAAAGCAACCTTCCTATCACTATCTACCCACACCAGACCGGTAGACAAGCAGAGAGAACCGGGAAGAAATCCACTGTTGAAACTTGCCTGTTCAACAGGAAGAGACCGCACGTCTCCGCGCAGCCAACTCGAGTTCTCACCCCAACCTTTGTTTAAAAACGTATCATACTGTATGAGAGTAACAATAGTTGTGCTCTTTTGCTCCTTTATTACAACGTTTTAATCTCTCTTTTTCGCCTGTTTACCATAAGTAGAGGGTGCTTTTTGAGAAAAGTGTAGAGTTTTTTCGCAGAAATCTTGATAGCAAACTAAGGGCTGTGCTACACTATCCAAAGGCATAATCAACCCTCTCGAAGATCGGGATTATGCAATTCTGGAGCAGGCAGCCTCCTCAAAAAACAAAGGATGATTATGGCACAGAAATCTGTTACGCAAGGACCGGGGGAATCAACCCAGGAAGAAGACCATGGGCACGGCAAAGGAGCTACCCTTGGTCCCCTTCTCTGTTGGGCAGTCGTCTTCGCCGATATTGGCACATCGGTGTACTATACTCCTGGTATTCTCTACCAGACTGTAGGCACTCTGGCTGGCTTTTTCGTTTTCCTCACTATGACGGTTTTCGTGCTGCTTACCCTCAAATACGCGGAAGTGACGCACAGGTTCCCACAAGGTGGTGGCGTTGTAACAGTTGCTGCTCAGGCCATGAACCACTGGGTTGGGGCTCTGGGAGGTATGTTTATTCTGGTAGATTACTTTCTTACTGCTTCTATCAGCTGCCTTTCAGGCATGATCTATCTGGCTGTTGTTATTCCTGCTATTGGCCCATATATCCTCCTGGTCACCATCGGCATCCTGCTTCTTTTAGGGCTTCTTAACTGGGTCGGCATCAGTGAAAGCGCCAAGGTCAGCCTGGTCGGCGCTATCGTGGCTTTTGCCAGTGATATTGTCCTCCTGGTTACCATTTTCACGCATATTTCTCTGGGAGAGTTCTTCCAGATCTTTGCTCGCATGTTCCATGGACGCTCTCTGGGACCCCAGGAACTGCTGGTTGGTTTCGCTGGTTCATTCCTGGCTTTTTCGGGCCTGGAGAGCATTTCGCAACTCTCTCCGGTTATGAAAACGCCGCGCAAAAAAGTCGCGGGTATCGCGCTTTTCCTGGTAGTGCTCACCATTGGCTTGACCAGCCCTCTGATCACTATCTTTTCGACCATTCTCCAACCCGAATTTGCGTCTAGCTCCGATGTAAATATCCAGAATCAGCTTGTCTCGTTGCTCGCGGGCCATTGGAATGACCAGTGGGGTTCTTTCCTGAAAATCGAGATCGCGATTAGCGCGAGTGCCTTGCTCGTTTTCGCCAGCAATACAGCGATTATCGGTGCTTATCATGTGTTCATGGCTCTCTCACGCATGGAATTCTTCCCTGACGTGATCCTTAAACGCAATAAGCTGCGCGGCACCCCCCATTATTCGATTGCCCTGGCTACGGGCATTCCTATCATCGTGCTGATCGCTGTCAAAGGGCAGATTGGTCTGCTGGGCGATATGTATGCCTTTGGTCTGCTGGGGGCCTTCTCATTGACCTGTCTGGGCCTGGACATCGTGCGCAGGAGCGAGCGGCGCGCGGCGCTTCAACTACGCAAAAATACGTCCGCCCTCTCCAACGCGGGGGTTGTGGTCAACACCGATAAGTTGGGCGCGGTTGGATCAAGCAATGGTCACGCACAGACTCCTACAGATACACTGATCATCAGGGCGGAAGAAATCGCGCAACAGGTGACTCACTCCACGGATAACAGTCCTGGTGAGAATGGCCTCCCAGAACCGGGCGGACTGGAAGCAACGGAGATCATTCAGATCGCGACCCCGGCTCGCTCCTGGCGCGCATATCTCTATCACTTCTGGCATACACTCGATTTTTGGCTGGGCGTCCTGACCACTTTCCTGGTTACACTGGCCTGGTGTACCAATCTGATCGCTAAACCACTGGCCACAGCCTTTGGCGGTTCCGTTGCTTTAATCGGCATGGGAGTAGCGTTCACAAATTATCGGCTCAGCCAGAAACACGGACGCGCGCCCGTCGCCATTACTACAAATATAGAAGGACGCCTCCCCGGCTCGGTCCTGGCTGTCCTGAGCGCTGCGAATGGGCGCAATGACGCGATTATCCGCACTGCCGTGGATATCGCCGATGGTAAACCCGTGGTCTTCCTCTACCTGGGCGAACCCAAAGCAACTCGCGCCCCGCGCATGTTTGAGGTCATTGACCCCTACCTGGATGATCCCAAAGCCAAAGAATACTTTGGCCGGGCTGAAAATCTGGCGCAGAAGGCGAAAATCCAACGCCGCTTTGTCTACCGCCAGCAGGGTCCTGATACCCTCTCGCGTGTCTGGCACATTATCCGTCCGCGCGATACTGTTATCGCCGCTGATCAGGCGTCACAGGTGGCCGATGTCAATCCCGATCGCGTGCGCTACGAAATTACCTCACATGGCAAAGTAGCCCACCTGTTGAAAACCTGGTAGTCTGTGTTTGCAGCAGATTTCACCTGCATCTCTGCCCTTTTTGGCAGGATCAAATGACGGATCAAATGCATAGGCGAGCCAAGGCAAAGGGGTCTCACTTTTCTGGTGAGATCCCTTTTTAGTGCGCAGAAGTCCAGGTTAAAGAGGAAAAGTCAGGGCCTGGTGCTGTCTAATCCCGCTGACAAATAATCGGCTGGCTGACGTGCTATAGCATTATTTGCGCTGAGTAGCTCTTACAAGATGTTTGCCTCAGGAGATTGTTCTGTCATGCTACTCCTTTTGACTGGACTCTACGCTTCCCACACATAAAATGTCACCTCTAGATGGACCTGCTTCGTGAATAAAGATAGGAAACAATGCAGCATCACCTCTAACCAAACATCAACCTCTTTCACATTTAAAGAGCATTGTTGAATGTTCAGTGCGATGGGCAGATGCTACGTAGCCTACCAGACAGGTTCTCACTGTGAGAGAACTTCAGCAACATGAATTGCACCCTGCTTATATTGTCTTGTAGGAGTCCCGCTACGCCTGATCTTACAAGCCATGGCGGACTCCTACATGGATACAAAAGCACAGTAGCTCGTTGATGAGCTATCTTCAGGAGGTTCGTCATGGGACGACGAATTACATCTTTTACGCCCCTATTGCTTATCTTTGCCCTTCTTCTAGCTGCCTGCGGTGGCGGCGGTACAAGCAGCAATAGCGGTGGAAATGGCATAAGCCAGCAGGGACTAAGTGGCGGTAATAGCTATATCACCTGCCCCTCTAGCCCAAATACGACTGCTGCAGCCGCGGAAACGGGATCGATTACACTGACTGTTTCTGGCTTTAGCTCCACCCCTGCCGAGGATGCGCTTGTTCAGAAAAATCTGAACAATTTTGAGGCGCTTCACCCAAACATTCATATTAATTGGTCGCCCATTCCTGGTGACTACACGACCAAGATGCGCGCCAACATTGCCAGTAACACGGTCCCAGATGTCTTTTATCTGCAACCTTCGATGTCCAACGAGTATATTAGTTCAGGAAAATTGCTCAACATTTCGCCCTATATGGCCCGTGATGGGGTGAAGGCAAGCGATTACTATTCAACGCTTCTTAATCCCTTTGTCTGCACCAGTGGCCAGGTCTACGGCCTGCCTAAGGACTGGAATAGCCTGGGTGTGTTCTACAACAAGCAGATGTTCCAGGCAGCGGGTCTTACCGCCCCCGCGGCTGGTTGGACATGGAATGATCTGCAACAGGACGCGCTGAAGCTGACGAAGAATGCCGGTTCACCCAATTCTGTCTATGGCGTGGTCCTCTCCGCCGACCTCTCCCGCTGGGGCGCTTTCCTGAATCAGGCAGGTGGCTCAGTGCTGAACAAAAACGGCACTCAAGCTACCTTTAATAGTCAGCAGGGCATCCAGGCTATGCAATACTACGACAGCTTCTTCAAGAACAATAGTGGAGCATTGCCAACCACAGTCGGCGCGCCGTGGAATGGCGATGCCTTTGGTAAACAGCGTGCCGCGATGGTCTTCGAGGGCGGCTGGCTGGTTCCTTACATGACATCAACGTATCCAAGTGTGCAGTATGGAATAGCCCCCTTGCCTGTGGGACCCACCAGTAAACCCGCGAATCTGAGCTTTACTAACGCCTGGTCGGCCTATTCCAGCACCAAACATCCCGAAGCCGCCTGGGAATTGATCAAGTATATGGCCGGTTCAGACGTGCAGACAAGTAACCTTAACGCTGGTTTCGCTCTGCCAACCTTGCAAAGCCTGGCGACTTCTTCCTACCTCAGTACACATCCTGATTTGAAAGTTCTCTTTGATGCCGCCTCGTACAGCTACGCAGATTATTATGGATCACAGGACTCCTCTATCCATACCGATCTGAGCAATGCTATCCAGGAGGTACTTCTCAATAAAGAAAGCATACAAACTGCCCTGAGTAATGCCGAAACCCAAGTCAACACCCAACTCCAGGGAGGTTGATAATATGGGAGTTTGCGCTGCTGGCTCCCGCAGAGAAGCCAGCAGCGCAAACTCCCATATTATCAGGCAATTTAAATGACTGAGAGAGCAGAAGGAGTATCTTTATGGCCGCTCAACCAGCAGAACCATCTACGAATATCACTTCATTTGTGCCTACGCTCAAAGAAACACCCGCCAGGCGCAACCGAGGAGGGACACGGCGCAGTGGCGAGACATTGGCAGCGTACCTCTTCCTTACACCGTATCTTGTTGTGCTGATCGTGTTCTTTGTACTTGTTTCGTTTTACGGTGTGGGCCTGAGTCTGTTTACCGTGGATCTTGGCTTTACTCCACCACAATTTGTAGGGCTGCATAACTATCAGGTTCTCTTTACTCAACTCTTCACGAATCCCTCGTTGAGTCCATTCTGGATCTCAATCGTCAACATCGTCAAGTTTACAGTGATTGTGGTGATCGGGCAGACCATTCTGGCGCTTGTGCTGGCTATGCTTCTGCAAACGCTTACACGCGCCAAAGGTATCTTTCGCACAAGTTTCTACATTCCCGCTCTCACCTCTTCGGTAGCCACGGCGCTGATCTTCCTCTGGTTGTATAATCCCGATGGATTGATTAACTATGTGCTCTCGCTGGTGCATATTCCAGGACCAGACTGGCTCAACGATCCGTTCTGGGCCCTACCTGCGATCATGATATTGAATATCTGGAGCACAGCCGCTACCTTTATGATCTACTTCCTGGCCGCTCTCCAGGATCTGCCACGCGAAGTTCTCGAAGCTGCTGAGGTCGATGGGGCTAATCGTTTCCAGATTCTCTGGCAAGTTACGATACCACTGTTGCGTCCGACTATCTTTCTGGTGGTTGCGCTGGGCACCATTGGAGCTTTCCAGATGTTTGACCAGGTCAAGTTTATGACTAATGGCGGACCCATCAATTCAACGTTGACCCCCATGTTGGAGATCTATAACGCGGCCTTCAATGATAGCCGCTTCGGTTCAGCCGCGGCTATGTCGGTCATTCTCTTTCTACTGATCTTCTCCGTGACGATCCTTCAGCGTCGCTTTATCGATACCAATGGACACGAATAAGGAGAGCACCATTATGGCACAGGCACAAACGCGCGCGAGTATAGAAACATTGGCGAGCGCTCCCCGCGAGCGCAGCAAAACATTCCATTTGAACTGGCTGCAGCTGGTCATCTATCTGCTGCTGATCATTTTCCTGATTACATCGCTTGGTCCGCTCTTCTTTACGCTGATCTCATCGTTTAAAACAATGCAGAATGTGCTGGCCTTTCCACCCAGCCTGCTCCCTCATCCGTGGATTTTGAGCAACTACACTGATGTGTTAAACAATAGCTACTTCCCACGCTGGATTCTCAATGCGCTGATCTATGCGTTCGGAGCAACAGTCCTCAACGTTATCTTCTCTGCGATGGCCGGATATGCCCTTTCCCGTATGAACTTTCCTGGCAAAGAGCTGATCTTTACCATCACTTTAAGCGTTATGATGATTCCCCTGGCCATCACGCTCATTCCTAAATTCCTGGTCGCGAACAGCCTGCACATCAATAACACTTACTTTGCGTTGATCCTGCCTATGATGGCCCAGCCTATATCAGTTTTTGTCATGACGCAGTTTATGAAAACACTCCCCAAAGAACTGGAGGAGTCAGCCAGAATCGATGGCGCTTCCCGCTGGCGCACGTTCTATCAAATTATCCTGCCCCTGGTCAAACCTGCCCTGACGGTTGTAGCTATTCTGACATTTCAGGGTACCTGGAATGATTTTCAATGGCCGCTAGTTGCATTAGGCACTCAGGATATGTATACTCTTCCCTTGGGGCTGTTTTTTTTCAAGAGTGCCCATTATACACAATACAATCTGTTACTGGCGGGCTCATTGTTTAATATCATCCCCATGCTGCTTCTCTTTTTCATCTTCCAACGCTACTTTATGGGAGGAGCGATTGGCTCAGCTGTAAAAGGATAAGCACCAGGCAAAATCCCGGCAAAAAACCCGGTGTTATGAGTCATTCCTGCTTCTCGAAAGATGGGAAACGCGGGTTTGTTCTCTGATCACAGCAAAAACCACCTCTTTTTGTGAGAGCTTTGTCGGGCGAGGTACAACGCCTCGCCCGACAAAGCTCTCACAAAAAGAGGTGGGAAGGTTCAGAGCACTTTAGCCTGATTTTACCAATTTAAGGAAAGATGGCTGATAGACACCTTCTATTTTCGTACGTTTAGTGTAAGGAATTGTTTACGTTGACGCAATCTTCTTCCGCAAGTTCCCCCCTTAGCTACGAGACATTAGAGAGCCTGCGGATTCAGGCTCTGACAAGTCTGCAAACTCTGCAAACGCCTCTGGGAATTATGGCTAGCGGCCAGGAAGATCACTACCATGCTATCTTTGGACGCGATTCTCTCTGGAGCCTCTTGCTTGCGCTGGAGGCCGGGCTTCTTATGAAGGAGAACAAACAGGCCAGGAAGCAGAGCCACGTCTCCAGGCTGGAGAGTCCTTCCGACTATGATGCCTGGCTACACGAGCTTGCCACAACTGTGCTACGCGGTCTTGCCAGTCTACAAGGCCAGGTGGTCAATGATTTTATTGAGGAACAGCCAGGCCGCATTATACACGAATACTGGAACCCTATTCCACCACGCATGATTGAGAACCGCTGGCCACTCGTCAATGGTCGCTATTATGGAACGTTTGATGCAACTTTTCTCTATATAGTGACTGTAGCTCAAGTCGATGCCTATTTCCATGATAAGGCGCTGCTGGCCGAACTCTGGCCCAGCATTGAGGCGGCGCTGAATTGGATGCTGGAGTGGTCTGACCTGGATCAAGATGGCCTGGTAGAATACCAGAGACGTAATCCTGAAAGCAATGGACTGATCAACCAGGTCTGGAAAGATAGCTCTGAATCGATTTGCTCTAGTACGCGGGAAGCACTGCACTATCCGCTAGCCTGGATTGAGGTGCAGGGGTACGCCTGGGAGGCTTATACCTCTTATCTCACGCTGGCTCGCCAACAGCAAAGCCTGAGCCCGTCTCTCCAGCAAAAGATTGAGCAGCGTATGGCCCAACTGCAACGTGGCCTGGAGCGCTTCTGGCTCGCCGACGAGCAGATTTTCGCTATCGCTCTGGATGGTCAGAAACAGCCAGTTTCCGCCGTCTCCTCTAATCCAGGCCACCTGCTCTGGAGCGGCATCTTGAACCTCGGGCAAGCGGATAAAGTCTGCCAGCGCCTGATACAGCCAGATCTGTGTACACCCTGGGGGCTGCGCACGCTCTCTGAGAAGGCCTATTACTACAATCCATTCCTGTATCAGTGCGGTACAGTCTGGCCTTTTGATAATGCGATAACTATCCTGGGTATGCAACGCCATGGTTTTAGCGTTGAAAGCCGCCATCTCGCACAGGGCATTCTCGAAGCAATCATAGCCCTTAGCAATCCGGTCGAACTTTATATAGTGCTTTCGACAGACCAGATTCGTCTGCCCAGGCTCGCTCACCAGTGGATGCTGATCGACTATTTCGAAGCCTGTGCGGTCCAGGCCTGGACAGCAGCCGGGATAATCTATATGACCTCATTGCTACTCCTTTAGATCAACTTAAAGAGAGAAATGAGCAAAAAGATGCATCTACCCGGCAAGGGACTGCAAAGAACCTCTTTACGCGAAATTGACCTGGACAGACTATTCTTTCGTGATACAATAGAACCGCGGCGGCGACCGCAAGCGCGGAAACCGCAAGCAAGATAGTGGAGAAAGAAAACCAATGAACGATCGCGTTCGCGAAATCCTTAGCTGGTATGCGAGTGAAAACCCTGGCATACGCACCAATCTAGCGCGTATGTTGAACCATGGTCGCCTCGCCGGGACCGGCAAAATGGTCATTTTGCCCGTTGACCAGGGCTTTGAACATGGTCCAGCGCGCAGCTTCGCGCCAAATCCCGCTGGCTATGATCCACGCTATCATTTCCAACTGGCCGTCGAGGCTGGTTGCAACGCTTATGCTGCCCCGCTGGGCTCTCTAGAAGCTGGTGTCTCCGATTACGTCGGCGAGGTTCCTCTGATTCTGAAAGTCAATAATCACGATGTCCTTAACGATGAGAAAGATCCCATTTCGGCGTTAACATCGGGCGTAGAAGACGCGTTGCGCCTGGGTTGTGTGGCTGTCGGTTTCACGATCTATCCCGGCTCCTCTGAGCGTACGACCATGTATGAGCAGTTGCGCGACTTGATCGCTGAGGCCAAGGCAGCCGGCCTGGCAGTGGTGGTCTGGTCGTATCCTCGCGGCAGCAGCCTGAGCAAAGAGGGCGAGACCGCCATCGATGTGGTGACCTACGCCGCGCAGATCGCTGCACAGCTTGGCGCGCACATCATCAAGGTGAAACTACCTGGCGCGAAGGTTGAACTGCCCGAGGCTCAGAAAGTCTATCAGAAATACAATATCCCGGTCTCAACCCTGGCCGAACGTGTGCAGCACGTCATTCAGAGTTCGTTTAACGGGCGCAGAATTGTCATCTTCTCCGGTGGAGCCACCGTAGGAGACGAGCAGGTCTTTGAAGAAGTGCGCGCAATCCGCGATGGCGGAGGCTTCGGTTCAATTATGGGACGCAACTCATTCCAACGCAATAAACCTGAGGCATTGAAGTTCCTGGGTACGATCATGGGTATCTACGAGGGTTCGGTCAAATAGCCTGCCTCATAAAGTGAGAGGGTATGGACCACGGCGGCATGCCATTGTGGTCCATACCCTCTCACTTTATGAGCACATTGCTTGTTTTAGAGCCAGGGAACGTGCAAAATATTGAGCACTCTGCGTACCAGACCAGAATTCATCTCTTCCATATGCAGCAAACGCGCCGTTACCAGGAAAGCCAGAGAGCCAAGTCCCAGCTCGATCAATAACTTGAACAGGGCAGTTAGAATGCCTGGAATAAACAGTTTAGTTGTGGTCGTCGTGTCAAACAGATGATCAAGACTTATACGCGCCACAAATAAGACCAGCGCCATGATACCGGAAGCTAGCGCGGCCCGCCCGAAAAAGCCCAGCAGTGAATGCAGATCAAAGCCCTCTATGCGCTGAGACAGCAGCATAAAGAGCACCAGCGCCTCCAGAATGCCGGCAATCGAGGTTGAAAACGCCAGCGCGCCCATACCCCATTGCACCCCAAAGGGGGCCATAATGCCCAGCAGAATGATGCTCAAAGCGATTTTCAAGATAAACTGGGCCACGCTGATCGTCACAGGCGTCCGGCTATCCTGCAAGGCATAGAAAGAACGCGTCAATATCTCTACCGCTGCCAGAGCCGGTAAGCCAAGCGCGAAAAAGAGCAACGCGACTGAGGTAAATTGAGCCGCATCCAGGGTAAAATTTCCGTGCTCTAAGAGTGTCTGCACGATGGAAAAAGAGAGAACCATCAGGCCAACGCCAGAGGGAATGGTTAGGAAAAGAATACCGCGCAAGGTTTCGAGAATAATGCTGCGCACCCGATCCAGGCGGCCACGCGCGACATAACCTGCCAGGGTCGGGAAGGCTGCGGTGGAAACAGAAGAGCCAAAGATCGAGACTGGCAAAAGCAAAATCGAAAATGCCTGAAAGTACTCATTAATCAAGCCTGTGAGCACATGGGCAACCACGACCGCTCCCAGAAATGAGAGCAGAAAACGATCGACCCCGGTACTAAACGAGAGCATAACCGCGTTAATAATGCGCGGAACCATCTGACGCATAATCTGAATCACGCCGGGATGACGCCAATCAAAGACAAAAGTATAGCGCATGTTAACCCTGGAAAGACCTGGAATCTGCACGCTAACCTGTAAAATCGCCCCCAGAACCACGCCAAAGGTGGCCGCGTAGACTGCCGCATCCGCAGGCGAGGTGCTGGTGGTATGAAAGGTCATGAAGAAACCGGGCAAGAGACCAAGATCCAGACCAATGTTATAGAGCACCGCGCCTAGAGCTGTGCGCGTAAAATCCTGCTTGGTATTCAAAATTGCGCCAACGATTACACCTGAGCCAAGAACAATAGCCTGAACCAGCATAATGCGCGTTAAAGTCACAATTAAATTAATCTCGTCGGCATGAGCACCATGAGAGTAGATCGGCACCAGAATAGGCGCCAGAAAAAATCCCACGATGGAGAAAGCAATCATGATCAGCACAGAAAGATTCAACGCGCTACTGGCGACGTGCCAGGCAGTTTTGTCGTCCCTACGACCCACAGAATAGTATGTAAAGACTGGAATGAATGCCGAGCTGAGCGCGCCACCCGCGACAACCGTATAAATCAGGTTGGGGATGAGATATGCCTGTAAGTAGGCATCGCCCTGGAGGCTTTTCCCAAATACATAGGTGAAAAGAAAGGTCTGTAGCAAACCCAGGACACTGCTCAGCATCAAAGCGCCGCTAATTACCGAAGAGGCGCGTGCAACTTTGACTCGTTGGAGCATCCCTGTATCCTGTGCTGGCTCAGTTGCTGGCGCTGGCTGTGGACCCGGGTACAGGGCCGCTGAGTGTCCCGCGGGTCGCGGCTGCGCGGACTGAACCAGGCCACCAGCTGCAGCCTGCGAGGAGGAAGGGGGTACACGCGGCTCCAGCGGAGTTTCTGGAGCAACGCTACCTATCTGGCCTGGCGTTGCCCTGGCTGGGGGGGGAAACGTGCTTCTATTTTCGGGCAGCGTTTCCGGGTCCGAGCGGCGAAACGAGGTAGTTGCATCTGGACTAAGACGCCTCTGCTGGCGACGCATACGATCTTCGCGTAACTGCTGCAAACGCGCCTGGCGCAAAAGCGGCATGGGCTGCGAGGGCTGAGGAATGCTGATCGAATGATACTGAATACTTTGACTATACCCCAGCGAACTCCCCATATCCATTGTCAGGTCAGGATAATAAGTATCATCAGGATACTGCGAGAGAGAGAAATTTGCCTGATCAGGCAGATGTCCTGATGGATTCCTGGGATCAGGCCCCGTATAGCCTGGAGGCGGGCCTGCCGGTGGACTCGCGGGCACTGACTGATTGTACACATTCTGCTGATTATTGGGGCCAGACCCACGATAAGCAGGTGGCTGCCCAGGGGGCACACTAGCTGGCCTCTGAGGATTATATTGATTATTCAGATCAAACGTATAATAACCAGGTGGCTCCTGAGGCTGGGGCCTGTCAGGATATTGCTGAGGAGCCTGAGGCTCCTGCTGTGGCTGCTGTTCGTCGTTTCTCACTGGACATCCCTTTATACTGCAAAACTGGTGCCTATTATATGGCCTGAATGGGATTGAAAGCAAGCCGGGAATGCATTTGGGCTATCTTCTCTAATGGTCCTTTAGCATAAACATTATATGTTTTTTTATTGATTGTAGCACATATCAGGGCAAAGCACGGGATGTTCTCCCTCCAATTGTCTACAAGAGATAGGAAGCTGAGATACATAAGATATAAAGATCAGGGGTTACAGGCTCGCGAGCCTGCAACCCCTGATCTTTATTTTACCCCTTTTACCTGGCGGATAATCAGTGTGCCAAGCACAAAGTAGACCACTGTGACCAGGAAAAGCACTGTATAACCATAGTGGTTGGGCAGACCGCGCAAGAGTTGGAGTATCAACGCGCCACTTGTGATGCCAACGACCTGCGGAATGATGCCCATGGCTGACCAGAGACCCAGAAATTTGCCAGCCTCATCCGTTGGAGGCAGGACATCGCAGGTCAGCGCCCAGTCTACGCTCGAATAGGCGCCATAGCCAATGCCAAAACAGGCGCCTGCCAGCAACGCCAGGCCCTGCGAAGGGAAGAGAATAAAAATCAGGCAGACGACTGACATCACCGCGCCTGAGAGATAGACCAGGCCCTTACGACCATAGCGATCAGAAACCCAGCCAGCAATCAATGCGGTCGGCAGAGCCGCGATTAACAGCACAGGCTGAAAAAGCGCGCCGTTAAATTGCTCGCCGGAAAATGCTGTACCGAAGAAGAGTATCTTCACACCAGGCCCACCCAGCACATCGTCAAAGTAATACTGTAAGAAGTAAAAAATACCCCAGATGCCCATCATCAGCAATAAACGCGCCAGCAAGACCCACGAGAGATCGGGATATTGCGTCGGGTTGAAGAGAAAACGCTTGAGTACCGTTCTTAACTCAAATCTGGCCGTGCTATGTAAAGGTATCTCCTTGACTGTAAAAATGGTATACACGACAAAAGCGATCTGTACGACTGCGATAATCAAAAAGATCTGCACAATCTCGCTGCGGTAGACAGCGAATGTGTCGTGCTTATTCACGATCAGGCCAGCCACAATTGAGCCAATCGCTGTTCCCAGGAGGACAAAAAGACCATTCAGGCCGGCTGTCACTCCGCGCTGACGCGGCGGCACATTATCGGCAATGATCGCGCTCCAGGGTGAATTGGCGATGTTATTGGTCAATTGCAAGCAAAAGAAGAGAACGATAAAAGCGATAAGCAGGCCTGTTGAGGAAAACCAGGCCGGGGCAAAGGCAAAGAGCACAAGCACCGGGATGTTGAAAATAGTGCCAATGATCATAAACGGGCGTCTGCGTCCCATACGAAAGGTGGCATAGTCGGAGATCGCCCCGATCAGCGGATTGACGATTACCGCAACCAGCGTGCCCCAGATCACAACCAGGGCCAGGTTGATATCTTTGTCGGCATCTCCCAGAAACTTGACGACCATGCTGGGCAGGACTACAGCAAGTAGAGCCTGCCAGTGGAAATTATTGGCGATCCAGAAAGCGTTGAGGTTTACTTGCTGCAACAAGGAAACACGCCGCAGGGGCGCGGGACTACTTTCGCGGGCGGCAACTTCGCCGGAGGGTTCACTGATTTCCATGAACGTTTCTCTTTCTCTCGCACATCGAGAGTTGAAGGACGAGCCTCCTGCGCAATAACAGGGGTTGGGAAACATTATAGAGCCTGTACACTAAATCTTCAAGAATATCAAAGAATATCTGAAAACAGCTAAAGCAAGCGCGGAAGTGAATTCAGGCAGACCCGAACTCGCTTCCGCGCTTGCTTTTGACTTTATGCCTCTGCCTGGGCCTCCAGCCAGCGCTCCACATCGATGGCCGCGCGACAGCCGTCACCCGCGGCGGTAACGGCCTGGCGATAGCGATGGTCGGTGACATCGCCAGCCGCGAAGACACCGGGAATGTTAGTCATGGTGTTCTCAACCGGCACCAGATAGCCAGCCGGATCGGTATCAATCAACCCCTTGAACAGGGCTGTATTAGGCCTGTGGCCAATGGCCAGGAACAATCCCTCCGCTGGCAGAGTATTCTCTTCATCGGTCCTCAGATTGCGCAGGCGCAGACCCTTGACCCCCTCATCACCTAGCACTTCCGTCACCTCGCTCTCCCAGACAAAGCTGATCTTGGGATTCTTCATGGCGCGATCCTGCATGATCTTGCTGGCGCGTAAGCTGTTGCGACGATGAACTACGGTCACATGGGAGGCATAACGCGTTAAGAAGTTTGCCTCTTCCATGGCTGTATCGCCACCACCAACTACAGCTACATCTTTGCCCTTGAAGAAGAAGCCATCACAGGTCGCGCAAGCGCTCACGCCCCGCCCCTTCAGGCGTGTCTCGCTAGGCAAACCCAACCACTGCGCACTGGCTCCAGTCGAGATAATCACTGCGCGCGCCTGATATTCGCCAGAGTCGGCGCTTAGTGTGAAAGGCCGCTGGCTAAAATCGACGGACAGCACATCCTCGGTCAACATCTCGGTGCCAAAACGGCGGGCCTGGGCCTCAAATTTTTCCATCATATCAGGCCCAAGAATGCCCTCCTCAAAGCCAGGGTAGTTCTCAACCTCGGTTGTTTGCACCAACTGGCCGCCAACCTCATATCCCTGGAACATTAAGACCGACAAATTGGCACGAGCTGCGTAAATGGCCGCGGTATACCCGGAAGGCCCGGAACCAACTATCACAACATCATATATTTTCGCCATAGCAAATCTATCCTCACCCATTTAATTATGAATTAAACCAAACTGTTCATATAGAATAACACACAAAGACCCTGTTTTATGCCTTAAAATTTCCTCACTATCGCACAGGGCAGACAGATAGAGTGAGCGCTCGCCTGATCCTACCTCAAGATAGCAGGGTAAGCGAGTCATAATTGAGCAACCCTACGGCGACCGTGGCGCTCTATGATGCGCGCGCGAAGGCTAGAGACAGAGTAGTGGCGATCTCTGCTAATGCCTCGTGGCTACGCTCAAAAACACTAAACATGCGGAAGAAGCCGTGAAGCATACCATTGTAGCGCGAGAGTTGGGTAGGAACACCAGCTTCTTGCAGGCGGCGGGCGTAGTGCTCGCCCTCGTCACGGACAGGATCGTATTCAGCGGTGATGATCAGGGCGGGCGGCAGACCAGTAAGGTCACTGGCCCGCAGGGGCGCGGCATAGGGATGGGAACGATCCTCTGGCCGACTCAAATATTGGTCCCAAAACCAGAGCATGTCCGCGCGTGTCAGACCGTAGCCCTGCGCGTATGTAGTATATGAGGCAGTTCCAGGCTCATAGTAATCGGTCTCGCCATAGATCAGCACTTGCTGGCAAAGATGCGGCCCACCCCGGTCGCGGGCCATCAGCGCGACAGCGGCGGCCAGGTTGCCGCCAGAGCTGTCACCGCCCACGGCGATGCGTGTTGGATCGGCGTTGATCTCGCCCGCGTGTTGCGCGACCCAGCATGTGGCCGTATAGCAATCCTCCGGCGCGGCGGGAAAGGGATGTTCAGGCGCCAGGCGATACTCTACTGAAACTACCAGGCAAGCAGCGCGGTTGGCCAGCGCGCGACACACGGGATCGTGTCCCTCAATGCTACCCAAAACCCAGCCGCCAGCGTGAAAATAGACCAGGACAGGCAGTAAAGCAGCCTCGGCCCCTATAGGCGTATAGATGCGCACAGGCAGGTCACCCGCCGGGCCAGGCAACAGACGATCCTCAAGCGCGGCCACCTGTTCAGGCTGGCCTGCCTCGTCTAGCGCGCTACGCACTGATGCGCGGCGCTGTTCGGCAAGCGTGAGCACGAGATCTGTGCTCGCGTCAGCCGCTACTGAGGCCGCGCTTAGATAAGCGACAACCTGTGGATCAAGGGGCATAGTGACTCTTTCCTTCTTACTTACATATGCCACGCCTATCTAAACGCGGCGCATGCTGGCCTCAAGTTCCGCTTTAACCTGCGGCCATTCGCTCTCAATGATACTATAGTACACGGAATGACGATAGGAGCCATCAGGCATGAGCATATGGTTACGCAAGATCCCTTCCTTGACTGCTCCCAGGCGCTCAATAGCTCGTTGCGATTGCAAATTGAAATGATGAGTTTTCAACTGCACGCGTATAGCTCCAAGTTGCTCAAAGGCATGGCTCAAGAGCAGATACTTACATTCGGTATTCATTCCGCTACGCTGCACTGAGGGGGCCAGCCAGGTACTCCCGATCTCCAGGCCGCGATCATGCAGCACAATGCTCAGGTAACGCGTCTCGCCAACTATGCGCCCCCTGGCAAGATCAAGCGTCACAAAGGGCAGACACAGCCCCTGCTCCTGGAGTTGGAGAGTGGTCGCTACCAGTTGCTCCATCTGCTCTACTGAACGAGGCTGGCGAACCAGCATATACTGCCAGAGATCTGGCTTTTCCAGACTAGCTGCGTATAACCCGGCTGCGTGCTCCAGGAGCAAAGGTTCCAGGCGTACCACGCGCCCTGTCAGAGTGATTGGCTCGATCTGCATCAACATGGCTTTCCTCCGTTACGCAAGATTTCAGCCTATGTTAACAAACTCTACAAGCGAGCAAAACAGCCAATTTCCTCAGAAAGAACAGGCCAAATACATGGCCTGCCAGGTTCTGTCAACTTTGCAAGACGCGCAAAATATCCTCGACGACTACCCCTAAAGGCTCAAGTGGGACATGTTCCTGCGCAGAATGCTCAGCGGCTACCCCGGTTGAGATTGTGAATGTTTTGACGCGTGGACGAAAAGCAGCTGTATCGCTACCAATAAATGTTGGCCGCAAGAGCAATTCCTGACCACGCCTGGCCAGCACTTCGCGATAGAGGCGTAGCAGCGGCTCGTTCTCATCCACAATATAGCTGCCGCAATGGGGATTGCAAGCAATTTTTACGCTGCCCCCATGCTGCTGAGCAGCCGCTTCAAAGGCCTGGTGAATTGCCTGCATATAGCGCTGACGAGCCTCAGGGGGTTCAAAGCTGCGCAATTCTCCTTCAATCTGCACTTGAGCTGGTACAGCATTGCGCGCGCTTCCCGCGCTGACACGCCCTAGCAGGATGCGCGTCTGGTCATTATTGAACGAGCCATGAGGATACTGAGCCGCGTGCAGTATCTCTAAAGCGTTGACAGTCTGGGAAAGATCTTTGCCGGGATGGCCTGTGCGTCCGCTAATCTCAATATCGAAGGCCACATACATTGCTGCTTGTGAAACCACTACGCCAGCTTCAAATGCGTTATCAAAGACAATGCCTGCGCTGACATCCCAGGGCGTGGGATCAAAAGCGCTTGCCCCATACAGTCCTGCCTCTTCTCCAACGGTAAAAACCACTACCAGTGGTGGATGAGGAAGCTGCTCTTCCAGCACACGAGTTAAGATCTCCAGGACAAGAGCGATGCCCGCGGAGTCATCGGCTCCCAGATTCGTTAGGCCGTCGCTATAAAGCACCCCATGCCGCAAAACCGGGGTATGAGCCAGTCCAGGGGGCACACGATCCATGTGAGCGTTGAGTAAGATTGGGCTGCCCTTACCTGGCAGCATGGCGATCAAGTTGCCAGCAGTATCAACCTGCGAGGTCAGGCCCAGGCGAGCCAGGCACTGCTCTAAATACGCGCGTACCTGCTCTTCGTGTCCCGAAGTGCTGGGCAGGCCGACCAGTTCCACCAGCGTCCGATAGAGACGCGTGGGTATTACAGACATTGAAAATCCTCCTTCATGCATAGTTTATCCACATTATGGCATATAGCAGGCAAGCATTTATTGACAAGAGACACTGTTGCATTTTGCTATGAGATCTTTTTTCGCCTGAAAGCGAAGAAACGGCGCTTCGGCTGTGGCTGGCGTACGCGCAAATAGTCATTGAGAATGTTGATGGTGACCGGCGCAAAGCGGGTGCGCAGTTCATCTTCGCTCAGCCAGCAGGGATTACCTTCGGGATTCTGACGTAGCTCTCCTTCAACAACTTCAGCCATAAAGGCAAAACAAATATTGCTCATCTGAGTCATGTTGGCGCTGGCATGCGAGTAGATGCCGATCAATTCGGTGGCGCGCAGGGTGAGACCAGTCTCCTCATATCCCTCGCGCTCGGCTGCTTGACGCGGCTTCTCATTCCAGCTCATAAAGCCGCCGGGAAAGGTAGTGCGCTCATGCGGCAACTCTATAGCCAGAAATTTTCCCTCTTTTTCCACAACAACGCACGCGCTCCCAAAGGGGGGAAGCCTGCCGCCCAATAGTTTATTCAGCAAATTAAAGAAAACGCTCGTACTGCCCTTAAGTAGATTGTATAGCATAGCTGTCTATCCTTTTTTCTTCTTACACTACCTGGCGCTGCGAATAGAGACAATCTCTACCACAATAGGGCGTTATGCTTAATCCATTGTTTCGCCAGTTTGTTGGGACAAGCAAAGCATTATTCGTCACTTTTCTCATTGCCTTGTCGCAGATCTTCCGCTATAATCCATACATCAAAAAATTCAGATAGTAAAATTTTAAGCCTATGAGGCAAGCAGAGAATGTCCATTACGGACATTTTTATTTTTTGCGGATAGAGAGGGAATTCATGCATGTCTCGTACTGCCTCGGAATTGATGGGTACGCCCAGTAGTCTTTTCTACTGGATTCCAGGTGAACTGGTGGTGGTAATCAGGCTCAAACGGAAACCAATAGAGGAAACGTATGATGCGTTGAGCGAACAGACACGCGCGACTCTAAATACGTTCCTGGCCGCGTATCAGCTTACTCTAGAACACTACGGCACAGGTGGACGCTGGCAAGAGACGCCAGGTATGCCCCCTGTGCGCAGACGCGCCTTTATTTTTGGTCTGCACAGGCCACAGCCCGCGATGGCGCTCTTTTTTCACGTCAAACATAGCGACTCGACGCTGGCTGACCCGACTCCCCTGGCGCTTTCATATCTCCAGGCTCACTTGGAGCAACTGGCCCAGGAGGGTCTGGTTCTGCTGGCAGTGATGCCAAACTGGTTGGTGGCGGCGACTCCGGTCTTTTACAATGACAATGGCCCCGCTTTACCACCACGTCCGGCGCCCTCAATCGATCAGCCTGGATCTGACAACCTGCCTACCGGCTGGCATTTTTCTCTGCTCGATCAGATTACTCCTTTGCATCCTACTGGCACTGAGGATGTGGTAGTGGCAATACTGGACACTGCTTATCACAGTGATCGCATCAGAAGTTCGGCGACGCGGCCAGAGTTTCGTCGCAACTGGCTACTACAAAGGCTGGCCAACGACCTACGCAGTGAGAACGGACTATTTGAGATCGAGTACGATCGCTATCCGGTCAACAACGACGCGCGGACCGGTCATGATTTTTATCATGAACCCCGCTATTATTTTATGCCGGACCACGGCCTCTTTGTGGCGGGTATTGTACGCGATATCGCGCCGCGGGCACGCATCCGCCTGGTCAGGATTCTCAATGATTACGGTTGCTGTGATCTCTACAATCTTTTCGCCGCTCTGACCGATCTGGAGCAGGAGCTGGTCTCGGGCACGATTCGCCGCCTGGTGATCAACCTGAGTGTAGGAATTATGCCAGATATTCGGCGCATGCCCTATATCTGGTTCGGGAATCGCACCTGGCCCAGTACGCAGTTAAGTGGGGTGACACGTTTGCTTGCCCAACTTGAGGAAGGCCTGCGCTTGCTTTTCGAGAGCCTGTATGCTCACAAAGCTCTGGTCGTAGCCGCGGCGGGCAATGACTCGACGGACGCGCAGAAACAGGGCAAACGGCCCAGACCACCGCGCGCTCCTGCACGCTATAACACCACCATGAGCGTGACCGCCGTGAACAGCTACTACGAAGCCGCACAATATGCTAACGCGGCCAGTATCGCTCCACTAGACGCGGGCATCGCAACCTTTGGGGGAGATAATTATGGCTTTACGGACGCAAATGGGCTGCCAGACGCGGTACGTGGAGTCTATATCGCGCCTATATTCCCCGGTGGAGAGAATAACAGCAGCGGCTGGGCAGATTGGAGCGGCACATCATTCGCAACGCCAGTGATCAGCGCTCTGGGCGCGCACTTGCTGGCTCAAGGTTGGTCCACCCCGGACGCCCTGGCACGCCTCGCGACGGGACGCGAGCGGCGCACGGATAAACTGTTCGGCTCGGCCCCTGAACGACCTGAGTTGCTGGCTAATGTGATTAGAGTTCAGCAAAAATTCTCCGCTCCCACCACGCCTTTACCAGCAGGTGGAGAAAAACGCTGAGTCCGCCTGCTGTATCTGGCTGGCGCACAATAAGCCTCCTGGCTGCTGGGGCAGCCAAGGACCCACGCGCCAACTCCGGGAGAGATGTAAGAGCGCCAGTACTTTTCAGCATAAAAGCGTGCAGACGATAGGTTTGAACCTGTTCACCTGCACTACACCGTTTAAAGAAAACGAACCGGGTATCCCATTCCCAACGGATAAATTCGCTTGAAAGCCTGGCTGAGTTGAAGAGCCGGGGTGAGCGAAGCGTTAAAATCGGTATCTTGCATAATTGAAAAAACTGATAAGGCTAAAATGGGGCGAAAATTTCAGCTATTTTTGCTATACTGTAAGGTAAATACTCGGCTTATGGAGACAAACATGGCATACCAACTGCACCATATTGATTGTTTGAAGTGGCTCGATACCCAACCGGCTAATAGCTTTGAGGCAATTATTACTGATCCTCCTTATGGTTTAAAAGAATACTCCAGTGAAGAGCAAGCAAAACTAAGAAATGGAAATCGAGGAGGAATGTGGCGTATTCCTCCTTCTATTGGAGGAAATACCCGTTCTCCTCTGCCACGTTTTACTGTTCTGACTGAACAAGACCTGAAAAGTTTGTATCAATTTTTTCATGTTTGGGGGACTAAAACTCTGCGTGTAGTAGTGCCAGGAGCACACATGTTCATCGCAACAAATACATTCTTATCTCACATACTTTGTGCCGCTCTAACCGATGCTGGCTGGGAAAGACGTGGCGAAGTTGTGCGCCTGGTACAAACTTTAAGAGGTGGTGATAGGCCTAAAAATGCAGAGGAAGAATTTCCCAATGTGACTGTGATGCCACGTTCAGCGTGGGAACCCTGGGAACTATTTCGTAAACCATTCGATGGGCGCGTTCAAGATAACTTGAGGCAATGGAGAACTGGTGGACTAAGGCGAGAATCTTTGGAGCGTCCTTTTACAGACGTGATACCAAGCGAAAGAACCCCTCAGGGAGAAAGAGAAATCAGAAATCATCCCTCCCTTAAACCTCAAAAGTTTATGAGGCATATTGTTCAGGCTTCACTCCCTCTGGCAGAAGGGCGTATACTCGATCCATTCATGGGAGGTGGTAGCACTATTGCGGCGGCAGAAAACATTGGATATGACAGTGTAGGAGTAGAAGTTGATGAACACTTTTATAATCTGGCAGTCGCAGCTATCCCTCTCCTCGCGAAAATGTACAACGAAACAAACGAAATAGAGGAAAAACTGCCACTGCTTCCTACTACAAAGAGACACACTATCCCTGCTTTACAATCACCGCTTTTTTAGCTCTATTTATTATAGAGAATGTCCTTGCGCTCGAGATGCTATAATCTTTTTTAAGGCGGGGGTGGCATATCTATTATCTAAATATACAGAATTTTCACGCAGTCTTTTTGTTGCATGCTCTATAGTTACAGCCGTTCTCGTACGATTACTATTCTCCCCTCTCTCATGTATTACCCAATCTTCTTTTTCTAAACGCGCAACTTCCACCTATACGATATGAGTTTGCCTATCGACAATTTGATAAATAACCACCGTAAAACATCCCTTGCCAGGATTGTGGCTTTCTCCACCTTTACCTATCTGGTTACTAGCCTTCATTTCAAGGCCCCAGTCAGGATCGCTGTGATCAAGGACAGGATTATAAAGATCAGGATGATCAGTGTCTTTGTTCTGTGTAAAACCAGATGTTTCTGCGATAGCTTTGTCACTAAATTTGAGACAATGCCGCTATAAATATTAAACTGAATATCTCCTCCATCTGGATCTAATCCTATGCGGCCAAGTATCACCAACGCATCGTTAAGAGCCTGTTCTAATTGCTCGTGAGTGAGACCTCGAGGCAGTGGTACGCTCTTATCAATAAACTCATGCTTGACAGTTGGTAACGGCTTCTTGATGATCCCACTGCTCATCTCCTCAGCCTCTATAATGAGAGATCCCAGTGTCTGTCCTAAAGTAACCGCAATTTTGCTAAGAATATCAATAGTGGGATTTGCTTCTCCACGCTCTATCTCACCCAGGCGAGTTCGATCAATCCCTGAGTCCAGGGCAACTCTTTCCTGGGAGATATTACGGTTTTTGCGCAAGTTCATAATAATCTGACCACTAGCCTTTTTCAGCGCCACGTTATCCATCGTTACTCCTACAATCTTAATGTTCAGTGCAACGATAGCTGACATTTATATACAAATCCACAGGATATATCCATCTGAAAACCATAAATGCAAGCACTCATTCCTTTGACATATACAGGTGCATGCTCTTGCTCCGGGCTTCCTCCCCAAAGCTCACATCTCTGTAGTCTGGTCGTGAACGGCGCGCTAGCGGTCTGTCCGTGATATAATGGAGGGTAATTTGAAAGTATATTCTAGCGAAGACATAAGCCCGCGCACCAGGCAGCATTTTTGAAAGAGGGGATTTGCACTATGGCAGAATTTAAAGTCGAAGCGCCGTTTGAGCCAACCGGGGATCAGCCGGAGGCGATTACACAACTGGTCAAAGGTATCAATAATGGTTATAAGATGCAGACGTTGCTGGGCGTAACGGGCAGCGGTAAGACGTATACGGTGGCCAAGATTGTGGAGCAAGTCCAGAAGCCAACGCTGGTCCTGGCCCCGAATAAGACGCTGGCCGCGCAGCTTTACAGTGAATATAAGGAATTTTTCCCCAATAATGCCGTCGAATATTTTGTATCTTACTATGATTATTACCAACCAGAAGCTTATATTGCTCGTACCGATACGTTTGTCGAAAAAGAGAGCATGCTCAACGCGGAGATTGAAAAGCTACGGCTATCCGCGACGCGCAGTCTCTTTGAGCGCAAGGATGTACTGATCGTAGCCTCAGTCTCGTGTATTTATGGCCTGGGTAGCCCGGATGAGTATGGCGAGGTAGTTCTGACGCTCAAAGTGGGCACAGAGCAAAGGCGCAATAAGATTCTGCGTCACTTGAATGAGATCCAATACGAGCGCAACGATGCTAATTTTGTGCGCGGACGCTATCGCGTGCGCGGCGATGTGCTAGAGATTTTTCCAGCATATGAAGATGTCGCGGTGCGTATTGAGTTCTTTGGCGATGAGATCGAACGCATGACTGAGATTGACCCCTTGACTGGCGAGGTGCTTGGTCAACGCAAGAGCCTGGATATTTATCCAGCCAAGCACTGGGTAACCACTCAGCAGCGCCTGAACGCGTCAATCGAGTTGATTGAGAAGGAGCTTCAGGGGCGGCTGGAAGAATTAGAAGCCGATGCGAAGCTGCTGGAGGCCGCGCGCTTGAAGCAGCGCACAAACTTTGATCTTGAGATGCTGCGCGAGACCGGCTTCTGTTCGGGAGTTGAGAACTACTCACGCCATCTAGCGGGGCGTGGGGCTGGAGAACAGCCCTGGACGCTGATGGACTACCTGCCGGATGATTTTCTGCTGGTGGTAGATGAATCGCACGTCGCCTTGCCCCAGGTGCGTGGTATGTTCGCGGGGGACCGTTCGCGCAAGCAGGTGCTGGTAGATTATGGTTTTCGCCTGCCTTCTGCCCTGGATAATCGCCCGTTAACTTTCCCCGAATTTGAGAAACAGGTCAACCAGGCCCTTTTCGTTTCAGCCACGCCTGGTCCCTACGAATATGATCATAGCACGGCCATTGTCGAACAGATCATTCGTCCCACTGGCCTGCTCGATCCCGAAATCAGCGTGCGTCCCACCAGAGGACAGATTGATGACCTGCTGAGCGAGATTCGCAAACGTGTTGAGAAAAGCCAGCGTGTCCTGGTTACGACTCTGACCAAAAAGATGGCTGAGGACCTGGCGGACTACATGCAAGAATTAAATATCAAGGTTCATTACCTGCACTCAGAGATCGATACCATCGAACGAATAGACATTCTGCGCGACTTGCGCCTGGGTATCTACGATGTTGTAGTTGGTATCAACCTCTTGCGCGAAGGTCTGGATCTGCCAGAGGTCTCGCTAGTCGTGATTCTCGACGCCGATAAAGAAGGCTTCCTGCGTTCAGAGGGCTCGTTAATTCAGATCGTCGGACGAGCAGCGCGCCATATCGACGGTAACGTCATCATGTACGCCGATAATGTCACTCGTTCGATGCAGCGAGCTATTGATGAGACCAACCGCCGCCGTGACCTGCAAAGCACACACAATGAGCGCTATCAGATCACTCCACGCGGCATCAAAAAGGATGTCAAGACCCTCTCCGAGCGCATCAAAGCAATGAGCAAAACGTCTGAGAACGCTAGCGACCAGACTGTCGCGACCATGCTGGGAGGCATCCCCAAAGAGGATGCTCTGCGTCTGATCAAGGATCTGGAGGCTCAGATGCGTACCGCCGCCAAACAATTAGAGTTCGAGAAGGCCGCGCAATTACGTGATCAGATCATCGAGGTAAGAAGGGCTATGATCGAATAGGGCTTGAGGACCAGGAAAAGCAGGCAAGCAGGTAGGGATAGCTCTCAGCCAGGCAGAGCTATCCCTACCCTTTGATCCTCCACAGTTTGACCGTCTTATCCGCGCTGGCGCTGGCCAGCATCTGGCTATCCGCGCTCCACGCTACCCTGTAAACTGTGTTCATGTGGCCAGTGAGTGTGCGCAGGAGCTGGCCTGCTTGTGTATCCCAGAGTTTGACCGTTTTATCCGCGCTACTGCTGGCCAGCAACTGCCCATCCGCGCTCCACGCTACGCTGGTTACAACACCTGTATGGCCGTTGAGCGTGCGCAGGAGCTGGCCAGTCTGAGCATCCCAGAGCTTGATTGTGCGAGCCGCGCTACCTGTGGCCAGCGTTTGCCCATCCGCGCTCCATGCTACGCTCCACAGGGCGTCCTGGTGGTCAGCGAGAGTTGACTGGCCTGCGTGAATATGCCACAGCATGATTGTGCCATCGAGGCTGCCACTGGCCAGCATTTGCCCATCCGCGCTCCACGCCACGCTCCCGACATAGCTGTTATGGCCTTCGAGGATGCGCAAAGGTTGACTGGCCTGGATGTTCCAGAGTTTAATCGTGCCATCGAGACTGCCACCGGCCAGCATCTGCCCATCTATGCTCCACGCTACACTGGTTACTGCGTCCTTATGACCTGCGCGACCCTTGAGGGTGAGAACTGGCTGGCCGGTCTGCAGATTCCACAGTTTAATGGTCTTATCATAACTGCCACTGGCCAGCATCTGCCCATCAGCGCTCCAGGCTACGCCGGTAATCGTACCCTTATGGCCTGTCTGGCCCGCGAGGGTACGTAGCAGCTGACCGTTCTGGGCATTCCACTGCTTGATTGTCAGATCCTTATTGCCGCTGATACTCAGCAGCGTCTGCCCATCCGCACCAAATACGACACTGGAGACAGCATCGGTATGACTATGAAGTGTACGTAAGGCTCTGACGGTCTCGGCTGGTGAAGAAACTGCAAGTTGCAGGTCTCTGGTGATTACTACTTGTCGGTTCTGGACAGCCGTGAGCGGCGTTGGCGCTGGAAGGGCAATGCCAGGAGAAACAGGCTCAGGCTCTAGCCGGGAGACTGGTATGGGCTGCTCCTTTACGCCCCAGATGCTGATCGTGTGATCCCCGCTGCCACTGGCCAGGCCAGTGATGGTGCGAACTACGCTATATACAGGACCCGTATGGCCAGCAAGATTACGCAGGAACTGACCCGTTTGAGCATTCCACAGCTTGATTATCTTATTATCACTGCCACTGGCGAGCATCTGGCCATCCGCGCTCCACGCCACACTGTGAACTGTATCTTTATGGCCCGTCAGCGTGTGAAGAAGCCGGGCACTCTGAGCGTCCCACAGCTTGATGGTATAATCCCCGCTACCACTGGCCAGCATCTGCTCATCCGCGCTCCATGCTATGCTGTGAACTGTGTTCTCATGACTGGCCAGCGTGTGAAGAAGCTCGCCGGTCTGAACATGCCACAGCTTGAGAGTGTGGTCAGAACTGCCGCTGGCCAGGGTTTGCCCACCCGCGCTCCACGCTACGCACTGCACATAGCTCGTATGACCCCTGAAAGCGCGGATAACCTGACCCGTCTGAACATCCCAGAGCCTGAGCGTTCGATCCCCGCTACCACTGACCAGCGCCCGACCATGCGCGCTCCACGCGACACTGTAGACTGAACTTGTATGGCCAGTGAGCGTGTGGATCAGTTGACCCGTTTGAGCATCCCAGAGCTTGATCGTGCGATCCCCGCTACCACTGGCTAGCAGCAGGCCGTCCGCGCTCCATGCTACACTATATACCGGGCTTGTATGGCTGGCGAGGCTGCGCAGAAGCTGGCCAGTCTGGGCGTTCCACAGCTTGATGGTATGATCAGAACTACCACTGGCCAGAGTCTGCCCATCTACGCTCAGCGCCACGCTGCGCACCGCGCCTGTATGGCCCTTGAGGGTGTGTAACACCTCGATCTCCTCTGAGGCAGCGGGCAAACCCAATGTGTTCAGGATCTCCTGGAAAGCCACATTATAGGGCTTAGGAGGCAAGAAACTGATGATCGGATAGTCTACCAAACCCGGACGTATCCCACAGGGATGATAGAGCACAGGAATAATGCTCATTCTTCTGGCAGGATCAGGATGGTCTTTGCGTTGCCAGGCGATATCGATTTCAGCATTGACCCCCACGGAGCTTACAGCACTTGGCGAGAGGACGACAATAAAAACATCGCGAGCCTGCATCTCCTGTTCAATCCTGGGTCGCCAGTCGGTACCGCCGTAAAGTCCACCGTGTCTATCATACCAGACGGCATCGTTGTCCCCCAGAGTATGGCGCAGATCATTAACCAGGTGTGTACAAAAGTCACGATCCGCACTACTGTGGCTGAGAAAGATGCGATGTTGTTGACCAGGCATAGATCACGCTCTCCCCATTCGTTCGTTTGCAGTGCGCACTCATTTTTAAGTTTATGAGAAAGATTATCCACCGTAATACAAAGAGAATTCAATGGGTGAGGGACACAGACGAACCAGGTCCGCCTGCTCATTTTTCAATTCGATATACTTTTTCAACAAGTCAGATGTAAAAACATCCCCCTTCAGGAGAAAGTCGGTATCCGCTTCCAACGCGCTTAACGACTCTTCCAGAGAACGAGGCACTGAACTAAAATCCTCACTCTCTTTATCCTTATCCTTGTAAAAATCACGGTCATCAGGACCGAAGCCCTCCAGTTCAGGATCGATCCTCCTCTCAATCCCGTCCAGGCCAGCAAGCAGTAGCGCTGAAAAAAGCAGGTAGGGATTTGCTGTTGGATCAGGGGGGCGAAATTCGATGCGCTTGGCTTCAGGATTTGTAGTCAATGGAATGCGCACAGCCGCGCTACGGTTGCCTTTTGAGAAGACGAGATTCACTGGAGCTTCGAAGCCTGGTACCAGACGTTTATAGCTATTCGTCGATGGGGCGGCAATCGCCAGAATCGCCGCGGTATGTTTCAGGACGCCGCCAATATAGTAGCGCGCAATCTGCGAAATACCTGCATATCTGTCCCTCTCCTCATAAAACAGAGGTTGCCCTCGCTTCCACAGGCTCTGATGAGTATGCATCCCGGACCCATTATCCCCTAAAACCGGCTTAGGCATGAATGTGACCGTCTTCCCATGCTGACGCGCGACGTTTTTAGTCACATATTTGTAGAGGAGCAGGCGGTCAGCGGTTTCAACCAGCGAGCCATAGTGGAAACGAATTTCAGTCTGACCAGGAGCACCCACTTCATGATGATGCCCCTCAACAGGAATCCCCAATCTTTTTAGATGTAGCATCATCTCTGAACGCAAATCCTGGTAGGTGTCATCGGGCGGCACAGGAAAATAGCCGCTTCTTTCCTGCATAAAATGACCAAGATTCGGTTTATCCGCGCGCCCCCTGCTGTTCCAATGGGCCTCAATCGAGTCAACTTCGGCATACTGAATGTTGCTTGTAGAGGAGTAACGCACTGAATCAAAAATATAGAACTCCGCTTCAGGCCCAAAATAGGCTGTGTCGGCGATAGAGGTGCTGCGTAGATAGCTTTCCGCCTTCTGCGCGACATAGCGAGGATCACGCGTGTAGGGTTTTCTGGTGATGGGGTCAAAAATATTGCAAATAAGGCTCAAAGTGGTGGGAGACATAAACGGATCGATGAATGCGGATGTCGCGTCAGGTCTCAACAGCATATCGCTGTCATTCACTTCCTGGAAACCACGGATGCTGGAACCATCAAACCCGATCCCTTCCTCAAAGAGTCTTTCTGTCAGCAGGTGTCCAGGAATGCTCAGGTGCTGCCAGGTTCCAGGTAGATCAACAAATTTAAGGTCCACAATCTCGATCGCGCGCTCCTTCGCCTGCTTTACAATATCTCCAGGAGTAAGCATCTTCTCTCCTTTCCCGCGTCACGGAAACCGTTCTTCTTCTTATTAGTAAACACAAAAAAGCCATCAAAGGCACCTTCACCTCTCTGATTTTGAATCTTTTCTTCTTCATTAAAGAAAAACACTGGGGAAGTCAATCTTTGCAAAATTTGCTCTACTCGATACTATCATTTTCATCTACAAAACTCAATATTATAACCAGCTACTTCTTCTAGCCTTCAACGATTACAATAAAAAGCAGAGAACAATAGTCACAGAAAGAGGAGAAATCATCCCACTCTCCGCTTTGCGCTGTGCCAGTTCGACTGAAATTTGCTACAACGGGAGAAAACGCGATATAATTTCACAATTCAAAACAAGCTGGCAGGGTCGGTGTGGAAGAGTTATATAGACGATGCTGGTCAGCCAGCAAATTCGCTTGAGCGAGTCTCTCTACCACACCATGGATCGCCCGTGACGAGGGTTATTAAGGCGTAGTGTAGTAATTAGAAAGATAAGCAGAGTAAAATGATCCACAACAACCATCATCACAAAGAAGCACAAGAGCAAGATCCCAGCGGCTACCTGAGCGGAGCGCAGATCTTGCCTACGCGCGTACGACCCGGTATGACGGTCGAAGAACTGATCGACGAGCAGTTTCAGGCTTATAATGCCGCGCGCCTATCTGAGGCCGCGCACCTCTATGCCGAAGAAATGCTCAATCCCGAGAAGGATGTCACCATTGGTCTGACGATGGCCGGTGCATTAACTCCTGCTGGTCTGGGTGGCTGCGTTTTGACACTGATGGAGTATGGTTTTATTGACTTTATCGTCAGTACAGGCGCCAATCTCTACCATGATATGCATCACGCGTTAGCCATGACCCTGCATCGCGGCGATTTTCGCCTCGACGATACGAAGTTGCAGGAAGAAGGTGTTATTCGTATCTACGATATCCTCTTCGCAGACAAAGTGCTGCTCGACACCGATGCCTTTGTGCGCGAGGCACTGAAGAGCCTGCCCAATCGGCCCATCTCGACTTCTGAACTCCATCATCACCTCGGCACGCAACTCTTGAAGGTCGGCGTCAAGCCCGAATACTCTGTGCTGGCTCAAGCAGCAGCCTGGAATGTGCCAATCTATACCTCGTCGCCCGGCGATTCTTCAATCGGTATGAACGTAGCCCGCAACGCTCTGGATGGCAGCAAATTGACGCTTGATCCCCTGGCCGATGTCAATGAGACAACCGCGATCGTGCTTAATGCCACGCGCAACGGGGTAATCATTCTAGGGGGTGGCAGTCCCAAGAACTTCTACTTGCAAACACAACCGCAGCTATGGGAGGTCCTGGGCATCAATAAGGGTGGCCACGACTACTTTATCCAGATCACCGCGGACGCGCCGCATTGGGGCGGTCTCTCTGGCGCTACACCTTCCGAAGCCGTTTCCTGGGGAAAAATCAAGCCAGATCAACTGCGTGATACCGTTGTTATCTACGGCGACTCAACACTCTCCCTGCCCCTGATCACTGCCTATGTGGTCAGCAAAGCCAGGCCGCGCCCGCGCCGCGAACTGTACGCCAGGCGCGCGGAACTGCTCAATGATCTACAAGCTGCCTACGAAGCCGGGAAAGAAGCTCGCCCATAGAAGATCTCTCACGTTACCAATAAACGGCTACGCGGCTCATGATGCCACGGCAAGAGCGAGGGGCAACACTGTATACCACGCGCTTGCCTGCGACCTGTACTTTTTTTGCGTCGAATTGCTGACTCATTCGTATAACAAGCAAAGGGTGAGCCAGGAACAAATAAATCACTCTTACAAACGAAAAACTTGGTAGAACAGTGAAAGCAGTAAAGGTTCGATCGCGGACATTATGAAGGAGAACAGGTATGCATAGGCATCATCACGCGCATCGCGGCCCCTTTGTGCGCAGGCCCGGCTTTCCGCCGGTGCGCGCCTTGCGCCGGGGCAGGCTACTGAGCAGCCTGCTAATCGGTGGAGTGGGCTATATGCTGGGCAAGCAGCAAGCACAGAATCAGTCTCGCCCATCCACCTATCCCCAGAGCGGGATGCCAGACAGCCAGTTGGCTCAACTCAAACTGCTAGGTGAATTGCGCGAATCAGGCGTCCTGACCGAAGCGGAATTCCAGGAACAAAAACAGAAAATCCTCCAGGCTTAAAGCATCCAACACAGCAAAAGATCCTGGCTCGGCGCAGTGTACCGAGCCAGGATCTTTTGCTGTGCTGGATGCTTACAGCACGCCTTCAATGACGCGTTCTGGATAACTTCCATAATCGGGTAACTGACGCTCATAGGACTCAGACATGAGCGGTGACGAGATCAAGAAATCCGCTGAAGCGCGATTGCAGGCAACCGGGATATTCCAGACAACCGCGATACGCAGTAGCGCCTTGACATCTGGATCATGCGGATGAGGCGCCAGTGGGTCCCAGAAGAAGATCAGCAGATCAATCTCCTGCTCAGAGATTTTCGCGCCAATCTGCTGATCGCCCCCAAGAGGACCACTCTGCAGCTTTTCAATAGGCATACCCAGTGCCTCTTCTAAAAGTTTGCCTGTGGTGCCGGTCGCGCATAGTTTGTGCTGAGCCAGCAGCGGCTGGTTATAAGCAGCCCATTCTAAAAGGTCGCGTTTCTTGTTGTCATGGGCAACCAGGGCAATATTTTTCCTGTATGTCATAAATGGCAGTCTCCTTTATACTCGTATACAACCTCATAGAGGTCACAAGTACTTTGCTTGACGATGGATTAACTGTGCTGGAGACATGCGAAGTCTCGGTCTTATATTCGGGGGGCGCAGCTTTGCACCGCAGCGGTAGGTAACTCAGAGGGAAGCGTTCCACAACTATGTAGGGAGAAAAATTCGCGAGAGTAACGGTCACTTCTGCCGTTTTATCCCTCACTTCCTCAATTTCAGCCAGAGAGGTGAGTAATTTCTATGTTCTGTTCTTTCTGTCCTCGCTACGTAGTATACCACAATGATACTTGCTTGCACAGTGCCAGCTGACAAAATCCTTCCATTCATCGCCCCAGCGCTTACCAGGGTTTCTCCAAAGTCGTCTTGCGCTCTTGTAAACGTTTCCATTGGAGGGTCCAGGGAGTGTGGAAAGATGGGCACCGCGGTGCCCATCTTTCCACACTCCCTGTTTTTCTCAGGGTGGGTGGGCGGGAGAAAAGACTTGTGAGAAACCCTGAGCGCTTACAAAGGATGCTTGCTATCCTGCCCAGAGCGCGCTATACTATCCCTCGAAAGCACCTGCAAATCTCGTGATAATTGTAAAAGAGGATAAAGGATACAAAATACGCAAATGCGTGACTCATATTGTGCAGAGGGTCGCTGTGCGTCGAGCCAGGCTACTAGCGGTTACAGGCCTTTATCGCCCATGTTTTTTGATTGAGGAGTTTTTTCTACATGAAAACGTCAAAAAACTCAAGAAGCCTTTCGCTCCTGACCTCTATGTTACTGCTCATCCTTTTAACTGGCTGTGGCTTCCTATCATCTCAGCCGAACAATTCACCGGCTATTACGCCCCTGGCTCTAACACCAACGCCGTCAACTGGCGGAGCAGCGACAGGTACCACGACCACTAGCATCCCAACAGCCACGGCGCAGCCGGGCGTCAGCAATGACTGGACTACTTACCATCAGAATACCAGCCGCACCGGCTATGTAGCGAACACGCCTGATCCTACCAGGCTCAGCAAAACCTGGAACAAACAACTGGATGGTGCGGTCTACGCTGAACCTCTGGTCATCGGAGGGCGAGTAATTGTAGCTACCGAGAATAATTCGCTCTATGCCTTTGCCAGCAAAACAGGGCAATTGCTCTGGAAAACCAATGTCGGCACACCTGTTCCGCAGAGCGATCTGCCCTGTGGCGATGTTGATCCATTGGGCATCACTGGAACTCCCGTTTACGATCCAGTCACCGGGCTGGTCTTCGCGGTCGCGGAGATCTCAGGCCCGGCGCATCTGCTGCTCGGTCTCGATGTCACCACTGGTAAGGTCAAGGTGCGCCGCGTGGCTGACATCTCCGGCATGGACCCGACAACCCATCAGCAGCGCGCGGCCCTCGCCCTGAGAAACGGCATGGTCTATATCGCGTATGGTGGCCTTTATGGGGACTGCGGCGATTATCGCGGCACCGTTGTCGCCGCTCGTACTGACGGTACCGGCTCGCTGCTCTCGTTTCGGGTGCCCACTACGCGCGAGGGCGGCATCTGGGCCGCCTCCGGGCCAGCTATCGATAGCCAGGGCAACATCTATGTCGCGGTTGGCAACGGAGAAGCTACGGGCGGCAACTGGGACCATAGCGACTCTATCCTGCGCCTGTCACCAACATTAAAGCTAGAAGATGGCTTCGCGCCCACCAGTTGGGGAGATGAAAACGCGAATGACCAGGATCTAGGCTCAATGGGGCCGATTCTACTACCAGGCGGCTGGATCTATACCGATGGCAAAGCACAGCGGGGTTATGTACTCAAAGCCAGTAATCTGGGAGGAGTCGGTGGACAGGTCGCGGCCATCTCGATTTGTAATGCCTTTGGCGGTGCCGCGGCCATCGGCTCACAGGTCTTCGTACCCTGCACTTCAGGACTGCGCAAAATCACGGTTACAGCGGGAGGACAGATCTCGGCGGGCTGGCAAGCACCAGCAAATATCCAGGGTTCGCCTATCGCGGGCGGCAATACAGTCTATGACCTGGACCCTCAGGCTGGCATCCTGTATGCACTCAGCAGTGCTAAGGGCTCCGTACGCGCCCAGGTCAATGTTGGCACTGCCACGCGCTTCGCAACTCCTACCCTTGTCGATAACATGCTCTTTATAGGCACCAGCACAGGCATTGTGGGCGTGACTCTCAGTTAAGAGTCAGAAAAATGATCAGCTTTTCATAGCGCAAGTGAAGGGAGTGAAGGGTCAAAAGTAACTTTTGACCCTTCACTCCCTTCACTTGATGAGCTATTGCACCGGGCGATAAGCGAAATAGCTCTTTGGGAGAAGCAGCATTTAACTATGGGGTGAAACTGCTCTGGCCTCTACTGGTTGAACTTCACGCTCTTGGGCCGGCTCTTTACGTCTGATAGCGGGCCAACCGACTTGGGCGCAGAGATAGCAGAGGACCGCGAAAAAGATCGAGATCAGGGTTGCGTGAATCAGTGCAAGCAGCATCTGCCCGGTAGTCAGCACATTCATGACACCGCCGAGCGCCTGTAACGTCACCAGAACCATAGACCACCAGGTACCCACGACCAGGGCGCGTCGCTCGCGATAGTTGCGGAGTACGGCGATCAGCAGCACAAGCACCGCAAACCAGAGCAGAGCAGCCGCGTAACGATGGAGCACCTGAATGCCTGCGAGTGTAGTCAGGTTCGGCAAATAGGTTGAGCCACAGCCGGGAAGATTGTAGCCACAACCCACAACCGCGCCCGTGTGCTCAACCAGCGCGCCAGAGTAGACGACGAGATAGGTGTAAACCGCCAGGCTCCAGAACGCTATTTGCAGCCAGAGAGCTGGGCGCGGCAGCGAGACGGGTGACGCCTGTTCTCCTCTGCCCAGTTCAAATATGCGTGTCGTCAGGAGCAGAACACTGGCAAAGGCGATCAACGAGAGGCCAAAGTGGACTGAAAGCAGCCAGTTAATGGCGAATGTGCCTTCATATACTACCGTCACCGCTCCTAACGCACCCTGAGCGACCACAAAGAAGAGGCTCAGAGAGGCGTATAGTTTAATCAGGCGCTCTTTGCGATACACAAACCAGGACCAGATCGTCAAGAGCAACACCAGAAAGCCGTCAAGACTTGACATGATACGGTGGCTGTATTCAGTCAATCCCTGGATCGTCAGGGTACCAGGGATAATTTCCCCACGACAAAACGGCCATGAATTGCCACATCCCTGGCCAGAACCGGTCGTCGAGACTAGCACGCCCAACACAATCATTACATAGGCGCCAATGACGGTGACGACGGCCAGAATTTTCAGTAAACGCTTGGTAAGCATAGCATTTTTCTCCGCTTTTCCATAGCACTGTAGCGAGTGCTTCCAGGAATAATCATAGCAAATTCTTAAGAAGATGTCTCGTATCTAGCAGAGATAGCCAGAGCTATTTATAGTTCAGTGAACGTGTATGATAACTGCTGTTTTGCAAACGCAGCAAGTTCTAGAGCAGTCAGGAATGATTTATAAAGTAGAGATATGCTATAGGGAGCTAAGAGGAGACCGATTGTGTTGCCCGGCAAGATTCACGTACGATCAGCTTTGTGGGTAGCAAGATACGCTTATTCTTATGGTCTCCCCTCTCCAATTCCGAGATCGTTTCATTCTCCCAGGTCACTATCTGCATCTCGTCCTGGGAAACTGTATGGGCAGAAGGAAACGTATGGTTGCGAGGGTCAATCAGTGATAAGAGCAACTCGCAGGCCAGGATGCCCATTTCCCGATGGGGCTGTCTAATAGTGGTTAGACCAGGTTTAGTAAAAGCCGTCATAGGCATGTCATCAAAGCCCATCAGGGTGAGATCATCAGGAATGCGCACACCATATTGCATAGCTACATCCATAACTCCAAAGGCCGTCTGATCATTGGCTGTAAAAATCGCGTCAGGACGTTCGTGAGGTGGATGAGAAAATATTTGCTGAGCACAGGCCCACCCGCCAGCGACGGTAAAGTCTCCCTGCCAGATTAAATCAGGGTCTACCGTCAGATCAGCCTCGCGCAATGCCTGACTATACCCTTCATAGCGCTCATTGGTGCAAAGATAGCCTTCCGGGCCTAAAATATGAGCAATACGCCGATGACCCAGACTGAGCAAATAGCGCGTTGCTTCATAGGCCCCGTTTACATTATCGATACCAATCCAGGGCGTATTGGCAGGAGCCACCTGGTCTTCGAGGGTGACAATTGGTACACCTTGTTGCGAAAGATGGTCCAGGTAAGGACCAAGATGGCCGGGCATGATCGCCAGCAAACCCGCGCTCAGTTTCATGGCCAGAATACGATCCAACACATCGCTATGCTTGCGCGTGTGACTCATCATATAGAGCACTACCTCGTATTCCGTGCGATCGGTCACCTCAGCTACTCCTAACATGATCTCTGGAACAAACGGCGAGGTCAATGGCGGAGCCAGCACACCGATCAACTGTGTGCGCCCACCGCGCAAAATCGTCGCCGCGATACTCGGCACAAAACCATGCTCGTTGACAACCTTCATCACGTGCTCGCGAATACCAGGATCTACGGTCGGCTTTTGATTTAAAACACGCGAAACAGTCGCCTGCGAGACACCCGCAAGTTTCGCGATATCATGAATGGTCAATTTCTTTTTCATACGAAGCTCCGCTTCCTGGCAAGCTATATTTAACGCTGAAACCGGTTTCAGCTAGAACTATACTTTAGAAACGTGTTTCCTGTCAAGCTCCTTAACAACAAGATCCCTCAACTCTCATGCTCCAGCCAAGGGCCTGAACAACGCCTTAGAGCGGTGCGCGTGCTATACTGCTACTACATACAGATCTTGAACTACCACAGCCAGGCGCCGACGCTCCGCTGCCAGGAAAAATGACGCGCTAATGGAGCAGAGTCGCTTGTAGGAAACGAGGCTTCTCATGACATCTCAGGATTTTCCACGCAAAAACATTGAGTTTATCAGCCATTCGGACCAGGGTGATCGGGGCGATGGCGTGCAGATTATGGTGCAGAGGGGCCATGCCTATATCGGCCATATGTTTAGTAATGGCATTACGGTGATGGAGGTTACTGATCCCAAACATCCTCGGCCAGTCAATTTTATTCCGACTCCACCCAATACCTGGTCGCTGCATTTGCAGGCTCACGATGATCTGCTGCTGGTGATTAACGCAGTCAATATCTATTCCCCAAACATTCATATCGATAAGACTGAGTACTATACTCAATCCTTTGCTGATACCTTTGGCGCGCAGGACCTCCCTTTCGCGGCTGGACTGCGCGTCTTTGATATTTCTCAGCCTGCGCAACCGCGTGAGATCGGCTTTATGCCTGTTGAGGGCTTTGGACTGCATCGTATCTGGTATACAGGCGGACGCTACGCCTATGCCTCAGCCTCGCTGGCCGGCTATACCGATCATATCTTTATTGTGATCGATATGGCTGATCCTACGCATCCGCAGTTAATCGGACGCTGGTGGATTCCCGGTATGTGGCGCGCGGGCGGAGAGACGCCGAACTGGAGCGGCTGGCGCTACGCACTGCATCACGCGATCATTGCCAGAGACAAAGCCTACGGCTCCTGGCGCGATGGCGGTCTGACCGTGCTCGATATCAGCGATCCGACGCAACCTACACTGCTGGCGCACCGCAACTGGAATCCCCCCTTTGGTGGTGGCACACATACCAGCCTGCCCCTGCCTGAGCGTAATCTGCTGGTCGTGGCCGACGAAGGTGTGGCCGCCAATTGCGCGGATGGCCTGAAGTACACCTGGATGGTCGATATACGTGAACCAACCAATCCCGTGACCATCTCGACCTTTCCCACGCCTGCCGAAGAGGATTACTGCGCCAAAGGCGGACACTTTGGCCCGCATAATCTACATGAAAATCGTCCCGGCGGCTTCCAGAGTTCCGAGCTGATCTTCGCCACCTATCAAAATGCAGGCGTGCGCGTCTTCAACATCGCTAACGCCTTCCACCCAGAAGAGGTGGCTTACTTTATCCCGCCCGCGCCCGCGAAAATGTACGATCCACGTCCCGCCAGCGCCCAGGTGATCCAATCCTGCGACATCTTTGTCGATAAACAGGGCTTGCTCTACGTCACCGACTACAATGCTGGCCTGTACATCCTGCAATACACCGGCTAAACGCGCCAGCCCGATGAGTTCTCCCTGCTCGCGCGCAAGCAAGAAGAACTCATCTCGACCTCTCGCTACTTAACGAGTTCCTCAGGAGGACCACAAGGGCTGTTATCCTGCCCAACGACAATCGGTTTCCCGCCATTCGCGGTGATCGGCACAGGCAGACTCCAGCCGGTCTGGGGATCAAACAGGTAGAAGGCCAGCAGTGTGGTTGTGACAGGAATAGGATCGCTCCATTGATGATGTATCTCTAATTTTGTAAAAATCATGACAAAACGCCTGGCAACGTCGGAAAAAGGGAGCACGACAAACGGGTTATCCCCCATTTGGGCGCATACAGTCTCTACTTCATGCGTCCCTCATCTTTAGCTGCTATAGTGTCTACAACAAATACTACCCCAGGCTTGATAGCCTGTCCTTCTCATGGATAGAGGATTGTGAGGACTGGAAATGAAAGCACTGGCTCCTTTTGGCACTACTATGATAAAGGGAAATATTTATGAATCTGAACATCTGGCAAATTCTCTTGCTGGCCTTGCTCCAGGGAGTTACCGAGCTCTTCCCTATTAGCAGCCTTGGCCATACTGTTATTCTCCCAGGATTACTGGGATGGGGCGACCTTGTGCGCAATACGCAATTTTTGCCATTGATTGTCGCCTTGCATCTCGGCACAAGCATCGCACTGGTAATCTATTTCTGGCGCGATTGGTATCAAGTCGGACGCACCCTTGTTGTCAGCATTAAGCAGGGAGAGATTCGCACAGGTACGCAGGAATGGGTAGGCTGGCTGATCATCATCGGCTGCATTCCCGCGGGTCTGCTCGGAGTGGCGTTAGAAACGCCACTCAAGCAGCTCTTCGCCTCTCCAATCATCGCTGCCAGCTTTTTAATTGTCAACGGCGGCATCCTCTTTGTAGGAGAAATGCAGCGTCGTCGCGCGGAAAAGCGCGCAGCAACAGTAGAAGCAACGCGGGAGAGTATCAGCCTGCCAATAGACCAGCAAGAAACACAACCATTGCCTCCCCAACTATCGACAGGGGCCGGGAAAGCCCCTGTACTTATGGCAACCTCCTCCACAGCGCAACCTCGCTTAAAAACAAGTACAGTGCGCCCCCTGACTGATCTTTCCTGGAAAGAGGCCGTAATTGTCGGTTTCGCTCAATCTCTGGCCCTGATTCCTGGTATCTCGCGCTCTGGCGTAACGATGGTAGCAGGTCTGGGCGTGCGTCTCTCCCACGAAGATGCTGCTCGCTACTCCTTTCTGCTGGGAACTCCGCTGATTGGAGCCGCCGCACTTCTTGAAGTGCCACAACTCTTCGGCCTGCCCGCCACAACTCTGCTCCTGGTGCTCATTGGCATGATCATAGCGGGTGTCGCTGCCTTCCTGAGTACCCACTTCCTATTAAAGTATTTTGAAAATGGCCGTCTCTATCCCTTTGCGTATTATTGCTGGGGTGTAGGTCTCTGTGCCTTAATTTTCTTCCTGACCATTCATCACTAACACCAGGGAACGATACAGCGCTTGTGACATCTGGCGGAAAGTGCGTTTGGCAGCAGAGAACAAGCTTTGTAGAAAGTCTGCCCAATATACCTCTAGCCGCTTGAGAAGAGGGATTGGCTGGTGCGCGGCCCTTTGACATGGAAGTCAGGGCCGCGCACTGCTTGCTCTCTGCCCTTTTGCTTGCTGCCTGCAACGAAAAGCAAAAGAAGGAAAAGAGGTTTTTCGAGGTCACCCTTATTACCTGTCTCCCAAACAGATAGCTGACAAAGGGTCGTGTCCCTGGTAATCCCGCCTCTAGAAGAGCTTCCCGCGTATTGTACATTTATCCGTTCTGGTATAGAATATAGAAATAGGTAGTCGAAGCGAGCAATAAAAATTCTAGAAAAACACAAAAAGCTCGACATCACTCTTTGTCAAGCCCTAAAGTGCCAAAATGCATTCCATTCTGGAGGAAGGAACTAGTGAGTAAAAATATAGTATATCCTGCATACCTCTCAGAGCAAAACATCCAGGCACTACTGAAGCAAATTCATAAAGATGAACTCAAAACCATTGCTACAGAGCTCGGTATAAACATGCAATTGCTTTCACCAAAATTAGCTCTGGCACCCAACGACAAACAACAAGCTCTCTTTGCCCAGGCACTCGTCGTTGCTACCTACCTGGAAAAATATTATCCCAACCAGATAGGCACTATCGATGAAGCTCGTAAGTATGTGAAAGGAACATTGACGATGTTCTCTCACTTCCTTCACAGCAGGACGGGCAAACCCGACCTGGCCTATTTCAGCGGCTCAACCAGCCAGACCATTCTCAGCCTGGCCGGTTCTGCCAGTTCAGTCTATGTCCCTACACAAACTGAAATCGCTAATAAAAATGGCAGCCGTCTCGCTTCCACCCTACCGTTCCTACTTGAAATGCTCGGTAGCGACATGGAAATTCACTCAGCTCGCTTCTATATGGATGATCCAGATATGAACCTGGCACTCGCTTTTTACAGCATACGAGCTTTACAAGAGAATGCGCGACCATCGGTGAGTTACTCATTTTTTGCCAGAGTACAACTCGATAGTACATATTTAAAGGCTGATCTTCAGCCAAGCAAACACATTGTGCTGGCCGCGCCTCTGTATATAGTAAACACGGTGAGGGTATAAGAATCTGGATTATCCCTTCAAGCGTCATTTGTAGTACTGGCCATGTACTCTCAATTGCTAAAGATGTTTGAGGAGAGATTTATGACCTACTCCTATTCACCAGACCACGCGCATATTTACAGCCAACTGGGAATTAGCGGCACGACTTACGAGATCAGCTTCAACGAGGTTAGCAAGCTTCTCATCAACCATATGCACGGGAAGACAGCGCTCGATTTTGGAACAGGTACCGGTCGTTCTGCTCGTTTCCTCAAAAGCCTGGGGGCCGCTAGAGTCATTGGTGTTGACCATGATGAAAATATGATCAAGCAAGCTCAGGCCAGCCACGAAGCTACCATCGAATTTCACCTCATCGACCAGCAAACCATGCCATTACCAGACGAGTCAGTTGATATTGTCATGAGTGCGCACGTCTTGGTAGAAATGCGTACGCTGCATGAAATGCAACAGGCCCTCAAAGAGATCGCCAGGATCTTGAAAGCCCAGGGAATGCTCGTTGTTATCTCCACTAATCCTGCCTCTCTGGGACATGAGTTTAAAAGCTATGTCTATCCTGCAAAAGCGGCGGTGAAAAGCGGAGATCTAATCACCTGTGTGCTTAAAGGAACTGAGCCTTTTGAAATTGACGATACCTACTGGACAGAAGAGGACTATCGCCACGTCTTCGCGTCCGCGGGTTTTAGCAATATTCAGGCCATATTTCCTTTAGGCGCAGGTGAACAGTGGTTAGATGAAACGATAGTCGCGCCTGATATTGTTTTCATATGTAGCAAAGAGGCCAGCCCGGCTTCCACTTAAGACAGAGTCAGCAAAACGATACTGAACATAAACAGAGCGATACCCAGGAACTGGTTCAAGGCCAGTCGTTCCCGGTAGAAAAGCACGCCGAAAAGCAGAACGAAAAGACCATAGCTTGAAGCAATCGCTGCTGTAACCCCGGTCGTCACAAGTTGCGTGTCCAGACTAAAGACGAGGATAGCAGCGCTCTCTATGATACCGACAAGCAGAGCAAAGCCGATGCCCAGTCCAGATTTAGACGAGGGACGTTTGAGCGAGCGCTTTGCTTTTGGACCCGCCACCGAGAGCAGAGGGACCGTTCGCTGCATTGATGGGGTTATCGCCGAGAGCAGAGGGACTGTTTGCTGCATTGATGGGCCTGCCGCCAACTGGAGAGGGACCGTTTGCTGGGTGGAGATGAAGTGCTTGCGCATATAAAATTTGCGCAAGAGATATAGCATGGACCCGAAAAGCAGCAAAAAAAACAGTGTAAAAAAACGTGTACAGAGTCCAGGCAAAAACCAATCTGAGACCGTTACAGACGCGCCAATGCCAAAATCCAGACTCCCAAAGGCCAGGGTCGCTACGATAGCCCAGCGCACTCCCTGCGTCCAGAGT
This sequence comes from Candidatus Paraktedonobacter carboxidivorans, assembly GCA_041156125.1. GTDB lineage: Bacteria > Chloroflexota > Ktedonobacteria > Ktedonobacterales > Ktedonobacteraceae > Paraktedonobacter > Paraktedonobacter carboxidivorans. The sequence continues at coordinate 209,485 of JBEVTI010000005.1, forward strand.
GAGCCCTTGGAGCCTGACAGAAGCGAGCGCAGTTCAGGCAGGTTTGTAGAGGCCAGAACAACGCCACAGATGCTTATAAGCACAAGTACCAGCTGCATCAGCGTCAGATTCTGCCGGAGAATAAACGCCGAGAGCAGAAGTGTAACGACAGGGCTGGTCGCAGTCAGGGGTCCAGTGATGGCAACAGGTCCTAATTTCAGGCAACGATAAAGCGCGAGATAGGCCAGCGAGGCGCAGAAACCTGTAAAGACTCCAAGAAACATGCTGTGCAGAAGCTCAGGCAGCGTCAAAAACAAAGGCGAAAACCAGAAGGTAGCAGCTCCGATCAAGAGTAAACCCAGAAAACTGGTCAACTGAGAAATCATGGTAGTCCTGAATGTACTCAAACGATGTGCCGCCAGCGTGGCAAAAATGTCAGCGAAGCCCCATAAGCACGCGACTATCAGACCCATCTCAATGCCCAGAAAACCCATAACCACTATAACCTTTCTCACTGGAAAGCTGACGCGTACGCCTGCTACAGGTTGTACGCATCAGTCTCTTCAAGGGCAGACAGCATAGACAATTTGGGATCACTCTGCCGTAGTGAAGCGCGGGTTCTGTTAGAAAAGCTTGCCCGACGCGGGCCCCGGTTTTTCGTTGAAAAAGCCCGAATTGTCGGAAGAAGATGACTGCGAGAGAGACCCTGCTTGCGATTGATTACGCTGAGTGTTCGGGCGAGGAACTCTGGTTATCGACACCAGACCAAGTGTGCGCATGAGGGATTGCGTCTCTGGAATTTCGGAGCAGGAGAGCGGAGGCACAAATGCTCCTCCTTCGCGCTTCCGTTTCAAAGCCTGATCGAGCTCACTCACGGCTTTAGAGAGCCGCTGGGAATTCCTCTGCATATGGTCGGCGCGCATCATACGGTCAGCCATGAGATTCAAACCAGCAGCCAGCGGCCAGAGATCATTATTGACATTCTGGGCACGCGCGCTATTATCTCCATTGGCCAGGCGTGTTTGTACATCTTTCAGATGAGTGATACCTGTCTCCAGAGCGTTCTGACGCTTTTCAATATCCTGGTAGACCATCTCCAACTGCTTAAGCGTATCAGCCTGCTTTCCTACCAGGCGCTCATTCTCCAACATGGTGAGAATCTGACGAACCACAACCAGGCTGGTCACGACGATGGTCGCAACAAGCAGTACCGAGCGTATCCTCTGCTGGGCCGGATCGACAGAGATCACATTGAAGATCAACACGCAAAACAGGAGTCCTAACAGAACATAAGGAAGCATTTGTAACAAACCAAAGCGCAAGTCCTGCTTGCTCCGTTCAGTAACGGCAGACTCACGAGCGCGCGGAAGAAAACGACGCAGATAGGCCGCGACACCTATAATCATAATACCCAATGGCCAGCCCAGACCCGACCAGGACTCCTCAACAAATGTGCCGAGATTTTGCTCGACATTAAAGACAAAATCGGAGAGCGCGAAAATAGCCAGGCCTGTTCCCAGTACAAGCAAGCTAATGCGGCGAGTACGGGATTGATAGAAACTATTCGGTCCACCCAAAAGCAAGAAGAGAATACACGAGAGCAGCGCGATATCCGCGATCGGATAATACAGGCCAAGAAACTTGGCCAGCCCGCTTTCGTTCGCTACGGCGACCAGGGAGCCTAAGAGCACAAACCAGGCAATACTCAACAAGGCTCCCATGGCAATCAGACTATCAAGGGCCAGAAAAATACGCTTCCGACTGCTTTTCCCTAAGGGCTGAAAGAGCAGGCCAGTGAAACAGAGAGCCGGTAAAAAGGCATAGCCAAAGTCGGCCAGCGAAGGAAAGGGACTCTGATTCTGCGACAGATAATAGCGCCAGAAGCATTCACCTAACGCCCAGGCAAGACAGCCACACCCAACCAGGTTCCAGGCTATCTGCTCACGTTTCAACCATGGCTCAGCACCTTCATCCAAGGAAAACGGAATATTTACACAGACGAGAACAAATATGCCACCGATAAAGGCACCCACTAGCGGCGAAAAATCTCCAATCTTGAAGACAGTTTCGTTCCCTAGATGAAAACCCACAATAATGATCATCAGTAAACTGACACCGATGATAAAGCCAAAAACCCCGCGGGAGTGCGTGGGCATATCTACCTCCTTCTACAAACAAACAAACAAACAAACACCTCTTACCAGGATACATAGGTCAGGCAGCCCTGGAGGTGTTCAAATCAGGCACTCAATCCAACTGATGGCCTGCGCGATGGATCAGCAAAGGACGCATCAGATAAGATGGCACGACGGGAAGCAGCTTCTGAACATACCCATGAACCCCTTCGGTTTCAGAACCGCCTAGATAGAGCGTGTGTATGCCCTCGTTAAACAACTGCTGAAAGAAATCATAATCCATCCATTCAGTAACCCCAGGAAACGATCTCGCGGAAACAGCACAGTATAAACCCATGATGCCTTCCTGAAATAGTTCACTGACATACAAACCATGAATGGTCGCACGCTCGTCGTAATACGCACAAAACCTGTATCTGCTATCGGCTCCGCGCGCGGAACTGGCCTCCTGCAGAATTTGCATATAACTTTTATATTTGTCCGAGCTATATCCCAGGACTGCTTGAAAACCCGGATTGCTTTCAATCTCTTTCCAGGCTACATTCGGTACCGCCCAGAGCTTGGTCTGCCGTTCAAAACGCTGAACCTTTTTGAGAAAAGGCTGTAAACTCTGCTTCATTTCGGCTGTAGGAGCAAATAAACGCTCTAACTGTAATATATGTTCAGGAAATGCCTCTTCTTCAAAGAACTCCCGACCACTTCCATCTATGAAAAATGCCTGCTTCTCAGTCAGCTGTGCATAAAGTTGCTGGTCTACTTTCTTTAAAATAATCGGACCACGATATACATTATATATTCTCATACATAAATCTATTAGCTCGTCGTATCTCCTTTTTCCTGCGGGGTGAACAATGTAGAAGGAGTGATCGCGATAGCCAATGCTTGCTACCATGTCGTTTCCGACAAATTTATAGCCCAGACCACCGTGGTCATTGCGCGCCGCGCGGAGCAGGTAAAGCCAGCTATGTGCATAGCACAATTCTTCCCCCTGAAAGGAGGCGCGGAAAAAGTTAGCATCTGCGGATGAAAGTTGGGAGAAGTTTGGGATACAGGCTGATAACTGTGTACATATCTCTGGTTGGCCGGGTTGAGAAAGGAACCGTTCATCAAACATTTCTTCTGGCTGCTCTTGCAAGCCTAAGCGAACTTCACTCTCTTTTGGCAACTGACGACTGTTAATTTTACTACCTCCTTGCCGTAGACACAATCTAATTACAAGCAGCCTGCTAACCCCATAATAGCTACTATAGATTTACTCCTTTGAAAACACAATCTATTAGTCAAAAGGTACTAGCATGATGAAAAAAATTATCTCAATGGTGATCATAATATTCCAACAAATAGAATAAGATGCACGATATAGATATTCTTCATATTATAAAAAACTCAACAATGCTCATTAAACTAAGAAAATTACTGACCAGTTGAAAAGGCAAAGGCAATACGAAAAGGGACGAAGGGCACCAAAATACCTCCATTCGACTTCTAAAGCATTTGCAATGACATTTGCCTATTAGGTGGCAAGGTCTGCACATTAGCTTGACAACCTAATGTAAAATATCTTAATGGTGTCAATTTTTCGACGCCATGTGGGGGACGCTGTCTGAAGTGGCAGCAGTGGTGGCGCTAGTTTGGTAAAATTAAGAGGAGAAAACAAAAAAGATGCTGGTGCATTTGATGTTGGAGCTTTACGGGTGCAGCCGCGAGATTCTGACCAACGAGCCGTTGCTGCGTCGTGTGCTGGATGAATACCCTGGTCAGGTTGACATGGAAAAGGTCAGCCCGGTCCATCTGTATGACATCGAAACATCTAATCCGCTGGACGCGGGTATGTCTGGCTTTGTCGTAATTGCACAAAGTCATATCAGTATGCATGCCTGGCCTGAGTACGGTGAGGTTGACATCGACATCTGTTCGTGTAAAGAGTTTAGTCAGGAAGATGCTATCGCTTTCGCGAAAGAAATGTTCCAGACCGAAGATATAGAAGCACATTTTGTCGTTCGTGCGACTCGTTCGCTAAGACCTGAAAATCCCGACCCAGTTCGTTATGAGGCTGCCATGGCCGCTCGCATGGCGAAAGTGGCGGTGCGCTAAGAAGAAAGAAGATTGTGATTTTATGACTGATTCGCCTGTAACCCAGTTTGGTGCGCCAGATGCGCCTTATTGCGACCCCGCCACTGCTCGCGTGACGATTATTCCGGCTCCGCTTGAATATAGCGTTTGTTATATGCAAGGCACCCATCTTGGGCCACAGGCGATTCTGGAAGCATCCAGCCAGATGGAACTCTATGACGAGGAACTGGATTGGTGCCCTATCGAGGCGGGCGTTCATACACGCCCGCTCCTCAACTATCACGGGATGGACCACGCGGCTGCCCTTGTCGCTACTGGCCTGGCTGTGCGCGAGGTGTTGGCTCGCGGGCAACTGCCCCTGGTTCTTGGCGGTGAGCACTCTCTCTCCGCCTCTCCTATTGCCGAAGTGCGAAACTATTTCCCCGACCTGACCGTTTTACATATCGACGCCCATGGTGACCTGCGCGATGAATATGAGGGCACACAACTCTCACACGCTTCAATCGAGCGGCGCGTGGTAGAGATGGGCATTCCGTTGACTGAGATCGGCATCCGCAGCTTTAGCCCGGAAGAGGCTGAGTTTATGTGCAGCAAACCAGACGTGGCTATTGTCTGGGGCTATCAGTTGGCCAGGGGCACAGCAACTATACCTTGGGAACGCCTGAGCAAACATACCTATGTAACCATCGACCTGGACGCGCTCGATCCAAGCGAGATGCCCGCGGTCGGCACTCCTGAGCCGGGTGGACTGCACTGGTATCAGTTGCTCGATCTGTTCCGCGAGATCTGCCAGCACACAACTGTTGTTGCTATGGATGTGGTAGAGCTGTGTCCCATGGAGAATCAGACACGAGCCGATTTCCTGGCCGCGAAACTGGTCTACAAGATGATTGGCTATCGTTTCTACGAGGAACTGCACAAGAATAAACGCTAGCGCAGATAAGCGGGCCATTCCTCAATGACGCTGGTAGGGCAGAGCCGCCGCTACCATTGTCGTGTTTTATTGCTCCAAAGTGCCTGAGAGACAGCGGAATATAGTTGCTAACACATATACTAAAGAAAAACCGTTGCAAAGTAGCGAGAAATAGAAGCCAACGCATGAGATCTTCACAGAAGACCCGTCAACCAATATTTGCCCGGCGAGTTGGCACGCACTATACGCGTACCTACGGGGTCCAGGCGCTTTTGCTCTGTCTGCTGGCTCTGCTCCTGAGCGCCTGCACGTCAGGCACCACCAGCACGCCAACTCACCGCAAAACAGTGCAGACCAATAGCGGCAACTCTATTACTTATAGCACTCAGTCGCAAGATGTCCTGCTCCGTCTTTTCTATGGCGGTGGCAAGGTCAGCTTATTGCAGATGACTCCAGAAATCAGTATTTACGGTGATGGCAGCTTTATCACCGGACCTGATCTCCAACTTCAGCAAGGCTCAATCTCAAGCGATACACTGCAAAACCTTCTGCATACCCTGATCGGTACTGATAATTTACTCCAGTTGCACCACCAGGTTTTTGATGATATTCCCGACCAGAATACGACCCTGCTACAGATGACCCTCGATAATCAGAATTACCAGTTTCTGTATGGACCCTTCGGCAATTTACAGGAGAGTACACAGGATCTCCATGACTACCAGCAACTGGGCAATGCGATCAGCACCATCAAAAATGCTCTCAGCGGACCTGAGAAAACCTATACTTCACAGAATATGGCCCTGCTGGTCTATCAGACCTTCCGCGCGGATTATACCAGCGCGCAAAACCAGACCATCCCTCTCTGGCCGCTGAATAATATCGATCTAGCCAATGCCGCAGTTTATGAGTGTGGCACCATTCCCCAGGACCAGACCGGTCCAAACGCGGATAATGGCTGTCTGACCTATACGGTGCCTAAAACCGCCTATCTACCCACGCAAGGCGATTTGCAGCAGATTAAAGCTGCCTTACTCGGTCAACAACAACGCATGTTCCTCGAAAACAACAGCCATTATGTCGTCATTTTGCGCTCCCTCTTGCCTGACGAGATTGCTCAGCAACAATTGGCAATGTACGGCAGTAACACCCAGGCCTATACACCCATACCCTTGAAAGGAGGAAATATTCCCATACCTACCCCCACTGCTTAGTCATGCTCTGGCAACAGTATTTGCTGCCAGTTTTTTAGATGGATGATTGAAACTCAACAACAAATGCCACCGCCAAAAGCATAGTCAGGGGTGTTTAAATATGCTATACTGGAATCAGCCGCTCGAACCTCGTCTTCAAGCTGAACAAGTATGTATGAAGAGGGACTACTACCAACCGGGAATAAAAGCCAGGCTCCCAGTGTTTGGGAAAAAGAGCCGACAGCACTGGCAGGAGAGCATCTTCTCCGCACAAGAAACATGGGCGAAGAATTATGCCACAACGAACAGGTGGAACGACGGAAGAGCAAGAAGAAGCCCTGTCAAGCCATTCACCCCTTAAACTACAGCCTCCATTCTTTTTGAAAGGAACCCATGACCAGAAATTTTAGTAACCAGCGGCGAGATGGTATGCATCCATCTTCTCGCAACTCTGCCTCCGGCAAGTCTAGAGAAGAGCAATCATTCAAGCCAGCGCGTCCACGGCTTAGCCGAGATGCCGTCGATCGCGCATGGGAAAATGGAGCCACCCGCACATACGCAGACTACCGCCCGCGCCAGAACCCCTCTACCTCGCCCACTCAGCGCCAGGGGCGGCCCGCGCCTGCGTACGAGAGATCCAGGCAGCCACATAATCAATCATCCCAGGGAAATTACGGTCCTCCTCATACCTCAGTACGACCCGGTGGATACCAGCAGGAAGGCGAGCAACGCCATTTCAATAGGCCTGGCTATCGTGCAGGTAGCCAACCCGCTCTGGACAGCGAACGCTGGACGCGTAATAGCTCACCACAACAGCCTGGGAATTATACAGAACGCAATGAGGACAGGCGCCCTCCACGCTTCCAACAGGACGGTCCTGAGGACCAGCGCGGTTTCGAGCAACCGGCGCGCTTCCAACAGGATACTCCTAACAATTATCGTGGCCTTGACCGATCTCCACGCTTCCAACAGGATGGCCCTGAGAACTATCGCGGCTCCGATAGACCGGCGCGCTTCCAGCAGGATACTCCTAACAATTATCGCGGCTCTAATCGTCCTCCACGCTCCCAGCAGGACGGTCCCGAAAACTATCGCAACTCCGATAGACCGGCGCGCTTCCAGCAGGATACTCCTAACAATTATCGCGGCTCTAACCATCCTCCACGCTCCCAGCAGGACGGTCCCGAAAACTATCGCGGCTCCAGGCAGCCTGCACGGTTCCAGCAGGATACTCCCAACAATTATCGTGGCTCTAACCGTCCTCCACGCTCAACTGAATACTCTGAGCGAGAGCGTGAGCAGTTCGCCCGTGGGCAGCGTGGTAGCGCTACTCCCCGCGACAACTATAATCCACGCTGGCAGAGTCGCCCGGCAGCACAACGCGACTACTCAGCCCAGCGCTCTTACGAAGCCAACGAGCAGGCTGGTCGAGAACAATTCGAAGGCGACTACGAACGCTTCACTGAGCCCAGACCAGCCAATACCCATCAGACGGCGCAAAAGCGCGAGCAGTTTACTCCTGCCGACGAAAGGCCTGTCACACGCCTACCTGATGGCCGGGTGTTGAAAGGCTCGCGCCCCTCTCAAAACAAACAGGCTAATTTCTGGAACGGGGTTGAGGAGCAGACTGGCGAGTTGCTCGCGAACGCGCCTACGCTTAACAAAGCGCCCGAAGCTGCACCTGAGGGAGACCAGGTCAGCGTGCAGGAAACTGCCGCACCCAGAATTGCTCGACCCCAAAAACCCGGCGCAAGCAGGATTCGCAAGGTCAAAACAGTGAAAACAACTCGCGCCGAAAATGAGAAACCACGTACTGCCAAAGTGGCCAGGAAAAATGCCCAGAGTCCACAAAAGCCGCCGGTCACGCGCCCTTCACGTCGCGGATATAAGTGGCCAGCAGTGGAAGAGAGCAATCCCGACCAATAACAGCGTTTCAACAAAGCATAGCGCGGGCAAACTGCTTCAACGCAAGCGGTGTGTCCGCGCGGCTATCTCACCAGCAGCACCAATGACAAAAGGATATGTTTGTTATGCTCTATCCAAGCTATTTAGAACTCTATGAAAGCGGAGAACTGGCGCAACGCGCTGAAGCAGCCTGGGAAGTTCTGCGCAGTTGTACAATCTGTCCACAAAACTGCGGCTGTGACCGGATTGCCGGAAAAACTGGCGTCTGCCACTCTAAGACCGAAGCAATCGTTGCCTCCTGGAACGTTCATCGACGCGAGGAACCACCTATCAGCGGAACTCGTGGAGCGGGCACAATCTTCTTTGGCTATTGCCAGGCACGCTGCACCTATTGCCAGAATTTTTCCCTCAGCCAGGGAGGTCTGGGACACCGCGTGGGACCCGAACGGCTGGCTGATATGATGCTCTATCTGCAAAAAAAGCGCTGTCACAACCTGGATCTGGTTACCCCTACACACTTTGTGCCACAGATTCTCAAAGCGCTGGTTATTGCCTGCGACAAAGGTCTGCGCCTACCTCTCGTTTATAACTGTGCTGGTTATGAAAATCTGGCAACGCTCGAACTACTGGATGGTGTAGTAGATATCTATCTGCCAGACTCAAAGTACTCCGACAATAAAAATGCCCTGCGCACCTCAAAAATGCCACATTATGTCGAGTCCAATCAGACTACCTTACGCGAAATGTATCGCCAGGTCGGCCCTCTGCAACTCGACGAGGAAGGCATCGGGCGGCGTGGTTTGCTAATCCGCCACCTGGTCATGCCCGAAGATATCTCTGGCACCCGTGAAGTGCTACAGTGGATCGCGGCAGAACTGGGGCCAGACACACCCATCAGCCTGATGGATCAGTATTTCCCAGCCTGGAAAGCCGTCAATGACCCGGTACTCAATCGTCGCCTGAGTTGGGAAGAGTATCGCACCGCCCTGGACGCTCTTGACGAGTTTAATATGACCGCCGGCTATGTCCAGGAAGATCTGATGGAACTGGACACAAGCATGCAAGTATAGGCGCGAACCTGAATACCTGTCACTCCTGCTCCGCACAAGCAAGCAGGAAAAACATATTATTTATAGAATATGAGATAGTGCATTAAATATTTTGTCTTTTATGGTTGAGCTGTGCTATAATTTTATCAAGCACTAATTGTAGTATCCTCAAGCGGCTTAGGATTAAGACACGAGCAGAATTAGCCGCATCTTGAGGGATGGCAGACAAAAAAGCGTGAAAGTCAAGTATTTTTGCGCTAAGGAGCGTCAGGTGCGGCGCTTAAAGGTAGAGGAAAGCTATGGTCTACTCTATCGCTTCTTTGAAAACAGTGCCAACGATGCCCGAAATGGAGAGCCTTGAACTATGAACGACACGGCCACTTTGAGCCGCCTATTTGCCAGCATTGAAGCCGATCTGGAGCAAGTAGACATCCTCTTTAAAGAGCGAGCCACCTCCGGGCTCGACATCCTGAACTCCGCGTCGATGCACGCTCTGGGTTCACCTGGTAAACGTCTTAGAACCGCGCTCACCCTGCTTTCCGGCAAGATGAACAATTATCGCCTGGATAAACTCCTTTTCCTCAGCGTAGCTTTCGAGATGGTTCATCTCGCTACACTAATTCACGATGATATTGTCGATAAAGCGTTAACTCGCCGGGGCAATCCTACAGTAAACGCTATCTGGGGCGATCAGATCGCTATTCTACTGGGGGATTACTACTTCGCTAAGACCTCGGGTTTGATCGCTGACATGGAAGACCCACGCATCGATCACCTCTTCGCCGATACAGTCGCCACCGTCTGCGAGGGCACCATTATCGAGATCATGACCGCTGGTCAAACCAATCTAAGCTTGCAAAGCTATTATGAAAAAATCAGCCATAAAACCGCCGCGCTGATCGCTGCCTGTTGTAAAGGGGGCGCGATCGTGAGTGGTGCCACCGAGAGCGAAATCAACTGGCTACATAGCTACGGCCTGAATCTGGGTATCGCATTTCAGATTATCGATGATATTCTCGACTATACTGAGGATCAAAGCACAATCGGCAAGCCAGCCGGCAATGATTTACGCCAGGGCATGGTGACGCTACCACTGATCTACGCTTTGCAAGAGCATCCACAAAATGGCCATCATCAACTCGTACAAAAGCTACTAAGTGAGGCAAGCCACGACGAAGAGGAGATCCGCGAAGTCATAGCCTGGGTCCTGGCTGATGGAAACGCCGAACGCTCGATGAATGATGCATTTATCTATGCTGACAAAGCCCGCGAGGCGCTCTACCATTTTCCAGCCTCGGCTGACCGTAATGTTTTAGACGGAGTTATCGACTTTGTAGTACGCCGCAAACGCTAGGGAGGAGAGATGGCCTGAGAACCTGGCAGACCACCTCCCATTGCTTAGCGTTTAGGATTCCTACCAATAGGTGTCAAAGCGCCTAAAAAGCCCTCCAATGCTTTGGCAAGATCATAGAGTTGGATCGCTTCATAGGCCGAAACTTCGTGACCAGCGTGAGCAACCTGGTAGAGCAGTTGCGCTGCCGAAGGCCGGATAGCTGCTTCGGACTCACTACTCACAGTTCCTAGCAGTGAAGCGCGCATGGCGTTAACGCTAGCATTCACATTGTCCAGATCCTCAAGGTCAATAAAGCTGGCCGGGCGGGGCGGCTTTTGACCCCGCGCACTACTCTGGCTGGTCTCCCACTGGCGGCGGGACTGTTTGCCTGCGGCACAAATACAGAACTGGGGATGAGCAGAGTCCGAGTTACGCAATCCGCTATCATCACAAATTGTACAGATCGGCATAATAAAAACTTCCTCTCAGCGCGTAAAAACATCAGTCTTATTTTGCACATTATACAATTCCAGCTAGAAACGCCGCACTGCAAAATAGCTATTTAAGGCCACTCTGGCTAGAGAAGGGGGGAAATTCCAACTGATCTTGCCTGGATGGGTCCGTAAAACCAGGCTCACCTGGAAAGGTAAAGCCACGCAATGGTCTGGAGCTATTCTGCTCAGTCCTTTGCTCAGGAGTTGTAAGTGGAGCGCTCTTTTCACGTAGATCAGGAGAAGAGAGCTGTGAACTGGGCACGCGCGGCGTACCTGGCGGATTTGCACGCTGTGTAAGTTGCGCACTGGGCGGGCGCGGGCTGCTAGAGCTAGCAAGCGGCTTACTCTGCGAACGCGTGCCAGGCTGCTGTTGGGTGCCGCCCGCAAAGGGTGTGGAGGCCCCATTTGGTAGCGCTTGCTTCATACCCATAGAGATAAGCAGGTGAGAAATCTCTGGAAATTCGTTGCTGCCTGGCGATAAGATAAAGCGCCCGGAGCTGCGATAAAGCTCAAAAGTATAGCTCAGTTCATTGAGCGCGCGCGTCAGCTTGTGAGCATAGGTCTCCACCTGATCAAAACGCACCAGGCGATCGGCCATGAGATTGAGACTGCCCGCCAGTGAGACCAGATCACCGCCGCTAATACGAGCACGCACGCGCATATTGCCATTCGCAATCTGAGCCTGCACCGCCTTCAGATGCGCGATCCCTTCCTCAAGACTAGCATTATGATCTGCAATTGAGCGAGCCTGCTCTTCAACCCGCGCGTTCGCCGTGGCCAGACGTTCAAGAGCAACTGTCTGCCTGTGCGCAAGGCGCTCATTATCCAGTTGGGTAATCAATTGACGCACCACTACCAGGCTCACCACACCAACCGTCGCGAAAAGTAAGACCGGGCGATTCCAGATCTGCGTGGCATCACGCGAGAGAATATTGACTACCAGTACCAGCAGAAGAGTACCCAGGAGCAAATAGGGTATCAATTGTGCCAGACCAAAACTGGCGCTTGCCTCGTGGTGGTGCCTGCGCTCCTCTATCAGGTTGCCAGGGGTCGTAAGAATAAAGCGACGCAAGTAGGCGGCAACACCAATGGTCATCAGGCCCAGAGGCCAACCCAGATCTGCCCAGGTCCCATCCACATAGGTACTCATATTGTTCTGAACGTTATAGTTGAAATCCGAAACAGCAAAGACACAGATTCCAATGCCTACCAATAGCAGGCCGATTCTCCGCGCTGTAGATGCATAGGTACGCCCACGCCCACGCAAAATCAGAAAGATCACGCAACTTAGCAAGGCCATATCGGTGATCGGATAGTACAGGCCCAGAAATCTGGCCAAATTGTCCTCATTAGGAGCCTGAGCCATACTCCCCAGCAACAGAAACCAGGCAATGGCCAGAATAGCCCCCATCGAGATCAGACTATCGAGCAGAACCAGCCAGCGCCCGCGCCCTGTATCTGAATCTGGCTGTAACAGAAGTCCAAGAAACACCAGCGGCGGCAGGGTCGCATAGCCCCAATCGGAGAGAGCTGGAAAATTAGGCAGATTGTTTGCCAGTTCATAGCGATAAGCACACTCACCAAGACCCCACAGAATAGCGCCAGCGCCAACCAGCGTCCACGCCAGGCGCTCACGGCCCAACCACGGTTCCGCCTCTTCACCGAGACGAATGGGAATATTCACCGAGATAATTGCCAGCAACCCACCCAGGAGCGCTCCAAAGAGTTGGGAATACAGGCCAATGTGCAAAATCGTCGGACCAAACAGGTGAAGACCAAGAAGCGCAATCATGAGAATAGCAATTCCTATCATGATGATGATCAAGCAACGGGACCAATTGTTGAGATACATTTGCAGGCTCCCCTACAGAGAAAAGATGGCACCCAAAGTTAAGAACAAAGCGTGCAAAGCAGGCAAAGGGCGACATTTACGAAAAAAAATGCCCTGTTCTCCCTATTTTACGAAAAACGTACTAAATTACTTTTAAAAAGAGACAGTATGCCGAAAAATACGGACATTTTCTGGGTATTCGTATTTTAACGCATGCATAAAAAAACAGTCAAGCAGTGAGGATAAGTAGTACTTTTCTCTCTTTGCTTGCTGCTCTTTCTACACAAATTTTTGCCAGATACCTTCTATGCATTTCTTCAATATGTATATCAGTATAATGTTGCGCCTGGCTTGCCTTCGGTAAGCAGATGAGCAAGCAAATAAAAATTCAGATCCACGTTCACGCTACTACGCCTGCGCGGAGCTGGCGCTATCTTCGACTATGGCTTTCTGGCCAATTTTGCGCTCATTACCAGCTATTAAACGCCCGATATTGTCGTGATGAAAGAGAACCACCAGGCCAGGACCAACTATCAGATAAAACAGCGCAGGTAGAGGAACGGCGGCAAAAAAGTGCGGATCAAATCTTCCGACCACATACAAGATTATCCCCAGGATCATGGCCGATAGACAACCGACAATCGAGCCGAGCGAGACATAGCGCCAGATCACAATAGTTCCAAAGGCCAGCCCTGCAGAGACGACAAAAGTAAATGGCGAGAGTAGCACGATCACGCCTGCTCCAGTCATCACCCCACGACCTCCCTTGAAACCAATAAAGAGGGGGAAACAGTGACCTAACAAGGCTGTCAGACCCGCAATGGGCGCTCCCCACCCGCCAATAACGAAAAATGGGACAATCATGCCCACCAGGGTCGGCAACAAACCCTTGGACAAATCAAAGACAAACACGATGGCCGCTGGCCATTTGCCCAGTATACGCAAAACATTGGTTGCCCCAATCTTATGGCTGCCATAATCGCGGATATCAAAATTCGGTCCGCGCAACAGTTTGCCCATCCAATATCCCGTTGGAATAGAGCCCCAGAGATAGCCAATCAGCGCGATTAGCACAAGTTGCAAGAAAATAATAGGCATAAATAGCCTCCCTTGATTCCTGTATTGGGTTGAGATTTGCCTGGACAGGCCCCTCTCTTTCAAAATTCCAGTCTGTATTATAGGGATATTCGTCCTGAATAGCTAGCACTGCTTTAAGCGGCATAGTTGATCCTTTTTCAACTGCTCTGACTCTTCTGAGCAAATGTGACGTTGCCAACTGCTGATAGCTATGGTAGCGAAAGCACGGGCAGCTGTCAAGCAAACGATGTGACCCTAAAATCCTGGGCCGAAAAGCTCGCTTCAGTTGGAAGCAGTGCTATACTAGATGATGATAGTTCTAGCAAAAATTTGCGCACACGGGAAGGAGGCGGCAAGGCTCTTCTAGCAAAGAACCAGACAAGCTATGCCCTGGATAGAGAAGATGTGATGTTGGGTTTTGTAGTTGGAAATGGAGGAGGTACACATGCATCCAGGATGGTCTACCGATTTTCGTTATACATATTTCCGCCAGCTTCTGCATGCGGCTCGCTCGCGTTTTAGAGCTCATGTGTTAAGTGAGGCCGCGGAGATACTGCCGCATAACGGCGCTCCAATCCTGTTCCTGCGCCATGATATTAAAATCTCCCTCAGTAAAGCACTGCACATGGCCGAAATAGAAAACGCATACGGCCTGGCCGCAAGTTATATGGTGCGAGCCGATTCTCCGCTTTACTCCCTCGATGAGCGCCAGGCGCGCATTCAGTTGCTCGAAATCGTACAGATGGGACACGAGGTCGGGCTACACTTCGATCTAGCCCACGAAACACAGCAGAGTCCATCATATCTACGCTTGCTTGAAGCGGATATACGCGTCGCCTGCGAGCGTGTAGAGCAGATTATCTGCCGACCAATACGCTCTCTCTCCCTTCAACGCTCCATTCCTCTGCTCTTTGGCGGGCCCCTGCTGGTGAACGGACGTGTCAACGCTGACGCGCGTGAACTGCGCGCATGGTGCCTTTCGGACGCAGGGGGCAATTGCCACTATGGCGACCCGCTTACCCAGATCATCAGCCACGGAGGCCCGCTACTGCAGATGATCTTGCATCCTATCTGGTGGGGCGAGAAACACGCGCTCGCTCCACAACGCTTACAGGAATTTTTTGACCTTGCCACACGCAACAAATCAGCGCGTGAGGCCAGTATCTTTGATATCAATCTGGCGAAAAACATCCCCACTGTTCGGCGCCGAGCTATCCAGGCTCTCATGAATACGGAGGGCAAAAGATGACCGAGCAATTCTATCGCGATATCTCTGCTCTCCAACAGGCGGGAACTGTCTGCCTGGCACAGGATATGAACGATCTGGACACCTGGGTGCTTGCTCAAACAGCTCCGCATATGGGTGAGAGTATCCTGAATATTGGCTGCGATAGCAATGAGCAGGCCCTCTCCCTGGCTAATATGCTTGGGCAGAATGGTCATCTGCTCGCTATCGACCGCTCGTACAAGGCGCTGGCCGCGCTTTCTCAACGTAGCCAGACAAGCGGCTTAGAGAAACGCATCCGCTTTCTTTACCTCAATCTGGACGATCTGGGAGGCCACCTGCGCCCTGAAGACTTTGATCGAGCGCTCGGCGGGCGTGCTCTCTTACATGTCAAGCAGCCTAAAGCTGTTTTCCACGCGATCCATCTGGCACTTAAACCGGGTGGTATCTTTTTTTTCTACGGACCTACCAGGAAAGATCTCATGGAGTTGCGCCTCTTTCATACAGCCCTACGTGGGGAGGTCCACGAAAACCGTGAGTCGTGCTTTGTGGAACAGGCTGGCCTACGCTACGCGCGCGATATCTTCGCCAGGGTGGACGCGCTAAACTTTGAATGTCCTCTGCGCTTCACCGCGCCCGATGCGCTCTACAGTTGCTGGCGCGCAAGTGACCTGTACGAGGAGGCACTGGATGGAGATTTTCGTCACGCTGCTGTACAGCATTTCCAGTCTTATGCAGCCTTTGAGACAGCACAGCGGCTCGTAGGCATTAAGGCTGTCAATGGCTAGAGCGAGCTTCCTCCTGGGCAGAAGGGGCGAACCAGGAGAGTAGTGGACTAAGATTAACAACACGCCCAATAACGATCACCGCTGGAGAACGCACGCCGGCGGTGATTACCTGTTCGGCAATCTCGGTCAGCGAGCCGCTGACGACGCGTTGACGAGCAATGGTGCCCTGCTCAATCACTGCCACAGGCATGTTCGGGTCCATGCCAGCCTGTAATAGCCTTGTGCTGATCCAGGACAACGTGGCCACACCCATCAGGATCACCAGGGTACTATCCAGTCTCGCCAGTCCTTCCCAATCAACCAGGGGCGCGCTATGCTCCGGGGTTTCGTGCCCGGTCACGATGGTCAGCACGCCTGAATGATTGCGGTGCGTGACTGGAATACCCGCGTAGGCCGGGACCGCGATAGCCGAGCTTATACCTGGTACGACCTCGAAGGCAACGCCTGCCTCTACCAGTGCCAGTGCCTCCTCGCCTCCACGCCCAAAGACAAATGGATCACCGCCCTTCAAGCGTACGACGCTACTCCCCAGACGGGCATGCTCGATCAGTAGAGCGTTGATCTCTTCCTGGCCCAGCGAACAGCGCCCTGGCTGTTTGCCCACAAAAATGCGCAACGCATCTGTGGGTACTTCGTCCAGCAGCGCAACGCTGACGAGGCGATCATAGACCACCACATCGGCTGCGCGCAAACAGCGTAAGCCTTTGACCGTCAGCAATTCCGGGTCGCCAGGACCGGCTCCTACCAGGTACACTTTTCCGCGCGCGCGCGGCTCATGGTGAGAAAGCTGAACGCCAGGAGCAGCCGCATCCACTTGCGATGCACTCGATGCTATCTCAGATCTGTGTTGCGGCATCTGCCTGCTCCTTTACGAAGGCTGCGTCCAATGCGCTTGCCTGTATTTCAACGCCATATGTGTGTAAAAGTTCGACCGCAAGCGCCAGCGCCCGGGCGCGCTCACCCGCAATCAACGCGTTGAGCACGTCTGAGGCCATAAAGGCGCGAAAGAACTCGTCCCGCACGTGATAGGTAAGACCCTGCTGACGCAGATGAAAGCGGACCTGAGCGGCCAGATCGATGTAGTCCTCATAGGCTGGAGGAAAGCTCTCTTCAAGTTGCTGGCGAATGCCCCGAGCCAGGCTGGGACTGGCACCCTCGGTCGAGACCGCGATGGTCAGTTTGCCACGCCGGAGTACCGAGGGCAGAATAAATGTGCAGTAACGCGGCACGTCAACAATATTGACTGGCTGGCCGCGCTCCTGTGTTTCCTGCCAGATGGCCTCAATCAATGCCAGATCAGTTGTAGCGGCCACCACCACAAAGGCTCCAGCCAGATCCCCTGGCTCGTAGCTTTTCGCGCGCAACGTGACCTGTCCACGCCGCGCCAGATCGCGCACCTCCGCGCCAAAATCCGGGTGCAACATACTGACACGCGCGCCGCTGGCAACCAGCGCAGCTGCCTTCTCAGCCGCGACCTGATCTCCACCAAGCACAATCACGGGACGCGTACGAACATCAAGCATTACAGGATAATATCTGGGCAAAACACTTCTCCCCGGTCGCCAATCTTGTGCTCTTAAGGCAACCTGATCGTAGACGAATATATTCAGTCGTGAGTATGAGCTTCCGAGGTAGCATGGCTCTGGTCTGTACGCTCCTGTAGATAGGCAATGCCCACTCGCTGGCAAAAATCACCAAATTTCTCGCCAGGTTGACGCTCGTCACGCCAGATCTCTAGCAGAGGATGAAGCGTTACGGCCAGTTTGTCGAAATGAACCATGGAGGCGTAAAGCGTGTTAAGGCGTGTATTGGGCTGATCGCCGCCGATATAAATGTTATAGATATCCTTTGTGCGCCCCACAAGACCAATGTCGCCCATATAGGGGCGCGCGCACCCGTTAGGGCAGCCAGTCATGCGAATACTCAGCGGCTCGTTCTCCAGACCAAGCGTGTGCAGCTCGGCTTCGATCTGAGCTATAAGCGTGGGAGAGACGCGTTCTGCCTCTGCCAGCGCCTGACCGCAGGTAGGCAGAGCTGGACAGGCCATAGCTAGACGACGCAAGCCCAGTTTACTCGGATCTGTACTGATACCATACTCCGTCAGATGTGCCTCAACTGCCAGACGCTGTTCCTCAGGAATGTCGATCAGTAGAATATTCTGCTGCGGGGTCAGGCGTATGCCAGGACGGAATTCGTCGATCACAGCGTGTAGTCCCTGGCGCAACCTCATCTCGCCAAGATCCTTGATACGCCCATTCTCAACATAAATACCGACAAACCAGCGACCATCACCCTGGGCATGCCAGCCCAGATGGTCCTCCACTTCGCTCCAGCTAAGTACACGCGGATCTTGTACAGCGCGCCCAAGGCGGCTCTCTACTTGCTCGCGAAACCAGGGAATACCACGCTCGGCGACGACATACTTCATACGCGCATGCTTGCGATTCTGGCGATCCCCGTAGTCGCGTTGAATGGTGACTATGGTTTCGACAATTTCAAGCACCTCTTCGGGAGTTGCATAACAGAGTGGCAAAGCCAGGTGAGGATAGGTATCAGCTTTGCCATGAGTCATGCCCATCCCGCCGCCAATCAAGACTGTAAAACCCTCCAGGCGCTCATCAGCGCTGCCTTGCTCTCCAGCCAGGTGTGCTACAAGGCCAATATCCTGGGTATACACATCAATGCAGTTATCGTTGGGAAAAGCCACGCCGATCTTAAACTTGCGCGGGAGGTACGTTCGTCCATAAATCGGCTCAACGATCTCTTCCTCCTGTGCCCCGGTCTCTAGCTTTTCGCCATCAATCCAGATCTCGTGATAAGCTTTTGTCTGAGGCGCGAGGTGGATAGCTATTGTTTGAGCGATCTCGTGTACCCTGGCATGAGCACGACTTGCAGTAGGTGCGGAACAGGCCATAACATTGCGATTAACATCCCCACAGGCAGATAATGTCGAAAACTGGGCCAGGTTAATTTCATGGATGGCCGCGTGGAGATCGCCTTTCAAGATGCCGTGGAGCTGGATGCTCTGGCGCGTGGTCAGACGCAGCGTACCATTCGCGTAGCGATCTGCTATATCGTCTTCCGCCAGATACTGCTCGGCTGTCAAATAGCCACCAGGAATACGCGCTCGCACCATAAATTGATAGGCTTTCTCCTCGCCAGCCGCTTTACGTGTCTGGCGTACATCACGATCTTCCTGCTGGTATGTGCCATGAAACTTGAGTAACTGCACCTGGTCCTCGGTAAAACGCGAGGTGTCTTGTTTGAGTTGCTCAACAATCTGACCATATAAGTGGTCGCTCTCTTTTTTAATACGTTCAACCTTGCTACCCACACCCACGCCCAGGTGAATCAAGTCGGGGGTCGATTCCTGGTTCTCAGCCATCGCTCTTCGCTCCTTATTCGTGCTTTCGCCCTGTATCTTGCTATAAAAGGCGCAAAATATCCCTGGACCTTGCGGCGGCATTGACTGTGCAAGTTCCTGACGCATCCCCGCGTATTACTTCATATGGAAAACATGGATTTTATCTACCAATCTGCACTGCTCAGGAGACCACAATGTCTCTCCCTTTCACGTTCCGCGTCTGTCTGCTTATTATACATCATGATTATTGACTAAATAGATCAACAAACATCACTTCCTCTGCTTAAACTATACGGATAGAGTAGCAAGACTGTCAATCTTCCTTGATTGTTGCCAGTAAATTGTTATGATTCTACGCACAATCCTCACCTTTAAGAATGAGAAATGCCAGATTATCAGACAGAAAACGAGGAATAAAGACGAAAAATGTGAACCGTTCTCGCGCTTTTTCGTCTTTATTCCTCTTTAGAATATTTATCATAAATTTTTAGAATATCTCTAGTAAATCCTTAAGATCCTCTATTGTTAGATCAGGTACGATATCTACTTGCTCTCTAGAAGATGTTTTGCGTACTGCTGGCTTTGGTTTCCAGATACCCAATATATTCAATTGTCTGGCTCCGCCAACATCAGCTTGCAGGTTGTCCCCTACCATAGCGGCCTCTTCTGGCAAGACGCTTAGATGCTCCAGAGCATATTTAAAAATGGCTGGATGGGGCTTGCGAATGCCTAAATCGGCGGAGATAGCCATATGCTGATACTCAAAGTATTCAAGCAGGCCCATATGGCGCAGATCCTCATAAAATGGCTGCCCACCATAGTTGCGGTTTGTCACGATGCCCAGCGTGTAACCACGCTGGCGTAAGGTCTGCAAGGTTGAAAGTGTATCGGGATATAAGACTCGCGAAACCGGAATGCGTACGCGCAGTGCCTCAAAGAGCTTCTGACCGAGATCCCGATCAGCTTCAGATAGTCCCAACTGCCGTGAAGCCTGCACCATAGCCTGCACAAAATCAGGCTCGTATTCTGGTTGCTGCTGTTTTTCTTTAGAAATCCACTTTTCGCATAATTTATGTAACATACTGCCCAATGTCTGCATATCTTGAGAAGCAAAGATTTCTCCTCCAGGAGATCGGCGCAGCGTCAGCCCTGCTACGCGATATGTTTCTTCTTTCGCCAGGCGCATCCCTTCTTCCTGGCGCGTCCAGAGTGTGCTCCCCAGATCAAATAGCAAGCAACGAATATGAGGTTTTATTGGCATAGAATACTTGACCTTTCTCTTTGCTACTTAGAGATTTCCAGGTTAGTACGACCAGAATAATTACTGGCAGTGTTAAATTCACTGGAAGGACCAGAGCAAGCCAATCCTTCAGCATGCACCAATGTGCACAAGAGGTGGAAGATCACAAGCTAGTTGAGTGCTGGACAAACTCTAGAGTAAATGGGTATGTATGCTACCCCTTCTATATAAAGAGGCCTCCGTGGCCAGGCCATCCAACGATCTGCCACCGACCAGCACAGTAACTACACGTGATTGCTATGTGAATGGCCTCACAAGTATCCAGGCAATCAAGGTTAAACAGGACAGCTAACAAAGACCTGCCAAAGAATGTAGCTCTAAGAAAAGTGTAAGCAGTCTCTATGATGTTTTCTTTAAGGCCAGGTAAAATCTTAGTCAAGATCATTGCTTAATAAACGCTTGCGCCACTTACATGCGTATCCTGGGCCGATACTGAATGGCTTCAGCGATATGATTTGCCTGGATCATCTTGCTGTCGGCGAGATCGGCGATAGTGCGGGCAAGTTTGAGGATGCGATGAAAGGCGCGAGCCGAGAGGTGGAGTTGTTGCATGGCGGCTTTGAGGAGTTTTTCACCCGAGACATCAACCTCACAGTAATCGCGCACTTCGGCTGGACCCATTTCAGCGTTGCTGGTGAGCCGCGTGCCAGCCAGGCGCTGCAGCTGGTGCTCGCGAGCCGCCTGGACACGCGCGCGAATCGTCGCGGAGTCCTCAGCTTTGCGTTTATCGGCCAGCTTCTCATAATCAATGCGCGGTACTTCGATATGGATGTCGATACGGTCCAGCAGAGGTCCACTGATACGCTTCTGGTAGCGCGTAATTGAGGTAGCACTACAACTGCATTCGCGAATGGGGTCGCCATAGTAACCGCAGGGGCAGGGATTCATGGCCGCGACAAGCATAAAGTTCGCTGGATAGGTGACCGTGCCTTGCGCGCGTGAAATGGTGACAAGCTTATCTTCTAATGGTTGGCGCAGGACTTCCAGTACATTCTGGCCAAATTCAGGCAGTTCATCGAGAAAGAGCACTCCGCGATGAGAGAGGCTGATTTCGCCAGGACGCGGGATGCGCCCTCCACCAACCAGGCCAGCGTGGCTGATTGTGTGATGAGGCGCGCGAAAAGGGCGCTGTACTACCAGCGGTTTATCCACTGGCAACATGCCACTGATGCTGTAGATCTTAGTGACCTCCAGCGCCTCGTCGATTATCATGCGAGGAAGAATCGAAGGTGTTGAGCGGGCTAGCAGGGTCTTGCCTGATCCAGGTGGCCCGCTCATCAGCAAATTATGGCCACCGCTTGCCGCAACCTCCAGAGCGCGTTTGACATGCTCCTGACCACGCACCGCAGCCATATCCTGGCCATGCATGTGCAGTTCGACCCTCTCCAGCACACTCCTATCTGGTACAAATGGCTCGATGAGTTGCTGCCCATTGAGGTGCGCGACCAATTGCCCTAATGTCTCGACGGGATAAATCGTCACGCCCTCCACCAGCGCGGCCTCCAGGGCATCAGCAGCTGGCACAAACACTTCGTTCATGTGCTTCTCACTGGCCAACGCAACCATCGGCAGAATGCCATTTGTGTGCCGTAATGTTCCATCTAGCGAAAGCTCTCCCAGGAAAAGCTTTTTGCTCATCTCTGACTCCGCTATCGTGATCTCTTGCGATGCAACTAATATTCCTACGGCTATAGGAAGGTCATAGGCTGGACCTTCCTTGCGCAAATCGGCAGGCGCAAGGTTGACTACCACACGCTTAAAGGGAAAGAGACAACCACTGTTCTTGATCGCCGAACGCACACGCTCTTTCGATTCGTTGACAGCAGTATCTGGGAGACCGACAATCTGAAAGACTTGCAAACCATTGGAGATGTCAAGCTCAACCTCTATTAAGGCACCCTCCAGGCCAATTATCGCACAACTCCGCACTTTCGATAGCATACATTCCTATCCTTTCCTACGACGTGTCTCCATCAAGCTCCTGCCAGAGAGGCTACTCCGCGAGAATTGTACATAGAAATATCGAAAATGTCAAGTAGTAGAAGACTAAATCTACATTTATATACAAAAGTATAAATGTAATGATTCTTTAGCTGAATATGAGAGGAGTAATATCAGCGCTTGAAAAAGATAAATCTGTATTCTAACTTCAATTTAAGCAAATCAGGTATAGCCGTGAGAAGCTGCCGCATCAGCAGGAAGCGAGGAGGTCGCGGCTGAGGATGGAGATCTGGGCTCTGGAGAGGCGCAACAAGGCTTGCTGCGAAATTGAGACCAGTTAGTGCGTTTAACTCGTTGCGGGAAGCACAATAACTTCCTGGCCGGGATTGAGCGTGATATTCAGGTCGTCGGCGCTGGTTACCAGGGCATTGTTCACAAAAATTTTGACATGACTACGTACCCGGCCCTCGGCTGTGCATAAGCACGCCCAGACGGCAGGATGCTGCTGCTCTAGTTCGGTGAGCAATTCTTCAAGCGTAGTCGCCTGTAAAGGAATCTGGCTTTTACCACCGCTATAGGCGCTCAATGTCGATGGCAGGCGCAATGTCACCACGCCTTGTTTAGACTCTTGCATGATATCCTTGTCTCTAGCTACACCTATCTCCCTGAGTTGGCCTGAATAATGATGCGCGTGCTCCCAAGTATACGCTTTTCAGGGGTGACTGGCAAGGTCTTTGCAGCTAATACTCAGGGTTTCTCAAAAGTCTTTTCCCCCGCCCGCCCACCCTGAGAAAAACAGGGAGTGTGGAGAGATGGGCGCTGTGGCGCCCATCTCTCCACACTCCCTGGACCCTCCAATGAAAACGTTTACAAGAGCGCAAGACGACTTTTGAAAAATCCTGGGC
>JBEVTI010000006.1:0-219233 GCA_041156125.1 Candidatus Paraktedonobacter carboxidivorans
GCTTCTACGGTAACAGATCGAACTCTGCCTGACTGGTTTCTTCGATTGTTCAGGTACTTTTTGTTAAGTTAACGCCTATGGCGGACACCCCGAAAAAGATGTTTTGCCCTTTGTTGCGAGCCGCCGCAGGCGGCGAGAGTAATCTTGCAACAGCCCTGTCGCTCAGAGGGAGCGGCTTGGGGACCATCTCTTCTATGGTGTATAATAGGGCTATATAGACACGCATTTTGACCCTCAGAAGTCAGGTCAAGCGGGAAGCGGTTCTGCCAGCACTTGCCATTCTCTATTTCTACCAAATCAAAAGGAGTCTATTCCGTGCAGTTATCTCAACTTATTACCAGTTTGCCGCCCTATCATTTCGCCAATGCTAAAAAGAAAATCGCTGACCGCATAGCGACAGGCGTGGATGTGATCAGCCTCTCAATGGGCGATCCCGATCTGCCAGCCCCTCAGGCCGTGCTGGACCGTCTATATGAGACGCTGCAAGATCCCACTAATCATCGTTATCCTGAATATCGCGGTATGCCTGCCCTGCACGAGGCTTTTGTGGCCTGGTTTCAGCGCCGCTTTGGCGTTGAACTTGCACCCGAGCTTGAGACTCTACCCCTGTTAGGCTCTAAAGAGGGATTGGTCTATGTAGGCGCGGCTGTCTTGAATGCCGGGGATATCGCGCTGATCGGCGACCCCTACTATCCAACCTACCTGACTGCCGCGACCAATGTAGGAGCGCGGCCCTATCTCCTGCCTTTGCTTCAACAAAACGACTATCTGCCTGACCTGGAGAGCATTCCAGCAGATATCTTGCGCCAGAGTCGCCTGCTCTGGCTGAACTATCCCAACAATCCCACCGCTGCCTGTGCCGGTCGCGAGTTCTTTGAGCGGGCAGTCGCGTTTGCTCATCAGCATGATCTGGTCATCGTTCACGACATGGCTTACGCTGAAGTCTACTTCGACGATTTTCGTCCTATGAGCATTCTGCAAATTCCTGGCGCGAAAGAGGTCGCAGTCGAACTGCACTCGTTGAGCAAGACCTACAACATGGCGGGTTTCCGCGTGGGTATGCTGGTTGGTAACGCCGAACTGGTAGACGCGGTTGGGCGTCTGAAAAGCAATATCGATAGCGGCATGTTTCGCCCTGTGCAGTACGCGGCCATCGCGGCCCTGGAACTCCCAGAGTCCTGGCTCCAGGAGCGCAATGCCATTTATCGTTTGCGCCGTGATCTTCTGGTTGACAGTTGTAACGCACTTGGCCTGCACACGCAACGTACCCTGGCGGGCCTCTATATCTGGGCTACCGTGCCCGCGGGCTTTACCTCGCGTGATTTCGCAAACTGGCTCTTCGACGAAACCGGCGTCTTCGTCACGGCTGGCACTAACTTTGGTCAGGCCGGAGAGGGCTACCTGCGTATCTCTATGACTGAGCCTCAGGAGCGTCTGGAGACAGCGATGGCGCGTATGCGCGACGCTCTGCATGTGCGGGCTTGAAATGGAAAAGATCACGAGAAGGGAGCTTACCCGCGATGCCAGGGAATGCTTGGAATCTTTCGCTGGGGAAAGAGATTTGCACTGATGTCACGGCAGGACTTGATCGCGAATGGTTGGTCACCAATGGCCTGGGAGGATATGCCTCCGGCTCGATTCTGGGTGCGACTACGCGAAGCTACCATGGTTTGCTGGTAGCCGCGCTACGCCCGCCAGTTGAGCGCTTTGTTATGGTGACTAAAACCGATGAGGAACTCGCTTTGCCGACTGGAAAACTTTTGCGGCTCGGCGTCAATGAATACGAGGATGGTACAATCGATCCCCAGGGTCAGGCCTATCTCTTTTCGTTTGCCCTGGAAGGCGATATTCCCTGTTTCACCTATCAACTGACCCCGGATCTCAAGCTGGAAAAGCGCATCTGGATGGAATATGGGGAAAATACTACCTACATTCAATATCTCTTGCGCGATACCTCTGGCCAGGAGCCTGATGATAGGCCATTGTTGCTAACTATTCTGCCCTTTTGCCTGTATCGCGATCATCATATGATTACTCAGGGTCGCGTCGATTGGCGTTTTCTGGTGGATAGCCTGGGCAATGGTTGCGAGATTCGTGCCAGCGCCGGGGCGTTGCCGTATCGTCTATGGCTGAATCAGGAGGCTATGTTTACCCCTACTGGCCTCTGGTACTGGCATGTGCGTCACCGCCATGATCAGGCGCGCGGCTTGAACAGCGTTGAGGATGTCTATCAGCCTGGTGTGCTGCGCGTGCCCATCAGAGCAGGCGTGCGCGCGACTCTGGTGATCAGCTCTGAAGAGCATTACGCGTCAGCTCTGGGTAGTTCAGGCCACGAGGAGTATGTGGCCCGCGCGCTGCGTCGGCACCAGCGGCGTATCAGGCAATTGCTCGATATCGCTGATCGCTCGGCGACCAACCTGGCGAAACACGATCCTATACACGCGCGCCTGGTCCTGGCCGCCGATCAATTTATTGTCACACGTTCCCAGGCTGGTGGACCCCAGAACGGGACCAGAACCTATCTTTCGCCTGACAGCAAAACGATCATTGCTGGCTATCCCTGGTTTACCGATTGGGGGCGCGACAGTATGATTGCGCTGCCAGGACTTCTGCTCTGCACGGGTCGCTATAGCGAGGCACGCGGGTTGCTCAAAGCCTTTATCAGCTATGCCCATGAAGGGCTGATTCCTAATCGCTTTCCCGATCGTGGAGAGGCACCCGAATATAATACCGCTGACGCCACGCTCTGGCTCTTCTCTGCTCTGCACAACTATCTTACTGTCACTAACGATCGCTCTCTGCTCAAGGATCTTTTTCCCAAGCTAGTAGAGATCATCCAGTGGCACCAGCAGGGAACTGACTTTGGTATACATATGGACCCCACGGACGGCCTGTTGCACGCGGGAGCTCCGGGTCTGCAACTAACCTGGATGGATGCGAAAGTTGGCACCTGGGTGATCACGCCCAGGCGCGGCAAACCGGTCGAGGTTAATGCCCTCTGGCACTATGCTCTGGCCTGCATGGAGAAATGGGCGGTGGACCTCTCAATCGACGCGTTTCAGTATGGCCAGTTGCGCGCGCGCGTGGAGCGAAGCTTTACCAGTCGCTTCTGGTACGCGGAAGGCGGCTATCTTTATGACGTGGTGGATGTCGATGGGAAGCGGGAGCAAAATGATGCGTCACTGCGGCCCAACCAGTTGCTCGCGGCTTCGTTGAGCAATCACTTGCTGACCCTGGCTCAGGCGCGCAGTATTCTTCAGCAGGTTACTGACCATCTGCTGACTCCTATGGGCTTGCGCACACTCAGTCCGACTGACCCGGCGTACCACGCGAGCTTTAATGGCGATCTCCTGCATCGTGACAGTGCCTACCACCAGGGAACTGTCTGGCCGTGGCTGCTTGGTCCGTATATTGATGTGCATCTGCGTGTCTATCATGACTGCAGCGCCATTTTGCCCCTGCTCGCGCCCCTGATCCATCACTTGTGGGAGGCGTGCATTGGCACTGTCAGCGAGGTAGCCGAACCCGCCTTCCCTTTCACACCCGCTGGCTGCTTCTCCCAGGCGTGGAGCGTAGCGGAACTTCTCCGTATCTGGCTGACTCTGGAAGAATGACATAGCGAGGCATCTCTGCACTTTTTTTTGCGTGGAAGCTGCTATCAGCATAGTATAATTGTTGACCAATATCAGAGGTATTTAGATGGAATCTTATGTATGGTGGGTCGCTCTAGAAGTGCCTGGCCTGGAGCAGTTACACCTGGTAAAAAATGAGACAGGTATTATTGTCGATAGCTTTGTGCTCGGTATCGAAGGTGTTATGCCTTTTCGCCTCTGGTACCAGGTGTGGACGGATAACAACTGGAATGTCCGGGAATGTTTTCTCCAACTTGGCGGGGAGAAAGGCCAGACCGTGCATCTTTATGCCGATGGCCAGGGGCACTGGACCGATGACGCGGGCGTTGCACGTTCAGACCTGGATGGCTGTCTGGATATTGATATTTCCCACACCCCCTTTACCAACACGCTGCCTCTACGTCGCCTGGAGCTTGCACCTGGCGAGAGCGCGCATCTCCTCGTCGCTTATGCTGCCATTCCAGATCTTGTGATTCGCCCGGCCAGGCAGCGTTATACCTGTCTTTCCCGCACAACCTCTGGCGGACTCTATCGCTACGAAGGATTGGAGAATAACTTTACTGCTGATTTGCCCGTTGATGACCAGGGACTGATTGTGGACTATCCAGGAATATGGAAGCGGCAGAGATGAGGTTGCCTGGGGATGGTGAGTAATCTCTATGAGATATGGCCCATCATATCTTCTTTTTCTTGGCTTCTCGTTTAGAATACTGTATACTACTGGATAGATTAGATGAAAATGGCAATTGCATATGGCGGGATTGCGCAGGGGACGATACACTGGCAGGACGCGCCCTGTTGAGATGAGAAGCAGAAGAGGCTCACAATGAACCAGTCATCCGATGATGAGTTTTACAATTCCTCGACCGAAAATACAGCCTCTGCACCGCAACAGCAGGGGCCGGGCTTCGCGCGTCCTCCGCAGAGCATGCCTGACAATTACCCGCCACGCCAGCCAGGTCGGGGTCCGCAAAACTTCCCGCCTGGCCCACAGAATTATTCACCACAAAGCTTACCCGGCCAGCCTGGCGGGGTTCCACAAAACAATCCACAGCAGAATCCTCCAGACCGGCCAGAGCGCTCACAAGTTTTCTGGTCTCCCCAGGAGCAAAGGCCTCTCAATCAGCCCGGCGATACCCCGCGGAGCTTCGCGGCTCGCGAATTGAGCGACCTATCTAGCCCGAACCAGCAGCAGTTAGCGAGTTATCCACCCCCTAGCGGCCCAATCAGTCGTCCAGGCTTCTCACAGGCAGATAACTCGGCGCAAGATTTATACGCGACTGAACACGCTACCTTTGCCGCGGACTATACCCAGGAGGGATCTGTCGTCCCTCCATGGCAGACGTTTAATGCGCCCGTGCCAGTAGCGCCTAATCTCGCGCCATGGGAACAGCAAAAGCCGCCTGTCCCGCCGCCTAATCTCGCGCCATGGGAGCAGCAAAAGCCGCCCGTGCCGCCGCCTAACCTCGCGCCATGGGAACAGCAGCAACAATCTCCACGACCGCAAGCAGGCACCCCCGCGAACTGGTCTGGGCCTGGTCCAACTCAGCCGCCGCCACCAGTACGGCCCAGGCGCTTCTCTCGCACAGTATTAATCATGCTTCTGGTGCTAGGTGTGCTGGTTGTGATTGGAGGCATTGGTGGCATTTTCGCGCTGCGCTCGCGCGGGGGTCCCTCTCCAACTGGCACCTCCACCACGCAGGGTACCTCTACTATTAGTGGAGTGACGCCTGTTCCCAGCGCGCCCGGCAGTACACCTACCCCTGACGGCGTTCATGGTATTGGCACGCCAGTTCAAGCTGGCACTGACTGGATTGCTACCATCACAAGCATACGAGAAACGATCTCCAGCCTGATCGCCCCTAATCCCAACAATACTTATCTGGAGGTTAATCTCTCGCTCAAAAACACCTCAGGTCAAGCGCTCACACTTGTCAGCTTTCTTGAGTTTACCCTGGATGGCCCCAATGGATTGCACTTGCACGAAACAGGAGGAGATACCAATATTCACCGCCCGCCCGATGGCACGGTGAATGCTAACAGCACGCTTGTGGCAGAGGTTGCCTATGAGGTACCCAAAAACCAGCATGCCTTTACCCTGGTTTTCGCTTATGGCTTGAGCCATAACAACAATGCCTCTGTCTCCTGGCAATTGACAGCCTAGATAGCGGGCGTTTATTGCACGCGGATCAAAATCACGCTAATATTTCCTTCACCCCCAGCGAGATTGGCCTCGTCAACCAGCGTGCGCGCTAACTTCTGAGGATCGCCATCGCGGGCGAGGAGTTCCTGCAAACGGCTATCGCGCAGCATATGCCAGAGACCATTGGTGCAGAGTAAGATCAGATCGTTGGCCTCGACCTCCTGGTCGAAATAGTCAGGCTGCACAAAGTTAGTCTGACCCAGGAAGCGGTAAAGATGCTTGTTTTTTGAACTATTATAGACTTCATCGGGTTGCAAAAGTTTGGCCTGGACCAGATTCGCGGCCAGCGTGTGATCGGAGGTCAGACAACGCAACGTGCCACCAGGCCTATAGTGATAGGCGCGGCAATCGCCAATGCTCATAATATGCAGGTGATGCTTGTAGACCAGTGCCATAGTCAGGGTACTGGCCATAGCAGTCTCATAGTCGGCATTGCAATGATAGATCACCTGGCCAGCCCGGCGCACGCCCTCGCGCATCCACACCTCAAGCGTCGCATCGGGCAAAGATGACGGTTTATAGCCCTGTCCGGGTTGTGAGATCTGCGAACTGTTCCTGCTTGCCGGCGTATACGAGGCCGAAGGCAGCGGTGTTGCCAGCAGCGGCAGGAGCACATCTGCCACAGTCTCTATTGCCAGACGGCTGGCTTCGTGCCCGCCGGCGGATTTGCCCTGCTGGTCGCGCAGACCGTCGGCGACCGTGAAGAGTCCAAAGGGTCGAGGCGGAGGTGCCAGATTGGCGCAGAGCCCCTGCACAATTAGTAGCATATCTTCGTTGGTCTCAGCTACATATTTGCGCCCGGTATCGCTGACATAGCCTACCTGGCAGACATCAGTAACCAATGGCGAGGTATCATCCAGGCGATGACCGCAGCGGCGACAGAAGCGTGAACTACTGCGGTTCTCCTGCCCGCAGACGCTACACGGATTTTCTGGGATAATCGCGCGTACCATCACGTTGACGTTGCCTACCCCCTCGATACGTGTTGGCTCAGATGAGCTACTGTGTTGTAACTGGATCGCGGTCTCCAGAGCCCCAATAAAGTCGTGAGCTGTAGCATAACGCTTGAGTGGATCGTTGTCGATTGCGCGAAAGATCACATCATCGGCAGCCGCGGGCAGGTCCTGATTTAGCTCGCTGGGAGAAGGTAGCTTGGCCGCGCGGCTGCGTACAATCGCCTGGAAAGGCAGCAGGCCCGTTACGAGCTGGTAGGTTACAACGCCTAACGAGTAAATATCGCTGGCAGGCTCGGCTTTGCCGTGACCTTGTTCCGGCGCGGTATAGTGCTCGGAACCCAGCGCCCAACCGCTCTGGGTCAGGGGACGCTCTTTCTGCATCGCGCGCGCGATCCCAAAATCAGCGATGACCAGGCGCCCGTCTTCCTGATGGATCAGCAGATTCGAGGGCTTGATATCGCGATGTACCACCTTGAGAGGGTGGGCGTGGATCGCGTCCACTGCCTCAGCCAGATCATGTAGATAGCGCAGGGTTAGCGGTAATGGTAGCGGCTTTTCCGCCTTCAACAGATCTTTTAGCGTGCCCCCAGTTACCAGCGGCATCACCAGATAGAGCAGTGGACCATCCTGACCAAAATTAAGCACCGGTACGATGTTCTTATGTTTGAGTTGATGGGCGTAGCGCGCCTCGCGACGAAAGCGCTCCACCGCTGTAGCGTCATCCATATTGCGGCTTGCGGCCTGAATCACCTTCAGGGCCACTTGCTGCATCTCGAATGTATCGCTAGCGCGATAGACCGCGCCCATACCACCCAGGCCCAGCAGCGTTTCAATGCGATAACGACCAGCGATGATCGTTTCTGGCAGTAGGCACTGGCAGTTGAGTTTGACACACTTAAAAGTGCCTGGTGGATAATCGGTACTACACCGAGGATTAGGACAACGCGGCATGGACCTTCCTCATTCCTGCGTCAAAATTCGCAAGATTACACATGTCTTAGTGCATGTATTGTAGGGTGCGTCGTCACTGCTGTCAACCTTAACCGCCTATGGCGCGCACATCTCCACTTATCTATACGAACAGGCAGAGTCGGAAGTTGAAATCATGTGGGGCAAGAATCAGGGATCACGCTCCACTTTTTCACACTCTGTGGGGAGAGGTCTTGCAAAGCAAGTAGGTGACGTTTAAGCAGTCTTTCTGGTTTCCTCTACTGGCCTTCTGCTTAAATCCAGAGGTGGTATAATCGAGAGAACCCGTTTCTGATATCGATCAGGGAAGCGTCGGCGTTGTTCTTGCTTATTTCCCTGTTCAAAGAGGAGCATACCATGCCCGACAATACGCACGTCAAGTATATTTTGCATGAAGATGAGATGCCTCAGACCTGGTACAATATCGCGGCAGACCTACCACGTCCGCCCGAGCCAGTCTTGCATCCTGGGACCCATCAGCCGGTCGGCCCGGCTGATCTCGCACCGCTTTTTCCCATGGCGATTATTATGCAAGAGGTTAGCACTGAGCGCTATATCGAGATTCCGCAGCCAGTGCGAGATGTTTATCGCCAGTGGCGTCCTAGCCCCCTTTTCCGGGCGCGCCGTCTGGAGCAGGTACTGGATACGCCCGCGCGTATTTACTATAAATACGAAGGTGTTAGTCCTGCTGGTAGTCACAAGCCGAACACTGCTGTGCCACAGGTCTACTACAATAAGCAGGAGGGTATCCAGAAAATTTCTACCGAGACGGGCGCGGGCCAGTGGGGTTCTTCGCTGGCGATGGCCGGAGCTTTCTTTGGGGTAGAAGTTGAGATCTTCATGGTCAAGATTAGCTATCAGCAGAAACCCTATCGCAGGCACCTGATGGAAGCCTTTGGCAGCACTGTTCACGCCAGCCCGACGAACCTGACCGACGCCGGGCGCGGCATTCTGGCGCGTGATCCCAATAGCCCCGGTAGCCTGGGCATCGCCATCAGCGAGGCTGTCGAGGTCGCGGCAAAGAGCGCTGGTACAATCAAGTATGCTCTGGGCAGTGTGCTCAATCATGTCCTGTTGCACCAGACAGTTGTGGGCCAGGAGGCGCTGCTGCAATTCGCGCAGGCTAACGACTATCCTGACATTGTCATTGGCTGCACAGGTGGCGGCAGCAATTTTGCCGGGCTGGCTTTTCCTTTCATCGGCGAGGCACGCCGTAAAGGGCTAAAGACGCGCTTCCTGGCCGCGGAACCAATGGCCTGCCCCAGCCTGACACGCGGCGTCTATGCCTACGACTTTGGGGATACCGTAGGGATGACTCCACTTGTCAAGATGCATACGTTGGGCCACGACTTTATGCCTCCTGGCATTCACGCTGGTGGCTTGCGCTATCACGGTATGGCTCCGCTGATCTCCCTGCTGCATGATGAAGGCATTATCGATGCCAAAGCTTATCATCAAAGCAGCGTCTTCGAGGCCGCGATTCAGTTCACGCGCGCCGAGGGCATTATTCCTGCTCCTGAAAGCAGCCACGCCATTCGCGCCGCGATCAACGAGGCCCTGGAGGCAAAAGCAGCTGGCCAGGAACGTGTGATTCTCTTTAATCTCAGTGGCCACGGTCATTTTGATATGGCTGCCTACGATGCCTATTTCTCTGGTAAACTGGAGGATTATGAGTATCCCGCCGAAGCCGTAGCCGAAGCTCAGAAGCGCATGCCGCAGATCGTATAGTCCATGCCTGATTATTGGAAAATGGAAACGCAGGCCCGTTTTTAGTTTGTGCCGCGGGCAAAGCCCTTTTTCCAATAATCAGGCATGGCTCATAGTTTATACCCAGACACGCGCGTTAGCATAAGTAACCTCGGTTGAGTTTGTTGTGTCTTCGGCGGAAAAGGCGATATAGCCACTGGCATAGCTCCCATCATTGATGGAGGTTACCGATTGCTGATTGACGTAGAGCGTGATTGAGCCTCCATTGGCGACAATACCGACCTTATTGGTGCTATTCGCATTGATTCCGCTACTGCCGGATTTCAATTCGCTCGCGTTTGAGCCATTATTGTCAACATATTTCCAGACACTATAGGTTCCAGTTGAGCACACGCTGAAATAATACATCTTGTTCCCCGTAGCCCGTATCACCACGCCGCCGCAATCACCGCGTATGATTGTCATCTCCACCTCTACCGCGAAGTTGCTAAATGATGTGTCGTCTTCACAATAGTAAAAGCTATTGGCTTTGGTTTGGGAGATATGAAGTGCTCCATTACTAAACTGGCAGCTTCCTCCAAAACTGCTATTGCTGGCGCTCTGCCAGTGGCCAGCACCTTGCAGCGAGTCGATAAGTGTCAGTGTTCCGCTGCCTGACATGTATGAAGGATAGGGGTTATTAGCCATAATCTGAGCTGTAGCTGAGGCTTGTGCGTTGGCAGTACCCTGCGCACTGGCGGTAGCCTGACCCGCAATCGCTGTTGCTGTCGATTGCACAACCAGGGTTCCCTGAGCGATTGCGGTATTCTGCGCGGCGCTGGTGGACTGTGCGTTTGCCGTAGATGCAGTATTAAGATCAGAGGTGTGGTTCTGGTAAACGTTTACGCCGATTACCCCAGAAACGATCAATACCACAATTATACAGCTCGCGACAAGTGCCCAGAGGAGGCGCCTGGAACGCAGCGTTTGGGCGTTCTCGCCAGGACCCATGCTGCCTGGCTGGGATGCGCCTGTCTGAGGATACGAGAATTGTGGATAAGACTGGTAAACTGCTTGCGGCGGCGGCGGCGCATAGGGCGCAGGGGGCTGTTCCAGCGTCGGTGGCAGCACAACTGCTGACTGTGGCGGGTAATATGGCGCGACTTGCGCCGCGGGTGGCAGAGTAGGCAGATACGGCGCCGAGTTGCCCTGCGCTATATAAGGTGAGGATGGCGTGGCTGCTGGCAGTGCTGGCGAACTATGCGCGAGTGGATAAGGCGTGGCCGGTGGTACAACTGGCCACTGCGGGGCAGAAGCACCCGAGCCAGGCCACGGCGCGACCTGCGGGGGCATGCCACTGTTCGGCGCCGCGAAAGGTGGGGCTGGTGGCAAAGAGGCGCCATAGTTTGGGGATGAATAAGCCGGTAATCCAGCGGGAGGCACAGGTGGTTGCTGAGATAGCGCACCCTGCAAGGGGGCAGGCGTCGAAGCATTGCCCGCGAACGGCAACGCCAGCCCGGGTACTGCAGCAGCCTGCTGGAAGGCACGCGCAAAGGCCGTGACCGAGCCAAAGCGCCGGCTCGATTCTTTCGCCAGTGCCGTTAAGATTACTGTATCCAGATCGGCTGGAATGGCGGAGTTAAACGTGCTTGGCGCTACAGGTTGAATGGAAAGGTGCTGATGCAATAGCTGTTCCATACGTCCGGTGAAGGGCGGACGGCCAGCCAGGAGCACGTAGGCCATAATCGCCAACGCGTACTGGTCCGTTGCTAGCTCAGGGCGACCCTGCCATTGCTCAGGCGCCATCGAGGTTGGTGTCCCTCTCACGCTCTGGCTCGCCGTTGAGGTCGCGGACATGACTCGCGCGATGCCAAAATCAGACAGCAGCAGATCAGGCAAGGGCAGACCGGGATGGTCACGCACGAGGAAGTTGCTTGTTTTAACATCCTGGTGAATCAGGGAGTGGTCATGGGCATGCTGGAGCGCCTCAGCTGCCTGAGCTACAAAATACGCAACATCTTGAAAAGACAAGCGCACAACACTGCCGCGCTTTTGTAGCCAATCGTTCAGCGAGCCTTCTGGGCGATAGGGCATAACCATATAGGTCACAATATGATTGCCATCTCGTTCTTCGCCGAAATCATATAATGGTAAAATATGTGGATGGTCAAGCCTGGTAATTGCCTGCATCTCGCGCAAGAAAAGCCGTTGCATCTCCGCGGTTGATACCGCGTCTGGATATGGATCGACCTCGGCGCGAACCACCTTAAGAGCAACCTGGCGCTCAATCCGTGTATCCTGGGCCAGGTAGATCTCTCCCATACCTCCACCACCAATGCGCTGAATCAAGCGATAGTGACCGAGCTGTTTACGCTCTAACATATTGTCTCTCCCTGGTTAGCACTTAACTGTCTCTACCAGAAAAATCACTTTAATGAGATGTTCTCACCTTTATAAGGAACTCTTATCTTACTTCTTACGTAGCTTTTTAATATAAAAATTCCCATATAATATACCACAGCTCTCTCTACTTGAGAAGAGATGAAAGCGACATTCGTTCATAGCTGGCGTGCTAAAGGCATATGTTTTATTCCTGCCTCCCCTTGCTGGTGTCTATGTATTAAGCTCATAGGGGTCGCTTCAACCATTCTGGCTATCAAACTGGCCGCGCAGTAACCCACATCTGTGAAAAACGTATATGTACATAACGCCAGCCCGACGTAAAATTGGCTGACGCATCTGACCATTAGCTTGACCCACTTTATCTAAAAAACGAGGCTGCAAGTAGTGTAACTTTGCAAAGCTAATTATTCTTATATCATCTGGATGAAGGGATTGCTTTTTATCACTATGTCAAAGATAGAAGACCGCTCTATTTCTTCTGGATCTGTAGAGAAAGCAGCAGTGCAGCCCAATAGACGCACATTCTTACGCGGCTGCCTGGTTAGCGCTCTTGCGACCCCCCTGGCCAGTGGTGCTCTGGGAGCTGGCACATACTATTATGCGCGTAATATTGAACCTGGCTGGATCGATATCACTCATCAACAGATGCGCTTGCCCCATCTTGCCAGCGCTTTTCATGGCTACCGCCTGGTACAAATTAGCGATCTCCATGCCGACCAGGCATTTATGACCACGCAGCGCCTGGTAGATATTGTCAGGGCGGTAAATCAATTGCAGGCTGATCTGATCGTCATTACGGGTGATTTTGTCACAAACTATCTGCCTGGTTTGGAGGATAGCCTGGCCAAATTAGGCCAGTTGCACGCCAGGGATGGCGTTTTAGGAGTCTTAGGCAACCACGACCATCCAGCCGGTGAAGAGTGGATTCGCGGCTGCCTGCGCCTCGGCCATGTCCAGGAACTGAGCAACAAAGTCCAGACCATCCAGCGCGGCGAGCAGATGTTGCACATCATTGGCATGGATGATCTCTGGCCCACCAACGAAGGCACGCCCGCGCCAGTCGCCAGCCATCGCCCCCTTTTAAGCCAGTTAACCTCGTCAATTCCAGAGCAGGGCGCGGCCATCCTGCTCGTCCACGAGCCAGACTTCGCCGATATCGCGGCCTCTAACCAGCGCATTGATCTCCAACTCTCCGGCCATTCACACGGAGGTCAGGTCTGTATTCCTTTCCATGGTCCTGTCTTCACACCTCCCCTCTCGCATAAGTATCCGAGCGGCCTCTATCATATCGAAAATATGCAACTTTACACCAACCGTGGCCTTGGTGTACTCGATAAGCCTGTCCGTTTTGACTGTCGCCCTGAAATCGCTGTCATGGATTTGATGACAAGCTGAATAAACTTAACAATCTACTTCTCAAGCGCCTGGGGAGGGTTTTAACCAACAGGCTGTCCCTGAGCAAGAGCGTATCCTGGGCTCCAAGCGCATAATTCCATACATGAGTGATCCCTGCTTTTTTCTAAGCAGCACGAGCTACCCCTTGTGTTTTGAAGAGATTTGCAACGTTGACACCTGACTTGAAAAAACCATACAATCAAATGGAGTTGCTCGGAGCCGAGCGACTCCATGGCTTTATCAGCGAATAGTTGAGCACATACAAAGGATCTCTCTGATGCAAAAATCTCCACCAACGCAGCCGCACCGCGCCGATGAACCCTTGCCCGAAGCACGCGAGGTTGTTCCTGGTATATGGAAAATCACCATTCCAATTCCTTTTCCGCTACGCACCGTCAACGTTTATGCCCTGGTTGGCTCGGCTGGGTGGGTGCTTATCGATGCCGGGATGGGCACACCTGAGGCGCGCGCGGCCTTTGCTGCTGGTCTGGAGCGAGCTGGTCTGAGTGTGGCTAACCTGCAGGCTCTTGTCTTAACTCATCATCATCCTGACCATATTGGCCTGTCTGGCGAGTTGCAGGAGCAGAGTGGGGCGCGCGTGTATATGCACGCGATCGATGAGAGGAGCCTGCGCATTATCTGGGATGGTACGATGCCCGAGCGCTTCGGACGCGTTTCCCACTTCTTCCAACAGCATGGACTGGAGAATACGCACCTCTGGTATACCCAGACTGATCCCAAGGCTGTACGCTCGATTTTGAACGTGCCGCCACACGAGATGTTTACGTTGGTAGAGGATGGAGAGAGGCTCGAACTGGCTGACGAGAACTATCGTGTGATCTGGGTGCCTGGACATTCAGATGGCCAGATAGTCTTCTTCCGCGAGCGCGATGGGATTTTTCTGGCAGCGGATCACGTGTTGCCGCGCATTACACCCAATGTCGGCCTGTATTCACAGGGCGATCGGATGAATCCGCTGGATGATTATTTAAATTCGCTGCACAAAGTCGAGAAGCTGCCTGCCAGTCTTGTCTTGCCAGGCCATGGGGAGCCATTTGAGGGCCTGGGCACACGCGTACGAGAGATTATCCATCATCACGACGAACGCCTGGCGCAAGTCATGAATCTGCTCAAGGAGGGGCCACGCAATGCTGCTGACCTTACGCGCTCGATGTTTCCCAATCGCCGCCTGGAAAATCACGAGATGCTGCGCATGGCCGTGGCGGAGATCCTGGCTCACCTGGAGTATCTACGCTTGCAGGGAAAGTTGAAGCAGGAACATACAGAGCAAGATATCATTCTCTATACACTGCTATAATTATTATTCTAAGCAATATATGAGAGATCCCGGATTTCAGCGAAATCCGGGATCTCTCATATATTGCTTAGAATAACTACTATTTAGCGTGCAATACGGCGACTATAGACCCAGATTGCCAGGGGCGTGAAGACAACAAGGATGCCAATATACCAGGCCAGCGTCTGCCAGATGGTTGCGGCATCAGGATGATTAAGCAATAGCCCGCGCACCGAGTTAACGAGCAGCGTGACAGGCTGATGCTCGGAGAAAATGCGCAACCAGGTCGGCATAGTGCTCGTCTGCACAAAGGCGCTACTGGCAAAAGTGAGAGGAAAAAGCCAGATGAAGCTGGCGGATTGTGCCGCCTCGACACTCCTTACAGACAGACTGATCGTGGCCGAAATCCACGAGAAGGCGAGACTGGCGAAGAGCAGGAGCCCGACCGCTCCGAGCCAGGCAAAGATGCTTCCCTCCGGGCGGAAGCCGACCAGGACACCTACAATCCACATGACGATGATTATCACCGTGTTGCGTACAATATCGGAGATGATGCGCCCGGTAAGCACTGCCGATTTCGCCATAGGCAGAGAGCGGAAGCGATCAACCAGCCCCTTCTGAATATCAAACGCCAGGCCAATTCCTGTAGAGGTTGAACCAAAAATCACAGTTTGTCCAAAAATACCTGCCATCAGGTAATTGGCATAAGTTGTACCAGAGATCGCAATAGCGCCCCCGAAGACATAGCGGAAGAGCAAAACAAACATCACGGGTTGAATTGTGGCGAAAATCAGTTCTTCGGGAATACGCGGGATCTGGACCAGATGGCGTTTGGCCAGAATCAGCGCGTCAGCCAGGGTCCAGTAGAGCGCGGGGCGCGTCGGCGCTGTAAGACGCTCTGTGCGCGGGATAAGACTACTTTCCATCAGACACTCCTTACCAGTGAGCGAGCAGCTTCAGCTTCAGCGAGCGTTTCTTCTTCAGTCGCGGCATGTCCGGTCAGGCTGAGAAACACATCATCCAGGGTGGGACGCCGCAGAGCGAGGTCGTCCAGGGGAACCTGCGCGGCATCGAGATCGCGCACAACGGCGGCCAGTTGTTGCGCCCCATTTGTCACTGGAACAGCCAGGTGGCGACGCTCGGCGTTAATCTGGATCTCGCCGGAACTGTAGGCCTGGACTGCCAGGAGGGCGGCGTTGATATCGCCACCGAGAGAGACTGTAAATTCCAGACGTTCGCCGCCGACCAGCGTTTTTAGTTCATCTGCTGTACCCCTGGCGATAACGCGACCGCGATCGACGACCGCGATCTGCTGAGCGAGCAGGTCAGCTTCCTCTAGATACTGCGTAGTAAGCAGAACCGTTGTGCCATCTGAGACCAGGCCACTGATGATATCCCACATAGCGAGACGCCCGCGTGGATCAAGGCCAGTTGTTGGCTCATCCAGGAAAAGGACAGGAGGCGCGACGATCAAACTCGCGGCGAGGTCCAGGCGCCGACGCATACCACCTGAATACGTTTTAACCAGCTTCCTGGCGGCATCTACCAGATCAAAGCGCGCGAGTAATTCGCTAGCACGTTGTCTGGCTGTTGCACCGGAGAGGTGATAGAGTTGCCCAAACATTGTGAGGTTTTCATACCCGGTCAGGTTTTCATCGACAGCGGCATATTGACCCGCCAGGCCAATCCGCGCGCGTAACTCCGCTGCCTGTTTGACGACATCGAGACCGGCCACCTCTGCATGACCTTTGTCAGGCTTTAGCAGAGTGGTCAGAATACGCACAGCAGTCGTCTTGCCAGCGCCATTGGGTCCAAGTAGACCCAGAACTGTTCCTTCTTCCGCCGCCAGGTCAAGTCCCGCCAGAGCATGTGTTTTGCCATAAGATTTATAGAGTCCTTCAGCCAGAATGGCTGGTTTATTTGACATGCAACACGTCCTTACGCTGTGATCGCCTCTTTCAGGCTACCATTGATTACACATTTTAAGAAAGACACCCCTCAGCCCGGAGGGCTGGTGCTTTGACTTAGAATATAACACAACAAAAGAGAAAAAAATTCTCCCATCTTGCTCTTTCTTAGAGAGAGTGTTCAACTCCTGCGGCGTCTCGCGGAATGTATTAGCGCTTGTGAACAAGAGAGGACCCGGTAACCGCGTGGTTACCGGGTCCTCTCTTGTTCACAAGCGCTAATATAACTCTTCATTATGGATGGTGCTGTCTTCGGATGTTAACAGACTGAACAGGCTGGCATCTACGGGAAAAATGCTGACCGTTGCGGCAGTGCCCTCGCGCAAGAAGCTCTGGATGCGGTTATCATAGACGCTGAACTGATTGCCAAAAGAGAAAATATATTGCTGAACCAGGCCTGAGAGGCGGTTGAGTATCAGAATATCGTCCCCTGTGGCGCAGGTATGCTGTTCCTGGCAAAGCGCGTGATCCAGAAACGAGCCAACCAGAACTTGCGAGGTCGGCCCCCAACTCTGGACGATTGCCTGGTGCGCGATGTTAAGTTGTGGATCAAAGGCCATGAACGTGCTCAGTGAGTGTTGCGGATTATAGAGCATTATGCTAAGCGTGGGCAGCCCGAAATGGCCTATATAAAGTACCATACCTGTGCCGATGCTAGCATAAGCGATCTGGCTCGCTACAGCTAACTTTTTATCGAGGACCAGTGCCTGCGCGCCTCCGCTGATTGGATCGTACAGGAAAATCTGGGCCTGTCCCTGACCGCTGAAGTCACCTGTATGGACCTCCCAATTGCTGCCCAGACCATGTATAAACTGAAACTGGGCCAGCCCAAGGTTCGATCCATATTCGATTAAGCGAGCTTCGCCAGAGATACGGTCATAGAGGAAGATGCCATCACGGCTCGCGTTCACAAAGCGACCGATATAGACCTCCCAGGAATTGTGCCAGAGCGAATATTCCTGTGTTGTGCTGACTGTAAAGTCTTTTGCCAGGCTGACCAGCAAGATATCAGCGGTCAGACCAGAGGTACTCCAACCGGTCGGCGTTTTCCCGCTGCTATCTTCAGGCTCGCCACCAGCAGCAGGCAAAGCCAGGCTGATCTGGTTTTGATAATTGCCTGCCTGCGCGCTCGTGCTCCCCTTCGTGTAGCCATGCGGACTGGGGCTGGCGGTGGCGCTGGGACTGACAGCAGGGCTAGAACTGGCAGTAGGACTTGGACTGACAGCAGGACTTGGACTGGCAGTAGGACTTGGACTGGCAGCAGGACTTGGACTGGCAGTAGGACTTGGGTTGGCAGTAGGACTTGGGTTGGCAGTAGGACTTGGGCTGGCAGTAGGACTTGGGCTGGCAGTGGGGCTAGGACTGACAGTAGGGCTAGGACTGACAGTAGGGCTAGGACTGACAATGGGACTTG
This sequence comes from Candidatus Paraktedonobacter carboxidivorans, assembly GCA_041156125.1. Classification (GTDB taxonomy): domain Bacteria; phylum Chloroflexota; class Ktedonobacteria; order Ktedonobacterales; family Ktedonobacteraceae; genus Paraktedonobacter; species Paraktedonobacter carboxidivorans. The sequence goes on from JBEVTI010000006.1 coordinate 17,923, forward strand.
GGCTAGCAGTAGGACTGGGTGACGGCGACGGGGTAGGTGTTGAGCAAGATACTGGTGTCGGCGTCTTTGTTGCCGTAATTGTAGGAGACGGCGTGACCGTGGGAGTTGGCGTAGCCGTGGGCGATGGAGTAACTATAGGAGACGGCGTGACCGTGGGAGTTGGCGACGGTGTAACCGTAGGCGATGGAGTGGCAGTGGGTGACGGCGTCACGCTTGGAGTGGCAGTGGGACTCGCGGTTGGACCAGGCGACGTAGGTGTAGATGTGGGCGTCTTACAGGCCGTTGGCGTCGTGCTATGGTTGGACGAGCCTGTCGTTGTTCCCGTGGAAGCAGGATTATTGGAAGCAGGATTATTGGACGACGGTACGGATGTTGGGATCGCAAAGCGTTTATAGAGCAGTAGATTCGTATGTTTCCCGTCAAATTGTCCAGTGTAGAGTTCCCAGCCAGCTCCCCAGCCACTAAGCATGATGTGTTTATCAATCGTCAGTTGAGGAGTTAGGGTCAGGATTTGCATCTGACCTGACACGCGATCATACAGCAGAATCTCCGTGTGTCCGCTGCCCGTAAAATCGCCGAGGTGAATTTCTAGATTTGCTCCCCAGCCATTCGCGGGAGTTTTTGCATCCTGCAAACTCACGCGGTAGGGTTCTTGAAGCTCTGCTTCGGGATCATTAAGCAAGTTATTATGCAGCACGCGAGGAGCATATTTCTCGTAGGGATAGCTTAGAGCCAGGATATCCAGGCGACCTGATTGGCGGCTATAGAGCAAGAGATCGGTAAAGCCATTGCCGCTAAAGTCAGTGGTAAACTCCTGATCGTAGGCGCCTGGAGGTAGGCCAAGACCGACCCGGCTCGCGCTCAGCGTACCATTTGCGCTCGTATTATCCACCTGCGCATTTGCGCTACCAACGCTGGTAGAGCTATCGCTTGAGACGCCAGGAAGTTTTAGAAAAGCGGTTTGATCAATCGATTTGGGGAAATAAATAAAACGTAGCTGGCCATTCTGGAAACGTGCTTGATTGATATAGGAGACATTATATGCATGGCCAGCGTACATAGGTGTAGGATCACCGTAATTTTGATAAGTCACATTGAAAGTCTGACTGTCTGAACTCGCCCATGTTACAAAAGCCACGTGTCCAGCGCTTCCATAGGCCCAGACGCCATCAGCGACGGGGAAAACGGCCAGTGAACCAGCGCGGGGGAGTGTGCCCACCGCCAGGCCAAAGCGTTCCGCATTGACAACCCAATCAGCAGCATTACCCCAGTTGACAGGCAGATTATAGCCTAGCGAGTGCCACTGATCCCAGGCCCACCAGACGCAGTTGCCTCCAGCGCTTGGAGACGGTCCTGGACAGAGAGGATAGGGATCGCCATTTGAACTATACGCTAGATTCTGGCATCCTGTATTGACCGTGGCCTGTGTGTGTGCCGCGATGCTGGCCTGTACGGGATTGAAAGTAATCCAGACCATAGCCAAAAGGAAAAAGATGGCACCAAGATGGAGCCAGCGCTGGCGCGTCCAGTTTAGATAGAATGGCCGTTTTAACGCTGGCCGTCGCAGAAATAGCTGTTTTAATCGTGACCGTTTCAAGAGCACTGGCCACTGCGATTTCCATACTTGTTGCGCGTTTGGCTTCCGCCCGTTGCGGGCAAACAGAGAAGCACGCATATATAGTTCCTTCTAACCATATTCTTTTGCCAGGAAATGCCCTGGTTTCTAAATTGTTGGGTAGAACATGGCCTGTTAAATAGAGAATAGTAGAACAAGCACCAATTTTCTTAAAAGCCGAAAAAGCCATGCGAGAGAGATAATCAACCGGATATATTTACGGTTTCAAGTATACCATCCATTGTTGAAATATGGCAATATACATAGCAATATGGGCAGGGCTATGCAAAAGTCTTTTTCCTACCTACCTACCCTGCCGAGAAAGATTTTGCGAGGACACTGCGCGCTCCGTCCGGTTTATGAATGATCCCAAATCTCTGCAAAACACAAGGGGCGGGGAGGCAAAAACTGTTTTGGCCTGATTTTGCAAAATCAAGCATGACGCTTAACAACCCTGCTTTGTAAAGACTTAAAAATCAGGACTGACTCGTATCACCTCTAAAATATTTTGTGAAGTTCTGATTTGAGGGTATCAACTATTTGAATGATTTATATTGCAAAACCTTTTCAGCCCGCCTGACAGGCCAATTTTCTCATTATCTATCAACTGCGAAACAGCTTCTCAGGCTAGGTGAGGGCATCAAGCTAGCTCCCAGGCAGGCTGATACACTTGTATTTCCCAAATTCGCATGCTATACTCGTTAACGGCAGTGAGTTGTGAAGCCGCTCTACAGGCCCAACAATAACCTGTTGGGGATGGGAAGCGACGTGTGTTGATCGTTGTAAGGAGGATATACCATGGCCACAACTAAAAGCGAGGCGACCATCGTTGGTCGGCAGGAACTAACCAAGCGCATAGCCGCGCAGGCAGATCTCACGCAGAAGAAGGCGGGCGAGGTTCTGGAAGCACTCCTGGATGGAATCCGTGAGGAGCTCCAGAGCGGTCATGAAGTCCGTCTGGTCGGTTTTGGCTCGTTCAAAGTCAAAAGGAGCGCAGCTCGTAAGGGCGTCAACCCACGTAACCGCCAGACAATCGAGGTACCTGCGAAGGATCGTGTGCGCTTCTCTCCCGGCAAAGAACTTTCAGAAGCCGTTGTTAAATAATCGTTCGTAGTGTGTTTGTTTGACTCGCTGCCGCAAAACGTACGTAATTACCTCTCGTAAGAGACAAAGAGATTGTGTGATGGGCGCCAGCAGCTGCGCTGTCTGCGCGTGTGCCACACAATCTCTTTGTGCTGTCTAGTACTTTTTGGGGGTGGTCGGAAAGCCTGCGGTAAGTGTATTCTGTACTCTAATTGAGAAGCCTTGCATTTGGAGAATTCTCAAGGGATTATGTTTGAGATGCAATCAAGTTGCCTGGCAAATTAGCCTGTCTTCCTGCCCTGAAGGGAAGATCTGTTAGCTAGCTAGCAGAACTATTACAATCTTAGCAGGAGATGGGGTAAAATAGGAATATCGATACGTCACAACGCTGTGCAAAGCGCAAAGTCTTGCTGTTACAACGCGGTACATCAGTCAGACATTTCAGAACACCACACAGAACACAGAAGACAGGACAGAAGAAAGAGGGGCCTATGGCGATTAGCAACGCAACGCTAGCGGGACTTACCCGAGCCCAATTACTAGAGATGCACTATAAGATGGCGCTTTTGCGTCGTTTTGAAGAGAAGAGTGCAGAGGAATACACGCGTGGGAAGATAGGCGGTTTTATGCACCTGTATATTGGCCAGGAGGCAGTAGGTGTAGGGTGCATTACTCCGCTGCGTAAAGACGATAAGGTGCTGGCCAGCTATCGTGAGCATGGTCATGCTCTGCTCAAGGGTATGACTCCTAATGAGGTAATGGCCGAGTTATTTGGGAAAATTGACGGGTGCAGCAAGGGCAAGGGCGGCTCGATGCATATGTGGAGCAATGAGGTGGGTATGATGGGAGGCAACGGGATTGTAGCGGCGCAGTTGCCTATCGCGACAGGGATAGCTCTGGCCGCTCAATATGAGGGCCGTGACGAGATAACGATGGTTTTCTTCGGAGATGGGGCGGTGGATGAAGGTGCGTTCCATGAGTCATTAAACCTGGCTTCGCTCTGGAAACTTCCCATAATCTTTGTGTGCGAGAATAACCAGTATTCGATGGGCATGGCTGTTGAGAAGGCCTGGGCCGTGGATTCACTGCTCCCTCGCGCAGCTGCTCACGGTATTCCCGCTGAACAGGTTGATGGTATGGATGTGCTTAAAGTCTACGAAGCCGCTACACGCTCGGTCGAGCATACACGCGGCGGCAAAGGGCCGGTCTTGTTGGAGATCAAAACGTATCGTTTCCGTGGCCATTCGATGACAGATCCCACGTACTATCGGACGCGCGAAGAAGCTGAAAAATGGCGCACCACGCGTGACCCGCTGGGCATTTTCGAGAAGCACTTGCTGGAGGCAGGCCAGGCCGCTCAGTCGGACTTTACTGAAAATGACGCGAAGGCTATTCAGGTGGCCGACGAGGCTGCGGAGTTTGCGGAGAACAGCGCTTTTCCTGAGCCGGAGGAACTCTACACCGATATTATGGTTGATGGTTCCACTGCTCTCTCCTATAGATATGAGAGGTAATAGAGCCACCATGCGTACTGTAACATTCCGCGATGCGTTACGCGAGGCCATTCGCGAAGAGATGGCGCGCGACGAACGCGTTTTTATCATGGGCGAAGATATCGCTGGCTACGGCGGGACCTATGCTGTGACCAAGGGGCTGATCGAGGAGTTCGGTGAAAAGCGCGTGCGCGATACCCCGCTGGCCGAGGAGATTTTTACTGGCGCGGGTATCGGCGCGGCCCTGATGGGTCTGCGTCCGATTGTTGAGATCATGACGATCAACTTCAGTCTGCTGGCGAGCGATCAGATTATCAATAGCGCGGCTAAGATGCGCTATATGTTTGGGGGACAGCCCGCTGTGCCGATTGTCTTCCGCATGACGGTGGGTGGCGGCGCGCAACGTGCCGCGCAGCATTCGCAGATGTTGGAGTCGTTCTACGCGCATATTCCGGGCTTGAAAGTGGCGATTCCCGCGACACCTTATGATGCCAAGGGCATGTTGAAGTCGGCGGTCCGCGATCCTAATCCTGTCTTGTTTTTTGAGCACGAGCTACTCTACAATGTCAAGGGCGAACTTCCCGATGAGGGCGAGGAGTACACACTGCCGCTGGACCGTGGCGATGTCAAGCGCGAAGGTCAGCACGTGACGATCATCTCTTTTTCGCGCATGGTCCATGTCTGCTTGCAAGCGGCGGAAGATCTGGCGAAAGAAGGCATTGAGGCCGAGGTGATTGATCTGCGCAGCGTGCGCCCCATCGATATCGACCTGATTCTAGATTCGGTCAAGAAGACGAATCGCGTGGTGGTCGCTGAAGAAGGTTGGAAATACTATGGAACCGGCCAGGGTCTTTCCGCGCTGATCTACGAGCACGGTTTTGATTACCTGGACGCGCCCATTCAGCATGTCGCGGGCGCCGATGTGCCTATGCCGTATTCCAAGCCTTTAGAGCGCCTGGCTATTCCACGCAAAGACGATGTAGTTAACGCTGTGCGGAGCATTGTTCCAGCAGCGCTGGTGCGTGGATAGGAGATCTGGTCATGAAGACTGTTGATATGCCCAAAATGGGCGACACCATGGAGGAAGGCAAGATCCTGCATTGGATCAAGCGCGAGGGGGATGAGGTTAAGAAGGGTGAGTCGCTGGCTGAGGTAGAGACCGATAAGGTTAATATCGAGATAGAGGCGTTCTCCAGTGGTGTGCTGCGTAAGATTCTGGTCGCCGAGGGTGAGTCGGCTCCGATTGGCACGCCTATCGCGTATATTGGCGCGGTTGACGAGCCGGTGCCAGGCGAGGCCGCTACTGGTGGCGGTGGCAACGGGGGTAGTGGTGGTAATGGCAAGGCCACGAAGAATGGCAAAAAAGGCCAGGAGAAGCCCGCCGCCACGCGCCCATCCGCGCCACTCCTCGCGGCAGATCCTTCTCCAGTTGCCCCCGCTCTTACTCCCGCTCCGGTCGCCACAATCTCGACTCCGACTCCAGTCGTCGCGTCTTCCGTAGCGGCTTCTCAGGTTATGCCAGCTCCGTCTGGTGAGCGCGTGTTCATCTCGCCTCTGGCGCGTAGAGTGGCCGAAGAGCATCACATTGATTATCGCCAGATCCGTGGCACTGGTCCTAATGGGCGCATCATCAAGATGGATGTCGAATCAGCTGTCTCACAGGCTGCCCCCGCTGCTGCGCTTGCCACAGCCCCGGCGCCGCAGTCGCTGGGTATGGGTATCGACGCCGCTGAAGTAGTCGAAATTCCGTTGACCGCCATGCGCCGCACTATCGCGAAACGCCTGACGCAGAGCATGCAGAGCGCGCCGCATTTCTATGTCACCAGTGTGATCGACACAAGCAAGCTAGGCGAACTGCGCGCTCAGATCAATGCGTACGCGGCGACTGATCCCAATCCGATTAAGGTCAGCATCAATGATTTGATCCTCAAGGCCGTGGCTAGCGCTCTGCTGCGTATGCCGCAGGTCAATGTTTCGTTCGCTGAGGACAGGTTGCTTCAGAAGAAGCAAATTCATATTGGTGTCGCGGTGGCATTGGAGCAGGGTTTGATTGTGCCTGTGCTACATAACGCGGATAAGCTCGGTATTCTGGAGATTGCGCGCGAGACCAGGCGCCTGGCTGATGCTGCTCGTACGAACAAGCTTAAGCCGGAAGATCTAAGCGGCGGTACCTTTACTGTCAGCAATCTTGGGGGTTTCGGAGTTGATAGTTTTACTGCTGTGATCAATCCGCCTGAGTCGGCGATCCTGGCGGTGGGTACGATCACGCCCACACCCGCGGTTGTCGATGGACAGGTGGTGGTACGCGAGCAGATGAAGGTTACACTTTCGTCAGATCACCGAGCCCTGGATGGCGCTGTGGCCGCGCGCTTCTTGCAGGAGGTCAAACGCCTGCTTGAGGAGCCGTTCGGGTTGCTACTGTAGTCCTGCTGCCGAGGCTATGGTAGGGAACGCGCGGCGCGCCTTTGGTAAATGAAATGGCGTCCTCTGCACATGGTAATGATCACAGCTATTATGTGTCAGAGGACGCAACCGTTCAGAAGGTGGAGGCAAGCATGTCAACACGGATGATTAATGGGGTTGCGTTAAAGCTCTCTGATGGCGATATTACTGGAGTGCGGGCTGAGGCGATTGTCAACGCGGCAAACTCGGCTCTGGCTGGCGGTGGTGGCGTCGATGGCGCTATCCATCGCGCAGCCGGGCCGAGTATTATGCAGGAGTGCCGCAAGCTGAAAGGCTGCCCCACTGGCAGCGCCAGAGTCACGAGCGCGGGCAATTTGCAGGCGAAGTATATCTTTCACGCGGTTGGCCCGATCTACGATGGGAAGCCCGAGGATGAGCAACTGCTGCGCAGCGCCTATCAGACCTGTCTCAACCTGGCGGAAGAGCATCAGGTAAAGAGTATTGTCTTTCCTTCACTCAGCACTGGAGCCTATGGCTATCCTATGACCCTGGCCGCGCCGCTCGCGCTAAGCACTGTGATTGAGCATCTGCAGAAGCCTACTTGCTTGCGTCTGGTCATTTTCGCCCTCTTCAACGACCGCGCTTATACGATCTTTGCCCTGGAACTGGCCAGGCTTCTGCCAGAATAAGCAGGCGCTTTTAAAACGAGCAAGCGGGAGCTTGCCGGTCTGCTTTATTTCATTGTATATGCTGTCATAAAAGCAGGGAAATCCTTAAAGCACCATTCCTTGTTTTGCGAATTGACCGCGTAGGAGAGCCATCTCGCCATAATGAGTGAAGAGATGGGTAATGCAGACCTGGCCAATTGCCAGAGTCGCTGGCATCTCGCCCAGCGGCCTCACTTTAACAATGTGCGTTGAGAGTTCGGCCCCGCCATCGGTAATTCCGGCCAGATATGTCTCGTACTCGCGCCAGACCTCCTCAACATACGTGAGAAATAGTTCAATATCGTTAATCTGAAAGGTATGGGCATCATCGGTGCTCATGCCTGTGCCCTGAACCCGCGTGGGCAGTTGCAGGCGCTCGGCCCAACCGCCCTCGTTCCAGAGCGGTGGGCGTCCCTGTAAAATAAAGCGCAGTATATTATCCTCTGTGCGTACTGAGTGCCAGAAAAGGAAGGCAATGCTATTGCCAGTACCGGCTGGTAAAGCATGCCATTCCTGCGGGGTCAGATCTTTGATGACCTCGCGCATCCACTGATGTAAGCGCGTCTGTTCATGACGAAAAAAGTCGATGATGTCCATACATTATACTCCTTTGGATATGGCTGTAGCACAACCTCTGGCTATCCTACCACATTTTAGTCATCTGTCCAAAGAGAGAATGTGCAGTTGGGCACCTTCAAGGAGACTAGTTTGCCTGTGGCTCTTAGCAAGTTCTTGCCAGAAGGGTTGTCAATAACCTCTCAAAGGATTAGTCTTGAGAGTAACTGCTTTAGCATAATCCTTAGAAAGCTCTTGCGCCAATAGGGTAGGCCTGATAGAGTAAATGTGATATACGCTATGAGGGGAAAAATGATGCGTTTGACGGTTCGTGAGGTTGCAGAATCCAGAGACATTAACATGGCAAAGCTGTCTAGAATGGCGGATGTTAGTTATAACACCACGCAGGCCCTCTTCCATAACCCGCATCACGATGTTTCCATTTACATCCTTGCTCGTATAGCCAAAGCGCTTAAAGTCAGTATCTGCGAGTTGATCGAAGAGATGCCTGATGAGGATTTAAGTATCTCATCATGAAGACAACCATCTTCAACGTGAAGGATTAACAAGAAGTCCTTATAACCAGTTTCATTAAGAGGCGTCTTTTTTTGTAGAAGGAGTTATAATGTTATGCGTATTACCTTTCAACCGAGTAGAGGACGAGGTGAGTATGAGCTTTCAGAGTATGCTCCTGGCGGTCAGTCACCAGGCGACTTATTGGAGACCTCAATAAGGCTGCTAATCGGAGAATTTGTGTTATATACGGAAGTAAAGGTAACAAAAGATCAGGGAAAATATCGCTTGCGCGTTGCCCCAAAGGGGGCTCATCCTCAAGTACCAACCCAGTTAGCTGATGCATTACTAATGCCTCCTTCAATTCGTGAAGAAGCAAAGATGGGTGGTGGTGAATTAGTCCTTCAAAATAACGGTTATATTATTAAGAACATCCAATTTGGGAATGTGATTTATAATCCAGGTGATCCCTTTTTTACTGCTGAGGTTTCTACCATTGATTGTGAAAACCAAACAATCAAAGCCGAACAAATACCTGCCCTGAAAAGAATGGCAGAAATTAAGAAGATTTGGGAGCAACGAACCTTCTTTCCTCGCGATATTATGAATCTGCTAAATCAGCATGAGACATATGTCAAAGCTAAATCGCCTATTCCAAAATCTGCTAACAGTCTTGTTCTGCAACTACAGGATCTCATGGAAAAGTACAGTTCTGAACTAGAAGTTCCTTACACATCAACAACAGATGTTGTTCCAGCTCTGCTTTCCGCTCTTGGAGAGGTTGTTGAAGCAATGCCTGTTTCGCTTGAGCAGATCGAGCCAGAGCAAATAGAATTACGCCGTCGCGAGCGTATTAGGTGGCAAGTGTGGGCAAGACGACGAGGCGCGGCAAGTGTAAAGTTCAGAAAGGAAATTCGTACTGCTTATAATCAGCGTTGTGTAATGTGTGGAGGCCGTTTTCCTACGTCTGATTGTAATGAGAAACCAGGTGTTGATGCTGCTCACATTTTACCCTGGGCTGAATATGATCTGGACAAAGTATACAATGGAGTAGCTTTATGCAAGCAGCATCACTGGGCATTTGACGAGGGAATACTTCTCATTGTCTTTCGAGATGGAAGTTACTATACAGTGTTATCTGAAAGAGCTTTAAGTGTTTTGAGTGAACCTGATTTCAGCATAGACATTTTACGTCAGGTCGTTGGCGAGATACCGAAAAAGTATCTTCCCCCTCAATCCGTAGATTGGCCAAATCCTGGCCTGCTAGCACGTCGGAACGAAGAATTTACAGACTAATGGCTGACTCTTCTTCCATGATATTTGTCTTCTTCATGCGTTGAAGTACTGGTTCTATTCTTCTTGCTAACCACTCAATTGCTGGTACAGACACAGCATTTCCCAGTGCTGTATAACGTAATGTATCCAACTTATCTATGTCATCAGGTAACCTGGTGGGAAGAGTCCAATCAGTAGGAAATCCCTGTATTCCCTCACACTCACCTGGCATTAGCCTTCGGACTCTCCCTTGTGGATATGTTACGTAGGTTCTACTCCAATCGGTTCCAGTATGTCTGGCTGAGCAGGCATAGAGGCAATAGGCAAGGCCTTGGACGATGGGTCCTTTGCTAAAATCTCCAAAGCTTGTCTTAAAGGTGGGAACAAGTTCCTTTTCATCCTGTCTGCTCGGCGTATCATCCCCACTGCTGCGTTCGGACTCAAAAAGTATCTCTGCGGAACCTCGCCCTTCTCGATGACATCCAACAATATAGACCCTTTGACGTGATTGGGGGACTCCAAAGTATTTGCTGTTAAACACACGCCATCCCACACCATACCCGAGCTCGGCCAATGTGTGAATAACGGTTTGGAAGTCTCGTCCACCATGACTATTTCGCAGACCTGCAACGTTTTCGAGGATAACAATTGAGGGCAAGCATTCTCCAATAAGTCGAGCAAATTCATAAAAGAGGCTAGAGCGCTTTCCTTTAAGTCCTGTTCTCGAGCCCATTCGAGCCAACGAGACATCTTGACACGGAAATCCTCCAACCCAGACATCAGAGGAAGGAACATCTGCATACTTTACCTCACGAATATCTCTATATCTTTTCACCGTGGGCCAATGTTTAGCTAGAATATCGTTACAGAACGGATCAATCTCGCATTGCATTGTAATGTGAAAACCGGATCGTTCAAAGCCAAGGTCAAAACCACCAATGCCTGAAAAAAACGAGGCGATAGAAGGAGCTATCGGATGCTCAATACCAGGCATAGTCAATGTCCTTTCTCCCCTTTTGATCACTATATGTTACTGAGTTTACTGCTCAATAAAAAGCAAATCGAAAGACTTTGCTCTTGCAGACAAAATTCCTAAATATAGAACAAAAATACTAAAAAGAGCAAGTTACTTTTAGAATACTATCAAAAACATCTACAATAATAGTATTACATTAATAATCTATATTTATTAAATGGATTTAGAAGAACCAAAAGAGCAAAACTTCACTCCATATTAAGAGATATAAACTATCTGGTAGGATTGTACACGAGAAAAAACGGTTCCGTCAAGTGTATTTAGGACTTGCGTACCAAACAAGCCGCCAGATTCTCACTCGTAAGAATCACCCGGTCCATATGTAACCTGAAGCGGAATAGTTCGTATAAGTGAAAGAGCTTGTACAAAGCATTCTATTTATCTTGATAGATGGGGTGCGCGAATTGGAATAGCGATTTTGTAGCAGAAAATGTGTACTGATACATAAAATATCCCCCTGGAAGGAAGATCCATTATGGAAAGTAATATCGAGGCTGTTGGACTGGCCCGGCCTGCCGTTAGAGTAAATACGCGGGTTGCCAGCAGCCTGCGTTTTGATTGGCTTATGGTGACAGTTTCTATCTGGTGGTTAGGGGGCTTGTTCATCGATGGCTGGGCGCACAGCAATATTCCGCAATTAGAGACATTTTTTACGCCCTGGCATGCCGTTTTCTATTCAGGCTTTCTGGCAGTGGCGGCGACTTTGATTGTCAAAGGGCTACAAAATCTGCGCGAAATGGCCATAAGCGCGAACGGTTCCGCGCCCTCTCTGGTGACGCTGGTGAGGGATAGCCTGCCTGGCAATCGCTGGGTGAAGGCGATTCCCGTGGGTTACGAGTTGTCGGCCCTCGGCCTGGCGATTTTCGTTGTGAGTGGACTTGGGGATATGACCTGGCATATTGTGCTTGGCATTGAGCGCGGCACAGAGGCATTGCTCAGCCCGACCCATCTGGGCCTGGCGCTGGGTCTTGGTCTCGCGCTGAGTGGTCCAGCGCGTGCTGCGTGGCGGCGGCGCGGGAATTTCACATCCTGGCGCGAACTTGGTCCCGCGCTACTCTCATTAACCTTCACTTTCTCATTGCTCACCTTCTTTACTCCGTATGCTTCGGCTCTGATAGACCTCTGGCCGATTAGCGATGGATCATCTTCGGCATCGCGCGGAATTAGTGATATTCTGGTGACGACGGCTCTGACGATGGGTATCATGCTGCTGACCTTGCGGCGCTGGAGGCTGCCCTTTGGTACTTTTACTTTTATGCTGGGTTTAAATGGGGCGCTGATGAGTGTCTTTTCTCCACACTCTCTGGTAGTCTCTTTTCCCACGGGCTTGCTGGGTGGTCTCGCAGCTGATCTGCTGTACCGTTTCTTGCAGCCAGAAGTGGCTGAACCGGCTACTGTGCGCCTGTTCGCTTTCCTGGTTCCGCTGGTTTTTTACATTCTGTACTTTGTCGATCTAATGATCGTTGGCCCTCTTCTGTTTGGTAGTGGTATTATCTGGAGCGCTCCTTTCTGGGCTGGTGCGCCTGTGATTGCCGGTGTTGTTGGTTTCCTGCTTAGCTATATTATGATCCCACCTGTGATGGCTCCAGCAGATCAGGAATAGGGATATTATGAGTCATACCTGATTTTGAAAAATCAGGCCAAAACAGCTTTTGCCTCTCCACCCCGGAGAAAAGAAGAGGTTTGGCGGGCGCGCAGCGTCCGCCAAACCTCTGCAAAACAAAAGGAGTTCGCCAAAGGTGTCAAAACTAGGATGACTCATAAACCTCTGCAAAACAAAAGGGGTGGGGCCTTGCGCTGAAGACCTCAGCGGGTTGGCTTGTTGATATAATCCGCTAGAGAAGAGATAGTATGCGAAGAATATTTTATTGCTGCTTGCTGGTTGTGCTGGGAGGCGCTTTTTTTAATGTGGCGTTTCCACGGATGGCATACGCTGATGGAGGCGCGCCCCAGCTAGCTTATGTGGCTGGAGGCGGGCCAGGAGTCAGTGTAATTGATATTGCCCAGAAAAAAGTCACCAGCACCTTTAAGCTCGGTGGTAGTCCGCGTAGCGTCTATCTGAGTTCCGATGGACGCTTTTTATATATCGCGCAGCCAGCTCTCGAGCAGATTTCGGTGCTAGCCGCGAAGGATGGGAAGCTAGTTTGTACTGCGCATGTGACGGGCAATCCATCATTCCAGGTCTATGATCCGCAGACCAGTTCGCTATTTGTCGCGGGCGACCAGGGGGCGAGCATCAATGTTATCAATCTCACGACCTGCGCGCTACTGCATACGTTCCAGGTTGGCGCGCCAGTTCACGGACTGGCGGCAGTGAATCTGGCTTCGAGCACACAGAATAATCAGTTGTGGGTCTCCAATGGCTCCAATCTGAGCATTTTTGATACGAAAACCAGGCAGCTACTGGCGACTGTCGCATTGCCGGGAAGCGCAAGCTATCTGAGCGCGCCGCCTGGCCTCTGGATCTACGCTGTCACGCAGGAGGGCGATTTGTACGCCGTTGGTCTGAGCGATCCGCATCAGGTGCTGCGTCTGCTTAGCGGAGGCCAGTTTGGCGCTATGGACTACGATGAAACGACCGGTCAGCTTTACGTACCCGATATTTTGCACAAGCAACTGGCTCAAATTACGCCTCCTTCTTCGTTAGCGACCAGCGCGCCTCACGAGCCAGCGTATGTCTATGCGCTGAGCGCTGCGCCACAGTCAGTGGCTATTACTAACGATGGACAACTGGGCTTTGTGGCGCTCGCTACTGGCCAGGTTGAGATGCTGGATATTCCCGCCCGCCAGATACTGCAAAGCATTAACGTGGGAGGTAATCCAGACTTTATCATCACCGGACTCTATCCTCCTGTGCTTGGCAATACTCCCCAGCAAGCCTCAATCATCGATACCGTAGCCACAATCGGTGGGTATATCCTGGTCGCTCTGCTCGTGCTTGTGCCAGTCTGGTTTGTCGTCAGACAGAATCGCAAGCGCAAGCAGGCCGGGGAAGCAGTCGAAGAATAAGCTAAGGGCAAGGCCACTTGTTGATGCGGACAAGTGGCCTTGCCCTTAGCTTATTCTTGCGTGGGCACAGTATTATAAAAGCCGCGATAAGCGGGAGGTAGCATCTCGGCGATGTGATGCATGATGAGATCGGTGGAGGTGGTAATATCGTCTTTAGTGATTTTCGTGCCCGCGGGCCGGAGGATAATAGGCTCGCCATAGGTAATAGTCACTGGTGGGCGGAATTTCTTGAGGGCGTGTTCGCTGCCGCAGACCGCGACCGGGATTACAGGGACGCCAGCGCGCAAGCCGATCATGCCAACGCCCGCGTTGCCCGCGATCATCTGATGGTTTTTACTGCGATGTCCCTCTGGGAAGATCACCAGGATTTTGCCACGTTTAAGCAGATCGTCAGAGGCACGCAGCAGTTGGCGATCTGCCTCGCCACGTTTGACCGGAATGGCCCCCAGGAAGCGCACCACCCAGCCCATTTTGCCCTGATAGAGTTCTTCCTTGGCAAGGTAGATCACCTGGGAGGAGAGATAGGCCGGGACCAGGGGAATGTCGGCCCAGGAAAGATGGTTCGAGGCGATGATATAGGGACCAGTTTTCGGCACATTCTGGCGACCTTTGAGCTTGATGTTCAAAAATAGGAAGAAGACAAAGCGAGCTACTGTGCGCAGGCTAACCCAGAACCAGGCTGGTGTCACATACGGTTCGTAGAGGTTTTTCACGGGCTTTGTCGCTTTCGGCGTCGAGACTGGCGCAGCCTGTGTATTGGTAGAAGGGGGAGACTGTTGCTCTTGCATCAGCGGGATTCCTCCAGGTAGCTATAAACAACTTCCAATACCTGAGAAACGCTCAGATTATCGGTCATAATGATCAGCGCGTCGTGGGCTGGACGCATATTGTCGTGGTCACTGGCATCCCTGCGTCTGACATCTTCAGTGATTGTGGCCAATGGAGGAGGTTCGCTTTCCTTGCCCTGCTTAAAGCGCTCAAGAAGTTCAGCATAGCGGCGCTGCGAGCGTTCCTGTAAGCTGGCGTTTAGATAGATTTTCAGTTCGGCATCGGGAAGGACCACCGAACCTATGTCGCGGCCAACCATTACCACCCCCTGTTCGCGCCGGGCCATAGCGCGCTGCTGCGTGATCAGTAGCTTGCGTACCTCCACGTGCGAGGCGACGGGCGGGACCGCGCGCGTTACCTCGGTGCTGCGAATGGCCCACGTGATATCCAGGTTGTTCGCTGTAACTGTATACTGGCGTCCGTCGTCCACTGTGGAGCGGCTGATGATAATCTCTGCCTGCCGGGTCAATTGCGCGAGGGCTGGACCATCAGAAATATCGATTTGTTGCTGTAGGGCCAGCCATGCTACCGCACGATACATCGCTCCCGTATCCACGTATAAGTAGCCGAGCTTATATGCCAGTTGTTCACCAACTGTGCTTTTCCCGGACCCGGCTGGTCCGTCGATCGCGATCTGTCCTGGCCGTCGCATGAGTCCTCCAATAAAAAGATGGGATTAAAGCTTGTGAGATTATATCACAGTCAACCACCATTTTGAGGAGCGCGTAGCGCGGTAACTTCTGCCTCTGTCAGGTAACGCCACTTGCCGGAAGGTAAATCGCCTAGCGTCAAAGTGCCAATGCCTACACGTTTGAGGGAGAGCACTGGCAGGCCAACTGTGGCCAGCATACGCCTGACCTGGCGTTTGCGCCCTTCGTGAATGATCAGAGTCATAAGAGAATAGTTGCCTTCGTGGCGGATTGAACTAACGCGGGCAGGCGCAGTTTTATACCTGCGGCCATTGTCCTCGGTAATCATGACACCCTGACGTAGACCGGCGACAGCCCCACCGCTTGGTTGGCCTTCCACCAGTGCCTCGTAATATTTCTCCAGAGCGTAGCGCGGATGGGTCAGGTGTAGCGCGAAATCACCATCGTTGGTCAGCAAGAGCAGACCGCTGGTATCGTTGTCCAGGCGCCCTACGGGATAGATACGTTGCTCGCGCAGGCTCGAGGGGAGCAGATCGAGCACAGTTGGGCGCCCGTCAGGATCGGAGACGGTCGAAAGATGGCCCATGGGCTTATGCAGCAGAATATAGATCTGCTGTTCTCTAAGCCGAATCACCTCTCCATCAACCCGGACAATATCGCGGGCAGGATCGATTTTCGAACCCTGCTCGCGGATAACCGCGCCGTTAACCTCGACGCGTCCAGAGGCAATCAAATTTTCAGCGTGGCGGCGCGAGGCTACGCCCGCGTGGGCCAGAAAACGTGCGAGGCGCTCGCCTGGCGCTTCCATCATAACAAGAAACTCCTCTACATAGGATCATGTCAACATTCCAACAATTCTGTTATGACGATTGTATCACAGACGCATATCCCTGGTGCCGTTTATTCCCGCATGGACAATTCTGACAATCTTTTGCGCGGCAGGTGCGCTGATAAATATCATGCAGGCCCTGTTGTAAACAGGCTTGCTCAGGTTCCGCTGGCAATTGGAGTTGCGCGGACATCATGCGGGTAATGTAATTCGAGGGGAGGCCTGGATAAGCCAGATAAATATGCCGGGCCCTGGCTGAAAGAGACGTAGTCTTTTCTAAGGTCGCTACAGCCACGGCAAAGGGCAGGACAATATTGACCACCAGAATAGCGGTTCGTGTCCGGCTGAGGGGAGAGAAAGCGCCTTGTAGGGCCGCGAGCGTGGTCTTGAGGTCCGCCTCTTGTTCCAGTATCTGGCGCAGGGTTTGCCAGGCGCCTTGCTCGCGCCAGCGCGTTGCCAGGGTTCGTAGAATACTCAGGCGTCTGGCGTCAAGTGGCGCAGGTTCTGGAGCTCGACCCTGCGGTACTGGCACTGGTGTTGGGAGACCTAGCAGGCGCAGTCCAGCTGCGCGGAAGAAGGCACGATCGCGCCCATAGCCCAGTCCCTCCGCGAGCTCGCCTAACAGGTAGAGATCGTAGCGGTTCCAGTCTGAGCCGGGCAGCGCTTGTGTCTCGATCAGGGCCTGGCTCAGTGTCTCACACTTCGCGTGGAACCGCTGTAATCCAGCCGCGAGCAGAGTCGATGTGATAGCTTGCGGCGAGAGCGGTGTGTGCTGGCAGGGCCACACCGAGATCAGTGGTAAACCATACTGACGCGGGAGGTCGAGCAGCGAACAGGTCGGCACAATCTGACCATCCTGGCGGCGCGTGGGAAAAGGGCTGTCGAGATAATGGACAACGTGGAGGATTACTTGATTATAGCGTGGATCATTCTGGTGTCCATGTGCGAACCAATCACTTGCTCGTAAATGAAACTCCACATCGCCGACCAGTTCGCGCCCGGTCAGCGTGGGGCCACTCATATCATCGACCAGATCGCTTCCGACCAGGAGAGCATGAGTATCATCCGTGAACGAGTGCGTATCTCGCGCGATGCTGGCATGCTGTGTTTGCTGTGTCTCTTGTTGAGAGGCATACGGCAGCAGGCGTAAGACCACGTCGCGCACATCCGGTCCCGCGGGCCCGCCTGCCTGACCATTGTAGAGCAAGAGGCAACCCTGGCCGTCTTCCAATGTGAGTAGCGCGTATGGTCTTAGCTTCCACCATGCGCGCGCTATATCACGCTCCTGCTCCAGTCGTTCGCGCATCAGCAGCCTGTTCAAGCGGGCTTCAGAGGCTGGCTATGCTCTTGCTGGGCAAGCGGAGTTTTTGCTGTCGTGCTAGCCTCGCCTGTCAATGGAGACTCTGGCGAAGCTTGCTGATCAGCCTTTTCGTTGGCCGCGGCCTGTCTGGCCTGCCTGGCCTCGAGTAGCGCGGACATAGACACGAGCAGTGTTTCTTCCTCTTCCGGGTTCTGCTGAGCAGGTGTTGGAGTAGAAACTGGCGGCTGGAGAAATTGGATGACAGGCCGTTTTTTGGTATCTTCATCCTCCTCGGATTCCTCTAGCCGTGGGGGAGTCAGGGGTGTGACCTCATCGATAGGCAACTCCAGGTTGAGCACGCGCGCGAGTTCTGCAAGCGTGGTCTCCTCGCTTAGCGAGGAGTTGCCAGGAGTAGTGCTAGCACCAGCGGCGCTCTCCTGCTCTGCTGCCTGGGCCGCGAGTTGGGCGCGCATAGCTTGCAGGCGTGCTTCAACCTGCATCACGCGCGCACGCGCCTGAATAAAGCGTGTCATAGTGCTGGTCTGGGCTTTGCGAGCCTCCTCCAGCATTTTCAGAATGAGCTGGTCCCGTTGCTGCAACTTCTTCAGATCTTTCTGTGCTGAAACCTATTTCTTACTTTTTGTCTTCTTCGACTTTAAGCGTTCATCGTCGGGCGTTGGTTCGGCTGGCACTGGTGTTCGCGACACTGGTAGCAAGGTACGTGAGATAGTCGAAGGGATAACCGCGTTCTGCCGGCGTGCCTGGAGCATAGCGCCAAAGTGATGACGATGGTAGAGCTGTTCAGCCTGTGTAGTAAAGAGAGAGCGCTTGGTGATGCGGAGATCGTGCTCGATTTCGATTTCCAGGTAGCCGTTATCTTTTTTCCCGGAAGTATCGAGAAGCGACCCGGCATTACAACAGAGTAAACGATGGTTCCCGTCCGAGAGATCCCAGACATGGCTGCGGTGAATATGTCCGCAGCAGAGCAAGTCAACATTCAATTCAATCAGCGTTTGCAGGATATCCGCCGAGCGAGGTACAGTATCGCCGGGCTTGAGCTTTTTCGTGGGTACAGGCAGAAAACTATGGTGCGCGCAGAAGATGCGCAGTTCGCCTGGATGGCCGTTAGTAAAATGCTGTGAGGCCAGTTCCATCTGGCGCGTCGTAATCTCGGGTGTGCTATGTAAGCCGGTAGCCGCGATCTGGCTATCGCGATAGAAAAATTCCGCGTTCTCGAAATGCTCGAAAAATTTTTCGGTATGGCGGACTTTGTCATTTTCCGCTTCCTGGCTATCCAATTCATCGAGCACCACCAGCGGCTCCGGGTGAGTCAGAAGGTAGTATTCGAGGTCTTTATAGTCATTCATAGAAGCAGTCACAGTACGCGCGGCATCACGGTTACCAGGAATAACCAGGACATGACAGAAGCTTAGATCATCGATAAAGCGCCGCACATAGGCGAATTGCTCATCGCGGCCATCTCTGGTCAGATCGCCGGTAATCAAGATATAGTCCGGGTGCAAGCTCTCAAACTGGCTGATAGCCCCTTTGAGCATCACATTATTCTCACTTGATTCGCGGTAATGAATGTCAGAAACATGCAAAATTTTCACCGTTATTTGCCTCTTTCGCACCAGCCTCTATGCTTGTTGCTATGTCACAAAATGCTCCATATCCATAGTGGGATATCTCTCCCGTTCTGTCAAAACATCTTTTGAGAAAGACTCCTCGACACTTCCACGTGTGCGTACACATATGAGCTCGGCGTCGAGTAAAAAATCTTCTTTTCTATTATAGAATCAAGATCGCCAGATGGAAATATGTTAGACGCCCCGTTTACGCAAACTGTTATTCAAACTGAAAGGCCAGCGCCAGGCGCTCAGGATAATCAGATTCGTAATTAGCACCACGACGGAAAAAGATACGAAATCGTTTAGTGTAAATCCCGTCACACGCTCGACTAGTAGCCAGCGCAAAAACATCGCCAGCGGCCAGGTGGCCAGCCAGCAGAGAGCTGTACGGATGAGCATTTTTCCAGGACGTAGAGCGATATCAGCCCGGAAAGCGCCGAGGAAAGGCGCAACAAGAAACCAGGCGCCCACGAATGGCAAAGCCACCCAGATCGTCAGGAGGAAATTGACTCCCTTGCTGTGCGCGCTGGTGCCCAGCGAGGCAAAGATCAGGAAGCAGAGGATATCGCCAGTTACCAGAGAGATCAGGCGTGTTCTAGGCGACATCTCCCGCACGCGGCGGCGTGGACGTGCCTCCTCAACTACAGCGCTGGACGCATTGGCTTGTGGCTCCTGACTGGCGGGAGCATTTTGCTTTTGTTTGTGCCGGCTTGATCTGCTGGCTTTGGGCATAAATATGATGCCTCCTTTGGATAGCAGAAGTGGCTTTGACCCCTTATTTTGTCTCGTGCTGCTGCTCGCGCATCAACTCTTCGATAGCGGCCAGTTCTGTATATACACCATTCATACGTAGCGCGATAAAACCCAGGTAGATCAACAGGCCGACCCAGGCTATGATATAGGCTATGACAAGAAACGCAAATCCTTGAGGCATAATTTTCTCCTTATTCCAGGGTAGCGCGCAGGCGTTGTGCCAGCGTTTGCACGCGCTGTAGTTTGTAGGCTTGAATCATTAAAAGCGCGTAAAGCACGGTAAAGACGGCAAGCGAAACCATTAAGGTCAGGACCACCGCTGGGGGAAGCGCGCCGGCCACGCCTACCTCCGCGCTTGGATGCAGGGTGCGCCACCAGTTTACCGATTCGTAAATGATCGGCACATCGATGACGCAGATTAGCGCCATCACCGCGCCTGCGCGGGCGCTGGCAGGTGTACGGCCCATATAATTGCGTAGCATCAAATAGCCAATATAGACGAACCAGAGAATGAGCGTTGTCGTCAGGCGCGCATCCCAGGTCCACCATGTTCCCCACGTCGTACGGCCCCAGATCGAACCGGTGATCAGGCTCAAGCTGATAAACAGCGTGCCAATTTCAGCGGCAGCGCGTGCGATCCAGTCCCAGCGCTCATCCTTCTTGAGCAGATAGGCCACGCCAGCCACTGCCATAGTTATGAAAGCCAGCATACCAATCCACGAGATTGGCACATGTATGTAAAAGATGCGTTGGGGCTGACCTTCAACTGCATCAGTTGGCGCGTAGAAAAAGGCCATCCACAGTGTGATCGCTGTACCTACCAGCGTAATCGCGCACAAAATCAACGAGATCAGTGGCAGGCGCGCCTGGACTGACCGTGCAGCGGACGGGACCGCCACGGGTGTTGCTTTATTTGCTAAGGCCATATCGATGCCTCCTTATTTCCAGGTAGGATCTCGCCAGTTAACCTGATTACTCTTATTCTTCAATCACATACTCAAATAGGATGGTTGACAGGCTGAGAAAGATCACGTCAAAAGCCGCGATCAGGCCCAGCCAGGGCGGTTCATTGGTTGTAACGACCATCAGTGCGCTAGTCGCGCGCACCGAGGCGATGACGATTGGCACGATCAAGGGAAAAACCAGGATCGGTAACAGAAGCTCGCGTGCCTGGGTGGCCGCGGCCATAGCCGAGAAAAGCGTGCCTACGCTGGCGATGCCGATGGTTCCCAGCAGAACAATCAATAGCAAGCTGCCGATTGCAAAAGGTACATCAAAAAGAATCGCAAAGACTGGCAGCGCGACAATTTCGACTACTCCGATAAATAGCACATTGCCCAGGAGCTTGGCAAGATAGATAGCCTTTCGGTCTACTGGACAGAGTAAGAGGCGATCAAACGAGCCTTTCTCGCGTTCGGCGGCAACGGTGCGTCCCAGGCCGAGGAGACTGGCGAAGACAAACGCCACCCACAATGCACCCGGAGCGACTGCGGCCTTATTATCGACGCGCAGGTCAAAGGCAAAGTTGAAGATGACGAGCACCAGCAGCGCGAAAAGGCCCATGCCGATCCACATCTGTTTGCTGCGCAGTTCGCAGCGGATATCTTTCCAGAGAATTGTCCAGACCTGGCTGAACAGACTCACCGCACTACCTCCTGGTATGCCTGGCGGATGCTCTCTTCCTCCAGGCTGGCTGTGGCCTGCTGATAGGCCACGCGGCCATCGCGCAAGATCGCGATCTGGTCACTGCGTTGCATGGCGACCTCCAGATCATGCGTTGTAAAAAGCATAGTTCCACCCTGTTCGGTATGTTCCTCTAATAGCTCGTTCAGTAGCGCTCCTCCTTCCTGGTCCAGGCCGGTATCTGGCTCGTCAAGCAGTAGCAATTGCGGAGAGTGCAGTAGGGCGCGGGCCAGGGCGAGACGTTGCATCTGTCCGCGCGAAAGCGAACTGGCCCGCTCGCGCGCTTTCCTGGTCAGACCGACGCGCGCCAACAGATTGGTCGCCCGCGCCTGTGACTGCTCGACGGCGTACATGCGCGCGAAAAAGAGCAGGTTTTCCAGCGCGGTCAGATCATCGTAGAGATAGGGCTGATGGGCTACGAAGCCCACTTTGCGCCGAATCTCGCGCGTTTGCCGCAGCAGGTCCAGGCCATCAATCGTAATCCTGCCCTCTCCTGGCTGGGAGAGACCAGCCAGGATACGCAGCAGCGTAGTCTTGCCCGCGCCGTTGGCTCCTAACAAAGCCATGCGCTCGCCCGCTTGAATGCTCAGATCAATACCGCGTAAAATTGGTTTCACGCTAAAACTTTTCTTGACACCCAGCATTGCCAGGTAAGGGCTTACAGTGCTCACTTTGCCCCCTTGCCGCTGCTTCTGGCTGTTTTATCTGGCGTCTCCGCGCTTTTTTCAGCTTGCTTGCTCGCTGGCTGCTCCATCACCTCGCGCAAGCGTGCCTTCAGGCGTGTGCGCTGCTCATAGTACGCCGCTTTCTTTAGCTTATGGACCTCGTAGGCTTGATCTAGCGCCAACAATTCCTGTAATAATACCTCTTTTGAGGCCAGAACGGTAGCCTTCTTATGTGTTGGAGTCGCGTCCTTACGGCTGGGCCTATTGGGCTGGCGTTTGCTGTTAGCGGCCTGGCGTCTCCGTGTATTGTAGAGATAAGCGCCAACCCCTACCAGAGCCAGCAGTACGATCAACAGCGCGATTAGCCAGATGAGATTGGGATTGAACGAGGGCTGCTGCGCGTTTTTAGTCGGCGTGGGCAGGCCATCCAATTGCGCCTGAATAGTCTTGCCCGCGCTTAACGTTTTGCCCTCAAAAGAATCATAGGTATCAGATTTGGTGTTGGTTGGCCCCTTCGAGGTCAGATCCGCAGTAGTTGTCAGCACATTTATCGGCGTTAGTAACGTCAGCAACACCGTTGGATAAAGAGTCTTATACGTGAAGTGGTAGCCTGTGCCGCTATAGGGTACCTGAAAAGAGAAAGAGAAACGCGACGTACCAGGTACCACCGCGGCATTGCTGGCGAAACCTGTATCCACCTGTGTACTGGTATAGCCATCGAAGCCCGCGCCCAGCGAGAGCAAGCGCGCGCCTGTTGGCAGAAAGAAGCTTAGCGCATTGGGTTTGCCATGGCTGGCGTCTAGCTGGCCAACGTAGCTTGTAGTGCCCAGGTTTTCAAAAAAGAAATCCTCAGAGATCGACAGCATGCCCGTCTGTATATCAGGCTTGCTGATCAGAATAGAGGCCTGTACAACAGCGATATTCTCTACGCTGGTGGTTGCATCATAGACCATTAAATCGACCTTCTGATTGGCATTTTTGCTCAAGTCGATCAAGTCGGTTGCATACTGCGCGTTTTGATAGAGTGTGTAGACAGCGTACTGAACCGTTGTATCGCTCTGGAGCGCGCTAAAGGCGTAGTTGCCTTGAGCGTCGGTTTTAAGCGTGATCAAATCGCTGGCCGTATTGTTCTCAGCCAGTTGGAGGGTCACGCTTTGCTCTGCCACTGGTACATTATTATGGCTGCCATTCAGCACCTTCCCGGAGATGTGGCCGGTATTCAATGCAGCAGCACTGGCGCTGGAGCGCGGGAAGAGTAGAAAGAGCAGCAGCGCGCAGATGGGCAGGAGTGGCAAGCGCGGCCTGGTTCCCTGTCTAAGAGCGAGGATGAGCGTAAGGCGAGGGCCAGCCTGGCTATTGCGGGAAGAAGCATCAATCTTCATCGCTATCCTCCTCTAGCTTCTGCGCTGTTTTCAGTTTAAGCAGCTCAGCTTCGATTTCCTCATCGAGTTCTTTTTCCCGCAGGTGGCGATCTTTCATTTCGGAAAGCGCGCGGTTCATATAGCGCGTGCGCAACGCGCGATAGTCTTTCTCGTTCAGATTGCCCAACTGAAAATCGAACTCGACCTCTTGCAGAGCCTGGCGTGCGTTCTGTTCACGCTCGCCCAGAGCCCGCGCGTCGGGAGCCGGACTGTGAGTCCGCTCAGCGGTTCGCCAGTAAAGTGGGTAGAGCACAAAGGCCAGGGCGGCGAGACCCAGGAGTGCCGCGACAGTAAATGAAATGGGTTGCATGTGTCTACTGTATCTCCATCAGCGGATCTTCGTCCGCCAGTTCTTGTTCCAGTTGAAGTCGATACCCCTCAAGTTCAGGATCGAGTTGTGACTCAGTATTCTCTTGTCCGGTGACGCGCGTCGTTCTCAATGGGTCCTGCGCTCGCCAGCCACGTGCCACCAGAGTCACCAGCCCCAGACCGAGCAGCAGCAGAGCCACTGGCATGAGCCAGGCCAGTAGATTAAAGCCCTGCTGCGGTGGAGTAAGCAGGATTTGCTTGCCATAGTGATCAGCGAAATAGCCCAGCACCTGCTGCTCCGACTTGCCCGCCTGCAATTGCTGGCGAATCACCAGGCGCATCTGTTCCGCGATTGACGCCGCTGAATCCGCCACAGACTCGTTCTGGCAGACAGGACACTTGAGCTGCTCACCGACATCGTGAACGCGCTGATCCAGTGTCGCCTGCGATGGAAGCGCGACCAGGATATATGACCAGATCGCGCCCACCAGCACAAGCAGAGCGAGCAGAAGGAGCAGGGAGTGGCGTTGTTTCATACACTGGCCTCCTGATCGGCGCGTGTACTCGTAGGAGAAGTGCCTGCCACGGCTGCTTCGTCCTGAGTAGAAGTAGCGTGCTGACTGATAGCGGAAAGCTTGTGTGAGTTTGCATCTGCGCTTTGTCCGCGGCGTCGGCGTCTTTCGGGCCACCAGCAGATAATGCCACCAAAGAGCATGATTACGCCACCGCTCCAGATCAGGGGTACCAATGGATTGATAAAGATGCGGAATGAAGCCAGGCTTGCGCCTCTCCAATCCGCCAGGAAGACGTAGAGATCTGACAGGTTCTCTGTGGTGATCGAGATCTGGCTGGCGGGCTCGTTCTGGAAATTGGCATAGAACTGGCGCGCGGGATAAATATATCCCTCCAACTGGCCATTGCGCCAGATCTGCAGTTGAGCCGCGATAATCTCTACGTCGGGGTATGTATTGTCAATATTGCCAAAGTAGACCAGCTTATAAGCGCCAATTGTCACGGTTTGTCCCGGCTTCAGGGTCGTATCGTGCTCTTGCTGGAAAACGTGAGAGCCAAGCATACCCGCGGCCAGCAGGATCAGGCCGAGATGCACAATATAGCCGCCATAGCGGCGTCGGTAGCGCTGGATCAGCATGATCAGAGCCAGGGGATAGGGTTCGCCATGGCTGTGGCGCACGCGCACTCCTCGCCAGAGTTCGTAGAGAATCGAGCTAGCGGTAAAGGCACAGACCGTAAAGCCGATATTGGCGATGAGATCGCGAATGCCAACTAGAGGGAGGATGAGCGCGCAGGCAGCCGCGACAATGACCGGGGGTAGCAGATTGCGCCAGAGCGCGTTGGTGGTCATGTGTCTCCAGGCCAGCAGTGGTCCGATGCCCATTGTCAGCAATAGCACCGCGAAGATCGGCCCATCGACCTGATTATAAAAGGTAGAGCCGACCGTCTGGCTTAAATGACCGAAAGCCTGCGAGATAAGTGGGAAGAGCGTACCCCAGAGCGTAGCTGCAGCAATACCCACCAGCAGAAAGTTATTCAGCAGGAAACTGCCTTCGCGCGAAATCACCGAGTCAAACTCCTGCTCTGGTCGCAGTTTAGGCAGACGAAAGATGAAGAGAGCCAGGCTGAAGAGAATTATCAGGCAGAGGAAACCCAGGAAATAACCGCCAATGCTCGAGTATGCAAAAGAGTGGACTGAACTGATCAGGCCGCTACGCACCTCAAATGTGCCGAAAATCGAGAGGGCGAAAGCGGCAATGATCAGGCCCAGATTCCAGACCTTGAGCATACCGCGTCGCTCCTGCACCATGGTTGAATGCAGGAAAGCAGTGGCCATCAGCCAGGGGAAAAGCGCGGCATTCTCAACCGGGTCCCACTCCCAATAACCCCCCCAGCCCAGCACATGATACGACCACCACATGCCCAGAAGCAGACCAGTTGTCTGAATGGTCCACGCGGCCAGCGTCCAGCGACGAATCGAGCGTAGCCACTCACTATCCAGGCGCCCCGTAATCAGCGCGGCCACCGCGAAGGCAAAGGGTAGAGAAAAACTCATAAAGCCCATCAAGAGTGTCGGCGGGTGAACCAGCATGCCGGGATCGCGCAGAAGCGGATTCAGGCCCGCGCCATCGGCTGGCGCGTGAGCGAAGCGCACGAAAGGGCTGGAGATAGTCGCGAGCATCAACACAAAGAAGGTCTCAATGCCCATCAGCGTAGCCAGTACATAGGGTACCAGAGCCGCTGGCGCGCGGCGTGAGGTGAAAAGAAAGATCGTTGAAAAGATCGCTAGCATCAGTGCCCAGTAGAGCAGTGAGCCTTCCTGACCGCTATAAAAAGCTGCCGCGACAAAGTACCAGGGCATTGAGCGGTTAGATTGATCGGCCACGTAGACTACGCCAAAATCGTGGATCAGAAAAGAGATAACCAGCGCTGCCGAAGCTAGCAGCATAAAGAAGGTTACTACCAGCGTGCTATTCTTGGCGCTGTGTACTAAGCGGGGAAGATTACGTGTACCCCCCAGTACCGCCGCGATCAGCGTATAGACGGCAAAACCAAGCGCCAGTACAAGCGCAATACTGCCTAAATCAGAAAAATACACGCGGATAGCCTCTTTTCTGTGTTTATGGTGTCGGTGTCGCGGCTGTAAACTTGGATGGGCATTTCGTCAGCAGTGTCTGGGCTTGAAAGGCCGCATTCTGGCCGGTGTAATGTCCCTCAACCACAACCTGAATCCCGGCGTTAAAAATATCTGGCACGACGCCGGTGTAAGCCACCGCGAGATGCTGGCTGCCATCAGAGATCATAAAAGCCAGCCGCTGCGTAGTCTCGTCGCGTTGAATGGAGCCTTTTAGCACGGTTCCCTCCACGCGCACCGCCTGGGAGAGGCAGCCTGTACACTGTCTCAGCTGCGAAACCGTTAGATCGTAGGCCGCGTTACTTTGTGTATTAGCGTAGATTAAATAGACTATCGCGCCCAGAACCAGTATCCCGACCAGCACAATGCTCCAGGGCAGGCGGCGCCGCGGTCGTTGACCTTCTCTATGTGTTTCGGACGATGCACTTATGCTTGTTGACATAATGTCTCCATTGATTTGCCTTTAGCAGAGATACCTGGAGGAACGGCTTTGTATTTCTGTCATGCTCCACGTTTCCTGCCGGGTTTATCTGACTATTGGGCGCGGTTATTTCGGCGCGAGCGTCAATTGGAAAAGTAAATTGAGCAGTGCTCCTAGCGCGAAGACAAGCACGCCCAATCCGACCATTAGCTGCGGCGCGACCCGCGCAAGTCGCGTTGAGCGCCTGGCTAGCTTACGTATACTGCTCTGGCCCATATAAATGGCCAGCGCGAACATCGCCAGTGCCGCGACAAGTTTAAGCGCCAGTGTCACCAGGTACGGCCAGCCGAGCGTAGTCTGCGTCAGGCGAGCAAAAATCAGATAGCCGCCGCTCAGCAGAAGCACACCCATACAAAGATTCGTCAGTCGCTTAAAATTTGTTGCGATAGCCGCGCCCACGGAGGGGGCCGGTCCGGCCAGGCGCAAAGCTGGGATCACCACCAGCAGATACATCACACTACCGCCGACCCATACAGCGCCTGCCAGCACGTGCGCGGCCCGCATCAGCCAATCAATTACCAACATTTCCTGTCACTCCGGCCCGTCATCGCGCGTCAATGCGCCTGGCGCGCTTTGCATAGCGCGAGCGCCTTTACCATATAACCACCAGGCTTCATCGAGCGCCACAGGCACTCTTTTGCTAAAGAGCACACGCATTATGAAGTCTGGGCCTGATAGAGGGCTGACTGTTTGGTTAGCAGACCTTACAGGCTCCTGAATGCCTCAAGGTCTCCCTCAGGTCTGTAACAGCTTTTGTAAACCATTTGTCAACTGCTGTGATGTGACTTGCATGCGTACTGCGCTGATGACCTTGCCTGTGCGATCGATAAAGATCGTCTCCGGGGTGTAAGTCACGCCATAATCAACCAGCGTGCCGCCAGTGCTATCAATCACGCTGGTGTAAGTCGCTCCGTACTTCTGCATAAAGGCCAGGCCGTCGCGAGTGGTATCTTCCACATCAATACCCAGGAAGATAATACCCTGAGACTGAACACGTTCCCACTGGGTTTCCAGTAGCGGCATTTCCGCCTGGCAGGGCTGGCAGGTGGAACTCCAGAAATTGATCACCATGCCCTTGCCCTTAAAGTTCGCCAGTGAGAGTTGCTGGCCGCTTGTGTGATTGAGAACGGGCAGGCTAAAATTTGGCGCGCTGGACCCGATCAAGGGATCACTGGCCGTCTGAGAAGAACTTTGGTGAGCAGGCGTCAGCAATTGTGTCCACAGCAAGGTCAGCAGGCCGATGTTGATCAGCGTGACCACTGTAAAAATAAGCATGCTGCGTTTGCGTGAACGCTTACGCGGGGCATCAGGAATTGATACCTCGTTAGCCCCGCTGATCGTTTCTCCAGTTTCCATCATTATCTGTATGCTTTGTCTCTGTTCATTTATAAAAAGCGCTCGATATTTAATTCATGCGCGGCTTTGTTTTCAAGGCAGGGAAGCGGAATATTTCTGTCCAACCTCGCCCAGGATGATCTGGCGAGTTGGGCGTTTGCCCAGTGTCCACCAGAGTAGCGCGGCCAGCATGATCAGCAGACCAAGGCCCGCGATCAGCAATTGCAGCATCAAACCCACGACTACCAGCAAAAGTCCGGCAGCGGTCAACAGGGGACTGATACCGGCTGACGAGACAATTGAGGCGGGTGAGCTTGCGACAATCCCGCGCCTGGCAGCGATCTCGATGGCTACGCTGGTCTCTAGCAAATTCTCAATTGTCGCTTGAAGCGTGCGCGCGTCAAATGGCTTGGCCAGATACTCGCGCAGGGGCAGCGTAGCGGGTCGTGCATTAAATTGCACGCTTTCCCAGGCTAGTACAACCAGCGGCAACGTTGCCAGATATGGATGGGTCTGGACTGCTTCCAGCAGAGAGATATCGTCGCGATAGCCATTGTCAATATCTAGAACGAGCAAATTGGGGTCCGTGATCGGCAAATCCGCCAGCGTAGCCAGCGAATTGACCTCGATCACCTGCATTCCTCTATGCTCCAGACCCAGAGCGATCAGCCGGCGCAGAGATGTGTCTGGCTCGATCAGAAGAACAGTAGACCTGGTGTCGCGCTGCATCTCTTCTTCCCTCTTCATAAACGCAAATATGGCCGCTAAATTCTCGCTAGCGTTCTAGCAGAGATCAAATGAGTGTTGCCAGCAGGGGACAGTTTGAGAGCACCGACACTTTGCCGGTCTCTGAAATCTCCTCAGATGCTCTCCCCTTTACATGTTGTCCACGGCTCTGCAGCTCTCAAACGGTCTTTGGCAGAGTACTAGTAGTATCAAGTATACTTGCCAGACATTGCGCTGACTTTGCTATGGGGAAGACAGACCTTACAGCGACCTGAATGGCCTGGAGCAATGCTAGTTAGAAAGGCTATAAGTGGAGCGCTTCTTCTTGTAAAGAACTACAATTTTGCCAGCTTATAGCCCACATCAGGTACAGTCAGAATATAGCGAGGATGGCGGGAGTCGGGTTCAACTTTGCGGCGCAGACGACTGATATAGACCCAGATGAAATCGACCTCGCGATTATATTCCGCGCCCCAGACTTTCTCAAGCAAGAGTTCGTGTGTCATGACACGTCCAGCATTCTGCGCGAGGGTGCTGAGCAGTTTATATTCGGTGCGGCTGAGTTGAACCGGGCGGTTCTGTAATAAAACCTGGTGCTGGGCGTAATCGATAATCAGATCACCGCTGCGGAAGATCGACTCGGTGGTCTCGTTCTCGTTGTGCGCGACCTGGCGGCGCTGGAGAACACGCAGACGAGCTAGCAGCTCTCGCATATGAAAAGGCTTGCTGACCAGATCGTCAGCTCCCAGATCGAGCAGGTGGACGCGCATCTCTTCGTCGTCGGCTTCGTCGCAGAGCATGACAATGGGCACGCGCGAAAATTCGCGCAGGCGTTGCAGCAGTTCCAGACCCTGCATATCCGCCAGGCTGGTGGCCAGCAGAACCAGTTCAGGCTCTTCCAGATCGAACTGATGCAGGAACTGGGTACCGTGGTTAAGCACCTGGACCTGGTAGCGCTCCTCTTCTAGATTCGCGCGCAGGTAGCGGGCAATGCGGGCATCGCTTTCGACCACCGCAACCCGCGTGCGCTGATTATGACGGGCGACTATCGCTGGCGTGGGCACGGTCTGAGCTTTTAGCGGAGGCAGTTTGCCGCTGAGCGACCAGCCTGGCGCTTCCGTCAGCGCGGTGGGTGGTGTAAAGGGCAGCGCGCAGTAGAAAGTCGCCCCTTCATTCAGACCGGGGGAATAGGCCCAGACACGTCCTCCATGCGCCTCGATAGTCGCGCGCACCACCGCCAGGCCCAGACCACTGCCCTGAGCGCGCTCATCACCTTCCAGCACGCGGTAGAAGCGGTCAAAAATATGCGCGAGATGTTCTGGGGCCAGCCCTTTGCCATGATCACTGACACTCAACAGTAGTTCATGCTCGTTGTTTTGCAGTACAAGGCGAATAGTACCACCGTGTGGTGCATAAGTCACAGCATTATGCAGCAAATGCTGAAGGGCCTGCTCAATGCGAGCAGTATCGCAGAGAACTGCTGGCAGATTGTCAGGAAACTCGCACAGGATGTGGTGGCGCGGCGCGTTTTTGCGCCAGCGTTCCGCCAACTTGAGCAATAAAACTGGCAGGCGCACCTCGCTCAAGCGTAGATGTTGCGCGCCAGCATCCAGGTGCCAGACCTCCAGCAGCGTATTCAGAATCTCATGCAGACGATCAGTCTGAGTATCGATCATCACAAGCATTTCGCGCTGCATCGTCTGGTCCCAGCGCATTGAATTGCTCAGCAGAGTTGTCGCCGAGCCTTTAATAATCGCCAGGGGCGTCTTTAGTTCGTGAGCGGCCATCGCCAGCGTCTCCCCACGCGTCTGATCCGCCGAGCGCTCCAGGGTGATATCGTCGAGCAGCACGCCGCGTCCAAGTAAGCCTCCAGGCGTCTTGCGAATGGGAAAACTGCGTACGCGCAGCCAGCGGATGGCCGCATCAGTCAGGGCCAGATCAGTCGAGCACAGCTCTTCAGGATCACGCCAGAGGCGCTCAAGTTCGATCTCCGCGCTGGCGGGATCAACGGCCAGCGTCACCAATTGCTGGCGCACATCCAGGGCTGCCCGCGTATCCAGAATCTCACTTTCGACGCGCAGCAGGTGCCAGGCGCTAGAGTTGGCGTAAGCAATATGCTCAGTCTGATTAAGTAGCAGAAAACCGCTGCGTAGATTAGCCGCGATCCCCGCCAGGAGCATGTGTTCCGCGGCCAACTCTGCCGCTAGCTCGACGATGGAAGAGGAGTCCGCGCTTTGAGTACCAGCAGACGTGAGGTCTTGATGCATGCCAGCCTCCCCATCCGTATTCTGCTGATTTATCTTGTCTCTCGCGGCTAAACCCATACGAAACCTCTCCTGTTTGCCCTAATGCAAAGTCACCAGACCTTTTCGGCTTTCTGATGTATCCTTCCTCAAAGCGTGAGCGACCTGACAGTTGCTTGATTACAATCCGCTTGAGGATACTGCAATGAGTGTTGTGCTATTGATATTCTAACAAAACAGTGCCAATCTGAGAAGAGCAAGTACAAACACAGGACCATTGCAAAGTCTTTTGTCCCACCCGCCCGCCTGAAGACGGGAGACGAGCGAGATAGACCGGAACCCGGCCTATCTCGCTCGTCTCCTGCATCTCATGTTGTTCTATGCTGGAGTGAGGCTTTCGCCTTAGAAGCGCATTGATAGGGAGAAAGTCTTTTGCTCGGATTTTGCAACGAGGTGGCTTATTTCGCGGCAGCAAAAAGTACCAGAAAAATTACCAGGTGTAGCAGCCCGAAGAGGAAAAGTAGCCACATAATTACCGCGAATTCGCGCTGTTCGCGAATATGCGAGCTGATATTATATGCTTCAGGCGAGCGTTCAGCAGCTACCAGGCCCATAGCGATGCGTAGGCGCGTGGGGGCGCGTACAGGTGAGCGGCGCATTTCGACGAGCAGAGCCCCGTGGCAGGCTTTACAGAGTTCCCAGATGCGGCGTGGCTCTGGTGCTCCAACGGGCTCTCTCAGCGCGATAGGATAAAACCAGATGCGGCTTTTACAGATAGAACAGCGTGTTGGTCTGTGCCAGTGCTTTTGGGAGCCTATTTCCCGTTTGCTAACGGCTGTCACATCATTTCCAGGTATCATAATAGCTCGCTCGCTGTGCTCTCCGGGCTGTAGTATGGCTTGCCCATGAATAGTCCGCGCTATGATTTGTCAATCAGGAAGACACGATAATTATACCATATTCTGATTGACGGTATGCCCATCTCTGCATTTTTACAAAGAATGATCCGCGCAAAGAAGGAGGGTCCGAGCGGCTACGAGCCACCTGGACCCTCCTCTTTGCGCGGATCGTTCGATAGCTTATTTAGCGTCCGAGCACATATGGTGCCAGGTAGATCAGCGAGAAGACAATCACCCACACAATATCTACAAAGTGCCAGTACATCTCAGCAGCCTGAACCGCGAAATGTTTTTTAGCGGTAAAATCGCCGCGCATTGCGCGAATCAAGCAGATCAGCAGGAAGAGAGCACCGACCGTCACGTGCAGGCCGTGGAAGCCTGTCAGGGTAAAGAAGGCCGAGCCAAAGATATCTTTGCTAGGAGTAAAACCAAAATCGCCAAACAGGCCGCTGTACTCAAAGATCTGGCCACCAAGGAAGATTGCGCCCATCAGGATCGTCAGAAACAGGCCAATTTTGAGCTGGCGCTGATTGCCGCGGGCGATGCCGCGACCAGCCAGGTGAGCCGGGAAGCTGCTGCAAATCAGAATGATCGTATTAATTATTGGATAGGTAATATCTGACGGCAGCCTCCAGGGCGTATTCCAGTTGCGGATCTCCAGATAGAGATAGGCCGCGATAAAGTTAGCGAAGATCAGGGCCTCGGAAGCAATGAAGAGGATCATGCCCCACCATTCCATCGAGCGGCCAGTAACCAGGCTATGTTCCTCTTCCGTTACTGCCGAGTGTTCTCCGCGAGCAATACTCATATGTTCGCTCCCCTATGTTCACGAGGGAGTGTCGGACGAGAACGCCAGGCACTCCACAAAGACTGTTTAATGTTTTTCCAACATCCACCCGATAATTGCGGCCACGGTCAGAA
Source organism: Candidatus Paraktedonobacter carboxidivorans (assembly GCA_041156125.1). GTDB lineage: Bacteria > Chloroflexota > Ktedonobacteria > Ktedonobacterales > Ktedonobacteraceae > Paraktedonobacter > Paraktedonobacter carboxidivorans. The sequence goes on from JBEVTI010000006.1 coordinate 50,933, forward strand.
ACGTCCCGCCGGCGAGAATGATTGGTGAGGTCATTACGCCAATAAAAGCCACAACCAGAGTAAGGGCCAGAACTATCGGCCAGACGCTTGGTCTGGGAGTCAGTTTACTTTCCATGACCTCCAGGGGCGCTTTCTGGCGCTTCCTGACTGGTAGTTCTTCCGGTATTTGCGCGTTCTGGTCAGCTTCTTCAGCCACGTCTTTCCTCTTTTCCAGTGTCGGACGGTCACAGGACCGGGCCTGACCGGGCGTCCGCGTGTTGCAGACCAGGAGCTTAGACCTGGTCTGCTCTCAGGCGTTTAATGTGTCGCGGTCTTCCAGTCAGCGATATCTGGATTCTTCTTATCGAAGAAGGGGCGGCGGCTACGTACAATAGGCAGAGTCAGGAAGTTATAGGCCTTGGGCGGTGAGGCCGTATCCCATTCCAGCGTAAAGGCGTCCCATGGATCGCTGCCAGCCGCAGCGCCATTGCGCAAGGTCTGGATAAAATTCCAGAGGAAAACCATCACGCCAATCGCGATTAGAAACGCTCCCACGGTAGCCAGCAGGTTCATCTCGTTCCAGCCCAGGTCACCAGGATAGGTGTAGTAGCGGCGTGGCATGCCCAGCAAGCCAAGCATGTGCATCGGGAAGAAAGCCAGGTTGGCGCCAATCAGGAAGAGCCAGAATTGGATCTTGCCCAGCGTCTCGTTCAGCATCTTGCCCGTCATTTTGGGGAACCAGTAGAAAATACCGCCAAAGATCGCGAAAACCGAACCTCCAAAGAGCACATAATGGATATGCGAAACGACAAAGTAGGTATCAGTTACCTGGTAGTCGAACGGCACCACCGCTAGAGCTACGCCATTCAAACCGCCAATCAGAAACATGCCGATAAAGCCCAGCGCGAAGTACATTGGCACTTTCATGTTGAGCTTACCATTCCAGATAGTGCCGATCCAGTTAAAGATCTTAACAGCCGTTGGGATCGCGATCAGAGTTGTGCTGGTGGCGAAGAAGGCCTGGGCCACCACGGGCAGGCCGACCGCGAACATATGATGAGCCCAGACAGTAAAGCTCAGAAAGCCGATAGCCACGCCCGACCAGGCCACAAAGGTATAGCCAAAGATCGGTTTGCGCGAGAAGACCGGCAGGATCTCCGAGACAATCCCGAAGGCTGGCAGAATAAGAATATACACCTCAGGATGGCCAAAGGACCAGAAAAGGTGTTGCCACAGCAGTGGATCGCCGCCCGCGCCCGCCTGGAAGAAGTGCGTCCCGGCGTGGCGGTCCAGCAGAAGCAGGATAGACGCGGCAGTCAGGCTGGGCAGTGAGAAGAGCAGCAGAAACGCCGTCACCATCGTCATCCACACGAAAAGTGGCATCCGATTGATCGTCATACCAGGCGCGCGCATCTTAAAGATCGTGACCACAAAATTCAGCGAACCAGCGATCGACGAGATGCCCAGCATCAGGATACCCAGCGCCCAGAAATCCATATTCAGGCCAGGGGTACACGCAACGCCGTTGCCACATGTCACCTCAGTTAGAGGGGCGTAGCTAAACCAGCCAGCGTTGGGCGGCGCGCCCACCAGGAAGCTGGAACTGAGAAACAGACCGCCAAATAACACGATCCAGTAGCCAAATGCATTCATACGCGGAAAGGCCATGTCTCGTGCCCCGATCATCAGCGGCACAACATAGTTGCCAAAGCCAGTTAGCATAGGCATCACGAAGAGGAAGATCATCGTCGTGCCATGCATCGTAAAGACTTCGTTATAGGTCGCGGCGTCCAGCACCTGCCCATTGGGAACCGCAAGTTGGGTTCGTACAAGCAGCGCCTCAACTCCCCCGACCAGGAAAAAGAAGAACGCGGTGAAGATATACATAAGGCCGAGCTTTTTATGATCGACTGTTGTAATCCATGCACCGACATAAGTTTCACTAAAGCGTTTGCGTGCTGCAACGCCTACGTCTCCAGCGGCAATGCGGGTTGCCATGCGCACATCCTCCGATATCCAGGCGTGCGAGCTGCTAGAGCTCGACACGCATTATTTGCTAGGTCAGGCTTTCCAGGTAGGCTACTAACAGGGCAATCTCATTATCCGAAAGCTGGCCGATATTCATATCATTGCCCGGCTTAACAGTTGCAGGAGAATGGAGCCATTTATACAGGTTGCAGGAATTCTGATCCACATGGGCAGTATTTCCCGAACCAGTTACCTGGCAGTATTTTGGGTCCCAGGCGAGTACACCGCCCGCGATCAGACGCCGCGAACCAAAGTGTGTCAGGTTAGGGCCTATCAACGTTTTAGCGTCATTGAAACTGGTCAGGTTCACACCCACAATGCCATGGCAACCGACGCACCCCTTACTCGTAAAGAGAGCTTTACCAGCCTGTGCATTAGGATCACCGGAACTTTGCGCCGTCTGCTGCTGGCCAGTTAACCAGGTCTGATAGTCATTAGGTGTAAGCACTTTGACATAAAATTCCATATTAGCGTGCTGGAGACCACAGAACTCTGTGCATTCGCCGCGGAAATAGCCTGGCTGATCGGCCTTAAACCACTTGGTGTTGTTGTGACCAGGCACTACATCGGTTTTCCCGGTCAACTGCGGCACCCAGAAGCTATGAAGCACATTATCTGAGTGCAGGTCCAGGTGGACGATTGTACCAGTGGGTACTACCAGTTCATCAGCGGTGACAATATTCGCATTCTCGTAATCGAACTCCCACCACCATTGATGACCGACCACCTTCACATTCAATGCCTGGCCCGCGGGCTGGCTCAGGCCGAACATCGTGTAGATCGTCCCAATAAGCACCGCGAAGAGGAAGATAGAAGGCAAAACTGTCCAGATCAGTTCAACCGTATTATTGCCATGAATCTGTTTCGGCATCGGTGAGTTTGGCCGCTCGCGGAAGCGAATGATTGACCAGATGAGCAATCCTTCAACCGCTATAAACACAATTGTAGCAACAACCAGGATGAACCAGAACAGTCCCGCTTCGCTAGCAGCTACCGGACCATCCGTATTCAAGATGGAAGGTGAATTTTCACCACAGGCAGCGAGAAGCAGCGAGGCAAGTAATAGAACGGAGAGGACCATACCCCAGCGTTTCACCCCGCGAAATATAGGCATCCTCACTTCTCAATCTCCTAAAAAATTGATCATTGATGGACAATAGCGTCCTTGTTTGGAGTGACACTCTTTCCATTATCTGGTGCCAGTGTAGCCATGAGGCCCAAATCTGTACTTGCAATTCAGTGTAAGCACCTTACAATGGCCTGAACAAGGGCAGAAAGGCTTTGCTGCGCCCTGTTCCAGCATCATATGTTCATCAGGTCATACTGTAACAGCTTAGTAGTGAGATGACAAGGGGAACTTAGTATGGCTGTGGGCCATAGGGGCCGGCCTATAAGTCATCCCTGCTTTTGCAAAAGCAGGTCAAAACAGCTTTTGCCTCCCCGCCCTGGAGAAAAGCAGAGGTTTGGCACGCACAGCGCCCGCCAAACCTCTGCAAAACAAAAGGGGTGAGGAGTGCAATGCGCTCGTGCTGCTGAGAAAAAATCAGGCATAACTCATATTCAAGAAGTTTTCTCGCCGATAGTGACATACACTTCCCAGCGCGAGCTGCGCACGATCTCGGAGCGGCGGCTGAGGCCGGCTTGCGCGAGAGGGATAGACTGGCCAAAGGCAGCATTTTCAATGACGATAGTGGTGCAGTCCTGAGCCAATTCTTTAGTAGAAATAAGGCGTCGTACCGGATCTTGCTGCTGAGGTTGGCGTTTCTTGCGCGGCGTGAAGATCGTGCCGGGGCCATAGACCAGCATTTGCAGGAGCAGCAGGACAGGCTGGAAGAAGCCAACTGGCAGGAGAGTCGCGCCCTCGATGACGATCAGGCGTCCACCGGGGCGCAGGACACTCTCGACCTGAGCGATCGTTTCAGGATCGTAGATGTATTCTGCAGGAAAAGTGCTGACCACATTGTCAAACGAATTGCTAGAGAAAGGCAGGTTCTGGGCTGAGCCCAGAAGGACCAGGGAGGGTGAACCCAGATGGCGGCGGGCCAGCGTCTCCCGCGCGGCGCGCGCCATTTCAGGCGCATGCTCCACAGCCTGGCAGGCGTAGCCAGCCTCCAGCATATCCCCCAGCAAGTCGCCCAGACCGCAGCCCAGTTCCAGGACATCGTGGCCGCGCAAGCGCGGCAACACCTGGCGCTGCCAGGCACGCCACTGTCCCGCGAAAGGAACCGTACTGGCGAAACGATAGAGATATTCGTGGCGATAAAGCGTCTCAAAAAGTGCTTTGCGCAGGTGTGGCGTCATAACTTAGCTACTCCAGGAAAGATATCCAGAAGATCGGCCAGGTGAGAGATGACCCGATCAGGGCGAATTTCACCACGCCGGAACTGGTCAAGATAATCGCGGCTGGTATTAGCGCGAGCCAGAATATAATCATCGTCGGTAACGAGCATGCCTTTAGGCAGAGTTCCTGGCGTCTCCAGAGTTTCCCGGATCTGTGTATTAGCAGTATCTTCGCCAGGAAAGGCACCAGCAGCAGTCAACTGCTGAGATGCCTGGTTCTGCGCAGGTAGAGTCGCGGCGTGTTTTATCGCCCACGAGCTGAGCCAGGGCTTAGGTTTCCAGATCGCGCAGATGCCCAGCGGTTGAGCGCCCAGAATATCCGCGCTCAACGAATCTCCAATCATCGCGGTCTCCTGAGCAGTCACCTGCAGGGCATTCAGGGCATGCAAAAAAATCTGAGGATTAGGCTTACGAATCCCCAGATCGCCTGAGATCGCGATATGTTTGAGATCGAAATAATTAAGCAGGCCAACCAGGTGAAGGTCTTCGAGGAAGATCTCGCCGCCCCAGAGACGGTTAGTCACAATACCGAGCAGGTAGCCGCGTCGGCTCAATTCTGTCAGAGTGGGGTGAGTATCAGCGAAAAGTGGCCGTGAATTAAGGATGCGCACGCGCAGTGCTTCAAAGAGTCCTGTGCAGAGAGCATGATCGGCCTGTGTCACTCCCCAGTCCCGGAGGACGCTGGCGGCTGCCTGAAGTGGATCTGGCTCCAGCAGAGGAGCGCTACGAATAGCGGCGCGCACCTGGGCATCAAACGCCTGGCGTAGCAGGCGTCCTAAAGCGTGATTGTCGATCTGGGGCAGGAGTGTGGAAGCAATTTGCTGGTGCAGGAGGTCAACGGCGCGTTGATTAGACACATCCTCCAGCCTTTCCCAACTCTGCTGGCTCTCGCGATACCAGAGTGTATCGCCAAGATCAAAAAGCAAGCAACGAATCCTGTGTCCGACAAGAGTTTCTGACATAGCTGGTAAGTTTACACCCTCTGCTTGCGCTCTGCCGACCTGCTTCCAGAGTGGAAAGACGCAACCTTTGAGGGTTCCTTTCAATCGCTTTGCAGAAAGACCCGCGCGGCCCGTCCGTGCTTACTCTGTCAAGCAATGTGTATCGCTCTACAGCATAAGCACGGACGGGCTTACCTGTCTTAGAGACTAGCGGCTATTCTGGTCCTCGGAGCCGAGAACCTCGTCCACCAGTCCATACTCCACGCACTGCTGCGCGGTCATATAATAGTTGCGGTCGGCGTCTTGCTGAATACGTTCGAGCGTCTGGCCACTGTGGTGCGCGATGATATCGTAGATGGTGCGGCGCAGGCGCAGGATCTCGCGCGCGGTGATCTCGATATCAGCTGCCTGGCCCTCAGCGCCACCAAGGGGCTGGTGGATCAGTACAGTCGAGTTCGGCAGGCAGTAGCGTTTGTCCTTCTGCCCGGCAGTTAGCAGAACAGCGCCCATACTCATGGCCATACCTACGCAGGTCGTTGAGACATCGGGCTTGAGATACTGCATGGTATCATAGATGGCCAGGCCAGCGTAAATTACGCCGCCGGGGGAGTTGATATACAGGCTAATATCTTTGGTCGCGTCTTCGCTCTGTAAGAAGAGTAACTGCGCTACAGTCAGATTCGCGACATTATCATCAATAGGTGTGCCAATGAAGATAATACGCTCCTTCAATAGACGCGAATAGATGTCCATGCCACGTTCGCCGCGCGGCGTTTGCTCAATAACATTGGGAACGATAATCCCTCTGGGTTCCACCATATCACGGGTTTCCCGAATCCACTTGGGATCATTTGGATTGAATTTGCTACCCATCTTTGCTGCCTTTCCAGGTGTATGCTAACAATTTGAGCGCGGTGAGCACTCCGCACGTTGCGTAGAGATTACCCGCACGCAACTCTGTTCAAATCGGTCGTGTGGCCAGAAGGAAGGCGCGTGTGTGTGTATCGTCTGACCACGGATCGAGTCATGATTGTTCCTCCCACGTACTTCGAGATGAGACTCTATCGGTAAAAAATGAATGTGCAGAGGAACTCTGCTTTTGCAGAGTCGTGTACCGTTATGATAACACCTGGAAATGGCAAACGCAAGCATTCAGACGACGAATTTAGCAGTCTTTACTAAAGTCTGCTAAATTCGTCGTCTGCTTGCCTGACCATGATTACCCACGATGGGGATTATTGGGGCGATAATCGCGGGCCCGTTCAAGATTGAGGGTAGCGACCAGGCTGATATCACTCAGGCGTGAGCGGATACGCTCATCGGTGGCCTGCAGTCCTCTAGGATTGGCAGTGATGACAGTTGGGAAGCCTGAATTGTAGCGATAGTTGAGCAGTTGAAAGAGCTTCTCGTTGGCCCAGGGTGAGCTCTGTTGCACGCCCAGATCGTCAAGGACCAGCATTTCGGCCTCACGCATGCGGGCGAAAAGCTGATCGTAGACCTCGTTAGAGTCGGGCGCGAAGGCTGCACGCAGGTGATCCAGCAGGTCGGGAACCGTGGCGAAGAGCACAACGGCTCCAGCCTCCAGACAGGCATTGGCGATTGCCGCGGCCAGGTGAGTTTTGCCACAGCCGTTGGGACCGATCAGCAGGAGCCAGCCATCAGGCGCTTTAGCGAATTCGCTCGAGATCTGGAAGGCTTCCTGCAGGCCAGGAACGCGCGAGTTGAAAGTTCCAAAGCGCTTGGACGCGAAAGCGCCAAGGTTCGAGATCTCCTGAAGTTGCTGGCGACGTTTGCGTTTGCGTTCCTGTTCTTTGCACTGGCAGGCCACGGCCTTGCCGAACTGTGGGTGGCCGAAAGGTACATTGTTGCGTAAGAAGCCAGCTCCTTTGCAGATCGGGCAGGCATTGGCCGCGTTATTGACCGTGATGGTGAAGTCCGCGCCTGTGTCGCGTGGAGTATCCGGCAGGATCGCCTGTTGCGGACGCAGAGCGCGCTGCTGCATCTCGCCAGGTAGCCGGGTAATATGCTGCTGAGATCTCAGCGGCTGCGTGGTGCGCTGTGGCGTTCGTGGTGAGGGCTGAACCGGCGCGATCTGGGGGTTCGCGGCTGGTACTGGCAGGCGTGTCTCGCGCATATCGCGTGTGATAGCGCCGCGTAGATTCTCTTGTGAGACGCGGTATAGCTCGCGCGTGGCGAGTGGATCATGTTTGCCGTGTGCCTGAGCAAGCCGTTGCGCAGCCGGGCTCAGCTCTTGCGCGGGCGGACGTAAACCTGGATTAGTATCGCGTGAACGAGCGAGCGGAGGCATATACTCAGCCGCTTCCTCGTAATTAGAGGGATAGCGGTAGCCAGCCGCGCTTTCCCAGTCACCATAACGCATACCAGCGGTATCGTCGTTCCATTCCTCTTGAATATCCGCGGGCACGATAGTTGAGCGCTCGTCCTCTTCGTAGTAGTCGCCCGGCGCTGGCTCTATATAGTGATCTTGACGCGGGTAAGGGACGCGCTGGGGGCGCTGAGCGCCATTCTCGTAACTCGCGCGATTGAGCGGACGCATGGGAGATTGCATGGATTCTTCCCATGTTTCGCCTCGCTCTGCGGGTGCATGCTGGGAGTGCTGGGAGTGCGGAGGCAGCGTGGAGCGCGAGCGGTATAAGCCGGGCGAGCGCTCGGGTCCACCCATGCGCCTGCTCTGACCAGACGAAAGCGGTGGCTCCGGCGCAGCCTGACGCTGGCCTGGATTGGATGCTTGCTGTGCTAAACGTTGCTGCGCGGACAGATGTGGTACCTGCGCGCTTTTCATAATATTACTCAGGCGTTCCATGCTTGCCTACCTTCCGTTTCCCAGCGTCGCAAAATAGCATTGATATACTTCCAATTGCGTTTATTCCGCTGCACTGCTTCACTAAAAGCTGCCTCTATCCATTCAGCAGGATAGTTGTCAGCCGCGTCCTCTAGTTGACTGGCGATCATTGGTGTGAGCAGGCCGATATTCTGCTCGTATAATACAAAGATATTGGGTCGTTCTACATGTACCTGGGCGTGAGCCTTCGTCTGCTGCCCATGCGAACTCGCGCTCGCGTGCTGCACTACGCCCGCGCCGACTGCCTGCGTCTTCTGCTCGTCTTTTTCCAGCAGACTGGCAGGCACCATCTCGGCGCCCTGGAGTTCCTTGACAATTTTTCGGCTGCGCGCCGTATTAAAAAAGTACCAGCCGATCACCTCTTCCTCACCGCTGATTTCACTCAGTAATTTAAGATGAATACGTAATAATGTTCCACGCACCATGGCCTGCTCCAGACCGTGGCGTAAACGCTCTTCTGCTGGTCGAGGATCGCCCTGACGCTTGAGACCGCGCAATAATACTCGGTCTGCCAGTAATTCACGATCGCTGACGCAACGTGGGTTCCCCTGTTTCTGTGCCAGCAGCCAGAAAAGATGAAGCGTGACCTTCAGTTCCGCCGTATCCTCGATTTCTGGCAATAAAACCGTAAAAAAGACCTCTGGCACCGGCACATAGGGATTCTTTCCCGATGGGAATCCGGTAAATCCTGTCATGACAAATAACATCCTGCTTTATTCTTCAGTTGGCGTCATTTCCAGATCCCGAAAGCGTGTCTGACTGGCCTGGAAATACAGGCTGACCTCCCCGACCGGCCCGTTTCTATGTTTGGCTACAATTAAGTCCGCGATATTCTTGCGCTCCGAGTCCTGATTATACGCCTCGTCGCGGTAAATAAACATGACAATGTCGCTATCTTGCTCGATGCTGTTTTTAAGAATAAAGTCATTTGCGACGAAATTATGCAAAATATCGACAGTTAAATCATACACATCTTCTTCGCCTTCGGCTGCGATTGAAGCTATCTCATCCCAATAAACGTCATTGTTGCCGGATCTGGTTGATGGCGCGAAGAAGCTTTCTTGATCTGCGCTTTCACAAATATTTACCTGGTATAGATCTCTGTCCCCGTTGACCAGAGCACGATGTGCGAGAGTGGCATTGATGTCCAGGCGTAACAAGAGCGCTTGAACGTCCTGGCACAACCTCTTGCTGCTGGAGGCATAAGAGAGGACTGTATAACCCTCACTATTTGCTTCCAGGCGATCAGGTCGAGCAGGCAAGCACAGAGAGCGCAGAAACTGCGCGATGCTTTCTACTGGCTGCGCAAAGACCTGTTCAGGCACAAACTTTTGATATGGGCGCAGGCTATAAATGCCCAGTTTGCTTAGCCAGGCTTCGACCGTATTAAGTTCATTAGATATAAGGTGCTGATCGGGTATGAGACAGACTTGATACCCGTTATGCTCTCTTTTAATATGTGGCACAACCGTCTTTCCAAATACCACGCCAGCCAGACTGGCCACAGTCTCAGCCAGTTCTAGTTCAGGCGTCGTGCATTGTAGAGCGTGGCCGGACAGCATGCAATCGTCGCGCAACAGGTGGCCCAGCAGAGTCAGTTCTTCATTACTCAGCGTGGCTTGTATGGGTCCGGGTAGGCGGCGCGGCAGGGCGAGATGCGTACCTGGTACTAATTTATCCAGACGTTGCCAGCCATCGATAGTCAAAAACTTATGATTGGCTGTCGTGCGGATGCTCCGTCCCAGGCGCGTGGTCAGCCGAAAGATCGGACTGCGACCACTTGTAAAGACATTGGTGACTTCGCGTGGCTCCAGTTGCCAGGTTTCGGTGTTGAGAGCCAGGGCATAAAAGCCCTTTTTGCCCACAAGCTGGGCCATGCTTTTGTAAGTGCCAGCATAAGGCAGATAGACCAGGCTCTCTCCAGTAATACAGCCGCTTTCACGCAGGTCCGAAAGTTGTGGAACTTTCGACTGGCGACTCTCTACGGAACGCGAGAGTTGCGAAAGCGCCACAACCGGCACATTGAGTTCGCGGGCCAGGCCCTTCAGGCTACGACTAATCTCCGAGACTTCCTGAACACGGTTTTCGCTGCGCTTATTGGCGTTGGCTTGCATCAACTGTAGATAGTCCACGATAATCAGATCGACGCCGTGTTCCGCCAGCAAGCGGCGAGATTTACTGCGCATCTCCATCGTCGAGATGCCAGCGGTATCGTCGATCCAGATACTTGCTTCGGACAGCTTGTCGCTAGCGAGAACGATGCGATCCCACTCGTCCTCCTCAATCCAGCCGGTGCGCAGGCGCTGCTGATCAACGCCTGCATCCATGGAGAGCAGACGCTGGACCAGTTGCTCTTTACTCATTTCCAGACTAAAGACCGCGACAGAGTTTTTGTATTTGGTCGCGGTATTATGCGCCAGACTCAGGGCCAGGCTTGTTTTGCCCATGCCAGGGCGCGCGGCCAGCACAATCAGGTCTGAGCGCTGGAGACCGCCAGTCATACGATCCAGATCTGTGAAGCCAGTAGGTATACCGACAATCGTGCCCCGGTGCGCGTTAAGCTGTTCTAGCTTGGTCATATAGTCCGCGAGGATTTCTTCCATTGAAGAGAAACCCGAACGTGTATGCCGCTGGCTGATCTCGAAGATCAGCTTTTCGGCCTTATCGAGCGCGGTATCGGCGTCAGCCTCATCGTAGGCTACGGCAGCGATCTGGCCCGCAGCGTGGATCAAGCGGCGTAAGGTAGCCGTGCGCTCCACAATATGGCCGTAGTATTCGACATTACCGCTAGTTGGCACCTGGTTGATCAGAGATGTAATATAGCTCGCGCCGCCTACATCTTCCAGGCGACCTGTGCGCTCCAACTCGTCGCAGATCGTGATAAAGTCAGCTGGCTCGCTGCTCTGATATAAATGCAGAATCACCTCATAGATCGTGCGATGCGCGTCACGATAGAAATCTTCTGGGCGAAGAAAGTCTGACACCTGCACGATGGCCTCGGGATCAATAATAATGCTCCCCAGGGCACCACTCTCGGCCTCTATATTTTGTGGCAGCAGCTTTTCCACAATCCTCGACTCCAATGTTCTAAAGCTTGCTCCGCTTCATACGCATGGCAGAAGCAGCGAATATGTATAATTCACCGCATTGCCTGCCAGATCGGAAGAAGAAGACTCTCTGTAAGGCGATTATAGCACATAAGTTCAATTACAATTATCGCAGCCGGGACTAATTCTCTCTTGGCTTCTGGTTTGTCCGATTTTGAGGACAAAAGCTCCGGTGCTTGCAATATTTTTGTGTGCCTAATCAGTGTAGCGAATAGTGACGGCAAATGCAAATAGCAAGCGGTATTAGCCGGATGCAGATATGTGGATAAGTCTGCTTGCGGAATGAGCGTGAGGGAGAGTTTTCCCCGACTTATCCACCGTAAAAGGGGAGTTTTCCCCATCTATCCACAGAGTTATCCACAGAGTTATCCACCAAAAGCATCTCGCAAACTGGCAAAACTCGTATATTTAGCCCTTCCTGTTCATGGGAAGAAAGGGTATTTTCGTGCTTTCTGCTGTGGAACGGGGTTGCGCCTGCCTGAATGAGCTGACGAGAAGCGGAAAAGGGGAGTGGGAAAAGTGGACTATTAGACTGACCTGTCAATAGAGATGCTCTTGCGCGTCAGGATTAGGAGGAGGGAATAGCAAAGGGCTTGACCGTGATAAGCGAGCGGGTTATTATAAAGCGCAGATTTGGGATGATTCCCGTGCGGTGCGTGGTGTTTTCACCGCAATCAACAGGTTTGAATACATCTTGAAAGGCAGTTATCAGATAATCCATGCCGAAAACAACAAAACGAGCCGCCACGAAACGCGCGGCCAGGATTGCTAGAGCTCACGCCACAGATCTACCTAAGTTACAGGTGAAGGCACCCCCGTCGCGCTCTACTAAGGGGAAACGGCCCTCAGGACTGGGGCGTTATCCCTGGTTGGTAGGCATCATCCTGGTGTTGCTCGCCACAACAGCCGGCTTATCATACGTTTACCATGTCGGCCCCTTTGCTCCACAGCCTGTAAAGAAGGTTGTGGCAAAGGTTGTGCCTACAGCCACGCCAGCGGTTTTCAACAAAACTTCTCCTTGTAATGCCAGCACGATAGTAAAGCAGTTGACCAATACGGCTGCCGCGCCAACGACCGCGCAGTTTAACAAGAATCAGCATTCGTATTCCAAGGTGCCAGCGACAACGATTGATCAGAGTAAAGTCTATTGTGTTGGCTTGAACACAAGTAGAGGTCTGGTTGTTCTAGAGCTAGATCCTAAAGAGGCTCCGAATACAGTCAACAACTTTGTCTTTCTGGCTCAGAATCACTTCTATGATGGCATGAAGTTCTATCGTGTTGAGCCGAATAGCGTCATTCAGACCGGTAGTCCCGCGGGCAGCACAGCCGCTGGCGCCTCCGGCGGTCCAGGCTACAGCTTTAAGGACGAGCCAGTCAAGGGAACGTATACGCAGGGCTGTGTGGCTATGGCCAATAGCGGCGCTAATACCAACGGCAGTCAATTCTTTGTCTGCACTGCCGATGATACCAAGCTGGGTTGGGGCACGAAATATAACCTTTTTGGGCATGTCACCGCAGGCATGAACATCCTCTTGAAGATTCAGGGACCCAATAGTGCCAACCCGAAAGTCACGCCTGACACACTGAATTATGTGATTGCGGTTGCAGTCAAACCCTAATCGGGTTATAGTGAAGAGCGGATAATCTGTGTTAAAAGATAACTCAGGATTATAGTGGTAGTTAGAAAGGAACAACCTATGGCCAAACAGTATAACAAACAGCCAGAAATGCAGATTGAGACGAATCGCACCTATAAAGTGTTGATCAAAACCAACAAAGGCGATATTAAACTGGAATTGAATCCAGCTGAGGCGCCGGTCACTGTCAACAATTTTGTAACGCTGGCGCGTGACGGTTTTTATAACGGTGTGACCTTTCACCGTGTTGTGCCCGGTTTTGTGATCCAGGGTGGTGATCCGAAGGGGACTGGCACTGGTGGTCCAGGCTATAATTTCCAGGACGAGCCGGTCAAACGCCCTTATCGCGCGGGCACGTTGGCAATGGCGAACGCTGGTCCTAACACCAATGGCAGTCAGTTCTTCATCTGCCTGGAAGATCAATCTGGCTTGCCGCCCAACTATACCATTTTCGGCGACACCATTTCTGGTATGGATGTTGTGCGCAACATTCGCGTTGGGGATGTCATGCAGTCGGTAACCGTAGACTAAATTTCAAGCTGGTAGATAGGACTCTGGCCCTACTTTCCGCTTGATAGGCTTTTGTAAACAACCCTGCCCTCGTCCTCCTGTGAGGACGGGGGCTTTCTGCTTGCCCATGTTTACCACCGGGGTGTTTGTTAAGACTGCTCGCCTGAAAGCTCGATCATTTGCCTCGACTCTCGCGCATCTCGCGCTTTGTCCGGGCCATAAAACGCAATTCCTGCCTGTGCAAAAGCGGGTCAGCCCTCTTCTCTAGGAGCGAGCGCTAAGCAGAAAGCGCAGGAAGTGCGCGAGACGACTTCCTGAGGATCAGCAATGACTCATAATCCACACCACAAGTGTGTTAACCGGAGTACCCTACATAATAGGGATGGCGGCGTGTTACCAGCCAGGCACCAAACAGGCAGACAAGACCAGCCAGAACTCCCAGGAGGATGGTGCTGCTTAAGAGAGCTACTAAACCGCCGCCAAGGCCCAGTGCGCCTCCGCTAAAGCCAGTATTACCAGCATTAGGATAGGAAGGGATCTGCTTGAGTAGAGCGCCAATAATCGAACTGATGACTGCGCCAACGAAGCCGCCGATAAAGGCCCAGCGCCGATGGACGGAAACGCGGCCAATCAGCATTCCCCCGAACAGGTAGATCAACAGGCTGATGCCAAGGCCCAGGAAGAGGATGCCTACCAATGCGCCTGCCAGATTCACAGGCATGTTGCCAAGTACGTATCCTGCTGCCTTGCGATAGAGGTCGGCGTTTGCCAGCGTGAGAATCAGACCTTGCAAAGAAACGAGCACGCCTAGAATAACGCCAATAATCAGGGCCTTCCTCGCGTGTCCACGTGGCAGTTGCGGTATTGTCGCCGCCTCACGCTGATGCGCAGGACCACGGCGCGGGCGATCTTCTAACTCCCCTTCATCTTGAATCTCAAAAGGATCGTGGTGGCTTTGCTCGCCTCGTGTTGGTTGGTGTTTTGGGTATTCCTCATCCTGATCGCGCATAGGGATTGGCTCCTTTACTTGATCTGTGAATAGACCGACGAATAGGTATTCAGCATTTGCCACTGATTAAGTGGCCAGTAGACTATGATAGCCTTGCCAACAACATAGTCTTTAGGTACAAAGCCAAAGTAACGAGAATCTTCGCTGACTGGCCGATTATCGCCCATGACAAAGTATTCATTGGGAGGCACAGTCTGACTCTGCGCGCCCGGATTGTATTTCTGGGTGATATACGGCTCGTTAAGCTGGACACCATCGACTGTGACATTGTTGCCATCCAGGACGATAGTATCGCCTGGTAAGCCTATAATGCGTTTGATGAGATCCCGGCCTGGCTGGTCTGGTTCGTGAAAGACAATCACATCACCTCGTTCCGGTTGATGGAAAAGGTAGGCTAGCTTGTTGACCAGCACGAACTGGCCGCTATGCAGCGTGTTCTGCATGCTGGGACCACTGATCTGATAGTTTTGGACGGTAAAATGGATAGCCAGGAAGATCAGGATCGTCAGAGCGATCGTTTCAACAATTTCGCGAGCTAGAACTGAACCTGTGACAACTCGTTTCAATGCCTTTTAACCTCATCTCCGCTAATTACTGCGGTGAATAGCCACAAAAATGGGATGCACGCCGGGCATGCTGAAAGTGCGTAGAGCAATGTATCCGCGATCGGACCATTCCTTCTTTTATATGTACGCCCCATAAGTTGCCCAGGTTGTTCTCCAGAGTGGCAAACCTGCTGCTGTTCTCGCAAAAATAGATGTGCGCGGATGGAATCTCTGGCATCCTCTGTGAACCCATTATAGCTACTTGCTTCAATCAGGGCAAGTTTTTAGTATTTTTCCTCAGAGCTATGCAAAAATCTTTTGCCCCGTTCGCCCGCCGACCCTGAAGGAAAATGAGAGAGTGGAGTATAAGACAGCCGCGCTGCCTCCTGCTCCACTCTCTCACACTCTGTGGGGAGGGATCTTGCAAAGCGAGAATGCGACTTTGAAATAGTCCTGTATTTTTTATCAGAGGAGTTTCCAACTGGTTCCGTTCCAGGTCCAGGTCTGGCTGGTGGGGGCGAAAGAGTTGGCTTGAGTCAGCTTATCAAGGGAGCCCTTAACAGTGTAGACTACGACCGTGCGCGTGGCATCGTCATACGTGGCGCTGGAGTAAAGTTCGGCGGGCGCGCCTGTGGCACTGACTTTGCTCCAGCCATTGTCGCGCAAGGTCCAGGTATCGCCTGCCACGGGTTGTGTGCCTGCTGGATTGAGACCGCCAAAGAGCAGTAGTTGGTGAGTCGCGCTATCGTAGATCAGCAGGGCATGCTGACGTGAAGAAGGTGGCTGGATATTGAGAAGTTGTTGCCAGGTGAGGCCGTTCCAGGTCCAGGTTTCAGAGGACAGGCCATCCGCCGTGATGCCTCCAAAGAGCACGCTTTGCTGGCGCGCATCGTCATAGGTCAGGGAGGCTCCAGTGCGTGCTGATGGGGATGCTGATGGGTGTTGTTGCTGCCAGTTTGAGCCATTCCAGGTCCAGGTGGCGTTGCTTAGCGTGCCAGCATGCCCATTTGCTGCCGCGCCGCCGAAGAGAAGTACCTGGCCGCGTGCCGCGTCATAAGCCATACTGGCCCCGATAACTTCGGGCATCAACGTGGGTCGCAATTGTTGCCAGGTGCGGCCATTCCAACTCCACATTTCGTTGGCCACATTCCCTTCGCTCGGCACCTGGTTCAGGAAGAGGATAATTTGCTGGCTGGCGGCATCATAGACCATATTACCCTGGAGGGCTGGCGGAGAGCTTGCGGGATGCAGTTGTTGCCAGGATTGGCCGTTCCAGGTCCAGGTTTCGTTGCTCTGCGCGCCGCCAGAAACCAGGAGCGTGCCTCCGAACAGAAGGACAACGTGTTGGAGCGGATCGTAGACCAGGCTACTGCCTATGCGTGGTGGTTCTACTTGAGCCAGGGTAGAGGCAGAGGCTGATTTCGTGGGAGAAGTAAAGTAGAATTGGTGCGTAAGGCCAATCCACGCCAGAACGAGCAGGATTACCAGAAGCAAGGCAAAGCCAGTTAGCAGACGGCTACGCCCGCTGGCTAACTTCGCCCGCATATTTGTGTGCCAAAGGCAGAAGCGCGCTAACTCGGTTCGATAGCTAACACCTGACATCTTTTTCATCTCTTTTCTCTCTTGCCCCTCGTGTTCACCAGATCCAGGTCTGGCTGGCCAGCGTTGGGACCGCGAGATCGGGCAAAACGGCACTCATCTTTTTGTTAGCGAGAAGAGCTTTGCCTCCAGTGACTACGCAGGCAACCAGGGTATTATGGCTACTATCATACGCGCAACCCTCTATACTTCCTGGTAGTATCTGCTCTATAAAAGATTGAGACCAGGAAACACCATCCCACACCCAACTTTGAAACGAATGCTGCAATAGATTTGTTTCTGCTATTTTCTCCGTGAGCAGAAGCACCTGTTGCAATTGTTCGTGAAAGGTCGCATATAAACGTGTGCCAGTAGGTGGAAGTGTTGTGGGAAAGAGTTGCTGCCAGTTAGCTTCATCCCTGGTACCCTGCCAGAGCCACATGTCATTAAGATAGCCGTTCGTGCCGATGCCGCCAAACAAAAGGGTTTGCTGGCGTAGGGCATCATAGACCAGTTGTCCTCCACTGCGTCCTGGTGGCGTATTTTTTGTAGGATAGGCTTGCCAGGTCGCGCCATCCCAGATCCAGGTTGTACTGGAGAACGAGCCAACGCGATTGGAGCCAGTCGAGCCAGCCAGGCCCGGTCTGCCGCCAAATAGAATGACCTGCTGCCGGGCCACATCGCAGGCTATAGCCGCGCCTCCCAGTGGGAAAGGGCGTTGAGCTGGATGTTGCTCGGTCCAGAGAGAGCCATTCCAGAGCCAGACATCGTTAAGCGGAGAGCCATCCAGGCCAATGCCGCCAAAAAGAAGCACACACTCTGTCAGCGCGTCGTAGACAAGATGGGTTGTATTTCTGGCGGGAGGTGCGAGCCTGCTCTGTGCCTTACTCCAGCTCTCGCCATTCCAGAGCCAGGTCTCACCTGCCGCGACAAAAACCGTCTGCTGGCGCTTTTTGTCGAAGACCAGGCTACTGCCCCGCCAGGAGGGAGGCAAGGTAGCTGGATTGAGTTGCCGCCAGTGGCCTTGTAAAGCGTTGTCCATAGATTTTTCTTCCTTATATTCTATATGGAGCGCCGATTTTTGTTTTAACGAGCTGGTCTCAACGAGCGTACTAACTGGCTGGAGATACTCCAGTCGCCGCAGCCAGAATTGTCGCAGCCAGGATTAGTCAACCAGTACTGCCAGAGAATGGGTTTTTGCCCTCCTACATTAACTGCTTTGACAGTATTAGCATAAATACGTTCGGCATCAGTGATCGTAGTTGAACAGCCATTGTTACAAGGGCCACATACAGAACATTCGGAGACGCCCGTAATCCAGAGCACAAAGGAGGTCGCGGGTACAAAGCCATTGCCACCCAGATAGGCGTTCCAGAAATATGGACTCACATAGAGACCAGGCCAGACCTCGTGTGGGGTAAGTGAAAACAGTTCATCGAGAAAGCCCCTGATCACAGCCTGGTTGTTAGCTCTGTTAGAACCCCAACCGCCAAAGCCTGCTTCAACATCGCCAAAGATCGTGTAACCTCCAATGAAGCTTGACCCAATGAACGAGCCATTCCAGGCTCGCCAGGCCGACTGAGCCTGGGCCGCGCCCCATTTGTAAGCTGTGTTGTAGCCGGTATTAGAGCCTGGTCCCTGCACACCCCAGTATCCAAAGGTATTGGTATGACCGACTTTGCGGGCCATAGTTGTGTTGAAAGCATAGTATGAGGTATCGGGATAGACACCATAGCCCATGCGGCCAATGTAGAAATTGAGGGGCATACCACAGCAGATTGTCGTATTAGAATCGAGGCCCCAGAAAGAGGCAGAAGCTTGAGCCGGGCTGCGCGTTTCCAGAGATAAGAGAATTGCTGTAGTGATAGCCAATCCACCCGCGCCGCTCACCGCGTATTTAATCAGCTCGCGACGCTTCAGTCCTCTCTGCTGGAGTCCAGTGGCCTGCTCTAGAATAGTGTGGATCTCCTGTTCAGTCGCCCCATGCTGCTTTGCCAGTTCAAAATACTTTTCCGCGCACGCCGGGCAGCCGCTTTGAGCCTTTTTCAGGCCCATCTTTAACGCGTCCGCGCGAATCTGGGCGGGGGTTCGTGGTTTTAATGTACTCAAGACACACTCCCTTATGACAGAACTCTGCTTGAAAATGAACGATAAAGCCAGCCATTTTGGGGCAAAATAGGAGGATAGGAGGAGTTTTTGCAGAGATTTGGGGGGCGAGGCGTCTGACGCCTCGCCCCCCAAATCTCTCCTTTTAACAGGAGAGGTCCGAGTATTTTGTCCTGCTCTATGGTTGCAGGAAATTGTTAGCCACACAGAAATCATTGGCGGGTGCTGCTGGCATTTGCACGCTGGGCATCACATCCTTAAAGATGGCCGCGTAGATGTCGCGCAGCATCGGACCGTTGGCATACGCGCCTTCGCCGCCATTCTCCTTCATCGCCGTGATCGTGATAGGAGGGATGCTGTTTGACTGATAGGTATAAGGCGCGGCAGTAATAAACCAGGAGTCACCAGGGATCACGGTGGGAGAATTTCCCTGAGGCACCTGGGCTGTACCAGTTTTGCCGATCACCGCCCACGGTGTGTAGGGATAGCTCAACTGCACAGCTGAGAGCGAGCCAGAGCCGCAGGCTGTCACGCCATACATAGCATCACGCACCTGTTGAGCTGTGCTAGTCGAAATGACCTGGTTTAGCAGTTGTGGTGAAAACTCTTTCAGAGTAGATTTCGTCTCAGGATCGACGATTTTCAGAACAGCCATCGGGCGCATCAATTTGCCGTCAGCGGCCACAGCGTTATTGATCAAAGCCATTTGCAGTGGCGTGACAAAATCTACTCCCTGGCCAAACGAGTCTGAGGCCAGATCGCGCATATCTAAGGTAGGTGTTTGCGTAGGCGCGGTATAAGAGCAGAGATTGCTTTGCGGCAATCGGGTCACGGTGCTGACTTTTACAGGTATATCGAATGGAATATTTTGACCTACATAGAGCTTCTGATTGTATTGCAGCCAATTCGTGACCCCCACCTTAATACCAACCTCGGCGAAGATGATATTGTCCGAGTGCGAGAAGCCATAGGCCATGCTTACCGGGAAGGTATGAGTATAACCCAGAATATTTGAGATCGAAGCTGGAAACATCTGGGTATCATTGCCTGAGCCAATTGTGATTGGTCCCTCGGCCTGCAAATGCTCTGGATAGGGATGATCTTTTGGATCGTTGTAGAAGACTTGATCGGTTAGACCGAGAGCACCCGAATCTAGCGCCGCCATCAGTGTGAGTGTTTTATAGGTTGAACCGGGCGGATAGCAATCTTGTGTGGGACGGAAGATTAACGGCTGTTCGGGATCGCTATTTAAGTAGCGCAGATAGAGCAGATTACAGTTTTGCGCTGTTCCGCAGTCAGAGCCAACGCTGCAATCGCTGAATTGATCACAGTCAGGTCCAAGTTTGGCAATCAGCGCGGCTTTCTGAGCATCCAGAGCCGCATTAAACTGATTGGCAGAACAGGGAGCATTGCATCCAATGACTTTATCATAGCCTTTGGCTAGCATATTTGTGCGCAATTGACTCAGCGTGCAGTGGACAACACAATTTGCGTCGTAGCGCGGCTCACTGAGAATGCCTAGAGTAGCCCCTGAGCTTGGGTCTGAGACGATGATGGAACCGCGATCGGTTTTATAAGTATAATAATTGTCGATGCGAGCCTCGGTCGGGAAGTTCTTGACAAGGATTTGCTCGATGCGCCAATCAATGGTCAGATAGATATCATCGCCATGTGGAGGCACATGTAGGATCTTATTGACCGAATTATCCAGGCCGGTCAGACCGTTTTGACCATTTAAGTAATCATTATATTGCTTCTCGATACCAGTACTTGTAAGGTTTGGACTGATATAGTATCCAATCAGGCCCTCAAGACCCTGGGCTGCGGACGTATAAATGCGCTGATAGCCGCATAAGCCTGGCAGTGTACTGGGAATTGAGTAAGCTAATCTCACACCATTGCGATCGTAGATGGTGCCACGTACAGGAGCATTATCGCTTGTACATTGACGGGTATAGGTCAGATGCGAGTTGGAGACCACCTGCTGGGCGACAACCACTTGCCAGTAGACCAGCCCCGCGCTTAAAGCGACAAACAATATTAAAAAAACGTTAGTCAGCCGGCGTATGCTTCCACTGATATTCACGATATAACCTCTACTCTGCTCACATGTCTTGCTTTATCTGGGCCAAGTGTATCAAACTTGACAACGATTCACAAGCGGTCGAAATAACAGGAGGAGAGTAAGTTCTCTCACAATAATCAGCAGTTGTACTTATGAGTCATCATGCCTGCTTTTGCAAAAGCAGGCATGATGACTCATAACAAAAGGTGTGGGTAGTGGACGCGCTCGTGCTGCTGAGAAAAAATCTGGGATACCTCATAAGCAAGCGTTTTCTCTTTAACTCTGCTAAGCACTGAAACTAGCTACTATGAATTATACCATGGAATTGTAAAAAATCGCTGAAGTCCCCCAAATTGCCTATCTGCTGCTTGTGAAGTGAGAATGAGATCTGATACCAGCCAGTGTCTGTTCTCAACTCCAAGGTATATGAGTCATGAATCCAAGATAACTCATAGAAGAACTATCATGCTTGATTTTTCCAGGAAATCTTTCTTTTTAGTAGTGATCCATAAAACTAAGTAGCGATCCGTAAAAAAATCCAAACAAAGAAAATAGCCTCCCTGTATGTCTTTTTATATTGACATTAGAATATAGATTATTATACTCTTAAAATGTATAAGTTTTTTATTTGTCGAACCCCTTTTCAGGGAGAATAGTAGCGTCGGAGGGTTTTATGCCGGCAGATTCATCACATCAGATAGGACAAACTGTGGGGGCCCGCTTGCGAGCGGCTCGTTTGGCAAAGAAGTACACGCAGAATCAACTGGCGCGCCCGGATTTTTCTGTCAGTTATATCTCAGCTATAGAGCGAGGACAGATTCAACCATCATTGCGTGCGCTGGAGATTTTAGCTCACAGGTTAGAGGTGAGCACAACCGATCTTTTGCCCGTGCATACGGCCATGATGGGTACATCGTCGGCAGAGATCGGACGGTCCGCTATAGGGAGTTCAGAAAGGGATATGCTGGTGTTAGAGGCTCGGCTGGCTATTTATCAGAAAGAGCCAGAGCGAGCTATTGAGATTTTGCGTGGGCAGTTACCGCAGAAAGGGGAGCGGTATCTGGAAAAAGCCAGTGAGGTGTATTATGTGCTGGGGTGGGCCTATTTGAACGCGGAGCGTTGGCAGGAGAGCGAACAACTGCTGGCGGAAACTGCCCGCCTGGCCAGAGAGTCCACTGAGCCGTTCTATCCCTGCATTCTCAGCCTGCAAAGCGTGGTATATACGGCTATGCACAATACAGAACAGGCGGAGCAAATCCAGCGTGAAAGCTTGCGCGTTCTTGCGCAGCAAGCGGAAACGGGCGAGAATGCATTTTTTCAGGCCCAGCTTCGTTCCAGCCTTGCCCAGCACTATAGCCATTCAGGCGCGTATGAGCAAGCGCACGAGCAGTATCAAGAAGCGGTTCATCTGTTAGAGAGTCATAATTCCTGTCAACATTTGCAAGCAAACTACAGGCAACTTTTTGCCGATTACCTTGCCAGAGAGCTGTACTCACTGGCCCAGCTCTATTGTTACAAAGAGTCCCTTGAGGATTTCCGCTGCCAACTGGTGAATAAGAGAAGTGAAATTGCATACGCTTTAGGGCATGCTTTGCTACGCACCAGGCCGGATGAAGCGCATAGCTATGTGCTCGCTATAGCGCAAGAGGCGCAGGCCGCGCAAGATCATCTCTCACTGGCTGGAGCGCATGTACAGCTTGCGTTATGGTTGAGCACGCATGGTGAACTGGACGAGGCCGAACGCCTGGTAAGTCTGGCCATGGAACAGATTAAGCCCTTTGGGGAAACATTGATCAGCGCGGACGCGCAGTTACTTGCGGGAGAACTGGCCTACAAACGTAAGGACTTTAGCAATGGGGATAGCTGTTTTGAGTCTGGTCTGGCCTTGTTTGAACGCGTAGGTGCCAAAGAAGATCTCAGAGAACACCTCGCTCACTATGCTCAACTGCTCGAAGAGAGAAATTGTATTCAAAAAGCGCTTGTTTATTGGAAACGCGCTTTCGCAAGCCAGCAGGAGAATCGGATGTTTCCTCTTTAGTTTCCTATGAAATGAAGTAAAAAAGTGTAAAATTTGCACGTGACTTTCTTCCGGGTAAAAGCACTTTTTAATGAAAGTGAGAAGGGAGCATGGCGCAAGATGTCAGTATGCGATGCGCCATCCCCTCATTTCTCTTTTACTAAAAGAGATGTAGTAAGTATCTACTAGGAAAAATTGGCTATTACATATGGAGAATGAGAAACTTTTTTTGCTTTAACTGTAATGATATTATTAGAAACTATAACAAAATTATTCAGGGTATATATGAGGATATCATTTGTATTCTGGCTAGACGAGAATAGAGAGGAAGGTGTTTGATATTTAGGTTTTTTCTTGATCCTGGATAACTGGTTTTACAGTGCAGTTATTTAATTAGTGAATGCATATATAAACTAGAGTAGCTTGATTCTTTTGAGTCTGTATGCGTGGGATTTTCATCTCAGTGTCTTAGGAAAGAATGCAATTCTAGTGAATATGATCATCTTGCAATCCAGGCTCTTTTATATTATAATAGATATGACGCAAATTACGTTCCCTAAATATGTACTCTTCTGAAGTATAGGAAGAAAAAAGTACTCTCATTTCGCTTTGCAGTAAACTGCCTGAGACACAAGGGGTCGCTGATACGATATGTACGGCAAGGGGTATTGAGGATAGTTTATCCCCCTTATCCTCAAGAAAGGAAATCTTTATGGCATTAGCAGAGACCGCTAACGTTGGAAAAACGGTAGCGACCAGGGTAGGCAAGAATATTCGCGAGGTGCGTACAAAATTGGGGTTGACGCAAGCACAGCTTGCCTCGCCCGAATTTTCCATTTCGTATATCTCAGCAATTGAGCGTGGGAAGATTCGCCCTTCCCTCAAAGCGCTTTCGATTCTGGCCAAGCGGCTGGATGTACCTTTAACTTTTCTCTTAGAAGGTAGCCCTGAAGGAGTAAGAGAAGCGCAAGCAGTGGGGTATTCGCCTGCTGATTCTGGCCCGGACCAGAAGATCGATGTTGACTTGTTGCAGGCAAGTGTGCAGGTGCAGCAACATCTTTATAGCCAGGCCAACACTTTGTTGTCACCGATTCTGCCGGATCGGATTACCATGGAGCAAGCGTATCGTCTGTTCTTCTTGCGCGGGCAAATTCACCTGGGTTTGCAGGAGCACCAGGAAGCGGTTGTCGATCTCAGAGCTGCATTAACTCAGGGCGAAGGCTTAAACGATATTGAATACATCGAGCGATCGAGAAATCTGCTGGGTAAGGCTTATTTTCTTTTATATAACTATACGCTAGCAATGGAGAATCATCAGCGTTGTTATAATGCGATTGAAAACGGCCATATCATGGACCCGGTTTTCGCGCTTGATGTCTACAATAATCTGGCTGGAGATTATTTCCGCCATGGTGATCTTGAGAAATCTGTGGAATTCTATCATCGTGCGCTGGCAACCCTCGACGGCTTAAATCGTGATGCTCAGAGTTTCGCGCGCAAATATATGGAAATTGGCCAGAATTACAAAGCTCTGGGCAAACTTATAATCGCGCGTGAATATATGATGCGTAGTCTCGCCGTTTACGAAATGTGTGACGAGCAACGCCTGGAGGGTCTGTCGCATCAACGTCTTGGTAAAACCCTGGAGAAGCAGAACGACCTTGAAGGCGCTGAGCGCGAGTATCGGCTGGCGATTGATATTGAGCAGGCGCTCGACGATGCAGTAGCCTCTTCCGTTTGTCATACCAGTCTGGCCGAATTGTTACTGAAGCAGGGCAAACTGCCTGAAGCGGAGCAAGAGGCTCAGAGTGCTCTGACCTTTGCTCGCGCGGGTGAAGACGCGCAGACGCAGGGGCAGGCCTTAATCGCCCTGGCCCAGATCCGTCACCAGACCTCCGATTTCGCGGGCGCGGACGAACTCTTCCAGCAGGCACTTGCTTTGTTGGACTCTTCGCAAGCACATGAACTGGCGGCGGGCGCCTATTTCCGCTATGCCAATCTTTTGGAACAGCGTAATGAAGTGCAGCGCAGCCTATCTGCCATCAAAAAAGCTTACGAGCACCAGCGCCTTGGTAATCGGGGCGAAATGGAATAGCCATCATACCTGAAACGACCAGGCATCTCTGAACCAACCTTTTGCTGGCTCGGAGATGCCTGGTCGTTTTAACGCAAAGACTTTGACACAATCTGATATCGTTTTGCTTATGATAGTCAAGAAGTAATCAACATGTTAAAATAAGGATGGAGTGCCGCAGAGAAAAGAAATAAATGCGGAGGTTCTTTAAAGAATGCCATTTTCAGCTCACGATCTCAGATATCACTTGGAAGAAAGTTATCCCGCGCTTTGTGCATATGTCCAGCATCGTGCCCAGCGCTATCTAGGGCAACTGGCATTCGACGCTTTTGAAACGGACCAGGTGGTTGGACATGTAATTGAGTACCTGGCGCGTATTCAGTTGCTCGGCGGTGGCGATCGAGCACCTAAGACCGCGTTAGATAATTTAAGCAATGCTCAATTTTACACTTTTGTAAACCGCATGATCCAGAACAAGGCTATTGACCGCCTGCGCCGACGCCGTTTGCCAATGAGTACTACTAGCGAACTGGAGGAACAGGGAAACCCGGACGATGACAATGATCCATTGAATTCCGTTGTTGAGCCCTTCTGGGGCGATATCCCCTTTGCTAACCCTGAAGATGCCGCGCTTGAAGCTGTTTCCCAGTCACAATTGCGCTCTTTGCTTAAAAGATGCATTGAGACTCTGGGAGCAGCTCCACGCCAGCTACAGGCAATCATCCAGGAATTGGAGGAACTGGGCGCAGGCGATCTGGTTAAAGAGGTGCTGGCCGAGGTACCGCTTAATCTGGATGCCAGCGTCGTAGCTCATTTAAGCCAGCATAAGGATCACGCTCATAAAAAATTGCGCCTCTGTTTGCAGAGAAATAGCACAAATTTGGCAGTCATGCTTGCTATACGTATAACAGAGTATGGAGCAGAATCCAGTGGGGCTGATGAGTTATCAGTTCCCTTACAGACCCTGACACAAAAAGATCTTTCCCTGAGGGAGGTGCAAACGGGCCTTCAACATCTCAGGCGCGCAGGCTTGTTGAACTGGCAGGGCGAAGAAGTAGTCAATCTGACGCTTGCCCAGCGGAAACTGTTGACCCGCTTCTATGAGGAAGAGTAAGCAGAGACTCTGGAGGATTTTTATGAACGATGAATTCGTGGGTATGGCCGATCCACAGGAACTGAATGTCCGCCTGGCAGAGTGGCTTTACCAGTTGTTAGCGAGTGCGCCAGCGCTAGTCTTTGCTGAACAGATTCAGGTAGGCGAGGATGTTAGCTTGTTAGGCACTAACTATCATGGGACGTTTTATCCAGATATACCTGACTTTGCCCTGGCACTTTTGCGAGATGATGCTGATCGCCTGACCCATTACGCGCCCCTACTTTTCCACTTGATTGGCTGTCCTACCTGTCATCGTGCGTATCTAGAAACCTATGATGCTCTGCGCGCCGCCCTGGCAGACGAGGATCGACCGACAACCACCGCTCTCCGTCTCTCGTCCACTGCTCACCTGGCGACTACCTCACCCAAGTTGTTGGTCTTTCTCTGCCAGTTGTTGATTGGTCAGGCCAGAGCTGTGCTGAGTCAGGCCCATCGCGAGCATAATGACGAAGATGACTGGGCACGCTCGTTGCTACAACAGGCTATGCAACTCAGTCGCTATATTATGCAAGGTACACTGCGCCAGCGGGCTTTACGCGATCTGGTGAAGGTTGCCAGCCTGTATCAAACCGCGCTCACACAGCCGCCTGAGCCACTTGGCACGCTGACGTATGCCGCTCAGGTAGGGGCTGGCAGTGGAACACGCGGTCGCACGCTCCGCCGCGCGGAGATGACCTCGCGCCCCCAGGAAGATGTGAGCATCGATCTGCGCGCGGGAAATCTGGAGGGCAGCGTCACTCAGGAAGGCGATATGTTGATCCTGCGCCTGAACGATCTTGACGCATCTTTGCGCGGAAAATTCCTGCTGATCTCAATCCCACTTGGCACTTTGCTGGAGCCTGTGCGCTGGCTGGGTGGCAATCCCTACGCTATTCGTAGCGCCGGACTGGTCGGACCCGACGGCGCGCTTATTATGCCGCTGGGCCGTACCGATCTGTTCTTGAGCAATCCCGAAGAGCGCAACCTGCTTGAAATTTTATTTAAAAAGCTGGATGTATCTCCGCTGGATTCGTAGTCTCTACTGGCTGAAAATCGACAGTCCCGCTTTTTCCGCCGCTTTTGCGCGCAATATATGCT
The DNA here is from genome assembly GCA_041156125.1 of Candidatus Paraktedonobacter carboxidivorans. Taxonomy (GTDB): domain Bacteria; phylum Chloroflexota; class Ktedonobacteria; order Ktedonobacterales; family Ktedonobacteraceae; genus Paraktedonobacter; species Paraktedonobacter carboxidivorans. The sequence goes on from JBEVTI010000006.1 coordinate 77,965, forward strand.
TGTTCGAGTGTAATTGTGGTATCAACCCCCTTACACATGTCATAAATGGTCAGGGCCGCGACTGTTGCCGCGGTCAGCGCCTCTACGTCCACGCCAGTTTTGTAGGCTGTGCGTGTGCTTGCTTCGATAAAGATCAGACCCCGCGTGCTGTCAAGCTGAAAATGTACATCGATATGCGTCAGCGGCAATGGGTGACAAAGTGGGATGAGTTGAGATGTCTGCTTGGCTGCCATAATTGCCGCGATCTTTGCCACCTCCAGCACGCTACCCTTTGAGATTTGATTTTGTGTGATCAGACTGACCGTCTGTGGCGCCATACGCACTCTGGCTCTGGCCAGCGCTCCTCGCTCATTCTCAGGCCGCTCTGTCACATCGACCATCTGAATATTGCCACTCTCGTCAAGATGAGTCAGGTGAGCAGGTTGAATTTGCTCTTGCTCCGATTGGTTTGACATAATGATTCCTCCGTGTGATTTTGGTACTTCTATCATATAATAAAGCTACAATTTGAGGCCAGAGAATCTAGCTCAACAAGATTAGCCTCTTCACAGCCGCGCGGAACAATGTTATAAAGTACATATTGATCAATCGCTCTTATCGCTTGATTGTTTATGTACGTTCGGAAGTACGAGGCTTCTGAACCCGTTCACAGGAAGAGAGTTGCGTGGAAACAATTAATGAATTATTCGCGAACGCAGTGAAGCGTTTTCCGAATCGGCCAGCGTTGCTTGAGCCAGCGGAGGAGTCCGACAAGGGCAAAGGTGAGTTGACAACTCTGACGTATGTTGATCTACAGCAGCAGGTTGAGCGCTTTGCTGGCTATCTTCAAGGATTGGGGCTGGTCAAAGGTGAGCGGCTGTTGCTCTGGTCGGCTAGCCGGATTAATTGGGTAATTGCCTATCTGGGCAGTCTACTGGTGGGGGCCGTAGTCGTGCCGCTGGATGTGAGTAGCAGGGAAGATTTCCTGCTCAGGGTCGCCCAGAGCACCGAAGCGAAGTATCTGATTACCACAGCCAAACAGTACCAGGGCCTGAAAAAGCCGCCCGCCCCTTTGATCGATATCGAGCATTTGCCTGCTGGCGAACTGGCTGCCAGCCAGTTGCCAGAGGTGGGAGAGGATGACCTGGCGGAACTGGTCTTCACGTCAGGGACCACGGGCCAGCCTAAAGGCGTGATGTTGAGCCAGCGCAATATTGCCAGCAACGCTCTCGCGGCTTTGAAGGTGATTGATATTCGCGACCAGGATCGCGCGCTCTCGATTCTCCCGCTCAGCCATATGTATGAGGTGACCGTCGATATGGCCATTCTTTCGCGCGGCTCAAGCGTTCTCTACGCGCGCACATTGGTTCCAGATACCCTGCTCAGGCTGCTTAGCTCGCAGGGGGTGACTTTGATGGTACTGGTACCGCAGGCGCTCCAGTTATTTCTGAATGGCATCGAGCGCGAGGTACGCAGGCAGAAGAAAGAAAGAGCCTTTGCAGTGCTCCAGCGGATCGCGGCATATCTGCCCTTTGGCTGGCGGCGCGCACTCTTTGGATCTGTACATAAACGCTTTGGTGGGCACTTCAAGTTTTTTATCAGTGGAGGTGCTTATCTGCCGCCTACATTGGCCGAGCGCTGGGAAAATATGGGCTTTCGCGTCTTGCAGGGCTATGGGACGACCGAATGCGCTCCATTTGTCTCCGTCACACTGTATCACGAGCATGACTATGGTACAACTGGCAAGGCGCTGCCAGGTCAGCAGGTGCGCATCGCCGAGGATGGCGAGATCCTTGTCCATGGTCCTAATGTGGCTCAGGGCTACTGGAAAAATCCAGAAACTACGGCGGCTGCATTTCAAAATGGTTGGTATCACACTGGCGACCTGGGCTACGTGGACGAGCATGGTTTACTCTATATCAAAGGTCGCAAAAAGAATCTGATTGTGCTGCCCAATGGTCTCAACGTTTATCCAGAAGATATTGAGAATGTTCTTCTGGCGCATCCCGCTGTTAAGGACGCTATTGTCATCGGTTTGTCCGAGAACGCGGACGCACATCAACAGGCCGTGCATGCCGTATTGCTGATGGAGGATGCCTCTCAAGCCAAAGGCGCGGTTCAGTTGGCGAATAAGCAGCTGGCTGCGCATCAGCAGATTCGTGGCTTCACTATCTGGCCTGAGACCGATTTTCCGCGCACGCACACCCTGAAGGTCAAGCGTCCTGAACTGTTGCAGATGTTGCCAGCAGTGCGTGCCCAGCATACGCACTAACAGCGTTGAGAGTAGGGGTCTCTCTGACCAATGTATAAGCCAGGTCCAGAGAGACCCCTGCTCTCAACGAGCTTATTGAGTGGGGAGGAATTTATGTTATATCTGGTTGCTACACCTATTGGCAATTTGCAGGATATTACTCTGCGCGCCCTGAGTACCTTGCGCGAAGTTGATTATGTTGCCAGCGAAGATACGCGCAGAACCGGTATGTTGCTCAAACATTTTGAGATCTCCAAGCCGCAGATTGCCTTTCACGAGCATAACGAACAGCAAGCAGGCCAGCGCATCGAAGACCTGCTGACACAGGGCAAGTCGGTCGCCCTGGTCACGGACGCGGGCACTCCCAGTGTAGCTGATCCAGGCTTTACCCTGGTGCGCCGTGCCATTCGCGCTGGCCTCGAGATCACCATGATTCCTGGTCCGAGCGCCTTTGTCATGGCACTGGTACTCTCCGGCCTGGCAGTACACAGTTTTACCTTTCGCGGCTTTCCTCCACGCAAGCCTGGCGCGCGGCGGCGCTTTTTTGCAGTTGATCAGCACGCTCCGCACACACTTATCTTCTACGAAAGCCCCTATCGCCTGGAAGCTTTTATGCGCGATGCCCTCGCTGTCTTCGGCGACCGCGAAGCAGCTCTGGCCGGTGAACTCACCAAGCTCTTTGAATCCGTCAAACGCGCTCCCCTTTCTCAACTGCTTGCGTATGTCAGTCAGGGCAAACTCAAGGGAGAATATATTGTGGTTATCGCGGGCAAGGATGAGAAGAAGGAGAGGCAAGCAGAGGAAGAGGATTTTTCCCTTCTGGCAGAAGATGAGGATGAGAGCGAATTGTAACCTTGCCACTCGTACTGTATTAAACAGTGGAGGCATCCGCATGTGAGCACAAAATAGCGGCCAGATTTGTTTATCTATTAGATATGTAGCTCTACCGCGTCGCCCTATGACTGGATATTTTCTTAATATTCAGCCAGATACAACAAAAAGCATCTGGTAACGTAAAAACGTATAGATAAAAGATTAAAGGTGCGCTCAAAAAGCAACCTCCCTGAGCGCCTGTTGTAAAAGGAGAGAGCATGAGTATGCAAGAATTTGAACAGGAAGAGCGGAAGCAGGTGGAGCAGAGAGAAGGGCATCAGGCTGGTTATGTGGGGAGCTATGAGGTCGAGCGGCAGAAGATTCAGCCTTATGGGGGAAAATGGCGTGGTAGCGCTTTGCATATTGTTGTAACTGTACTTGCACCGATAGGTTTTGTCCTCTCGACTATGGGGATTGTAGGGGCAGCGCTTGTGCTGGCGTCCACAAGCCACGCGGAAAGCTTGCTGGAAAATCGGGTTTTGATCGTGGGCGGTGTACTCGGATTGGTCGGGTCTATTCTGACCCTGCTGGTTTTTGTAGCTATGTTTGTGGTGGCGCTTGTCTTGCTTGCGCGCAGGGTTGCATTGAGGAAGGGCGCTGGTTCTGCTTCTTTGCGCCGAGGGAGCCTGGGTAAGCGCAGGTAGCGAGGCAGCAGCGAGCTGGTTTGACGAGCAGGAGCGATGGGCCTCGACCCATCGTTCCTGCTCATTGTCTTGAGATTGGCTTAAATGCCCATGATATCGACCAGCTCTTGTACAGCGGCAGCTGATTTTTTCAGACTGGCCTGTTCGCTTTCGTTGAGTTCGATTTCGATGATCTCTTCCAGACCGCTGGCGCCCAGCTTGGCGGGAACGCCGATATAGAGGTTCTGGATGCCATATTCACCCTGGAGATAGACGGTGCAGGGTAGAATCATTTTTTTGTCAAGCAAAATAGAATCGACCATTTGCAAGATGGAGGCTGAAGGCGCGAAGTAGGCGCTGCCAGTGCCAAGCAATTTGACGATCTCCGCGCCACCATCGCGTGCGCGCTGGACAATCTGCTCGATGCGTTCTGCTGACAGCAGTTGCGAGATTGGTACACCCGCGACTGTACACATGCGCGCCAGGGGAACCATCGTGTCGCCATGGCCACCCAGCACATATGCTTGCACATCGCGTACTGAGACGCCGACTTCCTGCGCGATAAACGTGCGAAAGCGCGCGGTATCGAGCACGCCAGCCATACCAATCAGGCGTTCGCGTGGGAAGCCGCTGATTGTCAGGGCCAGTTGCGCCATCGCGTCCAGCGGGTTAGAGACCATGATAATGATCGAATTGGGAGAGTGCTTGACGACTTGTTGGGTGACTTCGGTGATGATCTCCTGGTTTTTTTTCAGCAGATCGTCGCGTGACATGCCTGGTTTGCGCGGGAAGCCAGAGGTAATTACCACAATATCAGAAGCTGCCGTGTCCGCGTAATCATTTGTGCCTGTGATGAGTGTATCGTAGCCGAGCACAGGGCCAGCCTCCAATATATCCAACGCCTTGCCCTGTGGCATATTTGGCACAATATCGAACATCACTATATCAGCGTAGTCGCGCTCAGCCAGGCGCTGAACAAGCGTGCTCCCTACAAATCCCGCCCCAATTACAGTAATCTTACTGCGCATGAGAATATCCTCTCTTTCAGCCTATAGAAATAAGACGAAGCGTATTCGCCGTAGAATAAGGGTTCATCCTCATTTATTGTAATCCCTGGCTTGTTGGTATAGCAAATAAGAGTAACTCGGCTTTATTTCCTGCGCTTCGCTATATTCTCTTCGCTTGTGCCAGCCGTAATCAGTTCATAGAGCACTGCTTCACCCTCTTTTGGACGTAAAACACGACCCAGGCGCTGAATGTATTCGCGCTTTGTACTATTACCGCTGACGATGACCGCGACTCTACAATCGGGTACATCTACGCCCTCATTGAGGACGCGGCCTGTCACTAGTTTTGTATACTGGCCTGAGCGGAAGCGTTCAAGTATAGCCCGCCGTTCCTCAGTCGGGGTCTTGTAAGTGATTTGAGGTAAACAGAAGCGCTGGCTGATCTCATTGACAACATGATTATATTCGGAGAATAGAATTACCTGGTCAGCAGTGTGTAGCTTTAGTAAGCGTTCGATCTCAACGTATTTGGCAGGAGCATTCATGGCGATACTGCGTGTTTCACGCCAGGCCAGCAAGGCGGCTCTGGCTTCAAGATCGCGGGCGCTCAGGTAGACGAGCTTGCGCTGGAAATCTTCGGGGGTGCGAATAATGATGCGCCTGCGCTGTAAGAATGTGCGGTAGATTTTGTGTTGCTCTGCATAGCGGGCTTCGTCTGCGGGGGACAATTCGATATTAATACGTCGCTCCTGGTAGCGGGCCAGGTAATGTTCCTCGGTCAATTCTGCTGGAGATCGGCGGTAGACTTCTGGACCAATCAGCTGGTCCAGGTCAAGATGGGTCATATCGCTGCGTTCTGGTGTGGCACTCAGTCCTAAGCGGAAAGGTGTGAACGCGCTCTCGGCAATCAAGCGATAGGTTGGAGCAGGAAGATGGTGGCACTCATCCCATACGAGCAGGCCAAAGCGTTTTAGCTCACGTGTGTAGAGCACAGCAGAGTCGTATGTAATGATAGTCACAGGCTTTATTGCTTTTTCTCCGCCACCAAATACCCCGATCTCGTCTAGAGCAAGGGAAAGCGCGGAAGACAGAGCTACGCGCCATTGCTGCAATAGATCAAGAGTTGGTACGACCGCCAGTGTCCATAAGCTCATGCTATGAATAGCCATAGCCGCCACCATCGTCTTGCCAGCTCCTGTTGGTAGGATAACTACGCCCGCGCTTCCCGCGGCCAGCCAGCGTGCCAGAGCTTCTTCTTGATAAGGGCGCGCTTTAAGCTGTAACTTTGTCATAAAAGGCAGGGTTGGGCGTTCCTCAAAAGCGCTTGTGAATGCTATCTGCTGCGCCTGTAAGGCTTGTTTGATTGCCTGAAAATGGAGTGGTTGGGTGCGCAAGAAAGCATGGCGTTTATCGCGTGCTATAACTGCGTATATTGTTGGTGGTAAGTGCTTGCCGAAAAGAGTTGATATAAGTTCTGGGGTTGACAACTCCGCCAGCTTTGCATCAGGGATAATAACGAGATCGTGGCCGCGATAATCGATAGTGATCATGAGACAAATTTTCTTTAGGAATGCCAGTACGCGCTGCTGATAGCAGCACCACTCAGGAAAAAACCACGCCAGCGCACTATTTAGCACCGGCGTGGTTTTTTCTACTGGTATTAGCAACTACTGGTTGGTAACGTTAGGATTGTGCCGTTGTCGCCTACTGTTACGAAGAGATTCTGGGACATAGTAATGCTCCAGAGGCGTTGCAAGGAGCCAGAGGATTCAGGACTCCAGTTGTAACCATCGGGCGAAGTCATGAGTAAGCCGTTATCACCAGATACAATGTACTTGCCATTGGACCAGGCAATCCCTAAGAGAGTTTGTGGAGTACCTGTTTCCTGAGCGATCCAGGATGTGCCATCAGACGAAGTGATAAGCGTGCCCTCCGCGCCTATGGACATAAACTGTGAGTTTATCCAGACGACATCTTCGAGTAGCGCTGAGGTACCAGAGTTCTGGGGAGTCCAGATCCTGCCATCAGGAGAAGTCAGGATCGTGCCATAGTCGCCAGTTATCACCAGAAGCGAGCCAGACCATGCAGTCGCGTCGAGAATCTGCGAGGTACCCGAGTTCTGGGGAGTCCAGGTCTTGCCATCGGGAGATGTCAGGATCGTGCCGTCGCTGCCAGCGACCACGAAGAGGCTACCAGACCAGATGACGCTCCAAAGATCTTCGGTTGTACTTGAGTTCTGAGTGGTCCAGGTCTTGCCATCGGGAGATGTCACAATTGTGCCGCTCAGACCAACTGCCACAATTAGTGATGGCGACGAAGTGACACCCCAGAGAGCCTGAGATGTGCTGGAAGTTTGGGGATTCCAGGTAGAGCCATCAGGTGAAGTGAGAATCGTGCCCATGTCTCCCACGACCACGAACTGCGACTGGGCCCAGATCACAGTAATCAAGGCCTGCGAGCCCGTGGCAGTTTGTGCCTGCCAGAGAGATGGGTTTGCAGGGTCCATTTGAATGGCTGTGCTTTGCATGTCAATCTCGCGTGACGAATGGGTCCTGAGCAGACCAAAGGCGCTCAGGCCTCCGCCTACAATCGCTACGATTAGAAATAACGTGACCAGAGGAGAGAGCCCGCGCTTCGCTTGCACGGGGGTATAGACAGAAGGAATCCTGGCCGCCTCGTTGCGAGGGAGTTCTTCCTGGCTGAAAAGTGGCCTTTGCGTGGGCGTGGTCATCCACGGCAGAGGATTGTATACTGGGGTGACAGGAGCTTGCGTGAGATTCTGCTCAAGCTGCAGATTTTCAGGATCTGTATCTAAAGAAGCTTGTCCAGGCTCAGGCTGGACCATAAGTGTAAGATAGAGATGGCCTGCCGCGGCTCCTGGTTCTGGTATCTCGCCATAACCCAGCAGCACAAGAACCTCTTCAGCCTGCGAGTCTGGCGGGATCTGGACAGTTACTTTGCGCCCATTTGGCAAATGTATGAAGCGTACTGTCCCGTTGAGCGCCTCTTGCGCGCTGATAAACAACGTCGCACGCGTATCTCCATTAAATAGGTTGCGATTAAGTTCCATAGACCTTCCCCCGATTGTTCAAAGCAGAAGACCGAAAAGAATGGTAAGAACGCATATCTCTCTATATTATATAACGCAACAGCAGGAAAAAGATAGCGTGTATAGTACCAAAAATCTCTTCTTTTTCAATATGCGTAATGTGATGCGTGTGATGCCTGCGCGTTTTTCATATATTTAGCAAAAGGACACGCTATTAATTTCTTATCGACGATAGCTTAGATAAGCAGGCCCCTACCTGCAACTATTCTGTACGATATCACTCTTTTCCTGCTATACTACATTCTGCGAGATTAGTAAAGAAAGAGAGAGAAGCCTGTGCGTTTTAGTTTGCAGGATGTCAAGAGGCAGGTGCGGCGGCGTGCGGATGGGTTAGCAGTAACGTTACATTTTTTGCGTGCGGGCGAACTGCGGGCTGAGATTGCGCGGCTGGTCGCCTATTATGAGCGGCACGCAGGGCAGTCGCGCCAGAGCTTTGTGCAGGACGAGGCCAGCCAGCTGGTGGGCGATTATCGCCTGGCCAGTTGTTTATTGGCGACCTTGAGTATGTGGTATGTCTGGCAGGCACCGGCCTGGGATCAGGCGCTAAGCGCGGCAGAAGAGACAACGCGTCTGGCGCTGGACGAGGCGGGGTTACGCTCTCCAGTGCCTCTGCGCCTGGCTCTGTTCGATTATGTGAACGCTGAATATACCGGTTTTTTGGAGACACATACACGGCAAACAGCCCTGGCGACTTTCGCCACGCGCTATGGGCTGGGAATAGAGCAACTGGAGACACTTCTGGCTCTCGATAGCGAGGCTGCGACTGTCTTGACGCGTGTGCCTCTTACGGCTCCAGAGGCGGATGAGGTGGCTGGACTCTACAACCAGTGGGTCTTCGAGGCAGTGCTTTTCAATTCCTCAGAGGTGCGTTTCACTATTGATTGCTCGGCTTTTTTAGAGGCGCAGCGGGTCGCCACTGGCGCTGGTGAAGCCTTAACTGGCCTGGGCGCGGTGATTAAACGGCTTTGTTTTCTGGCACATAAGCTGGGCGTTTACTATGATCTGGCCTATGAAGAAGTCGCGCTAGCAGGTAGCCCGACAACGCTTTTGCATCTCACGCTCTATGGTCCCCAGGAGATGACTGGTAGCCCACAACAGTATGGTCAACGCCTGGCTCGCCTTTGTCGGCTTCTGCTTGGCTATGGTGCGCGCTCTGGCGCGGGTAACAGTCAGAGCAAGCGCCAGGCCAGCGCTTCCCTGAGCAAAGCACTGCGCCAGGCCGAAGCCAGCGTGCATCTCTTTCAGCAAACTTATCATTTTAGCATGGACGCCAGTTTGTTGGCCTTGCTGCCTATCGTTGAGCAGGAGCGTGGATCAACATCAACAGTGGCTCGCGTGGCGCAAGCAGCGGGTGGTTCTGGCACCTATGACAGCGGAATTGAGCAATCTTTTGCTGAAGCCTTTGCCGCGCTCGAACGCGCGCAGGGTAGCGATGGCTGGCGTCTGGAGCGCGAGCCTGAGCCGTTATTGCTTCCCCTCGCGCCGGGCGAGTCCCGCGCGGGCATTGTTATTCCCGATTTCGCTCTTACGCGCGGACCACGCCGGGTGTATGTAGAGATTCTAGGCTTCTGGACACCCGCGTATCGGGAGCGTAAATTACAGAAACTCCAGCAGTTACGAGGCAAGGCTGACCTTGTACTGGCGTTGCCTGTCGAGGCTCGTCCAACCTTTGCCGCGCTCGCCGAGGACTATCCGCTGATCGAGTATCGCGACCAGCTTTCCGCTAGCGATGTGTTACGCATTATGCAGGCACGCTATGACGACTTCGCGCAACGCCTGGCTGGATTAGATGTAGAGCGTGCCCGGGCAACCGTGCGCGAAGCATCTTTTGTGCCTGAGCGCGCTTGCTATAAACTGCTAGGCTGCTATCGACGCGCGGAATTGACGCGAGCGGCGGCGCGAGTGCTGGTGGATGCCGAAATAGAATACAGAGCAGGTATTGGCCTCTATCTGCTCCCCTGGTTGAAACATCTCCGCCATTCATTCGTAGAATGGGTAGAGGCACAAAATTGCGCGGAATCGCCTTTAGCTTTTATTATTCAAGAAGCGAAGGAGCGCTGGCCGGAACTGGCCAGGAGTGATGACGCGACTGTCGAAGCACTGCTAGCCCTCTGGCCCGAAATCGAGATCAGGCGCGCTTCCATTTTTGAAGCCACTTTGCTCGTCCCAGCTCTACGTGCTGTAGCCGCCGAGGACGAGCAAAGCCATAGAGGGGAAGAGTGGAGCGAGGCTTCTGCTCCTATGCCGCGCAAAGCGGCGCGGGAAAGGCGTGTGGCCAGTAAGAAGCGCGTGTCCCAGGAAACAAGCCAGCAGAATTTATGGGAATAAATGATTATGAATGAAAAAGAACTGGTGGGTGTAACGCTTGGTAGCTCAACTATCGAGCGGCTGATTGGTCGAGGGGGAATGGCGTTGGTCTTCCTGGCTCAGCAAGCGCGCCCAACGCGAACCGTCGCCGTCAAGGTGCTCCTTGATACGCAGAACAGTAGCCCCGATCAGCAGCGCATCTTTCTAGAGCGTTTTCGCCGCGAGGCTGATACCGCCGCAAAATTAGAGCATAAAAACATCCTGCCGATTTACGAATACGCTGAAGCACTGATTAACGGCCAGCAACTTGCCTACCTGGTCATGCCCTACATTCGTGGAGGCTCGCTGCGCCAGCGCATTGATGAGCAGGTTTATCAGGGAACGCCCTTTGATCTTTCGACGGTGTCCAGCTACATCAGTCAGATAGCGGAGGCACTAAGTTACGCGCATAGTCTGGGCGTGGTGCATCGTGATGTCAAGCCTGGTAATCTGCTCTTTCACAGCGATGGTCGCCTCTTGTTAACCGATTTCGGCATTGTGCGCTTGAGCACCATGCCTTCGTTAACCATGGTGGGCAGCTTTATTGGCACCGTAGAATACGCCTCGCCTGAACAGGTCAGCGGCAGCGAATTGGATGCGCGCTCAGATATCTACTCGCTGGGCATCATCCTCTACGAATTGCTTATTGGCCACGTGCCTTTTACCGGCTCGACACCCTTTGAGATAATGGCTCGCCATTTGCATGATCCGGTACCTTCTGTGCGCAATCAGCGCCCGGACCTCTCACCCTCGATCGAGTTTGTGGTCAAGAAGGCGCTGGCTAAAGATCCCAAAGACCGTTATCAGCACGCTCTCGAGCTGGCCGCGGATCTCCAGGCCGCAGTCAAGCCCGCGCTGGCGCAGCATAGTGGTTTGCGTTTGAGTGGAGATGCGAATAATAGCGATCTGACCGAGGCAGATGGTTCTCAGCAGCCGCCAGCACAGCCTCTGATCTTCTCCGCGCCGATGGCCGCCATTTCCCGGCCTGATCCCGCCGGGGCCGCAGCCGCTATAGCCCTTCCCCCTACTGTACCAGGACCTGTACAAACTCCACTCTCGCCAGTGGTTGCGCCACAATCGCCTGGAGTCGCGCTCACACGGCCAGCTTATGTGCCATTGCCCCCTATGGTGGTTGGCGCTGGCGCTGCGCAGATCCAGGTCGCGCAAATGGCAGCTGATCTCGAGGAAGGCGACGCCATAAAAATCTCTCGCCCGAGCCGCCGTATCTACTTCTACGTAGTCGGACTGATCTGCCTGGGACTCCAATTCGTCATTTTGAGTCTGACCCTCTCTTCTTCCCAGGGGAGCGGAGACATCTCAGCGCCTGTGCTGGGTATTCTACTGGGCAACGCGCTTAACTTGTTTATCCTGGCCACCATCGCTTTCACCGCTGTTACCCGCCAGCGCGATTTATCCGGTGTCTTCAACCGTTCCATCTGGGTCACAACGGCCTCGCTGGTCTTGAGCGGCTTCTTTATCTCCTATGGTACAGTCTCCCCGAACAATGATCAACTCTATCTGCCCCTGGTCTCGTATCTTATTATGCTGGCGAGTTTTATCTTTATGATCCGCCAGTTGAGTAAGGTGGACGCTGGCCATGAACAGGTTGAGGTCGCTCCAGTAGCCTGGCGCGCGGCCTTTGTCGGCGCGCTGACTGGCTTGTTTCCTCTGGTGATTATTCTTGCTTTTGTCCTGCTGGGACAGCTACCCTGGGCTGATGGCCATTCGCCATTCTTGCGTGTCCTCATTCCGCTCGTCATCGCCTTTATAGGTTCGCCTACGCCTGGCGCGATGATGGCCGTCTGGCTTTCGCGTAAAATGTCTTTTCCCATTCTCATACGCACCAGTGCTATTGCTGGTCTGTTCATGTTCCTGACGGCTTATATTCTGGTCGTTTTCTTCGGCTTGCTGACCGGCAAGCTCTTTGCTGGTAGCTTTGCGGTAACGACGCAGGCCCTGGCTGTGATCATCACTGGTGTATTATTTGCAGTGATCGGCCTGCTGCGCGGCCAGCTAGATGCCTGGATCTACCATCGCGTCCTCCTACGGCGGCGGGCGTGATGGTTGGCGGAGTCAGTATAGGGGAGAGAGATACCACCTACCTAAAAGTCACACTGGACTTGCCAGCAGATCGATTATGCTATACATTAATACCTGTGAGAATTAATATGTGGAGAGACGAAGTGGATAACAGGTTTCGTATTAAAAAAATTGTATAACGTAAAATTGGAGGCGTTAGCGGCTTAAACTGCTAACGCCTCGTTTTATTATGTATGCTTGTGACTCAGAAGAGCGACTACGTTGCCGTTCAGCCTGAGGAGACAGCTTTGGCTGTGGGTGTAGCAGTCACAGATGTGCCAGGTCCGGGAGTCGGCGTAGCGGGCATAGGTGTGCTAGTAGCGTTGGTGACGGTCACGCTATCATTTCTAGGCTGCGCGCCTTCCAGCGAGAAGACCTGGGAGCCTTGCATCAGATCCCATTGCAAAGTATAAGTGCCTGGCTGAACAGGCGCTTGGACGATGATAGAATAGGTCTCATTCTCATTGACCGCGAGGTCATGCGTGAGCGAGATAGGAGAACTGGTCATAACAGTGTGGCCCTGACTATCCAGCCAGCGATAAGTGATCTGGACGGCGTTGAATGCTTGCGCGGGCCAGACGAAACTGCTGGTATTGGCCAGGGTTAGATTGACTGTAGTGTTAGAGCCAGCAAGCATCTGTGCGGGCGTGTTATCAGCGCTGGCTGTAAAGCCGTAGACCTGGGGCGTTAGTGGGGCGAATTCGATGCCATCGGCAGCGACCTGCTGATTATCTTCGCCAGTGGCATTGTCCAGCGTTACACTGGCCGTCTGCCCACTTTTAAAGTAGTAAGTACCCAGACCAATCCACTGCGCGGCGGTATTGACGCTGCCAAAGGTATTTTGAAAGACGCCGACATGTTCCTGATCGACCTCAACTTTGTGTGTCACGCTGTTGGCGGGATGAGTGGGATCGTTGCTGGTGATCATATATGAAGCCCAGCCGCTGCTCGCGTGATTATCATCAACGAAGGCGCCAACCTCATAGTAGCCGTCAGCCGGCAGCAGTGTTTGCCAGGTTGCTGTAGCTGTCGCGCTACCACTGGTAGTGCTTGTCCAGTGGAGCGAGTTACCGATGTCTTCTTTCGCGTTGGCGCTTGACCACTGGCCAGTGGAACTCCAGGCAGCCGAACTATCATCGACCAGTACAGCGCCGGGGGCAAGCTTTTGTCCCTGGGTGGCCAGAAGTGGCACGGGTGTGACGTTCGTACTGGTACTCCAGAGGTTATAATCGGCTACCGTGTTTGGATCGGGAGAGTGGGCAGTCCAGCCGAAGGGATCGGTCGGCTGCCAGGAGGGATAATAATAGGTACCAAAGTGCAGGTGTGGTCCCGTGGAGGAGCCAGTAGTGCCAGTCGTACCGATCTGCCATTGAGTACCCACGCGCTCTCCAGTGCTGACAGTCAGCGCGCTCAGATGGCCATAGACATTCACAAAGCCATTCTCGTGATTGATGGAAGCCCACAGCCCGAAAGAATCATCGTGGTTCAACGGATTATACCAGCCCGCGTTCAGCACTACGCCTGAGGCAGCACTGAGCACAGGCTCGAAGTGCATGCGCAGGTCATAGCCATTGTGTCCATCGTAGCATGATTTGCCTGTATCACAGTTAATTACAGAGGTATCCTTGCCGCTCCAACGTTTGCCATCATAGCGCACAAATACCTTATCGTTAGCGTACCACGGTTTATCGTGATCAAAATATGAATTAACGCGTGTGAAAAAATCTAGTGAGCCGTAATAAGGATTATGCATAAAGGGTTTGGGGGCCTGGTTCTGTGGCAGATTCGCGCGCTTGAGCGCGGTCAGGGCCGCGTGGACCGTTGGTTGGAAGACCAGCGCGCAGGCAAGCAACAGCAGCAGCCAGCGCGTGATCAGCGCGCTGGCGAGCCGGAGTGTATCAGGTTGTGGGCGTTGGATGGAGTGCATAAGCAACCTTTTCTTTTCTCATCCCAGCGCGATCACGTGGGTCATGGCTGGTGAGACCCGCACGACATAGGGATGAATGCCTGTCGGATAGGCCTGGACGCACCAATAATGGACAGTGCCGCCAAGTTCAGGATTAAGCGGATTGTAGGCAGCGAAGGTAATGTGCTGACCATTGGCGCTCCAGGCAGGGCTGGTATTGATTTGCGCGCCAGTCTGTACCGGACTGGCGATTGGCCAGATGCGCCCGCTATTAACCTCTACTACCTTGACAGTGCTCTGGAGGCTCTGTACGCTCTGATCGGCTGTGCTGGTGCTGAGATTGTTGCGAGCCACGAAGGCGATCTTGCTGCTGTCGGGTGACCAATGGAGTGTGAAGCCATGACCACCATCTGCCTGAGCCAGGAAGCGCTGGTTGCCGCCCCGGCGGTCCATGACCCACAGGCCCGCGGGCAGAAAGGGTGTTGGGCTATCATTCAGGCGCTCGTAAGCGATGCTCTGTCCATCGGGCGACCAGGTAAACATGCCCGCGACTCTTTGCGCGCCGTTCGCGAGGTGCATAAGGTGGGTCTGGTGATGACCGCGCGGATCGATTGTCCAGAGGTCGCTGCCCAGCCCCAATCCGCGGGAAGTCGAGTAAACGATTTGTGAACCATCAGGTGAGACAATTGCGTCTATCAGAAAGATGGAGGGCAGGTGAATGTCGATATTCGAGAAGGTGTCCAGAAGCGCGTTGCCTATCCACAAACCAGGGTCCCAATCAGCGCTAATCAGAGGCGCGCCCGGCCCCAGCGGAAAAATAGCTCGGTAAAGAAAAAGCCCGAGAGTGTTAGGCAGCCAGTGCAGGAAGGTACCGCTGACGCTGGCTGGCTCACGTCTGAGCGACAAATTGAGCGTATCGAAGATCCAGAGCAGTTCGCCATCGCCGTGGGTACCATCGATGGCCAGATAACGTCCATCAGGTGAGGGTTGCAGGGAGATGACTCTATCAGTGGATATTTCACCAAAGGCATTATCGAAATTCGCGACTACCTGCGGAGTCTCGGTGGGCTGATGATTCCCGTCTCCGTGCGTGCGCGCCAGAACAAAGCCGCCAGCCTGTTTGAGCACAAAATAGAGATACTGGCTGCGACCTGAGATCAGCTTTGGCGCGGGGGACGGCATAAAGTTTGGCTCCGGGGGAAAACTAGAGGAGGAGTGAGCCGCCGCCCTGTTTTGGAGTAGCAAAAAATGGCTGGCCAATGCCATGCAAATAGTCAGGCCTGCTAGCGCAATTCCAGCGAGTGTACGTCTTCGGCGCGTTGCTCGCGAATTTAAGTGTAGATCTTGTCTCTTCCGCATATGCAATACTTTCTTTTCCAGGATGACCACTTCTATGGCCGTCTATTGAATTCTAATCGTCCCGTATTACATGCTTATGTGTATGTGCAAATGAAATATATGCCTGATGGGAGTTAAGAATGGTATGAGGCCTGGCAAGCAGATCTGAGCTTGTGTCTTTAACAAGCAGTGAGATGCGGGAGGGAAACAAGCACTGTTGCGCTCGTTTCCTCCCGCATCTCACTGCTTATCTCTGAGGACGGGCTTTCTTCTGCGCAGCGTATGCGCTAACAAGCAGGAGGCGGGAGAGGTCACTTATAGCTGGGAGAGTAGGAAAGAGCTCTAGACCTGCCCTTTATATGTTGATGAGCGTGTGCCCCAGGCGGTCAGTGGACGCGAAATGGCTACAAAATCTGTTTTTTTCATTTCCAGCAGCATCTGTTGATAGATACTCTCATAGTCATCGGGCACACGGGTCCATTTATGCAAGAAAGGTTCTATATTGCGGAAGAGGCGTTTCCAATCTTCAAAAAACAGGCGTCCCTCGTCTGTGCCTGCGCGATACTCGATGAGGTGGGCCCTGGTCTGCACGTTCTGGATGCCGTATTGTCCGAGCAGGCGCGCAAGTTCCCTGGTCAGGCCATCGCTCTCAGCGATAGCGAGGTGGCCTGACTGATAGAAGGCCTCAATGGTAAGTTTGCCAAGCTCTACCAGGGCCGGGCTGGAGCTTTCAACGCAGAGATTGAATTCGGTAACGCGGATCACGCCGCCAGGGCGCGTGATGCGTTGATACTCAAGCAAGAGGCGAGGCCACTCCCATATACGCAGCCAGCTGGTCGCGAAACGCTGGTTGACCAGGTCAAAGGACTCATCTGGGAAATCCAGCGAACGTAAAGCATCCATCTGGTGAAACTCCGCGCGCTCATTCAACTGTAAAGCGCTGGCTTGAGTGCGCGCGTGGTTGAGCATCTTCTCATTGATATCTACCCCACAGAGACGAGTCAGTGTGGGGTAGTTTTTTGCTGCTTCAAGAAGCCAGCCGCCGGGACCACAGCCGACATCCAGCACACTCTGAAAGCGTGTCGGGTCCGTTTGTTCTGGCAAGATACCTCCCAGGGCGGTGGTAAACATGCGATCGTGGATCAGCAAGCGGTCTAACTCTTCCTGGCTGGCGCGCTCATGTACAGTATATGTAGTCGATTTTTCTCTGCGCTGTTTTGGAGGTGTTGTCATAATTATACACTCCTTGCCTGGGTATCTGGCAGTGCTTCTAACTATTTGTTCTGATTATATCACCTTTGCGTGAAATCAGGAAATAAGGACACAAAGCCAGGACTGCTGTGTAGCCAATCTGGTCATTAGCGCTTTAGTAAGCGCCTGGCCAGGCGCAGGGCCTGTGGATGGTAATCGTACTGATAGTTGCCAAGAAAAGTGATAGCGCGTCCACCCCAGCCACTTTTGAAACGGTAGACGCCAGCCAGAGCCTCGGTGGTCTCGTCAGTGGCCGGAATACCCCAGAAGTCGTACGTGCTGGCTCCGGCCTCTCTGGCCCGGCGAATAGCCTCCCATTGCAGGAGATAGTTAGGCATGAGATTGCGCCTGGCATTGCTGGAGGCCCCATAGAGATAGATCGCCTCGTGAGCCAGGTGAGTGACAAAAATGCCCGCCAGCAGTTCGTTTTCCATATAAGCCAGTAGTAGACTCGCCTGGGCGCGGGTGACAAAAATATCCCAGACTTTGCGGTAGTAAGCGAGCGTGTGGATGCCAAACTCATCGCGTTCGCCAGTAGTTTCCAGCAGAGCGTACCAGGCGCGCAATTCCTCCAGCGATTGGGCCGTGCGTATCTCGACGCCCTTACGCGCGGCAAGGCGCACGTTATAGCGCCATTTTTCTTTCATATGGGCCAGAAGCATCTCCTCTGTTGGCTGAATATCCAGCGCGATCGTGCGTAGAGGCTGAACAGCCTGGGTCTGGTGAAAGCCCAGTTCTTGCAGAAGAGTCAGAGCTATTTGGGCTGAAGGCGCGTCTGTAGCCAGTGCAGGTTCGATTTGCAGGGCCAGCGCGCCCTGCTTGCGGCAGTAGTCGCGCAGCTTGAGGAGAAAGAGCCGGGCCAGAGGCATGCCAGCAGGTGTAGTGGCGGCCCAGTCCAGAACAGGGCCTTTAGGCAGATAGGCCAGGTGACCCAGACGCGGCGGTAGATGCAGGGCTGTTCTGCGTAAAACCTGGGCAGCCGCGACGATGGCCTGGTTTTGGCGGGCGCGTAAGACCAGACGCAAGGGTTGCCAGTTCGCGCCAGCTTTTAACTCTCCCCAACCCCAGCTTTGTAAAAAATGGCCCTCGGCCTGACCAGCCACAAAAGCATCCCACTCGGCCTGCTGCGAGGAAGGTAGCGCGCTCAGAACATAGTCTTCCGTCATAAAGTATCTCCAACTCGGTTGTTTTTTTATAGTAATGGTACAATACTGCTGACTGAAAAGACAGGTTATAGCAAGAGAAGGAACGCGCCTCTTTCTGTCCCTCTGGCGCGCAGCGAAATGTCATGCGGCCAGGTAAGTAAGAGAGCACATTTGAGCCAGGTCTTGCTTTATGACCATAGGAGGCAATTCGTGAAAATAGTGATCCTTGGCTGTGGCCGGGTGGGCGCTCTGCTTGCCACAATGCTGGATAACGAAGGACATACTGTATCTGTAATTGATCAGAGCAACGCAGCGTTTCAGCGCCTGCCCGGAGAATATAAAGGAAACGAATTTGTGGGCAATGGCGTTGACGAAGATGTACTCGTGCGCGCGGGCATTAAAGAAGCCGATGCGTTTATCGCTGTCACCAATGGCGATAACCGCAATATCATGGCCAGCCAGATGGCGCGTGAGATTTTTAAGGTCAAGAAGGTAGTGTGTCGCATCTACGACCCCATCCGGGAAGAAACCTATCGTGAGTTGGGTTTAGAGACGTT
The DNA here is from genome assembly GCA_041156125.1 of Candidatus Paraktedonobacter carboxidivorans. Classification (GTDB taxonomy): domain Bacteria; phylum Chloroflexota; class Ktedonobacteria; order Ktedonobacterales; family Ktedonobacteraceae; genus Paraktedonobacter; species Paraktedonobacter carboxidivorans. The sequence continues at coordinate 96,429 of JBEVTI010000006.1, forward strand.
TTGCCCTACTGTCATCGGGGCACAAACTCTTTTTGCTACCGTAACCGACAAGAAATAGCAGAGGAAGAACATGTATATTATCGTTGGCGGTGGTGGCGATATTGGCTACTACGTCACTAAAAATCTGTTTGCTCGGGGCCATGAGGTACTTCTAATTGAGAGAGATCCAGTGCGCTATCAATCTCTCAAAGAAGAACTGGGACAGTCGGTTTTTCGCGGGGACGCCTGTGAGGCTCGCACTATGGACGAAGTGGGTGCCAGGCGCGCTGAGGTGATAATCGCGGTCACTGGCGATGACGAGGATAACATGGTAATCTGCCAGGTTGCGAAAAAGCGCTACAATGTAGGCCGTACCATGGCTCGTCTGAACAATCCCAAGCATGAGGAGATTTTCCAGAAGGCGGGCATCGACATTATCGTCAGCCCGACCAAGACCATTCTCTCATTAATCGAAGCAGAACTACCCAGTTCGCATTTTGTACCATTGATGACTTTGAAAAGCGCTGGATTGGAGATCGTCGAGGTACGCATTCCAACCGAGTCTCCTGTGGTTGGTAAAACACTGGGTGCAATCAATCTTCCGCGCAGTTGCAACCTGGCTCTGATCATTCGTGATAAACAGTTTATCTTGCCAGGAGCAGATACCACGTTGCTTGCCAATGACGATGTATTTGCTCTTGTTAATCGCGAAGGTGAAGAAGGATTGCGTCGAGCTTTTGGTACGCTAGAGTAGCTTGTATGCATGCTCCCGGCTGTCGTAACATCCGAGCAAAACACGCTAGCTTGTTTTACCGGTGCAGCCATCTGATGCAGAGGAGAGAGGGCCTGGATCATTATACAGCGACGATCCAGGCCCTCTCTCCTCTGCATCAGAATGGCACAAAAGGCTTTAGCCGGAAGCACAAAGAGCGTTGCCGGCGAGCCGAGAATGACTGGTCATAGCTCGGTTTTTGACGGTTTTTCCTCGTCAGCCACTTCTTGAGAAGACGGGATCACCGCGGGAGCACTCTCTGGCGGGCTGATAGGTGGCTGATTTGTAGCTGCTTCGTGCATCTCTGCCGCATCCTCCAGCACATTAGTGTCTTGCCGATTTTTCGCGGCTGCACGCACCTCTGCCAGAGGCTCTGGTGGACTCTTCGAGTGAAGATTATCAATAAGGAAGCCGCTGCTGGTCACGTTGCTTTTGCGTTTGCGCAGTTGAGAGTTGCCGCGCCTGGTCGCGAGCATCGTGTCAGCGCTTTCGCCGCGGATTGAGTTATACAGACTGGCAATCACGACCCAGGACGCGGCGACAATTGGCGTAGCGAGCAGCGCGCCGAAAGCGCCGAACAGTTGCGCGCCGATAACCAGGGCCAGGATGGAGGCGACGGGATGCAACCCGACTGCGTGGCCTACGATACGCGGTCCTAGAATATTGCTTTCTACCATCTGGACCACGATAAAGTAGATCAGCACCCAGAGCGTACGCGGGAAAGGCTCAGGCAAGAGTAGTGAGATCAGAAGTGCCGGGATAGAAGCCAGGGCCGGGCCGACCATGGGAATTGTTTCAAAGAGAAAGGCCATGACTCCCACAATCAACGCGTAATTGCCCAACTGGAAGACCCAGCATCCTATGCCTGATAGGATGCCGATAATCAGTGCCAATGTCAACTGGCCGCGGATATAATTACCTACCACGCGATTCAGCGCGTCCTCGAACAGCAAGACATGCGGCAGCGAGCTTTTAGGCGCGATACTGACCATCGCATTACGAATACGTTTTCCATCTACCGTTAGATAGAAGCTCAGCACTACAATGAGCAGGATATTCACCAGAATATCGGTTACAAAGAAGACAATATTCAACGCGTTTGTCACGATATTTTGTAGAAAGAGAGTTACCTGGTTTTGCAATTGATTCAACGCGTTGGTAATGCTTCCTTGCGAAACACCCTGTTCGAGCAGCCATTTCAGGAAACTCGTGTACGTGGCGGGTAGATTATTAAAGTAGCTGGGCAGGTTGTTCGCGAAGTATGAGATCTGCTGGATCAGTGAAAAAATGAGCGCATAGCAAAAACCACCCAGCACAGCCATGATCACCACGAAGACCAGTAGAGCGGCCAGAGCTCGTGGCATAGAGCGGTGTAAAAAATTAACCAGGGGCGTAACCAGAAAAGCGATAGCCATGGCCAGCAAAAGTAAGATGATGGCATGGACAAATTGCGACATAATAGACCACGCTGTCCAAAACAGGATGCCAATACAAATCAGGCTGATCAAAATATCCCGGATGCGTTGCCAGTTGACTCGTTCCATTTTTCCTCTCTTCTGTCTTGCCAGGTGTCTCTTTCTCCTCTTATTCTGACAGGTTTATAGAGAAAGTACAAGTTGAGTGTTGTCAGGTTTTTCTCAGAGAGAATGAAGCAGGAATGGCGCAGCTATTTCGCCTGGAGACGGGCCTGGTACAGGCACGTAATGTCGTCTACCCAGGTACCAAGGTACCTGGCAGTAACACCTGTGATATGCAGAGCAGCTTTCTTCGTCAAGTATAATGATAACAAACTGAAAAAAAGCGGGCTTATGTATGTGCCTGCTCTCTTTAGTGCTGGAAAACTTTATGAATATTTAAAAAGAGGTAGAACTCATGAATCTGTCTGCTGCCATTCCACCTACACAGATGATCTTATCCTGGGCACTCCTGATAGTGCTTTGTGTCTGGATGATTTTCTGCGCTTTCCTGGCTCTGCGGCCGCATAAAGCCGGGAAACGTGAGGCCGCGGATGTGCTCACACCATCGGGAGCTATTCCTGTGATTGCCTCATCTGTAAGCCTACGACGAGCCACTATGCCAGTCGATGTTTCTTTTAGCAGTGTGCCAGCGCTCCAGGCAGAGTCGGTCAACGATGTCGGCTCTCCAGTGGCGTGACTTTCTTCTCACTGTCAAGCTCAGTATAATCTAGAGTCTGAAACGGTACAGTTGCATATTTCTTGCTGTGCCGTTTCAGCTATTTTTTAGCCTGTCGCATTAAGATTCTGAGAACTGGGCACAAAGGTGCCATGCTGGTTCAGAAACACGAACTGGCTGCCCTGAACGCTAACGCTCATATCAGGCTGGTTGTCGTGGTTGAGATCCTGAAAACTTAAAGTAACGGGAGTCAGGTCCTGGCCTGGCCCTAGCAGAGTTGGCCCGCTATAGACGACGCTTTTCGAGACATCACCGCCGGGCATCTCGATAATAATGATATGACGATTGAGATTCATTGCTATAAAATGACTGGGATTCTGGGTAGAATCATGATGGCCTACCACCGCGTCGGTCTGGTAGGTGCGCGGACGCCCATAGTGCCAGTCGTCAAGTGTCGTTTGCCACCAGTTGCCGACCGCGCTCAAGGCAATCCAGCCCAGCACCATGACCAGCATGGCCAGTCCGCTAAAGAAGAGCCAGTGGAGACGCCGTGGACCACGCGGCGCGAGCTGTCTACTTCTGCCAGGCACTTGCTTTGGCGTGGCCGCTACTGGCTCTTCGTCCTCCTCAAGCGGGATACGCGCGGGCGGCGTCGCGGGGAGCGCGGGCAAGCGGTTCCGCGTGGCTGTACGTCTTGGTGGAATTGTATGCAACTCGCCTGGCAACCTGGCGGAGCCTCGCTGACTCTGGACATCGCCAGTGAGACCCGTTTCTGTGCTTACATCTGCTGACCTCTGATAACGCCTGGTGCTGGTCGGCGGACGTGATGGCCACATGTCATCATATTCTCCCTCGTTTAACATCTCTTCGTCAGTAACAGGTTGAGAACGAGCTGGCATACGCCTTGTGCTCTGCCGCACGCGCCTGGAGTCCATAATCTCACCGCCTCTCTTTTGCGATCGAAACTTTGTTCTATATCGTTAGAAACAGTATAGCTCAGGAAGAACATATTTTCAAGGTAGTAGGACCCTATATAGGTCATCCCTGATTTTGTAAAATCAGGTCAAAACAGCTTTTGTCTCCCCTTACAGGCATATGTTTCTCTTTTCCAGTGAAGTTGCCTCCCCACTTTGGAGAAAAGAAGAGGTTTGGCGGGCACGCCGCGCCTGCCAAACCTCTGCAAAACAAAAGGGGTAGAGGGTGCAACGCGCTCGTGCTGCTTAGAAAAAATTAGGGATAACTCATAAGGCGGGTCTTGCAAAGCGAGAAGGTGACTTTTAAACAGTTCTGTTCTATGCTCCTGGGCATATTGTCGAGAAAGTTTTTTTCTGATTTAATAGCCTTATAAAAAGAGATAGGTGTGGCAAGACTAATGACTACAAATCAACATTCACGACCCGGGCCGCGGGCTGTGGGAGAAGTGGCGTGGCTGTTTTTGCGCCTGGGCTGCACCGCTTTTGGAGGGCCAGTCGCGCATATCGCGCTGATGCGCGAGGAATGTGTGCGCCGCCAGTGGGTCAGTGAGGAGCATTTTGTTGATCTGATAGGTGTCACGAACCTGATTCCTGGCCCATCTTCGACGGAACTGGCGATCTATCTGGGCTATTTGCGCGCGGGCTGGCTGGGATTAGTGTTGGCTGGTATCTGCTTTATTATGCCAGCAATGCTGTTGGCGCTGGTCCTGGCCTGGGCTTATGTTAGCTATGGAGCACTGCCGCAAATTGCCTGGTTGTTCTACGGACTTCAACCTGTAATCGTAGGGATCGTGACCCAGGCCATCTGGAATCTGGCGCGTACCATCTTCAAGGGAGTCCTGGCGGTCGCGCTTGCGCTTCTGGTGCTGGTACTTTATTTGTTAGGCGTAAATGTGTTGATTTTGCTCTTTGGGGGCGGGTTGCTTTGCGCAATATTGCGCTGGTTGCTTGTGCATTGGAGGAAGCGTCATCTGCCACCAGCCAGCCTGACCCTGCTCTTCCCAGCGCCGCTGTTCTGGCACGACCTATGGCCACGTCTGGCTGCTATGCCCGCTGCCATCGGGCCAGGCTTGCTGGCAGTGGTCCCTACAGTTGGCCTGGGACTGCTTTTTCTGACTTTTCTCAAGGAAGGCGCGGTCGTCTATGGTAGCGGGTATACGCTTCTGGCTTTTCTGCGTGCCGATCTGGTTGAGAATCTGCACTGGCTGACCGACAAGCAATTGCTTGATGCCGTCTCAATCGGGCAATTGACGCCTGGCCCGGTTTTTACCACGGCGACCTTTATTGGCTATGTGCTGGCGGGCTGGCCTGGAGCGTTGTTAGCCACACTAGGCATCTTTCTCCCCTCGTTTCTCTTTATCCCATTAATCCATCCCCTGGCCCGCCACCTGCGCAAATCCGCCTGGACCGCGGCCTTGCTCGATGGGGTCAATGTGGCCGCGCTTGCCCTGATGACAGGCGTGTTGTTCCAACTGGGTCAGCGCGCGCTTAGCGATTTTGTGACCTGGCTGCTTGCCTTGCTGACCTTTGCTGTCCTGTTGCGCTTCAAAGTAAATTCGATCTGGCTGCTTCTCGCTGGAGCCATTGTAGGCATTGCGCGCTTCTTGCTCTTCAAGGGCTGACAAACTTTGGCAAGTTAGCTAGACTGCCCTGGCGTTTTGCCAGCGAACCAGGGCCAGGCTGCTGCGCGGTAGCCATTGCATGGCCCTCCAGTAGCCTGGCAAGATTGCTTCAGTATAAATGAGTTAGCAGCTTTTTGTAGCGTGCGCGGCTATTTCAGGATGCTTGTGTCGTCCTGGTTGTAATCGCAAAGATATGCATTTGTCCCTGCTCTGCCGTGGGGAGAGTGACGCTCTGAATGGTTTTGCCAGCTTCGAGGGAGACAGAGGCATAAAAGATATAGGTTGGTATCTGCACGCGCCCATTGGGAGTATTGTGATATGCCATCGTATACATCACCTGATTACCAAAAGACGGTCGAGCTTTGCCGTTATTAAGGGTCCAATCGCTAAAGCCCAGGGAAAAGCTCTGGTCGCTGCCATCAGAGTAGTGAATAGTCGCGGTGCCAGAGACTGGTGTACCGGCTGAGGCACCAGCGAAAGCCAGGGTGGTCGCGTTACTCAATGGATTCACCTCCAGGGTCTGGCCATTGGCGATATAGTTATTCAGTTCGCCTGAATTGCCGCTGGACCATTGAAAGACCGTGCCAGCCTGGCCGCGAAAGAAGGCATTATCGCCGGGATTACAGCCCTGGGCTTGCAGAGCTTTGGCTGAATAGCTGGCCCCCATGCCATTGAAATTCGCCGCTGTAGGATTGCTATCGTCACTGGTGCCAGCGTTATTGTAGCTGCCTGGCGTGCTGTTGGTCGCGAAGGCGAAGATATGCAGCTTGTTTGTGCCAGATGCAGCCGTTGGCAGGGTCACACTTTTAAGTATCTTGCCTGACCAGGGGATCACTTGCGCGATAAACAGGGAGGTTTTGACCAGTTCTTTGCCCTGGGGACCATAGCGATAGGTCATAGTCGCGGCAAGATCATTATCAAATGCTGGCTTCTGGCTGGCCCAACTGGTCAGACCGAGCGTGAAATCCTGGCTAGAATTATCGGTATAGTTAATGGTAGCTGTTCCGCTACTACTGTCGCCGCTGGCTGAGCCCAGGAAGGCCAGAGTGGTTGTACCCGTAGTTTGTGGTAGCGGCACCGTTTGCCCATTGGCGAGATAGTTATCTCTACTGCCTGCTGGTTGAACTGGCCAGATAAAGGTTAGATTATGGTAGAGCAAAGAAGAGCCGGGAGTAATGCCCGCAGCCCGCAGAGCGTTCGCCGAATAGCTATGCCCATTGCCATCAAAATTCGCCAGAATGTGCCCGGAATAGCTATCGTCGCTGACGCCAGTGTTGTTATAGGTCACAGGTGGAGGCGGAGAGCTTTCAGGTACTATGCCATAGATCGCCAGGTGGGTTGAGGTAGGCACAAAGGCCAGCCCATCGGCCACAATCGGACTGGTAAATTTGACAAAGCCCTCTAGCGCGTCGCGGTCGGCATATTGATTGCTACTGTACAATTCTCGGCTGAGGTTAGTCGCATCATATGCGCGTAGGGCCGGACCCTGTGTATTGCCTCGATCGATGGTCCAGAGGATACCGTTGGCGGACCCATTGCTGGAGATAACCAGGTTGCCGCCAGTGAAGCCAAAGGCCTCGGGAGTATACGAGCTAGGAGTGAAAGAGCGAAAAGTGCCCCGGCTGGTTAGTCGATACGCGCCCGTTGGTCTGTTGACGCTGGCCAGATAGACATAACCGTTCCAGTAACTTGGACTATTAAATAGGCCACCGATCTGTCCGGGCGCGCTTTCTTGCAGCACCTGGTCCACGGTAGTCAGGCGCTGGTAGCCACACGGGTTGGTCATTGTATGATACTGCCCCATATGGCGCTGGTTAATGACATAGATGCGTCCCTCTTTACCGGCGGCTATAATCACTGGATGGTCTGGTTCCAGCAGAGGGCCGCTTGATCCCAGGTCGGCGTCAATGTGGGAGAGGCAGGCCTGGTTGAAGGGTGTAAAATAATCACGCAGATGGAGGTCGGAGCTAAGCATAACCACGCTATCACCTGAGGAATGGCCACCGAGATTAAGATTAAAGCCTCCATTGCCGCTAATATAATAAATATTATCATGTTCATCTGCTCCCAGCGCGCCGCCAGATCCCCAGAGACCCCCCTCGCGGGCATCGGCTGTATCGTTAAAGACATTAGCAAGGTGTAGTGTAGCGCCGTCAAAAGCATAGCTCATAATCCAGCCATGGTAGGGACCGTGATCGCAGAAGGAGCCCCAGGCTATGTAGACCTTGCCATTGTTACCCAGCACCAGCGCGGCACGCTGGCGTTCGTAACGCGCGTCAAACGTGATGCGCCTGTCGATGCTGCCGAGTCCACTACCCGCGATGCTGGCCTGAATGACTATAGAGGCTTTATCCTGGCCGCTGGTAATGTCGAGCGCATGTAAGCGATACAAGAACTGGCCGTTCTCCCTGGTGAAAGCTACAACATACATGGTCTCAGTCCTGGCATCGATGACTGGCGTACCAGTGATGCCCATCTCTGGAATGGTATCATTGCAAGAGACATCCCGGTTCGTTGGAGTGAGAGCGTCGTTGAGCAGGAAGCTCGTGTGCCAGATTAACCCCTGGCCAGGATCTTGCGCGTTGGCATCAAAAGCGTACACGCTATCATGCTCAGTCGCGACAAAGACCACATTATGCGTTTGATCCTGGATGGTCAGATCTGGCACATAGAGGGGCTGAGCGTAGGTTTGCCCATCGACTGGATACGCGATGCGTTTGCCAAAATGTTTGGCATTCACATTGGTCGGCGTCAGTATTGTCTCGTGAGTATCCGAACCAGTGCGTCGATTGTCATACTTATAGGTAAGAACCGCGGAGTTGCTAGCAACTGCGTCCCGCGTGGTCAGGTGAGACAATTGTGCATATGCCAGTTGTTTACTGACAGTTGCTTGCGCAAGGGCGAGGTTAAGGCACAATGCGCAGGAACTGAGCAAGACGAGCGATGTGGCGATAACGCACACGTGCAGGACAGATTTCATGGCAACATCTCTGAAAAATAGCCTGGTAGGGGCTTATGTAACAGACAAAAGGTAACAGGCATTAGCGCCTATCTCAGTATAGGCAGGCCCTACAAGCCGGATATATTGATAGGGTTTCGCTAGTTTGTGGTATGTGAGATGTTAGTTGCCATTATCCTTATTTTTAACTACCTGTTTTTTTTTGGAGATATTGTTACATGCTGTTGGCATCCTGGAGAAACATGGAAAACGCGCCACATTGTGCAAGTGCGCGCAAAGGTCTTGTTTTTTCCATTTGTTATTGTGTATGCTTGTACTAGAAACGCTCGGATAGCCTAACGCGAATGGTTAACGAAGAGATATGCACGAAAACCAGGGGACAACAAGCGAAGTTGCGCAGATCATGGCGCAAATTCAGGCAGAATACGAGTCAAGCCGGTGCGGGCTGTCAGGATTAGCATCAGGCACAGCGCGCCACGATTTTATCACAGCTCGCATGGAACGCATTGGTCAGTTACATAGTAATCTGCGCGAACTTGTGGGGGAACAAGATGCGACGGGATTACTAGTCGATGCACTGGAGAATTGTCCCGCTGATTAGCTTCTACAGAGCTTGCGCGCGGATGATCATTTTGTGTACAGGCATGCTTGTACAGATTGAAGAGGATGGGCAGGTTGCCGCCCACGTGCAGCTTGTCATGAGGGTGGGCATGAACGAGTATAAGAATAACTGAAAGCCTTTGCGTGATTCGACCCTGGCTGGTTTAGTGGACAGGAGCGAGCCAGAAAGGCAGGTACTACCTGCGCTCTTCTGGCTCGTTCGCGTTTAGTGTTTAGAGGCTGCGATCAGATCGGGTAATAATTTAGCGCCGATGGGCGCACCCCAACCGGTGACGGCGTCCCAACCTGTGCCGGCAGTGAAACCATGGACAGCAACATTGCCCTGGTTAAAAGAGTTATCGCCATGGGTGATATCGCGGAAATCGCTGGTAGCTTTGCTAGAGTTAGCAATAGTATAGAGGGCGGGATTAATCAAGCCCAGTGGGTGGCCAGCCATCTGATCGGCCACAGCAATGATGCCAGCCCAGGTTGGCGTAGCAGCACTGGTACCGCCTACCTGTTGCCATTGGCCATTGACAAGAATCGCCATTGAGCTCAGTGGATCGGCATTGGCGGCGACATCCGGGATACCGCGTCGCTGCTGGAGTTCCTGTTGCAGAGGGTGAGACAGGCCCTGCTGATAGTCAGGTTCGCCAAAGAACTTGCTGAAACCCCCACCACTGCCGCTCCAGGCAGTCTCATTGAGCGTATTAGCTGAAGTGAGCAGCAGCGTGCCACCAACCGCAGTAACCCAGGGCACGTCCGCGGGAAAATTTACAATTGGAGTGGGTGAGAACTCTGTCGAGGCAAGGTCGCTGTAGTCGGTCGCTCCATGGTCACCAGAGCCGGTCAGAACCGTCCAGCCCTGCTGGGTAGAGATCTTTTTATAGAAGTCGGTATAGGTCTGGACCAGTTGATGACCAGCGGGATTGTCCAGGGTTGTTTCGGAGGCAACATAGCTTTGTGAGAAAATTTGCCCCAGATGGTGATCGACGGCGTATTGTTCCAACTGCAGAAATTGGGGTAGGCCAACAATGCCTTCGGTCTCGTCCACCGGGCTGGTGAGCACAACAATATTAGCGCCTGGGGCCATGGCGTGAATAATCTCTACATCCAGGGTTGTCTCGACTGCCCAACTGCTCATATCGCTATTCGTGGGATTAAAGGGAATGCTACCAATAGGTGAGAGAATCTGAAGGTTAAGTGGTGGCAGGCCAAATTGTGTGTTAAAGCCAGCGACATCCTCTCGCAGAGTCGGGCTACCGAATGAAACGATATCGACTACAGTCTGTCCCTTGCCTGTCATGCCCTGTTCAATTAAAGCTTCCATACCGTAAGCCACGCGCATAGAATGGGGGGTCTGGCAGGTTGGAATGTGGCGCAAAGCTGCTGGACAGGTATCCTCCAGCGCTTTGTTGAGCGCGTTGCTGGTGGGAGAATAGTGTGTAGATACAGGCAATTGTGGGGAGATGAGTTTAGCATTCTGGTTTCCCAGGCCAGCGCAAGCTGTAAGCAGTACGATAAGAGGTACAAAAAATAGAGAGACAAACTTCTTAGCGCACCAAAAATGGCAATATGGATACATATTTTCCACCCTTTCTTCTTCTACTACTTATCACAATGGCATGCATGAGTGATCCCTGCTTTGTGTGAAAAAGGAAAGACACGTTTGTCCTTTGCGTATGCCGCAGGCAAAGCCCTTTTCCCAATATGGGTGATCTCTGCTTTTTTCTAAGCAGCACGACGTGTTGTACTCCTCACTCCTTTTGTTTTGAAGAGGTTTGGCGGACGCTGCGCGCTCGCCAAACCTCTTCAAAACAAAAGGGGTGGGGAGGCAAAAACGTTTTGCTCTGCTTTTGCAAAATCAGGGATCGCTCTTTAGCTACTACTATTGGCAATCAAATCGGGCAATAGATTAACCGCATTGGGCGTGCCCAGGCCAGTCACAGGGTCCCAGCCGCTGATAGCACTAAAGCCGACGACACTTCCAATGCTATTATTGCCGGAAGTAATATCGTGGAAATCTTGCAGGTAGCGCGCTGATACCCCTATATGGTAGAGGGCAGGATTGATAAAGCCCAGTGGTTTACCGGCCATCTGATCGGCAATCGCGATCAGAGCTGCCCACATAGGAGCCGCGGCACTTGTGCCACCAGCGGTGCTCCAGGCGCCATTTTCATACATCGCCAGGCCGGTGCCGGGGTCAGCATTGGCGGAGACATCAGGCAGGCCGCGGCGATTCTGCATCACATTTGTTACACTGACTGGTAGCTGTTGCTGATAAGAGGGCGTAGAGTAGAGGGCACTAAAGCCTCCGCCACTACTACCGTTATTACTATTCCATGCTGTTTCATTAAAAGAATTTCCAGTGTGCAGGAGCGAGGTGCCACCCACGCTTGTCACCCAGGGACTATCGTTCGGGAAACTGCTGGTAGGGGTTGTCGCAAGGTGTTTACCGCCCAGGTCTGTAAAGTCGGTAGCACCGTTATCACCGGAAGAGGCCAGTAAGGTCAGACCAGCTTGTGTCGTGGCTTTCTGGAGCAAGGCATCCCAGAGCTTGATCTCTGTTTGACTTGCTGCATCCTTCAAAGTCGCTTCGGACGCGCCCCAGCTATTGGAAACAATGTTACCAACTTTGTTATCGATGATGTACTGCAACAGTTTACGAAACTCTGGCAGACCAACGGTGCCTTCGGTCTCGGCTACGGGGCTGACCAGAACCACAATATTCGCGCCTGGAGCCAGCGCGTGGATAATCTGCACATCCAGCGTAGTCTCGCCTGCCCAACTAGCCTGTTCGGCAGCCGAGCCGGTCAATGGTTCGTTAAGCGGATTGATTTGCTTGACAGTGATAGCTGGCAGATTAAATTGTCGATCGTAGGTATCCATGTCTGCTTGCAAGGTAGGGCTACCGTATGAGACGATATCGACCACAGTCTGTCCCTGGCCAGTATCGCCTTTATTGATCAGAGGAGTGATACCATAGGCAGCGCGCATGCTGCCCGGAGTCTGGCAGTCAGTCACAAAAGAGATGCTGGTCGGGCAGGCATCGCCCGCGGCGGTATAAGTAGGATAAGCTACCGGCGCCAGCATGGTTGGTGTTGGCGTTGGTGGAGCCTTCCTGGTAGGTAGGGGAGATGGCGTTCCCGCGCTGTCGCCGGTTCCGTTAGCTGTTGAAGAGCAAGCGGTAAACAGCATGCAGAGCAAAAGGAGCACTATCAAACGGCGTAAAAGTGTGTGCATGAGTCTTTTTTGATCTCCTTATCCTTATCTATCTGGCGTAATTGAGATGGATGTCAAATTCGTGAAATGTATGATGTATTATAGCGCCACAGACCAGATAATTATCTCATTTCATGAGTATAACGCCTAAAATCACCCGAGCTACTAATGGAGCATCCTCTGGGCTGGCCTCTTCTCCCATTATAAGGGATGATTGTTCGCGCGCAAAGCGCGCTCTTTTAGAAGTCAGGGCAGTTTCAAAGTCGCCTTATCGCTTGCAAGATCCCTTCCCCATAGGGGTGCTATGAGTTATCCCTGATTTTAAAAAATCAGGACAAACACTTTGCTTGTTTTGCAGGTCGCCTGCAGCGACCTGCAAAACAAGCAAAAAAGGTTTTATGGAGGCACAGCCCCCAGGCCCCCGTTCAGAGGACTGGCCGCCCTCTACACTCCTGCCGTTTTGCGAGCACAACAAGATCCAGAAAAATTGGATACCGTTGGCGAACGCTTCTTCTGGACTCCTCGGCGCCTCTGGCGCCTCGCACCTGTTCTTGTGTGGCTGGTGAGCGGCCTGGCCGCTTACCAGCCACACAAGAACAGGCATCCATGAGCCGCTGCGCGGCTCATAAAAGGAGTTCGCCAACTGTATCAAATTGGGGATGACTCATAAATTTCCTTCAGGCGGGCAGGTGGGGCAAAAGACTTGTGAATAGCTCTGTTTTAGAAGTTAAGATAAAGGAAGACATGCGGTACCTTCTTCCTAAGCCGCACAAACATTGTTGACTGAACTCTTGTCAAGCATGTACCCTCTTAATAGAGATAATTCTGCATTTATAACTTCTATTCTATAAGGAGTAGGGACAGCGTATGCCGCCCATGCAAGATAGTCCACGTAGTGTGTTTAGTCCGAAGTCTCAAGCTGGCTTGTGGCGCTTTGCGCCGCCTCCAGTCCCCTCATATTCTGAAGAATTGCCAACTACTCCATTGCCTGCCACCATTATTCAGATTGATCAGAAGGATACCGTGCTTTTGCCGACGCCGCCTGTGCTCGCGCCTCAGGCCAGCCAGCCCGGGGCCGTACGGCAGCTGAGCAGCGCGCGTATCACGCGCCAATTGAGCTATCCTGGAGTCAACAGGCAATTAAGTAGTGCGCGCATCACAAAGCAGCTCAGCCAGTCAGGCGTTTCCCTTGCTGGCACGGAAGGGGCAGCTGCGCGCGGTCAAGTCATCATCAAAGGTGACATGAAGAAGCGCGAGATAATCCCTTCCGCGCCGCATGTACATAGGAAACGGCGTTTAATGGTAACGATGAGTGGCGTGCTGATTCTTATGTTGATAACGGTGCTCGCCCTTTTGACGGCTTCTCCTTTAGGACATGATGTTGGCTTGAATCTGGGGCATCTGACCATAGGCAATACCGGTCAGATAGCATCAAGTAACGGCAATGTCCTGAGTCTGGTGGCTCAGGCCACAGCGACTGCCATGTCGCATCAGCAGAGTGATGGGTATGACCCTTTCTCTAATGGCAGGGTCACGATCAGTGATGGGAGCGGCTCGCTTAACTGGCCGGTTGGGCAATGTACCTATTGGGCCAATTATCGCTATCATGAGCTGAGCCATTATTGGGTTTCCTGGACAGGCAACGCAGCTCAGTGGGTAGAGGGGGCACGTGCAGCGGGCTGGAGTGTATCGCAGGCGCCTCACGTACCCTCGATTCTTGTGCTCATGCCGTATACGCAGGGAGCCTGGGGATACGGGCATGTGGCTATAGTTGAGAGTATTAACGACTCAGTGAGTCCAGTGAGGGTTCACACAAGTAATATGAATTGGTGGATGAATGGAGGAGGGTGGAATACGGAATCAAGCGCGGACTTCATTGTTGGGGCGGGAGTATATTTTGTCTGGCACAGATAAACTGGTAATAAGCGGCAACCCTCGCGCGGGGTTGCCGCTTTTTTAGCGCGCTTAGTCATGAGGAATGTGGGCCTGTGGTTAAGGTCCGTAGAAAAGAAGAGTACCTTCTTCCCAGCTTTGCGGTGCAGCGGTTGCTTCTCTATTCATCTGGCAGGTATTCTCAGTAAGAGATAAAGATACATTGGTTTACATGTATCGTTTAAATTGTAAAAGAATGGGGAACACGTATGCCGTTTCAAGATGATCGCGCGGATAGTAAAGCAGGTCTGGTACCTATGCCGGGATTGAACCAGTCGGAGCCTTTGTCCAGGCCATTGCCAATGGGAGAGGATGCGACTCGAACATTGCGGACGCTATCTCCAGCGAGGGGCCAGGAGTCATCGACCGGCCAATTCCCCTCTTTTGTTCCGTCCACGACTGACCATTTGTCAAGCATCAATCTAACGCGGGTGCTGACGACCACATTGCCGCGCGTCACGGATAGCACGACCTCGCAGCGCATACCTGTGGTGATCAAAAGCGCGCAGAAAAAGCGCATGACGCGTCATTTGACCACCAGTGCGCATAAGAGGCGCAGGCTGGTAGTCTCGTTACTGGGCGTATTGATGCTGACGCTGGTTACATGCCTGGCGCTATATACAGTCGCGCCGTTGAGCCATGATAACGGTCTGAGTTGGAATCCACTGGCACATTTGCCGGGGAGTAGTGTATATAATAACCAGAATAGTGGACAACCGAAACTGATTGTGCAAGCGACCGCGACGGCTGTCTATCATCAGCAAACGGACGGCTATGGCGGTGGCACTGGAAATCAGCAGGTTGGCAATGGCATCGGTTCGCTTAACTGGCCAGTGGGCCAATGCACCTACTGGGCCAATTATGAGTATCATCGCCTGACTGGCCGCTGGGTCTCCTGGAATGGCAATGCCAATCAATGGGTGGCGGGTGCCCGTGCAGCGGGCTGGAATGTATCGACCTCTCCGCATGTCCCTTCGATCATTGTCTTGATGGGCGTCCAGGGAGCAAATTCTTATTATGGGCATGTTGCTGTAGTAGAAAGTCTTGTTGCTGGTGCGAGTCCGGTCACCGTTCATGCCAGTAACATGAACTGGTATGCCGTTGGCGGTGGTTGGGATATTGAATCCTTCTGGAATTTCACTGTTGGTGGGGGCGTCTATTTTGTCTGGCACAAATAAAGACAAACCCAGGCCGTCCAGGTCGTCCACAGGAGCGCGCCTGGCGGCAATAGCATGAGTTGGAGAAGTACCTTCTTCCCAAAAGGTCGAAGTACTGCTTGATTTTCCGTTTGAGAGGCATATACTGCATTGTAACAAACGCCAGTGGAGTGGTAGATATATCCCGTCACGGATGGGTATGGGCATGAGTGGCTTTGATGTGCAAGGGCAGGCTCGGTTCTTACCCCAAATTGAGGAACGCCTGCTTCCTTCCCCTCTTTACTGAAGAGGGACATCCGCAGGCAGAACCGGGTGATGGGTGGTGGAATGGGGAACGTGTATGCCATCTCAAGATGATCGTGTGGGTAGTGGGTCTGGTCCGCAGGGGCCGGTATCAGAGTTAAAACAGCATTCACCAGTATCCGGGCCATTGTTTTATAAGAGCAACGTGGTCCGCACATTACTAGAGCCAGCAACGGAGCGGGGCCTGACGCCAGTATCTGGGCCTCTTTCCGCACCGGAAGCAGTGAGGAGTGGTTCGCTTGCCAACATAGGGCCTATAAGCAGGCCACAAGCTTCTCTTGCGGAGATCGCGGAGAGTCCTACAAAGCGTGTGCCAGTGGTGATCAAAGCCTCGCTGAAAAGACCAGATCCTGCTCCTCCGCCTCTTCCTCCTGATTTACATAAAAAGCGGCGCTTGCAGATTAAGCTGTTAGGGGTTGGGCTACTCGTAGCGATTATACTGCTGGCGCTGTTTACTGCTACACCGCTGGGTCATGAGATAGACCTTGGCAATTTTTCGGGCCGGTCAGATGGTAGCGTGCTGACTGGCCAGAATCCTGGTTCAAGCAATCCCATCGCTCAGGCTACCGCGACCGCCATATATCATCGAAAAACAGATGGTTATGATCCCTCTTTTTATGGCTCGCAACTGGTTGGCAATGGTAGCAATTCGCTTGTCTGGCCACTTGGCCAATGCACCTACTGGTCCAATTATGAGTATCACCATCTGACTGGCTATTGGGTCTCCTGGAATGGCAACGCCGATCAATGGGTGACGGGCGCGCGCCAGGCAGGCTGGAACGTCTCTCAGGCTCCGCACGTACCCGCGATCATGGTCATGATGCCCGATGTCCAGGGATCGAGCGGCTATGGGCACGTGGCTGTAGTCGAGAGTGTAACCGGGAATACAGTACATACCAGCAATATGAACTGGTGGGCCAATGGGGGTGGCTGGAACAGGGTCTCTAGCGTCGATTTCACTGTAGGGCGCGGCATCTATTTCGTCTGGCATAAGTAAAAAAGGCAACAGGCGGCGTGAACTCATGCTTAAGAGTCGTGCCGCCTGTTGCCTTTTTTCATGCACTTAGAAACGGTACCATAGTCCTGGTTCGCGGGTATGTGGGTTGACTGAGTAAGGTCTAACCATGTACATTCAGTCCCAGTATGAATAGCAATACAGTATTTCGGAAAATTTATTTGGGATTGCCAGACCCTAGCGGATGGGGGAATATGTATGTCGTCAAATGAGAAGCAGTCGCGTCATTTATCGGAAGGTTTGCAAGTACCGGGATTGGTGCAGACTCAGGAACAGGTAGAGCAATTATCGTTTACAACCAATCCGCAGACTCCAGCACCTTCATCTGTTTCGCTTTCCCAGAGTAGCAGACTCTTTCTGGCTGATGAGGATACTGCTCCGCGCCCGATCTCGCAGGCGGGAGTGGCAGAGAGCTGGCAGCCTGTTCCATCTTCTCCGGGCTATTTTAGCGGGCCGAGTAGCCTGGCTGGCCTGGCGGATATGTATACGCAGCCTCAACTGGCTGCGCAGACCCTCTCAGAGGAGGCGCAGCAGCCTGCCTGGAACTCAGCGGAGTACGCGAGTGGACCAGGTAGCCTGGCTGGCCTGGAAAATCTGGGTAGCATAGACCAGTTCTCCTCAGAGGAGAGAGCAAAGAGCGCGCTTGTGACGCGGGATCTTGCATTGTCGGTGCCAACGCGTGTGCTACTTGATCCCCAGACGGAAGCGCTACAATCCTCAAAGGATGCGCGTCCTACTCCGTATACTACCGCGAGCCGCCCACCAATGGTAATTCGCGGCGGTGAGCACTCGCGAGTTCGCACCATACGTCCGCCGCAGGGACGACGGCATGTGATTGGCATTAGCGCGCTTGTGCTTTTGCTGGTCTTCACCGGAGGCATGTTATTCGCGGTCTCGCCTCTGGGGCACGATGTCAGAGCGACCCTTACCGGACAACTGCAGGGCGTGAAGATTATCCCGAACGCGGCGCCAGGGAGCATGAGTCTGATAGCCCAGGCCACCGCTACCGCTGTGATTCACCAGAAGAATGATGGTGTGGACCCTACTTCGAACAGCGGCGGACCTGTTTTGAGTACATCCGGTGGTTCGCTGAACTGGCCGTTTGGCTATTGCACTTATTGGGCTAATTTGCGTTACCATGCCCGGAGTGGTCATTGGGTATCGTGGCACGGCAACGCTAACCAATGGGTTGCTGGAGCGTATCTGGCGGGCTGGCATGTTTCGACCTCGCCGCATGTACCATCTATTCTGGTCTTAATGAGCGGCGTGCAGGGAGCCAGCTACGTCGGGCATGTGGCTGTAGTGGAGAGCGCGAGCGGTAATGTCGCGCATACCAGTAATATGAACTGGTATGCTGGCGGTGGCTTTGGGATCGTTTCTAACTACAACTTTACCACTGGCCCGGGAGTTTATTTCATCTGGGCTTGATGCCAACGGACCTGCACACTTACCACCAGTGCTCCAGGAGACGTTGATAGTGGGCGATCATTTCCTGGTGGTAAGCCAGCTTGGATGCTGGCGCGCTGCTCAGAGCTTGCTGATGCATGGCCAGAGCGGCTCGTGCGCCATCTAGCGCTTTGGGGGAGACGCGTCCGCGGCGAATGGCTAGCGCGGGCGCGGGTTGCCAGGCTGCTTGCTCTCGCCAATTGATATAAGGGCAGTTGCGACAGCGATTGGCACAACAATAGCCACGGCGCACCAGGAAAGCGCGCCTCGCGATATACAGCCCCTCGGGTGTGATCTCCCAATCCGGGTCTTCTTCTGGCTGGTTAGTGGATGATGACATAGCTACAAGACCATTTTTCTTTTAGACCATTGGAATATGCTCAACATGTGGGCGCTTTTGCTCCTCGCGGGAGACGCGCCTGGCCAGCAAGCGTTTCATGGCATGACCGATGCGTTTCACCGCTTCCTCTATATCTTCCTCGCTGGGATACGCAAAGCTCAAGCGTAGTTGTTGCTGGCCACCACCATCAACATGAAAGGGTTCGCCGATCACAAAGGCCACGCGTTCATTGGCAGCTTCGCGTAGTAGTGTGCGAGTGCGTAGATCGCCAGGCAGGCGGCACCAGAGATGAAAGCCTCCCGCTGGCTGGCTGACGCGAACTTCGTGTGGCCAGTGAGCATTGATTGCCTGAAGCATGGTGTCGCGTTTGTGGGCATAGCTAACGCGCAACGTAGCCAGGTGCTCATTGAACAGGTCGCGCCGCAGGATTTCGGAGACGGACCACTGGCCAAGCGCGTTAGTGTTTAGATCAAAGATCTGCTTGTGAAGAGAGAGGCGCTCAATCATTGGCTCAGGAGCTGCCAGCCATGCCACACGCAGACCAGGGGCCAGAATTTTGGAGAACGTGCTGAGGTAGATCACCTGCCCATGGGTATCCAGAGCCTTGAGTCTCTGGGGGCGTTTGTTCTCAAAATAGAGTTCTCCATAGGGATCATCTTCAAGGATGGGCGTCTGATAGCGCCGCGCGAGCAGGAGCAGGCGTCGTCGGCGTTCAAGCGACATCACGAAACCACTGGGATTCTGGAATGTGGGCTGAGTATAGATCAGGCGGGGTCGGTGACGTGCTAAAATAGATTCCAGGAGATCCACGCGCATGCCATCGTTATCTGTGGGTACGCCAATCACGCGCGCTTGCAGAGCGCGAAAGGTCTGAATGGCTCCCAAATATGTGGGAACTTCCACGACTACCTCGTCGCCAGGATTGAGCATGAGCCGGCCTACCAGGCCAATGCCTTGTGTAGAGCCAGAAAGGATCAAAATCTGGTCGGTCTCGACAGGAATGTCACGTGTACGCATCCATGCCGCAATCTCCTGGCGCAGGCTGTATAGACCTTCTACGGGACAATAACCCAGGGCCTCATCGCTGGCCGCAATTAGCCCTTCGGCGAAAATAGTGCTGAGCATTTGCGCGGGCAGAAGATCGGGCGCGGGCGTGCCAGGAGTGAGCGAAATAATCTCTTTCTGCTCTCCAGCCGCCGCCAGTTCGCTAAGCAGGCGCGCGTCGGGGCCAAGTAGTTCGCTTTCGTTGGAGGGCAGGCCGAGCAGCCAGGAGGCTGTCTCCTGCTCGAATTGTTCGTCGAGTTGAGGAAAGTGATTGTTCCGTACAAGTGTTCCGCGACCGACGTGGCCTTCGATCAGTCCTTCGCTAGCCAACTCGTTATAGGCGTTCATGACAGTTGTGCGGTTAACGCCCAGTTCGCTGGCTAGAGCGCGTTCGGTCGGCAGACGTGTGCCCTCGGCCAACTCGCCCGACAAAATAGCCTCACGCAGGCGCTGGCAGATCTGGCGATAGAGAGGCAGCCCATTGTTGCGCTCTAGCTTGATCAGCGTATGAATCGGCTCTGTAAACAGCGGTCGTGCGGAATACGATGAATGGTGTTTGCGCATAGTTTACTTTCTCCTATTGGCCCATACCAATCAAGTGTAACCGATCCAATCAAGAGAACACAAGGCCAATTGGCAGTAAAAGTAGGAGCCAATTGGAGGAATAAAATATATGGAAGACCTTTCTCAGCGCATCTCCAGTGTGCGCGCTGATCGCGAGCATGGTTCGCGCTGGCTGGTGCGCCAGACCATCCTGCTGTTGCGCGATCTTGCTAGCGAAGATGGATACACCGCAGAACAGCGCTTTGAGCGCGCCCGTCAGGCAGGCCATGAACTGGCACGCGCGCGCCCGGCTATGGCCGCGCTGGCGGGAGCTATCTGGCGCATCTTTGCGGAGTCAGAGGACGCGGCTGGCATTGCCAGGGTTGCTGAACAACTGCTGGCGGAGTACGATCAGGCCATCGCGCGGCTCACGGCTTTTATGCGTCCTCAACTCCAGGGCACGATCATGACACACAGTCTTTCAGGTACAGTGCTGGAAGTGTTGCGCGCTTGTATTCCGCCCATTGAACAGCTTATAGTGCTAGAAGGGCGCCCATTGTACGAAGGTCGCACGGTTGTCAGTCAGTTAAGCGGAGAGACAGTGAGGCTAACTTTGATCACTGATGCTCAGGCAGATATCTTCCTGCCCATGTGCCGGGCGCTGGTCGTGGGAGCAGATAGCATTTTAGCTGATGGCAGCGTTCTCAATAAAGCGGGTACGGCGCTGCTGGCGCGAGCTGCGCGTACTCATGGTGTGCCGTTGTATATTCTGAGCGAGACTCTTAAAATTGCTCCACATAGTTGGACTGGCGACCTTGCCCTGTTAGAAGAGCATCCAGGAAGCGAAGTCTGGTCCCAGGCCATGCCCGGCGTGGCTGTGCGCAATTTTTACTTTGATCACACGCCCGCTGAATTGATCACGCAGATTGTGACGGAACAGGGGACGCTCAGCCTGGCGCAGATTGAGCAGCAAGCAGCACAACTTCAGAGAATAGCCGGGCTAATTTGACGATTGAAGTACATCAGAAGTCCTGGTAATTTGGCCCTCCCGACAATTTTCAGTATCCTGAATAGCAGAAATGATGGATATTGTTTGCCAGAGAGGGAGGTTAGATGGAAGAGAATAGTAATAGGTCCGCGGATGCTAACGAAATAAAAAATGAGGAGGCGTCTGCGCCTTATCATTACGCCGCGCCAGGAGTGCCGGTTGTGCGCGGTAGCACGCCGCGTCCGCTGCCTTTTCTTCTGCCGGCGAAGACTGAATTGCCGCTTGCTCCCTCGGCTTCGCTAACAGATTTTCCCGTCGAGGCACCAGACGCGCCGCCACTGCCAGAGGAGCCAGTCAAGGGCACGAGCGTGGAGATAGAGCCGGCTCTAACGCCGAGCACTGAGCCAGGCACCTCAGAGGTCGAACTGGCTAGCAAGGGACCAGTCAGCGAATTTGTTTGGTTGTTTGAGTACGCGCTGGATATGGACCCGGTGCGGCTGAATCGTCCTGAGCGTTTGGATGGTGCTGCTTTCGCCTATGGTCCGGCCATGCTTAAAGGGTATCGGCTGACCTTTGAAGGGTTAGACGCGCATGGCGCGCAGGTGCTGGCCACACTCAGCGAGGCGCGGCATCAGCCGGAGATGGAGGTCTGGGGCATTCTGTATCGTGTGCCGCAACGTTATACCAGAGGTGATGCTGGTGAGATGCCGCTGCTGGATAAAGTTCACTCTGCGGAGACGTTTGTGCCGGTTGAGGTGCAGGTGCGCGAGCCATATCGCCAGCGCGAGGTTGCTTGCGTGACCTATGTTGCCTCCGAGGCAACGCGCCAGCACGTACATCAATTGCCCCTGGAGAGTCGGCTGCCCGAACCCGACTATTTTAAGCGCCTGCTCCAGGTTGCCAGGCGCCAGAAACTGCCCGCGAGCTATCTGCATACACTGGAAGAGCTGGTCCCGCCAGTTATTCCAGCTGCCACACCTCTGCCTACTACTCCCCCGGAACATGATACTGAGCCATTGCCCGCGCTGACCATCAATCGCGATGTACTGCACAGCCAGGAGCAGGAGCGCCTCAGCGAGCCAGCCGAGGCACTACAGCCCGAGCCAACCAGGCCACAACAGGAGCACCGGTTGCGTTCGTGGAAGGCCGAGTATCCTATTTACCTGACTCGTTGGCTGACAGCCTTCGCGCTTTATGTTTGCCTGCTGATGATCTCTGCACTCCTGCTCGCAGTTCTTCAAGGATTAAATTTCTGGTCAGTGACATTTAACGCGGTCTTTAACCCGTTAGGGATTCCCTGGTACGTTTCGTTGTATGGCCTGCTGGGCGGCTGTTTGAGCTGTATCGTCTCATTAGGGCGTCCGTTGCGCAGGTATCCGCCAGTTTTTGTTATGCTAACCTGGTTTATGCGCCCTTTTTTGGGAGCGTTTCTCGCCTCTTTCGCATATCTGCTGCTCAGCAGTGGCATAATCCTTGTCAGCACACAGCCGACGCAGCATTTCGCTCTATGCTCCGCTGTGAGTGCATTGGTGGGTTTTTGCGAAAGGAAAATGTTTTTCCCTCGTGCCCAACGGATTTGATGAAAATGCGCGGGAGGTGGCGCTCTATGCGGAAATAGTTAAAAGCGCGTGCGTCAAGCCTCTTCCGGGAAAATAGCTTTGACCAGGCGGTCGGGATCGTGGCGGGCCAGACTGTCGTTTTCCAGGTTGAGGCGGTCGATGATCACATTGGGCACAAGTTCAACCAGACGCTCGGCATCGACCTCTACGGGGGTACGATTTTCCTGAGCATACATCGCCAGGATTTCCGGGGCAAAGGGACCATTATTGATAATCACTCTGTCAATCCGTCCTCCGAGATAATGGTGAATTGTTTCTATAAAACGCGAGGCTTTGTAGCCATCGGTTTCGCCATGCTTGGTCATCAGATTGCACACATACACTTTTTCCGCCTCAGATTCGCGCACAGCGCGCGCGATATCGTGGACCAGCAGATTAGGCAAGAGGCTGGTATAGAGGTCGCCGGGTCCGATAATTATCGTGTCTGCTCGCCTGATGGCGCGTACTGCCTGAGCGCAAGCGGGAGCATTTTCTGGCTCCAGGCGCAGACGGCTGATTGGAGTAAGTTTTCCTACATTTTTTTTGCCACGCGTGTCAATCTCCGTTTCGTCACAGATCGTCGAGCCGTCCTCCAGGTCAGCACAGATCATCGTCTGCGTTAGGGTGACTGGTAGCACATGCCCCGCTGTATGCAGCAACTGCTCGGCATCCTCGATAGCGAGTAAGAGGTCGCCATTATTAATATCCTGTAAGCCCTTCAGAACCAGGTTACCCAGACTGTGGCCGCTTACCCCGGTCTTATTATCCCCCATATCGTTTTCGTCTTGCTGCTGGAAGCGATGCATAAAAATCTCCCGCCACAAAGCGCCATTGCGGGACAGGGCAACGAGGGACATACGCAGATCACCCAGGGGAAGTTGGCGCCGGAATTCGTCCATCAGACGCCGCGAGCTGCCTCCACTATCTGACATAGTGACAATGGCGCTTAAAATAAAAGGGTACTTCTTGAGGTGCGAAAGCAGTGCGAATGTCCCTGTACCACCGCCGATGGTGACGACCCGTCGTTCTGTGAAACGATCTGTAGCGTGATTGTAGGCTGATCCTGACACGGTCTTTCTCCTATGGACACTTGCTCGTTTAAGATACTCTCTTTTTTATACATTTTGCCACAAACAAAGCTATCCTTTGGGTGGCATCCTGAGTAAATAGCTCTCCAGACTCTCCCCATGAGCGTCCAAGGTGGTGTAGATGCGATGCTAATAGCTTTGCCCAGGCACTTTGAACGGGAACTCTGCTATTTTTCAAGCTGGATATATGTGTTTTTAATTCAATGTTCCCAAATTAGTCTACCATGAGTATTTCTATCATGCAAGCTCACAAGATTTATACCCGGTGATTGAAGAACCCTCTATGCCTACGCGCTGATCTGGCAAAGAATGAATGCCAACGCGGACTCACTTACTCATATTCTACCTTAACCGAATCAGGCAAATTTCTGGACACGTATATTTACCCCTTGACAAATCGCGATATATCGTTATAATTATAAACAATATATCGCGATATATCGCGATGACAAATAAAAGGAGAACACATGTTTAGACGATTTGGATATCAAGCGCAAGGCCCTGAGCTAGAGGGATGGGGGCAAGGCTGGACGCCGCCCTGGGCACAGCACGAGCACGGCCACAGTCATGGTCCACGTGGACCGTTTCAAGCGCATATGAGGCGCGGACCCTTTGGGGGCCCGTTTGGTCGTGGCGCGCAGGGTGAAGGAGGGCGTTTCTTTGGCCGGGGCGATGTCAAGTTTGCTCTGCTGCAATTGCTAAAAGAGCGCCCAATGTACGGATACGAGATGATTAAGGCGCTAGAAGAGCGTTCAGGTGGTTTTTATACACCAAGCCCAGGTTCAATTTATCCGACATTACAGATGTTAGAGGAGCGCGGCTTTGTGAGTTCAGCCGATGCAGAGGGCAAGAAGGTCTATAGTATCAGCGAGAGTGGACAGGCTTTGCTGGCGGAGCATAGTGGAACCCGGGATGAATTCGCCGGCCCTCCCTGGATGCGCCAGCGGCGTGGAGGTTCCAGGCCCGAACTTCAAGCGTTGCGTGGAGAAGGCATGGAGGTCGCGCGTCTTTTTGCGATTGCCGGTCGCGTAGCCTTTGAAGATCCTGAGAAGTTAAGCCGTTTACGCGCAGTGATTGCCAGCACTCGTAAAGAGTTGTCTGAGATCATCTATGGCGAAAGCAGCCCTGCAACTGAAGAGCCGGGCAACCCTGCTGATTAGCAGCAAAAGAGGTATATCGAGGAAAAACGCAAGTTTTGCGTTTTTCCTCGATATACCTCTTTTCATTTTGCTATAACTTGTGTAAAACACGCATTTAGTTTATAATCTAATTAACGGAAATCTCTTTATCGCTCTGTGGGCGCGGTGGTAAAGACAAAAGGTTTCCGTTGTATTTATTTCGCGAAAGCTACGTTATATTTTTTTATCTCCTGTCGATATACATAAAAACCGCATATGATATTTTTCACTCTTCTTAGATTGTCTCTTCTATTTTTTTAAAATATGCTATAATAGAAGCTGTCTACATAGTAGGAGTCAGAGGTGTCATGGCTAAGAGTATCACAGATAAACAATTTCATCGAATACACCTTTTCATAGGAGAAGGACGGGTAGATGAAGCGCTGGCTGCATTGGAGCAGATCCAGTCTGCCAACGAAAGAGAGAAGCAAGAAGTTGCTTATTTGCGTGCCTGGTGTTATGCCGAACGAGGTAGCTGGTCCGAGGCTGCGCAATTTCTTTCTAATACTGGTGTGAGCGAAGAGGCAGTCAATGATATTCAAGCGCTGGGCCAGACCGAGCGGCGGAGAAGAGCGTATTACCAGTTGCTGATGGGAGATATCGCATCCAATCTTGGGCATCATGAAGAAGGTATGCGCCATTATCGGAAATGCATCAGCTTCCTGGACGAGCGCAGAATGAACATTCCTGATGTGCGTATTCGAGCGTTGCTGGCGATTGGCACGATTTCGGTAATCACCGGTTTTTATGATCTGGCTTTAACTCATTACGAAGAGGCTTTACGCTTATGTGGCGAGACAAGTGAGCATCCCAATTTGCCGGATATTTATTACGGCTTGTGCGATCTTTATCGTCAGAAGGGGAGCTTCCTGCGCGCGCTGGACTGTGGTAAGCAAGCATTGCAATTATATAGCGAGCGTTCCCAGCAAAGCATGGTGGGACGTATACGTAACCTTCTAGGGCGCATATCTTATCAGATGCGCGATTTTCAGGCGGCGGGCACATATTACACCGAAGCGCTGGCGCTGGCTATGTTAGGTGGGAGTTCGCTGATGATCTTGAACAACCTGACGGCTCTGGCGGATTTACGTCGCGAGGAAGGGGAATTGGCTGAGTCCTGGCGCTATTGCGATATGGCCCTGGAGTATTCTCTGAAGCTGCCCGCGGGCACCGGTCATTTTGGCGGGATGGCCTATATTGTCTGCGGCAAAGTCAAGGAGGCTGAGGCACAGGAGGCGCGGGGGCAGCAATCCAAAGAGCTTCTTGAGCAAGCAGTCTCTTACTACGAGCAAGCAGTCCAGGCGCTTCAGGCTACCGGGGCCAGAGTAGTGCTGGGAGAGGCTTATCAGCGCCTTGCTCAGACCCTTGAAGCTTCCGGCAGGCAGGATCTGGCTATGGCGCATTGGAAATCGGCCTATTCAGTCTCATCTAATATAGAGGATTTTTCCGTGTTCTAGAGATTTTCCCTGAAAACAGGCGCATTGATCTCGTTTCAGGGCAAGCTCCCGGAAGATTTTCTTATTCTGCTTTGAGCCGTATGACCATGATACTGAACCAGAGCGACCAGAGAGCGAACAGGAAAATAGCGGGCGTGGTCAGGGTAGCCTGATCGCTACCAGGAATGAATGCGACCTGGACAGCGCTGCCACTGGTGATAGCTCCAGTGACGAGAGCCACATAGCTAAAGGCTATCCAGCCATCGGGCCAGAGTTTGCGCCCGCTACGCGCGATAACCAGGCCGAAGAAGATGCATGAGAGGGCGAGCAGACCCCCGCCGAGCGTGTAGGTCAGGATAGCGCAGATGCTGGTGACATTGGCGAAGTTGTCAGGGACCTGTCCCGGCACCCCGGGCGTGCTTGTACTGCTCCACAGATAGATCGTGCTAATCAGTACGCCAGCGACGCTAAGCACGAGTCCCGCTAGCCCGGTCCAGGCCGCCAGCACCGCGAAACCCTTGCCGCGCCAGGCGAAATCTGGCATACCATTGACATCCTGGCCTGTCTCTGCTTGTCCCTGCTGATCCTTCTTCTCATTCTCTGGCGTACTTCTTTCTTCCGCATCTTCCTCCTCATCTTCCTCCTCATCTTCCTCCTGGCCTGCTAGTTCGGCACGGCCTATAATTTCCTGAGCCACAATGATGCGGAAAAGCGCGAAAGGCAAGCCCAGGAGTAGGGTGAAGCCCAGAAGCAAGGCAAAGCGATAGAGCAGAAAGAGCACTGTGTGTGCCTGTATCCAGGCCAGGCTGCTCTGGGGGCTTGCCAGGGCTGTGCCATAGCCCTGTGGCCCCAGCACTAGCAATTGCAAAGCGGGTACGACTAACAGCAAGAGCAATGCTCCGCCGAGGCTAAACAGCGCAGTTCTTTGCAGTCGTCCTAAAAATGAGCGTTGCATGGCTAATCCTTTATGAGAGAATGTCATCTATAGCGTAGCACAAACAGAGTAGACTTGCACATAGATGAGCTTGTCGCAAACTTTTTTTGTGCTGTGTTCACAAGCAATGCAAGAGAGTCAGGAGCCAGCAGGGTATACAGGGTCCCTGGCGTTTTAAACTAATTGCTGTGCGTGCTATACTTGGGGGAAAAAGGCGTCTCAAGCAGGGAGGAACACATATGCCGCGCGATTTGCCTCTAGGCAATGGTACACTCTTGTTGAACTTTGACGAAGACTACAATCTTCGCGATATTTACTGGCCACATGTGGGGCAAGACTTGCATACCGCTGGAGATATTTCGCATACTGGCGTCTGGGTGGATGGCCAGTTTGCCTGGTTAGATGCTCCTGAATGGCAGCGCGAAGTATTGTATGAAGAAGAGACATTGGTGACAAAGGTCACGCTCTATCATCCTGGCCTTCAACTGCAACTGGTTTTTCATGATTGTGTGGACTTTGCGCGGGCGATTTTTCTGCGCCAGGTGGAAGTTCACAATCGCGCAGATCACGAGCGCGAGGTGCGTCTCTTCTTTCATTACGACTGGCATATCCGGGGAGCTGCCGACGCAAACACGGTCTTTTATTATCCAGAGCGCCGGGCTCTGGTAGCATACAAGGGCCGGGTCTACTTTTTGATGAGCGGCCAGGTGCAGGTAGGAGGTCCAGAGAGCGTGAAGGAGGGCATCGCAGGCTGGGCAACTGGTATCAAAGAGTTTCATGGCTCAGAAGGCACGTGGCGCGACGCGGAAGATGGCACTTTGCAGGGTAATCCCATCGCGCAAGGTTCAGTTGATGGCACGCTGGCGCTGCACTTGCCTGGCTTAGCAGCCGGGGGAAGCGCTCTTGCTTATCACTGGTTGACAGTTGGCAGCCACTTGCCCGAAGTCGTGGAACTGGATGTCCTGTTGTGTGAGCGAGGGCCGGAGACTTTTTTGCTGCGCACGCGCAATTACTGGCATCGCTGGGTTAATAAACACGAGCAAGATTTCGCGGATCTCACTCCTGAGATAGTCAATCTTTATAAGCGCAGCCTGTTAATTTTGCGCACTCAGATTGATCACGACGGAGCAATTATTGCCGCCAATGACGCCGATGTTGAGCATTTCTCTGACGATAGCTATTCCTATATGTGGCCGCGTGATGGCGCGCTGGTGGCTAACGCGCTCAGTCATGCTGGCTATGCTGAAGTTACGCGCGGTTTCTTCGACTTTTGCAACGCGGTTCTGACCGAGAAGGGTTATCTGCTACACAAATATAATCCTGACCATTCCTGGGGCAGTAGTTGGCACCCCTGGATAGATAGCAGTGGCCATCCTCAATTGCCTATTCAAGAGGACGAGACAGCCCTGGTTATTTACAGCTTATGGCAGCATTATCTCAGTTTTGGCGATATCGAATTTGTCGCGCCCCATTTTCACTCACTGGTTGTGCCCGCGGCTGATTTTATGGTCGGCTATCGCGACGAACTGACGCACCTGCCTGGACCCTCCTACGATCTCTGGGAGGAGCGCAGAGGGATTCTCAGCTATACGACCTCAGCGGTTTATGCTGGCCTGATTGCCGCGGCAAATTTCGCGCAACTCTTTGGAGAAGTTGGTCTGGGAGAGACCTATCAGCGCACCGCTGATGAGCTGAAAGAGGCGGCATTGCGCTATTTATGGGACGAAGAGCGTGGCCATTTTCTCCGTATGATTACCGTAGACAAGGATGGTACCATACAAAAAGATCCAACCCTGGACAGTAGCTTATGTGGTCTCTTTCAGTTTGGCATGTTTGGGCCAGATGAGCGAGAAATTGTGCTGACCATGCAAAAGCTGGAGCAGACGCTCTGGGCCAGGACGCAGGTCGGTGGCATGGCGCGCTACGAGAATGACTACTATTATCAAGTCACCAGCGATCTAAGTCAGGCACAGGGCAACCCCTGGTTTATTTGCACGCTCTGGTTAGCTCAATATCGTATTACGCACGCCCAGACAATCGAGGAGTTGCAACTGGCGTTACCTTTGCTAGAATGGGCGCGCATACGTGTTTTGCCCAGCGGGGTTATGGCGGAGCAGGTGCATCCGTTTACTGGCAAGCCGCTTAGCGTCTCACCACTTACCTGGAGCCATGCCGAGTTTGTTCTGACCACGCGCTGGTATGTAGGCAAGTACCGCCGTTTGCGGCAGAATAATCACGAATGATCTTCAACCAGCTTGCCAAGTAGCTTGAGGGTAATGCCCAGTGCCAGGATGGCGAGCGCATTGACGCCCAACTCAATCATTGAGCGGTTGAATTCTTCGGGAGATACGGTCTCGACTGAGAGCCGGGCACCAATGGAGAGAATGCCACGTGTGGCGGAGATAATGCCAATAAAGAGGAATGGCCGCAACGAGGTTGCGTGCGATTTGAGGTAATGGATAACTGTACCCAGTACCTCCATGATGATCAATACCAGCAGCAGATCGGAGACCAGCTTGATGATGGCTCCAGCAACTATAGCGGTAGCAGTAGGGAAGGGGATCAGCGCTTTAATAAAGTCCCAGAAGCTATAGCCAAGAGCAAAGAGTCCTCCCAGGAAGAAGCAGATACCAACGATAGCATAGATCAATGAATCGCTTTTTTCCAATATTAAAGCGGAAAAGTAGGCAATAGAGCCGTGTGGTTTGTTGACCTGGGCGTTGAATTCGTGATGGGTAGCTGCGTTGGGGTTGTGTTCCGGCTCATTTGTGTTGGTCACAAGGTTTGACATATGGGAGTCTTTCTCCTTATGGCTAGGCGCCTGATCTTTCCTCAGGGCGCGAATAAATATAGACTGGACGCTTCAATCACTTTCTCGATTATAACTGCGTAGTCAACTCTTCTTGTGGGAAGAGCAGGAGCAAAGGAGGAAATAAGGGTATGCCGCGTTGGCTCTATGGCTTACTATTTTTTACTATTGTAAGTATATTGATTGAATTGCTGCATTTGCCAGTACCCGCGTTAGCGTTTTTTATCATCGCGGCATTGGGAATTGTGCCGCTGGCCGCGTTGATTGGGCTGGCGGTAGAGAATATTGCCGAGCATACTGGAGAGCGCATTGGCGGTTTGCTTTTCGCGACCTTTGGCAATGCAACTGAACTGATCATTGGAATTTTCGCGTTGCGCGACGGTCTCATAGAGGTGGTGCGCGCCTCGATTATTGGCTCGATTCTAGGGAATGCGCTGCTGGTACTGGGAGCCGCGACGTTTGTTGGCACAGTGCGTCATGGACGCTTGCGTTTTCCATCGCGTCCGGCCAGCCAGTATGCCTCGCTTTTCGCGCTCTGCGTGGGTGGTCTGACCCTGCCAACCTTTGCTGAACTGTTAGCCTCGCGTAACGGACAGGGGCAGGCGCAGATTTTTCAGCAGGGGGTCTGGCTCTCGGATTTTATCGCTGTCCTCTTGTTGGTGGGCTATCTGGCCTCATTGTTATTTAGTGTATTCCGTGTAGGAGATAAATCTGGGGATAACGATACAGATGAGTTTGATCCTTTGCTGGGAGAGTGGTCAACTTCGGCGATTACACGTCTGCTGGCCTATCGGCATCATATCGCGAAAAGCGGGCAGCGCGATAAAACTGGCGTCTTACGTTATATCGACCACACTGTCGCCGCGATCATCGATCATGAGACCAGCCAGCCCGCGCTGACAGTGGCAGAGGAAGCCAGTTCTCAACCTTCCACGCCAGAGAGCAGCACAGCAGCGGAAGCACTTCCCGCTGCCGCCGCCAGACCAGACGGAGAGGCCCAGCCGCCAGCCGCCAGCTCGCCAGCAGTTCAGAGACCGGCCAGCCAGGGGAGCGCGCCGACTCATGCTCGTCGTAAGCCAGCGCTCGCGCCATCAATTTTGCTCTTGATTGGTGCCACGGTAGCTGTAGGCTGGCTCTCAAATATCCTGGTGGGGACCATCGATCCATTGACTACGGCTCTGCATTGGAATGCCGCGTTTGTCGGGCTGATTTTTATTCCGCTGATTGGTGGCCTGCCTGAATATTTTAATACGATTACGATGGCGTTGGGTAAGCGCATGGAGATGGTGCTGGCTGCCTCGGCTGGCTCCTCGATTCAGATTGCTTTGCTCCTGGCACCGATTCTGGTACTGGTGAGCCTGGCGACCCCCATGCGCCTCGACTTTGTCTTTAGTATCGTCGAACTGGCTGTGCTGGGCCTCGCCACCTTTCTCTTCAGCGAAATTACGCGCGATGGCGAACTGGTCTGGCTGGAAGGGTTGCTACTCATTCTGCTCTACGCCATGATGGCGGGTACAGTCTTTCTCTTCGGGGCATAAGACTCTGTTGGCGAATGCGCTGCGCAGGCGACAAACTCCTCCCCCTTTGATTGGGAAAAATGGGTGGGTGGACTGGGGAAGCGAGGAAACCTCCCTGTGAAAATCTTGAGAAATAAAGAGCAAGGTGC
The DNA here is from genome assembly GCA_041156125.1 of Candidatus Paraktedonobacter carboxidivorans. Taxonomy (GTDB): domain Bacteria; phylum Chloroflexota; class Ktedonobacteria; order Ktedonobacterales; family Ktedonobacteraceae; genus Paraktedonobacter; species Paraktedonobacter carboxidivorans. Next base: position 128,167 of record JBEVTI010000006.1, read on the forward strand.
CGTTGACAGTTCTCGCGAGCATTGCCAGCGGCACCTGATGTTTAAAGAGGAATGGTCAAAACCTGGTGGCCCTCGCGTCCGAATTGCACCAGTGGCGAGACAAAAATCTCGACAACAAACGGTTTTTCATAGAGAGGATGCCGCTGCTCATCTAAAAAGAAAATATACAGGCGATCGCGGCGCCCGGTGGCGGAGATCGTTTGCTGCTGCATTGGAATGGTCACTTCGGCAGCATATCCACTGGCGGGAATAGTGATCGTCGCGTGTTGCAGGATATACGTAAAGCCCTGCTGTAGTACCGAGCGTACCTCGACCTGCGCGGTTTCGCCATGGATCAGCGCACTAAGGCCAGCGGGTACCGCGCCCTTGCGAGCATCGGGATGCGGAGCTGACTCATCGCGGCCCATGATGTGCAGACGCAGATTATAGGGTTGATCCGGGCGGATGCGCATCGGCGTTTCGACAATGGCCGCGGCCTCAATCGAATGCTGTTGCTGACCAAGGATTAAGCGCTGGATCTGCTTGAGCAGGGAAAGCTCACCCTCGTGGCGATCTGCAGCAGGCGGGCGAGTGGCTTTGGTCTCCCGAATTTTGCGTTTCGTGCGATCAGGTTTGGGGGCATTCTCAGGCCTGATGGCCGGGATAATATTAGTAATGCGTTGCGGCCAGGAAGGTTTTTGCTCAGCGGGCAGAGGCATGGGCGTAAGAAGATTGCGGCGCACAGAGTCTGGTGGCCTGGCTACAGGTGGTGCAAAGTCGGATAGCGGTGTTGTTGGCAGAGGGGATGGCAACTCTGAATCCGGCGTGCTGGGGCTGACCAGGGACTCTGATGATGGCAAAGTTGGCGCGGGTAGCGCGCGTAGGACGGGCAGACTCTGAGAAGGCTGAGCTGTTTTCTCATTATCGCCTGGTAAGACCTGGCTGGTTGAGTGCTCCTCCCGTGCCGCGCGCCAGCGTAGCACATCCCTTTGCGAAAGAGGCACAATCCGCACCGTTTCCACATCGCTGAGCGGAATTTCCGGTATGTGCGCGGGAGGCGCGAAAGCTTTGCGCGCGGGCTGATTGGCGCGCACATCTTCCAGTTCTCTCAGAAAGGCTGCCACATTAGGGAAACGCCCCTCTGGCTCAACTGCTAGCGCGCGCATTACACAATCATCAACGTGCTGGCTAATGCGTGAATTAATCTCACGCGGGGTGCGCAGACGCCGCCGATGGCGCAGGGTCGATTCATCGGGCGGTGTACCAGTGAGCAGCAGATAGAGCAGTGCTCCCAGGCTATAGATGTCCGAACGTATGCTGGCTTTGCCAGCCAGCGCTTCCGGCGCTTTAAAGTAAGAGACTTGTGGCGCGGATAACGGTTGGAACGAGGGCAACAGCTTGCGCAACTCTGGCCAGATCCAGAAGGTCATTAATCTTGGCTCCGCCTGAGCGCTATTCTTATCCAGCACAACCGCGTAAGGATCGAGATCGCCGAGCACAATATGGTGATGATGCAAGCTCTCTACAGCCTGGCAGAGATTACGAGTCCATTCCAACGTGCGCGCCTCTCTGGGCAGACCCAGGCCGCTCTGCAGAAAATCTTGCAGCGTATAGAGACGCTGCTGGCTCTTGCTAGAACCCGCTTCCTGAGCATTGCTGGGCAGGCCTGAAACCAGAAAGAGATGTCCCTGAAAGACGCGTAGATCAATACAGGCCAGGGTATGCGGGAGATTCCAACGGCGCAGGCAATCATATTCTTGCTGAGCCAGGACTGTAGCCTGCTCTCTTGCTTCCCTTTCTAACTCGGCAATGTTGATATCGCGAATTGCCACCATGCGGTTTTGCCCGGCCTCTTGAGCCTGGCTATTATCCAGTGCAAAATAAAGATTAGTATGTGGATAGCGATGTACCAGTGTTTTAATACGATAACGAGTCTGAATATCCTGCTCATCTGGGACTATGGTAGCTTTCTTTTTCTGTAGCCGTTCGCCACAGGAACTACAAAAAGCTGCTTGTAGAGGTAATGCGGCATTACAGTGAGGACAGGAAAGATTACCGGCGGCGGTTTCTTCTGGTGTCGTCTTCTGCGTTGTAGTCATGCTGCTTGTATGCCTTACTTAGTTAGTAGTTTGCCAGGGTCTCTGTCATTGATTATAGCATAGGTTTTGAGATCATTCACTAGTCTACAGCGGCAAATATTTCATCATAATGAGAAATAAGTTTCTCTTTCTTGAAAAATTGTAAACACATCTCTTGAGAAATATTCATCTTCAGCGCTTGTTGTTTTTTCTCTCTTCTCCCCTGCATTGTTCTGAGAATGTATCCGCCAGGTATGAACTCTGGCTGGAAAGGACTTGAGGATAGTTCTCAGACTCAGGGCGTCTCAAAAACGAACCTGAGCAATGGCAGTGCCTCTTGATACAGTTGAGCAAGCTCAACCCCTTGCACAGGCGGGATCATATGCTGGCTGCCAATATAGATGCTGTAGAACAACCGTGCCATGCGCGCGGCATGAACCTGATCATCGCTCCACGCAGAGATCAACTCGGTGAGATACGCGAGCCGTTGTCGATCTCTGCGCTCCTGGTAATCCCGCGCGAACTCATCTTGAAAGGCCCAGGCACGCATAGCTACCTCTAACTGAGAAGGCCGCAAGGTGGCTCGTAAGACGCTTTCTAAGCTGGCGCGTGGCGATGTCTCTCTCTCGGCCACTTGAATGACCTGGTGCGTTTGTTCCTGGGCGTAAAAAGTCAGCAATTGCTCTTTGAAATCCTGGACATTCTTAAAATGATGATAGAATGATCCCTTTGTGACGTTAAACCGTTTTGTCAACGTCTCAATGGTTAAAGCTCCTGCTCCCGCTTCTTCGAGCAGGGCCAGTCCTTCTTTTAACCAATCACGTTTGCTTGTAACTGTCATAGTGCAGCCTGCCCCTCTCTTTGTGCGATTATTCTTTCTCCATCACTGCTATACATAGCATACCATACTGTATGGTATGTATCCTATAGGTTATATCCCTGATTTGGCCAAATCAGGCCAAAACAGCTTTTGCCTTCCTGGCCTTTTGTTTTGCGGAGGTTATGTCTGACAAACCTTAGTCGCTGCCTGGAGGTAGGGAGTTTTGCTTGAAGCGAGCAAGGAATCGAGTACCACATAAGTGCTTTCACGAGCATACCCATGATACAATTAATATGAGTATAGATTTCGGTATTGTTGTGTGACATGGGAACGCTTCACAGACACTCTTAAAAAAGACTACCCTGCATAGGATTACCCTGCCGCACGCACTCTCATGTCTATGAAATTATTTCTGGACATCCGAAAAATCGGAGGTTTTTTTTATGGCCACTCTTCTCTTCTGGGTTATTGCCGTCTTTCTGGTCGGCTCAGCCCTGATGGTTGTGGGGGCGCGGAAAATCGTGCATAGCGCTCTGGGCCTGATTATCGTCTTCGCCATGGCCGCTGGAGTTTATCTGCTATTGAGTGCTGAGTTTATCGCTATTGTGCAGATTCTCATCTACGCTGGAGCTGTGACGATTTTGATCCTTTTCGCGCTGATGCTCACGCGTATCGACAGCCAGAATCAGATTACCAATCCTAATAGCAAGACCTGGTGGGCGGCGCTGATTGTGAGCTCGCTGGTCTGTCTTGGCGTGATTTTTGCCAGTACTTTCACGCATTCCACCGCCTTGTCCGGGACTGCCGCGGCTCTGCCTGCCTATGGGTCACGCGCCTGTGCTTTGCCACCTGACAATGTGGCTTATATTGGCCAGCTGCTGTATAGCCCGACTTGTTATAGCTATGTACTACCTTTTGAAATTGCGTCTCTCGTGCTGCTGGTGGCCATCGTAGGCGCGATCGTCATAGCCCGGGAGGATTAGTTTTATGGATCTTCTGCATCCGACACTCACGCATTTTCTGGTGCTTGGCGCTGTACTTTTTAGCATCGGCCTGTATGGAGCGCTTGCCAAGCGCAGTGCCATCGCGATTCTGATGGGGATTGAGATTATGCTTAATGCCGTCAATATTACGCTGGTAGCCTTCTCGTTTTATAACACGGTCAAGCCGTTTTCAACGTATCTGACCGGGCAAATCTTCGCTATCTTTATCATCACTGTTGCCGCGGCTGAAGCAGCGGTTGCGCTCGCCATGATCATTTCGATCTATCGTAAACGCAACACGGTCGATGTGGGCGAAATAAATCTCATGAAGTGGTGAACATATTATGGGTGTATATCAGTATTCGTGGCTGGTTCTTCTGGCCCCGTTGCTGTCGTTCGTGGTGATTATTTTCGGGACGCGTATGTGGGATCTGGCCAGCCGCCCGCGCGCGACCGGGGCGAGTGCTGCCAGCCCTACCCATGACCATGCGGATACGCACGATCATGACGCACACGGCGACGAGCACGATTCTCACGGCGACGATGACGATCCCAAGGTACCGGCCCTCTCGCTCGGAGCGAGGGTCAGCGCCTATGTGGGCATTTTGATTATGCTGGCGTCATGCGTTTTTTCCTGGTATCTTCTGTTGAACTCGGTGTTGAATCCCGGCGTTTTGCAGTATGGCGGATCTGATCTGACGCTCCAATGGAATTGGGGTAGCGCGAATTTTCTCGCGCCGTACGATATCCGTTTCCATGTTGATCACCTGGCGTTGGCCATGCTAGTGGTGGTGACAACGATTTCGCTGCTGGTGCAGATCTATTCGCAGGGCTATATGGAGAATTCGGCGGGCTACGCGCGCTTCTTCTCCTATCTCTCTTTGTTTACATTCTCGATGCTGGTGATTGTCTTCGCAGCCAACTTCCTGGTGATCTTTATCGGCTGGGAACTGGTTGGTTTGAGCTCGTATTTGCTGATCGGTTTCTGGATCAACAAGCGCGCCAAACCAGACGAGGATCGGCCCGCGCCAGCGACCGCGGCCATGCAGGCTTTTGTGGTCAACCGGATTGGTGATGTAGGCTTTATCATCGGTATCATGATCCTCTTCTGGAAGACCGGCACATACAGTTTCGCGGAACTGATGACTGGTCCGCACAGTGTGGCGACGGCTTTTGCGAACGACAAGACGCTGCTGACAATCGCGATGGTGCTGGTCTTCTGTGGCGCGATCGGTAAGTCGGCGCAGATTCCTTTACAGATCTGGCTACCGAACGCCATGGAGGGTCCGACCCCCGTGAGCGCGCTGATTCACGCGGCCACAATGGTCGCGGCGGGTGTCTACATGGTAGCGCGTACGTTTCCGCTCTTCGCGGCTGCCGGTCCACAGGCCTTTCAGGTAGTGGCCTGGATCGGTGGGATAACGGCCCTTTACGCGGCCCTGACCGCTTTGACGCAGACAGACTTTAAGCGCGTCCTGGCCTACTCGACGGTTAGCCAACTTGGCTATATGTTTGTCGGCCTGGGCCTATCGGGCTTGAGCGAAGATCCCTTCAAATACGGCCCTGGCCCTGGCATGTTCCACCTGTTTACTCATGCCTTCTTTAAAGGACTGCTCTTCCTGGGAGCCGGGAGCGTGATTAACAATCTGCATCACGCGACTCATGAAGAAGTGCAGGATATGCGCAAGATGGGTGGCCTGGCAGCCTTTATGCCGATAACGGCCTTCACCTTCCTGATTGCTACGCTGACGATTTCGGGATTTCCGTTGTTCTCAGGCTTCTTCAGTAAGGATTTCATCATCAGTCTGGCGCGGGAGAATTCTTTGCCGCTTTACATAATCACGCTGGGTACAGCGGGCCTGACTGCCTTCTATATGTTCCGGGCATATATTGTGGCCTTTGGTGGTAAGGGCGGATCATGGGGCGGTCTGTGGGGCAATAAAGAGATCTATCGCGGCGTAGGGACGCCGCGCGAGGCTCCACTGACAATAACCATTCCGCTGATTCTGCTGGCTATTGCCTCGGTTGTGGCCGGTTACTGGACGGGTATGTTCAGCTACCTGACACCAGGGGCAACGAACCTCAGTATTCTGGGCACGTGGTCGGAGTGGCCGACCTGGGCGGGTGAGTTGGTACCGTTGATTGGTTTTGTCTGGGCCTGGTATCTGTACTCACGTTTCTCGCTTGCTCAGATTCACGAGTATGTTGAGAAGCGAGCGGTTCTGCGTTTCTTGTATCGTTTGACGCTGCGCAAATTCTACCTGGACGATCTCTACTACTGGCTAACAAAGTATGTTTTCCTGGGCATCGCGCATATCGCGTCTGCCTTTGACTCCTCGATTGTGGATGGGATCGTTAATGGCGTGGCGAGCCTGGTGACCAACCTGGGCAAGGGCCTGCGCCATACCGAAACCGGGAGGGTGCAGTCCTATATGTATGGTTTCTTCGGTGGGATCGCGGCCCTGGCGGTTGTGGTCTTTGTGCTGGTGGCCTTCGCGCAAGGAGGGGTAAAGCTGTGGTAGCCATTTTATCAAACGCGCTTACCTGGACGCTCCTGCTGCCTGTCCTGGGAGCTGTAATAGCGCTTTTAGTCCCTGATAGAATCGCGCGCTGGGTCGCGTTGCTTTTCGCGGCAGGCACACTCGCGGTGACAGTCGGGATTTTCGCTCAGATTCTTGGTCAGGGTGGGTTTGGTGGCTTTGGCGACCTTGCGCATCCTCAATTTGAGGTGAGTGTTCCCTGGATTCAGTTTAAGGCTGGTGCGCTACAATTTAATATCAACTATCATCTGGGTGTTGACGGCCTGAGTATTCCGATGGTGCTGCTCAACGCTCTGTTAACTATGCTGGCAGTGATCGGTGGCTGGAAGAAGACGCGAGTGCGCGAGTATCTGGCCCTGCTACTCTTGCTGGAAACGGGAGTAATGGGCGTCTTTATCTCACTGGATCTCTTTCTTTTCTTCCTCTTCTGGGAGGTCGAGCTGGCACCTATGTTCTTGCTGATCGGCATCTGGGGCAGCGATACCCCGAAGCATGGTATGCCTGGGCGCATCTACTCGGCCTGGAAATTCCTGCTCTACACCTTCTTTGGCAGTATCTTTATGCTGGCCGGTATTCTGCTGGTTTACTTCCTGGTTGGTCAGCAGACGGGCGTCTATGATGCCAGCATCAAGTATCTTTCACAGCACCTGGTGAGCGGCAATCTTAGCGTGCTGGGCATTACGGTAGGCGCGCAACTCTTGATCTTCCTGTTGATCTTCACAGCCTTCGCGGTCAAGATCCCAATGTTCCCCTTCCATACCTGGCTGCCGGATGCACATACTGATGCGCCGACTGAGGTCAGCGTCATTCTGGCAGGCGTGCTGCTCAAGATGGGCGCCTATGGGTTAATCCGCATCTGCCTCGCGCTCGCGCCAGCCGGGATGCAGGCTTTCGCGCCTTGGCTGGCGGTGCTCGCGGCGATCAATATCGTCTATGGCGCGGCAATCTGCCTGGTGCAGAAGGATATGAAGAAGCTGATCGCTTACTCCAGCGTCAGCCATATGGGCGTGATTCTGCTGGGAGTGGCCGCGGCTGCCGGTCTGGGTGACCCGAACTTCCGCATGATGGCCATCACTGGCGCGACCGTGCAGATGTTCAGCCATGGTATTATCACTGGCATGCTCTTCTTCTGCGTCGGCGTGATTTATGATCACGCGCACACGCGCGAGATCGCGGCCTTTGGTGGTGTGGCTAAACGCATGCCGCTGCTGGCTACGCTCTTCACCTTTGCGGGCCTGGCCTCGCTGGGTCTGCCGGGTCTGGCAGGCTTTATCGCGGAGTATATGACTTTTACGAGCAGCTATGCCTCCTGGCCGGTGGTGACGATTATCTCGGTTTTCACTATGATCCTGACCGCCGCCTATCTGCTATGGATGCTGAAGCGCGTCTTCTATGGACCATTTAACGTGAAGTGGGACTGGTTGCCCGACGCCAGCGCGCGCGAGACAATCCCGCTTTTTGTGCTGGCCGCGCTGATCGTTGTCGTGGGTATCTATCCCGCGTTTCTTATCGATGTGATTACTCCGACATTGCAGACGCTAATGCATGGCTTCGGTGTGGCGATCAAGTAGAGGAGTCGTAGTATGTTTCAACTTGCAAATCTCTATGAGCTCGCGCCAGAGATAAGTCTGACCCTGCTGGGCATGGTGGTTATGGTGGTAGACTTGTTTATCAAACGCCGCGAGGTGACGATTGGAGTGGCACTGCTCGGCTTAATTGTACCACTGGGCTTTATCCTGGCGCAGCAATTTGATCCACAGTTTGATCAGCCAGTCACGGTCTTCTTTGGTATGCTTATCGTTGACCGTTTTGCGCTGTTCTTTGATCTCATCTTCCTGATCATTGCGGCGGTAATCATTCTGTCGTCATACAGCTATGTTCATAAGTACGTTAAAGCCGAAGGTGAGTTTTACGCCCTGTTGCTTTTCTCCGTGACGGGTATGATGTTTATGGCGAGCACGAACGAGTTGATTTCAATCTATATCTCGCTCGAACTTACCAGCATTCCGCTTTACGTTATGGCGGGCCTGATCCGCACGAGTGAGCATTCCGCGGAGGCAGCAGTCAAATATGTGCTGCTGGGGGCGATGTCCTCGGCCATTCTGCTCTATGGTTTCGCGCTATTGTACGGACTGACTGGCACGACTGATCTAGCGCAAATTGCGGCATCGATTGGTCGGGGCGTGCATGATGGCAATGTCATGGTGCTGGTCGCGGGTGGTCTGGTGCTGGCCGGGTTTGGTTTCAAGATCTCGGCAGTGCCTTTCCACATGTGGGCGCCCGACATCTACGAGGGCGCGCCAACCCCTGCCACGGCCTTTTTCTCAGTTGGTTCCAAGGCAGCCGGTTTTGCGGCACTGATTCGCGTGTTTATGAATGGTGGCCTCTGGCAGGTCAACACTCATGCCTTTATAACGATCATGGCTGTCGTGGCTGTGCTGACGCTGATTCTGGGCAATGTGGTGGCCGCGGTTCAGAGCAATGTCAAGCGTATGATGGCCTATTCAAGTATCGCGCAGGCTGGCTATATCCTGGTTGGTTTTATTGCCAGTTTCGCCAGTTTTACTCTGAAAGCCCACAATGGGAGCGCGGCAGGTAACTCGGCGGTGCTTTTCTTTATTCTGATCTACGTGCTGACCAACCTTGGCGCGTTCGCCGGAATTATCGCCCTGGCCAATGCGACGGGCGGTGAGCGCATTGAGGATTTCCGCGGGCTGGCTAAACGCGCGCCTCTGCTCAGTGCGTGTACGGCGCTCTGTATGCTCTCGCTGGCTGGCATTCCGCCGATGGCCGGGTTTGTCAGTAAAGTTTTCATCTTTACAGCGGCCTGGAGCGAGGGTCTGAGCTGGCTGGTGATTGTTGCTCTGCTTGCCAGCGTGGTTTCGCTGGTCTATTACGGGCGTCTTGTCAAAGCCATGTACTTTGAAGAGCCGGTCAAAGCGGACCACCTGAGCACTCCTCTGGGTCTGAGCTCAGCAATTGCTCTGACTACTGCGGCGCTAATCGTGCTGACCTTTATTGCCTCGGCTGTGCTTGCCGTGACTGATCCAGCGGCGGTAAGTCTGCTGACAGCATTTAAATAAGCATGCGTTCATAAAAAAAGCGGTAGACACAGGTCTGCCGCTTTTTTTTATGTGTTTGCTGGCCTTGGCAAATGTTCAAAGCTGCCAGACCAGGGCATGCGTATAGGTAATGTTAGTCGGGCTGCTGCCGGAACTGCTGACCACGCCGATCTGGCCACTGATGTAGGTCTTATCAGTTACTCTGGTTACCAGTTTCTTGTTTGCGTAGAAAGAGATCTGCTGCCCTCTGACCACAACGCCGATAGTGTTTTGTTGGTTAAGGCCGCGGGCGAAGCCAGGAATCAGGCCTGTGCGCAACACATATCCGCTGCTGAGGTTGGGATGAAGCGAGACAAGCAGCTGGTACTGGCCTTGAGCGTCAACGAAGAGCAGATAGAATTCGGCATTGTCGGCCAGGGCGCGGAAGATCAGTCCTCCTCTTGAGGTGGCATTGCCTTGTTGGATCGTCATTTGCACCTGGAATGTGAAGTCGTAAAAATAGGTTTGCTCGGCGGGACAGGTGGCATATGTATTGGTGGTCTCAACTGAGGCGTTATAGACCTGGTTAAAGAAAAAGCAGGAGGGGGTATAATTAACCCAACCATACTGTGAGACATGGCTGGGATTGGTCAGCGGATCGTCGAGTAGCAGGTGATTGCTGAATGGATAGGTCAGGGTAACTGCTGTCGCGCTGGCCTGGGCGTGGGCTGTCGCGCGTGCGTGAGCATCTGCCGTGGCCTGCGCGTGGATACTGTTCTGGTGATTATTGTAGAAGGAGTAGCCAGCGCCGCCTCCCACGATAAGCAGAAGAGTGAGAAACGCGATGAGTACACTTCTACCGATATGCCTGGGCTGCGGAGGTTGCGGCGCAGGTAGGATGATAGGTTCGACAGGTGTTTGATTATAGCCAGGGTAATCGGTGGCCTGGATTGCTGGCAGCACCGGTGCCAGCGTATCAAACGTGTATTGATAGCCTGGATAGCCCTGAGCACCGGCCAGATTATGTTGATAGCCGGGATAGTTTTGCGGGGGCTGATTCTGACTCATAAACATCTCTCCATAGTCGCAAGCATTTAGAGCTTCCAGACCTTTGCATTGGTATAGGCAACTGTGGCTGAGCCGCCGTTGTAGTTCGCGATGACGCCGATCTGACCACTGGTATAGGTGGGGTCATTTACCTGGGAGACCTGTTGCTGATCGACGTAGACGCTGAGCACAGGACCATTGGCGACCACGCCGATCATGTGAACCTGGAAGAAACCGGTGGCAAAATTGGCAATCTGTCCACTTCTCAGTGTGTGAGAACTGCCAGCGCTGTTACCTGTACGTACATCGAGCTCATAACTACCATTGCTGCCGACAAAGAGAATATAGATCAGGCCAGTGTCCGCGTTGGCGCGGAAGAAGACCCCGCCTGCGGCAGCGGCAGGGCCACTTTTGATCGTCATCTGAACTTCAAAGGTAAAGTCCGAGAAATTGGTGGATTGGCCAGTGCAGAGCTGGATAAAGCTGGGCGGCGAGACAACCTGGTACGCGCCACCGGTAAAAGAGCATTGGGAATTGAGCGCCCAACCATATTTCGCGCTGCCGCTATTATCTTTCAATGCATCATCAAGCACCAGGTTAGAACTGAAAGGATAGTGGGTCTTGACATAAGTTGCGGTAGCCTGGGCATTGACTGTGGCGCTGGCGTAGGCCTGGGAGGTGCCAGTGCTGTGTAGCGCAGCCTGGGCAGTAGAGGTAGCATCATTGTGCAGAACGGTCTCGTGGTTGTTATACAGCACAAAGCCGAGTACGCTGCCAACCACGAGCAGCAAAGCGATCACTGAGATGAGGATCAGCCTGACATTGCTCTTTCTTGCTGGGGGCGCTGGAGGCATGGGTAGCATTGGCGGTAGAGTCGCGGGCGTTTGGAAGTCCAGACCACTGCCAGGTGTGGGATACGTCTGGCCGCTATTGCCTGGCATGGGATAAGCTGGATAAGCTGGATAAGCAGTACCAGGATTAGCGGGATTAGTAGGAGTGGGATAGGTAGGATAGGCAGTACCAGGGTTAGCGGGAGTGGGATAGGTAGGATAGGCAGTACCAGGGTTAGCGGGAGTGGGATAGGTAGGATAACCCTGACCGCTACGCTGGCTGAGTATGGTCTGATCGTATGGTCCGTAAGGTGTAGACTCAGGGTCAGGCGCAAAAGGTGGCGGGGGAGGAGCGTTCTGGCCATAACCTGGATTGGACGCAGGAGGATAATTTGGCTGTGCCGGATTATTGGGATTAGGCTGATTGGGTTCGTATGGATTATAGTTTGGGTTCTGGCTCATATGCGTTGCCTCCTTGTCGCGGTATTTCTAGAGCTGCCAGACTTTTGCGTTAGTATAGGCGATAGTCGTCGAGCTACTGCCGTAGTCGGCAAAAACGCCAATCTGGCCACTGGAATAAGTTGGATCGGTAGTTTTCGCGGCCTGGTTCTGATCAACGTAAACAGTGATTTGAGTTCCGTTAGCCACGATGCCAAGAGTATGGACTTGATAAAAACCGCTGTGGAAGTTGGAGACAGTGCCCTGGCTCAGGGTGCGGGTACTGGCGCCACTGCTGTTGGCTCGAATATCGAGTTCATAGTTGCCCTGTGTGTCGAGGAAAAATATGTAGAGGGCGTCAGTGGACATGTTAGCGCGGAAAAAGATACCTCCCTGGGCGTTGGTGCCACCGGTCCTGATCGTCATTTGGATTTCAAAGGTGAAATTGGAGAAATTGGTGTTTTCAGCCCCGCAGGGTAGGATGAAATGTACCTTTGTCTCCGTTGCTTCGTAGGCGCCATTGGCAAAACTGCAGCCGCTACCTATATCCCAGCCATATTTAGAGACTCCGCTATTATCTTTCAATGGATCGTCAAGTGCCAGATTAGAGCTAAAAGGATAGTGAGTTTTGACGTAAGTTGCGGTAGCCGCGGCATTGATAGTCGCGGTGGCACGAGCCTGGGCGGTGCCTGTACCCTGCTGGGCACGAGTTTGAGCGGTAGCGGTCTCGTTGTGGTCGTTGTGTACGGTCGTCAAATGGTTATTGTAGAGTGTGATGCTGAGTACACCGGCTATAATGAGCAGCACAGCGCTCAACGCTAGGACAATCATACGCATATTGTGTTTTTTTGCCGGTGGTGGAGTTGGTGGTGGGGCGCTAAAGTTTGGCAGACCAGGAGGAGCATAGGGAGGGACAGGATAGTTTTGCGGCGAACTGACTCCTGGATTGCTGCCGTGTACGCCATACCCAGGATTGCTGGGCATTGGGTAAGATGGATAAGCACCACTATGCTGGCTGAAAACGGTCTGATCATAGGGGCCGGCCATGCCAGGCGGCGCGGATAGATTATATGCTGGCCCGGAGTTCGGTAACGGGTCGGGTCCCGGAACAGGTGGAGGTGGTGCATATTGACTATAATCGAAACCGGGTCCAGACGGAGGCTGGCCATAGGCAGGATTAGGCCTGGAGGGGGGCTGGCCAGTATTATATGCAGGGCCAGCCGCAGGTGGATAATTAGGGTTGGCGGGCCTTACTCCATAAGGATTATAATCAGGTCCAATAGGATTCTGGCTCACTAGGGTCTCCTTATTTCACAATCAAATAGTTTTATGAATTTGCACATAGTATAGCATAGGTCGCTATTGGGCGATAGTTCATACTCTCCAGAGTCATTTCAAAGTCGCTTACTGCCTGCGGTAGTGAGTAGTCTCCTTCAACCTGATCTGCGTATCCATATCTTCGAGGATCATTGCTCGTTTGTGCAGGCTGATGTTGGGCGTTCTCATGTCGTCACGGTACTGCGCGATCAACCGATCACAGTTATCGATTGAGGTGACGATGAGATGTACCTGAGAGTCATCCTCGACATATCCCCTTGCTGCTGTATATGTGATAAAATAAGGGAAATTAATAGGCATTATTAAGCTGCTAGGGGTGCCCTTCTTGGGCTGAGAGTCGCCGATGAGGCGAAAACCCTTAACATTGAGAACCTGATCTGGATAATACCGGCGGAGGGAAGCAGCGATGATACACGGTACATCGAGCAGAATCCGCTTTACGCCGCGTCTCTTCGCTGAGACGCGGCTTTTTGTATGCCTGAGACCGCTCCTCTTTTGCGCACTGGCAGGGGCAACGGCGTTCGTTTAGCTTACCAGAGTTGCAAGCGGGATGTTTGCTTGCTGCTCTGGTAAACGGAACGCAAGCAAGCGTTTGTCAAGGTATTAAGAGGAAGGGTATTTGCGAGGAGGTATGGCGCATGCAGCAGCAGAAACTTCTGCTTCGAGGCGTCTCGAAAAGTTTTGCTCAGGGTCGGCAGAAGTTGGCGACCCTGGACGCGGTAGATCTGGAGGTAGCGCGGGGTGAGTTTGTTGCGTTAATTGGACCGAGTGGCTGTGGGAAGAGTACGTTGTTCACGATTATTGCTGGCCTGGAGCAGCCTGATGCCGGAGAGGTGGCCATCGATGGCACGATAAGTGGTAACCGCGCTGGCAAGGCCGGGTATATGCCGCAGCAGCCGCTGTTATTGCCCTGGCGTACAGTCGAAGAGAATGTCATGCTGGGTCTGGATGTGCGGCGCATGCCGCGTCAGCAGTCTCGCCAGCAGGCCCACGAGTTGCTCAAACGTTTCGGGCTGGTCGAGTTCGCGCAGCATTATCCCGCGACCTTATCAGGCGGCATGCGCCAGCGTGTGGCCTTGTTGCGTACGGTCCTTTTTAATGCTCAGTTTTTGTTGCTTGACGAGCCGTTTGGGGCACTTGACGCCCTGACTCGCCTGGCGTGCCAGATGTGGCTACTTGATCTCTGGCAGGGGGTGCATGCCAGTGTGCTGTTTATCACCCATGATGTCCGCGAAGCTATTCTGCTCTCTGACCGTATCTACGTGCTTAGCGCGCGTCCCGCTCGTGTGTTGCGGATGGCTGAAGTAGACCTGGAGCGTCCGCGCAGGGCTGAAATGTTGGGCTCAGCACGTGCCATAGAACTGGAGCAAGAACTGATCTCATTACTTATAAAGGAGCAAGCGCTATGAAACTACGCTGGTTCGCGTACTATGGGCCGGCAGTTGTGCTGGTGGCAGCGCTGCTGGCCATCTGGGAACTAGCAGTAAGTGCCAACCTCACGCTCGCGCAAGCCCTGCCAGCGCCCGCGGGGATCGTCCAGGCGTTAATAAATAACTGGAACATCATCTATGACAACGCCATTCCGACCTTGCTAGAGACTGTGCTGGGTTTGCTGGTTGCAACCGCGCTGGGCCTGGCGTTGGCAGTGCTGCTCGACCTCTCGATCTGGTCCCGGCGCGCGATCTATCCATTGCTGATTGTCTCACAGACCATTCCAATTGTTGCGCTGGCTCCGCTAATGCTGATCTGGTTTGGTTTTACGATCACGCCCAAAGTTATCGTCGTCATGCTCTATTGTTTCTTCCCCATTGCTGTGGCCACTGCGGATGGCTTGGCCAGCGCCGAGCCGGATCTGCTGAAATTGCTTAGAAGCATGGGGGCTAGCCGCTGGCAAATACTCTGGCTGGTGCGCCTGCCGGGAGCGTTACCCGCGTTTTTCTCTGGACTGCGCATTGCCGCTACGTATAGCGTCACTGGCGCGATCGCTGGTGAGTTTGTAGGTGCGGAGAAAGGCCTGGGCATTTATATGATCACCTCAACCTACTCAAAAGCGTGGCCAGTGGTCTTTGCAACTATCGCGGTCACGGCAGCGTTGAGTTTGCTGCTCTTTGCTCTGGTAAATCTAGTTGAGCGCCTGATACTGCCCTGGTATCGTGCTCCACGCCTGCAAATTGCTGTGTCGAGTCAGAGTCCCTGGCGTTAAATTTGTGTATTTGTGCTCTTATGGAGGAACAAGACGATGAATCGTCAAGGTCGCTTACTCTTAAGCATTGCTATTCCGGTACTTTTGTTGATCATTGTGGGCGCGCTCTATCTGCGCCAGCAGCAGGTATCTGCGACTGCAGGCGTCAAGGTGACGCCTGCCGCGACCTGTCATGGGCAGTTGACGCCGCTGAAGCTGGCTCTGGATTGGACACCCAATACTAATCACACGGGGATCTATGTAGCGCGGGAGAAGGGTTGGTATGCTGCTCAGTGTCTTAGTCTGACCATTCTGCCCTACTCGAATGTTTCCCCGGATACTCTGGTGAGCAGCGGCCAGGCCACTGTAGGCATTAGTTCAACTGAGAGTATTGTGGCTGATAGCGCGGTAAATCAGCCAGTAGTCTCGATCGGTGCGATTATTCAGCATAATACATCGGCGCTGGTCAGCCTGGCCAGTTCCAGCCTCAAGCGTCCTGACGACTTTGACGGTAAGATTTACGGCGGCTTTGGCGCGCCATACGAGGCAGCTGTCGTGGGTTCGATAATCCGCCAGGATGGAGGGAAGGGTACCTTTAAGAATGTGACCTTGAGCATTGATACGATGCAGGCTCTGGAGACCAGAAAGATCGATTTCGCGTGGGTCTTTGAGGGCTGGGAGGTCATTCAAGCTCAGCGCGATGGCTTTCCACTGAACGTGTTCCCGATTACCTCCTACGGGATTCCTGATTACTATACCCCCAATCTAATCACCAGCTCACAGGAGATCAGCCAGCATGCTGACCTCTTGCAGCGTTTTATGACCGCGACTTCACAGGGATACACCTATGCGATTACGCATGCTCACGAGGCAGCCCAACTCTTGATTAATGGCGCGCCCCAGGGAACTTTCCCAGATCAGGGCCTGGTCTTTGCCAGTCAGGACTTTGTCAGCGGTCACTATGTGGATAAAGGACGCAAATGGGGCTGGCAGGATGTCACAACCTGGCATGGCTATCCAGGTTTTATGCTGAGCAATCAGGCGATTCTGGATGCCAATAACAAACCTCTCAAGAGTATGAATTTTGATACTCTTTACACAAATCAGTTTATTAACTGATTGTATGTAGTTCTAAGAGTATGGGCAGGTCGCGACCTGCCCATACTCTTAGAACTACATACAAAAGAACTTTCTATGACTGTACCACTGGTCAATACTCTTGCTTTTAAGCTCCAACCCATGTATTATTTATCTGGTTTATGTTCGTTTATAGTCCTATATCTTGTCACTGGCATTTGCTTTCCCACTCGTCAGGTTGTTCAATATCTGGTAAAACACTTTGAACAACATCGAAGCCAACAAATCTTTTTAGGAAGGTGCGAGGCCAATTATGATATGTGCTAAATGTGGTGCTAATAATCCCTCCGAGTCTGCGTACTGTGGTGGTTGCGGCTCGTTCTTAGCGCCAGGGCCGGAAACTGCCATGCAGAGTGGTACTTTAAGACAGGAGCCGGAATCTCCTCCACCTGCGCAACCAGTAGTTGAATCATCAGCGAATGAGGATATGCCGACGTTCCATACGCTTCAACCCACTGGGGAGCAGGCGCGTTCAGACTCCCGCATAGAGGAGGCGCCAACGGCACGCGCTACACCAGTTCAGCCGACGCCTGCGGCCAGTGAATTCGTAAATATCGCTCCACAAGAGGCCCCTCGCGAGGTTCCAGGCGCGAATGTCGTGTCGTCCTCGCCCGCCCCTGGCCAGCCCATGGCATCGGGTCCTTTACCAGTTCTCTACCCAGGCTATCCTCAGGGAGTGATCTTTCCACAACAGGGTCAGGTAGCGGCTCCGGGTTACCCTCAGGGAATGGTCTTTCCACAACAGGGTCAGGTAGCAGCTCCGGGTTACCCTCAGGGAGTGATCTTTCCACAACAGGGTCAGGGAGCGGCTCCAGGTTACCCTCAGGGAGTGATCTTTCCACAACAGGGTCAGGGAGCGGCTCCAGGTTACCCTCAGGGAATGGCTCCAGGTTATCCCCAGGGAATGGCTCCGGGCTATTCTCAACCAACAGCCTTTGCGCCAACACCTCAGCCGACGCCCTTTCCAGGCTTTCCACAGGCGACACCATTGCCGGTTTTTCCTCCGGTTCAAGGTCAGCCCAGCGGCGAGTTTCCAGCTGGCACCTATCCGCTGGCTGGTCAACCAGTCTCAGGTGTCTGGGGTGCCCCATATACCACACCTGAAAGTGTTCCACAGACGACAGCAGCGAGTACACAGAGTACTCTGATCAATCCTCTGCCTCTCTGGGCTTTTATTGGCGGTATCGTGGTAGTCGCGCTTCTGCTAGTCCTGTTAACCTTCTTTACAGGTTCTGACTGGGCTGGTGGCGCGAAGATAGCCGGGGTTGTCGCGCTGATCATAGGCGTATTGCTTTTGATCGCTTTTGGCGTGCGCACTGCTCTGGGCATGCTTGTACAGACCAATCCTCATCGTAGTAAGCAGATCATCAGTTCGTTGCTGCTAATTTTACTTCTGATCGCTGTTGGCGGCGTCGGTCTGCTTGATCAAGCGGGTCTTCACTCCGCTCAGGCCCATACCCTGGCGAGTCAGTCTAACTGGCAAATGGCCATCACTGAATATCAGGCGAGTGGCCAGGGTGCTCCCTCTTCCGAAGATATCGCCCAGACATATGTTAGCTGGGGCGATCAATTAGTGAACGAAGGGCAGTTTGCCGCTGGGATCACTAAATTTGAAATTGTGATCAATAGTTATAACCTGGCACCTACAAATTTCTCTCAGGCGAAGAGCCACGCGATCGACGCGTATCAGAAATGGGCTAACCAGGATTTACAGGCGCAAAGATACGATCAAGCTACCCAGCACTACGATAAGTTGCTCACCACATCGTACTGTGATAGTGCTTGCCAGAGCCAGGTTAGCACAGCTGACGCGACCGCGTACTATAAGCTGGCTGAACAGAAGCTGCATCAGCAGCCGCCGGACTATGCTGGCGCGGTAGCCGCGTTCAACCAGTTGACAACTCGTTTTAGCAGTTCCCCATCCAGCCAGAGCGCGCACGCGGATTACGCTACGGCTCTCTGGGGTGATGCCCAGCAGCTTTTGACCAAGACCTGTTCCTCGGCGTTGACCATTTATCAGCAATTGTCTTCGCAATTCTCTGATACGCCACAGGGCCAGCAGGCCACAAGCGCTCTCACCTTGTCAGTATCGGTTACAGGTCATTTCACCTCGAACATCCCCAGTGGCAACACACAGCCAGTTGTATTATTGGTGCAGGGCCTGACTGCTGGCATGACACAGGCTCAACTCGACGCGATTATTCAGAACGCACCCAGGACCAACGTGGATAGCAATGGTGATTTCAAGTTTACACAGATCAAGCAAGGAAGCTACTATCTGATCTGGGGTGCTATCAATCAGACGACGAAGCAGGGATTGGTGGAGATTAGCCAGCGCTATCCTGCCGCAGTCGGGCCGTTGTGCGGCTTCGATTTTGGCGATATCAACGAGTCTTTCCCGAAAGTGTAGAGATTGCGTGTTCGCGATTGCTTAACGAGCGTGAGCCTGGTGCAAAAGCCAGGCTCACATTCGTTTTTTTGTAATTAATATAGAGATGAAATGATCAAATAGCCTATCAGGGTATATGAAATTGCCAGAAATTGTTTATTCGTGTATCATACACGGTGGTGAATGGAGAGATACGGAGGTCAAAAAATCATGGTGTGTGCCAGATGCGGTGCCAGCAATGCTGAGACAGCTCTGCTATGTGGAAATTGTGGAGCTTCTCTGCAAAAGCAGCCTGCCAATACTTCTACGTTCGTAAACCGACCGGGTCAGTCCTTTGCGAGCCACGGAGAAGATATGAGCGCGCACTCAATTGATGAATTGCCAACTGCTCATTTACCGAGTGTGTCAGGGGCATCCAATTTCGCGTCAGCCGCGCCGATTCCCTTTGGCCAGGCATTTCCGCTAGAGATCGAGCAAAACGCTGCAGATTCCCAGCAACCCGTTGGAGATCCGACAATCGCCGCGCCTTCTTCCCAGTTCGCGCTTACCCCTCAACCATTTCTGCCAGCCAGCGATCCGCGGCTAGCCTTGCCAAATATTGCGGACTATCCAGCTAGCACAAGCGTGCCAATAACGCCAGCGACGCCCCCGGCTGTCTCTTCTTCTGCCGTTGAGCAGGCAGCGAGCTCCACCCCCGGTACTGGCCCAGTCCTGCCTCTGGGTAAGCTCTCACTGCCGTCACGCCTGAAAACGAGCACACCGCCCTCGCAACCAGGTCTCAATAAATTGTTTTCACCACCGATCACTCCTACGCCTCCAGATATAGCGGGTCAGCCAGCGGAGCCGAATGCGAGTGGACAATTGGGGATGAGCCGACCGCCATCGCAGCCGAACCTGGGCCAGCACTTGGGTCCGGGTGGTCAGCTAGCGCAGCCGAATCTGGGTCAGCACTTGGGCTTGAATGGTCAGCCAGTGCAGTCCAATGCGAGTGGACAATTGGGGATGAGCCGACCGCCATCACAGCCGAACCTGGGTCAGCAAGCGGGCTTGAATGGTCAACCAGCGCAGTTCAATCCGTATGGGGCGCAGGGTGGAGCAAAGCCGCCGTCGCAGGCGGGAATGTATCCGCCCCAGGCGCAGATGGGTGCAGGTGGACAGGGGCAATATGCTGGTGAAAGAAATTATCAGGCCCAGCCAACTCCAGAGCCTCTGGGGGGTAACTATCCTGGTCCGCTGGAGCGTGAGGAAATGCGTAGACCAGCGAGCCCGCGTGGCGCGGACGAGTTTACTCCAGAGGAGATGAACAAATTCGTGCGACCACTGCCGCTCTGGGTCAGGTTGAGTAGCCTGGTGGTAGGAGTATTGCTGCTATTTGGATTGATCTTTTTGCATTCCGACTGGGCTACGGGCACGATAATTGCCGGTATAGTGGCACTTGTTCTTGCTATCCTCCTGGGAATCGCGGCAGGGGTGCGTGTGGCGCTGGGTATGTTAAAGACGGCCAATACACATAGACGAGCGCAAGTGATCAATACCGTTTTGCTTATTTTGCTGCTTTTGCTTTTTAGTGGTATTGGACTCAGCCAGCAGAGCCGTTTACATTTGGTACAGGGGCGTTATCTCGAAAATCAACAGAACTGGTCAGTGGCCATTCAGGAATACCAGACGGCGGGCGAGCGCTCAAGCGCTTCGGTGGATGTCGCGCGCACTTATAATGCGTGGGGCGAAGCGCAGAGCAAGCAACAGCAATATGCTGGCGCGGTGACAAGTTTTACGGCAGTTATTAAGAATTACCAGGATACGGCAAACGAATTCAAGCGAGCGCAGACAGATATTCTCGTGGCTTACCTGGCCTGGGCGGATCAGGCTTCTCAGCGTCAGGACTACGCGGGTGCGACTGCTCATTATAATGCACTGCTCGCGCTGATCTTTTGTGATACCAACAATTGTGCAAATTTCGCGCGACCCAAAGATGCTACTGCGTATT
Organism: Candidatus Paraktedonobacter carboxidivorans; assembly: GCA_041156125.1. Classification (GTDB taxonomy): domain Bacteria; phylum Chloroflexota; class Ktedonobacteria; order Ktedonobacterales; family Ktedonobacteraceae; genus Paraktedonobacter; species Paraktedonobacter carboxidivorans. The sequence continues at coordinate 148,956 of JBEVTI010000006.1, forward strand.
ACCATCTCGCTGAGCAATTACTAGCTCAACATCAGTATACGCAAGCAGTGGACGCCTACCAGATCCTGACATCGCGCTTTCCTAAAGCGCCTGAGGTCGGCCAGATTCACGCGCATTACGCTCAGGCACTGTGGGGTAAAGGCCAGCAGCAGTTAAACACCACCTGCTCAAGCGCGCTCGCGACATATCGTTTACTGGCTCAACTCTTTGCCGACACCAGAGAGGGCCAGCAGGCTGCGGGTGCCTTGATGAAGACAGTAGTGGTCAAAGGCCATTTCACGCAGAGTGTCCCAGGAGCGCCTTATCATCCGACCGCTTTTCTTGTCCAGGGTTTGACAGCAGACATCCAGCAGTATCAATTTTCGCCACTGCTGGCGCACGCGCCTACAGCGACCATTCACAGCGATGGCAGTTTTACCTTTTCAGGTGTGCCACCGGGTACGTATGAACTGGTATGGAGCAGTGATACACTGCATTACTATTACTCATACAGTGGCAAACGTGTGTTCTACGTCGCGAAGGTCGGGTCGCTTTGCGCTTTTGACTACGGTGCTGTTAATCAGGCCATTCCTACGAAATAAGCTTGCCAACGCTCACTTATGGGTCATCCCTGCTTTTGCAAAAGCAGGCCAAAACACAGGCAGTTGGGGGAGTACACGCGCTCGTGCTGCTGAGAACAAATCTAGAATCACTCATAATCATCCATTACCCCTGATTTTACAAAATCAGGGGTAATGGATGATTAGCTTGCCATCGCTGTTGCGCAAGATATAAAGAAAGCCAATGGGGCTCAGGAAGAAGAGTAGAGGAGAGGTCGCATCAGGATTTAAGAGGATATTGCTCCCGGCTGGCAGATTATTATAGCTCCAGATGTGCTGTCCATCGCTGATGCGCCAGGCGTCAATCTGGCCAGTATTTCCGATCGTATAAAGGGCATCAGCAAACAGCAGGGATTGGCCTGCTGGCATAGAGCTCTGCCAGAGCAACTGTCCATCTTTGGCGCGTACTACATACGCAGAACTGCTCGAGAGATTTATCTGATCATAAATCACAAGTGTGTCATTCTCAATGAGAAGCGTTGTGCTCTCTAAAATATGATTTTTGAGCATGGCGATATCGGTGCGCCAGAGGATCTGCCCATCACTCGCGCGCAAGCTGACCAGTGTCGCGTCCTTTTGCAGCAGGTAGACGATGCCGTGTTGCTCTACATATGTATTGGTCACAATCTGCTTATCGCTGGCGTGATAAGACCAGAGCAGATGTCCATCGCTACCCCGTAGCGCGCTTACAGTGGTGCCAAATGTCGCGCCGAGATAAATAATCCCATCGGCTTCCATTTGTGCCCAGGCCCCTTTGTCGAGTGCATGCGTCCAGAGGAGGTGACCATCGGGCAGGTGAAATGCCCGCACCACTGGCATGCCAGGCGTTTGCCACAGGTAGAGGATTTGTCCATATAGAAAGGGGAGCACAAAAGTATAGAAATTGACTTGTGTAGAGATGATCTGTTGCCCGGTGCTGGCGCTTAGAATATACATTCTGAAATCTCCAGCTATAAACTCAACACCACCACTTTGCACCTTCAAAGGTGTCAGGGGTGCTGGCCTGATACCTACATATGGTATCTGATCAGAGGAATGCGGCTGGAATGTCCATTTGATCTGGCCATTGTCAGTCTGAATGGCATAAATGATATCTGCGGTGGTCTGAACATAGACGACATTATTTTGATAGACGAAAGACGGACCCTGAGGACCCCGATAGTTAGAACCTGGTAGTTCGCTGTTCAGAGAAAATGTAAACGCATCTGGTAATATATCATGCCAGAGCATCCTGCCGGTATTTGTGTCTATAGCCTCTATTTCTGTTGAGGCTGTCTGGGGCTGATCTGGGATTACGAAATAGCAGTAGAGCGTCTGACCAACCACCTTGAGGGTAGCCGCGGAGGGTAGTCCTATCTGCCAGCGTAGGCCGCTGCCGATTTTATAAGCCATCAACGTATTATTGATGGCTAGCTTATCAGGTGCAGTTTGCATAAAGATCATGTCGGGTGTGGTTACCACATCCAGGGCAAATGAAGCTAAAGGACTGGCTGGACGAACAGGAGGGGTGGTATGTTGCCATTCCAGTGCCAGCGCGCCGAGCAGGAGCAACACTAGCATGCTGGCAAGTCCAGAGCGTATCCAGGGCCTGGCCAGACCGTTGCTTAGCAGTCTGGTCAGGCGCGTAGCTGGCCTGTGCCGAAGTGAATCAGGAGCATCCAGATCTGTAATATGCATCTCATCGTCATCGAAATCGATAGTTGGAAACTCAGGATCATTCACTTTATTTTCCTCTATCCTAGCAAAGCCGCATACAGGAGTTCGTTGGCAGGCAGAGTGTAAGTGCTTCTAGAGATAGAAAGGCAGGTTTGCCTCCTTTTGTTTCTGGCAGAATTCCTCTTTAGACATTGAATGGGTCTCCAATCAGACGCTAGTAGTATGCACGATTAGAAGCAAGCCCCGGCGTAGGGAGACCGTGGCCTGTTCCGTCAGCAAGACATTACTGATACCGCGTGGTCGGCCAAAGCGCAGGGTTTCCTCATGCAGGGGATAATAGAGATTCTCTGTATGGACACCTTCGGCTGTGGCCATCAGGGGGAAAAGGGAAAGCAGATCGCCAGGCTGGCCAGCGATCTGTGCTGTGCCGGGTCCGCGCAAGAGCCAGCCGCGAGAATTGCCATCAGCGATTTCCAATTGAGCATGCTCATAGGCAGTCAGGAGTAAAAGATTCGCGAAAGTATGCTCGAAGCGCTCGCCGCCCAGCGCGCCCAGCAGGGTAATGCGAGTCGCGCCCTGCTGGAGGGCCAGTTCGATTGCCAGCTCAGTATCAGTCTCATCCTTTTCTTCCTCAGCCGGTACCAACTGGCTGCCCAACTTCTGCAGTTGTTTAAGTGTCTCGTGGGACAGGGAGTCAAAGTCGCCTACCACAAAAGCAGGCACATAGCCGCGCTCAAGCGCTCGCTGCGCGCCACTATCGGCGGCGATAATCAGCTCGCTCGTCGCCAGTGCCTGTTCCACAGCAGAACCCGTACTCACCGTGCCGCCAGCAAATAGAATCACATGCATCAACATTTCTCCATCTGGCGCTTAATCGCGCGGAGCAGCCAGCACCCAATAGGGTGGTAACGTGGCCCTCCTTACCCGTGTTGCGTTATAGTTAACAGGAAAATAGAAAAGCCTGGCACTAGTATAAATCATTTTATAAGCAAAGGTATGAATTACGCCGATGATTTCGCCCGATCACATTCAAGAGCCACAATCCTGGGGTCGTTATCCTAAAGTCAAGCATACACAGGTCACGCCTGTCTACTGGCCTGGCGAGGTGCCGGACCTGGAGCACGGCGAAGCGGTCTTGCCGCACGCTTACGGGAGGAGTTATGGCGATAGCTGTCTGAATGAGAACGGCGTTGCGCTGGATGTCAGCCATCTGAACCGTTTTATGGCGTTTGATACAGAGAGCGGTTTGCTCTGTTGCGAGGCCGGGGTTTCGCTGGCTGAGATTTTAGAGGTCATGGTTCCACATGGTTGGTTCTTGCCAGTGACACCAGGGACCAAATTTGTCTCCGTAGGGGGGGCCATTGCGAACGACATTCACGGTAAAAACCACCATGCTGGCGGTACCTTTGGCTGTCATGTTGAGCGCTTTAAACTACTACGTTCAGATGGTCAGCAGCTGATCTGCTCCCCCGAGGAAAATCCCGAACTGTTCGCGGCAACGATTGGTGGCCTGGGTCTGACCGGGCTGATTCTCTGGGCCGAGTTTAAGCTCAAACGCATTGCCAATCCCTATATTGATGCTGACAATATTCGTTTCACGTCGCTGGCTGAATTTTTTGAACTCAGTGCCGAGGCCGACAAAGATTTCGAGTATACCGTTTCCTGGGTTGACTTGCTTGTTGACGAGCGGTCGCTTTGTCGTGGCATTTTCACGCGCGGCAACCATAATCAAGATCCCTTGCTCGCGCGCAAGCCGCTCAAAAAGCCTCTGCCCCTGGTTGTGCCCTTTAATTTGCCACAATTTGTGCTGAATGGTCTGACGATCTGGGGCTTTAACCAGTTGTATTATCACAAACAGTTACCTAAACGTCAGCACCTGGTAGAGTCGTATGAACCATTCTTTTATCCGCTGGACGGCATTCACGAATGGTATCGCATTTATGGCAAGCGTGGCTTTCTGCAATATCAGTTTGTCGTACCCTTCGAGGGTGCGAGCGAGGCCATGAGCGACATTCTGGGACGGATTCGCCGTTCCGGGACCGGTTCCTCTTTTCTGACAGTGCTCAAAGAATTTGGCACCATCAAATCGCCAGGCATGCTCTCTTTTCCACGGCCCGGCCTGACGCTGGCCCTCGATTTCGCCTATACTGGCGAAAAGACGCTGCGTTTGCTGGACGAACTGGATACGGTTGTACGCCATTACGATGGCGCGGTCTATCCAGCCAAAGATGCGCGTATGTCTGCCACGAGCTTCCAGCAATTTTATCCTCGCTGGCAGGAATTTGCCCAGTACATCGATCCACACTTCTCGTCAAGTTTCTGGAGAAGAGTGAGCGCTAAAGTATAATTGAAGAGAGAGAAGAGAGATGCGCATATTGATCCTGGGGGCCACCTCAGCGCTGGCCCAGGAAACCGCGAAATGCTTTGCTAAAGACGGCGCCAGCTTTGTGCTGGTGGCTCGTTCAGCGGACAAACTGCTCGCTGTCAGCAACGACTTGAGCGTGCGCGGCGCCAAAGAGGTAGAGACAATTGAGGCAGACCTCGCTGATATAACGCGGCACGAGGAGGTCATAGAGGCCGCGCTCAAAGCGTTCGCGGGCCTGGACATGGTGCTGCTTGCTTACGGCACGCTGGGCGACCAGCATTTATGCGAGCACGATGTCACAGAGACTTTGCGGGAATTGACCACCAATGGTACCAGTGTCATCGCTTTATTGACCCTGCTGGCTAACTATTTTGAGACGCAGAAGCGCGGCTGTATCGCTGTGATTTCCTCGGTGGCCGGCGACCGTGGGCGGCAGTCAAATTATATCTATGGAGCAGCCAAGGGGGCAGTGACAATTTTCTTGCAGGGATTGCGCAATCGCCTGGCCAAAAAGGGCGTGGCTGTAGTCACAATCAAACCCGGCACAGTAGACACCCCTATGACCGCGCACATGCGCAAAGGTTTGCTTTTTGCTGACGCGAAGAAGGTGGGTCAGGGCATCTATGAGGCCATGCTCAAGCGTAAAGAGGTGGTCTATGTGCCTGGTTACTGGCGCCTTGTCATGTTGATTGTCAGAAGTATTCCCGAACCCATCTTCAAAAAGCTCAATCTAGGAGCGTAGTTGTGTCCCCGCCAGAGAGTGGAGCTGTCGTTAGCGCCAATCACAGAGCTGATACAAAAGCGCTGTCCGCGAGCGAGCAGGATCTGGCGCGCAGTTCCACCAACATACTCGTTGAGGATGAGAGGTCGCCGCTAACCTGGATGCAGCCTGACATTCGGGCGAGGGCGACTATTTATTGCTATAAAAACGCATGTTAATCATAGGAGGCCGATGCGCATGGAGGCTTTTTTTTCGCGTATGCGCAAACCACTTGGGGGAAGCCTGGCTCTTTGTTTGCTGTTGGCCTGTCTGCTCAACGCCTGCGCAACGGGTGCTACGCAGAACACGCCCGGTTGTACCACGCTGGATACGCAAGGGGTGGTCAGCGCGACCCTGCCCTTGCCGGGCCAACCTTTTCAGGCGCTATCTACGTTCAACAACCAGTGGATCTTTGTCTCAGTAATTTCCAAAAACGCGGCCTCCAACGGGATCGCGGTCTTCCAGCAGCAGGACGCCCAGATCTGCTTGAAGCGGCTCATTCCGCTAACTGGTACACCCATGGGTCTGACGCTAACCCAGAAAGATGACCTGCTCCTGGTCGCGGACTATAACGGCATAGCTATACTTGATGCCCAGCAGGCCGAGCAGGGAGTTCAGGGTGCGTTGCTTGGCTATGTGCGGGAGCCGGGTATGTCCTCTACAGTCAGAGTAGGCATCTCGCCCGACGAACACTATGCTTTCGCTGCCACCGAGAAAGAGGGGACGCTGAGCTTGCTCGACTTTCAGCGTATACGCGCCGATGATTTTAACCCGGATGTGCTGCTTGGCCAACTCTCTCCAGGGGCAGGTCTGTCTGATTTAGCCGTCGCGCTCGACAATCGGTATCTCTATGTTACCGTTGGGGCGCAAAGCGCAACCGCGACCAGTCAGAGCAACTGCGCAACTCAAGGCTCGCTCGAATTGCTAGATCTTCAGCGTATCACACAAAATGCCGCCCACATCGTCATAGCGAAAGTCGCGGCAGGTTGTGATCCCGGACGCGTCTATCTTTCAGCCGACAACTCCACAGCCTGGGTGACGACGCGCGGCGACAATAAAATCTTCGCCTTTAATACGCTTACATTAAGCAGCGCCCCCAAAAATGCTCTACTAGCTTCATCCACAGTTGGACCAGTTTCGCTTGGTATGGGCATTGTGCAAAATGGTAGCCTGCTCCTGGTAGCTAACTCCAATTGCTATGCTGAACCACACAAGACGCAGACGCTTAGCGTATTTGATATTCGCAAAGTCATCCAGGGGCAGCCAGCCGTGCTCACTACCGTGCATGTCGGTGCATGTCCACGTGAAGTAACCGTCGAAAGCGATGACCAGACCGTCCTGCTCACGGACTTTAATTCCAACGCACTGACAGTTATCAACGCAGCAAAACTGCCCATACCAAAATAGGATCATAGCAAAGCGACTTGCAAATCGCTATGGGTTCTCAGATCAGTGAGAATTTGCTATGATAGCAGAGAGCATTCGTCTGTACACTGAGAAAGAGCAGACATGAGTGATCCCAGATTTTTTCTCAGCAGCACGAGCGCGTGTACTGTCCATCCCTTTTGTTTTGCAGAGGTTTGGCCTGATTTTTCAAAATCAGGGATGGTAACTATTCAACAGAGGTGCCAGGGGACGCAGTCCCCTGGCCGGAGCACGAGGTATCCTCGTTACATCTCCCTCTTTTGCAAGGCCACCGCAGGCGGCAAGAGACGGGCATCTGAATGTTATCAGGCATGACTCATATCAGGGGCAATAGAATATTTATGGTAAAACAACTTCAGAACCGCTCGGCAAGCGAGCGCCATGCTTTAGCATTGATCTTCCTGGTAACCTTTGGGGTCCTGACCCTTGTTTCGATCTGGCTGATCTATCAACAGTTCGCCCAGGTTTTTACCAGAGCTGGCCAGTGCATTGTGCTGTCCCAACAAACACGCCAGGACGCGGTAGACACAGATAATCCCACGGATGGTCCCAAGCAATTCTCAATCACCTTTACGGTCTCGCTCTTGACCGCTGATGGACAGCATTTGCAGGTGCCTGGTTATTATACGTCAGCCAACTATGATGCATCGGACCAGCAGACGATCAATCAGTTAAAACAAACTTACGCTATAGGGAAGACCTTGACCTGTGGTTATACCTATCTTGATCCTTCAGGTATCAAAGCTATTTTCCAACCCGCCATTCCCCTGGAAGGCTTTCTCTTTCCCGGCTTTTTCCTGGTGGTCTCCCTGGTGCTCTCCATCATCTGTATCAGAACCCTGAGAAGTACTCCACCTCCAGAGGTGCCATTTCCCGATCAGACTGAGCAGACAGGAGAAGGCAAAGAGCTCTTCGTCTGATGGTCTTTGCAAGACCTCTGCCAGAGTGTGAGAGATTTGGGGTAAAAAGATTTTTAGATCGCCCTGGCTGGTCTCTTTGCTTGAGGGAAGCGGAGCACAATGCAATGGTATTTTATAGTGATGCAATAAGATGATCCGGCGACAGCGTTGTCTCGGATCATTCTGCTGCATGGCTTAGCCCAGGTAGTGGATATAGACTTCGCAAACGATCTCGCCAGCCTGGGGTCCGATCAATTCTTCTAGCTCGGTCTGGCAGGCGCCCAGGCGATCGTAGCGGGCGGTGATGGCTTCGTGAGAAGAGCTAACCGCGAAGCCGTCCAATGCGAGCCGTAGGGCCGCGCATTCTTGCTCAATGCGTTTTCTAATCAGCGCGACTTCACTTTCCAAAAGAGCCAGCTCCTTTCGCTATCGGGATGCGCGCGCTCAGGGCTGACTTTTCGTTAGTGATCGTCCGCTGATCTGGTCGTATCCTTCTTTGCATAGCTTTTGTTTCCCTCAAGATACGGGCTGTCCCGGCCCGCTTCGGCTGATGCGCGCCTTTCCCGAAGAGGAAATGGGAAGAGGCGAGCAGCACGCTTTATAGAGGAGCGCTGCATAAAACATGCCAGAATGTGTGTAGCTGTACTATTATGCTAATCGACCGCGATGGCGCTTTCTTCTCATGCGAGGATAGAAGCACTCCGAGTAAATACGCTAAAAAGGCGGGAGAAATCGTTTTCTCTATGTGTGTTACGTGCGAGAAATCGGTTTCTCTATGCGTGTCCTGTTTGTGCTACTATGCGCCTTTAGTGTGCTATGTGTGTAGCTCTGAACAGCGCCAGATGTTGGCTGAAAGCCTGCCTTTTCAGGTGCCTGTGATTGATGCTTTTTACCTCTAAACATGAGTTATGCCTGATTTTTTGAAGTAGAACGGGCGTATCCACTAACCACCCTTTTGTTTTGAAGAGGTTTGACGAGCGCGGTAGAACCCGCCAAACCTCTTCTTTTCTCCGGGACGGGGAGGCAAAAGCTGTTTTGGCCTGATTTTGCAAAATCAGGCATGACCCCTAGCTCTTATTAAGAGCGCGTGGAGGTTAAAAATGGATACGCTTTATAAGATCTGCTGGCAGTTCGGTGAGCTGAGTATTGGCGGACTGGGCATAGGCTTCCAGGAGCATGGCGGTGGAGATTTCTTGCATCTCCAGGCCAATCATCAGAGCGTGGTCAGGATGATGCTCCTCGACCGCCCGTAGGAAGCGGCTGAAGCACTGCATAGCCCGCGCCTGGCAATCCAACCAGTGCCGCCAGGTGAAAGTGGCGAAAGGAGCGTCATAGCCCTGTTCCTCGTCCATCGTTTCATGCACACTTGCCAGCGACATCGCTTCGTTGTTTGCGAGATCATCCTCGCTTTTGAGTGGCAGACGTTGCCGCTGGGATGACTCTTGCTGATCTTCCATCTATTTTCCCCTCCTATCAGAGTCCCTCGCGTAGCTGTCCATAAGCAGCGAAGACGGCGAATTCCGTGCGGTAGACGTTCCACTCGCTGGGCAGAATGGCCAGGGTAGCGTCGAACTGTTCGGGATAGAGTGGCATTTTCTGGCAGAAGATGCCACGCATACCCTCGAAAGCGGCCAGCATATTCTGCGCCAGCGTGCTACCCATGCGCCCACCCCATGAACCTACTGGCACGCGCAAGACGCGTTTCTCGACACGTGAGAGGCCGGCTCCCATCAGCAGATCATCAAGATAGGCCACGTGTCCTGTATCGATGCCCTGCTCCCCATTGATCACGCGGCTCCAGTGTAAGAACTGCGTCAGAGCCGGGCCAATATTGAGGTAACTGTCGCCAGCCTCAATCAATTCGATCCAGCCACCAGGGCAGGTTACGCGCGCCAATTCTGCGACAACTCCCGGCCATTGCAGAGTAGGAATGGCTGCGACCAGCATACGCTGATGCACGTAACTGAAGCTCTGGTCGGCGAACGGCAGGCGGGCCAGCACATTGCCAGATGTAAAGCTCAAGTTGGATGGCTTGATTAGCGTCCCGGCGCGCGGAATTTCGATATCCAGACCCACAACCTGAGTATGGGGAAAATCCAAAGCCATTTCACAGGCCCAGCGGCCTGTACCACAACCTGCATCAAGCACCGCACGTAAAAAGCGCCTCTCCAGAGGTGCCAGATACAGGCCCCTGAAAAGGCGACGGAAGTAGTAATGTTGAAAGTTTAAGCGATCGGCCTCTGGTCCATCCTTGGGTAGCCTGTAAGGTAAATTGGCGAGATAGCGACGGGTGCCGATCCACTCGCTTTCTACCTCCAGAGGCCTGGTATAGTCTGGATTCTGCGTTGTCTGTGTTGTCTGCTTTATACTTTGCCCTTGCCACCCGTTCCCATCCTCGCTCGCAGGCGTCCGCTGATCTCGCTCAGTCTGCTCAATTCGCTGAGCCTGTTCCAGCTTTTGTGCTTGCGCGCTTTGTAACTGTTTTTTGCCAAAGACCCGTAATACCGGCATCAAAAACCCCCTGACTAACTGACAACGTGTACTAACAACCAGTTCGACTGATAGCTATGTCCAACAAAAGCGACGGAGAGAGCTGTTATCGCATCGTGGAGGAAGACTTGCAGGATGAGCATAACAGAACCGTGCGGGCCAGGAGCCCGGCTCCGTTAACCCAAAACCCTCCCCCTTCCAGCTCTCTCTCTCTGTTGGACAGAGGTGTATCCGCCGATGTCAATAGTATACACACCATGTTGTTTTTTGTAAATACCAACAAAGCATTATGATTTAATTTTAAAACCTTCTGTGTAATCTAATATTATGGCTGAAGATGTGAAGATTTTTCCAAATATACCCGGCTACATTCCTGTCAAACAGGCAGCGGAAATTATGGGTGTATCGCGCAGGCGAATTAACGATTTTGTACGTGCCGGCAGAATAAGGGCTTTTCGCGCCGGTTATATCCTGATGCTTTTGGAGGAAGATGTGAGGAAGTTTCCACGGAAGGAGACAGGTCGTCCACGTACGCGTTTGCCTATCTGGCGCCTTCCTGTTCGTAAGAACCTGCAATACCTCTCGGTCATCTTTGCCAGCATTAAGCCAGGACAAAGTGAGAACTTTGATAAGAGGCTGAAGGAGATCCACGCCGGCCAGAAACATTTACTACCAGGTACGGTAGCTCGCTATTTCTCGCGCAGCAAAGAGAAGCCAGATGATGTTCAGATCGTGCTTATCTGGCGCAGTACAGTTATGCCTTCTGAGGAGGAATGTAAGGCAGAGGTCGAAGAACTGAAAGCGGATTTAGCGGACATTCTGGATTGGGAGAAGTCGTGGGGCGAATATGGGCAAGTGGTCATGCATACTTAGAGACTCAGGCCAATAATCTGACCCCCTCTGGCATCCTCGATGCGCATCGCACAAGATACAAGCGCTCTCCCAGTTAGATGATTGGCCTGAGTGCCTTCGCGCGTAGGCCAGTCTCTTTTTAAGAGCAAGAGGCTCTAAAAACACCTGTTCAATTCAACAGGCCCAGGTAATCGTATGGGTATTGACCGGTCCCTGGAAGAAGAACAGACCTTGTGTGCAGTCGTTGAATGGAATCGTGATATGTACCAGCACGTTGGTGCCGGGTGTGAGTACACCGCTGGTAGGACTGAAGACGATCTTTCCAGGAATATTGGTGTACGCGTGCCAATGGAGATTGCTCTGATTGCTCGCGCGCGAACTCACCTCTGCTGTGCAAACATAAGCTGTTTGACTCTGACAGTCCAGGTGTCCAACGAAGCTCATAGAAGCTGGCCGCAAATCGAGAAGCGCGGGTGCTCCTTGAGGAGGCGCAGCGGTGGGAGTAGGAGCCGGTGGCACAGGTGTAGGAGTAGATATAGGCGTCTGGGCAGAGGTTGCAGCAGGCGCGGACCCATATCTGGACGACCTTGACGAAGAAGCTTGCTGGTTCGTGCCTGTATTTGATCCACAGGCTGCTAGCAAGCTGACGAGCAAGATCCAACTCAAGCATGTAATACCGAGTGAAACCCACGTTTTGGCGCGTAAACCCGTGATCCCGGTGATTTTTTCTGAAAAAGGCATATGCCACATAACAGGTAGACCTTTCATAAAAAGGGAAAGAATTGTAGAGAAGATATACAATGATATATCCATTAATCTATACGTACCCCGTTACAGATTCAGAACCCTGGGGAGTCAGACGAGATTTGCAGCATTTCTTTGGACAGGATGAGGCAGCGCGTATTTTAGACGCAAAGCTGAAATACGCCTTCTCCGACATGCACTTAAGTAAAACAATGCGCTTTACTTAAGCCGACCGGGTTTAAGACTTCATTATGTTTTCTATACTGCCCTGACTCAGATATGCTAGTTGCGCGTAGGCCAGTCTATTTTAGCGTTTCAGCCATTCCAGCAAGCGGCGCAGGCGTGAGGCTTTAGCGCGTGGAAAGGGTGGAGCGATGGCAGGTATATCAGGCAACTCTGTTTTGAGATGCATGCTTTCCAGCGCTTCCGCTAGATCGCGCACGCTTGCGAAGCGTAGCTCTGGTTTGAGAGCGAGAGCGCGCAGAAAGATTTGCTCCAGAAGAGGCGAAATCTCCTCGTTGAGTAAGCGAGGTGTGATCAAAGTCGCGTCCTGGTTAGTGGGTTGAGGCGTGGCCTGAGAGCGGCGACTTTGGCGGGTGCTCTGGCGTTCGCCGCGGGCCCGCGGGCTGCCTGCTGAGGCGCGCAGGCGTTGCGAGGCCGCGGGTGGAGCGCTGCCTGTACACAGTAGATAGAGTATAGCTCCCAATGAGTAGACATCTGAGCGGGCGTCGCGCAGGCCAGTGAAAATTTCGGGTGCGGCAAAAGGGCGACTGTCCTGCTCGTCAAGCTGGCATTCAGGCGCGGTCGTAGGGAAGATCTGTTCCGAGATCTGCTGGGCCATTTGCTGACTCTGGCCGGGCCAGAAATGGGGCGCGGGGGGCCAGGCAGCCAGGAGCAGGGGTGCCCAGTGAGCATCATCATTGGGATCGATCAGAATCATCGTGGGTGTCAGTTCGCCCAGGTGCAGATTCAGGCGGTGCAGGCGTGCCACCGTTTGGCAGAGTCGTGTTCCCACGTGCAGAGCTGTCGTCAGGTCCAGGCGCGCTAGAGTCACCAGGACTTCGGACAGCGGCATCGCTCTGGCGGGCACGTTGCCGCGGGCCTGGCGGGGTTGCATGATCAGGTAATGGCGTTTATCTTCCAGATAGAGGTGATCGCCCACACCCGGCAGGTGAGACGAGCCAAAAATCTGGGGCGCGGCAAACTCTTCAAAGGCCGCGCGTACGACATGCTGGCGGATCACAGGAGTCAGGCCACTCAGGAGCAGCTCGCGAATCGCTACCAGTGGCTGCTCACCAGCGACTTGTTCAGCGCTAGCGGATTGGCGGCGTGCCAGATAGAGATGGACACGTGGGCGCCTATGCAGGAGTTGTATTAAGCGATAGCGTCCATCACAGATCAGTGTGCCTGGCTGTAGCGGCCCCGCATCGTCTGTGGGTAGGCTGGCGGACACAGTAGTTTCAGCCTGGGCCAGCGTATCGCTCAGTTCTGTATTGGCCGCGCGCACCAGCGTGGCCGCGTTCTGGCAGGCCTGCAGGGCGTGCGTCACCAGTTGCAACTCAGCCTTCTCACCCGCATGGGGTTGTGCCTCGTTCATGCGTTGCTCAGCCAGAGAGACAGTCTGCTCGAAATTCTCAACAGTCTGCTCTAACTCTTTTATGCCCGCGTCTACCCTGGTCAGGAGCAGGGCGATTTGACTTTCAGCATCCATATTTCATCTTTCGCGAACTGCGCATATCGCTTGCGCCAGGCCGGGTCCCCTCTCTAGAAATGATAAATAGAGAAAAATGCATTTACTCGCTATGTAAAACGGACAGTCCAGGTAGTTTTAACAGAAGAAAAATTCTTCTAGACGGAAACAGGAAGGCGTGATACAATGCGTTGCGTTAAGCCTGTATCATTGCCTTTTTTACCTATCAATAGCAACCAATTTTGAGTAAGGGGGTGTAGGAGAATGCCAAGAGGACGCAAGGGGACACCACAGGATAGCATCGACAGCATCCTGCTTGCCATGAGCCGGCGTAGCGATGTTGATCCCGATACTTTATCCCACTTTTTGGACCGTCTGGACGAAGAATGGACAAGCGGGGCGCGAGAGAAAGTTTTGCATTTACTGCGCACATCCGATGCCAGAGCGCATTCAGCGGCAGCGTTGATTCTTTCGGAGCTAGCGACAGACTTTGATCTGGAAGAGTTGGAAGAATTTATCACTGATCCAACAGTAGGGGATCTAGCCAAACTTTCCCTGGCGCCTGTCTTAAAAGAGTTGGACTCAGAGTTGGCCGATGATGGTATTATCGATTACCTGAATGATCCTGAAGCGGCGATGCTCCAGATGCAGATTCGCCTGCTGGAACTGGTGGGTCAGAGTGAGTTGGGTGTGGAATCGATTCTGGAGGATGTTCTCGCCATGCCGGTTGAGCGCCGGATGGGCTTTATCAACTGGCTGGGTGGTAGCCAAGATCCGCGCGCGGTCAGGCTATTGCTGCCTTTGCTGGAAAATCAATCCACCAGGATTGTTGGCGCGGCCATGGAGGCGCTGGAGCAACTGGGGGTAGCGGCGGCGGAAGAGAGCATTCCAGCTTTAAACTATCTGCTCAGCAGTAGCAGCAACCGCCAGGTCAAGCAGCAGGCACGCGCTATTCTGGGGCGGCTGACCATGCTCTCGGCGCCAGGGGTAACTCTGGAGGCGCAGCACGAGTTGCCCTTACACGAAGCGCGTGTCAGCTTTATTGATGGTTCAGGGGCACAGATGGTCATGTTAGCCTGGCGCAAGTCGGATGGTTTGCTCAAGGGAGTCAATTTGCTCTGCCAGGACGAGTGGGGCATCAAGGACTGCTATGGCACTGACGAGATGCCTATGGAGCGCTGGCAAGAGCTAGTCAGCAATATGGATGAGCAGGGTTTTCTTAGCTTTACGGTGCCTTTGGAGTACTGCCGCGCCCTGATCATTGAGGCGCGCCAGCAAAACAAGCGCGGACGCCACAAAGTGCCAGTGGCTTACGCGGTCTGGCGTCCTTTAATCGAAGCAGGAGCGCTCTTGAGCAAAGAGGTAGCACCTCCTCCTATTATAACAATGTTGGAGCCGCTCCCTTTTGACGCCCAGGTCGCTCAATTGGCCGCGCGCGGAGATGAGCTTTACAAGTTACCTGAATTTGATCCCTGGCTGTTTGAGCCTTTCACTAGCTTGCATCCCTACGTGCATAATTATCTGAATCTTAACGCACAGCATGGCCTCACGCCAGGGCGCAAGCGCAAAGGCGTCTCGCGAGCCCTGGAAGCTCAGCGGCGTGAACAAGAGGTGCTGGTAGATACAGTGCTAGAGAAAGTTGTCGATGCACGCTGGCGTCTGCTCTACGATACGCGCCTGCGCCGTCAGGCCGCGCTTTTTCAGCTAACAGGTCGGCAGGAAGAGGCCAATCTGATCAGCGCTGTAGCCGCGACCCTGCATCCTGAATCGGGGATTTTGCCCAAAGACCAGTCTTTTCTACGCGCGCTGGTCCATCGCTCGCTTGAGCGTGGGCTGATCCATATTATGGCCGAAATGCTCGAAAAGAAGCCACAAAAAGATGTTTTCCCCTGGAACTGGGAATGAGATAAAACTGCTCTATCCTCAAATTGAGGGATAACTCATAAAGCGCTGATCATTTCAATTAGAGGGCTGGTACGCTGACGCGGGCTTTGAGAAGCGCGTGTGCCGCGTGTTCACCGCTATGCATGGCGCCATGAATACTACTTGACGTAGTATATTCTCCGGCCAGGAAGAGTCCTCTGGTGTCAGTCGTGTTGGAAGGCAACTTATCGAAAAAGCCGGACGGCTGCACAAGTTGCGCGAAAGGTACGCGATAGACACCCAGCATCTGCCAGCCACTGAGATCGTGCTCCGGGAACCAGCCAGCGATCTCGGAGAGAGCAAGCGTGGCGATCTGCTCGTCATCGTCAGTCTTAGGAGCGAGAATGGTTGCCGAAAGTAGGTGCCGATGTGGCGGCGCGTACGTTGGAGCTATATTACTGAGCAAAACCGCGTTGTTGACATATGCATCAGGCGCGGTATTCAAAAGAATTTTGCGCTGCTTATAAAGCCTCTCTTTGCCTCCAAAGTATACACAGACGCAGCTACGCGCTTCCGTAGATAGTTCGCGACCAAGCAGGCGAGCTGCTGCGGGACTATCGGTCGCCACAACTACCTGCTCTGCCGCGATTGTTTCGCCACTGGCGAGGGTTACACCCTGGACCTGTCCCTCTGTGATCTGGATACTGCTCACGCGCGCGCGGTAGCGGATCGAGCCGTGGGGCAGAGCCGTGGCCAGCATGTTGGGGATACGTTGCATGCCTTCCGCGGGGAGCATAATCTTGCCTGAGGCCAGCATACGGAAGACGAACTGGAACATGCGCGCGCTGGTGTTCAACGAGCGATCCAGGAAAATACCCCCGTAAAAAGGCCGGGCGAAATTGGCGATAAAGCCTGCTTCTGAGAAATGTAAGCGGCGCAGATAGTCCTCGGTAGACTCATCCTGCCCATTCGGCTGCGCCTTGCCCGCGAAAATATCTGCGGTAGAGAGCCGCGTCAGACTCGCGCGCAGGCGCAACACACGCAATTTATCGGCAGTCGAAAGCAATGGATTAAGCAGTCCCGGTAGTAGATGGCCCGGTTCTCGCCAGGGATCGGTGACCTCATAGCGCTTGCCATCTCTGACGAGAAGAGCACCTGGCTCAAAGAAGCGCTGTTTGAGATTCTCAAAGTTCAGCTGACGTTGTGCAGCTGGATAGGCCGTGAAAAGTACCTGGAAGCCTCGATCCAGGCGATACCCATCTTCGTGCATATCCGTACGCACACGTCCACCCACCTGCTCTGCTGCCTCCAACACCAGCACCTGTCGGCCAACTCTGGCTAACTCCCGGGCGCATGTCAATCCTGCCAATCCGGCTCCGATAATTACGATCATAATAATGTCTAGCCTTTGTGTGTATTTACCACAGGGGGTTCAGAACCAATCCTGTGATCAGTTTTGGATAAAAGTACGTTGATTTCTGCGGCATCTGATCGTCTGCATCGGCGATAGCGCAGATTTGTCGTACACGAGTCGAGTTCAAAAACAGAGCTGCCTGAGCTTTGCCCTGCGCCAGCGCGTTCAGTGCTTCGCGGTCCTCGTGCATATAGTATACATACTTACCCGCGCTCAGATCCTCAGGCTGGAGAGAGAGCAGTTCTTCTAGAATCAACGTATGCGCAATAGAAACATCCAAAGCTTTCCAGGCGTCACTGTGGCTTGCTTCCTGCATGCGCGCCCGCCCGCGTTCATTCAGACTGAGTAGCCAGCTCTGTTGAGGCGTAACCAGCAAGAACGAAGGAGCAGTCTCACCGACCTTTGCCAGCTCTTGCAGTGTGCTCTCGTCAGCATGAGCTAGTTCGCGTATATCGAGATAACGCCCCAGGTTGGCGGTGGTGAGATTGGCCAGTGCCTGCGGGCTGAGATCGCAGAAGAGGCGATGCGTGGGTAGCACCAGCAGACCGGGATCATCCAGATCGATCAGGGCCATCATCACAAAGTTTACTGGATCATCATCGGCCAGTTCTCGGCGAGCCGTCAGCACCTCGTTGCGATAGTTCAGCGCTGTCTCATAACGATGATGCCCATCGGCGATATAGAGCTGGCGCTCCGCGAAGAAATCCTCGATACGCGCTATCACTGCCGCATCGGTCACGGGCTGTAGCCGATGACCCTCGCCTGCTTCGTCGGTAAAATGAATTGCAGGCTGCTCTAAATACTCGCTCAATAGACGGCGTATGCGTCCCTGGGGATCGCTGTACATACTCATAATCGGGCTAAGATTGACCGAGCAGGCGCGCAAAAGTTGCAGGCGATCATCCTTGTCTTTTTTACGTGTAAACTCGTGGCGTAAAACCACATGCTTCTCCCATGGTTCCAGGCGCACGCGCGCACACAGACTGGTCCTGCTATAGCTCTGCCCTCCATGCTGGAAAGTTTGCTGATAGGCATAATAGGCAGGTTGCGCATCCTGGAGCAGCACACCCTCCTGGCGCCACTCAGCCAGCACACGCGCCGCGCGCGTATAGCGATTGTTCAGTGTATTATCCGCGGGCGTGATTTTACCCAGCTCTGCGCGAATTATATTATATGGATGCCGTGCATAGTAGCGCTCCTGAGCTATCTCTGAGATCACATCAAAAGGTGGGGTCACTACCGCGGCCAGATCAGGTACCGCTTCTGGTGCGTACCGTATACCCTGGAAAGGGCGTACATCAGCCATAACTTTTACTCCTCTACTTCTTAACAAACATATGGCGGATCTCTCCCGCCGGAGAGACGATTTCTGGGCGAAAAACTCTGTCTATTGTAGGCTCTCAGGTACCTATTTTACAAGTGTATCTGACGAGGAGAAGAGGGTGATTTAAAAGTCATTTCCCTTTTATGGGTTGGGATAACTGGCTATGCGTTCGAGCTACCAATACCTTGCATGCTACAATGAGACGGTGGTGTAGGGGTGCGGGGGTCTTCTTACAGGCATAGACTCTTTTGAGGAAGGCATTCCAGGCGTTTGCAAACGGCCCCACCCCAGGTAATAAGGGTAAAACAGGCGGTCGGCGGCTGCCAGCCGCCTGTTTTACCCTTATTATCTGAAGTTGCCGCGGGCAACTTCACTGGAAGAGAGAAATAGTGTCATGTCTAGATTTTCGCTACAGGCTGGAGAAGCGCTGCAATTCGCGCGCATAGAGGCTCAACTTTTACAGAGCAACTATGTGGATAGCGGGCATCTGTTGCTGGGACTCCTGCGCCAGGATACAACAAATCCTGCTGTCCCTCTTTTCTTCGCGCAGGGAGTGAGCCTCGCACGGGCTCGTAGCGCGCTTGGAGAGATGGATGAGCGCGCAGAGACACTTGCGCGCTTCACACCAGGAGCACGACAGGCTATCCATTTGGCCGCGGATCTGGCACAAAAACGACAGGAGCCTATCGAAGCAAGCGACTGCCTGCGCGCATTGCTGCTCCTGCCTGAAAATCAAGCCATTTGGGTGCTGCACCATCTGGGCGTCAATCTGGAAGAGTTATATGCCCAGATGCACCACGCGTTTCCATCTGAGGATGCTAGCGCCACATCTCCGCCAGCCAGAATCGACTTCCAGGCGCATCAGCGAGATAAATTTACCCAACGAGCACGCCGGGCTTTGTCTCGGGCCGAAGAAGAAGCATGGATCTTTGAGCAGAGCATTGATATTGAACATCTCTTGTTGGGTCTGTTATACGACAACGAGGGGGTTGCTTTCTGCATACTCAAGGAACTGCGCGTAGATCTAGACGCTATAGATCGGACCTTTGCGCAACTTTTCAGCCAGCGAGAGGGTGGTAGCCTTCTTCTCACACAGCGCGGGAAGCACTCGATTGAACTCGCTGTAAAAGAAGCTGTCCATTTCGGCCATCGTTATCTGGGAACAGAGCATCTTCTGCTCGGTATTCTCCATCTCTTTGCAGAAGAGCACGCTGGAGGTGGTCTATTTAGCGGCCTGGTTCGCAAACGTGCCACTGGAGATCCCGCAGCTAGCCTCCTTGCCAGCCAGGGCCTGAGCCTCAAACAGGCTCGCCGACAACTGAGTGCTCTGCTGGCGACTGGCATGAACGACGACGCTACCATTTGACCCTCTTGAGCTTTGCCAGCGTGGCACCTCTCGCTCAGTTCTGGATTGTCAGGTTAGCTTTCCGCCTACGATATGCTGTCCAGAGGAGAAGTGCCATGAGGGGTAGAGTGACCGCGGGTTGGGCCGCAAGCCACATCTGTGGCAGGAATAGTGAGAGGAGGGTAGTTGGTAAAAGGGCTCCCGTAATCAGCGCCAGGGCCTGGTTCTCTCTCCAGGAACTGCGAGTGGTCCAGCGGCGCACTCTACGCAGCAGGAACGCGCAAGTGATGAGGATGCTAAGAATGATCAGGATCTGAGAGAGCACAGGGTAGCTGGGGAAGAGGGTGTGTGCGAGTAGACCCGGCACGATAAGAATCGCGCCAAAATAGAGCAACGTGCCGACAAAACCCGCCAGGCGCAGACGGCCCAGACCTGGAAGCTTGTCTGGCTCCAGGGAACGTATGTGCTTGGAGAGCGGGAGCCGTACGGCGCAAATCACCAGAATAACAACCGCGCACAACACCAGCAAACGCTCCAGACGGTAGGTTGGTAAAAGAAAGGTTAGCGAGGTAGTAAGTAGAAAGAGCACGCTAAAGCCAATAACTCCTTTGCGCCTTAGCCAGGGAACTCTGGCCAGGGTAGGAAATAAAGCCTCGACCAGAAAGATAGGAATGATGATACTATAGATCGTATGAAAAGCAGTCAAAGCTACAGCCCAGCTCCAGTCAATGCCTCCAAGCAACAGATAGCCATCAGGCACCACCGTATACCAGGTACCAGCGATCATGCCCTCATTCACAAAGCCAAAGGCAATCCCCAACAAAAGCAGACAGGCCAGCCTGCGCGGACGGCTACGGATCAGCTCACGAATCAGCAAATTAGCCGAACCATAGAAAGCGGTCAAAAAGAAAAAAGAGCTGGGATTGAACAGGAACGAGCGCGGCGCGGTATTAAACGTGGCGACACACTCAGGGATAAGCCCACCAAGCACATAAAGCGTCAGGATTGCCGGCCAGAAACGCGGGCGTTTGAGCTTTACAGTGATCTCTTGTTCTGGTGAAAGGGTAAGCGCGGGGGTCTCCATACCATTTTCCCTTGAGATAAATTGCCGGACTACATTAAGGATATGTGAAGCATTGTAACACAGTTTAAACCCGCGCAGATCATCCAGTGTCAGGCCTCTTTTCTCGCCAGGATTTCTTTGCTTTTTGCACGTTCCAGCTTGTGATAAAGTAGATACGGGTGACATCCCGTTTGCCATCTTCTGTCAAGTATTCCTCCTCTTTCAAATTTTAAGTACCTTTGGGGGAAATCAGGGTTTCCCCTTATGTTTTTCATTGATGGTTTTGATATAATGGATAAAAGAGGAATCTTGTGGTGTCTCTGGCGCTTTGTAGTTTCAGTGCAGCAAAAGAGATCCTTCTGAAAAGGCAAATTATCAGCAAAAAGATGCGCGTATTTTAGCAAGCGCGCAATATGCTTTATATATTTCAAACAATAGAAATGATGAAGAGGAGATTGTTTCTCTATGCAACAGGGGAAAGCGGGTACTACTGATACAACAAATCGAGCTTCTGCACCCACGCAACCACCTTCTCCTTTGATTAATCTGCCCAGTTTAGGCGAAGATGATAGTAATCTTAGCCTGCCACCGCTGACACGTCCGCGGCGCAGGCGCAGATGGATTATCCTTATAGTTGTGTTTTTACTTTTGCTTTTGCTGGCCGGAATTCTTATCAGAGTGAGTAGTAGAGGGCAGAGCGTTAATTATCAATATGCGCAAGCGACGCAGGGCAATCTGACTCGCACGGTCAATGCCACCGGGCCGATCCAGAGTGGAGTATATAATCTGATATTTAGCGGGACTGGTGGGAAGATCGATGAAATCGATGTTTCCATTGGGCAAAAGGTCGTCAAAGGCCAGGTGCTGGCCCGACTAGATAAGACGCTACTGCAGGATGCTGTTGACCAGGCCCAGATTGGTGTTAACAATGCGCAAGCGAGTTTGAATGCCGCCATTGCGGGGGCTAACAGTTCTTCGGGTCAGTCTAACGCCAGTGTCAGCGCCGCGCAGACCGCGGTCAGCGATGCGAAGGAAAGCCAGCGGCAGACCCAGGCTCAGGGAGACGCAAGCGTCGCCACGGCCCAGACAACCCTCGACAACGCGGAAACCAACCTGACGCAGGTGACGAATACCTCTGAGCAACAGAAGACGCAGGCGCTTGAAACATATCAAGCAGCAGCGACAACGAATAGTTGTCCTGCTGATCCTAACACGATAACTGATTCCTCGACGCTCTCAGCACCCTGCCAAACAGCATATAATACGTATATTGCGTCTGTGAATCAGGCCAATGCGAGCGTCACGACGGCTCAGGCTCAAGTGAACTCGGCTCAAGCGGCTTTAAAGCAGGCCCAGGCTAACGCTACTGCGCAGAACGCTACTGCTCAGAATCAGGTCAATACTGCCGAGAGCCAGTTGACCTCGGCGCAGGCTGGCCAGAATGTGAGCGGAACTACAGGACAGAGTCAAGTGATCACAGCTCAGAATCAACTGAACACAGCTCTGGCGCAACTCAAGCAGGCCAGGCATAATCTGGCGAACGCCACGCTCAAAGCTCCGCATGCTGGGATTGTCACGATCATTAATGGAACAGTTGGAGGTACACCTGGAGCCAGCACATCTGGCGTCTCGACCGGCGGTGAGTTTATCCAACTCGTTGATCTGACAGCCTTGCAGGTTCAGGCTGACGTAAATGAGGCTGATATCGCGAACTTACAAGTAGGGGAGAGCGCGTCTTTCACCGTCAACGCCTATGGCCAGCAGGAGTTTACAGGCACTGTCAGCTCTATTTCGCCAAACGGCCAGACCATCTCAAACGTTGTCACATATCCGGTGCGCATCGATGTTGATCCCAACAGCCTGAAAGGCGCGCATCTTTTGCCAGATATGACGGCAAACGTCACCATCAACGCTGTGCAACATAATAATGTGCTGCTTTTGCCAGTGAATGCGATCAATTTCGCCCGCCTGGCAAGTAGTGGCAACACGACCAGTGGCACACCGCAGCTGATAAGCGCCCAGAGTGCCACGGCCAGTCTGAACCAGGCTCGTCAGATGCTCGAAAGCCTGGAGGTCGCGAACCCTGACCTGGTCTCAGAAGGTCCGCTACCCGCATTTGTGATTGAAAAGTCAGGATCACGATTTATTGCTAAACCGGTTGTTCTGGGCCTGACCGATGGGGCATCGTATGAGGTATTGCAGGGTCTCTCCCCCAGTGACACCTTTATCGTGGGCATAGGCGGCTGAGAACGGCCTGCCCTCGCGAGCGCTCAGGGTAATCCTGGGCCGCTCGCAACGGTACAGGACTTTGAACGTAGAATATATATTACTGCTTTGTTTTGCTTGATCTTAAAATAAGCAGCGGCAGGCAGTTGTTTTGCACGCGGGATGAGGAAAAGCAGGCACTTTATCATCCCGGAGGAATGACTTATTTTGTCTGTCGGCCTGGTCTGGAATGAGAGATCTGTTTTATGGCTAATAATGACCCGACGCAGTCCACAAACTGGCCAGCTAACCCGGAAGAGTCCACAGCTCCGACACTGCCAAGCATAGAGAAGCTAACAGTAGCTTCTCCTGCGCAAGTGGAGGAGGGCGAACTGTCTGCAGTCCCGTCTACAGACAATCAGGTGAAAGCCAGTATCCCTGATCGGCCTACAGAGAAGCAGGCGCTGGTGGCGCGTCCTTCTCTGGGAAAAACTGTGCTTGTCAAAGCAGAGGAAGTGCCAGACATAAGCGTTGCTCCGCAAGGGTCGCCAGTGATTGTTGTGCGCAATCTGACCAAGACCTATGCGCTTGGCAAGAGAACGCATGTGCAGGCTTTACGTGGCGTCTCTTTGGAGGTCTACCCTGGCGAATTTGTGACGATCATGGGGCCATCTGGTTCAGGCAAATCAACTTTTATGAACCTGTTAGGCTGCCTGGATCGTCCGACTGCGGGCGAATACTGGTTGGCTGGCAGATTGGTTAGTAGCTTATCCAACGATCAGCTCGCGGGCATGCGCAATCAACTGCTCGGTTTTGTCTTTCAGGGCTTTAACCTGCTAGGGCGCGCAACAGCGCTCAAAAACGTTGCTCTACCGATGGTTTATGCCGGGCTTTCCCGGCGCGAACGCGAGAAGCGCGCGCGCAAAGTCCTACACCTGGTTGGGCTGGGTGCGCGCATCGATCACAAACCCTCCGAGCTATCCGGGGGCCAACAACAGCGTGTAGCGATCGCGCGCGCGCTGGTCAATGGGCCCTCCCTGTTGCTGGCAGACGAACCCACCGGCAACCTGGATAGCCGGACCAGCATTGAGATCATGGGCGTCTTGCAAGCATTGAACGAGCAGGGGCTGACAATCGTGCTGGTGACCCATGACGCGAATGTCGCGGCCTATGCCAAACGTCAGGTCGTCTTTCTGGATGGGCAGATTGTGCGTGATGAGCTAGTACAGGCGCCGCGTTCGGCTCAGGAGGAGTGGGAGGCTCTGGTCAAACGGAGTGCCACGCCCGTTCCAGGAGCGACTACTATTGAGGAGGAACCCCGATGAGTCGCGCGTTAGAACCTTCCTCGCCGCCAGCCAAACGGCCCTTACCCGCTACTGCGCAATCTACAGCGCTGGCAAGCCTGCTGGCGGAATTGCGTGTACGCAAAAGTAGGCGAGGCACAGTGACCATGCTGGGGGCGAATTTTGAGAGTGCATTAGATGCTCTCTGGATGAATCGTCTGCGCTCTTTCTTGACCGCGCTTGGCATTTTTATAGGCGTGGCCGCCGTAATTGGTGCTTTGACTCTGACGCAGGGAGCAAGCGCACAGGTCAATGGTCAGATTGGGAGCCTGGGCAACACCGTCATGGTCGCTCCAGGTTCCGCGAACAACGGGGGGATATCCGGGGGAACGGGTTCACTTAGCACATTGACACTGCAAGATTCCCAGTCTCTATCCAGCCTGCCGCATGTGGCCGCGGTTAGTCCTTTGATTGTAGCCAGTGCTCAGGTTGTCTATGGTAATCAGAACTGGAGCACGCAGATCGAGGGAGCAGCCACCAGTTTGCAGATTATCCAGAACTGGCAATTAGCGAAAGGTACCTGGTTTAGCACGGACGATCAAGCCAATGGCACTCCCGTCGCGCTGCTCGGTGATACCGTCTGGCATAATCTCTTCGATACATCGGGCAATAATCCGATTGGCCAGAGCATCCGTATTCGCGACGAGACATTTCGCGTAGTAGGGGTGCTGGCTCCGCAGGGTGGCGGTTTTGCTCAGGATGATGTCGTGATTATTCCAGTTACCACAGCCCAGATTCGCCTGAAAAACACCTCAAACGTTGATCAGATCCTTGTTCAGGTAGATGATGCAAACAACGTCGCGCAGGTTGCGCAGGCAGTGAGCGACACGCTACAAAAGAATCATCATATTCTCGATCCTAATAATGATGACTTCACCGTCCAGACCTTTACACAGATTTTACAGCGTGTTGGCCAGTTTTCGCAGATCTTGACGCTACTGCTTGTGGGTATCGCGGCGATTTCGCTGACAGTTGGCGGGATTGGCATTATGAATATTATGCTTGTCTCTGTGACTGAGCGTACCTGGGAGATAGGCATTCGCATCTCAATAGGAGCGCGTCGGCGCGATATTCTAAATCAGTTCATGGTAGAGGCGCTGGTCTTATGTCTTGTGGGTGGACTGCTTGGGCTGGGCCTGGGATTGCTGATTGGCCTGGGGATCACCAAGCTCAGTCAATTGCCATTTATCGTCACGCCATCCACGTTGATTCTGCCTTTCGCGGTCTCAGGGGGCATTGCGCTGGTCTTTGGCATCTACCCGGCGGTAATGGCGGCGCGTCTTGATCCTATTGTCGCGATCCGCACAGACGAATAGCAAGGAGAGAAGCACATGGAGAGTGTAACACGCCCGAACGCGCAGCAAGCCGCGCCAGCATTGCCCGTCGCGCAAACGCGAGAGACACAACTGGAGAGTTTATTCCGCGAGTTGCGTTCAGATAAAAGTTCTCGTCGCAGTCTGATAGGCTTGAATCTGGGAAGCGCTCTGGAGTCTGTTATAGCGAACCGGGTGCGCTCTTTTTTGACCGCTCTGGGTATTGTGATTGGAGTTGCTGCTGTAATCGGCGCTATCACCCTCGCGCAAGGGGTAGGTTCATTTTTTAGTAGCGCGATTGGAGGTCTTGGCTCAAACACCATCCTGCTCTCGGGCTACCCATCAGCCCTGCAGCGCAGAGCTCCTTCGCTCTCCAAGCAAACGCATCCCTCTCTCACGACCAGCGATCTTCAATATCTAAGCAGGTTGCCACACGTCACGGCTGCCAGCCCGGTGCTGATGATGAATACCCAGGTTATCTATGGTAATCAGAACTGGAGAACCAGTATCATCGGCTCGAGTACGGACCTGCAGACCATTCAGAACTGGCAGGTAGCTCAAGGACTGTGGTTTAGTCCTACGCAAGATACGGGAGCGCAGCCTGTCGCGGTACTCGGCGCCACCGCAGTGCAAAACCTGTTTGGCAACACAGCGATCAATCCAATTGGTCAGCAGATTCGCATTGGCATCCAGAATTTCCGTATAGTAGGCATTTTAGCCTCGAAAGGTGCCGCGGGCTTTGGAGCGAGCGATAGTTCCATCTTTATTCCTTTCAGAGCTTTTCAAACGCGTTTTAGCGGTTCGAGCTATCTGGAGCAGATCGATATAGAGGCCGACGATCAAAATAATGTCGATATGGTCGTCCAGGAACTCACTACAGGTCTTGAGCTTCAACATCATATAGCGCGTGACACCCCTGATGATTTCGCGACCAACACCGCTGGACAACTTTTGCAGCAGGCGAACATTGCCACACAGGCCATCTCCACCCTGCTGAGTGGGATCGCGGCCATTTCGCTGACCGTGGGTGGGATTGGCATTATCAATATCATGCTTGTCTCTGTGACTGAACGCACGCGCGAGATAGGCATTCGTATGTCTATTGGCGCCCGACGTAGCGATATTCGTAACCAGTTTCTCATCGAGGCACTCGTCTTATGCCTTGCTGGTGGGCTGATTGGTATGCTACTGGGTATCTTTGTTGGCTGGTTGACAGTAGGTGTACTAATCTCAGCTATATCTAGTGGAGGAGGTGGAAGCAGTGTTCCACTTATCATCACCCCGACCACATTGATTCTGCCCTTTGCCGTCTCCGCGATAGTTGGCCTTGTTTTTGGCCTGTATCCGGCTATTCGAGCTTCACGCCTTGATCCGATAACAGCCATCCGGCGCGCGAAATAAGTAAAAGAGAAACTCCTTGCTTGCTTAGCCACAAGTTCTTATTAAAGAGCGAGAAATTGACGCTTTTTCAGAAGTCGGGTAGACTTAGCATATTGATTTTCTGTAAAGGCCTGCACATAGTATGATTTCATGGGCGGAAAATGTTGGTTGTGTGCAGATAAGGGAGAGCGAAGGGGATGAGCTTCGCCAGGTGTCTGGAAAGGTGTGTCGTTTTATGGACCCAACGATTGTGCAATATGGATTATTCATCCTGGTAGCATTTTTTATCATTGGTGCTGTGATGGTACTGAACCGCTGGCTCTATCGCCACAGCAGATCCAATCTCGGAACCCCCAACACCTGGACCAGGCTTGATATCAGGCGCCGAGAGACCAGAGAAGAAACGCTGGCTAGTTCGGCTCTTGATGAAGAGGAAGAGGAAGAGGCTGAGCTGCATGTCCGCGCTCGCCAGAATGGACATCATTCTGATGGCCAGAAACCCCAGATTTAAGTAAAAGAAAGGTAAGGCAGCTATGGAACCCACACTAACACTTGAATGCACCCTGGAGATGCGTGAGCATTTACGGGAGCTTGAGCATAAGCTAAAGCAAATACAAGGTCTGCAGGTTTTCTATGTTGAGCCAGAAGACGCGGATGCGCCGGTATTGATTTCAGTTGGCATTCGGCACAAAGACGAGCTTGCCGATCTGACTATTCGGCGCATTACACACACGCTCTTCGACTTTCTACACGGTAGCGCCAGAGAGCCTGGCCAGCGCCGGGCACGTCTGGTAACTATCGAAGGCGATAACGTAGATCTTGAGCCCTTGAGCAGCAGCGAGATCAAACAGGTCATCACTGAAGCCTATGAGGGGCAGGCATAATCAGGAACGAAGCGCATCTTCTCAGGATTCTTTGCGCTCTTCTAGCAAGCGCGTCACCTCAGCCATCACGTCTTGAACTGTCAACTCAGATGGCTCTGACGCGCTAATGGCGGGTTCTTCTATGCTTGTTTCCTCTGCAGCGTACTCGTCGTCGATCTCGCCTTCAAGCAAGTCCTCGTCGTCTTTAAAGAATTCCTCTTCGCAAGCCTGCAGGGCTTCCTGGGCTGAGAGATTGCCATAAACGATGCGCGGAATCAGGCTATGATACATGGCCACAGTTTGCACCAATGCGCGAAACGCTAGCTGAAACTGCTCGAAAGTTATGCCAGTATCTGCCAGAGGTATCGACTCCTCCAGGCGTACTTCTCCATCATCCAGATCCAGGCCAAATTTTCCCAGCGCGATGCGATAGTTGACGGCCATCAAAGCTTCCAGGCATTGCAGGCGCTTCTTGCGTGTAATCGTGCCGATGTGCGGAGCCACCAGCACCAGTTTGCGCGCCTGGTTGGACTGCTGGAAATTGATGATCAAACGCCACTGTCCGTGATGCCCATGGAAAGCAAGTTCTACAATTTCCTGCTCTGGACTCAGGCTGGCAATCTGCAATCCCATATGCGTGAGATAATCAACTAGTTGGGGAATTCCGAAGCTGTCGGCCATGTGTTGCTCCTTACTCTTTTTGACGCAACGATCAACCGCAGTGATGCGAGGTGTGGGCGGAAAGTACCACCATGCTGTTTCATTATAGCATATTCTTTATCAGTTTGTTTCTTTTTTATGTAACATTGTCCAGGACAAAGGAAACTATAGGGGCAAAATTCCCAGACAGGCATGCCGCCAGCCACTCTCTGATAATCCCGTCAGGCTTGCTCGTCGGGTTTATACTGTATAACAAAGTACCGGTACGAAGGTGTTATTTTTCACTAGCTAGAGCGTCAAAAGAATATTAGTGGGGATATATACGGAGAGGATAGTCCGCGCGCATGGCCTGGTGTGAAGCAAGCTTTCAATAACCAGCAGAATAGAGGTATAACAAGTTCTATGTCAACTCAAACACATAATGCTTTACCTGACATCTCGCAGATGTCTTTTGCCGAGCGACTGCAATTGGGCGCTGAGAACGCTGTCAATTGTATGGGCGTGGGCGAGCGTGATCGCGTCTTTATCTTAACCGATTTCGAGCGCGAGGGCATCGCGCGTCAGGTAGCGGGAGCAGCGCTGGCCCGGCATGCCGATGTCAGCGTGCGTTTTCTTGAGCATTACGGAGAGCGGCCTTTAACGACTTTTCCCGACGAAATGCGCAACGAATTGCTGCAAAGCCGACCAACTGTAACCTACTATATCGCGACCGCTAAGCCTGGTGAAATCGCCTTCCGCATGCCGTTGCTACCTTTTCTGGCTAACGAACTGCGCACGCGCCACGGCCATATGATCGGTATTGATGAACGCTTGATGACTGAGGGCATGTGCGCGGATTACGACGAAGTTTTTACCTTGACCAATCATGTCTATGAGATTGTGCGTCACGCGCAAAAGATTCACGTAACCTCTAAGAAGGGGAGCGATGTAACTGCCACTTTCCATCCCGCCTGGAAATGGATACCCTGTCATGGGCGCTATACTGAGCAAGGCAAATGGGGCAATCTGCCGGAGGGCGAGGTCTTTACAGCACCTGCCACAGTGGATGGTGTGCTGGTCTGCGATGTGCTCGGCGATTTCTTTTCAGAGAAGTACGGCGTGCTCGAACAACCGGTGACATTGACCGTCAAAGATGGTTATATCACCACTGTATCCTGCGCCGATGCCGCGATTGAGAAGGATGTGCGCGACTACCTCTTCTCTACCCCTGACGGCAATCGCGCGGGCGAATTTGCCATCGGCACGCTAACCAGCCTGCAGCACCTCAGCGGCAATCTCTTGCAAGATGAGAAGATGCCTGGTCTACATGTAGCCTTTGGCAACCCCTATCCTGAATTTACCGGGGCGGACTGGAGCGCAAAAATTCATGTTGACGTTATTCCCACCTCCTGCACCATTGAAATTGATGGACGCGAGATCATGCGCGATGGACGATTTACCATCGAGCTGAAATAGCAAGCAGGCACGCACTATCCAGACAGAAGGGTTTCGCCCATATGTCTGGATAGTGCGTGCCTGCTTTTTAGTGCTGATCTTACGCGTTCTGTTCGGCCAGGATCTTCTCGATCTCAGTCTCCAGACGCGCGGGATGGGGACCAATCAGGCGCGCTACGGGCTCTCCATGATTGAAAACAATCAGGGTTGGGATTGCCTGGACACCGTAGCTGCTGGGAGTCTGCTCGTGCGCGTCAATGTCAATTTTCGCGAAGCCCAGTTTGCCCTCGTATTTATCGCTCAACTTCTCGAAAACCGGGGCGATATTCCGGCAGGGACCGCACCACGCGGCCCAGAAATCGACGATCACCGGTTTATCGGACTGGAGGACCCTGTTCTCAAAGTCCGCGTCACTAACATGAAACAAATTAGCGTGTTCTGTCATTCTCATCTACTCGCTTTCAAAAGCTTAGATTGTGGTTGTAAAGTTGAGATGATTATAGTCTCTGACCTATCTCTATGCAAATAAACAGCGACGAATATACTTTTATTCCGGTAGAGAGAGAGAGGATAGGCGAGATAAGCGTCGGCTATTTTCTCGCCCTGATGCAAAGTCACCTGACCTTTGCAGCTTTCTGAAGTACCATTCCTCAAGGTAGTTCGCGGCCTGACGCTTGCTTGATCACGAGCCGCCTGGATACTGAAACTAACAGCATAAAAGCTTAGTTGTTTCTCCTGCCGCCCTGCAGGATGCTGAGAATTTCCAGAATATAGATGAAGAGATTCATAACTGCGAGAAACAGCGAGACGGTCAGACCAATCGCGTTTGGCAGAGTGTCGGCCATATTTTTCGCGCGCTGTACATAGAAGAGAATGTAGCCACTGAAAATCGCTACGCCAAAGACCGCGACAATTAGCACGAAGAGCGGAATAGGCAGGAAGATCTCCACAATCGTCGCGACCAGGAGCAGGAGAATGCCGAAGAACAGGTAGTCACCCAGACGGGCAAAACTCCGTTTGGTGGTCCAGGCATAGACTGCGAGACCGAGCGAGGTCACGCCCGTGATCAGGAAAGCCTCGCCCAGGATATTTCCCATACCGTTCAGCAAGTAGATGCTGAGCAACGGAGCCAGTGCCAGACCCTCCAGGAAAGTAAACAGAAAGAGCAGGAAAAGGTTAAGCCCCCGTTTATTGATCAATGCTTGCAGGGCCAGCAGTACGATAAAGCCAGCGATAACCACGAGAAAGTAGCTCATCAGACCCAGGTGCAGGCCAACGCCGAAAAACGCGCCGACAGTCGCAACCAGGAATGAGCAGGCCAGCAGTGCCATAACTTTGCTGATCAGCCCGCTGGACTGAGAGACCGGCTGATTGCCGAGGTACTGATATTGATAAGCAGACGTGCTTCTGTTATTGCGTTGTCCTCCACCGAATGGTCCTCCACCAAATGAGCCTCCGCCGAATGGGCCGTTGTTTCTTGGGTACATAGCGATCCTCTATTATGCAACTCTTCTCTTCCCAACATTTGAAGAAAAGAAATATATCGACCTGATGAATAAAGACTTTATTTCTGATATTCTATTAAACTTCGTTGGTCATCAATACTGCGCGCGGCAGGTAGGGAGTCAGGCTGCTTGTGCCACAGCGGCGGACGGCCTGTTCACAGCTTTTTTTGCTTCTGCGGGAGGGTACTTCCGCGCTCTCGCAGCTCGCGCTTCAGTGTTGCTAGACCATCGGTCTATTTTATATACGTTTAGTGTAGGGAGAGAGTTGTAGATGCCAGCAAGACTGTCCTCTAGAAGTCGGCCCTGATTGCGCAAAATCAGGCGAGGCTCATAACCATCTTGTACAGTGAGAAAAAAGCGCATAGATGCGGAAAGAACAGGCAAGAGAGAAGGTCCGCGAGTTTTTTTGTCTGACTGAATAATGGCACGCAAGCGCGAGTAAAAAGAAGCTATTTGCCGCGTCTACTCCTTGGTTTAGGCGCATCAGGAACTGGCTCAACAGACGTAACTGGCGTGTTTTCCAGGCTGGTTTCGACAATATTGGTGATATCACAACGCGAGTGATTATTATCGACGTGCCAGTACAGGGTACTGCCAGACGGTTTGTGCATCAAACCGCCACAACGAGGACAATGGCGTTGAATAATTTCTTCCTGACCCTCTATCATTGATCTTCCTTCCTGGTAAGAGCCTGAGTTGTCTCGAACGTGACAAACAATCCTTCGTCGTACTGTATCACAGAATTGGCGCGTAGTGTGTGGTATGGCCTGGAGCGAAAATGCGCGGCGTGAGCTGTTTTTCTTCCAGATGAAAGAAGTGCTCGCGCCGCCTGTAAAGTATCACATGACGCTCCAGACACCACAGATCTCGCAGAAAGCAATGCCGACATCGCCAAACGAGCGGCTGCGTGTATTCCAGCGATCGTAAGCGATGGCCAGTGAGCCGCAGTTCCAGCAGCGCGCGCGTCCGCCAGCTTTGCTCTCTTCGGAGAGGCGGTGAAGTAGCAGTCCGCGGGCCTCTTCCGAGCCGGTATAGCCGGGATTGTAGGCCAGGTGCAGCAGGTTGCCCAGGGGCAGCGTAATCTCGTGTGTTGGAGCCTGGAGGGGCGCGGACGAGACAAACGATGCCTGCGGTGGTTGTGGCGGCACCTGAGGTGGGCGGCGGAACAATTCACCGCGCGCGGTGCGTCGGCCTCCCTCGATTGTTGGCGGAGGATACTCAGGGCCAATACGGTCGCCATTATTGCCAGGTAAGGGCGGCTGTCCGCTTTCCGCCTGAGCAGAGGCGCTGGCTTCTGCGGAGGTGGAAGTGGAGGCAGGCGTCTCTGACGACCCCTCGGGATCAATAAAAAGCGAGTCGGGAGCAGGCTCCGCGTTAAGCGGCTGCTCTACGATTTCCTCGGTCTGATCAGCCGGTTGATGATGATTATTTTCGGGCTGATCTGGTGGATTTGCGCGTCTGCGCCGTGTAATAGGCATAGGAAGCTTGCTCCCTCAAAAGAAGTGAATACACTTGTTCCGTGATGCGGAACTGGTCAGGCCTGCATACAATCATGCAGCGTGCATACGAGATGGGATACGTACGGGTGAGTAGATCGAGCCTGGTAGCGGAGCAATATATCTCCGCGTACCAGGGGAGTCGGACTATAATAAAAAAGTAAGCGCCGCCGGTTTAGCCTTTAAAGAAATCAGCGTTGATCTTAATATATTGCTTCCATTCATCCGGTACAGCGGACTCCTCGAAAATAGCTGTTACCGGGCAGGCAGGCTCGCACGCGCCGCAGTCAATACACTCGTCAGGGTTGATGTAGAGCTGGTCATGGTCGGCAAAATCTGGTTCGCTGCTCGTCGGGTGAATACAATCCACCGGGCAAACATCGACGCATGATGCATCCTTCACGCTTACACATGGCTGAGTTATCACATAGGTCATATTTTACGATATCCTCCTCTATGGCCTGCCATGTGGGAATGCTCTGATCGATCCCTGCTACATGACGGCGAAGTGTTTAGTTGTTAGTGGTGGTGCTGGCACGTTGAAGCCAGTTTCAGTATAGTGTGTTGCGCACACATTGTCAATCTGCTCTGGCCCCAGGCAGGGCAATCTAAAAGCCTTTCTGCTCCGCCCCGCAGAAAAAGAGAGAGGAGCGAGTGAGCAAGCCGCGGCTTGCTCACTCGCTCCTCTCTCACAGTCCGTGGAGGGGTCTTGCAAAGCGCAAACACGACTGTTACCTTTTATGCATAGAGAAGCTAGAGAATGGTCATATAGAGATTAGAAAATGTGACAGTTGTACCGGGTTCTTCAACGGCTAAACCGATCTTACCAGAAGTGAACGCTTGTTTTGAGCGATCATAGACAATGTTTCCGACCCGGTTGCCATTGAAGAAAAGAGTGAAAGCGTCGCCTCTGGCCTCGATGCTCAAGATGTTTGCCGCGTGTTGGCCAGTATTGAAGCCTTGCAGAGGGCCATCTTTCAGTGTCGTCCAATGGTTCGCGCCATCGTAGCGCAGGAAAATGTACTGGCCATGGTTCCAGGCGGTCACGTCAAAGAGATAATAGTGCGATTGGTCCAGCGGAGCTCGAAAGGCCAGCCCGTAGTAGTCAGCGCCGTCAAAAGATCCCTCGACCTCTTTGGTTGTTACCTGAAGGCGGAAGTTGTCATAATTGTGGTTCTGGTAGAAAGCCGCAGCCAGGTCGCCCTGGGCCGAAGTATTCTGGATAGAATAGGTATTATCCTGAAAAGAGAAAGTGGTGCTCTTCGGCCAGTTCTCTTCGTCAAGTGCCAGAATATCAGTCAGGCCGAGCTGGCTGGTGGGTATGGCTTGAATGTGCGTAATCGGCTGCTGAGCGTTATTGATGGTTCTGATAAACATTGCTGTTACCAGGCAGGCGAGTACAAGCGTGATAGCCAGGCCAACCAGCAGGCCTGTGCGCCAGGGATGGAAGCTCCCGGTCCGTGGCTCGCTCAGCATGCCCGGCGAGGCGGTGGCGGACATGCTAACGCGCGTAGATATACCCTTGTGTTTTGCGGACCCTTCGTCTTTAAGTGAGGTTTGCTCTTCAGCTTCTTTGACAGCCACTTGAAAGGCTGTAGCGAAGGCACCTGCTGTCTGGAAGCGTTCCTCAGGCCACTTGGCCAGCGCTTTTGACATCACAGCATCAATGTGTGACGTGACATCAGCGCGCAGCAGACTCAAAAGCGTTGGCGTTTCATGCACATGCATCAGGGCCAGCGCGATTGGCGTATCAGCCTGGAAAGGTGGCTCACCTGTTAATAGCGCGTACAGGGTCGCGCCGAGCGAATAGACATCTGAACGGCCATCAAGCTTTTCGCCTAGTGCCTGCTCTGGTGAGACATAATCGGGCGTGCCCATCAATGCCTCACTGTTACCCTTCTTAGGAGCTTTCGCCGCTGAACTTGCTTCTTCCTCAGGCTGGAGCATATGGACAATGCCGAAATCGGAAAGCGCGGCATTGCCATCAGCATTAAGCAGAATGTTGGCCGGTTTTACATCGCAATGGACACAGTTATGCTCGTGCGCATAATCTAGCGCTGCCGCGATTTGCTCAAGGTAGCGTAGCGCCTCCTGAAGCGAAAGCGGACCAACATGTTGAAGATGCTCGGAAAGCGTCCCGCCTACCATATAGGGCATCACAATATATGGCATGCCCTCATGCTCACCGTAAGCGTAAACCGAGAGAATGTGGGGATGATCGAGCCGGCTGGCGGCCTCAGCCTCGCGTAAAAAGCGTTGGTAAAAGCTCTTGCGCATCTGGCCATCCAGGGTAGAACGAGGAAGAAAAACCTTGACTGCGACTTGCTCCTCGGAAGTAAGCGAGCGCGCCAGGAAAACAGTGCTAGAACCGCCATAGCCAAGCAAACGTTCGAGGACACACGAGCCGATCTCTTTCCCGATAAGGTGCTGTCCCCTTGTGGTGGTCACGTCTGGCTCCTCTCCTGATCTTACTCTCAGATAAATGCTAGGAGGCAGAACTTTCTAGCTACTCTGCTTTGTCTTGCTGACAAGGCAATTATCCATGAGTAAAGACCTGCTTTGATTGTAGCAAGAAGTGGCAACTTCTGTCAATCCTCTCTCTAATTCTCTTTTGTTTTTGCAAAAAATTATTACAATAACACTATAAAAGTAAAAAAATCCTTGTCACTTTCAGCTTTGTCACTTTACAGCGATAGGTTTTCCCGCGGAAAATCCGTGCCAGGAGCCAGGAGAGTGAGGGAGGGCCAAAGAACTTGCGCGTAACCCTGTTGAGTAAGACAAAAAGATAGAAATGAACAGTGTTATGTGGTATAGTTAAAAGAAGAAGTCATTGTATTCCCGAAGAAGTGCAGGCCACAGCCTGAGAGCTTACTTCAGGAGGTTCTTGATGAACTTATTCGATAAACAATCTCAGCTAAATCAGCTCTTCACCCAGAGCCCTGTCAATGCTGCCTACCTTGCTGGCTCTCTCTCGAATCGCACCGCGTTTGGCCATCTGGTCGATGTAGATATCGCCATCCTGTTGATGGAGCAAATCAAAGCCGACCAGTTTCTCGATTACCGGCTCTACTTCTTTAGCGAACTGGCCCGGCGCCTGGATTCGGATAGCATTGATGTGGTGATTCTCAATCAGGCCTCGTTATTGTTAAAGTCGCAAGTGATTCGGCATGGGCAGATTCTGTTTAGCCGCGACGAGAAGTCGCGTATCTCATTTGAGACCAGGGCAGTGATGGACTACCTGGATTTCAAAAAATTTGACGAAATGCAACACCAGGCCTTGAGTCGTCGGCTGGCGGGACAGGTGTTGCCAGTGGATAAAGATCTGCTCGCGCGCGAGTTAAGCCTGTTGCATGACTCACTGGTCATTCTGCGTGACCTGGGGAAGTCGCCGCGTGAGGAGTTTATCGCGGATTTCCACATCTATGGTCTGGCCGAACGCTATTTACAGAGCGCGATTGAAGCCTGTTTGCACATTTGCGGCATCCTCGTTTCAGCGCTTGGTCTACGTAAGCCAGAGGGGTATCATGAGTTGTTGAGTATTGTGGCTGCGCAGGAGTTGATTCCGCGCACGCTGGCCTATCGCCTTGAGTTGCTGGTCAACTTGCGCGATTTGCTGGTGCATGAGCCGGGTACACTCAACCATGAACTGCTCTACGAGCACATTCAGCAGCGCGCCGGTGATCTGGAGGACTTCGCGCGGGTTGTAGAAGAGCGGCCAATGGCCTGAATGAAAGAGAGCAACTGTCACGTGAAGTGACAGAGTGCTTTTCTGAATGAGACCCGGCCTGTCAGATAGTACAGGCTGCTTGCGCTTGAGAGATATGTATTTTACAATCAGTGCATGAATTACCATAATGACGATGACTTCTCTTCCGCGGAGGAGGAGTCTGGCAGCGATGAGTTGCTGACTGCCGATGATCTGCGCCTGCCTGCCGAAGCAAATGTTCTGGTGCGCTTGCATGCCATCCGTGCCTGGTTGAATCGCCGCTATGCAGAGACCAGCCTGGAGGTTGGCGCGTCAGCTCTCTATTTGCAGACCATGGCTCGCGCTCGCGCGGCGGAAAACGAGGCTCGCCCGCGCCGCCGTGCCGCTGAAAACGGTCCTCTGCTTAACAACGCTCAGCGCGATCTTAACGCTTCTCAGCGTCGCCTGAGTGCTTATGATGAAGCTCGCGTGCTACTGGAGAACTGCGTGGCTCATACCACCGTTAGCGACCGCTTGCTGGTCGAATATTATCTTGCCCTGGAAGAGCGTCTCCAATCTTCAATTTCACCCACTGACACCCCCTGGATCACAGCCATGCAGGATGTCATGCATCGCGTTGAGCAGATGGGCACACCCGGCGAGGACGAGGAATGAATCACTGATGAATAGGGAAAGGTAGCAGGGTTGTTTAAAGTCGCCTTCTCGCTTTGCAAGACCCCTCACCACAGAATCTGAGAGAGTGGAGTATGAGGAGCCGCGGCTCCCCTCATACTTCACTCTCTCAATTTCCTTCAGGGCGGGCAGGTGGGGCAAAAGACTTGTGAATAGCTCTGGGAAAGGTAAGAGAACCTCTTTACGCATGCCAGGTTTGTCTGTACAATAGGCGTGAAGTACAGAATAATCAGAGAGCATGTAGAGATAGAAGGGTCTCAATGATAAATAAACAACAGATAATTCTTTTAATCTCCTGCCCGGACCGTCCGGGGATTGTAGCAGCTGTCTCGCGCTTTATTTTTGAGCACGGCGGCAATATTCTAGAATCGGACCAGCATTCTACCAACAAACAAGAATGCCAGTTTTTTATGCGCATTAGTTTCGCGGAAGAAGGTTTTACGTTAACGCCAGAGGAGCTGCTCGAAACATTTCGGCCTGTTGCTGAGCGTTTCCAAATGAACTGGCATATTTCCTATTCGGGTCAGCGCAAACGTGTGGGCATTCTGGTCTCGAAGCTAGATCATTGTATGACCGATCTGCTCTGGCGCTGGAAGAGCGGTGAATTGCCTATGGATATACCGTTTATCATCAGCAATCACCAGGACCTGGAGGGCTTAGCCCGCATGTACGGCGTCCCTTACTATTATTTTCCAGTGCGCAAGGAGCAGCGCCAGGCTGATCAGCAGCGCATACTTGATTTCGTGAATGGTCAGGTGGATTTCCTGATCCTGGCCCGCTATATGCAGATTCTGGAGCCCGCCTGGGTCGAGGCTTATCCACAGCGCATCATCAATATCCACCACAGCTTTTTACCAGCCTTTATCGGAGCCAATCCTTACCAGCGCGCTTTCGAGCGAGGTGTCAAGCTGATCGGCGCTACTGCCCATTACGTTACCGAGAATCTCGACGAAGGCCCGATTATCGCTCAAGATGTCATTCATTGTAACCATCGTGACACTACCGAAGATCTTATGCGTAAGGGTCGCGATGTTGAGCGCCGGGTGCTCGCCGAAGCTGTTCGCTTGCACACGGGGGATCGAGTCTTGCTCTATGAAAACAAGACGATCGTTTTCTAGAGCTTGCGCGCTGGCAATGCGCTTTCTCCTCTGCATTGTCAGCGCCTTTTATCAGGCGCGGAAACGCTTGCCGCTTTCTATCGACTCTCTGACGTTGTTGCTCGCAGCACATTAGCGTAGCATATAGCCGCCAAGCTCATATCCACGCCCATAGCGGCCCTCGGTGGGCATGTCAGTTAGCCATTCCCAGGTACGTTTTTCAACGACAGTAAAGTTCTGTTCGACAAGATCGAAGAAGGCATGAGGTACAAGGGGCATGGTGCGGCGGTGATTGGCTGCTTCGAGGGGATTGGGAGCGTCGAAGACGAAGCCGCGCAGATCGCAGAGCAGCACAGCCAGGCCGTCAGGCTCCAGCAGTTCGCGCATCAGGTGCAGGTGGGCGCTGATGATGCGTACGCGAAAGGCTTGCGCGGCATCCTGATAGCGTTTATGGCGCTCCTGTTCCTCCAGGACGCCCGGCGCGACCCGCTGGACAAGGTCGAGTATATCGAGCAGCGGATAACTGAAAAGTTGCGAGAGGATCAGCGAGCTGATAACCACGCCAAAATTGGCAGCGCAAAGGCCGGGAATGCGTGGAGGATCGGGTATTATGCATGTATCAAGGCACGTCGCGAGCGCGTCGAACAACACGCGCGCGCCCTGCCTGGCCAGCGTGCTCCACTGCTGGCGACCCAGCAGGGCCTCCAGGTTGGCGCTAACTCCACCGCTTAAATCTGCGCCGATCAGGCTGATGATTTTGCGCAACGCGGGCGTAGAGAGTTCATTACGCGCTTGCTGTATGGAGGCCAGATCCAGGTCGGCCAGCACTACCTCGTCAGAATGATGCACCAGCGCGGCCAGCGGCACCTCTGTGCAAGCGCCAGCTCCCAGAACCAGTGTGCTATGCGAGGCACTATAGGGTCGCTCGCGCACCGCCTGAATCATCAGCCCTGTCG
This sequence comes from Candidatus Paraktedonobacter carboxidivorans, assembly GCA_041156125.1. GTDB lineage: Bacteria > Chloroflexota > Ktedonobacteria > Ktedonobacterales > Ktedonobacteraceae > Paraktedonobacter > Paraktedonobacter carboxidivorans. The sequence goes on from JBEVTI010000006.1 coordinate 188,075, forward strand.
CGTTCTCGAGATGCTGCGGACTCTGGCGCTGCAAGATTTCTCGGCGGCGCGCGCCCTGTGTCTGAGCGTTGTTCATAAGCAAGCTGTCAATGCGCACTGGTTCTTGTCCTATCCATCTTAGCCAGGTTAGTTTAACTGGCACTAATGCCCGGTAAACTCGGCAGGGCGTTTCTGCAAAAAGGCTGCGACCCCTTCGCGATGATCAGAGGTCTGGGAAGCGCGATTCTGTAGCTCGCCTTCCAGGCGCAGGGTGGTCTCCAGATCGCTGATTACGGCTGTATTCATTAGAGTTTTTATCAGACTATAGGCGTGGGTCGGACCTTTGGCCAGGCGCCGGGTGAGATCGCTGACTGTCGCCGCGAATTCAGCGGCAGGCACGCATTTGTTTGCCAGGCCCAGGCGTTCGGCCTCGGCGCCGCTGACCTCCTCGGCCAGCATAGCGAGCTCTAGCGCTTTGCTAAAACCCACCAACCGGGTGAGGAAGAAGCCGCCACCAGCGTCAGGTACCAGGCCAATGCGCGCGAAAGCCTCGATAAAACGTGCTTCCTCGGAGACAATGCGCAGATCGCAGGCCAGGGCCAGATTGCAGGAGGCTCCCGCCGCCACACCATGGACAGCGGCGATCACCGGTTTGGGCATAGCGCGTATGGCGCGGATGACGCGATGATATTTCGCCAGCCCGGCGCTGACACTGATCGGCTCCGCGCTACCCTCAGTCGAGGCATGCCTGGCCGCGAAACCGCGTAGATCAGCGCCAGAGCCAAAGGCCCGCCCCGCGCCAGACAGCACCACACAGCGTATGCTTTCATCCAGAGCAGCTTCCTCCATGCTTTCTCCCAGCGCATCCAGCATCTGCTCGCTCACAGCGTTCAGCACCTCGGGTCGATTCATTGTAACGGTGAGCACTGCGCCATCCTGTTGTACCAGCAAGTGTTCGTAATTAGTGCGCATAGAATGACTCCTTTGTGCTTTTCGGCCATGAGAAAGCACATCATTATTCAACAGAACAATTCATTTTAAAAATTGGTGGAAAAAGCGGCGCTCCTGAGATTACTTTAGTGTTGGCACATCCAGCATCAGCACCTCAAGAGCTATACGAGTGTTGACATTCTGGTCTAGAGCTTCCAGGGTGCGCAGGATCGCCCGCATCATATGTGTGGACTCGACCGGGGTGATTTTCGTCGCCTGCTTTTGCAGAAGCGAGCGCATATCCACATTCACCACAAGATCAGGGCAGCTATTAGCCGCGAAGATCAGGTCGCGCCACCAGAGAAGCCAGAGCTCCAGCATGCCCTTTATTTTATCATTTTCGGCGCTGAGTTTCTGGGCAATATCAAAGCGCTGAACAGTATTTAATGAGGGTATGCGCGTCAGTGTTTCCAGTTGCGCCTGGCGTTCGCGCAAGATATCATCATCTTCTGCTGCCTGGACAGCCCAGCCCATGCGGCCAGCAGCGAGAGCTGAGATCAGCGCCGCGTTTTCGGCGGGCACCTGCCAGCGCTCTCGTAAAGCCTGACGGATCTGTGAGGTAGTCAGCAGATGCATAGGGATTTGCTGGACGCGCGAAAGGATAGTAGCCAGGAGCAGACCAGGATCGGGAGCAGTAAGTATTAGCAATACATCCGGTTCAGGTTCCTCCAGGGTTTTCAGCAGGCAGTTAGCTGCCTGGAGATTCGTCTCGTGCATACCTTCGAGGATAAAGATATTGCGCCTGCCTTCCAGAGTTTTACGCGCGGTATCACTTTGCAAAGCGCGCACCTGATCGATCACGATAAACTGTTTGTCGGGATGGCGCGTGATATAGTGGACATCGGGGTGATTGTTGTGCAGTACCTTCCGGCAGGATAGACAGGTCTGACAGGGATTTTCTGGAGCCAGAGTTGGATCAAGATTGCTGGTACAGAGCAGCGTTTGAGCGAATCGGCGCGCCAGCAGCGTTTTACCAATATGTTCGGGTCCGGTTAAAAGATAGGCATGGCGTACGCGTTGTGAGGAAATTGCCCTGCGCAGCGTATTTATTGCGTGGTCGTGACCGACCATATCCCAGGCCTGACTGGGGCTTTGTTCTTCGTTGCTCATCATACCATCATGGTAGCAAAAATAGGAAACAATGGCAAGGATTTTGCGTCTATCCCGATTAGACGTATAATTGGCAGAGAAGAATTGCGAGACCAGTCTTTTAAGCTGTCCTGGTAAAGATACTATAGGCAAACGATCCGCCAGAGCGGAAAAGAGGCCGGCTAACGCAACGCACGGATACAGCACCTTCTTTAGCACGGAGGCGATGGATGCTTGCGTATGCACTGCTATAAACGGCGGTGATGTGGGAAATTAGTACCTGGAATTGTCAGATAGACCACAGCCAATCGGTCCTGGATGTGTTATGCTAGCAGAGTAAATGTTGAATATTATGGAAACGTATGATTGCATTTTTCTGAAAAAAAAGACAAGGTTGATGTAACCAATGGACACCTCTATCCGTCTCTACAACACGAATAGCAGATTGCGTTCGGTACTGGATGCAGAGCACATAGGCCAGGAGCTAGCGGATGAGGCAGGCCGCGTGCAGGCACCAGGAGATGAGGGAACACGAGTGAGTGATATAGTCTCTCAGCAATCTGTAGCTGCTTTGCAAGAGCAGGCGCGGGTGGATGTGGCAGACTTTGAGGCGATATTCCAACGTTTTCAAGGGCCTATCACGAACTTCATCTATCACCTGATTGGCAATCGTGAGCAAGCGTATGACCTGGCGCAGGATGTCTTCGTCAAAGCGTATAAAGCGCTACTGGGGGGGACCAATGTTCAGCCGGGGGCATTGTCGGCGTGGCTGTATCGTATCGCTGCTAATACAACCACTGACACATTGCGGCGACGCAGACTGATTTCCTGGCTTCCGCTCTCGTTGTTTAACGAAGATCGCGGAATTGGCGCGGGCGTGCTCTCAGAATCTGGTGGTGTTGCTTCGGACAGCTTTAACGCGGGTGGGGAAGAGAGTAATGAGCGGCACGTAGGCGCAAGCAATACCCTGTATGAGCGGGGAGGCTATGATGGTGGACGTTTTGAGAACAGGGTTGCGGACCGTGAAATTGTGGAACGCGTTATGAATCAGTTGCAGCCAAAATACGCGGTTTGCCTGTGGTTGTACGAACACGATGGGCTATCTTGCGCGGAAATCGCGCAGGTGTTGAATATTAGTCCCTCTGCGGTGAAAATGCGCCTCATGCGAGCACGAGAACGATTTATTGCTTTGCATAAACAAGAGGTAACGGAAACGTGAACTGCAACCAGGCGCGGACGATGCTGTCTGCCTATCGTGAACTCAATAGTGACCCGGGAGAAACTGCTGAATTAGACGCGCATCTGGAAAAATGCGCGGCTTGTCGGGAGGTACTCGCCAGTTATGCCAGTATAGGTGATAGCTTGCGCTCGGCCTCTGTTACCGCGCCACCAGCGGATATGCACGCGAAACTGATGAAGGCTCTGGCAGATGAACAGCTCAAGTTTCTCCACAAGTCTGCCCCTGGAGCTGTCACAACACCTGAATTTTTGAAGCCCTATGTCCGTGAACGAGCTAGAGAGACGCAGCGCGAGGACGATATTGCGGCTTTCTCTACGGCTGAAACCGGGCCTTTACCCATGCTTCATACGCGTCGCAAACGCCGCCCGGCTCACCTGCGGATCAATCAACTGGGTGTCTTTGGCATGACTGCCGCGGCCCTGATTTTGCTGATGCTGGGAGGGCTGACCTCTTTACTGATGCTAGAGCGCGGCAACTCCGCTTCGCCTTCAATCTCTCGCAACATCATTAGTGTGAACCGGCCTACAGAAGTTGATCAGAAGGTGTACACGACCTCAACCCTCTATCCAAATGTGGCCAGTGCTCTCCCCGGCGGTAATCAAGTGTATTTCACTGCCTCTGGCAATGGTGTGAATAGTAGCTCCTGGATGTTGATGCAGTTTGATCGCAGCACTCAGACGAGCAAGGCGCTACTGGCTACGCCAAGTGGCGATCCGCTGGTCGTGCTTTCGGTTAATCAGAACTGGGTAGTCTGGCTACAATATAGTCGTCCGCAGTCTCCATCACACGTCCATCAGCCTTCAGCCAGCGATTACTACACATTGCCGCGTTCCTGGAGCCTGCATTATCTCTCGTTGTTGCCAGCGGCTCAGAATAGTGGGAGTTCTCAGAGCCAGGCGCAGAGTAGCGACGCGCAGAGTGGACATAAAAAGGGATCTTCTGTGGGTAGCCAGCCACTGATCAATGATCCAGACCTGGTAAATATGCCGACAGCCTATCTCCTGGACGAAGATGTTTTCGATAGCTCTGCTGCTCCTGATTGGGTAAACTCGCCAATCAACGGGAGCTGGTTGATTGGCGATACCGATACGCTTCTAGTCACCATGATTGACCAGAAAGGCATCTCGCACCTGGACAGTTATCATTTGAGTCAGAACGCCAGGGAAGTCCAAATGAGTGAGATTGCCAGCGCCCCGCTGGGCCACGTCCTGGCATGGCCGACCACGAACAGCACAGGTTTGCAGATCTATTGGGCCGAAGAGTGGATGACAGACGCTGGTGTGCTCCAGAGCAATATCTGGCAACAGCAGACGACCGAGCAGTCCTTGCGTTACCACGGGCGTTTAGAAGAGGTTAATACTTCTACGCAGCAATTGGTGCAGGGCGATGGTATGTCATTCCAGCCCCAGATTGTCGATAACACCCTGTTCTTCCTCAGTACCTCTGAGATCAAGATCGAGGGTCAGGGCGTCGTTGAGCCAAACGGTATAGCGTTTCCCGCCAGCGCGACTGACAGTAATGTGTTGTTTACCCCGCGTACGGATGCTGGAGTTTACGCGGCTCTACCCGATGCAGCCGTTCATGGAACCCTGCTAATGATGCCCCTGGATGGTCCCACGGTCGGCGTCGAGAGTATGCTGGGCACTGTCGGCCAATCGACAGGCTATCAGGCAGGCAGCACCTATGTGATCTGGCAAGATCAAACAGGTTATCAGATGTACGATGTCAACCGTCAGACCGATGTGGTTGTGGGTAATACGCTGAATAGCGCTTCGCTGCTCGTCGTCAATGGCAATACCACCCTGTGGTTGTCCGGCGACCAGGCAGATGGCAGACTGAGCCTCATGGCCTTTACATGGCCCAATTAAAGAGAAGCAGATGGCTGCTGCTTTGTGCGTTGCTAGCTCTGATCTTCTGTGAGGTGGCCTGGCTGGCCTTTTTCACGTTTGGCGAGGGCGATATCGTCCACTATGAATGCTATGGTCTGATCTTCTGGTTGGGTAGTCATGGGACTACGTTGCTGCCTCAGGCGTATTGCTCTTTTCTCTCACATCTCACACCTCAGCCTCCTTTGCGTATGCTGCCACTGGAGTATCCGCCGCTGACGGTCCTGCTTTTCTCGCTACCGCTGTTGACACCGTTATCCGATTACACCCTCGTTTTCGCTCTGCTGATGACGTTAAGCGCGGCGCTAATCTACTGGCTGCTTGCTCGTTCAACTGCGCGTCGGGCCGCGCCTATTTTTTTGCTCTACCTCTTGCTGGGAACGGCGGGCGTTTTTCAGGAGCGCTTTGACCTGCTGCCCGCGGCCTGCGTGTTGCTCTGTCTTTTGGCAGCCGAACGCGGACATTGGCGCTATGCCTACCTGGCGCTGAGCCTGGGTATTTTGCTCAAGCTCTATCCGCTCGTCATGCTTCCCACGCTGTTCCTGGCTGAACAACGCACCTGGCTGAGTAGTCTGGAGATACCCGCCGCGCAAAGTTCATGGCCTGATAGGGTCCGAGCGTGCATCGTGAACTGGCATTGGCGCAACTTACTGCTGTGTCTGGCTCTGCTATTCGCCGTAACGAGCGGCTTCGCACTGCTCAATTTACAAGATGCTATTCTTAGCCCGCTGATCTATTTTCTGCAGCGCCCAGCGCAGATCGAATCGCTGATCGCCAGCTTTATCTGGCTCGGCGGTCACTTTGGCGTACCTTATGAGACTAGCTTTACATTTGGGTCATTGAATATAAATAGTAGCCTGCTGCGCCTGATTTCGCCTACTGACACTCTATTAACTGGAGTTGGTCTGCTCGCTATCTACTGGCTGCAATTGCGCAAGCGCATTGATCTCGCGCAGACGCTGGTCGGTCTGGTCTGTATCCTTATCGTCACCAATAAAGTCTTCAGCCCGCAATATCTTATCTGGCTTATGCCTTTACTCGCCTACATCGCGGCTCGTGGTCAGACGAGTCGCCTCTGGCTGGCTGCCTGGGCAGTCATCTCTCTGCTTACTAGCTTTATCTATGTCTTCTACTACTCGCGCATGCCCGATCCTCAGACAGCACGGCTGGTTGTACTGACGTTACCAGGCTTCTTTGAATTTGTCGCCCTGCGCAATTTGCTCCTGGCTGTGACGGTTCTGTCTTATCTCTGCGGCTGGTGGGGAGCGCGCGCAGGGGCTACGCGGCCTACCAACGTTTGCTCTTAGAGCAGCCAGACTTGACGCAGGCTGCTTATCTCAGTGCGGCAAAGCTCCCGTACCTGGCGGCTTTGTCGCCGCATCGTTTGGTAAGTGGCCAGGTTTGTAGGCGCTCTGTTGCCTACAAACCTGGCCACTTACCCCAAAATCTGGGGCGGGGTTTCTGAGCAAAAGGCTGGCGGCATGCCTGGATGGGAGTTTTACCCTACTACCTTATATTCTCCTGGCTACTGACATACTGATGTCACTCTCAGCGGCTATACTTTGTGTAGATGAAAAGTTAAGAGAATAGCGAGAAGCAAGGGGAAGCACTCTTATGGCGATCAATTCTAACCTTAGCATTATTGAAGGTGTACTCACTCCTCGCGCGCCCTTCGATTTTGGCAGGACGCTGCAATTTGTGGGCAGCTTTACACCAACCGCGGGCGAGCAAAGCGTGACAGACCAGTCGATAACCAAAGCTGTCATGCTCAATGGCCGTGCTGTTGGCTTTAAGGTGTGTAGTATAGGTAGCGTTGAGGAACCCACGCTTGCCTATACGCTTTTTAGCGAGCAGCCCCTGACCGAGGCCGAACATGAGGCCCTCAGGGATCGTATCCGTTTCTTTCTGAGCCTGGACAACGACCTGCAAGAGTTCTATGCTATTGGATACACTGATCCCTCTTTTGAGCCAGTGATCAAAGCGCTCTACGGACTTCACCAGCCCAAGTTTCTTACACCCTTCGAGATTGCCTGCTGGGCTGTGCTGGTGCAGCGCACTCCCATGGCCATCGCACATTCTACGAAGATGGCACTGAATAGGCGCTGGGGAGCGGATATCATGCTTCCTGATGGAGCAATATATAGCGCTTTTCCTGAACCAGAGCAAATGGTAGCTGTGAGCATAGATGAGTTAGCTTCCGTCGTGCGCAATACTCGCAAGGTAGAATACTTATATGCCGTCATACAATTTTTTGGCAGCGTTGATGAGCATTACCTGCGAACCGGCGACTATGATGAGGTTGTCACGCGTCTACGCGCTGTTCGTGGTATTGGCGAGTGGTCTGCCTACTTCATCCTATTGCGCGGTCTGGGACGCATGGAGCGCACCCCTGTCTCGGATAAAGAGATAATTACAGCGGCTTCCAAAGTCTATGGGCGCGCTCTGACGCCCGCCAGTATCCAGACCATCATTGATCGTTATGGCAAGTTACAGGGTGACTGGGCATTTTATGTGCGTGTCATGGTCTTTCTCTATTGGGACGCAATAACGAAGGCATGACGCTCGCTATATAGTTTCGTTGCCATTCTGGTACAGAGAACGTTTGCTTGCTTACGCACTGTGTACCGGAACGGCAGCAGGTGAGGGCTATCAGCTAATGAGATGTTTGGCGATAAGCATACGCTGAACTTCGCTAGTGCCCTCGCCTATCTCATTGGCCTTGACGTTACGCCAGTAGCGCGATACAGGAAATTCGTCCATGAAGCCGTAGCCGCCATGGATCTGGACGGCCTGGTCGGCGGCGCGTGTGGCTGTTTCCGAGGCAAAGAGCTTGGCCATTGAGGCCTCACGCGTGTAGGGTTTCCCCTGGGTGTGTAACCAGGCAGCTTTATAATACATTAAACGTGCCAGCTCTATTTCTGTTTCCATATCAGCGAGCTTAAAGCGGATAGCCTGGAACTGGCTGATTGGCTGACCAAACTGTTTGCGTGTCTGGGCATAGCTCAGAGCTTCGTCAAGGCAGGCTTGAGCTATACCCACAGAGAGGGCGGCGATAGCGATGCGCCCGGCATCGAGGATTTGCATAAATTGTTTGAAGCCGTCGCCGCGTTCGCCGAGAATATCTTCAGCCGGGATGGTACAGTCCTCGAAGGTCAGGGGGCGTGTATCGGAGGCTTTCCAGCCCATTTTCTTGTAGGGTTTGTCAATATGATAGCCGGGAGTATTTTTAGGGACGATAATATTGGTGATCTCTTTATGTCCGTCTGGTCGCATGCCAGTCATGGCAGTAATCGTCACGCCGCCGGTGATCTCGGTGCCAGCATTAGTGATAAAGACTTTTGAGCCATTGATATGCCACGCGCCATCGCGTAAGAGCGCACGCGTCTGTGTGCCGCCAGAGTCAGAGCCCGCCTCAGGTTCTGTCAGGCCAAAAGACCAGAGTTGCTCTCCGCTGGTGAGTTTAGGCAGGTAGCGTTGTTTCTGCTCTTCGCTACCGAAAAGGTAAAAGGGAGTTGTGCCAAGTGAGGTATGGGCCTCCATTGTAATGCCAACAGAGACATCACCACGTGAAATCTCCTCGATTGCGAGACAATAGGAGAGGAAATCCGCGCCCGCGCCGCCATACTTTTCGGGGAAAGGTAGTCCCAACAGGCCCAATTCACCCATATGTTTAATCAGGGTATACGGAAACTCGCCGGTGCGGTCCATCTCCTCCGCCCGCGGCTTAATCTCCTGTTCCGCGAACTCGCGACATGTATCTCGGATAGCAAGTTGCTCCTCATCGAGTGAAAAGTCCATGGTGTGTGCTCGCTTTCTGTAGCATAATTTATATAAACTCATCCAGATAGAGCCAGGATGAGCTCGCTACCGTCGTCCCGGTTTTTATTATACTGGCAAGACCAGGATATTGAAAAGGGCAGTTTAGCTGACCATAGGCCAGCTAAACTGCCACTGCTCACAAAAACCTGTGTGAAAGGTCCTCAGACCCCGAAACGTCCTCTGCAAAGATTAAAGAGTCTGGCTATTGTCCTGAACGCCAGCGCCGACACCACGGCGCAGCATCGGAACTTTATTCAGCTCTTCCCAGGGCAGATCCACATCGGTGCGCCCAAAGTGGCCAAAGGCCGCGGTGGGCTGGTAGATGGGACGGCGCAGGTTGAGCGCCTGAATAATGCCAGCCGGGCGCAGATCGAAGTGCTCATTGATCAGGCGGATGAGTTCTTCATCCGAGACCTGGCCAGTGCCGAAGGTATCGATAAAGAGCGAGAGGGGGCGCGCCACGCCAATGGCGTAAGAGACCTGGATCTCGATGCGTTCAGCCAGGCCAGCGGCCACAACATTCTTCGCGATATGGCGTACGGCATAGGCAGCCGAGCGGTCAACCTTGGTCGGATCTTTGCCGCTGAACGCGCCACCGCCGTGGCGAGCCATGCCGCCATAGGTATCAACGATGATCTTGCGTCCGGTCAAACCAGCGTCGCCCATAGGACCACCAGTCACAAAGCGTCCTGTGGGATTAATAAAGATCTTTGTTTTGGCATCGAGGAGGTGCTCAGGAATGACTGGTTTGATAATATGCTCGATTACATCAGCGCGGATCTGCTCCTGACCCACATAATCGGCGTGCTGGGTTGAAACCACGACCGTATCAACGCGCACAGGTTTGCCATACTCGTATTGAACCGTGACCTGGCTTTTGCCATCGGGGCGCAGGTAGGCTACGGGACCGCTGCCGGCCCAGGATTTGCGGCGTGTCTGGGAGAGTTGGCGCGTCAGCTTATGGGCCAGGCTGATCGGTAGAGGCATATATTCGGTTGTTTCGTTACAGGCAAAGCCAATCATCATGCCTTGATCGCCGGCGCCGATGCGTTCCAGTTCATCATCTGTCAAAGGTGTTGAGGTGTTGCGCGTCTCCAGAGCCTGGCTTACGCCTTGATCGATATCGGGAGATTGTTTGCCGATCGAGGTTACGACGCCACAAGTGCGGTAGTCGAAACCATACTCGGCACTTGTATAGCCCACCTGCTCAATGGTTTTGCGCACCACGGCTGACATGTCGATCCATGCAGATGTGGTAATCTCTCCGGCCACCAGGACCAGCCCGGTAGTAGTCGCGGTTTCGCAGGCTACACGTGCCACCGGATCTTGCGCTAGAATCGCATCGAGGACGCTATCCGAGATCTGATCGCAGAGTTTATCAGGGTGCCCTTCGGTCACCGACTCGCTGGTAAAAAACGTCTGCGGATTTGTCATGAAATTGCTCATGATTCTGATTTGCTCCTTCCATAAAGGGCGTATTTAGGTAATACGGACACTGCCAGTAACAGTATTACAGAGGGGCGTAAAGGCAAAAAAAGCCCCTGCGTCGTCAGGGGCTTGAGCATAAGTGCGTATTCCCCTCATCTTGCGAACAAGCGTGTTCGCCGGAATTGGCACCATTCCCGCGTGCGTATGACGCAGGAGGGTTGCCGGGCTTCATCGGGCCGTTTCCCTCCACCTCTCTCGATGAGTCTGTATGGCTAATAGAGAAGTTATTTCATACTCAAGTATAGCGATAACGGAAAACACTGTCAAGTTGTATTGCAGGTTTAATTGTAGAGTTTTTTCGTAGTGAGGCGTCCAGTGCCTCACTACGAAAAAACTCTACAAAAGTGGGTAGGGCCTTGCCCTTAGACAGGCTTATGTGCCGGATTCCCAGGAGCTGAGGTATTTCTCCTGTTCGGGAGTCAGCGTATCGATTTTTATCCCCATAGCCTGAAGCTTGAGGCGGGCAATATTTTTGTCGATATGTTGCGGTATAGTATAGACGAGTGGCTGCATTTCTTTCGCGTGTATGAGCATATATTCGGCACCAAGGGCCTGGTTTGCAAAGCTCATATCCATTACACTGGCGGGATGGCCTTCGGCGGCGGAGAGGTTCACCAGGCGTCCCTCGGCCAGCAGGTGGACCTGGCGCCCATCAGCATAGGTATATTCGTCTACAAAGTCGCGCACGCGGCGTTTTTTCACTGCGAGCGTCTCCAGGGCTGGAATATTGATCTCATCGTTGAAATGGCCGGAATTGGCTATCAGGGCTCCATCTTTCATACGCTCCAGGTGCATACGATCAATCACATTGATATCGCCAGTTACCGAGATAAAGATATCGCCTACCGCAGCGGCTTCAACGCCAGGCATCACGCGATAGCCATCCATCACCGCTTCCAGCGCGCGCGTAGGATCGACCTCTGTAACGATCACATTCGCGCCCAGACCATGCGCGCGCGAGGCCACACCGCGACCGCACCAGCCGTAGCCGAGCACAACTACTGTGCGACCCGCCAGCAGAACATTCGTAGAGCGGATAATCGCGTCAAGCGAGCTCTGACCGGTGCCATAGCGATTGTCAAACATATGCTTGGTATCGGACTCATTGACTGCCAGCACGGGGAAGCGCAAGACGCCGGCTTTCTCCATACTGCGCAGGCGAATTACGCCCGTAGTTGTCTCTTCCAGGCCGGCAATGATATTAGGAATCAGTTCAGTGCGCGTTGTATGCAGCGTTGAAACCAGATCGCAGCCATCATCCATTGTCATATTAGGTTTATGGTCCAGTGCGGCATTGATATGGCTATAATAGATCTGCTCATTCTCGCCTTTGATGGCGAAAGTAGGGATGCCGTATTCATTAATCAGAGCCGAGGCTACATCATCCTGTGTTGAGAGGGGATTGGAGGCGCAGAGCACCAGGTCGGCACCGCCAGCCTTAAGGGTAATCGCGAGATTCGCGGTTTCTGTTGTGATATGTAAGCACCCTGACATACGCACACCCTTTAAGGGTTGCTCCGCTGCAAAGCGTTCCCGTATCAAACGTAGCACGGGCATATCTTTCGCAGCCCATTCGATACGGTCTTTGCCGCGTAGTGAGAGGGAGAGATCTTTCACATCTCCCTGGGTTGAAATAGTCATTGTTTTTGTCCTTCTTACAGTTTTAACACACCAACATCCAACTGAATTATATCAGAGAAAATTTGGGCGTGCTTTGTTTCATAGAATGTTCAGGATATACGCCAGGTAGGATCAAAGTGAGAATATTCGACCAGCTTTTGATAGCGGGCCGCAACCTCGTCCATCGTCAATGTACGTAGACGGGCTATACTAAAATCTTCGCACGCGAAGGAGCCAATTAAATTGCCATGTACCACCGCGCGTTTCAAATGCTCTGAACTATAGTTTCCGCGGTCTGAAGGGGTAACAGTTGAGAGGTAGCCCAGGAAGCCGCCAGCAAAAGAATCGCCCGCGCCTGTAGGATCGCTAACTTCTTCCAGAGGATAGGTTGGCGCGCTGAAATACGTGCCATCAGCACCGAAGAGTAGGGCACCATAGCTGCCCTGCTTGACAATTACATATTTCAAGCCCAGCGTGAAAAGATCGCGTACGCCTTTGAAGATGCTGGCCTTCCCCGTGAATTGGCGAACCTCTTCTTCGCTAAGCAGCAGCACATCAACGCGTTTCATGACTTCGGTCAACTGTTCGCGCGCGGTCATAATCCAGAGTTCCATTGTATCAAGCACTGTCAGGCTGACGCGTGGCGCTGCCTGGAGCACTTCCATCTGCAGTTCAGGCTGAATATTGGCTAGAAAAAGCAGATCGCTGTCCAGGTACTCTGGTGGCAGAATCGGATGAAAGCCGGCATAAACGCCTAGCCGGGTATCCAGCGTCTCGCGGGAGTTCATATCCATATGGTAACGCGCAACCCAGCGAAATGTTGGCCCATCGAGGATTTGCAGCCCGTCCAGATTAACTGTGCGGCTGCGCCAGAAATTAAGATATTCCTGGGGAAAGTCAGATCCGACGACCGCTACCAGGTTGACCTGACTATAGAGAGATGCCGCGCTCGTAAAGAAAGAGGCAGCTCCGCCGAGGACCTCCTCAACGCGTTTGAAAGGGGTTTCAACTGTATCAAGAGCTACTGAACCAACAACCAGAATGGACAAACTTTCCACCTTCTCTTTCAAAAAGCATTAGTAAGTAACATCAAATAGGAGTTGCATCGTTGAGATGCTCAATTACACCATCAAGAAAAGCCAATGTATTGCCAAATTTCGCGCGTGCCATCTCGCGGGCCGGGTCTGTATTAAGTGACTGGAAAAGATCGACAAAACGCTCTTCAATGTGCCGTAGAATGGCGCAGAGCACCTCGCCGTTCACCGCGCGATTGGGATAGCGCGCGCCAAACTCGATGAGCGATGTCACCACAGCCAGGCCGCTTAACCGGCCCAGTTTATCGGCGTCATAAATAATGCGCGCCTCCAAGGGGAGAGAAGCACGTTCTTCTGCTGCAACCACCATTGTGTGCCCCAGAATGATCTTCTCTACCGTATCTATCAGTTCTTTCTCGGCCTCAAGCTTACTCAGAAATTCTATAGCCATTTCTGCCGACCTGGTGTGGTGATCCTGGAAACCAGACTCGATTGTCGAAATGTTATGAAGATACGCGGAAATCACCAGTGCGTCAGTATATACCTTATTAGCCTCTTCATTGGCCTCTTCATCCGCGCTTTCCATCTCCAGGGCTAGCATCTTACATGTCGCCACAACGGCACTGATATAGCGAAATCCTTCCTGTCCCATTACAGATTCAGCATACTTCGCAACGGCCTGTACAACTTCTGATTCCATGGGCGTTAAACCTCTTCCAGATGATGATAGCCCGCACAAAGCGCTGGCAAGGACTCAGTAAACGGTGGTCGAGCCACGCCTACCTCGGTGACCAGCGCGGTTATGTAGGCGTGAGGTGTTACGTCAAACGCGGGGTTCGCTACATGAACTCCAGCGGGAGCGATCATGTTGCCGCCGATGGTAGTTACCTCTGCAGTGTCGCGTTGTTCGATAGGGATAGACGCCCCGGATGGCAGCGTTAAATCAATGGTTGAACGCGGCGCAACTACATAGAACGGGATGCCATGGGCTTGCGCAAGGATGCCGAGACCATAGGTGCCGATTTTATTCGCCACATCGCCATTAGCCGCGATACGATCAGCACCGACAAAGACCGCGTTAATGCCGCCGTGGCGCATAAAATGGGCGGCCATATTATCAGTAATCAGTGTCAGTGGAATACCTGCTTGCTGTAGTTCCCAGGCAGTCAGGCGTGCTCCCTGTAAGATTGGACGCGTCTCATCCACAAAGACATGAATTTGTTTACCGGATTGGTGAGCCACATAGACTGGTGCCAGACCACTGCCGAGACCAGTAGTTGCCAGAGCTCCAGCATTGCAATGCGTCAGCAACGTTGCCTGGCTGGGAATCAGGTCCGCGCCATAGCGACCCATGGCCAGGCAGGCCGCGACATCTTCATCGGCTATCGTCTGCGCCTCATATTGGAGTTGCGTAATTACTATGGGAAGCGCGCTATGCGTATCCAGCAAGAGTTGTGAACGCCGCAACATACGCGCCACGGCCCAGGGAAGATTAACCGCGGTCGGGCGGGCCCGTAGCAAGAGCTGCCCAGCCGTCTCCAGGTGTGAGCGGACCTCAGACACCGTCAGAGCCGGGCCGCGCTCATGCCAGAGGCGGGTGAGAGCCAGTGCCATACCAAAGGCCGCGGTCACTCCGATGACTGGAGCGCCTCGCACCTTCAGAGAACGGATGGCAGCGGCTACCTGTGCTTCGTGACGCAAAACGAGATAGCATACCTGATGCGGGAGCGCAGACTGGTCTAGCAGGTGGATAGACCCGCCCTCATTGTCATTTTCCCACCAGACGGTGCGTACACCTGTGGGTAATTGCCCCTCGGCCTGCATAATCGAGTACCCTCTCCTCATCAACACAAATAGATGACACATATTGTCACAGAAGGTATATTCTCCCGCGAAATCCATTCTATCATACGATAGCCGAACCGTCAGCAAGGATTTCCCCCCAAATAGTACTAAACCCAGGCTCAAGCATTTCAGGGAATTGCGCAAATATGCTACCATGATGAACAATAAATCATACGCAAGCCGTTATTTTCAAGCTGATCAGGATGTTACTGAAAGCGTTGATTGTCCGTTCCACTACACAGAAGGATGAAAAGTCTTTCCACCTCGCCCTAACCCGTTGGTGGGCTATGCGAGCCGGAAGGAGGGTCGTCTATCACCTGAATTGGAACGGACAGGTTGATAGCTCTAGCCGCCGGAAGGGACGTAGCGCATGGCCAGGGTGGAAACCAGGGAAAATACCTGGTCCTTCGAGCAAATTTACGACGAGTATAAAACACCTATCTATAACTATGTCTACCATCTGGTAGGAGACCGCGAGCAGGCAGACGACCTGACTCAGGATACCTTTTTGAAAGCGTTTCGCGCGCTGCCCAAAATGGATGCGAACCTGAAGTTGTCGGCCTGGTTGTATCGTATTGCGACTAATACTGCGTACGATGCTTTGCGTCGTCGTAAACTGATCGCCTGGTTGCCCTGGCAAGATCTTGACCACGAGCCAGCGGACGTTGAAAGCGCGGACCCCCAGGAGATCTATGGCACGACGGAACTCGTTCGCGCAGCTCTGCGACGGATGCCACAGCAGTATCGGGCAGCTTTACTCCTGTATACTCAGGAGGGCTTTTCATATAGCGAAATTGCTCAGGCTTTAAATATTGCTGAGAGCGGTGTCAAGATGTATCTTTCCCGCGCGCGCCAGTCGTTTCGTGAACATTACCGCGCGTTGGAACAAGGAGGCAACAAATGAATTGCGAGCAGGTCGAGGAGCGGCTAAGTGCCTACCTTGACAATATGCTCGTCTCCGAAGAAAGTCGGGAAGTGGCTATTCATTTGCGCTCCTGTCCACACTGTACGCGGCTGCTGGCGGAGTTGAGCCAGTATGATATGCTTTTAGCGCGGTTGCCGCGTGTCAGTCCCTCGCTAGCATTGCGCGAACGCCTTTTCGCGCTTGCTGAGGTACGGGAACTTGGCGAAACGCCTGGTCACTCGCCTCATACGTTTTCTGCAAATGCCCAGACACAACCTCTCATGCCTTATTCCCGTCCAACTTTAGACATGCGCGATCCGCGCAATCAGCCGCGTCTGCTTGCCTTGCCTGGAGATCGTGATCCACAATGGCAATTGCCGCTGCGGGATATGGAGATACCACCAACTCCCCCTACCGTGGAACTTCGTCCTGCCTCCCGCTCCTATCCGGCCCAACGCTACCATCCATCTGCCGCGCGCAAACGCTGGTTTTCGCCCTTAAAGGTCGCCCTGCTTGCCGTCCTGCTGATAACTTTAGGCGCTGCCAGCCTCCTGGGCCTCAGCCTACGTCACCAGCCCGACAATGTCAGCCTGAGCGGAGCAATTACACCACCCGCGGGTCCCTTCACGGGACAGTCTCTGCCTCTGGCAGCGGGTTCGCGCTTTGTCTTTTTGCGTGCTGGGACACTGTGGAGCACCCTGGTCGATGGAGGCCAGCACCAGCCGGAGCGACTGACGCCCGTAAACGTGACAGTGGCCGCCGGGTGGGTGGTTAATCCACCTCAGGGCAATCAGGATGCTGGCGATTTACTGGCCTATATCGACAGCCAGGGCGGGCACATTCATACCATTCGCAGCGATAGCCAGCAAGATACAGCAGTCCCCCTTGCGCTTCTCCAGAGCAGCCAGGCCACAGTCTGGCAGGAGACCAGCGGGCAGATCATCCTTAAAAGCCTGGCATGGTCGCCTGATAGTAGTTCGCTTGCCTTTGTGGCCGATCCGGCTGGCAGCGGGCAGACCGGCCTCTATCTCTTTACGCCCGTTACAGGCGCGGTTCGCCAACTCGCGGGGGACCTCAAAGGCAGCATTGCTCACCCTATCTGGTCGCCAGACGGCACGCGCCTGGCTTTTACGCTGGCCCATGATAATGTGGTAAGTGTACTGGATTATAACGTGCAAAGCCGGAGCGTGTTGGATCTGAGCAATCTTCCTGCTGCTCAAGGCAGTGGTCTGGCAGGCGTGCTGGCCTTAAACTGGTTTTCTAGCGGCGGACAGGTCGCTGTAACCTGGTCGCTGGGTTCAATTGGCCATATTAGCAGCATATGGGTTCATCGCGTAGGCACAGACGGAACTATCTATCCTCAACTCCTGACCAGTGGAACCTATCTCCAGGCCCTGTATAGTCCAGGTAGCAATAATCAGACCGGAGGCTGGTTGCTAGTCTCATCTGTCGTGGGCCAGGCGGGAGACCTCTGGCGTCTGAATCTGACGGCGGGCGGTCAACTTCTACGTCTTAGCCAGGGCAAAGAGGTCGGCTTTGCGCTCTGGTCCCCCGATGGTTCTGGCGCTTTCTATCTTGATAGAATGACGAACGGTCTGGGCAACGGCCACCTGCTCAATGTGATTACCGGCGCCGATCAACTTCTTCCTGATCAGGCCATGGCAAGTCCCGCGCCCGACTGGTCAACTGACGGTTTGCAACTGGCTTATAGCACAGACACACGGATTGACATTGTGTCTAGCCACAACAGTGCTCAAGTGACACGCTTGCATCTGAGTGGCTCTATCACAAATCTCTCCTGGTCTCCCGCGACCGCTCACCAACTTATCGCCTCTCTGGATGGTCAGAACTCTGGTCTCTACCTGGTTGATGTTCAGCGGAACAGCGCGCGTCTGCTTGATGGCGTGGGCATCACCAGCGCGCTCCAGTGGACTCAAATCCCCTGATTGCTTATGCTCCGCTGCAGGTCCCTAGCATAAAAACAAGCCTATTTTCTCTTGAGCTTGAGATTTCTCTAAGAGACCCATCGGTGATTTTCACACAATTTTCACATAAGCAAGAAGCTTCTTAGCGACAAATTAATGAGTAATCAGTATAGTGATCAGTGAACTGTTATGTCCCTAATCGCTTAGAGATGTTAGCGGGTTTTTATGTGTGATTGGAGGAGAAGAAACTATGCCACAAAGTATTTCTACGGAACCATTAGCCCGAATGGTACGCTCGATAATGCTTCAAAAGCGCACAGGTATCTTGCGAGTAGAGCAGTTAGCGGGGAAATGGGCAGAGCGGGGAGAAATCTACTTTGAAAATGGTTCCCTTGTACGTGCATATACTGAGCGTGAGATGGGAAAAGCAGCATTACAATGTATCAGTGAATGGAAGCAGATTACCTGCTCTTTTCAGAGCGTTAGCAGGCCACCCTACCCTGCTATGACTCCTACAGGGGCATTGCCACCAGGCTCATCTGCCTCCTGGGAGGATGACCGTTCCCCCTACCCTGCCACAACTCCTATAAGGGCATTGCCGCAGAAGCAGAAGAGAGAGGATCTTCAATCTCGTTTGTTCGCTCAAACCGATCCTCTGGCGCGCCTACCCGCGTTGAGAGACCCGGATTTGCGCGAAACTTCCGCGAACCAGCCTTTGTTGGACAGAGAGAAGACCACCCACCCTCTTAACGCGCGTCATGCCGAAATGTTGCTATCCGCACAGATGCAGCAAGTAGGGTCGCCAACCAATCAATCTCTTGTCCTGCATGGTACAAGGCTAGAGACCTATACGCCTGAACAACCAGCAAGATCGGCGCGTTCTGTTCAATACTGGACCACTCATCTGGCTTCTGAACTTGGAACACTTCCTATGCCGCGCGAAATCTCTCCTACACAGCGCTTTGATCCTTTAGTAGAAGAGAAGCGTCCTGGACGCAAAGCTGTCTTTAAGACCTGTGCCGTGGTTTCTATTGCGCAGACCATTCGACAAATGGAGCGCCGGGCGCGCCTGGTCTTTATTCTGCTAGATGGGCAGCGAACGGTTGAGGATATCGCTCGTCTGACGCACCAGAGCGAGTACGAAGTAGAACAAATCCTGATAAATTTGACGCAGAACGGCTATAGCCAGTATTTGCAGGGCTGAAAACCCTCAATTTCAAGAGAAGATTTCGCTCGTTTGAGTTATGATATTGTGTTAATATGTAAGAGAACATTTTACAAAGTAATGCACTTCTTAAAAAGGTGTGACATAGCCTTTAGGGATAAATTCTGATTTCAAAAGAAAAAGGGCAGGGGAGGAGAAGCAAGGAAAGGGTGAATTTTCTTACAAGGGAAAAATTGCTCTAAAAAGTGATAACTAAACGCTTCCTCGTGCGTTATAATAAATAGGCCAGGGAAGGAAGGCGGAATATACGTGAGCAAGCAGATCCACCTCGACGAGCAAGCTTGGAGCGTATGTTTACGATTACGTGCAACCTTTTCCCCATGGGGTTAGCACGCGCCCCTTCTAGAGTCGCGCGTTGCTACAGGCAATAGCGTGGTAAGGAGTGAACGAGCTGGCACCCCGTTCGCTCCTTACTTTTATTTTGGCCCTCTACAGTTTGTTTAGCGATACGCTTCTGCCTGTAAGTTAAACAGTTCCGCGTAGCGTCCGTCAAGTGCGATCAATTCACTGTGTGAGCCGCTTTCTTTGATGATACCCTGTTCGATGACGAAGATGCGGTCGGCCAGACGCACAGTGCTGAAGCGATGGCTGATAAAGACTGCTGTTTTGCCTCTGGTGAGTAGACGAAACTTGGTAAAGATCTCGTACTCGGCCTGAGCGTCAAGTGAACTGGTTGGCTCGTCAAGCACCAGGATTGGTGCATCGCGCATAAAGGCGCGGGCCAATGCGACCTTCTGCCATTCGCCACCGCTCAACTGTGATCCGTCTTTGAACCAGCGCCCCAGCATGGTCGCGTATCCAGAGGGTAGTTTATTAATTACCGTGCTAGCACCACTTTTGCCCGCAGCCTCCATTACCATGTCGATATTCTCGATTTCGTCTATTTTACCTACGCCGATATTTTCGCGCGCGTTCATATGGTATGTCACATAATCCTGGAAGATCACGCCGATTACGCGCCTGAGTTCCTCGATCTCATACTCGCGAATATCGCGCCCGCCGATCAGGATCTGTCCTTTGTCGGGATCGTAAAGGCGCGTCAGGAGCTTGACAATGGTTGTTTTGCCAGCGCCATTGCTGCCCACCAGCGCGATGGCCTCGCCAGCTTTAATCGTAAAACTCACATCGCGCAATGCCGCCGCGGTCACAGGATCTTTGCCTGGGTAGGTAAAGCTGACATTACGAAATTCAATAGTCAGGCCAGGTACTGCGAGATCGCGCTCCAGTGGATGGGGTTGCGCGGGAGAAGTAATGCTCGGCTGGTATTCCAAAAACTCGTACAGCGTACTGACGAAAAGATTATTCTCGTAAATGCCGGAAAATCCATCGAGCACACCTTGAAAGCTTGATCCTACCTGAATTACTGCCTGAGTGAACCTTGTCAGGCCAGCGATCCCTATACTACCAGTCACAGCTCGAAAAGCCACATAGATATAAATTGCTGAGTTAGCCAGTGTTGAGAGACCTCCCCAGGCAAAGCCGACCAGGTAGCGTCCGACCACAATCTTTTTGTTTTCCTGATAAAATTCTTCTGCAAGCTCTTGATATTGCCCGACAAAAAAGTTTCCCAGGTTAAAGAGTTTGATCTCTTTGTTGTAGGAGTCAACCGTCATCAGACGATTCAAGTACATCAACATGCGACGCATTGGCGACTCGCGGCGCATCTTATGGTAGCCCTGCCAGCCATAGCGTGAATTGGAGATAAACGAAGGGATAGGCAAAACCATGGCAATCAGCGCCAGCCACCAGGCCAGTTGCAAGAGAATAAACAACATCGAGAGCAGAGTAATCAGGGTGCGGACAAAGGTAAAGACCTGCGAAACCATCTGGGTTGGTTTATAGGTCGATTCATCCGCTGCATTACGCAATTTGTCATAAAATTCAGGATCTTCAAAAAAAGCCAGATCTAATGTATCTGCCTTGTGGAGGATCATCAATTGCACCCGATTTCCTGTACGCTCTTGCAACAGTTGTTGCGAGATATTGGTAAGTGTGCTTATCAAGCTTTGTAACAGCCCAACAACCAGTTGCGCTCCCACATAGAACCAGACCTCGGAGAGATCGTGCTGACGACTGAATGCTGCCTTGACAACGCTCTGCAAAACGCCTCCTGAAATCCACACGCTTGCCGCTGGCAAGAAACCGCTAATCAGGCTGAGTAAAACGAGAACGCAGGTTAGCAGGGCGCTGGTGGACCAGACCAGGTGTAAGACTCTGGGTAGCTCAGTAAAGGCCTGGAAGACTTTTCTTAGCTGAAACTTTTCGTCTTCTGACTCTTTTCGTTGTGGGGTTGCGATCACAAGATGTGGGGGACGCCGAATATTTCCGTTGTTGCCATTGCTGGACATGAAGGATACCTTTCTTCTGGGATCAGAATGCTCTAGACTTACTCTTTTATCCGCCCGGTACACATGCTACCATGGTTGATCTAATCTTTTTGACACAGGGGGGTGTCTTGCTTTAAATTCTCATCCATATTTTCTCATAAAACTATTAGTTGTGTCTACTCCTTCTATATCAATAATCGAGGCTTTTCTGAATATAGTACTGCTCACGCGGCGGGCGCGGGACGCGGACGGGGGATATGCTTGTGATATGATAATAAAAAATCTCGAAGCTTAGCATGGAGTATAGCAATGACCACAGGTGAACGTACACCACAGGATTCCACAGGTATGAAGAGAGCAGCGGAGAAGCTGGCTGAACTTCATGCGCTTAAAGAACAGGCCAGGTTGGGCGGTGGTGTGGAAAAGATCGAAAATCAGCATAAGAAGGGCAAGTTGACGGCCCGTGAGCGGCTCGATTTACTGCTTGACGTGGACAGTTTTCATGAACTGGATATGTTTGTCACGCATCGCGCTAACAATTTTGGCCTCGCTGAGCAGAAGTTTCTGGGCGATGGCGTGGTTACTGGCTATGGTAAAATCGACAATCGTCTGGTTTATGTGTTCTCGCAGGATTTTACAGTTTTCGGCGGCTCGATGAGCGAAGCTAACGCTGAAAAGATCTGTAAAATCATGGATCTTGCTATGCGCAATGGAGCGCCAGTCATCGGGCTAAATGATGGCGGAGGAGCGCGCATTCAAGAAGGAGTAGTCAGCCTGGGTGCTTACGCGGATATTTTTCTGCGCAATACTCTGGCCTCTGGAGTAGTTCCACAAATCTCAGCTATCATGGGACCAGCAGCGGGCGGTGCCGTTTACTCGCCCGCAATCACTGACTTCATCTTTATGGTTGAAAATACCAGTCATATGTTTGTCACCGGTCCCGATGTGCTCAAAACAGTCACTCACGAGGATGTCAGCTTCGAGGAACTGGGTGGCGCGATGGTACATAACGCTACCAGCGGCGTAGCCCATTTCGCCTGCCCCAGCGAAGCGGATTGTCTGCGTATGCTTCGCCAATTGATGGGCTATTTGCCTGCTAATAACATGGAGGATGCGCCGCGTATCACGCCTAAAGACTCGCCAATGCGCGCCGAAGTAGCTCTGGATACGATTGTGCCCGATAATCCTAATAAGCCCTATGACATGAAGGAGGTGCTCAAGCATATCGTCGATGAGCAAGATTTCTTCGAGGTGCAGGAGCATTTCGCGCGCAATATTATCATTGGCTTCGCGCGCATGGATGGGCGCGCGGTCGGTATTGTCGCCCAGCAACCGGGGGCGCTGGCAGGCGTGCTGGATATTAACTCATCGGATAAAGCCGCGCGTTTCGTGCGTTTTTGCGACTGCTTTAATATTCCACTGCTCACTTTTGTAGACGTGCCAGGCTTTTTGCCAGGCTTGGCTCAGGAGCATAACGGGATCATTCGTCACGGCGCTAAACTGCTTTATGCCTATTGCGAGGCTACTGTACCCAAGATTACCATCATCACACGCAAAGCCTATGGCGGTGCTTATGACGTAATGAGCAGCAAACACGTGCGCGGCGATATCAACTATGCCTGGCCTACTGCTGAGATAGCAGTGATGGGACCGGAGGGCGCGGTGAATATTCTCTTCAGAAGCGAGATTGAGCAGGCCAAAGATCCCGAGCAGCGGCGCAAAGAGCTGATCGCGGAATACACAGAGAAATTTAACAACCCCTATATCGCCGCCAGTCGGGGCTATGTTGACGAAGTCATTGAGCCGCGCTATACCCGTACCAGGATTATTGCCGCGCTGGATATGCTCAAGAATAAGCGTGACAACAATCCGCCTAAGAAACACGGCAATATTCCGCTCTAAAAGGAGGAATGTATATTCAGAGGAGTATTATGATGCTGAGCGATCCTCTTCCCGTGTGGAAATCAGCAGCATATAGCCAGTTTCCAGGATCGAGAGCACATCCATACCGAAGTCTTTGAGCTTAAGACGGGCGCGTGAGAGCACATTGCGCACAGGACGCATTTCATGATCCCAGGTGCCATACTCTGCTGCTTCCTGCAAACGTTCGCGGGCGCGGGAAATGGTATGTTCAGTGACCGCGCCATTGTAAAAACTGGCGAACATGACTTCGTGCGGGCAATAGTGAGGATAATGTTCCAGCAAAGGCCGTAACAAGCTCATTTCACTCTGCGTAAATTGCTGCTGAGCCAGAATACGCGGCTGCTGTTTGTTATCGACGGAGAGATAGGAGAGTGTGCAAAGCCCGGTATTCAATGCCAGGATATGCCGTGCAGGCAAAGATCCTTGCAAATCAAAGTAGAGGATTTGCCCATTCTCCAACTTATTCATTTTTGTTGTGTCCCTGCGTACGGCCAGGCGTTGCATAGTGTTTCTCCTTTTCCAGGCATATGGCATCACAAAACATTTTTAACGAATCGACTCATTCGTGGCCCACATGCGCTGTGTTGCCTGAATGAACTTTTCCCTGTACCTGCGTACACCAGCCTCACCGCTGTCCTCGCAGTACACATCAACCTTCCAGCTTACATACAACGATTAGAACATACGTTCGGTAACATTCAGGTGATGCCGTTTTGTTTACTGCTCCCTGTGCTTCAATTATGCCGGAAAAAGGGGTTAGGAGTGAAGATATCTATTATCATTCTCCTTATCCAATTTATCATTTTACCAATGACCTGTTTCTCTCCTTAGCATTTTACCTTATATCGGTCGTCAGCTCACTATAATGCGCTAGATTTCGCCATGATTTCCATTTTTTATCCATTAATCAGCGAATATGTGAACTCTTCCCTGTTTTTTTAGAGGAATGTTGTTATACTGAAATAAGAGAACCTCTTGCACTGGAAAGGTTCCAGCTGATTGCAATGAAGGAGCGCACAATGATCAATACTCTTTTAATCATCTTTCCGCTGCTGATTCCCTTGGTTGTTCTAGGCCAATTTTTTGTACGTTTATTCAGCCATTGTCAGGATAAGTATGAGCGCATTTATCGCGCGTTTTCGCATACTGGTCCATCTTTTGTGCCTGGTGGACAGGGGCACCTTGCTGAGCTTCTTGCATGTTCGAGGTACGACTAGTTATAAGTAAGATATAATATGCGTTTATATGTCTGCTTTTGAAGCCTCATAAGGTTTCAAAAGCAGACATATAAACGCATATTAATTTAATGCTAGATTGCTACCTCGTTAGCAGTCTCTGCCAGGGCCAGATCCAGTTTCTGGGCAGCCTCGTCCAGATCGTCCTGGCTGATTACCAGCGGTGGTACGACACGCAGAGTATCGTTACCGATAGCATTCAGCAACAGACCGTGATGCATAGCCTTCTCAACGATCTTGCCAGCCAGATTGTGCTTGACATTCACAGCGCGCATCAGACCGATGCCGCGCGGGCTATCGATCAAAGCGTATTTCGTACACAGAGTCTGCATTTTGTCGTGCCAGTAATCGCCCATCTTACGGGCATTTTCCAGCAGGTTATCATCTTTAATTGTGCGGATAGTTGCCACTGCTGCTGCGCAGGCGATAGGATTGCCGCCAAAAGTAGTGCCGTGATCGCCAGGTACAAAGAGATCAGCGCGTGGTCCTGCCAGCATAGCACCAATCGGCACACCGCCAGCCAGGCCCTTGGCCATCGTTATAATATCTGGTACAATCCCATAGTTTTCCCAGGCAAAAAACTTGCCAGTGCGTCCCATGCTCGCCTGCACTTCATCGCAGATCATAAGCATGTCCTTTTCATCGCAGAGTTGGCGTACACCCTGAATAAACTCACGTGAGCCCGGCCAGATGCCCCCTTCACCCTGCACTACCTCCAATAGAATGCCCACTGTCTTAGGGCTTATAGCGGCCTTTAAAGCGGCTAAATCATCATAGCGTACCTGTTTGAAACCATCGGGCAGGGGTGCCCAGGTTGCCTGATAATGTTCCTGACCGGTCGCGGCAGTCGTTGCCAGGGTACGTCCATGGAAACTGCGCTGCATACTAATAATCTCGAAGGCGCCGTTTTTCTTCTCACGTCCGTATTTGCGCGCGAGTTTGAGCGCGCCTTCATTGGCTTCCGCGCCGCTATTGGCAAAGAATGAGCGCATCCCATTGCTCAGCAGGCCCAGTTGCTCGGCCAATTCAATCTGGCGCGTATTATAGTAGAGGTTAGAGACATGGACCAGCTTCGTGGCCTGCTCTTGAATAGCCTCGACCACCGCTGGATGACAGTGTCCCAGCACATTGACAGCAATGCCAGCCACCAGATCCAGATAATTCTTGCCGTCCGCGTCCCAGACGCGCGTGCCATCACCGCGCATAAAGACCAGCGGATAACGTTTAAAGGCGCCCTGGTAGTACTTATGCTCCAGCTCCATCCAGTGATCCTGAGCACTCTCGAATGTCTGATGTGTCATAGACATGGTTCGTTTTACTCCTTTGCTGTAGACAATGGTTGCCTGTCAGACGTAGCATGCACCATTCTCCTGGAAGGATGGCCATGCTGCGCGTCTTAGCTGGGGAGAAGCAAGGCATGAAAAAGCCCTCGCCCCTCCTGATATTGCGAAAGGGACGAGAGCGTAGAGGATTGCATAAATTCTACACACCCGCGGTGCCACCCTGGTTGTCACTGCCCGCTCCATAACATCCCTTCACCTCTTAGTGATGGATAACAGAACGTGACCACTTATTTATGGTTCTTCTGCTGCATGGGAACCAGCCATCCACGCCTACTTATCTCATGGCTTCTTTGGGGCCACCAGATTTTCTTCGGCAGGCTGCTCACGAAGGCGTTCTGGGAGAACTACCCCATTCCGAACTTGCACTCTGCTTCGGATCGCTGTTGGGAGTCACTTCCCCTACTATTTTCGTTCAACGCAGGTCAGCAATTTTTCTCTGTTGTGTTTCACAGGATACCAGTACCGTGTAAAAAAGTCAAACATCGTTGCGTGAGTTTGCCAGTCTCTTTCTCAACGGAAGCAATAGCTTCGTGCGCGAAAAACTCATGGTTGTGGCGTATACCAAATAGTCAAATTTCCATGTTTATAATGGAATGATATAATTCTATGGAAGTGTTTGCTCGAAGCTTTTCGACCGACCACATTCGACCTCCGTCAAATTGCGACGGGGATATTGAGAGTAGGCGAAATCTTTCAAGGAGGGATTTTTATGGCGTCTCTTGCTTTAGGTGTCCTGATGCTAGCTGGTATCTCTATTCAGATTGGCAGCCATGTTTGGGACATCAGTAGCAGCTTGATTGTCTATCTGATCGTCGCGGCCATTGTGGGATTTTTGGCCGAATTGATTGTCGGCTGGAAGCTGCCTTTTGGAATTATCGGGGCGATAATTGTGGGCCTGATCGGTGTATGGCTAGTTACGCAGGTAATCGTTATCAACGGTATTCCTGATTTTACGATTGATAGTGTGCCGATCATCCACGCGATCATAGGCGCGCTGATCCTGGTAGCGCTCTGGCATCTTATCACTTACCCCTTCTGGCGCACTCGCCGCCGCACCCGTTATTATCGCTAAAGTTTGCATTGATGGTAAAAGAGAGGAGCAGCTATCTCGTGTATAGAGATAGCTGCTCCTCAGTATGCTAGATGCTATAAATGTTATGGCAGAAAGTGCTCTATTGTGGAGCTACCTGAGCGGGAGAGGAGCCTGTGCTCTCTAACTTCGCTGGTTACTTGCTTTAATGAGTAAGAACTACTGGAAGCAGGGGAAACTATGCATATACAAGCTTTCTTAGCTGAGAGTGTTGAGCTGTATTTCTTTTATCAAAATGCTCAGGAAGCTCCACTATTTGTCCGTAAGGATGGGAGAGTTGTTTTTCCAAAAGAGTATTTCTAAAATACTGCATCTCTGCTTTTGTGGGATTGCTACTAATCCATCCTTCTATCAGGCCTTGTGCAGCTATAATATATTGTTCGTGAGTAAAAAAGAGAATAGAGCCAGATTCTTGCCATATCTCGTCTAAATTACGGCCAACGCGTTTAATGAACATTTCAAATGACTCGCCATTTCCGTCTCTATAGAGAGGATCACATCGTTTCCAGTAGTCTTTCACCAGAGATTTACGCTCTTGCATAGTACAGGAGAAACCATCGAGTGAGCCTAAATAAGTGAACTCGTGAATATCTGAAAATTGCCAGGGAGTATCAGGAAAGCGCTCAAGAGTTGGCTGCGCGGTTTCCCATGCACGTGCATAATCCGAGATAACAATCAGGTCGGGAGGACAGATAAAGCGCTCGCCTAGTTCCTCACCTTGCTTTTTGCCATACGGCGTTAGATGGACTTCTTTGCTATGAGTGGCTGCTATGTTTTTGTAAGCTTGACTCTCGCCATGTCGAGCAAAAAGGATTTTTCCTCCTGACGGATCTACTTTTGACCCTTCTGTATAGCGTTTCCACATTTTCTGCATCATCAAAACCTTCTCTTGTCTTTACAATTTAAGGAAATTTTCTGGCATCTTATATGTCACTGTAACGCACCAAATAAGCTTAGCTATGTCTGACAAAAATATTTAAAAGGCAAAAGCAGACTTTTGCTAGCATATTTTGCTGGCAAGATTGACGAAAAATTGTTTCTGGAAATTTCCTTATTGGGACAAGTATAAATGAAAAATCCATGTCGCATTATGCCAATTCTCTGCCACAGATCTGCCATTTTATACTTAATATTGGCATAAACGAGCCTCTAATGATCTTCAACTTATTAGAAAGCGATTACCGAATAATATTTGTCTCTTTAAGCATGATTTCAATTTTGCTAAAAACATCTTGTGCATATTCATCCAATGTTGGTGTTGTATTGATAATCAGGCCTTTACTGATATGCTCGATTGACACTATTCCGTGAGCACTATTAAATTTCTCTGGCAGTGAAGCGTTATCCAGGATATGCGAGAAGAGTTCTACCAACTCTTTATCATCCCGTATCAGTGGTAGTTCTGTATTGTAGGGTTTAAACTCACTACCCCTTGCTTTTAGACGTTTGGTACGTGTCTCTTTGTCAGCGACACAGAAGATCACTTTTATGTGGTAAGGCTGAACGTGATAGTGTTCTGTTTTTTTCAGCGCCTCCTGGATTGTGTTAAGAATGAAAGTGTGCTCATTGCTGGTATCGATAATACAAGATTTCCTTTTAGTCAGCACCTCCTGCTCAACTATTGTAAACAGGTCGTCGTAAGCATTATGGCCAGCTAATTTTACGTCTTCCTGTAACTCTAGATGTTCACGCTTGAACTTATCCTTAATCAGTATTTCCCAGTCAAGATTTAATTCTCTAAGTCTGTCAAACAACCAGTTGGCGAGAGTGGTTTTACCAGTTCCCGCAAAGCCTGCCATCAGCAATAACATAGGCGCAGTTGCTGGTGGATGCTTTATTTCCTGAGGAAGGAGATCATATTCGGGATTTCTCCAATGATCAATGCATTTTCTCTGTTTCACACCAATTTTTCACTACCTGACCGGAAGAGGGGCCTGGGACAGTACAAATTCTGGTTGGTAGAGATGTTGCTGCCAGCTCGCATCATCGACATAGCCATAGGGTAAAGGATAGTCAAGCAGCATTTTTCTAAATTGTTTCATGTGTTCTGGCTTCATTTCCATGTCTTCCTCGGTCCATTCAAGCAATAAGCACTGCACAACACGAATAAATTGCTCATGCGTAAAGATCACAATGAAACCATTCATCTCTCTGAGCTGAGCCAGAGTCTTCCTGGCTCGCCCGACAAACTGCGAAAATGACTCGCCATCGACATCTCTGTGCTCTGGATCACAGCGCTTCCAGAACTCATCGACTTTCCCACTGCGTTCTTGTTTTGTCAAACACTGGCCCCTCAATGATCCTAGATAGGTAAATTCTCGCACCTCTGGCCAGGTGACATGCGTTACACTGGAAAAATGTTGGATTGTTGGATATGCTGTTTCCCACGCGCGCAAATATGGTGAACTGATGATCAGGTCAGGTATGGAAAGAAACATATCGGCGATCTCATCTGCTTTCCGTTTCCCTGCCTCGGTTAAGCCAACCTCTTCTATATGAGTGGCGGCCTTGCCGATGTGGGCTTCACTCTCACCATGCCGTATAAACATAACATTTTGTATGTTTATCTCGACATCCTCTTTAGCCTGGCTATCAGACTGTTTTCCCGGCATAGGGGCTCCCACGTAAAAACAAAGTATCCCCGTTGGATCAGATCAGCAACGTTGATAATCTCTTTACCTTCAGGAGACAAGATGCGTACAATACATATAATACTTGGTATTGTTCGATAAAGTCAAGTATTATCTTCCATTTTATAGTATCATAAAATCATTTGTAATAAAAAACCAGGTTATATATGAAATTTCATATATAACCTGGCTTATGGATACGTTAATAAGAACGGTGTGCATGGTTGGATTACCTACCTGGTGAGAGGAGGATTATCTTCTTTTAAAAAAGCCTCAATTATGCACCAGGTCTTATCGGAGTCGGTTTCCAGGAGAGTATTAGTATTGAAGATAAGGACTTTACTATTGGAGAAAAAGTGAAAGCCTTCCAGATAACTTTCGTCCTCTGCAAGCTCTCGGATCTGTTTAAGTAAGGCGGGATCTTCGGCTAAAAAGTGCTGAAAACGCTCTGGCAATTTGGAGTTATCCAGGATGTCTGGGAGTTTCTCCACATAAGGAGCAAACACACTGCCCCGATTATGTATACGCGTTGTGCGTGTTTGTTTACTTGCTACACAGAGGATGGTTTTCAAGTGGATCGGGGCCCGGCCTTGCTCTGCTTGTTTGAGAACCTTAATCATATCCTCATAAACAAAAGGTTTCTCATTGCTTGTATCAATGATAGCCGATTTGCGCTTTTTAATAGCTCTATCGTGAATCTTTCCTATTAGATCATCAAAAGCCCGCCAGCCAGCCTCTTCTTCTGCTTCGCCATTAGCCAGGCGATCATATTTTAGATCATCTTTGCTTAACATTTCCCAGTCGAGTTTTTTATTCAACCAGTTCGCGAAGGTAGTTTTTCCTGCTCCAGCAAAGCCTGCCATAAAGAGTAATCGCGGTATAGTACTCTCATTTAGAGTATTAACTGGCTGGAGGCTCTGGTATGAGTCAGCCTCGTTTACTGTGTGTGTAGTATCATTGGATGACAATACCGATACAGGTCCTGACATAACACAAATTACCTACTCTCTAATTCCTATTGCTACGTAGTTGCGCACGGCACTGCGTTTATAGCTTCCTGGTGAGGCAGTATAGTTAGTTGCTTTTGCTGTATGCCCATCCATCTCACAAGGGTGTTGACAAAGATAGATAAAAGAAACAAAACCTTAATACCTTTTAGGTATCAGGTCGCTGAGAGGGAATGCTTGACGCTCTTCTCGACGTTAAAGACCTACCCATACTCATCCAGTATTAGAAGAGCACTCCATAGTTTTGCAAATGCTTCTTTGGCAAGGCGATAGTAGTGACGTGGACTAATCATCAAGCGGGCCGCAATTTGATCTTTTTTTAGAGAGTGTCTGAGCATAAAATAATTGTAATAAAGAATGTTGTAATGCACCCAGTCTTGTGCCTCATCAGCGCGCTTTCCTTCGCCCTCTAAATGATCAAAAGCCTTTTTAATCGCATCCCGTACGATTTTTCCTCGATCTATTGCTGATGTAGCCTGTTTTTCTTCAATGAGCCTGGCTATGGGGGCCACGGTAATGAGAAAGCTTTTCCCCAACTCTTCTGGTGTATGTAAAAGAGC
>JBEVTI010000007.1:0-187499 GCA_041156125.1 Candidatus Paraktedonobacter carboxidivorans
ATCCCGCGCCTACGTGCTAGCTACATTACTACCAGTTCTTCTAACTTTTGTAGGACTTCGGCGCGCTGGCTGAGGAGAGGATCACGCAGATGGTCGGCGACAAGAATGCGTATACGGCGCTGGTGCTGCTCGTAGCGCGCGAGATCATCAGGCTGCAAGCCGGTGGCTTCGATCCAATGAACCAGTGCTTCCATGCCAACTGGTGGGTGCTCAAAGGTGACCCAGACATCCATCTCCCATTTTTCTGGCCGGGGAATATCCAGCAAGACCTCATAATCAGCGATCTCGCGGCCCAAAATGCCAGCCAATTCGCTGGCCAGCGCTATCTCAATCTGTCGCCGCCGCCGCGCATCCCAGAATAGCGCGTCCAGGCGATTATACAGCCGTCCCGCCAGGCGACTGATCTCCAGCAGATCTTTATAGGGTCTGCGCAAACGCAGCCCCTCTGTAAGCGCGCGCGTGGCAGTCGGCATCTCAGCGCTACCCAGCAGGGTCAATAGCGAGGCATCGTCCAATCCCATCAGCCGCTCAACATTCAACGCGTCCGCTACCAGAGCCTCGTGAACTGCGCGCAAGAGCATCATTTGATGCGCGCGACAGGTATGATGCCAGTAGATGTTGTCGAACATCTCCTGGCGAGCGTGGAGCAAGGAATGCAGTGGGCTGATCCCTTTGTGCGTCACTACAATGCGCCGCTGCCCATTGACGGGATGAACCCTTAGAGACGCCTGAAGGCGTGACATATCGACTCCGCCATAGGGTACATTGCAGGCGCGTGCGTCACGCGGCAGATAATCTAGCTTATCGACATCCAACGCCCCGCTCAGCAAGCTACTCAACAACTCATCGTCGGGATGCAGGGCCCGGTTTTTAGGTGGATCGATCAGGTCGGCCACGCGCTCCGGCACGAGCTGGTAATCGCGTTCCAGGATCGTCGCGATCTCGCTCTTCTCAATGATCGTACGCCCGACTTTCTCATGAAGAATAATCGGCGCGCCCAGCTCTTCAATCGTGTGCGAAAATGGATAATGGCCGATGTCATGCAAGAGCGTGGCCACCAGAAGCGCGCGCATGCTCTCAGGGGAAACTCCATCCAGTCCACCATTGCTGCCGCGCTGCAAAAGTGCCCGTAGCGCACGCATCATCAGATAATACACTCCCAGGCTATGCTCATAGCGCGTATGCGTGGCTCCTGGCCAGACCCGATAGACAAAGCCAAGCTGTTTAACCTGCTGCAAACGCAAAAAAGGAGCGCTACCTATCACCTTGAGTTCACGCGGTCCCAGCGGGATAAGATCGTAGAGGCTATCGCGCACCGTGCTGGCTGGTTGTTCGTCAGGCAACAACGGCAGGCCAGCCTCATCGCGCCACTGACGCCAGTTCTCCGCTGGAGGTCGCTGTATATACCCATCATGCGCCCGTTTGCGCTCCCCACTCGTCTTTTTCTCTCGTGTACTCATAATCCTTATCGTGATCGTATCCCCAAAACGAGTTTGAAGATATTTACACACTCCTACTTCTAGTATTGCTCTCCCACTCAAAGCTGCGTCAACGTTCTGTGAAACCGCTGGCTACCTTTGTAGGCACAGTATAGCACAAATGCCATTCACCATCGCCTATGCTGAATACCTGCAGATAGCAAGCATTCGCTGGAGCACAGTGGCCTGTGCCTTCCCTTTTTGCAGAAGACAAGCAACATTGGCGCGCCGATGTTGCTTGTCTTCTTTCAATATGAGTATCCCTGCTTTTTTCTAAGCAACACGAGCGCGTTGTACTCTCCATCCCTTGTGTTTTGCAGAGTTTTGGCGGGCGTTGCGCGCCCGCCAAAACTCTGCTTTTGCAAAAGCAGGAATCACTCATTTAAGAATTTTCTCTGGGGTGTGGCATATAGTATACTATGTTATCCCGGCAATTAAGCCTGTGGGTAGCGAGATAACATCTGGCATCATTCTGGCCTCTACGCGCAAGACTTTATGAGAAACAAACACCACCTTGCACCTGGCGTGGCCTTAAAACTCCATAAGAGAGGCACCATGGAAAACGCTTCTAAGCTTATAAAGCTGATTGCAATCGATATCGATGGGACATTACTGAACCCGCAAGGCCAGATTACCTCCCGCACGCGCGCGGCCATTCGCGCGGCACAGCACGCGGGCGTGATTGTAACCCTGGCAACCGCGCGACGTTATGGCGGCGCGCAGGCAGTCGCGGAGGCACTGGGTCTCGAACTTCCCCTGATCGTATACGATGGGACGCTGATTGTCAGCCACCCCTCGCGCGCCATTCTCGCCAGTCAGACGCTGGAGCCTGAGATTGCCCGCCAGGCCTGCGAAATCTTCCAACAATACGCTATCCAGCCAGTTACCCATCCCTGTGAAAGTGAACTTTGCATCGCAGAAGAGGTCTGGACCGGGCCGGCTGAATTCGACAATCCCGGTCTGCAGCTCTATCTAACTGCGGCTGGTGAGCGCGTGAAGCGCATGCCCTATACAGCCATCCACGCCAGGACGACGCGGGTGCTACGCGTCGTAGCCTTCGCGGAAAGGGAGATGCTGGAGCGCGCTCTGCCTGAAATCGCCAACCTGGGCTGTAGCTGGAATTTCGCGCCCCGTGGCAGCTATGGCAGTGCCGAACTTGCCGTGCTGCCGGCTGGCTGCTCAAAGGCCAGCGGGGTCGCGACCCTCGCCGCTCGCTACGAGATCGCGCTGGCGGAAGTCATGGCGCTGGGAGATAATTATAACGATCTGGAGATGCTGCGCATAGTTGGCCTGGGTGTGGCCATGGGACAGGCACCAGAGCAGGTGAAGGCCGTGGCACAAGCTGTAACCGCGACTAACAAGGCAGACGGAGTCGCTCTGGCCATCGAGCGCTATGTGCTCGCGACCCAGCCCCAGGAGGCACTGATCCCAAGCGGCGAGCCGCTTGCAGAAGCTGCCCTGCTAAGGTCGTTTAATATTCTTCCTTGAGCCATTTAGCGCGCAGCACGAACGCGTGTGCTCCCTTTGCAGAGTTTTGGCGGGCGCTGTGCGCCCGCCAAAACTCTGCTTTTCTCCAGGGTGGAGAAACAAAAGTTGGGATCATGATTAGCTGAGAATTAGAGTCCAGGCGCGGGGGTAGCCTGTTCCTGGCGCGCGGACTCGAATTCGCGCAGGCGCTGAATCTGGCGATGATTAGGTGCTGCCTGCCAGCGTTTCTGCTGCACCAGTCGCAAAGCTTCGTGCGCGCTCAGTCCACTGTAGACGAGCACGGAACAGGTCAATAAAACGCTGCGCCCTACGCCATGTTCGCAATGGATCAACACGCGCCCGCCCTGCTGCATATGCTCAGCAGCCCAGCGCGCGCCCTCCAGCAGTTGATCCACAGTCAAAGGGTACGTATCTTTAGCCGGCAGATACAGGAGTTGGATATGCTCTCTGGTCATGGCCGCGACATCGTCGCAATGTTCCGAGCGCGTATCGATGACATGGGTAATGCCCACGCGTGCCAGAGCAGGAATATCGTCTGGATGAACGCGTCCGCCGACAGCCAGCTGGTCAGTCACCCAGTCAAGGTTTAACTGGTCTGGCAGGGGTATGTGTAGCTTATGCGCCAGGCGCTCCGCCTTCGATTCCTCCGGGAAGAGCCGGACCGCGATCCGCGTCCAGCGTCGATAGAGCAGGCGCGCAATGCCGGTAAAGAACCAGCGCGAACCTGAAAAGCGCACCTCCTGGCGTCGCGCCTCCACTGCCAGAGCGGGAGTTTCCGGCGGGGGCGGAGAGATATTTGCTTCAAGTGACATACCAGAATAACCCTTCTTTATTTCGCCACCACGAGCGGTGGCAGAGGCTCCGCAACACTTTCAAAAGCTACCCCTTCTACCCTGTCACGCTGGACCACGCGCTGTAAAGCGGTAATGGCACACTCAATCATGCTATCATCCGGCTCACGCGTGGTCAACCCCTGCAATGCCAGGCCCGGCGCAAGTAGCCAGCGCACCACGCGAAAACGATAATTGGCCGCTCCCAGGCGCATCAGTTCATAGGCAATACCCGCGACCACTGGCACCAGCACGATGCGCGAGAGAATCTTCAACGGCAAGGCTGGTGAGCCAACTAGCGCGAAGACAAAAATAGAGACGACCATTACCAGGAGCAGAAAGCCTGTACCACAGCGCGTATGAACGCGCGACGCCTGGCGCACATGCTCCACATCAACTGGATTGCCGCTCTCCATGGCGTTAATAGCCTTGTGCTCAGCGCCGTGGTAGCCGAAGACGCGCTGGATATCGGGTATACGCCCGATCAAATAGAGGTACCCGACCAGAAGCGCCAGGCGAATCAGTCCTTCGACCAGGATATTGAGCCAGCCAGTGCCGATTTGATTATGCAGCAGATTGCTCAAAAAGACCGGGCCGACGAAAAAGACACCCACAGCGAAGAGCAGAGAGAGCAGCATAGTCAGGATCAAGATCGGTCCCCCTAGCACGGGCGGCTTTTCCGCCTCCGCTGGCTCGCTTCCGCCTGGCAGTTGCTGGGGGGACGAGTTGGGTGCCTCAACCTCGCGCGCTGCTTTTGTCAGTTCCAGCGCTCCCGTTGCCACATTGGCTGAGAGCGTCATCAGGCGCGTACCCAGCACCAGCATCTCCCAGAGCAACAACATCCCACGTAAGAAAGGCAGGCGAAAAAGGGGATTCTGATAGAGACGAGGACTCAATGCCTCTTCGTAGATGGAAATATCTCCACCAGGCGCACGAATTGCCACAGCGGCAGATTGTTTTCCCCGCATCATTACCCCTTCCATCATCGCCTGTCCACCGTAATAAAATTTCGCCATAAGTCCTGCCTTTTTTCTTTTTTTAAGCTCGCGAATGCCTATTTCTCATTCCGTACACGCGAACGTCCGATCAAGTGTGGTAAACGCCTGGAGTTCGCGCGTAGATCGAGCGGTCCGGTCAGGCGCGTGGTTGGGCGGCGCAAAATGCCCAGGCGCATGATGTTGCCACGCAAACGGCGCGACGAGACAGCAGCTACACGCAAGGGGAATTTGTAACCCCTTGTTCGTAAGATCGCTGGTCGCTGCCGATGCCTCCTCACGCGAACCGTAACAAGCGGAGCAGAGCGTTGCCAGATGCTTACTTCACCTGGCGCGGGCAGATAGCTCAGGATATGCTCGACAATCTCGAAGGAGGCGCGCGGACGGCTGAGACGATGGGCGTTTTCCAGTTGCTTCTGGAGCACCGAGGAGCCAGGTTTGATCAGCCGACGCAGCGCGTCTACCACCTCGACAGGCGTCCGAGCAAGTACACCAGCTCCGTTCTCCGTCACATAGGTGACATTGCCCTCTTCCTGACCTGGCACGAAGCCGCTGAGAATGATTGGCAGGTTACAGGCCAGCGCTTCACAAATCGAACCCGGACCAGCCTTGGTAACAATAATATCCGCGGCATGCATCATTTCAGGCATATTATGCACAAAGCCGTAGATCTTCGCAGGCACTTTGAGATCAGCTCGCAGACGCTGCAAATGGACAAATAGACGCTTGTTGCGCCCGGTGATAACGAGCAACTGCACAGGCAGACGCGCCTGCGAAATAGCCTGCACTGCCGAGCGCAGCCCTCCGGCTCCATCACCCCCACCAACCAGCAGGATCGTGGGCAACTGGCGATCCAGACCCAGCTTGCGCCGTAGATCATCCTGGCTCGGCAACGGCAAAGTAAATTTAGGATCAATGGGCATGCCCAGCACATGAATCTTTGCCGCGTCCAGTCCGCGCCTGATATACAAACGGCGCGCCTGCTCGGTCGGCACAATATATCCATCAGCACCAGGCGCGTACCAGGCGTGATGAACGCTGATCAGGTCAGTGACCACTGTTAAAAAAGGGATCTGCAAGCCGAGCTCCGCCAATGCCTCAATCGTCACATGGTTGAGCATAGGATGGATCGAAACAATCACATCAGGCTGCACTTTGGTAATCAAGCGCAAGAGACCCTTACGCACCATCGGACTGGCGACATTCTTGACTGCCGCCACAGATTGCGCGCGATCGGTCATATGAAAAAAACGCCCATACAAGCTGGGGTTATAACGAATGGTGGGTCCGTAAAGCTTGACTGCCTCACGCAACGGAAAACGCCCACACTCCTCAAAGACATCCACGATCTCGATACGATAGGTTGGCGGCTCAGACGCTCTCTGCGCATCTGCACCGTTCTGCTCCCCCTCCAACCACTTGCTCTGCTGTTCTTCTACCATAATATTGATCGCGTTACGTAGAGCATTCGCGGCACTCCTATGGCCCGCTCCTGTGTCGGCGATCAAAAATAGTATCGTCCTTTGAGATCCTTTCAACAAGTCACCACCTTTGCGGCATAATGACCCTGGCATACAGGCTCAAGAAAAATGCGCCGTTTCCTTCTCGTTTAATCCCCTACGGGAAGCGTTTTTACCAGGCCTGA
Organism: Candidatus Paraktedonobacter carboxidivorans; assembly: GCA_041156125.1. Taxonomy (GTDB): domain Bacteria; phylum Chloroflexota; class Ktedonobacteria; order Ktedonobacterales; family Ktedonobacteraceae; genus Paraktedonobacter; species Paraktedonobacter carboxidivorans. The sequence continues at coordinate 6,437 of JBEVTI010000007.1, forward strand.
ACATAGAAACAGGGATAAAGGAGCCTGACAGGTACATCCTTTATCCCTATTGATCTCTCAAGCAAAACCTATTCTTCCGACAGATTAAAGCGCTTGCGGAAGCGCTCCACGCGACCGGCTGAGTCGAGAATACGCTGCTGGCCGGTAAAGAATGGATGGCACTTTGAGCACACATCTATCTTCAAAACGGGTTTCACACTCAACGTCTGAAAGCTGTTCCCACAGGCACAACTGACGGTAGCCTCTACATAATTAGGATGAATACCTTTTTTCATCTCTGTCTACTACGGCGCTTAGATCCCCTGCGTTCCATGGCAGAAGAAACGCCGTCTCCTTTCCTGACCCCTGCTGGGGAGATTGGCATTAGCCAACCTGATAATTTGTTTGTTCTTTTTTCACCCGCTGCTGACCGCCGGTCTGTTTACACCTGGACGAACTCTCAAGGGTGTGACATGATTGTACATGGATGATCCCACTACGTCAAGTTCTATAGCTCGCGTCGATATTCTTCTCCAGGACCATTGGCTGTACACTAATGATAACGTTACGCTCGCTCTATTTCTTCCCTGATGCTAAACTCTCACACAAACTGGCCTCTTCTCCCTGCAGTTCTCCCAAAAATCCTCGCCAACTACCAGGGCGCAGCGCAGTCGCAGCCCAGTCCAGCAACTCCCCAGGCAGGGTTTACTCTCTTGCTGAGCGTGAGCAAACAAAAGAACTTTCAGACGGTTCGCCCTTAGCCGTTGGCTGCTTGCAAAGCCTCGATCCACTCCTGCGCGCTTCCAGTCTGCATCCAGTTGGAACTTGTACCCAGAGCACCACGGACGGTCATTTCATAGCCTAGCATGACGATAAATTCTTTTTTATCATAGTAGAGAGCAAATGTTTCACATAACAGTTGACCTACCTGAAAGGGCTCACGCTCACGCACCCAGGCCAGCTTGCGTATGGGTGCGGCAATGAAAACCTGCCTCTTGCCGCGATTCTCCGCGCAGAGCAGTTCATTCTCAAAGACATACAGACGACCACGCGCGACGGTCTCTTTTTTCGAGTTGAGCAATGTGGCGAAAGTAAACAGTTGCGGCTGGCGCACCTCAACGTGCTCGGCCAGGGTGTGCTGGACCTCCGCGCGCTGCTCCGGCAGCAGACCCTCCATGTGCAAACGCAGATAGCGATCCCTGGCTACCAGATGACCATAACCCTCTTTACCCTTACTACGCCTCAGATACTCCTCACCCTCGTCTATGGCGTAGAGCGCCTCGGACCAGTCCATGCGCTGCTCGTCTTCACCAGGAAAATGCACGCGCACACCCTCTTCGTCCAGCCAGCAGCCACTCCGGCTGTAACCGTAGAAGAAGAGCAACAGCGGTAACAACACAACCAGGCTCAGCACGCCCAACAAGAAGGCGAGACCCACAACACAGCCGAGACCCTGCGGCAACGCATTCGCGAAAGCCAGGACGATAATCAGACTCGAGACAAGCAGCACAATGGCTGCTGGAATAGCAACTTTACGCATGCGCCGCGTGTCTCTCAGAAAGGCATAGCGCTTTGCGCTGACATTTTTTGTTTCTACAATCATAGATGTCCTCTTGAGAACTGACCACGATGGGGGCTCATAGCCTGCCGCCGTTACGCGGTCTGGGCAGGAGACCAGTTCTCTGACCTGGCTCTACAGGCCAGCAGTTCTTGCGCCTGCCGCTCCGCTTACGCAAAGAGGAGAGGCGCGCTTTTCGCTGATTGAATATGATACACTTAGCAAGGAAATTTTTCCGTCCGACGAAGTTTAACATACCTTAGGAATTATCTGAAGAGCACTATGATCGAACGTTATTCACTACCGGAGATGGCCGCTATCTGGTCAGCTACGCATAAAACTGATACCTGGCTACGGGTAGAGTTGCAGGTATGTGAGGCATGGGCATGCGAGGGCGTGATACCTCAGGCAGCAATGGAGAAGATTCGCCAGGCCAACTACAATGCCGAGCGCATGCAAGAGATTGAGCGCGAAACTCACCACGATATCATTTCATTTCTGCGCTCAATTCAGGAGCAGTTGGGGCCGGAAGGCCGCTTTATCCATCTCGGCCTGACCTCCTCGGATGTGCTGGATACTGCCCTGGCTCTGCAAATCAAGGAGGCCGGGGCATTGCTGCAGGCAAAACTGCAGGAACTGAGCGAGGCGGTCGCGCAACAGGCACTTGAGCATAAATATACCCTGATGGCGGGACGCAGCCATGGTATCCACGCTGAGCCGATGACCTTTGGCTTAAAACTGGCGATGTGGTTGGATGAGTTGCGCCGCCAGCAGCAGCGGCTGAGCGACGCGCTGGAGCAGATCGCGGTCGGAGCGATCTCTGGCGCGGTCGGCACGCATGCTACAGTGCCTCCGCAAATTGAGGAATACGTCTGTACACAGCTCGGCCTTGGAATAGAGCCGATTTCCAACCAGGTTATCCAGCGCGACCGCCACGCGCATTTTATGACTACCCTGGCTCTGCTCGGCAGTTCGCTGGAGAAGATGGCCCAGGAGATTCGCCATTTGCAGCGTACAGAACTGAGCGAGGCCTTTGAGCCATTCGCCGCGGGCCAGCAGGGGTCGTCAGCCATGCCTCACAAACGCAACCCTGAACTCTGCGAGCGCGTCTGCGGGCTGGCTCGCATCCTGCGCGGCTTCGCTGTAACCTCGCTGGAGAATGTAGCGCTCTGGCACGAACGCGATATCAGCCATTCCTCGACCGAGCGTATCATCTTCCCCGATAGCTGCACGCTGCTCCACTATATGCTCCACATCTTTAGCGGCGTCATCAGGGGCCTGGAGGTCCATAAAGAGCGCATGCTGGCCAATCTGAACATGACCGGTGGCCTGGTCTTCTCACAGCGCATCCTGCTGGCTCTGATCGACAAGGGCGTAGGCCGGCAAGAGGCGTATAAGATGGTGCAGCGCAACGCCAAACGTGTGTGGTCGCAGAGTGAAAGCGATCCTCCAGCGGGTCCGCAAGCTCAGGCCACGAGCCCTACTGACCAGCCAGAGAGCTCTACTGAGGACATCCGGCAGGATAGTCTGCCCTTTTTACGTGAACTTAGCAACGATGCTGAGGTCGCGCAATACCTTTCAGTAAGCGAACTCGAGACACTGACCAGTACAGATTATTATGTTAAGTATATTGACACGGCGTTCAAGCGAGTTGGCCTCTAAAGGGTTGACCGCTAGTTGAAAGGATGCGCTCCCACATGACTGATGAAGTCAAACAGCGCAAAGCGGAACATGTGCGCGTCGCTTTACAACAGGATCTGGCCGCGCCTCAGAGCGCGGGCTGGCATGATGTGCGCCTGCTGCACCAGGCCTTGCCAGAAGTGGACCTGGACGCCATTGACACATCTGTGTCCTTCCTGGGCCATACGTTAAAGTATCCTCTGCTCATCTCCGCGATGACTGGAGGCCATCCCGACGCCCTCGCGATCAACCGTAACCTGGCGCTGGCTGCGCAACGCTATGGGCTGGCTCTTGGCGTAGGCAGCCAGCGCGCAGGCATCGTCAACCCGGAGGTCGCCGACAGCTACACAATCACACGCGAGACGGCCCCCGACGCGTTTTTGATCGCCAATGTGGGAGCGCCGCAATTGATTGCCCAGGAGCGCGCTACAGCATTTACGCTTGAACAGATCCAGCGCGCGATCGCCATGATCGAGGCCAACGCCCTGGCCATTCACATGAACAGTCTGCAAGAAGCCGCGCAGCCCGAAGGGGATCGACGCGCGGTAGGAGAGGCCGACGCACTCAGCACATTAAGCAAGCAGCTTGACCTGCCACTGATTGCTAAAGAGACCGGGGCGGGCATCAACCGCGAGCAGGCTCAGCTCCTGCGCGCTTGCGGAGTCGCGGCCATCGATGTCGGCGGAGCTGGTGGAACCAGCATGGCTGCTATGGAGGCTGTACGCTCAGCTGAACGAGGGGATACACGCACTCGAAGCATTGGCCAGCTCTATCGCGACTGGGGTATTCCTACACCGATCAGCCTTGTCGAGGCCAGAAGCAGCCACTTGCCACTGATCGCGACCGGAGGTTTGCGCAGCGGGCTGGATATCGCTCGTTCTCTGGCCCTGGGCGCTACCCTGGCCGGTATGGCCTTTCCTTTCCTGCAAGCTGCCAGCGCTGGCTTCGAGGCAGTTTGCGAACTCATCGAAGGACTGATCCTCGAACTCAAAGTTGCCATGCAGCTCAGTGGCGCGGCAAATATCAGCCAGATGCGCCAGGCCGATGTGATCGTGAGCGGTGAAACCTATCATTGGCTACGCCTGCGCGGCTTTGAAGAAACGCTCACCACTCTGGCCCGGCATAACCATGAGCGTACAGCATAGAGGCACGCTCTTTTTGTGCTTCCTGGAGGGGATTAATTATGCTTCCCCGCAGAGGTGAAGCGCGAAAGAGCGCGCCTGCCGGAAATCTGCGGGGGTATTAATATTCATAAACGAGCGTAGATCAGCATCAACCGCGCGCAATTCTTCTTCCTCCAGAAAACGCACAGGGACATGACTCAGCAGATCGCGTACAGAACGCTGACCATTTTGCAGGCATTCAGCGATAATGGGCAAGAGTGAGCGTGGATAACGAGCCAGGAGCAGTTGAGGTATCCCTTGCACGCGAGGTACAAGAGCCTCGGCACCGAGTGGAAAAGCGCGCAGGCAGGCCAGCAGTTCGGGGCGCACGAAAGGCTGATCGACTGCCAGTACCAGCGTGTGCGAACAGGAAGTAGCCTGTAAGCCACTATAAAGGGCCATCAACGGCCCCTGATCAGGAATGTGATCATAAATCAGGCGCACCTTGGCGTCTGGAGAAGCAAAGACATACTCCCTGGCATTGATCTCATCACGCGTGACAAGAAATGTTTCCGCGCAAATTTCAGAGAGTAGAGAGGCAAGGCGTTCAACAAAAGTGCAAGCGGACCCTTCCGGCAGAGCCAGCAGCGCTTTATTGCTTCCCATACGGCTGCTACGCCCTCCGGCGAGAAGCAAGCCCGCTACATCTGGCGTAATCGACGCTGGCTCTGCTGGCATTTCTTGAATAAATCCGTTCCTGATTATGAGCGTGAAGAGGTCGCTTTGCGCTTATTGCTCTTGGGCATGTACTGCTCGCGCTTCTTAAGGTGCTGATAGTAATCGCGCTCTTGAGGATATCTTCTGAAGCGATGAACAAAGAAAAGCACTCCCCAGACGACCAGGGCAACCAGCCAGCCATAACGCCAGAAGCGCCAGGCGAAAAAGTACTGAAAGAGTGCTACACGCGCCCCAATCAAGGGGAAACCAACAATACAAATGATCGCCAGCCAGGTGAAATAGCGATCGAACATGTACTTAACCCACGGACGCCCCTTGGTAAAACGCTTACGCCCTTCTATTGAATAGTAGAAAGTGACTACAAGGCCCAGAGCGCAGAAAATCAGCCAGGGAAGATAAAAATGAAAAACTTCAGGCGCCGGCCCACCACTATAGCAGCTGGTGGCTGTACACGGGTCCTGGAATAACCAGTTAATCAGGTTAAAATGCATAGCGTTGCCGCCCCTTCTATAATTGCGTTTCTACGTTGGCAACCATGATAGCATGCCAATCAATGTTTGTACAGAGTTAGCAGACTGCTTTGCTTTAAAGCCAAGCGCTAAACAGGGCTGTTGCAAAGTCGCCTTCTTGCTTTGCAAGGCCCCTCCCCACAGAGGCTGGGAGAGTGAAGCATGAGGAAGTCATGGCTCCCTCATGCTCCACTCTTTCTCTTTCTTTCAGGGACTCTGCTGGCGAATGCGATTCGCTAGCGACAACAGGGTTTCTCCAAAGTCTTTTCTTCCCCACCCGCCCGCCCACACAAGGAGTTTTACGAGGGCACCTCGTGCTCCGGCAAAGGGCTATCGTCCTCTGCACACCTGCTTTGAGTCAACTTTTGAGAAACCCTGCTGGCGACAAATCATGCTATTTACTTTTAGAGCGGACTATGCTACAATGTCCTGCAAGAAATAGAGGCATATGCGAGCCATATCCTTTCTCAAGAGTTCAATAGAGAGGAAGCGCCAGAGGCTGGAAGCGCTCCGTACACATTGGGAAAACGATACCCCTCGCACGCCTGCACAGAGACAGTAATGTGTACGCTTCGGCCCCGTTATAGGCCGCGAGAGCGCGTTTGCTCGCCAGGTATCTAGCTTGCTTGAAATCGTATCTGGTGGCAGAGAGAAAACGCGAAAGTTGGGTGGAACCACGGAAAGCTTGTGCGCCTTTTCGTCCCAGGTGGGATGAAAAGGTTTTTTTATTGTCATCAAAGGAGATTTACTATGTCAGTTGAAGCGGAAATTATGGAGACGGTCCACTATACACCTATTCAGCGCATGCGCCATTCCGCGGCCCATGTAATGGCCGAGGCGGTGCAGGAGATTTTCCCCGACGCGAAATTCGCTATTGGACCCGCGATCGAGGATGGCTTTTATTACGATTTCGATTTGCCGCGCCCACTGACGCCCGAGGATCTGCCAGAGATCGAGCAACGCATGGCAAAGATTATCGCGGGGAACTATCCCTTCCTGCGCGATCGCTGGGCGCGCGATAAGGCTCTGGAGTACTTTAAGGCTAAAGGACAGATCTATAAGGTCGAACTGATCGAGAATCTCACTGATGCTGAGGTAGGCATCTATCAGCAAAACAAGTTTCTGGACCTTTGTCGGGGACCGCACGTGGACCAAACGGGCCAGGTTGGGCCTTTCAAACTGATGAAGATCGCGGGTGCCTACTGGCGCGGCGATGAGAAGCGTCCGATGCTGCAGCGCATCTATGGTACAGCCTGGTTTACGCAAGATGAACTGGCTCAGTATCTCTGGCGCCTGGAAGAGGCAGCCAAACGCGATCACCGCAAACTGGGTCGCGAACTCAAGCTCTTTGTGATGAACGAAAACCTGCCTGCTGGCGTGCCTATGTTCTTACCCAACGGTGAAATGCTGCGCCATCAGATGGAATCATATGTGCGCGAGACACAGGAGCGCTACGGCTACCAGCATGTCTGGACCTCACATCTTGGCCGGGTGCGCCTGTACAAAACGTCTAAACACTGGTTCAACTATCGCGAGAATATGTTTCCGCTGATGATGGGCGAGCAGGAGCAGTCCGAAGATGACGCCTACATTTTGAAGCCGATGAACTGCCCGCACCATATCACTCTCTTTAAGACGCAGACGCATAGCTATCGCGAATTGCCAGTGCGCTATGCCGAGTTCGCGACGCTCTACCGCTATGAGAAAACAGGTACGCTGACGGGCCTGGCGCGCGTGCGCAGCCTGACCCAGGACGATGCTCATGTCTTTCTGCGCCCGGATCAGATCCAGGAGGAGTTTAACCGCGCCATTGATCTGACGCTGGAAGTCTTTAAAACGTACGGCCTGATGGACTACTGGATCTCTCTCTCTCTACGCGATCCCAAGAGAAAAGAGGAGTACGCGGGCAGTGATGAGATCTGGGATAGGGCCGAAAGCACGCTACGCGAGGCGGTCGAGAATAAGGGCATCAAGTACACCGAGATGGTCGGTGAGGCAGCTTTCTATGGTCCCAAAACTGACTTTATGGTCAAAGATGCCCTGGGCCGCGACTGGCAGTGCGCGACGGTGCAACTCGACTTTATCCAGCCGGAGAACTTTGATCTGGAATACATTGGTGAGGATGGCCATGCCCATCGCCCGGTCATCATCCATCGCGCCGTCACAGGCTCGACGGAGCGCTTCATGGCTATGCTGATTGAGCATTTCGCTGGCGCCTTCCCGGTCTGGCTGGCCCCGGTCCAGGCCATGGTGATCCCGATCGCCGACCGCCACAACGAGTACGCGACCAAAGTTCTGCAGGATCTTAAAGCAGCGGGCATTCGCGCCGAGATAGACACGCGCGGCGAGCGCATGAACGCCAAAGTACGCGATGCCCAGCTATTGAAGATCCCTTATATGCTTGTCGTCGGAGATAAAGAGGCTGCCGCCGGCGCGGTCGCTGTTCGCCTGCGCACAAACGAAAACCTCGGCGCGCAACCGCTCGTCGAATTCATCGAGCATGCCAGCACTATTATCAAGAGCAAAAGCCTGGAATTGTAGGGCAAGCCACGCAGTGGCTCAGCTTTTCGCGCTGCGCCAGGAGACATGAAGCATCCCGGATTTTGGCAAAATCCGCCAAAACTGGCTGTGCCTCCCCACACCAGGGGTGAGATGATGTTTTGTGCGGCGGACCCTCCGGCCCGCCGCACAAAACATCATCTCAAAGACTCTGTGCGAGGCGTCTGCGCAACCGAGCACCTGGGGAAATTGCTACACGAGCAATCTCCCCAGGTGCTCGCGCATAAAGGCTTTCTCCTGCTCATAGGGTAGCAGCTCCAGCACTTCCGCGGGTGAGAACCAGCCAGGCTCGGCGAAACCGTCTTCGGTCGGCAGTTCTGGCTGGTTGGAGGGTAGGGCGTAGGCCAGGTAATAATGCACAGTTTTTCGCGGCTTACTGATGAGCGCGCCGAGCGGACTGACCTCGCGCACAAAGCTACCCAGGTAGGCGAGCAATTGCACGCTAACAAGACCAGCTTCTTCGTGAATTTCACGTAGCGCTGCTTGCTCAAGGCTTTCACCTGGCTCAACGTGTCCTTTGGGTAGCACCCAGACTTTGCCAGCATGACGACGCTGAGCAAGGGCGATCTTGAGCTGGCCATGCACTTCGCGCAGAATGAACGCGCCTGCTGAGGTGGCTATCTTCTGGGTCATGCTTCTCTCGCTTTCTTTGCCCGGCTTGCTAGCATTTGCTTCATACAGAGATAAATTTCCGCGCACCCCTTTTAGTCAAGATAACGATACGCGGGCAAGGTTAAAAACTCGACAAAATTGTCGCTGGTGATAATCTCGTCCAGGATTTGCGCGGCCTCGTGAAACTTGCGCAGGGCCAGTTGTCCGACGCTCAGTGAAGCCATAACCTCTGCTTGCTCTTCACGCGCCAGTTCGCGGAAAAGCTGAACAGTGACTTTGCGCCCGTCATCGAGTACCCCTTTGGGATGGTGAATCCATTGCCAGACCTGAGCGCGCGCGATCTCGACGGTGGCGGCATCTTCCATCAGGTTATTGATTGGCACACAGCCGGAGCCGCGCAACCAGGATTCGAGATATTGCAGGCCAACACTGATATTGTTGCGCAAGCCGGCCTCGGTAATTGTGCCCTCAGGCACTGCAAGTAGATCGGCAGCGCTCACCTGAACGTCTGCGCGCTTGCGTTCCAGTTGGTTAGCCGCTGGCATGGCCGCGTCAAACTCGGCCAGCGCGACGGAGACCAGGCCGGGATGGGCCACCCAGGTACCATCGTGCCCATCGGTAGCCTCGCGCTGCTTGTCTGCACGCACTCTGGCCAGAGCCTGCTCATTGGCCTGGGGATCGTTCTTGATAGGAATCTGCGCAGCCATGCCACCCATGGCATGGGCATTGCGCCGATGACATGTCTTGATGGCCAGCAATGAGTAAGAGCGCATAAAGTGCGTAGTCATGGTCACCTGTGTACGATCGGGAAAGATATATGCAGGAACATGACGAAACTTCTTGATCGCGCTAAAAATGTAGTCCCAGCGCCCGCAGTTGAGGCCAGCGGAATGCTCGCGTAACTCGTAAAGGATCTCATCCATCTCAAACGAGGCCAGGATGGTTTCGATCAAGACAGTGGCTTTAATTGTGCCTTGAGGAATATCCAGCATGTCCTGAGCCTTGACGAAAATAGCGTTCCACAGACGTGCCTCGAGATGGCTCTCAATCTTGGGCAAGTAAAAGTATGGGCCTGTGCCTCGCGCGAGCAAGGGGCGCACGTTATGGAAGAAGAAGAGGCCAAAATCGAAGATTCCGCCAGAGATCGGCTGGCCATCGATCAATACGTGCTTCTCCAGCAGATGCCAGCCGCGTGGCCGCACAATCAAGGTGGCGATTTGCTCGTTCAAGCTATATTCTTTGCCCTCAGGGCTGCGATAGGTGATCGTTCCAGCGATGGCGTCGCGCAAATTGATCTGACCCTGAATAGTGCCCTCCCAGGTAGGGGCGTGCGAATCTTCAAAGTCGGCCATATACGTCTTCGCGCCTGAGTTTAGCGCGTTGATCACCATTTTACGGTCAACAGGACCGGTAATCTCTACACGGCGGTCCTGTAAATCTGCTGGCTCCGGGGCAATCGTCCAGTCTCCCTGGCGGATAGACGCGGTCGCGGGCAGAAAATCAGGCAACTGGCCAGCATCGATGGCTGCCTGGCGTTGTATACGCAGTTGCAATAGCTCCTCGCGCCTGCTGGCAAAAGTTTGTGCCAGCGTGGCTACGAAAGCCAGGGCTTCTGGACTAAGAATGGCGGCAAATTCCGGGCTAATGGGAGCGGTAATTTCGATATTTTGTGGCGAAGTGGTCTGAGCCATAACATGTGTCCTTTCACATCGGCTTGTTGTGGACATGCTCTTGCATCAAGCATATCCTCTGACGCGTTGAATTGCAACCTTTCCAGATTGGGTCAAAGAGCGTGGCAACCGTTCTTTTAGCCCACCTGCCTGTTTACATAGCCCACCTGCCCGTTTACAGAAAAATAGGCTGTGAGACGAGCTTCACACGGCGACGCGCAGCTCGTCTCACATCTTCACCCTTGAGGGCAGCCCTGCGACGTTGAAAGGCAACCGTTATATGGTCCTGCGCGGACAGCGCTGCCTCTCTATATGCATGGTTGCCCTTAAAAAAAGGCCTGTGACTGACCACGAGACGGGACCAGCGCTCAGGTCGGTCACAGGCTATGATACGTGTACCCGTTCAGGAGGGAAAGGGCACGACATATCCGCTGTTAAAGAGCGCTGCACAGGTAGATGTCACAAAATCCCGCGCTCATACATGGTGGAACTGCTCCACTTCCGTTGAACCGGCCAGAGCGGTGGTGGAAGAGAATCCGCCAGCTACCACCTGCGCCACTTGATCGAAGTAACCAGTGCCGACCTCGCGCTAGTGGCGCGTGGCGCTGTAGCCGCGCTCTTCAAGCGCGAACTCCGCCTGCTGGAGTTGGGAGTAGGCCACCATACCCTGATCGCGATAACCCAGAGCCAGTTCAAACATGCTGTGCTTTCTATAAGCAAAAAGTTATCTTTCCTGCCACTCATCTTCTTTAATAACTGAGAAATAGGAAAAATGGCTAATAGGCGAGCTTGACAAAACTATCTTAAGGGCATTAGCATTGTAGTATATGATAAAAGGATTTGCACACAGATATCGATAAAGGAGCCTGGTATGTATCAATCGTCTACTCCGCCACCAATGCCACCGCATGCGGGTCGAACCGCTCTTATATATGGTGCTTCCGTAGGTCTGGGCCTGGGTATTGTCGAAAGCGGCGTGATTGTCTATCTCACGCATAATATGTACTACAACTCCTATGGTCTGCTAAGTCTGCCTCTAAGTCTCCTGCTCTGGATAGTCGTTTTGTTAGTCGCGGGAGCTGTATCAGCCAGGCACACAGGTAAAATCATGACTGGCACACTCACTGGTCTCTGGGCTGGCTTGATAGGAGGTGTTCTTACCAGTGTGACGCTTTTCACCATGTCCGTGTCCTCCAATTACTATGACTACTATAACTACGTAAATCTCATGACGATGATTCTCACCTACGTGATATTTCTTCTGCTTTTTGTGCTTGGTATAGGCACTGGCCTGGGCGCTTTGGGTGGCTTGATCGGCCAGAGCTTTTCAAACAGTACACATATCATTCCTCGTCGGTATTCTCAGGGCGAGCCTCTGCAGTCGTACCGGCAGCGGGACCCTCTTCCGCAGGAACAGGAGCAGCAAGAACAGGTCCATTATCAGGAGATTCATATCCCTCAGCATGGGCAACAAGATTAAGCAAAAAACCGTAGTCACGAACAGCAATAAAGCAAGGAGATTGGCTATGTCTCAACCATTTCCTCAGTCATCTGCGAGCCCAACACTGGGAAAAGTCGCGCTCTTTATCGGCCTGAGGGCAGGTCTGTTGCTGGGTATCGCCCAGAGCATTATTATTATTTATCAAAATCACGGGCCGGATAGTGTCTATGTGCTTTTGACCGGACCCCTGAGCCTCCTGCTCTGGGTTAGCGCTTTTCTAGGCTCCGGCTACCTGACGGCCAGGCGCAGCGGTAAAGTTAGCGCGGGCACGTTAGCTGGACTCTGGGCGGGCCTGATTGGAGGGGTTTTCACCGCGGGCACCATTCTGTTTGAAACGATTAGCTATTACTGGGGATATTACGATTTTGAAACGATTATCGCTGTTCTCGCGGCGTCACTTACCGGTTTGATTTTGCTCATTCTGCTGACTATGGGTGCGGGAACTGGCCTTGGTTCGCTGGGTGGTCTGATCGGTCAAAGTTTCTTCAAGAGAACTCCGCTACCTCCTCTGACCCAATACCAGCAGCAAAACGAGCCTCCGCAGCAACAAACTCAAACAAAATAAGCACTGTTGCATAAGCATTTGTTCTCCCTGAGAAAAGAAGAGGTTTGGCGCGCGCCAAACCTCTTCTTTTCTCAGGGAGAACAAATGCTTATGAGCCGTGGCATTTTTTATATTTCTTGCCGCTACCACAGGGACAGGGATCATTGCGCCCGATTCTATTGAGTTGGCGTGGATTATTAGCTGTACTCTGGCGGCGCGAAGGTGTACGTGGAGTCTCGGACTCATCGCTTTTGGCCTGTCCGCTGGTTTTGGCGATAACATCAGCATTGGTGCGCAGAGGACGCTGCCCTTTACGTTTTGGTGGCTCCTGTGGCTTGGGAATAGTAATACCATCCCTGATTAAGCGCAGCAGCTGCTCAACAATATGATGTTGAATCTGCCCCTTGAGATTCTCGAACATGACATATGCTTCGTTCTTAAACTCTACCAGGGGATCGCGCTGGCCGATTGAGCGAAAGCCGATGCTGGCACGCATTACGTCCAACGAATCGATATGGTCCATCCAGAGTCGATCCAGCACCTGTAAGGTGTAGGAGCGCTCAATATCGCCAATGCTGGGCACGCCGAGTTCAGGATTATCTGCCGCGAGTTGGGAGAGTTGCTTACCACGTGTCTCGTAGTGCTCGATAAAAGCATCTATTAGCTTCTTCGTCAGGTCACTGCGCTTGACTGCGTGCATATTCTCCGGCAACAGATCATCGCCAATATGCATCCAATTTTCCAGAATGGTAAAGAGTTTTTCTAATTGCTCCTCATCCTCAACCATGTTGCTGGGAATATGTTCATTGACTATCTGTGTCACTTCGTTACGGAGCATGCTAAGCACGCGCTCATGCATATCAGCATGCTCTAAGACGGCTCGGCGATCAGTGTAAATGACCTCGCGCTGTTTAGCAATCACATCATCGTACTCGACGACGTTTTTACGCACATCGAAATTATAGCCCTCAACGCGCGTCTGCGATTGCTCGATCAAGCGCGAGACCATCTTGTTCTCCAGGGGAATATCATCGCCCATACCGGCCATTTCCATAAAACGGGAGACACGCTCGCCACCAAAGCGGCGCATCAACTCATCCTCTAAGGAGAGGAAGAAGCGTGACTCGCCTGGATCTCCCTGGCGACCTGCGCGCCCGCGCAACTGGAGGTCGATGCGCCGCGACTCGTGCCTTTCGGTGCCGACGATGAAAAGGCCACCCAGTTCAACTACGCGCTGGCGATCCTCATCACATTCGGCCTTTTTCATCTGGAAAAGCTCTTCTTTCTCTTGCGCGGTCATGTTCGCCAGGTACTGCTGAATAGCCTCGGCCTTCTCGTCTCTCTCCTCGGTGCTGGACTCTGGCATATCGTGAATAAAGTCAGTCTGCTCTGCATGTTTGCGCAGGATAGTGTCAAAGTAGCCCTCAGGGTTGCCGCCCAGCAGAATATCGGTACCGCGCCCGGCCATATTCGTGGCGATTGTGACCGCGCTGCTGCGTCCGGCCTGGGCAACAATCTGCGCCTCGCGCTCATGGTGTTTGGCGTTGAGCACGTTGTGCTCGATGCCGTCCTGTGCCAGCTTTTCGGAGAGAAATTCAGAGATTTCTACTGAAGTAGTGCCTACCAGCACCGGCTGGCCGTGCTCATTGCGCTCTTTGATCTCCGCTACAACCGCGTCGTACTTGCCTTCAGCAGTCCGATAAATGTAATCTGACCTGTCATCGCGAATCATTGGCTTGTTGGTTGGAATTTGCACGACATCCAGGCTATAGATCTTATGCAGTTCCTCTGCCTCGGTCATCGCGGTACCAGTCATACCCGCTAATTTGTTATAGAGGCGAAAAAAATTCTGGAAAGTAATCGTGGCAAGTGTGTGGTTTTCGCGCTGGACAGTCACGCCCTCTTTGGCCTCAATTGCCTGGTGCAGGCCCTCGCTATAGCGCCGGCCAGGCATCTGACGGCCAGTAAACTCGTCAACTATGATCACCTCGCCATCCTTGACGATATAGTCTTTATCGCGGTGGAAGATGATCTGGGCCTTGATGGCGTTTTCCATGTAGCGCGGCAGATCGGAGTTCTCCTCGTAGAGGTTTTTCACACCCGACAATTGCTCGATCCTGGTGATGCCAGCGTCGGTAAGAATAACCGTGCGCGTCCTCTCTTCGACATTGTAGTCTTCTTCTGCCTTGAGTCGCGGAGCCCAGCGCGCGAATTTCGCGTACATCTCGGTCGATTCCTGCCCGGCCCCGGAGATAATCAAGGGAGTACGCGCTTCATCGATCAGGATATTATCTACCTCGTCCACAATGGCAAAGTTGAGATCGCCCTGCACAGTCTGGTCCAGCGACGAGACCATATTGTCGCGCAGGTAGTCAAAGCCAAACTCGTTGTTTGTGCCGTAGGTGATATCAGCCTGATAGGCGGCGCTGCGTTCGGCGGTCTGAGGAGAAATGGCGTTAACGATGACGCCAACGCTCAGGTCCAGAAAGCGGTGAATCTGACCCATCCATTCGGCATCACGGCGGGCCAGGTAATCGTTGACGGTGACTATATGCACGCCCTTACCAGTCAGCGCGTTGAGATAGGCGGGCAGGGTCGCAACGAGCGTCTTGCCTTCACCAGTACGCATTTCAGCGATTTTGCCCTGGTGAAGCACGATGCCGCCGATGAGCTGTACATCATAATGACGCATATGAATCGTACGTTTGCCCGCTTCACGCACTACCGCGAAGGCCTCTGGTAGCAGATCATCCAGGGTTTTTCCCTCTTTGTAGCGTTTCGTTATCTCGGGAAGTAGTTCGTCCATCTCCTCAGCCCGCAGCGCTACAAGTTCTTGTCGCACTCTGCGCAGGATATCGACCAGAAGGCCCTCCAGGCGCTCGTCAGCTCCCTCTTCTTTATCAGGAGCCGCTTTGCGCGCCGCGTCAAATTTGAGCCAGCTTTTTTTAAACGCCTCAATCTGGAGATCCTCGTCCACTTCCACGAGCAACGGCTCGACCTTCTGCAAGAGGTCAAGCGTAGCTTGCTGGGGTCGCTCAGCGTCGTCAGGCCACACCTGAGACTCCTCGGCAAGGTCCATAACCGCTGTGACGCGCGCGGCATCTAGCGCTGGACTCAGGCTAGCATATGTCTGCTCAAAACAATCCGATAGCGTGTCACGCAGGTGGTCACGTAAGATGTACTCTGGATCGCGCTTGTGCTCGATTGCCTGGCGATGCCCGGTCAAGGCCGCGCGCATTTGCTCCAGAGTGCATTTCTTGGCTAACGGCTCTACTTTATTCAGTACCTCGCGAAAAATGTTGAGCAGTTCGTCTTCCAGGACCAGGCCACCTTTAAGATGGAGCGCGAGCTGCGCGCGAAATTCGCGGGTCTTCGCGGCCAGTTCCTCGTCGCTGAGTGCCTGGATCTCTTCACCTAACTCGTTGATCTTCTCGATCAATGGCTGGACAATTTTTAGTTCTTTCTTGTTGGGATCACCCAGCATTTTCCCTAGTAATTGCATAATCTAGCGTATCTCCTCAAACAGGGCGTCTGTACGGTTGTTTTTCTAGCTGTCTGTTAATTTTCTGCCAATCTATGACTATTATAAGCACTGTCTAATTCAAAATATCTCGTTTATTATAACATACGCTCGTACCCGCTTCCGGGCGCGGTTTTTTTATGCGTAAGGTCATGAAAAAATGCTGGAAATAGCTGGCTGGCTGCCTTTCTCTGGTCCATGTTCAGGATTAAAGCTGTGGGGCAAAACTCTCGTACAGGGATGCCGCCAGCCTTTTACTCAGAAACCCCAGCCCAGATTTTGGTAAGTGGCTGAGTTTGTAGGTGACAGCGCCGCCTACAAACTCAGCCACTTACCAAACCATACGGCGGCAAAGCCGCCAAATATATTCAACCTGGCGTTTCCTTCAAAGGGAGTAAACCAGCAACCATACCCTTTGCTCCCCGTCACTCTGACTGGCCAACCAGCCAGTCGGTGATCATCGGCGCGTGCTCTTCGTAATGCTCATAGGTGTTGCCCGCGACACTTTGCCAAAGCGCGCCCTCACGCAACCAGGCAAAACGTCCAGTCTCGAAAAGATCGCTCTCGCTTGCCGCGGCGACCAGGGCATCCAGGCGCTGCACAGAGGCGCGAAACTCCGCCAGCACCTCAGCCAGGGGACGCGCGCGATTGGCCGCGAAAGTCGCGCTGTTAAAGGCATTCATCTGCTCGTCGTTGTCAATGACCGCAAACGACACCTCTGTATGGTGCATATTTGCCTCCATACGCAGAGAAACACGTGTCTGCCAGACGGCGAGATGAACCAGGATATCCTTGATTGTCCACTCGCCATTTACTCCCAGTGTACACAATTGCTCCGCGCTCAGCGGCGTCAGCAAGGCCTCAAACTCACTATAACCCCCGCGCATCTGTTCAAGCAGTTGCGTCTTGTTGGCTGGATTAGGCATGTTCTGATCCTTTCGTTGCTCACAATGATTATGCGTGGCCAAAAGCCTGGCACTTAATGTGCAAAATGTCTCTTTCTCTTGAGTTTAGCAGACAAAGTGGTCAGAACTTAACCTGATAACAAGTAAAAGATAGCCCACGTCTAGATTACGCGTGGATCTCTATACGAGCAGCGATGCGCCTGGCTTTGAGCCGGGTCTCGAGATAGCTCTGCCGCCGGGCGAGCAAGCCTCCGAGGGCCAGACAGGGCAGGGAGAGCAACGCAGATTGTACTACAGCCGTGATCCATATCGCTGAGATCAAGGCTCTGGCCTCAAGATTAGTGTAGAAAGGAAAACTGAATAGATACAGCATAGCTTTGCCACATAGGCAATCCAACACGAAAATGAGTGCCAACGATGCCCACAGCGCCAGCAAAATAGCCAGCACACCCCTGCCAATCGTTGGACGCACAGCATAATCAACCAGTCTGCGCCACGAGAAAAGCGAGCACAGGGGCAAGGTGACAGCGACAAAACAGTAAGGTAAGAAGGTTGTCAACCAGATATACCTGTTCATAGGCTCTTCCGGGCTACGCCAGTGCAGGTACGTGAGAATATGCCAGACGAGACCACCCGTTTGCAGATCACGCAAGAAATTATAACGCCAGCCATATAAGGAAATATCAAAATATGAGAGGCCAGAGAATGGGAGGCTAGAGAATGGAGGATAGAGAATGGCCAGGCTAAATAAGGCCACTCCCACCAGCCAGCCCAGACTTTTTACAGACGATGTCAAACCGTAAACACGCATAACTTTCCTCCGCGTAGGATAGGTCGTAGCTTTCAAAAGTACATTCAAAACTCGCGCTTACACTCCCTGATTGGTATAAAGCATAAACGAAGTAATTGATCGCATAAGAGTGTCACATGTCCCCTATATTATGAGTTATCCCCTCAGACTCCGCGCTGCGGGAAAAAGTTTGCTCCGCCGAATGATCTAAAATGGAAGCTACCGCGTATTTATCGTGCAAGACAAAGGGAGCTTGCATAGTTCAGAACTACGAAGAAAGGAAATCTACTCATCATGAAAAAACATGTTATCTTTCTGACACTGCCCGCGCTTTTGCTCGCCCTGCTGGCCACACTGGCAATCCAAGGGATAGCCTTCGCGGCTCCGCTCCAGCCTCAGCGGGCGCTGGCTACCTGCTCCTCGGCACCCAGTTTCCAGAACTGCGACAACGTTTATCCTGACGCCGATATCTGCCCCGCCGACGCGCAACCGCTCGTAACGGCGAACATAGTCGATAGCAACCGAAAGGTGCTTGGTCAGGTGCTCGTCATGTACTCGAACCACTGCCAGTCGGCTTGGGGGAAAATCACAAGTACAGTTGCCTCTCGCCTGGTCTTGGATCTCGATCGGAATGGTGCCTACTTCGCTGGTGCCTCTACCAACACCACCGGAACATCCATCAGAACGGTCATGGCCTATGCGGTTTTCCAGGCAATGCGAGCCTGCGGCAGCATCAATGGCTACTCCGCCTGCACCGCGTAGCGAACTCCCCGGATCTTCCCAACTCAATTACACATCATACCATCCAGGAGACCGTTAGCGAACCCTGATTAGCCAGTAAACTCACCAGGAGCTAAGGCAGCGAAGCGTGAAGTATATGTCTTCGTTGCCTTTTTGCCTTTCATCACCTGTCAGTTCGCGCGATCTGGATCTTTCTATGCTTGAAACTCAGTCCCTCCAGGCGTCCTATGATCATGCCGGCGAAGATACAACTACAGCCAATCCACGCGGCCATGCTCAAGACATCTCCCGCGAGCAGCACGCCAAAGAATACTGCCCATAGCGGCTCTAAAGAATAGATCAGTGCCGCGCGTGTCCCGCTAATGTATTGTTGTACCCAGTTCATGCCTACAAGGGTGAAAGCCATGTCAATGATGCCCAACAAACAGATCGGCACCCAGGCCAGCAGGGGCGGCGCGGCAATTGGTTCACGATGCAAAGGTACAGCGATAAGACTCAAAACGGTAGTGCAAGCCAATTGGACGAGCGCCAGGTTAATTGCATCCATGTCTGGAGCAAATTTACTTATCAAGACAATCTGCATGGCAAACGCAACCGCGCAGGCCAGCAGCAGCCATTCTCCTATGCCAATGCTCAAGTTAAACTGTCTATTCAGCGAAAGTAAAAAAAGACCAGCTAGCGAAAGCAAGACCCCGGCCCAGGCTGTAATTGCCACGCGTTGGCGTAAAAAGAGCAGCGATAAGAGCGGTACCAGCGGGACATACAGGCCCGTAATAAAACCCGTTTTGCTGACGCTCGTCCATTGCATGCCCACGGTCTGGCAAGCATAACCAGCAAAGAGTACAACGCCTATCAATAGACCACACAGCAACTCCGAGCGCGTAATACGCAGCAGGCGCCTGTGAAAAATGCCGATTAATGTAAGCATGGCTACAAGGTAACACAGGCTGAGATAGGTAAAAGGACCGACAAACTTGAGCGTCTCTTTGGTCACAAGAAACGTTCCACCCCAGATCACGGTCATGAGAAGCGCAAGCAGATCATATTTTATTGGATACCGGCGCCCTCGTGAGGTTCTGGAAAGTGCCAGAGGCCGCTCCTCAGTAATTTCTATTTCTTGCATAGTGAGCCTTGAACTGTTTTGCTACTACATTGACAAATTTGATCTAACTATCTAAAATACTTTTATTGGTTAATCCAAGTATACCATATAAAAAGATAACCCGTCAAGTCATTTTTAAGGGTTAAAATGCTGCCTTGCGGGCAGCATATTCCCGCTGGACCCTGACATGGAGGCGCAAGCGAGTGGAAAAGAGAAGAGACAAATGCTAGAGGAAAGCAGACCTGTAGAGAGCTTTGAATTTATTGGTGGGCGCCTCTGCCTGGATTTTGTTAATACATTGTCAGATCGTTGGAAAACGACGCCTGTTGAGGTGCTAGACACTTATACTGATCTGTTAATCTGGGGGCGCCTGGCGCGCGCGCTCGATAGCAAGCAGGCCAGGCAATTGCAACTCCAGGCTGAGCAAGAACCTGCTCTGGCAGCATCCTGGCTGGCCGAGATCAAAGGGATACGCGCGCTACTCTACCAGATCTTGAGCAAGGTTGCCGCTGGAGAAGCCCCAGTTGCGGAAGAGATAGGCCAGTTTAACCAGTACCTCTCCACTACTATGGCCTATCTCAGAGTGACGCCTGATAAAAATGGCTTCACCTGGCAATGGCATGGGCAGGAGGCTCGGCATGAACTGCCCCTCTGGCCTGTCATACGTGACGCCGCCGATCTGCTGACCTCGTCCGAGCTACGCTTTGTACGCATGTGTGCGTCTGATACCTGCGACTGGCTCTTTCTGGATACCAGCAAAAACCACAAGCGTCGCTGGTGCGATATGGATACCTGCGGCAATCGCGCCAAGGCCCGTCGTCATTATGGACGCCAGAAACAGACCAGTCAGCCCTGAAAGCGGGGTCAGATGCCAGCAGCCGCTAATGCTATGGCAGCGCATCTGACCCCGCTTTCAGAGCTGAGATATTATTCGCTCAACTCTTCCGCCAGTTCGCGCAAAAAGAGTTCGGCGTCGGTAATGATGCCAGCAGCCTGGAAGCTGCCGCGGTCAGCCAGTTTGGTAACGACGGAGGGATTGATATCGACGACTACCGTGCGCACAGTCGCGGGCAGGACGTTGCCGGTGGCGATAGCGTGGAGCATAGAGGCGACCATAATGGCCATCTCCACGCCCGGTAGGGCGGCGCGCATCTGTTTCTGCGCCTCCTGCATATCGCTAATCACACCTGGCATAGGACCATCGTCGCGAATCGAGCCAGCCAGGACCATTTTCAGGCCACGCGTCTGAGCCTCGTAGGTAATTCCTTCTTTTAGCAGGCCAGCCGCCACAGCCTTTTCAATAGAGCCAATGGCGCGAATGGTATTGATGGCACGCAGGTGATTGCGATGTCCACCCTCCACCTGCTCGCCGCTACGCAGATCTACGCCCAGCGAGGTCCCAAAGAGCGCGGATTCAACGTCATGGGTGATAATGGCATTGCCCCCGAAAATCACATGCACATAATTCTGGCGAATCAATTGCGCCACGTAACGCCCGGCCCCTGTATGAATAACTGCCGGTCCCATGACAAAGAGAATCTTTCCCCCCCGCTCGCGGATCTCGCGCATTTGACGCGCGATCTCGTGAATGACCAGCACCTTGACCTTCTCGGTTGAGACGCTGCTCTGCATAAAAGCAAACGACTCGCGCTCCCTGGCGCGCTCAAAGGGCTGAACACGAATCCCGCCATGCCCTACCACGACCTGATCACCTATCTGGACCTCGTGCATCGGGCGGCAATAGGCTCGGCGCGCTTCCAGCTCAATTACGACCACCACGTCCATCTCGATATTCTCTACCTGGACCCACTGACCTTTGATGCGCACTTGCGTGGGCAGATTGGTAGTCGAATAAAAGGCCGCAGGGAGCACACCCGCCTGCTCCACCAGGCTCGTCTGCGCGTCTTCAGCATTGACCAGCGCCGCGCCAAACTGCTGAAGCTCCGTCAGAATTAGATCCAGCGTATTATCGTCGGGTGCCTCTATTTTTAAGCGTAGATAGCTGGTCTCTGTCTTATGAATACCAATCCGCATCTCTTCAACTGTAAAATTACCGCCGCGATCCATAATCACATCCCAGGCACGCGGAAGCGTCCAGGAGTCGATAATGTGACCGCTGAGCTCTATTGTTTCGCTCGCCATAGTTCTCTTCCCTTCTCAATATTTCTTATATATGAGTCATCTCTGATTTTGTAAAATCAGGCCAAAATAGCTTTTGCCTCCCCGCTCCAGATAAAAGAAGAGGGGTGGGGCGCTTTGACAAACTTTTGCAAAGTTTGATACAGTTGGCGAACTCCTTTTATGAGCCGCTGCGCGGCTCATGGATGCCTGTTCTTGTGTGGCTGGTGAGCGGCCAGGCCGCTCACCAGCCACACAAGAACAGGAGCGAGGCGCCACAGGCGCCGAGGAGTCCAGAAGAAGCGTTCGCCAACGGTATCAAAGTTTGGGATAACTCATAGTTTCTGAAGCTTGTTATTTATCTCGTCCGACAGGACAGATCGGCTGAAATGTGCAGACCCGGCATTTGGCCACACGCTGGCGCGCAAGCGGTGGAGGCTCCTGGGCGTTACACAAAGCCATCTGCCCCAGAAGGCGAATGACTTTCCGGCGCATTGCTGGCGTATATTCGATGGTAAACTCCCGATCGGCATAGCGCAAAATACCATGCGTAGGTGCCTGCTCAAAGTAATCCTCTAGAATCAGACAATAGGCCGCGACCTGCATCTGGTGATTGGCGTAGGGAGCAGTGGCATCCTGCACGTTAAGCTTCAATTCAACTGGCACTGGACGCCCATCGCGCAAGCGCACGACATAATCAGGTTTGCCGGCCAGCGGAAACTGGCTCGATGAAAGTGTCTCGCCCAGGCCATCCGCGTCCTCGTAGACCAGTTCGCCTGTGGGCAAGCCCAGGACACGCTGGCGTTCATCCAGCAGACGATTGTGCTGAAAACGCCACTCGTTCCAGAACAGAATGCCCAGAGCTGCCGCCAACAACAGGCATATCAGTCCGATGGTTAAGAGAATAGTATGCATCAGAGTCCCTATATGCTCAATGCAAAAAAAGCGCGCTGCCTAGCAGAAGTAGAGCCAGCCCGCAGAGCACAATGATCGCGATCAACAGCACGCGCCGGTTCAGACCGCTATGCGTCACCTGGCGTCGATCCTCTTTGATCTCTTCTTCAATGTCTTCAACAGCCTCAGCATGCTCCTGATGCTGCTGGAGGCCCTGCTCAAAAGCACCCTGGCGCAATAGTAGCTGCTCGATCAGACGATATTCGGGCAATGCTGGTGCCTGCGCTCCATGCTCATGCTCCAGTTCAACCAGACGCGCGAATAGCTCATCGCTGCGCGCTCCCGCCCAGTCCTCAAATTGCTCATGCCACCAGGCCAGCGGACAGTATTCAAACTCCGCGACCTCGCTGGCAGTGAACATACGTGTGCTTGTTCGTACCTGTCCCGATTGCATGGTCCTAAACCCTCACGCGGGAGAGCAGACAGCCCGGACCGTTAATTCGCGGCCAGTTCCGCCGTTCCCGCCAGGCCCAGCACATCCGCGATGCTGCTCATGGCCTCTATCACAAAGGCAATATGCTCATCCAGATCAACACCCAGTTCAGCCGCACCCTCTAAAAGGTCCTCGCGGTTGACTCCAGCAGCAAAACTTTTGGCCTTCATTTTCTTACGCACTGAAGAAACTTCTAAACCCGGCAGAGTCTTGTTTGGGCGCACCAGGGCCGTCGCTGTAATCATACCAGTTATTTCATCACACGCGTAAAGTGCCCGTGACATCAGATCACTGCGCGGATTGGCCTCCAGATTGAGATGATTATGCGCCAGAATAGCGTGAACAATTCGCTCGTCATAGCCAGCCTCAAGCAGCCAGCCAGCAGCCACCTGCGTATGCTCGTGCAGATCAGGATACTCCTCGTAATCGCAATCGTGCAGCAAACCAGCAATGGCCCATAATTCCTCAGCCTCCCCATACTTGCGCGCATAGAAACGCATGGCCACCTCAACCGAGAGCATATGCTTCTGTAAACTCTCATTCTTAACATGGCTGATCATCAATCGATAAGCATCTTCCCGTGGAGGCATATTTTTCAGTACTCCATTCCAGAATATTCACGGCGTAACCATATTTATCGAGCCAGTATAACATATCCAGAGCAGATTTTCTCATCTAATTTCCCACCTGAAACCATCTCACGCCTGCTCTCCAGGACTCCCCTTGACAAAAGCAGGCAGGCATATTAGTATTTCAGTAAGTACTGAAATATTGAATAATCTCTATTAAGGCGCTGCGCCTGGCAACGCTGGCTGGGAAGAAATAAATGAGTATGGACACAGATCTACCGACGACTAATGCTGTTTCCGTTGAGCCTGAGGATAGCGGACGCATCAACTGGACAGGGATAGTGCTCTTTTTAGGGCTGACATTTGGCATTAGCTGGCTGTTTTTTATTGGCCTACGCGCCCTGGGCGTGCCTTTCGTTATTCGCGCGTCGGCAGGTATGTTTGGTCCCGCCCTGGCTGCGCTCATTACGCGCTTGAGCAGACGCGAGGGCTTCGCGGACGCGGGTCTGCGCCTGGCGGCTCGTGGGCGCGTGGGCGCGTGGCGCATCTACCTGGCCGCGTACCTGGTCCCGCCCATTGTGCTCGCGGCAGGCATCGGCTTTGTGTTATTGACCACTTATCAGCATTGGGACCTGGCGCATAATATTCAGGTATTAGGCAATGCACTCGCGCAGCAAACAGGTAGAAATCCAGCCAACAGTCCAGCAAGCGCGCAACTGGCCCTGGTTACATTGATTGCGGAGACAGTTGCAGCTTTCTCGTTTGGCATTGTCATCAACATGATCTTTACCTTTGGCGAAGAATTCGGCTGGCGCGGCTATCTCCTGCCGAGGCTGGCACCTCTGGGCGGCGTACTCGCGGCCATCCTGGTGGGATTGATCTGGGGTCTGTGGCACGCTCCCCTGATTGTTCTTGACGGCTACAACTATCCAGGTCACCCCTGGCTGGGTGTATTGATGATGATGCTTTTCTGTGTGGCTTTGAGCATAATCTTCGCCTGGCTACGCTTCCGCTCAGGTAGCATCTGGACAACTGTCCTGGCCCATGCCGCCATCAACGCTCAGGCCGGTTTTGCCCTGCTCATGCTCTCGAATGGAGACTCACTTTTGCGCGCGCCTATCGGTCTGCTCGGCCTGATACCTATGCTGGCCTGCGCCATCTTCCTGGTCGTGACTGGACGCTTAAAGGTCCAAACAACTGCATAACAATAAATGGCAATGGAGCGACCACGCAAGGCCTTGCGTGGTCGCTCCATTGCCATTTATTGTTAGCCTAGAAATTGCGTGAGCGTAGTCTTCACCTGGCTGGATGGAATTGCGAAGCCAATGCCATTAGCGGGAGTATTCGTCTCGCTATTTACGGCTGAGAGCGTCGGTATGCCTACGACCTCGCCCTGCAAATTGACCAGTGCGCCACCACTATTACCAGGATTGATCGGCGCTGAAATCTGAATCAGGCCACTCAGGCGGACCGCATTCGATTCCCGCGCGCTCCGATTCAGCGCGCTGACCACGCCTGAAGTCGCGGTTCCGCTATAGCCCAGCGGGTTACCAAGGGCTACCACCTCCTGACCAACCGTCAACTTCGAGGAGTCGCCAATTGCCGCTACGACCATGCCCGTATATGGCTGGATACGCACGATAGCCAGATCATTGGCGGCATTATTAGCAACCAGTTGCGCTGAGACCGTGCGCCCATCATTGAGCACCACCTGAAGCACATTTACCCCGGTTACAACATGGTTATTGGTAATAATATCGCCACTCTTATCTACAATCACGCCTGAACCTAGCGCTGTACCCTGCGAAACCTGGCCGAGTACCTCAACCACCGCTGGCGTGATCTTCGCGATGGCGGCTTCACGCTCCGTCTGACTGTCAAGGGAGGTGGAAACTGTTGCTGAGGGAGATGCGCTACCTGACGTGGCCGCGCCTGTGCTCCCGCTGGATCTGGCAAAGGTCCAGCCCGCGAACAAGCCCACCCCAAAAACTACCGCTAGCAGGCAGGTAAGCGCGAAAATCGCCGCGCTGCGTGTTTTAGAACGCGCGGGCGTTGCCGACGTAGCGACAAACGGGCGCGCTTCCTGTGGCTGCATGCCCGTCTGCCCTGCTGTCCCTGGCGCATACCACGTAGGAGCATTGCTGCTATTATACGTGGGCGGCAGATATGTGCCTGGCAGTGGATAGCCCGGTTGCGTATGTTGAGAACCATAGGGATAACCCGGTTGCGCATTTTGAGAACCATAAGAATTGACTGGCTGCACATTTTGAGAACCATAAGAATTGACTGGCTGCGCATTTTGAGAACCATAGGGCTGGTCCGACTGCGCAAACGGCTCAGGATTGGCAACCGCAGGCGTTTGCTGAGACGGATCATTTGGATTATTGTTTTGCATGGATTTTATACTTCCCTGCCTGTCTGCCTGTTACCACACCCGCTATGCCCCCGCAAACCCTGAGAATATACAGAGCGTTTCGCATACCGAGCCAGTCACAGGAAATGAGAGGCACTTATATCACATCACTTAACGAGAACACACGCTTGTTTTTCAATAGCTCTATAAAAAGATACGCTAGAAACTTCAAATAAGCTACAAGCAAACCTCAAATCTTTGTAAGGTAATTTTCGCAAGCCAAAATACCCCCTCAAAGTCCATTTTACCTTGAGAGGGTGTATTTATAGGCGTCTATATGTTCGCTACTGAACGCTAAAAGAAGAAAAGCTACGTATCTTTTGCTTTATGTTTATCTTTTGTGACGAGAGAATAAGTTGTTTGATGGAAAAAACGTACCCTCGTGATTAAAAAACGGTGCTCGAATATTTATGGGGAAAGTCAGCGATACTTCGTACAACACTAACTCTTCCGAAAAATCGCCAATCTTGTCAGAGCTCTCTTTTTCTGAGAGGCAGAAATGTTATTCAGGGCTATTTGCTCAAGCAGGCTGGCGCGCTATTGCTCTCAGGGCAACCTGTCTACACGCAATTAAGTATTGCCAGCGAATGGCATGTACGCATTGATACTGGCCAGATAATCGAACAGGAAATATTCAAACTTGTCAAGCAGTATGGGTTGCCCTTCAATCCCTCCCATATTAACCCATCTCCACCAGTTCCACAGCAGAAAAGACCGCTCAATGACACCCACTTACAAATGTTCTCGTCCAAACAAAGTCTACTTCTGCGCACAGTTTTTGCGCTGATCAATGGAGAAGGAACGGTCGCGCAGATAAAAATGCGACTCAACTTTCCCCAGAGAGTAGCTAAGAGGCGCTCAATATTCTACGCTCTCCCGGATACATCTAATAACACAAATATACCCCACCGGAGGTTTCCATGAAGAAGTTCTTTAACTGGTGGCATCGTATTTCTCTGCCGCAACGAGGGCCAGATGCCTCACCTGCTGAACGGGAGCGCACACGCTATGCCCGTTTGACGACTGATTTTACGCTACTTGTTTTTATTCTTACTGCTGCATTTATCCCCTACGGGTTAACCAGTTCTGCTGGCCTGGGAGGATCTATAGTGGCCATTGCGGGCCTGTTTGCAGTAGTGCTGGCAATTATCTTCAATAAGCTTGGCTTTAACCTGGTAAGTGCAAGTATGCTTGTTCTCTGCGGCATCATCAATGTAGCTGGCACGCTGCTCAGCAATCCGCTTGATCCCTCGCTCATACCGATCTTCAGCACTCTGGTCATCCCCTTGATTCTAGCTGGAGCGCTCATGCCACCAGTAACGGCGCTCATCAGTTGCGCGTTTAACATTGCTCTGATTCTGCTGATTGCTGCCTTACAAAAACATACTCTTGCCTATAGTTCAACTACCTGGCGGACCACACAGTCCCAAAGGCTCCAACGTCTCATTCGCCTCATCCTTTCTCTTGATGCCGCATTGCCCCACGAATAAGCGGTTCACCCTCATTTTTGGTGTAGGAGCATCTAAAGACAAAAAGGGGAATTGCGTCCATGTGCTCGCCAAAATGGAATTTACGAGATCCAGCAGTATGCCGCGCCTCTCTTGATCATACGCATTCTCCCCTTTCTGTACTTTTAAAGAAAGGCAGTATAACAATTCATATTGCCTCATAAGTGCGCATCCATAATGAAGCGATCGTTATTTACTTAAAATAATCTCTATAAATCTTCTTTTCAATATTTAGCCTTACTACACATCTTTATAAACGCGAAAACGGTAAAAGGCGCATGGGTCGCAAAAATCCACGAGACAAGTTACGCTCAAGGATATATTGGCCTGGTTGCTTCTTCAGAACGAGCTAACAGCAAAACCGAGGTTGTCTACAGTAATCTCAAGGTATGGACAGTAGAAAACGCCGGGTAAAGCTCGACGAGAACCAGGCATTGCCAGGTAAAATCAGGAGGCTGCAAAAGACCTTTGCAGCCTCCTGATTTTACCTGGCCTCAAGCTTCTTTTTCTTTAAACTGCGTGATAGCATGAGACTATTCTCGCAGCGCCTGTCAGTGAACACGGCGACAAGATAGTGCCCAGATAATAATTCAGAGAAAGAAGAAATCTATGCTTCGCTTGAGCGCGCAACCTGTTGAACTTAAACTCACGACCCCCTTTCGTATTTCCAGAAATGTGCAACCAGTCTCGCCCAATGTGCTTATTGAGATCAGGCATGACAACTTTGTTGGCTATGGCGAGGCGGCTCCCGATGAATACTATGGCGAGAATCAGCAGACTGTTTTAGCATGCCTGCCAATCCTGGCGGCAAGCCTGGGCGCTGATCCATTTCCCATTGAGGCGATCATGCAGAGGCTCAATCATGTGCTGCGTTTGCATCCGTCCGCTAAAGCCGCGCTGAATATGGCGCTCTATGATCTGGTCGGCAAGATGCTTAATGTGCCGTTGTATAAGATACTTGGCCTTGCTCCCCAGGCTACCCCTCTGACCTCGTTTACGATTGGCATCGATACGCCGCAGGCCATGGCGGAGAAGGCGCGGCAGGCGCAAGGCTATCCTATTCTCAAAATTAAGGTAGGCACAAAAAATGATCTGGACAATATCAAGGCCATTCGTGATGTACGCGATAGCGCCGTTCTGCGCGTTGACGCTAATACCGGCTGGACGCCGAAAGAGGCTATCCAGATGATCAACGCGCTCGCACCCTACAATATCGAGTTTGTCGAACAGCCAGTCGTGGCAACTGACCTTGCTGGTCTCAAGCTGATTCGCGAGAATGTGCCAGTACCAATTATGGCCGATGAAAGCTGCGTGACCGTTGAAGATATTCCCAGGTTGGCAGGCTGTGTGGATGCTGTGAATCTGAAATTAATGAAGAGTAATGGCCTCACCAATGTCTTGAAAATGATCCACGTGGCGCGCGCGCATCACCTCAAGATTATGCTTGGTTGTATGATCGAAAGCTCCCTGGCAATCACCGCCGCCGCGCACCTGACCCCTCTGGTCGATTACGCCGACCTGGATGGCCATCTGCTGATCGATAACGATCCCTATACGGGCGTAACTGTCGAGGAGGGGAAGCTGATATTGCCCGCTGCTCCCGGCCTGGGTGTGACAGAACGCGCCAGATGAATGAGGCGGTTCTTTTGCTGGATCATGCCGGATTTTGCAAAATTCGGCATGATCCAGCGAAAGAACTTTTTATATAGCCTCAAACAGGATATCGAGTGCGCCTCCCCAGAGGATTGTGCGGCCAAGCTCTTTGAGTTGCTGCTGACCGGAGGTGAGGGTCAGGAAGTGGTTGCCAGCGAGTTGGCCGGCTTTGCTGGCAAAGCTGGCTGAGCCGTAGGGGAAGAGGATTTCGGTCTCGCTCAGGCCACCGGGATAGAAAAGGATCTGGCCCGCGCCGGGATAGCAGGTATGATTCTCAAAATCAACGCCCAGCTTAAAATCGCCCAGCGGTATCCAGGTGGCCTCTCCGCTCCAGCGGGCATGGATTAGCTTGCTTTTGAAGGGTAGCAATTTCTGAAAAGCCTCGCACGTCAGGGGAGCATCCTCCTCTTCGAGGAGAGCCGTAAAGGTGAATTGTTCTCCTACAGTGATACGCAATTCGCTCATTTTTTTCTCTTTTCCATTTATATATTTTGACTTCCATGCTTGATCGACTGAACTTCCTGTAGCGCGGTCAGGACGCGTTCGGGCGTCATGGGTTGCCGGGTGAGCCAGACGCCGCTGGCTGCGTGGATGGCGTGAGCTACCGCTGGCGCAAAGGGGATGAGGGGCATCTCAGCCATGCCACGCGCGCCAAAGGGCCCGTTGGGATCGGCCAGTTCAAGAATTACAGGGGTAATCTCGACCGGCATATCAAGCACCGTTGGCAAAAGATAGGTGCTCAGATGCGAGGTCAAGACCTGGCCATCGCGAACCTGAAAGTGCTCCAGCAAGGCATAGCCGAGAGCCTGGGCCAGGCAACCTTCAACCTGGCCGGTGACCTGCTGCATGTTGATTGCTTTGCCAACATCATGCACGCTGATGACGCGCAAGACCTGAACCTGGCCGGTGAGCAAATTGACCTCTACCTCAACGGCCTGGGCACTGTAGCCATAGCAATAGTTAGGCGTGCCGGTGTACGTTTCTGGATCGATGACTGTGGTGGCAGGGGCGCGATAGGTGACTGTGGCCTCGGCCCGATAGTCGTCGGTAAAGCTCCACTGCTCACGCGCTTGCTGAGTAGCGTCATGGACGGCGCGTCCGGCCATCAGGGTCAGGCGCGAGGCCGAGGCGCTGCCCGCGTTGGGCGCTTCGTGACTATCGTCACAGAGCATGGTGATGTGCTCAGGCGAGATGTGCAGAACTCCCGCGGCGATCTGACGTAACGCGAGGTGACTACCCTGACCAACGTCCGCCGCGCCAATTCGCACGACTGCCCGCTCCACTCCGGCGGCACCGTACACTTCGACCGTGGCGGTAGATTTTTCGGGATAACCAAATGAATAGCCTACATTTTTGATGCCACAGGCTAGCCCCAGGCCACGCTTCAAATGCGCTTCGCCTGGCTGGGGAACCTGGAAGGCGTGGCTCTCGTCGCGCTCGTAACCCCAGCGCGTGTGAATCTCCTCGATACAGCGCTCAAGGACCGGTACAATGCTTACGCCCGCTGGCAGGGGCATATTTGTTGGCTCCAGACTGCCTTCGCGATAAAGGTTGCGCAGACGCACTTCCAGGGGGTCCAGTTCCAGCGCCTCCGCCAGGCGGGTAAGCATATTTTCACAGGCAAAGTGGGCCTGGGGCGCGCCAAAGCCACGGAAGGCGCCAGAGGGAATATTATTGGTATAAACTGCATAGCCATCGACCGCAAGATTGGGAATATCATAGGGGCCAGTCATAAAGACGGCGATATCCTTGACAACCTCCACGCTGGTCGAGGCATAGGCTCCCCCATCGGCGATGGCCTGAGCTTCGACCGCCACTATTTTGCCCGCGCGCGTGGCTCCCCAGCGACAATGCATGCTGACCGGATGCCGCTTGTGGTGGGCAACCATCGATTCTTCGCGACTCCAGACTATAGCTACCGGGTGGCGCAATTTCCAGGCTGCCAGGGCCAGCAGATGCTGGATCGAGAGATCTTCGCGTCCACCAAAAGCTCCACCTATCGCGGCGTAGCGCACAATCACTGACTCTTCAGACAATTTAAGCATGGCCGCAATCTGACGACGATCCTCGTGCAACCACTGCCCGGCTGTCTCCACTACTACTCGTCCCTGTGTATCAATATATGCAATACCCGCCTCTGGTTGCAAAAAGGCGTGTTCCTGCCAGGAGGTAGTAAAGGTCTCCTCCAGCACAAGGTCTGCCTGAGCAAAGCCCTTGACGATATCGCCCCGGCGCAACGGAAAGTGCAGCAGTTGATTGCTGCCATGCTCCTCGTGAACCAGGGGCGCATCGGCCTCCAGGGCTGAGCGGGCGTCAGTCACGGCTGGGAGATCCTCATAGCTGATCTTGACCTGGCGCGCCCCCTGCTGCGCCGCCTCTTTACTCTCGGCTACGATCAGCGCGACCTTATCGCCAGTAAAACGCACCACATCGCTACATAAAACCGGCTGGTCGGCGTCGATGAGACCAAACGCATTGTAGGGTACATCGGCAGCGGTTAGCACTGCGACTACACCCGCTTGCTGGCGGGCCTCTGTGGTCTCAAGGGACAGAATGCGCGCGTGGGGGCGTCCAGCGAAGACAACTTGCAGATGATACATACCCGGCTTGATCAGGTCGGCGGGATAGCGTGTCTGGCCGCTGACTTTGCCAGCGGCATCCGGGCGCGCGAGGGACTCACCAATATTATTGCTCATGACTGCTCCCTCCAACCTGGGTCAGGGCATCCAGAATCTTACGATAACCGGTACAACGACAGATGTTACCACTCAGAGCGACACGCATCTGCTCTAGATCAGGCTGAGGACATTCCTCCAGAAGCTTGGCTCCGGCCATCAGCATGCCAGGAATACAAAAGCCGCATTGCACCGCGCCACAGTCGATAAAGGCCTGGCGCAAAGGTTGCAGATAGCGACCTTCCCCTGGTTCGTCTGCCGGTGGTCCTTGAGATAGAGCTGGCTCGGACTCCGCGTTCACAGGGTCGGCATGTTCTTGCGCCTGCGGATACTGAAATTCAATTGTTTTAATATCCGCCCCATGCACCTGAGCGGCGGGCACGAGACATGACATGACCGCCTGCCCATTCAGCCAGACGGTGCAGGCACCACACTCACCTTCGGCACAGCCCTCCTTGCAGCCAGTCAGGCCAGCATCCTCGCGTAAAAAATTGAGTAGTGTCTTCCTGCGCGCGTGAGCGAAGCGCGCTGTTCGACCATTGATGGTCGTCTGAATGGCATCGTCCCTCAACGCGCGCAGTGGCAGAGGTGCCGGAGGGCGCGGGGCAAGTTCGGTTTGCAGCAAGACTGGATGGGGCTGCACAAACTCGGTCGGGATGGCCAGGCGTTGCAGACCATAGGCAAGCAGATTGGTAAGAGTAAGCAAACGATATCCGGCGGAGGCACGCACATCATCTATAGGGGCGCAATCGCGCGCGACCAGTTGCGCGGCCTGCTGGCAGAGCTCCACGTCCAAGCGCTTGCCTACCAGAAAGGTCTCGACATGGCTGGCACGCACGACTGTAGGCGCTACACAACCCAGAGCAATCCGCGCCGCGCTCACCACTCCATCCACCCAGGAGAGCAGCAAGGCGACATTTACGACTGAGATGGCCTGAGCGCGGCGCAGACCAAGCTTGAGAAAGAGTCCCCGCCTCTCACCCGGACCCACCGGCACGCGGATTTCGCGCAGCAGTTCGCCTGGCTGGAGTTCAGTGCGCCGCACACCGCGATAGAACTGACTCAGCGGCAGCACACGCTCGCCCGTGCTGCTCGTCAGTACCAGGCGGGCGTCAAGCGCCAGCAGGGGCGGGATAGTGTCGTTGGCAGGCGAGGCAGTCAGGAGATTGCCGGCTACCGTCGCGCGCGTGCGAATCTGAGGCGCGCCTACCTCCTGGCAGGCCTGAGCGAGCGGCAAGGCATATTGCCAGCCAAGTGGCGAGCGCAAAAGCGCATTATGCGTGGCTAAAGCGCCTATTGAGAGAAACTCATCACGCAGTTCCACATAGTCCAGACCTGGCAGCGCGCTCAGATCTATCAATGTCTGCGTAGGTTTGACGCCACGCGCGAGTTCGACCAGCACATCCGTTCCGCCCGCGATTGGGCGCGCGTTCGACCCATACTGATCGAGCAGATCAAGCGCCTCCGTCAGGCTGCCTGGCTGTAAAAAAGTCTTCCACATACAAAATCTCCTCGCCTCTTAAGTCCGCCCTACAGGTGTCAGAAGTTGCCCATGCCGGGCAAGCGGAAACTGGCCTCGCTGATAAACCGTCACGCCGCGTACAAGTGTCTGGACTATTTGACCCTGCCAGGACCGAGCGAGGTAGGGGCTTTGCTGGTGACGGTAGTGTAGATCTTCCGCGCGCAACACGCCCTGAGCCTGGAGGTCCACCAGCACCAGGTCAGCATCCGCTCCAGGCGCTATCTGGCCCTTACGAGGTATCTGGAAACGACGCGCTACCGCCTCCGCGGTCAGCGTGGTCAACAGGTACAGTGGCAGAGAGCGGGCTACATACCCTTCGGTGAGTAGCAATGAGAGCAATGACTGGCAACCAGAGATGCCGCCCCAGACCTGGAAAAAGTTCGCTGACGTTTTCAACGAGGGTGGAGCGGGTGAATGGTCCGAACCCACAAATTGAATCTCTCCAGCCAGCAACTGTTGCCAGAGCAATTCCTGTTCTACCCGGGCGCGTATGGGCGGCGAGCATTTGGCCACAGCGCCCAGGCGTTCCACATCCTCTGCGGTCAGTACCAGATAATGGGGACAGGTTTCGCAGGTGATATCGCTGCCGCGTGCCCTGGCCTCAGCTACCAGCGCAACCCCGCCGCCAGAGCTGACATGGACAATGTGCAGCGCGCAGCCGGTCTCCTCCGCCATAGAGATCGCGCGTCCGATCGCGCGCAGTTCAGCCTCTATGGGACGTGAGCTCAGGTAAGCGCGAATACCGGTGCGTCCCTCTGCTAGCGCCTGGCGGGCCAGCGCGCTGGTCAGTTGCTCATCCTCGGCGTGAACGGCTACCAGTTTGCGCAGGCGGGCCGCGCTCTGCATACCATCGTAGAGCGCCTGATCATCAACCGCGGAGAAATCAGCAATGCCACTATTGCACATAAAAGCTTTATAGCCAACGACACCACAGGCCGCCAGCTCATCCAATTGCGCGAGATTAGTTGGCACCAGGCCGCCCCACAGGCCAAAGTCTACCAGCGCAGTCGCCTCAGCAGCGCGCCGCTTTAACGCAAAACTCGCGGCATCCAGGGTTGGCGGAGAGGCGTTTAAGGGCATATCAAAAAACGTCGTAGTGCCACCCGCTGCCAGGGCGCGAGTGCCTGTGGCAAAGCCCTCCCAATCCGCGCGGCCTGGCTCGTTAAAATGCACATGGGCATCCATCACGCCGGGAAAAATAGTCATGCCACTGGCAATGACCTCTTGTTTAGCTGAACCGAATAAATGCGGGCCAATATCTACTATGCTGCCATCAGCGATAGCCAGGTCAGCCTCTACACTCCCGGTTGATGTTACCAGAGTTCCGGCGCGAATCAGCATATCATACAGACTCATGCATGCTCCACCTTTCTGCGCGAGCCAGTGGCCAGAGGCAAGGCCCCATTCTATTCAATGAAGGCCAGCCAGACCATTGGAGGCAAATGCCTGGCTGGTCTCTTAGACGCGGCTTCTCTATCTGCCCTGGCCAGGCCAAATCTTTCAGCATATTACGCCTGCCCCTGCTGCACTTCTCGCGCTGTGAGCAGGAGAAAGCGTTCCAGCACAGCGATGGCCGCCGCTACATCCAGCTCCTGCACCGCCTCTGCGCGATTATGGCTGATCCCGCCCTGGCAGCGCACAAAGAGCATGGAAATCTCGGTCAAAGCGCTGAGAGCCACGCCATCGTGACCGGCACCGCTGGCAAGGGTAAAGATGGGATAGCCTTCAGCGCTCAACGCCTCCTGCCAGCGCTGGCACAATCCGGGCGCGCAGGCCACAGTCGCGCTACGCTGAACGCTCTGGCAGGCACACTTGATGCCACGCCGCGCGCAAAGCTGCTCAGCCAGCCCGCAGAGTTGGTTGGCGGAACGATCGCGCAGATCATCATCCTCGTGGCGAATATCCAGGCTCAAAGTGACATGGCCCGGCACAACATTGCTGGCTCCTGGCTGAACCTCCAACTGGCCGACCGTCGCTACAAGTCCAGGCACGCTTCTGGCCAGGGTCTCCACTGCTACCACAAATTCAGCGGCGGCACAGAGGGCATCATGGCGCAGTTCCATAGGCAGCGTCCCGGCGTGTCCAGGCACGCCGCTAAACTGAAAAATCATGCGCTGCTGCCCTACAATCGAAGTCACCACAGCCAGCGGCAGGTTACGCGCCTCCAGCACGGGCCCCTGCTCGATATGTACTTCACAGTAACCAAGCAGGTCCTCACGCGACCAGCGTGCTCGCGTCAGCAGAGCCGGATCAGGATTGCATCCAAAAGCGCGCAATGCCTCAGCCATGGAAATTCCCTGAGCATCGCGCAATTCCAGATCTCGCGTCTGAAATGTGCCACTCATAGCCTTGCTCCCCATATACACCGACTGATAGCGCAGCCCCTCCTCATCGGCAAAGCCCAGCAACTCTAGCGCGAAGGGCAAACGCTCCCCGCGCTCGTGCAGGCGCTCCAGGCAGACCAGCGCGATCATCACCCCCAGCACACCATCATACTTGCCCGCGTCGCGCACCGTATCCAGATGCGAACCCAGAAGCAGGGTTCGCGCACCAGGCTGCATAGCAGCCCTGCGCCCAAGCAGATTCCCCAGTGCATCGATCTCCGCGCTCATGCCAGCGGCCAGCAGCCAGTTCTTAAGTTTCTCATGAACCCCGCGCATAGGCGGGCTCGCGAAACGGCGCGTCACCCGGCCCTGCTCCTCGCTAAACGTCGCCAGGAGATCGCAGCGCTCCATAACCAGGCGAGCTGCGTCCTCATATGTCTGAGACATCCATCTAACTCCCTCTATAGGTGCTGTATGACCATGGCGAGACCAGCAAAGGCACATGATAATGAGCGCTAGCGTCAGCGAGGCCAAAGCGGATGGGCACAATATCTAGAAACGGCGGTTCTGGCAAGGCAACTCCTCGTCCCGCGAAGTAAGCCCCCACAGCAAAAAGCAGTTCGTAAGCACCGGGAAGTAGCTCCTCGTCCCGCAAAAGCGGCTCCTCCGTGCGGCCCTGCTCATTGGTACGCGTCACTTTCAACAATTCCCGCTGCTCCCCCTGCGCGCTCAGACGCCAAAGCTGGATCTGTAGATCCGCCGCGGGCACACCGTGCATAGCATCCAGCACGTGCGTTGTCAATCTACCAACCATAAAGCCTCTCCCATTGCTAAGCAACGCCATGCATCAGAGCTGGCGCCACGTGGATGGCGCGTCCCACTCATCAGAGGACCACGCGCTGGCGTCTCGATCTTCACACCCACCGTTCCACATGGTTTGCGCGCCTTTTCACTTTATTTATTGGCTTGAAACGACAGGTGAATCGTGCCAAATGCCGAAAAAGGATCGCTATAAACCTTCTCAGCGCCATTATTTTCCGCCGCTACGATTAGCTCGCGCGTGCGATTCTGGGCCTCAAATGTCAGTGAGCCAAGCTGAGGGAAACGCTCAAGCAGGCGGCAGCCAAACTCGTAGACCAGGTGTTGAATCGACTCGCTGACAAAATCATCAAAGACCACCTGAAGCAGGTCGCGCACCTGCTCAGAGGGCACATAGAGCGCGTGATCAGCGGCGGTCAGGGCGCTCACATCGGCGTAAGTCCAGGAAACATCAAGATAAATAAATAATGGGCGATCCTGGCGCTCTGGCAACGTCGTATATTCATCGCGCACAAAATGGGTAAACGCGCTTCCCGTGACTTTAAAAAGCTCCAGGCCAGTTCGACCACAATTATGCGCGGTAATTATCGACTGCTGGTTAGCGCGAGCGAATGTCATACTGGCCTGGGCAAAATCGCTATGCGAGCGGCTAAACAGCACCTGGCTCTGCCGAGTTGTAGTCACGGCATCAGGCAGAGAGATCGGCAGAAAGGGTATTTCGCGAGCGGTCAGGCGCAAACTTTGCATCTGGGTATAGGTGTCCAGGAAGCGCTGACCCAGAAATGCCAGCAGATCCTCCAGGGTCGAACCAGTAAAGGCCAGAGATTGGCGCAAGACGAAATTCTTCATACTATCGGTCGCGACCACATTGCTGTTGTCACCTTCAGTATAGGCAGGCAAAAAGTTATCGCCAAAGACCTCAACATCGACCTCCAGAGCGAACAGTGTATTCGGGCGTCCGGTAAAACGAGACTCAGGAATCGAACTGATACTCATCAGAGGCTGAGCATAAACGCGATAGACGGGAATACGAAGTTTCCCATAACTGATTGAACAAGAATAATTTTCGTCCATATATGCTCCACTATAGCAGCCTGTCAAACTCTATTTGCCATGAGCGCGTCCCGCGAGATTGGACGAAGGTGACTGGAGCTTTGACAGAACAGCAAGTTCAAAATAAAAATGGCAAAGAGCCATTTCTCTTACTTACATCTCAGTCGTAAACAGGCACCGCCTCCACAAGGTCCGCCAGACGTAAAGCGCAGATTTTCGCGACTTCCGCCAGCGCCAGGCCAATCTCCTGCTCATACGCGTGCGTCAGGCGCGTCTCAAAACCTGCCAGAATGCTCTCCTTCTTGTTGACGCGAGCGCAAATGACAAAAGGAAAGCCAAAACGCGCGCGATACTCCTGGTTATAGCGCTGAAAAGCCACAACCTCTTCGGGTGTAAGAGCAGCCAGGCCAGCGGTTGCCTGCTCATTGGTTGAAGCGGGAGAAAGCGTCCCCGCCAGAGCAGCGCGCCCCACCAGATCAGGATGAGCATTAAGTAGAGCCTCCTGCTCTTCCAGAGGTGCCTCGTACATAATAGAGCAAAGGATACGATAGAAACCCTCAACGCTGGCAAAGGGGCGTCTCGACCACGCCAGGGTCACAATCCAGGGCTGGCCCTCAAAGAGTCCCTCCAGCGCCTGCACAAAGGCTTCCTGCTCTAAACCGTTAATCTCAGCTAACGTCATTTTCCGTTCCATCATGCCCATTCTTTCTCAAGCAAACACCAGATACTTAGACCATTCTGACACGCCATACCTTAATTTTACACCCCTATAGCCTTGCCCACCCACTTAAACGGGACAAAAATGCGCATCTCAATCCAGCCTGAGGAGGTCACAACAGCGATGGAGATATAGCGGGGCTCTTTGCCCGTTGACTACCAACAGTGGTGATGTGGCCGCACGCGCTTGGGCGACCAGGGGAGGCGTAGCTATCTCTGCGCAACAATGCGTAGACGCGCGGTTTCACCAGATGAAACACTGTTCCTTACATGAAAGTATACCGAACTGCTCTAAAGAGCGTCAAATCACTCGGCTCTATGAGCAACTATAACCGATAGCCATTCCGCAATACAACACAATTCCACTGGATAGAAAAAAACGGAGGAGACGGCTGATGAACTGTTCCCTCCGTGTGCTTTATCATCTCTCTGAGAGTGTTTAAGAGTTCGGTGCCTGCCAGATAATCACGCTCTGATCTTTGGAGGCCGAAGCCAGCATTGTGGCGTTCCAGGCAACCGCCAGTACCGCGTCACTATGAGCAGAATAGATGATCTGCGACCCCTTATCAGCGAGATTCCAGATATTGACGCTCCCATCAGCGGTGCCGCTGACCAGGGTAGGTGCCGCGCTTGTAGAGCCAGGCTTCCAGGCGACGCTATTCACGGCTGCCTTGTGCGCGAGTTCATAGAGGACTTTCTTGCTGGCAGCATCATATATGACAGCCTTACCATCCTCATAGCCTACCACCACCATACTCCCATCTGGCGACCACGCCACTGAAAAGGCCGAACGGTGCTCAGCATTAATAGCACTCAACTGATCCCAGTTTTTGGTCAGGTCCGCGAAATAGACTTTCCCGCCCGCCAGTGCCACAGCCAGCGTCTTGTCATCGGGCGACTGCGCAATCGAGTTGACGAAGACCGCTGGATTATTGCGCCCGTAGTGCCTGTAATCAGATGGCTGGATAGCATGCACGCCATTGCCATTTGTACCCATGAAGAGAAGGTTGCCATCCGTCCGCCAGGAAAGGCTGGTGATAGCTGCACCCCAGCCAGTTTCGCGCTTGATCATTGAGCCGCTGGCGCTCCAGAGCACGAGGCTATGATTCGCCTGACCAGTCGCCAGTTGGCTGCCATCGGGACTCCAGGCGAGCACGTTGACTGACGAACTTGTCTGAATGGTGCGGGTCAATGTGCCATTGGCAGTAGACCAGAGGCGTACAGTTTGATCAAGCGAACCAGAGGCCAGTTGACTGCCATCAGATAACCAGCTCAGGCTGGTCACGGACGCGCTATGCCCCTTAAGAATATGCAGAGCCGGATTAGCCGGTGTACCCGGGCCGGGGGGAGTATTCGCCTGTGTACTGTGTGTATAGAAATAGTAGCCAGCACCCCCGCCGACGAGGGCCAGCGCTGTTCCTCCTAGAATCCAGCCCAACGCGCCACGGCGCCCCACTTTCCCGCTGGCCTGACCTGCAGCGCCGGATTGTTGATAGCCTGGAGCAAATCCTGGCGTCTGCACAAATGGTGACGGCTGCGCGTAAACATCGCCATTGACTTGATAACCAGACTGATTCTGAGCCCCGTATATTCCCCTGCCCGCTTGAGGAATTGGCGATGGCGTCATGTAGATCTGCCCGCCGGATGGTTGCGACGGATATGACATAGGAGGCAAGGGAGTATTATAGCCGCGTTCAACCATTCCCGGCAACACCAGGGGTTGCGGCGGCGAGACCGGGCCAGAAGCGGCCAAGCCAGACCGGGCCATACCCGGCATATCATCTCTAGCGGCTGTATACGCGGGGGCAAATCCTCCTGGCATCACTCGGGCCTGGCCGGAGAGCACCTGCCTGGTTACACCCGTAAACATCTCAGCAAAGGATGCGATAGTGGGGAAACGCTGCTCCCCCTGCTTGGCCATAGCGCGCACCAGTACACTATTGATCAGAGGAGAAACATCCGGATTGATCGCGGTGATCGAAGGGACCGGGGAAGAGATATGCTGACGCATCAGCTGCATAGGATCGCCTTCAAACGGCGGACGCCCGGCCAGCAGATAATAGATCATCACGGCCAGCGCGTACTGATCGCTCGCGGGTCGCGCCGCGCCCTCAAACTGCTCAGGCGCCATATAGGTTGGTGTACCTAGAATCGTTTGCGTTGACGAGCTGCCAGTAAAAACCTTGGCCAGGCCAAAATCGCCAAGCAGCAAATGCGCGTGCTTCTCATGTAAATCGAAGCGCAGGAGAAAATTCGCGGGCTTGATATCGCGATGGACAATACTGCGATCGTGGGCATACTGCAAAGCCGACGCTGCCTGCTGCAAATAGTCGGCAGCCTCCTCCAAACCCAGAGGCCAGCTCATAGGCAGGCCAGCGGATTGCTCCGCCGGTGTCGGTTGGAGCTGACCACTCGCGAAATCGGCTCGCCTGCGCAGCCAGTCCCACAAGGACCCCTCAGGCCGATACTGCATGATCATATAAGCACGCGGCCCCTGCAAGGTCTGCTCTTCGCCATAGCGATTGAGAGGTAAAATATGCAAATGATCCAGCCCGGCAACCGCGCGGGCCTCCTGCCTGAAACGCTCCAGGGCAAGTTGGGCCGTCATGGAATCAGCATAGCCATCCAGTTCCGTGCGAATCAGTTTCACCGCTACCTGCTGACCGACCGTGGGATCAGTCGCCAGGTAAACAGAACCCATACCGCCAGTGCCCAGCAATTTTACCAGCGTATATCCACCTATGGATGTTCCAACAAGAGTATCCAACGAACGCACAACCTTCCTCACAGAGCGAGCATATTCCCTGGTGTATCTTCACCCGCTATTTGCGGGCCTTCTCCTGGCCTTTATCCACACAGAGAGCTTTGCTATCTCATTATGTTACCCCGCCTGAAAATGCTTAAATTTACAGAAATAGCCAGAAGAATATCACATTTGCCTTTCATCATAGCACACTCGCCCGGGGCATTCAACGCAAAAAGCAGGCATCACCCAAAAGATTACTGCGCCTTGAGCAAATCTTGATCTTTGCAAACATTCTCTGCGCTTGCCATCTTCCCGCTTCTGGCATAGCTCTTTAAGCTTAAATAGAGCGCTAGATACGCTCAAAGAGCTTTTTAAGAGCAGTTCTCTGATCGCGCCTAACCGTTGGGCAAATGAGATGCTAGCATGGAAAACGCCACTGCAAATGCCACGATAAAGACCACGAGAAACAGTATCACCAGCGGAAGTAAGACAGCAGCGCTAGCTCTACCGCTCGACATACGATGAACGGCCATGAGCGAGAAAACATTTAAAACAAGACCATAGATGCTAAGAGCAAAGGCAAGCACGTCAAAGACCAGTAGCCCGACCAGATATGCGCCATTCACGGACGCAAAAGCTGTAGAGGTAGAGACGTTCGGGTAAAATGCCAGCAGGGTCGATCCCCGCGTCAAACTGGTAAAAACAACTGAAAGCAATCTTGAGATGATGCCCAGTGGCAGCGAGAACAACAGCTGGTTATATGCCTGCTGCTTAAAGCTACCAATGCCCTTAAAGGCCCTGGCTA
Source organism: Candidatus Paraktedonobacter carboxidivorans (assembly GCA_041156125.1). Taxonomy (GTDB): domain Bacteria; phylum Chloroflexota; class Ktedonobacteria; order Ktedonobacterales; family Ktedonobacteraceae; genus Paraktedonobacter; species Paraktedonobacter carboxidivorans. Next base: position 48,257 of record JBEVTI010000007.1, read on the forward strand.
GCAGGTACTGTATGCCTACCTGGGCAAAGAAAATCGCCGGGGCAAGCACGAGCAAAACTACAAGTTCTAGCAGGTAAATGTTCGTGAAAAACGGCACCTGGTCAGTCGTATGCGTTTGCGTGTAAACGAGCATTTCTGGAATACTCAGCAGAGCCGCCAGAAGCATCTGTAGCAGCAATTGGAGCCAGATGATGCCCCACTCGGCCTTGCCCTGCTCTTCCAGGAAGGAGCGCGCTCCAGGCCTGAAGAGGATCTTCTTATATTGCCGGGGCAGTTCGCGCAGCGCCTGCCCTACTGGCAGTGGCCGCGCCTCAGAAACTGGCTGCAAGCCATATCTCAAGCCTTGAGAAGGATAGCCGTAATCAGACGCAGGCAATGCTGGCGGCATATACTGAACTGGTCGCAGAGGCCCGGTTGGCACGTTGACGTGATCGGGCATGCTCGCGTAAAACTCCGGCGGCGGCGGATACTGAGGCCACGCATTCACTGGCTGCTCTGGTATGATCGACTCAGAAAGTTGCTGGCCTGGTTGAGCCTCTCGCGCTAGCTTCGCCTTCCCAGGCGTCCCCTCGCGCGGAGCACTGCCCGCCTCCGCTGACTGGCCAGATCCCTCCGCTTCATCAGATAGCTGGTAAAACTCCTCAGACATATTTATTCCTCCTGAGACTGTATGCTTCGTACGTTTGTATGCATGTAACAATAAGTCAAAAGCATAACGAACGGGCAAATTATCCCTGTTTATCCCATTTATCTTTCTATATAAATAACGTTCATTCTAACATAACGTAGCAACCAACCAGAGATAAAATCTTTCTCCTCGTGCCTATTATAAAAACGCTCCTTATCTCTGATTTTGTAAAATCAGGCCAAAACAGCTTTTGCCTCCCCGCCCTGGCCTAGAAAATCTGATCTTGACATTGCTGCCCAGAACCCACTATAGTAATGAGGCACATATCGAGCACATATCAGACAAAGCACTGTAAAGATTAATTATTATGTCAAATCACACTGCTATCGCGGCCCATATAGAGAAGGCACGCAAAGTTCTACAATACGAGCAGCGCAATAACCATCAGGATAAGCTGGTCCAGGGTGGATTGGAGCTGTTTGCTTCGCGTTGGGCCGAGGATTTTGGCGCGCTTGGCAAAGAGGCCGGGGTGGACCGGCGTACCCTGCACCGCTTGATGGAGCACCTGGAGAGCTATCGCCAGCAAGATCCGCTACAACGTTCGAGCAATGTGCGCGCGGCACTCAGCATCCTGGATGAGATGGAGCAGAATAGCGTGCCAGCCACAGCCATATCTGAGCTCTCACTCCCCACAAACGCTCCAGCCACGGGCAAGCCAGACAGGCCAGCTCTCTCACTGCCCCCAGGCGCGCCAGCCACGGACACAGAAGAGAACAACAATCATCATACAGCACAGCCCGCAAGGACGCGCCGGCTGGCATCTGTCTCGCCTGTCTCAAGACCAGCGGCCAGCCGGCAGTTAGCCGACAACCTGGCCACACCTTCAGAGACAAAGAGAACGCCGCCGGACCTCAAAAAGATAGCGCCAAAGTCAGGCGGGGAGCAGATGCGGGCCGAAAATCCACTGCAACTGGAGCGCGACATATCGGCTGGCCATGCCTCGTTGGCGCTGCTCAGCGCTGATGTGACGGCAGTGCCGGGCGTGGGCGCCTCGATGGCGACAAAGTTGCGCGGACTGGGTCTGCGCACGATTCGCGATCTGCTCTTCTATTTTCCGCGCCAGCATCGCGATTACAGTAAGCTGACCAAAATCGCGGAAATCCCTTTCCAGGAGGTGACAACTACCATCGGCCTGATCTGGGAAGTGGAGACGAAATACACTAACAAAAGGGTCGCGCGCACCATCGCTTCGATCGGCGATGAGACCGGACGCATCAATGTCACCTGGTTTAATCAGGGCTATTTACAGAAACAGTTGTACGCGGCCAAAGGCGAATGGCTGGTCGTGACGGGCGTCAAACAGCGCTTCGGCAACAAAGTCGAGTTTTCCGTGCGCAGTCACGAACTGCCAGAGCAGGGCGATGCGTTGAACACAGGTCGCCTGGTACCAATCTATCCCCTGACCGAGGGGGTGCATGCCAAAACGCTGCGCCGCTACACCAAATGGACGGTCGATCACTACGCCCACGCACTGCTCGACCATATGCCGCCCTGGCTACGCACAGCCGGTGAGTTGATACCGCTGCCAGAGGCCGTCACGCAGATTCACTATCCAGAAAACGAGCAAGCGCTGGAGCACGCGCGCCGCCGCCTGGCCTTTGATGAGCTTTTTCTAATCCAACTGGGCATGCAGGAACGCCGCATGCGCTGGCAACGTGAAGCTCCGCAGGGCAATGCTTTCCAGATCGACCTGACGAAAATTTTTCTCAATGCCGAACAACTGCCGCCCATTTCCAGCGCGGTTCCAGCCAGTACCACCGAGGACGCAAGCGCCCTGAGCAGTACGCTCTGGTCAACAATCGCGACGGATAAAGCTTTCGAGGCTACCCTGCCTTTCCACTTTACAGATGCGCAACGCCGGGTCATTCAGGAGATCCTCGGTGACCTGGCGAAAAGCCAGCCTATGAGCCGTCTGCTACAGGGCGATGTCGGCGCGGGCAAAACCGCTGTAGCGGCGGCTACCCTGCTGGTTGCCGCGTTGAATGGCTTCCAGGGCGCGATTATGGCCCCCACTGAACTGCTGGCTGAACAGCACGCCCGCAGTATCGGCACTATGCTGGAACCGTTCGGTATTAAAACTGTCCTGCTGACTGGTAGCCTCAAGGCGCGCGAACGCAATCTGAGCAAAGCCGCGCTGGAAAACGGCGAGGCACTGGTAGCCATCGGCACACACGCGCTGATTCAAGAAGATGTGTATTTTCGGCGTCTGGGACTGGTAATCATCGACGAACAACACCGCTTCGGCGTCGAACAACGCGACGCCCTGCGCCAGAAGGGCTACCATCCCCATATGCTGGTCATGACCGCCACACCAATTCCACGCACCCTGGCCCTGACGCTTTACGGCGACCTGGATGTCTCGGTCATCGATCAACTACCACCCGGACGCCTGAAAATCATCACGCGCTGGCGCTCCGGCCAGAAACGCGGCGAGGCCAACTATCTTATCGCTCAGCAGGTCGCCGAGGGCCACCAGGCATTTATTATTTGTCCACTCATCGAAGAGTCCGAAACGCTAGCCGCTAAGGCCGCGACCGTAGAACACGAACGCCTGAGCAGAGAGGTCTTCCCTAAACTTCGCCTGGGCCTGCTGCATGGAGGCATGAAACCAGCTGAGAAAGATCAAATCATGCGCGACTTCCGCGACCAACAGCTGGATATCCTGGTGGCAACCTCGGTCATCGAGGTCGGCATCGATATACCTAACGCGACAGTCATGGTCATAGAGGACGCCGACCGTTTTGGCCTCTCCCAACTCCATCAATTCCGCGGACGCGTTGGACGCGGCAAAGACCAATCCTACTGTTACGTCCTCAGTATGGAAGCCAGCCTGCAAGCCCAGGATCGGCTGATCGTCTTTCAGGATACCAATGACGGCTTCAAACTCTCCGAGCATGATCTACGCCTGCGCGGTCCCGGCGACTTTATAGGCGTGCGCCAGAGCGGTATGCCTGAACTGAAGGTCGCCGATCTCAACGATCTCGACCTGATCGAGCAGGCCCGTACACTGGCTGCCCGCCTCTGGGAAATCGATCCCTACCTGCACAAACCAGAACACGCCCCCCTGCGCGAACGCATGCATCTATTCTGGCAGGATTTTATGGCTCATTAATGAGCCATCACTGCTTTTTCAAAAGCAGTCAAAAACAGTTTTTGCCTCCCCGCCAAATCTCTTCAAAACAGACGCTGTTAGCGAAAGCGATGCTGAGGCGCAAGTTCCACCCCAGGTTCCAAGAAGACGAGCAAGACAGGCTCGCCCGTCTTGCTCGTCTGCAAAAAAGGGTGGGCGGGAGAGTTGAGCAAGAGTGTCATTGGCCAACAAAGTCAAAACAAAAGGGACGGGGAGGACACGCGCTCCTGTTGCTCCCGCAAAAAACTAGTTTTATAGAAAAAAAGTTTTCTTTGCCCTTATCAAGGGATAAATACTCCTATTTATGGCTTTTTTCCTGTATAATAGAAGTGTCGATCACGTTCACTGATAACCAATAGCAAACGCGTTCTGGATAAAGCGTCACCATTCCAGAGCGCTTTTTGGTGCATATCCGACAAAGGCCATTCACATACCTTGACCAATTTTTGCAGATCCCTTCAACGGCTGAAGGAAACGGAGGTATAATGAGTTTGCGCTATTCCACAAGCGATGTTGTTTCACAGGCCAGCATCGAACAATTTTTGCAGGTTCTGGCAATGGCATTTCAACAACCTAGCAATCTCTATCTGACAGGCGATGCAGTCCTCGTTCATCTTGGCCTGCGCTCCAGCACTTCCACCACTCTCAATCTTGTGATGGAAACATCCGACGAAGAGAAAATGACCCAGGCAATTCGGCGCAGTTCGGAACGCGTCAACCTGAGCACGGCTTTCACTTCCCCTGAAGACGTGATCCCTATCCCCTGGACCTGGCAGGAACATGCCCCTTATGTTGGCCCGTACGGATATATCGACGTATTCTACTTCGATTATATCAGCCTGGCCCTCAGCAAAATCGCCCTGGGCAGCGAACAGGATCTGAACGATGTCTGGCTGCTGGTACGCCAGAAGCTGCTCTCTCTCAACAATCTAGATAACGCCTACCTGGAAATTCAACCGCGTATGGGCAGAAAGCCTTACGATCATGTGCAACCTCAGCAGTTCGCGCAACGCTATGCCCAGGTGCGCAAATGGTTGATGCGCAATACCTGAAACACTCGCAACCAGACTATACGCTACCTTTATATCTACCTACTACGGATTCTTGCAACGCAGTCGTCAACTGATATTATGGTGGTTCTCTGGTCGGCAAAAAGCAGCGGGATGCTGGTGGCTGGTGAGCGCAACCGCGTTCGCCAGCCACCAGCATCCCGCTGCTTTTTGCCTGATTTTACAAAATCGGGGATGAGCGACGATCAGAGGGCTGGTGGCAAAGGACACTTATAATATGTATGGGAACTACTAATCTGATTTGTTTGAGAAAGTTCTTAATCAATGGGAAAAATCTTACGCTCACCACTATTTTTAATGGCAGTGACTATTTTTATCGATTTTACCGGCTTCGGCCTGGTAATCCCGCTATTGCCATTCTGGGCCGAGCATCTAGGCGCCAGCCCATTTGAGGTAGGGCTAATTCTCACGACATATGCTCTGGCCCAGTTTCTATTTACTCCCATGCTTGGAGCTCTTTCGGACCGCTATGGGCGTAAGCGCATCATCATGATCTCGCTCTGCATTGAGGCACTCTCGTTCGTGCTGACCGGCCTGGCAAGTTCGCTCGCGCTCTTGCTCTGCGCGCGCGTAATCGGCGGGATTGGTGCTTCAAATATTGGCTCGGCTCAGGCGGTAGTCGCGGATGTGACACCGCCTGAGAAGCGCGCGGCTGGCATGGGCATAATTGGCGCGGCCATTGGTATGGGCTTTGTTGTCGGACCAATCCTGGGCGGCATCTTCTCCGCGTCTAACAGCACCTTGCCCTTCTGGATCGCATCAATTATGGCCCTGCTTAACGCGCTGCTAGTCTTCTTGCTACTGCCGGAAACGCGCAAGAGGCAGGAACACGCGCCCGCCCATAGAGGGCCAGTCCTGCTCTTCTCCGCCTGGAACAAGGTAATACGCCACAGAGCCATCAGCCGCCTGATTCTGGTCAACCTGCTTTATACCCTGGCCTTTACAGGGATGGAAGCTGTTTTCGCGCTACTGACGCAGAAAAACTTCGGCTGGGGAGCAACCCAGAATGGCTATATCTTTACCTATATCGGCGTAATCATTATGGTAATGCAGGGTGGCCTGGTCAGGCAGATCGTCAAACGCCGGGGTGAGAGCAATCTCATGCTCTGCGGGCTGGCTTTCCTGGCTCTGGGCCTGGTGCTGCTTAGCTGGAGTAACAGCCTGGCTCTGTTACTAATCGCGACCGCTATCCTCAGTCTGGGCGATGGAGCTGTCACACCTACCAGTTCAGCCCTGCTCTCGCTGCTCACACCAACTGACGAGCAGGGCGAGATCCTGGGTTTCTCACAGGGCCTGGGAGGTCTGGGCCGCGCTATCGGCCCACTGATTGCCGGAGCGCTTTTCAGCATTGAACCCGGCCTGCCTTTCCTGGCAGGTGGCGCTTTCGCCCTCCTCGCCATCCTGGTCGCTCTACCCATCATGACAACCACGCAGAAAGCGAGCGAGGCGCGCAAAGCAAAGGCGCAGCCTGAAGCGAGCGACAACGCCTTGAACGAGCGTTGTCAGAGTGACGGAAGAATTGTAAGATAGAACCAGCGCATTTCTGAAGCACGGAAATAGCCTGGGGAGCGCAAACTCCTCACTACATACACAGGGAGTGATTGGTATGAAAGCTTTAACCATTACACAGATGATCCTACGTGCCACGGCTTTGCTGGCCCTGGTCCTGGGTCTCATCTTCTGGGGCAATCCGGCCCTACCGTACACGAATCCAGCCCTCAAAGGCATTCACATGCTACTGGGCATCCTCGTTGTGCTCTCGCTCTGGGCCATCGGCCTGATCCAGGGCCGCCTCAAAGGTGGCAGCTTCGGCCTGGCCGCGGGCACCTTTCTTTTCGGCCTCGTCGTCGCCATTGTCGGCCTCTGGCAAGAGGGATGGAAGGCCAGCGGCGCCAACGTCGAGTTGATCAACATCATCCATCTCCTGCTCGGACTTGGTGCCATTGGCTTCGGCGAAATGATCGGCGGACGCATCAGGCGCACAGTCAAAGCTGCCGTGGCATAAAGTGTAAACAAAGTGGGAAGCTGGCAGACGCGCCTGCCAGCTTCCCACTTTGTTTACACTTTATGCCTCCTCTTTTTAAGAAGCGCTATTGTCGAAAATCCACCGATATGGTTTAATATTGCAGTATCCTCAACAGCGAAGCATTATTAATTCGGGATACTATCAGGCCAGAGAACTTAAAGCGGACCCATCTGGTAAAATAGAGGAAATCAGGTAAGGTTGCAACCGAAAAACGTCACCAGATCGTGAGTATCACAACGACGTAGATCCAGCTTTAAAGGGAGAAAAGCATTGAGTAATCAGAAGGGATCTGAGCAAATTGCAGTTTATCCGGGCAGTTTTGACCCATTAACAAATGGGCACCTTGATATTGCGCGCAGAGCTGCGCGGCTCTTTGATACGCTGATTGTCTCGGTTTACGCCTTCCCGGCCAAAAACGTATTATTTAGCGTGGAGGAGCGCCTGGAACTCTGGCGCTCGGTCATTGCCAGCGAAGATCTCTCGAATGTGCGCGTTGATACATATGTTGGCCTGACTACAGACCATGTGCGCGAGTTAGGTGGGCAGGTAATTATTAAGGGGCTGCGCTCATCTAACGATTTTGATTCAGAGTTTCAGCAAGGTCTGATGAACCATAAGCTAGCACCAGAGATTGAGACGGTCTGCCTCTTTACCAATCTGGAGCAATTGTTCATCAGTTCCTCACTCCTCAAAGAGGTCACACGCCTGGGAGGCAACGTAGACGACATGCTCTCCCCGGTCGTGAGACAGGCGTTACAAAAGAAGTTTGGCACGTAGCGCGTTTCCAAGTTACAGCAAAGGTGGTATGGAGCCAGAGCGTGGATATATTATATCTTGTTGATCGCCTGGAAAATCTTATCGCGAGTAGCCGCCGAATGCCACTGGTCAGTCAGATCATTGTCAAAGAGGCGGATATTCTGAATATCGTTGACCAGTTGCGTACGACGATTCCCGAAGAGATCAAACAGGCGCGGCGCATTATCCAGGATAAAGAGCGTATCCTTGCGCAGGCGCAGGCGGAAGCTAACGCCCTGCTAGCGCGCGCGCGCGATGAATCCGAGCAAGCAGTCAACCGCGAAGGTCTGCTCAAAGTGGCTGAGACACGTTCGCAGGGTCTGGTACGGCGAGCAGAAGAAGAAGCAGCAATGCTAAAAACGGAAGCCGATGGCTACGTCGTGGAAACTCTGCGCGCCCTGCGCGATCACCTGAATAGCGTCGAAACTGATATCAGTCGCTCAATTCTCAGCATCGAGAAAGGGCTGGCTACGCTGGGCCAGAGTGACGAAGCCGAAGCCGAGGCGTATTATGAGGATGAGCGGAGCAATTCCTCGCGCCCTACCAGCCAGCGCGCATCCTCCCTGGCAGCCGATACCATGGGCGGACCAATGTTCGTGCGAGACGACGAGGATTGGGCTGATGATGACGCGATACCAGAAAATTTCTCACGGGACACCTCTTCCCGGCCAATACGCAGGTATGACCAGGCTTAGCTGCTTGCGCTACAGTCACGCGCTCTCCCTCGCGCAGAGAAAGCAGAAAATACCTGCCAGAGGCCATGATTGCTCACCCGCGCGCTCCATATATGAGCTATCCCTGATTTGATAGCGTTGGCGAACTCTTCCGCTGGACTCCTCGGCGCCTATGGCGCCTCGCCCCTGTTTTGGGATGTGGGCTGATGAGCGGCCCTGCCAGCCGCTCATCAGCCCACATCCCAGGAACGCTGAGCCGCGCAGCAGCTCATAAAAGGAGTTCGCCAAACAGTATCTGATTTGTTCTAAGCAGCACCAGCAAGTCCACTACCCACCCCTTGTGTTTTGCAGAGATTTGACGGGGCGGGCGGGGCAAAAAAACTTTTAACTGGCTCTGGGAGAAGTAGGAGAAGAGGCTTGATTTTTTGGTAAACTTCTCCTATAATAATCGGGCATGCGTTGAAAATCGTCCTCAACTGCGCCACATTATTTCGGTAGGCTCACATCTCCCTACTGGTAGAAACAGCGAAATGATAAACGGTTTGGGCATTCCGGCGCAAAAATGTTCTCCTGCAAGGGATCGCTTAAAAAGGGGGTAGCGCGCATCCCCTCCTGTTACAAGGCGGGATCTCTGCGCGTAGAGAATTTTATGGATGCAATGCTTTTTAACGTGGCGCAACTAATGAAGTCCATCGTAGGGACTTCATTTGTAACGGACTTTCAAGAAGATGACGAGATCACACTCGATAACGACCTGCAAACGCTAGGCCCGATCGAGGGACACGCGCGTATGCGCCGCACCAATCAGGGTCTGCTCGTAGATGGTTGGGTCGATCTGACCCTCGGACTCACCTGCACCCGTTGCTTGCAGGACTTTGAGCAACCGATGCATGTGACTTTTGAAGAACTGTTTTATCCGACCGTTGATATCCTTACCGGGATGCCGACGCCCGACTTTGATCAGGAAGAGATCTTCCCGCTCGACGATCATCACCAGTTGGATCTGACAGAGGCTGTACGACAAAATGTTCTGCTCGCCCTGCCAATGGTCACGCTCTGTAAGGAAGATTGTCAGGGACTCTGCTCACAGTGTGGCAAGGATCTGAATCTTGGCCCTTGCGCCTGTAAGCCTGAGGTAGATCAGCGTCTGAGCGTTCTGGAAAAGCTCTTACAAGACGGGTCACTGTCATAGCTGACACGAGAACTCTCGTGCCCGATGTTATTATTCGCAAACAACGTTTGAGTATGCCTGACATTCCACCGTAGGGCATACCGGCGGAACAGGAGATTTGAACAATGGGAGCGTTACCTAAACAACGTACATCGCATGCCCGCCAGGGTGAGCGGCGGTCACATCATCATTTGACCCTGCCCCAACTGGTGGCATGTCCACAATGCCGCAAACCACGCCGGGCTCATCATGCCTGCCCCAACTGTGGGACCTATCGCGGACGCCAGGTTTTTTACCCAAAGACTAAAAAAAGTAATTAGTTAAAAAGAGGTAGGAGCATATGCCTGCCTCTTTTTTTGTAGAGACAGAAACTACTATGACGAGAATTGCCTTTCTTTTTCCTGGACAAGGCAGTCAAGCAGTGGGCATGGGCGCCGATATCTTTGCGGCCTCACCCGCGGCGCGGCGCGTTTTCACTGAAGTAGACGAGGCACTGGGTTTCTCGCTCAGTCAGTTGTGCTTTACTGGACCCGACGAGACGCTGCGCGAGACAATTAACGCGCAGCCCGCGCTTGTGGCTGTCAGCCTGGCCTTGCTGGTCGCTCTGCAAGAGACGCTCTCCGCGCCAACGGCGACTGCTCTCTCCTCGTGGACCACGCCACTCACTCCCGCTTTTACCGCTGGCCACAGCGTAGGGGAATACACGGCTCTGGTAGCCTCCGGTTCACTGACTTTGAAGGACGCTGTATACCTGGTGCGCGAACGTGGTCGCCTGATGCACCTGGAGGGGACCCTCTGTCCGGGCAGCATGGCCGCGGTTATCGCGTTAGGTGAGACAAGCCTGCAGGAGATCTGCGAGGAAGCCACAGCAAGGGCCAGCGCGGAGAAAACAGGCACGCATCCAGGCGAGGGCCAGGTAGCTATCGCTAACTATAACGCGCCTGGCCAGATTGTGATTTCGGGCGAACTAAAAGCCCTGAACCTGGCTATGGAATTGGCGAAGGCGCGGGGTGCTAAAAAAGTCATGCCACTGGCGGTCAGCGGCGCTTTTCACTCGCCAGTTATGCAACCCGCTGCAGCCGGCCTGGCACAGGCCATCGCCACCACGCCTGTCGCAAACGCGCGCATCCCTTTGATCAGCAATATTCAGGCCATCCCGCTGAGCGAGGCAGAGGATATTCGCGAGGAACTGAGCAGGCAGATTGCCTCTTCAGTGCAGTGGATTCGTAGCATAGAATACCTCGTCAGCGCTGGCGTCACAACCTTTATCGAGATTGGTCCTGGTCAGGCTCTCACCAGTATGGTCAAAAGGATCGCTAAAGGTACCACTATGCTCAATGTCAGCAGTGGAGACGATCTAGCAAAAACGGCTGGTATCTTGCGCGAACTGGGCCTGGTGAGCGTTTAAACTGGTCGCAGGGCGACGGCAAAGTGTCCCCAGCGGCGCGCGCCGTTCCAAACAGAGACAAAAGGGCCAGCAACGGCATAATGCCCCAATGCGCCTTTGCCAGGCGCATGGATGGGCAAACAAAGAACAGGGCAAAGCTTGAAGTTGATACGGAGAGACTTGACAACCTTCCGCGCAAGAGAGACAATGCTTGACAGAGAAGAGATCCAGCAAACAATTCCGCCAGGAAGGAAACAAATTCTCACCTGGCAACGGAACAGGTAACTCTGGGAGGGGCAAACCAATGGCCAATCAAGCACTGGGAGTGGTACGGATCGCGCCACAAGTACTCTCAACCATCGTCACTCACGCCGCGTTAGAGATATCCGGCGTGGCATATATGGCCCGATCTCAAGATCCCTGGACGCGCTGGCTGGGGCGTGAAATTCCCCGCAAAGGCGTTTCCCTGACCGTCAAAGAGAACACCGTCTCAGCTGATCTCTATCTAGTCGTAGAATCAGGCGTCGATATCGTTAGTGTAGGCGCCGCCGTACAGGAGGAGGTCGCAGCAGCCCTGGAGCATATCGTGGGCATGCAGGTACGTGAAATCAACATCTATATCCAGGATGTCGCTTGAACACACACCGCCTGACCTTCGCCAGACACATTGTAATGCTGTACCTGAAAAGCGATTTTAGGTACGTTTCTGTAGTAGAAAGCGACTACACGAGGACAGTATGCCAATAGGGATACGCAGACAAGCGCGCATGATCGCCTTGCAAACACTTTATGAATATGACACCGCGCAGCATCTACCTGCGGAGGTTTTGCAGCGTCATGCCGAGGAACGCCACCTCCAGCCAAAGGTGGTGGAATATGCCAGTGAGTTGATCATCGGCGTATGCGATCACCTGGCGGATATCGATGCACATATCCAGAGCGCGGCCCGCGAGTGGCCATTACAACAAATGGCCCGCGTGGATAAAAATATTCTCAGGCTTGCAATCTACGAGATTCTGTTTAATAATACGGTACCAGCAAAGGCAGCCATTAATGAAGCGGTAGAACTGGCCAAACTCTTTGGCGGTAACACATCCAGCCGTTTTATCAATGGCGTCCTTGGTACGATATTTAACCGGGCACAACAACAGCCCACCCCTATAGCTGAAAGCGAGGTGAAATAGTGGCAACCATTTCTGATCGTCTAAAGAAGATCATTGTAGAACAACTTGGCGTCGATGAAAACGAGGTCGTGCCCAGCGCTTCTTTCGTTGAGGACCTCAATGCCGACTCCCTGGACCTGGTCGAACTGATCATGTCTTTGGAAGAGGAGTTCAAGCTTCAGATCTCGGACGAGGACGCGGAAAAAATCACAACTGTCCAGGAGGCCGAGGATTATATAGAAGAGCACTTGAAGTAATCATTCTTTTCCTGCAGCAGCTTCGGGCTTGGAGAACATACGCAAGCCGTGAAAAAGCATGGAGGCAAATATCTTTGCCCCTATGCTTTTTTTCTTTTGCGCAAGACGAAGCTTTTTGCTTATTTCCATGTCACACTTTAGCTTGCTCGCGCATCTTAGTCTATACAAGCACTTTTGAGAAGAAGCGCGACTATTAAACAGAGTATGCTTTGGATACATTGTCTGCCGCCCAGGCGGTCGAAACACTCATTCACGAATACGGCAAGCTGGTTTTCCATACAATCTATGGTATGACTGGCGACTGGGAGGAGAGCCAGGATCTGACTCAAGATACCTTCCACCAGGCTTTTAAAGCTATCGATGCGGCCCGCTCAAAAAGCGGCGAACAGTTTCATGCTAAAGCGTGGCTGTTACGTATCGCCCTGAATACTGTGCTGATGCAGCGCAGGCGGCGCGGTCTCTATCGCTTTATCCCGCTCTCGCGCATGCAAAAACAAGAGCAGGCCAGCGAAAAAGCTGAAACCTATAGCTCGACGCTGGAAACGCTTCACGAGCGCATGGCGGCGGTCCAGCCTGGCGGCTATGGCATTAGTGAGAAAGAGGATCTGGAAACGCTGGTGGCGGAACAAGACGCGGTCCAGCGTACACTGGCCCGTCTGAGCGAGCCACTGCGCGTCTGCCTGGTACTCTCAATCGTCGGCCAATTCGCCAGCAGCGAGATCGCGACTATGCTCAATCTGGAGGAGGCCGCGGTACGCCAGCGCTTGGCGCGGGCGCGCAAACAATTTCAGCAACTCTACCGCCTGGAAAACGACGAGGAGATCTACGATCTCTCAGCGAACCAGCAAACGACTCGCCCGTCCGAGTCCAGCGCGGACAAACCATTGTATCGTTCTGAACGAGTCGAGTGCCGTCAGCTGCGTACTCATATCGCCTCACTCTGAAGGGAGGAAGCATGCGCAACGATTCTATCGAAACCCTGCTCTTGCGCCATTACGGTAGCTCGGCGCCGGCTCCCGTAGACCTGGAACAACAGCTCAGCGCCCTGGTGCGCCAGGACGCCGCCGAAGCTCAAGCTACGGCTCAGGCCCGGCAACGGACTCTTGATACATGGCAAGAGCGTCGCGTCAGCCGCCGCAAGATCCTGCAGCTAGTGACGTTTAGCGGCGCTAGCCTGGGTGCTCTGGCTGTGGGCATCAATACCCTGCAAGACCGACAAAAACCTGCCTATTCCGTGTAAATTACTGCGCTAGCCCGAAGGTTAACGCTCCTGTATAGACTTTGAGTGTGGTTACACACTCTACCTGAAAGGATAATTATCATGCCATTTGGACTTCACCTGCCAGAATTGATCATCGTTCTCGTTGTCGCGCTGCTGATCTTTGGCCCGAAAAAGCTGCCAGAGATGGGTTCGGCCATTGGTAAGAGCATTAAAGAGTTTAAAAAGGGTATTAATGAACTCAACGCCGATAAAAGCACGCCAAAAAATCCCGTTGAGGAGATCAGCCAACCCCGCTTTAGCGAGCCAGTTGTAGCTAGTACTGTGGTAAGCGAGTCTGCTCAGCCGATAGTTGAGAAGCCTCTTGACTAAGGCCCGTTGCCAGACACTACATGGAGAGAGTACATGGCAACCAGTAATATAGAAAATGATCTGCCGAGCACAGATACTGAAGATGATGACAGCAATCCACTGGATATCCTGACTAATCTTTTCACAAGCCATCAGGAGCCAGATCCAGATGATCCCTCAGCCATGTCACTGGTGGATCACCTGGAGGAATTGCGCCGACGTATCTTTAAGGTCCTGCTCGCTGTCGCGGTCTTCTCGATCGTCGGCTTTGTCTTTCGCGAACAGCTGATGACCTTTCTGACCTGGCCCTTACCAGCCACTTCCAATGCTTTAGGGCATGGAAACCAACGCCTGGTTGCTACTGGTCTGGGAGAAGCTTTTACTACCGAGCTGCTGGTCGCTATCGCCGCTGGCTTTGTAGCATCGCTACCCGTGGTCCTGTACCAAACCTGGTCTTTTGTGGCTCCCGGCCTCTACTCGCATGAGAAAAAACATGCTGTGCCGTTTATCATCGTGGGCCTGGTGATGTTCCTGGCCGGATTATCTCTGGGCTATATCGTACTGCAATACCCGGTCTCCTGGCTGGTAAATTTCGCGTCTGACAATTTTACCGAGCTAGTTTCGGCCAGCAGTTACTTTACATTTGTCGCGTACTTCTTGCTGGCCTTCGGAGTGGCGTTTGAGATCCCGCTGGTTCTGACTTTCCTGTCAATAGTCGGGATGATTACCGCCGAAACTCTGAAAAAGAAACGCGCAATCTCTCACGTCGGTTTGTGGATTGCCGCTACGGTCATCACACCTGGCGCGGACATTTACAGCCCGATCATCCTTGGCGTGTCGATGTCCTGCCTGTTTGAACTGTCGATCATCTTTATCAGGATCACAGCTCATATGCGTGCGCGCAGCGCAGCAAACACTGCTGAGGTATAAAAAGAAGCGAGAGGCAGACGGATGGCAGGCGCAGTTGCGCCTGCCATCCGTCTGCCTCTCGCTTCTGCTTGGGAGGAACGGCTATCACTCTCTCGCCACAACCTCAAGAGGCAGCGAACGCTTAAATGGAGCTTTGCGCGTGCGACTGAAACGACCCCAGAGCACAGCTAGCGCAGCCAGATAGCAAAATGTAGCACCTCCGAAAAGCGGGCCGTAGCCTATGGAAACAATGATCAGCCCCCCAATTGAAGAGGAAATAGCCCAGGCTATTTGAAAAGCAGCCTGGTAGACGCTATTAGAAATTCCCCGATGCCGCTCTGGAACTTCTTCCAGGGAGAAAACCAGCAGCACACCTGCCGACATGTCCATCAGACCCTCGCGCAACGGATAGAACACTGCGGCCAGAGGCAGAGAAGAGGTGAAGCCAATCGCGAGCAGCAAGGGTAAGCTGCTCAGGCGAGTCAGCAGGATTGAGTTGACACGCCCCAGTCTGCGCGCCAGCCAGGGTGCCAGCAGGGTCGTTAGCGCGAGCAGACCATTGGCCAGGCCGTCGATCAGACCAAAAAGCGCTGACGAGGCTTTAAGGTGCAGTACAAAGAACAGGTTAAAATACGGGATGAAGAGGCCGGCTCCCAGACCGGTAAGCACCTGTACAAGGGTCAGGGCAAAGATAGGACTGAACACCAGCGCGCTCAGGAAGGCTGGCCGGGTCCAGGCACGCACCAGGGTCAGCCAGTCCCTTCTCTGCCTGAGCGGCGCGTCTGTGGGCAAGTCTCTCTGAGAGGGGCGCTGCCTCTCCTCGTGTATCAGAAAGATGGGCAGAAAACTGGGCATAGCGATCAGCCCGGCGACTAGCAAGGCCAATTGATACGAGCGCGTCTGTGCCTGGCTGGCCAGCAGCCAGTTTATCCCGGCTGGCAATGGAGCCATCCACCAGCCACTGCGCGCGAACCAGATGGGCAGCATGCCGCCTAGAATCTCCCCTACCACCAGCGTAATTTGCCCCAGGACAATATTCAGGCTAAAGAGGTCCGGGCGCTCCTCTGGCCGACTGTTGCGCGTCAAAAATGGGCCGTTAATCACCAACAAAAAAGCCGTGGCAACGCCCGTCAGAAAACCACTCACCAGCAGCGGCACTGGCTGGCGAAAGAGAATCGCGCCAATGCCAGCCAGACCAATCATCAGGCCGCTGCCAAGCAAGATCCATTTACCACTCCAACGATCCACACATATACCCGCGGGAAAAATAGCCAGGCCCGCGCCAATAGTGCTTACAAACAGCATCACTCCCACAAAATCTGCCCGATAACCTGAGGAGGTGAGATAAAGGTTATAGAGTACCAGAAAAATCCCAACTGAACTGCCACTCATGGCATTGGACAGCAGATAGAGGCGAGCATTACGCTGGAAATTGGCATAATACCGCAAAGAGTCAATGATACGAGACATATTCCAGCAATGCCATTTCTTATCTGCGGCGGATGACGATTTCTTGCTCCATGGGCGGCTCCTCGCGATAGCTGCGAGCTGCCTCGACTATTGGTTCAGGCAAAAGCTCTGGCCGGGGTAGAGGCTTAGGCTCTGGCAAAAGCTCCGGCTGCAGTTCAACAACTTGCAGTACAGAAGCAGTGCGCCGAGTTTTGTTTAAACCAGGCAAAAAGAAGGCCCTGGCCATACCCTTGACCATCTCAGTACGCGCGTGAAACTCAATCACCACGTTAGCGACACGCTCACTACCGCGCTCAACGCTGTGCTCAACACTAATGGTCCTGGTCTCTATGTTTTCCGCGATCTTAGGTGCCTGAGAAACCGCGGAAATGATCCTGTTAGCAGCCATCTCAGCTGGCAAGGACTCGCCCTCTTTGACGGCAACAAGCGCCTGATTCACTCGCGTAATCTGTGAGTGCAACTGACGCAGCAACTCGATCTTATCACGCAGCCAGGCAAAGCCTAAGAGCAGACCAACGACCAGCGCCAGTCCTGTAATGATCGATAAAAACAGATAGATCCCCAGAACAACAGCCGAAGCCTGTCCCCAGAGAGCCAAACCGCCACTAGCCAGTACAAATGCCATTTTATTGACCTCCACCATTAATCTTCTGCCAGAGCTTCAGCACGCAAGAGTTCCTCCTGCTTCTGTCGCCGAGTTTCGAGGCGCGTTCGCGCCTTGCCTCTGCCCAGGAACATCCTGGTCATCTCTCGCCCCGCTAACATAAGAGCTGCCGCCCGCACCGTAGGCTCGATCGCGTAATCTCTCGTCAGACGCGCGGTACTGGCCAGGGTGCCAGCCGTCTTGCCAGCGTGCTGCGCGGTCTCTTTGACTACCTCAGCGGTCTCTTTCGCCACTCCCACGGTCTCCATGACTGAACTAAGCAAAGGCTTCATCTCATCGCGCACTTGCAAAACAGTCTGAGTCAATACACTCACAGCATAGATTAATAAGACCGTAGACAGCAACGAGAAAAATGCCAGAACGATCAATGTAATATAGAGCACGTCGAGCAGGTGACCGGTAAATCCAGCAACAAACAGACCCACGACTAACAAGACAAGCAGGATGCTTCCCCAAATTTTTATATTTCGCAGCACACCTTGCATAATGCACCTCTTTCATTCATTTTTTTGCCGCTATTTGATTATAGCTCACTCTGCTAAGAAAGTTCTACTCTCTCATAAAAGCAATCAGGCGTTGTCAAGGCCTTTTATCCCATCTACAGCGAGAGAGTGGAATAGCCTGGCAGAGCGCTGTGTGCTCTGCCAGGCTATTCCACTCTCTCGCTGTAGATGTTTTGCAGGAAAAGCATGCCTGTTCTCTGGATACCTTAAAATCTGCTCTAACTGACAAATGCTCTTCTACGCTTGGACGCTACATAATGGCTCAGCAGTTACCAACGAGAGGTGGCCGGCAAAGAGCCACTGGTCTTTCTTCAGCCATCTCTCACCCATTGCCAAGAAGGGCAAAAGCAGGGGTGTTAGCTTAGAAAAATAAGGAATAGCTGAAAAACTGCTGAGACTTCTTATTGCTGACTTGTCTAGAAGCAGTGCTTACAGGTATTTTTAGAAAGAGGAATAGTCAATAGAAAGATACACCTGTATCAAGGAGGACGAAATGACCATTTTAAGTATGATTCTGGCAGACGGCGTCACCATTAAAATTGGTGATAATGTCTGGAGTTTTGGCCTGAATTTTATTGTTTACTTGCTTGTCGCAGCTGTCGTAGGTTTTGTGGCCGAGGGTATCCTTGGCTGGCGCGCACCACTGGGCTTTGTCGGCGCAATCATAGCGGCTCTCGTGGGTATCTGGCTGATGACCCAGGTGATTGTCATCTCTGGCCTGCCGGATTTCTACATCCCTACCACGCCGCCAGTACCTCTGGTCCGCGCTCTGCTCGGCGCGTTGATCCTGGTAGCCCTGTGGCACTTCCTGTTCGGTGGTGCTTTTCGCAGGCGGCGGCGACGTGCTTACGCTGCCTGATAAAGCGGGATAACTTCCTCTGGGAATCCTCGGCGCCTATGGCGCCTCGCGCAGATTTTTTTTGTGAGCAGTAACAGGCTGGTTGGCCAACGGCCAACCAGCCTGTTACTGCTCACAGGAAGCAGAGGCCGCTACGCAGCTGATGCTTGTTTGCCCGCGCAACGGCTCCATGTTTTTGTAGTGAGAGGCTTGCCGCGCAGTGCCTTATTCCCTCCCACTCCTTTTGTTTTGAAGAGTTTTGGCGGGCGCGCTGCGCCCGCCAAAACTCTTCTTTTCTCCAGGGCGGGGAGGCAAAATCAGGCATGACTCATAAGGGCTGCTAGGATAGCACAGCAACGCCAGTCCAGGTACCCGTTTCCGCGGCAATAGGCAGATTGCCTACCCCCATATTACAACTCAGGGTTATCGCATCCGTCGAATAGGCTCCGTTGAGCGCTGTAGCGCTGGTAAACGTTCCATCAAGGTGCCTGTTGATAAAAGACCTGGCTACTCCACAAATCAATCCATCTGAATACACGATCCTCAGGCCGCTAGCAGTCTCAGTATACGTCAGCTTACCAGCCTGATAGGTACCGGAGCACGTTTTCGTGATACTCTCAGTATAGGTGACACCACTGGTATCGGTTCCGCTGGTGCTGTGAGGCTGACCATCATCAGCAGTTGCACAGACGCTGCCGTTTTTGACTGTAAGCTGCGTAGTACCACTGCTACTATTAACAGTGATATTTGCGCTAATGCTCATTGTCGCGCTATCGGTCGGTGAACCATTAGGGCCAGGGGTTTTTGTCTGACCAGGATTGACGATTTCGACCTTAATGCCCAGTTTTGTAACATAATTACTGGCATCCTGGGCCGTGAGAGTGTGGTTGCCAACAGCCCAGGTACTGGTCACAGGCAGGGTTACACTGCTGAGATCACCATTGCTCTGGCTGGTAGCTGGTGAAGCAAGCTGCAAGGGTGTTGTATCTAGCAAGAAGGTAATTGCGGAATTGGCGGTAAAATCTTTCCCTGTCAGGGTAAAGCTGGTACCAGTTGCTCCAACAAGTGTAGCCCCATCCAGGTACTGGCTTGTCATCGTAATCACCGGTTTTGGCCGAGTCGCCAGGTACCAGGCATAGCCACCGCCACCGCCACCTACGAGCACAACGACCAGTACAATGATGACAATCAAAAGGACCGGGCTCTTTTTCTTAGGCGCCGGGGCCGGAGGCACATAGCCAGGAGGTATTGATGCTCCCCAGGCAGGCGCTTGCTCCGCTGGAACGTCAAACCCAGGTGTAACAGGCTGGCCATAAGCCGGATACGCTGGGCTACTCGGCTGGCCATAGGCTGGATACGCTGGGCTGCTTGGCGTACCATACGCGGGCTGTCCTGGTATGCCAGGCTGACCATACGCGGGCTGTCCTGGTATGCCAGGCTGACCATACGCGGGCTGTCCCATTGCGCCAGGCTGACCATAACCTGGATACGCTGGGCTGCTCGGCTGACCATAGGAAGGCTGTGTTGGCGCATTGCCCTGGCCAGACTGACCATAACCTGGATACGATGGACTGCTCGGCTGACCATAACCTGGATACGATGGGCTGCTCGGCTGACCATAACCCGGGTTGCTCGGTGTACCCCCATACGATGGTGTACCTGGTGTGCCCGGTTGCCCGTAGGCAGTCGGCGGCACTCCTGGATACTGTGGCTGGCCATACGCCGGCTGAGCAGGAGGCTGAGGCGCCTGATAAGCCGGCGGCGTCACAGGAGGTTGAGCAGGCTGCTGATCCGGTGTTTGCGGGGCCCACTGTGTTGGGTCATATGACATAATTAACTATCTCCTCGTCCTTAAGAGCCTCTTTTAATGATTGCTGAAATCAATCAATCACACGTACTTACTATAATAACGAAGCTTGTCAATAAAAGCATCCTAATATGCTTGAGTTTTACCTGATTCTCGCTCGGTTGCTGCCCGACTTTCGCCAAATATACTAGTCCAGGCCAGATAATTCTTCAAGCTATTTCAATTTATTCCAATGTACGCCAGTGCCGCAGCAATTCTTGAGATCTGTCATTTTTATCAGAGCCTCCTGGAATTTACTATGGGCAAGCGCTTAAATCTAGGCTATAATTGAGCAATACCTGTCGAAAAAGAACTGGCCAGTTTCTAAAAACGTGGCGTTTACGGACACTGCCTGCATAAAACAAACGGCGAGCTTTCTCAGGGCAGCAGTTCGTCACTGGAGCTAACGTAAAAAGGCGTGCGAAATCCAATGCCTAAAGCATCAAACGCGAAAAATACAAACAGCCATACGCTGGCAGTAAAACTGTGCCTGGACTCACAAGTAGAACGCCAGCGCAGGACTATTTTTAGTTATCAATTGGCACTAGGGAAACAATATAAGTCGCGCCTGATAACGCTTCCCTGGATCACCTGGCTGATTACGTTGCTCACCTGCGGAATATGGGGTGCAATCGCCTATCAGGTCGCTTTGCGCGCGGGTGCGCATACCTTCCGAGAAACATTGGCGAATATTTTTGCTAACACTGAGGACGCCAATGTTCTGATCGCCTTTGGCGCGAAATACGATCCCGCCATTCTGAGTGGTCAGTACTGGCGCTTGATCACGCCGATCTTCCTGCATGCTAATATTCTGCACGTTGGCATGAACATGCTCAACTTCTTGCTGCTTGGTCTGATCGTTGAACATATCTTTGGCCATACGCGTTTTTTGTTCATCTATCTGCTTACAGGTATAATCAGTACGCTGAGCAGCTTTGTCTTCGCGCCCCAGGAGGTCAGCATTGGAGCCTCTGGCGCGATATTTGGCCTGGTAGGAGCGTATAGCGCTTTTATTCTGATCCATCGCCTGGCATTTCGTTACCATGGATTCTTTGCTCTTAGCTGGTTGTTTCTGATTATTGGCATTAATCTGGCTCTGGGATTTGTTATTCCTGGTATAGACAATTATGCACATGTAGGAGGACTACTTAGCGGTTGCCTGCTGGGCTGGTGCTTTGCCCCTTTCTATAGTCCATATTCAGTTGCGATCAGACAACATGGACAGCCTGCTGGACAACCTGTGGCTAGCGATATGCACAGCCTGAAACGTCGCTGGCCGCTGGCTCTGGCGCTGATCATTTGCACTGTCCTGAGCGCTATCATTGCTATACATCTGGTCGGAGGATAATTCTTTGGAAGCACAAACCGATATAACTACATACCTTGAGCAGGGCAAACAGGCGCTGGCCCACGGTAAGGGGCGCGACGCCGCCCTTGCTTATGCGCACGCAGCGCAGATGGAGCCTGAAAATCCGCTGGTCCACCTGGGGCTGGCCGAGGCTAATCTGGCGCTTGGCGATAATGGCGTGGTGCTCATGGCCTGCCGCAGAACACAGGAACTGGCCCCGGAAGGCCCGATCTATCAGATAGCTCAAGCGCTGTCTGACCTGCTCGATCGGCGCTATGTATCTGCCTTAGAGCAGGTAGATGCTGCCATTATAGATGATCCTGGTAACGCATATGCACACGCGCTGCGTGCCTACTTGCTGCGCGCGACAAAGCAGACCTACGATGCCGGCCTGGCGCGTTCTCGTGCCTCGCGCCTGTCGATTGGCGGCAGCTTCGAGAACTGTTTCCCGCCGCTCGAGCCAGCTGTTACCAATGATTATCAACCGGCTGCCTTTACACTACCTGTGACCTCTTCCAGGCCAGAGCCTTCTTCACAGTCCGCTGCTTCGTCCTATACCCAGCAACAGCGGCAACAACACGAGCAGATCCCGGCCTGGTCGCGCACGTCTGGGCAACGCCAGATGATTCGCGCGCGCTTCTGGCTGGGCCAGCGCCCGCATTTTGTGACCTATGTGCTGATAGCCGTTACTGTGCTGGGCTTTCTCTTGACCCTGCTATTCAATCAGATACCAGGGGCTTACAGCCTGTTACAAAGCGAATTTGGGCGCGTTTTTCTCTCAACGTTTGTTCCTGACGGTCTGCTGAGTCTGGCATTCAATCTGTTCTCGCTCTTCTTCGTCGGCTCGGCGGTAGAGATGTTCTATGGAAAATGGCGCTATACAGTGATCTACCTGCTCGCAGGCATGGTTGGGAATTTTGTGTTTTACGCATTTTTCCCCACTATCCCGGTGCCCGTCCTGGGAGCCTCCAATGCTATATTCGGCGCCTTTGGAGCTTTGGGAGCCTTTTATATCGTCAACCGGCGCGCGCTGGGACCTGTCGCGAACGCTATGCTTGGCCAATGGGCCTTCTGGCTGCTGCTCAACCTGGTCTTTGCCTTCTCAAGTGGGGGTTTCATCCTGCCCAGTCTGATCAGCAGCCTGATTGCTGGCCTTGTCCTGGGCATCGTCCTGATCCCTCCCATGCGCCGCAGTGGACGCCGCGTAAACTAACAAGCGTAGAAGCAGGGCCTGATATACAGTTCAGACACATACCAGGACCCGCTTCTACTCTTTATCTCCCCTTGCTTGTTGCAAGCTTCGGTACACTAAATATAGGAAGTCGAGCTTGCAATCTCGCTGTGACCCGGCTGAGTCACAAAGAACCTATCATAGCGCCGTAATTATCGCTGCGGTCCATGATAGGCATGATCCTATCCATGCCCTTTACCCCCCTGCTCGACTTCCCTGCCTTTTTGCTGTTGTGACAGAAAGCATAAATTGGCCGGGGTGGCCAAGATATGCTTTTTTGAGGAAATTCTTCAACGAGTTTCCATACTTGCCCCTTCGTATGGCCAGGTCCAGCTACTTCCTTGGAGGCGACAGATTGTTGGTTGGATTCGAGTTAGCCCTCCTTCTTCTTGCGGTCATTTCAGTCAGGTGCTACACAGAGTTATCTTCTCTTTACTCTTTTTCGCTTTTTAGCCACTGATGCTTTCTGTTTCCCTTTCCGCTTTTTGATCCATTCGGAATACTTGTCAATCCAATAAGGGACTGTCAGTAATGGACCTAAAACCGCGACTGCCGCAGGGGCAAGAACACTTGTTATCCACGCAGGAAATCCTACATCATTGGTAACTTCTACAGTAGATTCGTCAACCCCCAAAGTTTGACTCCCTGGGAACGAAACAGCGTAACTGAAAGTTCCTTGACTCTTTGGACTCAAAACCCATACAACTTGCGTCGTTTGATCAGCATCAACTGAAGCTTGCTGAATATTTTCTGAGGGGCTCATATCAAAATTGGTGATATCAAGCTGTACATTGACCGTGCAATGGCCGCTTTCTCCATATAAGCTGACTGTCAAAATGTGTGATTCTTGATCGGTCATAGATGGAACAAATGACACTTTGTGGGTAAATATACAAGAAGGAGAAGGAGCTTCACTATGTATTCCTAGAAAGGAAAAAGAACAAATCACTAGAATTGTTACAATAAAAATGATCAGTCCTATCCAAAAAAGTCTTTTCTGCCAGGTGATCTTTGGTTGCGGTGGAGAGAGATCTTCCATAATGATCCTCCATATATAGTTTCGCAAAAGCTACAGAGAAGTGCATTTCTCTACTTCATGACAGACTTCACGCAAAAGTGCTCTCACTTTGGGATCGCGCAAAATAGAAGGCTGTGCCAGATATCGACCAATATGCTTCTGTGTCAATGCTACTTTCTCAGCCTGAAGGAGTAGCGCAATTCGCCTGATCTCTTCGCGATAGCGTTGCAACCGTTTTTCTCGAAGCTGTCGGCGATATGCCGTGTGGTGCTCAGCAATCGCATAACAGGCAGTTTGATTGATCTTGTACAGCGTGGTCGGCTGATAGCCGAGCCGCTGACCCATCTCTTGCAGTGAGGGTGGGGGATCTTCTGTGCTGCCCGCAGCCTCCTCAAGCAAGTGAAAGATCCGCTCCTTGTCGATGGCAGTTCGTTTCCGAGGTTGGAGACAAGCGCCTGGAATAGGGTTTTGAAGACATGGCTGGTGCGCCTCTGCATCCTGAAACAACACTTCACCCAAAGAAAGATTGAGCCGATAACAGAGCCGTAAGAGCATATCCAATTCGGGTATGCGCTTGCCCTGGCACCAGTTCTCGACTGTATTTCGAGAGAGATTAAGGAGTCGAGCGAATGCGGCGATATTCCCGCCAGCTAGTCGCTTCACTGCATGATTTGCCACCAACTGAATGCGCTCGCGCCTGGCGCTATCTTGCGCCGAGGGAAGGCGTGCGATAACGGCTCCCAGAGTATCTGTGACCCACTGCTGCCAGATGAATTCCGGCTTCTCTCGATCAATCGACTCCTGCCTTCCGACCTGCTCTCCGAACAGCGGCCAGGCGCAAAAGGTACAGTATCCTGGCCGGGAGCGCCAGGCTAAATGAGACAGTGACCGAGCACAATTGGGGCAAGATGTTTGCAAACGCACCCCATGGCGGACACACAAAGAGACTTCTCGAAACTTCCAGAGAAGTGGATCATGCACGATCTGCTCGTTTGCCAGCCACTCCTCGTAGCAGATGGGACACCAGGCTAACCTGCTCCTGGTTAATCCCCGAAGCGGAAGGACTTCTGTGAGTGCAGCGAGATAAAGACCACCCAGATCGGTGCGCAGGGTCAGCGTTTCCAGAACCTGGAGAGCGGCCTGGGCGCGGGAACCAGTCACATTGATTAAATGCGAGCCGCTTCCGTCGCGTCTCCACAAGGGATGCTGTTCAGACACATTCTCTTGTGTCTCTGCCTCTTCCAGCAGGGGAACAATCATCTCCCGAAGGAGAACGCCGGGGTAGACACAATGCGCGACAGCCAGGCGGGCAAGATAGCTGGTTAAGCTTTCTCCCATGGCCGTCCCCATGCCAACTGGCGCAGGTGCATAGAGCCTACTCCGCTCAGGCAACTGCTCCGCCGCGAGATCCCACTGTGGAAGTTCCAGAATCTGTGCCTCACTCATCACCTGTGGACTCCTTCTTGACTTCATCGCGTGTGGGGTTGCGCTGACCAACGTACCGACGACGCGCGGAGGTCTTCTTCTTTGGCGGTTCCTCGCCTTCCTCTTCTGGTGAACTCTCTTTGGTCCGTCGGGTTCTGGTATTCAGGCCCAGGCGCTCCATCAGCCGCTCAGTTGCCCGTAAATCTACATTCAGCGATCTTTCTCCTTCTTCAATATCGGTAATGTACTGATCGCATCGGTCGGCAGAAGCAGCGTGTTTGAGCAGCAACGCTGGGGAAAGGGTCTTTTCCCCGGATTCCACCGCTTCTCTGAGGGCTTTGGTCAGCCAATTCTTGAGCAGTCCAACACAGCCAACGGTTCGGGTGTAGCAGATCTTCCATTGGTGAACCAGATCTGGAGCCTCTTCCAGTGGGAGCTGACGCTGAAATGTCAGGAGAACATTTTGAAATGCCAGGCGCTCTTCTTTGACTTCTGCGCGATACCGGGGAAGATGAACATCAATACTGCGGCGAGAGAGTTGCGCATTCAGGTTGCGGAAGACCAGGAGTTCATAGGTGCCTGCCAGAACATGCATCGTTTGAGTAGCCACCGCCAGGGACTTTACATGGTCGAGCTGATCGATCAGCCGTGAACCACTGGCGGTTTTTGCCAGGTGTTGGGCTTCATCCACAAAAATCGCATCAGGCTTGCGATACCTCAGCACCTGTTCCCAGGACCGCTGGAGCATGGCCGCATCTCCGACCAGTTGAGGGGGAACATGCCTGCGCATCTTCTCGTTGTAAATGGGAATGATTGCCTGAGAGTCCACTTTGTAGTCAATGAGGGGTTCTAAAACCGCCATTAAGGCGCGGGTGTAAAAATCGGGCCATCGAAACTGGCGAGAGGAGGGAGCCATCGCATACAAATTAATCACTGGCATATGGTCAGGATCGTGGAGCATCCTTGCCTGGGCTGCTTCAGTCAGGCGTTGGTGAATATGTTCCCAGAGGGTCGTTTTCCCTACTCCCGTTGGTCCGACGATGAAGATCATCAACCCCCCTCCAGGCTCTTGCAAAGCGTCCCATATTTCCTTGTTCGCACGCTGTAAAAACGGATGGGCAACGGTGTACGCTTTAAAATAGGCGAGACGTGCCGCAGGAGATTGGTCAAGCAACTCCCGTGGAAAACTCTGCTTTTGGTTGGGATCTTCTGCCTTTTTCGCCATTTAGAACCTCCCATACTCACTGAGATCCTTCGGGTCCACATCGTCCTCGCTGATCACGACTGGCTGACGATGACGACTCCTCTGGGGCTTGGTCGCTCCAGACTGAACTTCCTCTGGTTGTGACTCAGTCTGAACCAAAGCCAGAACTGGGACATACTCTTCCTGGTCCGAGGATGAACCTGGAAGCTCTTTCATTTGAGCAAAGACATCACGGGATTCGGCATCTTGCCAGTGCTGACGAAGAGCCGAATCCCGGCCAGAGAGATCAGCCAAAAAATCGGCGAGACGCTTCGCGGTGATAGCGGTATCGCGGGTATGATTTTGGTGCTGCTTCCGCAACTCAGCGCTGGCGATCTGGAGTTCGCGCTCCGAATGGCCCCGCAGTTGTAAGTAATGCTCTGAACGAGCCTGAACCCAGCGCCCTCGCACATACACATATGCCGTTCCAAGATCAAATGGATCGTACCGAACGGGCACTTGCTTGTTTTCGACTTCGCGCACATTGAAGGCTTTTGCATTGTAATACACGTAGTTGATCTTCACGCCCCGCCCAGGCATCAGCTTGGCTGTTTTCTTGGGCGTACTGGCCAACGACACAAAGCGAAAATCATCATGCAGTCCCTGGAGATGCTCACGCGTTCCTCCGAACATTAACCCTTTTTTGAAGGCTTCGCGAGGACTCATTCCCAGAGCAGGATGAATCTGTGCATCGTACACGTCGTAAGCCCAGATGCACAGGTACGCATACAAATCTCCCAGCGTCCAAACGGCCTGCTCACGTGGCGCGATGGATTTTGTCACCTGGCGAACTTGCTTCATGATCTGGGTGTTGCCCGTGAGGTTGTACACAAACTGGGTATTAGCCGTCCCAAACAGGCGCTCGATCACCGAGCCATAGCGGGGTTTTGCGCCAGGACGCGTCTTCTTCTCGCACGCGTAATACGTGACTAATGTCTCAAAGTAGGTGCTCTGGAAGTCTGATCCCCCATCAACAACGATGGTTTGAGGCAAACGCCCATAGCGGCTGACGCACTCGCGCAAGGTCATCATACAAGAACGGTAGCTTGGTGGATCAAAGGTGAGGTAGCAAGCCAGCAGGCGACGCGAAAAGGCGTCAGTCAGAAACGTGACCCATGGTTTGCCTAAAGGATGACCTGTTCGTGCGCTGACCAGTTCAATGTCAAGTTCAGTATGGTCCAGGTGGACTACCTCCAAAGGGCGTCAGCCTTTCCACGATGCAGCGTCGTAATCAGGTTAGAAAGGCAAATGCCCGGCTGGCTCATAACCGTGGTACGAATCGCCAGAGCGACATCCGTGGGCACTGGTGGGGGAGATTTCCGCAGGTAATCAGCCAGAAAACGCAGATTCTCGATATATATCCAGTCAATCTCTTGTGAAGAAAACACACGGTACGTGAGACCAAACTGGGCGGCGTGAGCTTCACCGGGAGGGCAAAACCAGGAGCCATCTGGCCGTTGCTGGTAGCGAAAGGGCATTTTCTTCACCAACTGGACCAGATCTTTCTCCATCTTGCATTCAACCCAACCCGCACTCTCCTCGCGTATCACAAAAAAGTCTGGAGTATGCCTGGCTGTGACATTGCGCGTATCGTCCTGGCTGCGATACGTCAATTTGATTTCACCTGCGGGCTGGCTGTACAACTCCAGAACGTCGGGATCGTGGTCGAGCAGGTAGGCAAAGGGGAGTTCATTTCGATGGCTCTCAAACTGGATCGCAACCCCCATTTTGAGGGAGGGATATGTCCCGCTGACATTGCCAGCAGAACTCCGCACACGGCGCGCTGGAAGAGAGGAGCGAATGTGGGTAATGACTGCCTTAGCCTGGTCTGAAAGGCCAAGCCGCCAACACCATTGGTCAAATGCTTCTTTGCTCAGCATCCTGGAGCACTCCTCTTGCCTTTGCTAGAGGACAAAGGCATGGGAAAGAGTATCTGTCCTAAAAATGCATTGCTACATGTTTCTCCCTCTCGCTCAAAGTATACCATACAAAAATGGATTCCCGGCCACTTTATGCCTGTTTTTTGCACTTGCGGCCAGGAATTGCTGTTATGGAAGGGGTTATATTCTGTCCGCCTGAGCGTAACAATTTCTTAGCGCGGCCAGGTTATGCCGATTTTGGTGGCCAATTTATTCCGCGAGTCACAGCTTGTGACTATCCCATTACTGTTTCCGTTCCAGGATAGGACTATGTCCAGTCTAAAGCCTCAAGGTTCTCACCCTGCCGCCAAGGTTCTAACCACTCCTCCAGTGAGCTTGCCTGATAGAACAAGTAGTTCTCTCCAAAATAATACACATGGTCCGTTTTAGCATGGAGAAACGAAAAAAAGCCGCATCCCCAATTGCAAAGCTTGTCCGAAAATCGTGCCTGATCCAGGATCCATGAGGATGGCGATTGAATATCGAGTGGTTCCGATAGATATCTGGCCCATACCACCGCTTTTGGTGACAATGGGCTCGAATGCGCTCATGTAAAGATACGTAGTTATTGCTCTCCATAAATAGAAGCTTCTCTTTTTTTGATCATCACCTTATCATGGTGCCTCATGAACAGGCGGCAAAAGACAGAAGGTAAAATACACGCGCCATAGCCTTCCTCCTCTCACTCACTTCCTCAGAAACTCAAGGACGCTGCAATTGAACTCCTCAGGCTGCTCCATGTTAAGCATATGGCGTACACCAGGTACCACGACTTTCCTGCTTGTCGCAATCCCTGCCGCGAGTAGTTCCGCGACCGTGGAGACCTCCTCAGTGTCTCGGTCCCCAACGATGATAAGCGTCGGCACCTGAACTTCTGCCAGCCGCTCTGCCGCGCCAGGCACGAGCGGCTGTTGCAAGCCGGGTGAGAAGTAGTGGACAAAAGAGTACTCGCTCAGGAGTTCTCGATACCGTTGCTGTGCCGCGGGATACTCCTGAGCCTGTGGCATCATGGGATCATTGGCCCACAGATCAAAGAGACGCGCTCGATCATGCGCTGCCACCGCCGAGGATAACGCTTGCCAGCGCTGTTTCATTTCCGCGGTCGCCACAATGTAACCGCTTATCGAGGGAGCGGCGAGCAGGAGGGTCTCCACCATGTCAGTATATTGCAAGGTAAAGTCCAGGGCAAGCGCGCTCCCCAATGAGAGGCCAAGCAGGGTAGCTTTCTGAATACCGAGGAAACTGAGAAGTTCAGACAGATCCTGCGCATCCGAGTAGGAAACCTTCGGCATCAGGGACTGTCCATAGCCACGGACATCGTAGCGAATGACTTGAAAGGATGCGGCAAACGCTGGCACTTGCTCATCCCACATCCGTCTATCCAGCAGACCTCCATGGATCAAGACGAGGGGAGATCCCTGGCCACACACTTCGTAAGCGAGCTGTGTTCCAGTCACAGGCGCAAAGCCCGCCTGCCTTTGTTGTTCTTTTGTCATACTCAATACCCCTGTTCTCTGCCAGATCGGTTACTATGCCTGGCACTATTAGATTAGCCTCTGCTCACTCGTGTATGCGCTGTAATGAGAACTACAGATAATCATCCTTCTCGTTGCTATCCAGGTGGAAAGCAAGTGCAAATGGTGGGAGGCGAGGATCAAAGGTTCCTGAAAATTCGTCTCCGTTTGCCTCTGCAGAGGCAATGGCGGTGCTGCATCACCGAATTTCACCAGGAGTTGCTCTTCATTGTTGACCACCTGGATATCATTGGCAGACGTGGCATGGATATCAGAGTGAGCAAAGCGACCAGTGAAACGATGAATTTCTTGCCTCTGTCATTGGTTATTCAAAGGCGGCAGGCCCGACTTGCCAATTAAGGAGATTGCTGCTCATTTACCTCTTTCCTTTTTTGCAATTTGGATGAGTTCTCCGCCTGTTGCGAGTGCTTGCAAAGTGACAGGGAAGGTTCTGGCTATCATTTTACGACTTGAGTGACAGCTTTCTGCGCGAGTATCCAGAGAAACGAAACTGACTCCCCATCCTCGTCATCGGCCAGGATGGCTGTCTCAACAGGCGTGAAGCCCGCTTGCCTGACAAGATCAAGATTGGTCTGAGCATCATAACTGCTCCAGTACATGGTTGCGCCTAACCAGTTCGGCTCAATCGAGCCAGGATCATTAAAGATCCCAAGATTTACCAGGAACCATCCCCCTGGACGGAGCCATTGCGCGAGGCGCTTGATCAGCACAGCTTGCTCTGCACGAGGAAGATGGATCAGAGAGTAAAAAGCAACAACAGCAGCAAATGTTGCAGGAGGAAAAGCCAGTTCCATCATATCTGCCTGGAACAAGCTTGCAGTGGGAACGTGCTGGCGAGCCAGGGCAATTTGTGCCGCTGAGATATCGATACCCGTCACGTGAGCATATTGAGCAAGAGATTGAGTGCAGGGAACTCCAGCTCCACAGCCCAATTCGAGAACTTGTGACCCTTCAGGCAGGCGTTCAAGCACTTTTTGGAGGTAACTCATGCGGGCAGGAGAGTGTTTACTCCACGCAAGGTAACGCTGAGCTATACAATCATAGCCACGCTCAACAAGCTGCCTGGCATCACCAGCCATGATTTTTACCTTTTCCATCACGCACCATTCTTTCTTGCGGGAGGGTGCGCGCTTTGGGATCGCATAAAATGGCTACTCGCGTTTGCGCATACCTACCATCGAAGGCGAGAGATTTTCTTCTGTATTACTGGTCACAGCCGGCCTGCGGGTGGTCTGTCCCTCCTCGCGGCGCCATTTCCAGGCATAGGTAAAAAGCTCGCGAAAGGCGCGCAAGATCACAATTGGCTTCGCGCCCGTGGCTTTACCACCATGGCGCGGCAGATGCTGAACGCCGATCTCAGTATAGGTATAGCCATCGCGCTTGAACTTGTAGAGAATCTCTGTATTGATCATCGCCCCACGCGTTTCCAGCAGATGCTCGCGAAAAAAGCGCCTGGTGTAGATCTTAAACGCACAATCCACATCACGTACCCTCACGCCAAAGATTAGACGCACCAGCAGTTTCCAGCCCCAGGCATTGACCTTGCGCATCCAGGTATCCTGGCGCTTGATACGGTAGCCCAGCACTGCATCGTACTCCTGTAATAGCGGAAAAAAACGCTCCAGATCGCGAATATCAAACTGGCCATCTGAGTCCATAAAAAAGACAAAATCTTTCTGGGAAGCCTCAAAACCGCTCACCAGAGCAGCACCATAGCCCTGATTGACAGAATGATGAATGATCCTCAAACGAGGATTGCGCGCCGCAATTTCATCTAGAATGGTCCCGGTCCTATCCCGGCTGCCGTCATTCACTACAAGCACTTCAAAATCCGTTAACCAGCTAGCCAACGTCCCTAAAACACTCTCAACAGTGCTGGCAATCGCTGCTTCTTCGTTATGAGCCGGCAAAACTGCCGATACGCTCAGGGGGGCGTTTGTCTTTCTCAACGCTGAATATTCCTAACTTTTATCTCAGCCAGAACATCTTCCGCTGAGAAATTCCCATGCGTATTACGTGTCCATCTCCAGTGAAACTTATCCGTAGTATAGACGCACAAACATGTTTTGAAATTCCTTTTTCTTACCTTTTTTCCTACTATACCACGAAGATTACCAGCCTTTTTGACCCCCTGCCCCTATCTTGCTATGATACTACAGTTTAGTAGCTGAAATAAACCCTTGCTACCCCTTGACAAATTGATAGCAAAAAGCTATATATAAAATATAGCAGATAGTTATGAGAAGGAAAGTCGTATGGATCTCGCGGAGAAGGTAAAACATCTGCGCAGTGTCGAAGGTGAACTGCGTGGCCTGAGTCGTCCAATGACTCAAATTGAGGTCGTGAAAGCTATGCAGGAAGAATTGGGTGAGAGTATCAGCCAGGCATATCTATCACAACTGGAAAGCGGTAAACGTGTGCATTTGACCGCTTCAAGCCGTGATCTGTTATCGCGTTTTTTTAAAGTTCATCCAGGGTACCTGGTAAGTGATCCGCCCGATTTTAGTACTGATCTGTTGAGTGCGGATCTGTTTCCTGAGAGTGAGTTGCCCGAAGATCGTCTATCAAGCTGGCTGGCCAGTAGCGCTTCCGAGTGGGCCGATGACGCGTCCATGCAGGCCTTTTTAACTCGCCTGGCAAGCGTGGAAAATCCACGTGAGTATTTGGGAGTCTTCGCGCAGATGCTTGATGTCTCGCTGCCGCTGCTAGAGCATTGGTTGCAGAAGCTGTAACGGCAAGATGCGAGTTTGCGCCAAATTTCCGGTGAGACAGCATTTTATATTTGTCATTGTTGTTCGTTTACGTGTATAAAGCCTTTCTTGCAATCAGGCATACAAGCGGCGACCAGGCAACTAGCAGCTGCTTGCACCAGATTAATAAGAAGATACCCCACATACGCGGGGCAAGGCCAGGCAGGTATTGTTATAAAAGGAGGGAATATCATGATCGCTACTGATCCGCTTTCCCTGATTTTCATTTTCTGCTTTCTGCTGGGTTTTGGCTTCTTTCTAGTTGCCAGCCTGATGGGGGGCCACGGCCACGGCCATGCCCACGTTGGACATCTGCATATCCATCTACCCAGCGTCCATCACGCACCAGCTCATGGAGGACATGCTGTCGTGCAGAGCGCCGCGCATACAGCTAGCAACCAGCAGGCCGCTCAGCAAATGCAGTCCTCGCTCGGCGGTTATCTCAATCCAACATCGATTGCGATTTTCTTGCTGGGCTTCGGTTTCTTCGGCTACTTTTTTCATAACCTGACACCTGTAGCCGTCTACCTGAGCGTTTTGCTGGCTGTGATCTGTGGCATCGCGCTGGCAGTCGCTCTGCTGACCGCGTTGAGCCGTCTCTTCGCCAATGTAGAAGGCTCTACCGAGCAAGATGTCGTGGACCGCACGGGCATGCTGGGCAAGGTGAGCATCACCATCCCGGAAAAGGGTCTGGGCGAGATCATCTATACCTCGCCAGCCGGCATGCGCAAAAGCATTCCCGCCCGCGGCCTTAATCACGAGCGCCTGGAACGCGACCTGGAAGTGGTCGTCGTAAATTACCAGAATGGCGTGGCCGAGGTCGATACCTGGGAGCATTTCATGCATGGCGAGATAAATCTTCCCGATTCCCCAACTCCTACAGAGTCGGCACAATTGCATGTCCTGCTCAACCACTCAGGTTCCAATGAGATGGAGATGCTGATGCACCAGGAACAGCAGAAGGAGTAGCAGAACGGAAATAGCACCAGAGAAATCAGGCCAACAGGCCTCGCAACCACAAAATTTTTGCTAATAGACTCATTAATGTAGCTTTATGAAAAGAGTCACGCGTAACAAGCGCGCAAGGAGTGGACAGTTATGGACCCCATCCTTCTCTTGGTAGCAGGTCTCGCTGTAATTGTATTAATTGTTGTTTTTAGCTTTGTACGTCTTTACTTCTCCTGGCTGCATAAAGTCGGCCCTAACCAGGCTTTGATCGTTTCACATCACAGCAAGGTTGAAGTTGTCACCGGTGGCACCAGGTTTGTCAACCACCTGACCACGCGTTGGCAGGAGCTATCGCTGGAATTGATGTCCTTTGATGTCGCCCCTTCGCAGGATCTTTACACCACACAGGGCGTGGCAGTGAACGTCGAAGCGGTAACACAGATCAAGGTGCGCTCGGACTTTGAGAGCGTGCGTACCGCCGCGGAGCAGTTCTTGAGCAAGACCCAGGCCGATCGCGAGAATCTGATCCGCCTGGTGATGGAAGGCCATCTACGCGGTATCGTTGGTCAGTTGACAGTTGAAGAACTTGTCAAGGACCCGGAGAACGTCGGCTCTAAGATGCTCAAAACCGTGACGCCCGATATGGAGAAGATGGGCTTACAGGTCATCTCCTTTACGATCAAGGATGTACGCGACAAAAACAACTACATCACAAATATGGGCCTCCCCCAGGTTGTGCAGATCCGCAAAGAGGCCGAAATCGCTTCCGCTCTGGCCGCGCGCGATACGCAGATCCAGCAGGCTAACGCTTCGCGTGAAGCGGCTGTAGCTAAGGCCGCGGCAGACCAGGCGCGTGTGAAAGCAGAGACGGAGTCGATGGGCTTCCAGGCGGAATCACAGCGCAACCTGTCCCTGAAAAAAGCTGCCTTTGACGCCGAGGTGAAAAAACAGCAGGCTGCGGCAGACAAAGCTTATGATATCCAGGCCAACACCACTCAGCAGCAGGTAATCGCCGAGGCGGTGAGAGTCACCCAGATTGAGAAAGAGGGGCAGGTCAAGGTACAGGAAGCGGAAATCAAACGCCGCGAACTTGAACTGCAAGCTACAGTGCAGAAGGCTGCAGAAGCCGATCGCCGCCGCATTGAAACCATGGCTGAAGCCGAGCGCCAGCGTTTGATCCTCGAGGCGCAGGGTCAGGCCGAGGCCGCCAAAGCTATTCGCGCCAGAGGTGAAGCCGAGGCAGCGGTAATCCAGGCCAAAGGTCTGGCCGAGGCCGAAGTTATTCGTGCCAAAGGTCAGGCCGAGGCCGATGCCATGCGCGTCAAAGCCGCAGCTTTCCACGAATATAATCAGGCCGCGGTACTGGATAAATTGCTGACAGGCATGCCTGAGATCGTGCGCGCTATCGCCGAACCGCTGAGCAAGGTCGATAAGGTCACGATCATCTCCACCGGCAGCGATGGAGCTAATGGCGGAGTGGGCGCCAGCCGCCTGACGGGCGATATCGTGAATATGGTAGCTCAGGTGCCTGCTCTCTTCGAATTGCTCAGTGGCACGCGCATCGGCGATCTGATGAACCGCGTTCCCGCGCTTAGCAATCAAGAAATTGCTCAGAACGGCAACGGCGTAATGCCGGTCGTAGAGACCAAAGGCGAAAAGTGACCTGTGTGTCGGTGCCGTGTGTTATGAGTCATCCCCAATTTTTCTGGAGATTGCTGCTCGCAAAAAGCAGCAGAAGTGCAGAGGGCTGTCAGTCCTCTGCCTGGGGGTTCGGGGGCTGTGCCCCTGTAAAACATTTTTTCCTTGTTTTGCAGGTCGCTGTGGGGACCTGTAAAACAAGGAAGATGTTTTTCCTGATTTTACAAAATCAGGGATGACTTATATTGACACGCTCTCTCTAGAATCTTGGGAGAACAGTGCTCATGAACCTGTTGGAACGTGTGCTTACTCTTTTGCGAGCAAATCTCAATACCATGGCGGAAAAGTCTGACGATCCAGAGAAGACCCTCAGACAACTCCAGCAAGATATGCGCAACCAGCTTGTGCAGGTCAAAACCCAGGTTGCGACCGCCATTTCAGGAGAGATGCAGTTGCAAAAACGCAGCAAGGAGTTCCAGAGTGAAGCGAATCTCTGGCTCAAAAAAGCCGAGCAGGCGGTCCAGCAAAATAACGAGAACGCGGCTCGCGACTATCTTGCTCGTTATAACGATCTGGTACGCCAGGCTCAGCGCTATGAACAACAGCGTAAGGAACAGGAGCAACTGGTCGCAACTATGCGCGGTATTCTGCGCCAGTTGGAGGCCAAGATCTCAGAGGTTGATACTACTATCGAGCTTCTGGCGTCGCGTAAGCGTAGCGCATTACTCCAGCAGCGCGTCTATGATACTCTCAGTAAATCTGGTTCGCCAACAGATAAAGAGCGCGCGGAACGCGCGCAGGATAAATTGCTCGAAGTCGAGGCCCGCGCTCGCGCTCTGGCCGATTTGCAACAACGCGACCTGGATACCCAGCTCGCCCGTATCTCACAAGAGCAAATCATTGAAGGTCAGCTTCAGCAGTTGAAACAGAAGCAACAACTCCCAACGCCTGAGGTTGCCCGGCAACTTGATGGTCAAGCCAATTCAGAGGGTCCCACACCGGAAAAAAGCGTCCCACGCAAAAAGCGCTCCGCTGGCCTGCCTAACACAGGCGAGCTTGCTCCTTCGCCTCCAGAGGCCATTGATATGGATTTAGAACGCCTCAAACGTCTGATGGGCATGTAAAAGCGGTAGGTAATGCTCAAGTTTTGCTCGCGGCTAACCGCGAGCAAAACTTGAGCATTACCTACCGCTTAGCTTTTGTCATCCGCTTTAGCGGAAGAAAATCGTAAAGAGGATAATGATGACCATCGCGATGACGATGCCAACGATAAAAGAGAAACGGTTATTCTTTTTCTCCTCCTCGCTCCCAACTTTCTCTGTTTCGTTATCCGCAAGGGCGAGGTTCTTTACATCTGCTTTGTTCGCTTTGCTCTTACTCATGGCGATGGATTCTTTCTGATTTAAAGCGCGGCGCTCAGGGCATTTTCGACGTTGGCCAGAACGCCCAGGCTCTCCGCGGGCGAAGTCTCGCGTGTGGTGATCAGCACTTGAAAAACATCTTTTTTCTTGCTAAGAACGCGTAGCAGGATATGCTGCGTGCCACTGGTAATCACGATATGCTCGCAATCACCGCCGTTTTCCGGCTCAATGACGCGCGCGGCGCTCTGCACAAGATTGCTTAAATACGCGCAGAGGGGCGATATATCTGTCTCGTCTACAGCCACCTGCGCGATGGGCGCTCCATCCACTCCGACGACCGCTGAGGCGATAAAGCCCGCGATTGAATACCCAATGGTCTGTAAAGCCGCGGCCAGAGCCGGGTAATTCCGTTTGCTCTGTGGCGCGCTGGCTCGGGCTTCAGGCCGCTTACCTGCGCCGATCTCCGGGGAAGCGAACTGCGGAAACGACAGACTTTGCGCAATTGGAGCAGGCTGTGCCATAGGCGCAGGCGGTACCATAGGTGCAGGCGGTACCATGAATGCGGAGGAGAGTGGACCGGATGGGCCGGCCTTTTTAAGGGCCTCCAGGCTTTGTAGGACATCTCCTTTATATTCCGGGGAACGACCAGGACCAGGGGCCTGACTCGACCCAAGGGGACCGGACGGGCCTTGCAGCGGGCCTGTCGGTGAAACCTGCCACTCAGCGGGTACAGGCTGGTTGCTATGTGGCTTGATCGCGCGGCGCGGTGCTGTAAACATGGACTCATCAGGATTGCTTTTTCGCAGTCCAGCATCGGCGGCATTCATACCTGCAGGTCTGGGCAGCGCGGGCCACTCGGCACTGACATTTGACGCTTGCTCAGGCGGGGGCGGCAGGAATGAGGGCAGCGGCGAAGGAGGCAGATTGCTCGACGGAGTCCTGGGCAAGACGGGCGAACGTTCTGGCGAGACGACCGGCATCTGGCCAGTCTGACCACGCAACACTGGCAGGTCCAGGTTCGTCGGCTGATCGGTCAGCCAGGCGGGCAAGGCGTTATTCTGGCCAACTCCCGTTTTATGTACAGTCGAGGGCGTAATAGTCATGCTGCCATTCCTGGGAAAGGCCTGGTCAGGCTCTCCATCTGTGATCGCTCGCACCTGCGCCGCTGGCTGAAAGCTGGGATACGGCCCGGTCGGCTGCCACCACGCCTTTTTCTGACTGTCAAGCGTTTGCTCACCCTTTGGCGGGCTAACTTGCTCCAAATGGCCGCTACTTGTGCCACCGCGCCATGCTTGCTCAGAGGGTCCACCGGAACGCCCTTCCCCGGCCATCTGATCCTCAGAGACAAACTGAAAGGGCGTATCATCCTCTTCCATATCTTGTGGCGTAAGAGAGAAAGGTGCTGCTAACGCCAGTGGCGCTGAACCATTCTTAGGGTTGTTCGGCCTGACTGCCTCTAGTTCACCACTGATTTGCTGGTATTCAGCGTATTTAGAACGATACTGCAAAGCCTGAAAGATCAGGCGTGAAAGCGGTTGTGTGACGTTTGGCGCGATCTGATCATTCCAGGCACGATGAACGACTGTGCCATTCTTATGCGCCGCGAGGGCAAAAAACGCCTCTTCACCACGCAATGTCCCATATTCCGCCCAGATTAACTCGCCCATCTGAAAGCGTAAAATCCCTTGCTCCTCCAGACCTGTATTCACTACCAGGGCAATGCTTTTGCGGCTCATCGTAATAATCTGGATCACGTCAAGTAGATCAAATGAATCCAGGCTGGCCGAAAAGCCGGTCTGGTGCAACAAACGCCGCAATTCTTCTTTGAGCGCGTGCAGATCCAGCGGCTTCTCGAGGTAGCTGGCGACACCCATCTCCAGCGCCTGTGTACGATTGATGCCACCGCCAGACATACCTAACATCACCATACGCGCGTTAGGGCAATAGGTGCGCATCCATTGCAGCAAATCGAAACCATCCGCGTCGGACATACGCTGGCTACAAATCACAACATCATACTCCTCACTCCAGAGGGTACGAATAGCCTCCGCACCATCGGTCACACCGAGCACGATGTAGCCGTCTTTTTGCAAGGAGTTAACGATATTCCAGTTGAGATTTTCTTCGCCCTCAACGACCAGTATGCGCCATTGTTCAGCCATGGTTGCCACCGCCAGGATTATATCTATCTCTACAGGGCAATACAGCTGCCCATTACTAACTTTTTCTATTCATCGCAGAGTGTATCATGCCCGACCTATGGCTGACAAGTAAATACGATCTGGTACCATGCATTTTCTAAAAAGGCCGATAGCCCTGAGTTTTTCTTCTGGCTCAAATATGCGTTACAATAGAAGGGCAGTTTGCTGCATTGTTGTCACACGAAAAGGAAAAACGTCTATGACGAAGGAAACCGATACATACAAAAACGCAGCCGGCAACGCCGCGGC
This sequence comes from Candidatus Paraktedonobacter carboxidivorans, assembly GCA_041156125.1. Taxonomy (GTDB): domain Bacteria; phylum Chloroflexota; class Ktedonobacteria; order Ktedonobacterales; family Ktedonobacteraceae; genus Paraktedonobacter; species Paraktedonobacter carboxidivorans. The sequence continues at coordinate 87,284 of JBEVTI010000007.1, forward strand.
TGAACTGGTTGAGAACGGCATGGTCATTGGGCTGGGTTCAGGCAGTACTACGGCTTTTCTGGTACGAGCTCTGGCGCAACGCGTGGGCGCGGGACTACGTATCGTGGGCGCTGTTCCAACCTCTGAGGCTACGGCCCATCTGGCAGCCAGTCTGAATATCCCCCTGGTCTCGCTGATGGAGTATCCAGTGCTCGATCTGGCTATCGATGGCGCGGATGAAATTGATCCCCATTTGAATCTGATCAAAGGCGGCGGCGGCGCGCTCCTGCGTGAGAAAATCGTCGCGAGCGCTGCCCGACGCTTTGTGGTCATCAGCGATGCATCTAAACTGGTGCCACGTTTGGGTACGCATTTCGCTTTGCCAGTGGAAGTAGTACCGTTCGCGGCAAGCCTGGTACAACGTCACCTGGAGGCACTGGGAGCACATGTGCAGCCGCGTATGCACGAGCATCAGCTCTTCGTGACTGACAATCAGAACTATATTCTTGACTGCAGCTTTCCGACTGGCATCAGCGATCCCGCTCTACTACAAACCCAGATCCGCGCCATCGTCGGTGTAGTTGAACATGGCCTCTTCCTGGGCATGGTCCACGAGGCTTTGATTGCTGGCCCGGCTGGACTCCAGAGGCTCACATGATACATGATATACTTGTGAGTACATGCTGCTTTGCTCTTGCTTGATCCAGCGCCGTTGCGGGTAGCAAGCAAGACAGCGTGGAAAGGCCAGGAGAACACCATGCAAGTAATCACTACAGTTCAGGAAATGCTCTCGACGCGAGCTGCCTGGGCAGTATCTCAGAGCGTTGGCCTGGTACCTACGATGGGCTATCTGCACGAGGGGCACCTCTCGCTGGTTCACCAGGCACGCGCGGAGAATGACATTCTGGCGGTCAGTATCTTTGTGAACCCCACACAGTTCGGTCCTCATGAAGACCTGGCGCGCTATCCCCGCGATCTGCCCCATGATCTAGATCTGCTAGAGAATTGTGGCGTGGATGTCGTGTTTACGCCTGCACCGGCGAATATGTATCCCGCTGATTTCGTAACGTATATCGATCCCAGCGGACCCCTTGTGACCACGGCTGAAGGGGCCAGTCGCCCTGGTCATTTTCGCGGCGTAGCGACTGTTGTGCTCAAACTTTTTCAGATTATCCAACCCACGCGAGCCTATTTTGGTCAGAAGGATGCTCAGCAGGTTGCGGTGATTTCTCGCATGGTAACGGATCTGCATCTCCCGGTGGTTTTGCATATTCATCCAACGCTGCGCGAGCCCGATGGGCTGGCTATGAGCAGCCGTAATGTTTATCTGGCAACGGATGTACGCGCTGCCGCAACTATGCTCTATCGAGCACTGGTGGCCGGCAAGCAGGTCTTTGAAAACACACCTGACGCGGGGCCAGCAGATGTGATCAATGCTATGCAAGAGACCATTGCCCAGGAGCCTCGCGCCCTGCTTGATTATGCCGAGCTACGCGATCCCACTACTTTCTTGCCTCTGGACAGGCTGCGCGCTCCTGCTCTCTTGCTTATCGCCGCGACCGTTGGTCCAACTCGACTGATCGATAATTTTCTGCTGCGCCCCGATGGTACATGGGAGAGCGGCATAATGCAGGAAAGGGATAAACTATCATGACGCGGGAGAAAATCACGGTCCACGCTATTCAAGCTCGCAAGGCTGGCCCTAAATTGACGATGGTGACGGCCTATGATATGCCTATGGCGGCGATTGTCGATCGAGCCGGGGCAGATATGATTCTGGTTGGAGATTCCCTGGCCGATAATGTGCTTGGCTTCCCTGATACGCTCGCCGCGACCGTCGATATCATGGTGCATCATGCCGCGGCTGTGCAGCGCGCCCAGCCTCAGGCGCTGGTCATTGGGGATATGCCCTGGCTGAGCTATCATGTCTCAAGCGCGGAAACTGTGCATAACGCGGGTCGCCTGGTGCGCGAGGGACATGTCGAGGCGGTCAAGCTGGAGGGCGGACGCAAGCGTTTGCCAATGATCGAGGCGATTCTGGCCGCTGAAATCCCTGTGATGGGCCATCTGGGCCTGACACCACAGTCAGTGCGCGCCATGGGCGGCTATCGCGTGCAGGGTCGGCAGGCGAATCCGGCGCGCGAACTGCTGGAGGATGCGCGAGCTCTGGCTGCCGCTGGTGTCTTCGCGCTTGTGCTCGAAGGTATGCCTGATGTGCTGGCCAGGGCCATCACCGAGGCTATCGCGATCCCAACAATTGGTATTGGAGCCGGCCCGGATTGCGATGGCCAGGTACTGGTCTTCCACGATGTCCTTGGCTTTCATACCGAGAAGCGTCCCGCGAAGTTTGTGCGCCAGTACGCTCATCTCGCGGATAACGCGGTCGAGGCGCTGCGCTCGTTCTTTAGCGATGTGCAAGCCGGCAGCTTCCCCAATAGCTCAGAGAGCTACCATATGCCTGAAGAGGCCGAGCGCGCATTTCACTCGCTGACCGGTCAGACCGACTGAATATACCCGTAGGGCCATATAAACATAGCTCTCCGGCCTTGCCAGGCCCTACTCCTCAGAGCGCAAGCCGAGGCGCGCGGCTAATTCTGAGGCCACACTGTAGGGATCGCGTTCTCTGGAGACAATCTCTTCGATCAGGCTCTGCCACTCTTCAGTGCTGACAAACTCTTTGAGTTTACTGGCTACCGCGTAAAGAATTAATGTCTCGACTTCGTTGCGCACCTGGCGCTGCGCGCGCTGAGCTAACTGTCCACTATTGACCAGGTAAGCGCGATGCTGCTGGGTGGCATCAGTCAGCTCAACCAGCCCTTCGTCCTTGAGCGCGGCAGTTTTGAGTACAGGGATCTTCCAGTAAGGAAGTGCTTTATCGTGCTGGCGCCGCGTAGGATCGAGACTGAGTAGCATGGTCAGTTCGGCGACTGTCTGCTCAAAGCCAGGTCGATCGGCCTTGCTGACCACAAAGATATCGGCAATCTCAAGAATACCTGCTTTAATGGCCTGCACTTCGTCCCCCATGCCGGGAGCACATACAACCAGCACGGTCTGCGCTGCGCGCATTACCTCGACCTCAGCCTGGCCTGTGCCCACGGTCTCAATGATGATGGGATCGTAGCCAGCGGCGTCCATGGCGTAGACAACATCGCGCGTGGAGGCTGCGAGTCCTCCCAGGTTGCCACGACTGGCCATGCTGCGAATAAAGAGCTGGGCATCGCCTGCCAGTTCCATCATACGAATACGATCGCCCAGCAAGGCCCCTCCGCTAAAGGGGCTGCTCGGATCGATGGCGATCACGCCAACTTTATGCTCGCGCTTGCGTAATTCACGCACAAAGCGCGCCACCAGCGTGCTCTTACCCGCTCCTGGCGCGCCGGTGACGCCAATGATATGCGCGCGCCCGGTATGCTGGTGGAGTTCAGCCAGGTAGCGCCGCGCCACAGGTGCTTCATTCTCAATCAATGTCACCATGCGAGCCAGGGCCCGCCGATCCCCACTGAGCAGACGTTCAACTATCTTCTGCAAGGCCACCTACCTACACCTCTGCGCTCAGGCGATCAGCCTGGATATTTTCACGCACAAATGTGACAATCTCTTCCGTGGAGGTGCCAGGACCAAAACAGCCCTTGATGCCCAGCGCTTTGATGGCAGGGATATCCTCGTCTGGCAGAATCCCGCCCGCGGCAATCAGGACATCATCAACATTGTTCTCCTGGAACAACTCCATTATTCTGGGAAAGAGGCTCATATGAGCGCCGGAGAGGATGCTCAAGAGAATTGCATCAACGTCTTCTTGAATCGCCGCCTCGACAATCATCTCGGGGGTCTGACGAATTCCTGTATAAATCACTTCCATACCAGCGTCACGCAGGGCGCGCGCGATAACTTTCGCGCCACGATCGTGACCATCCAGGCCCGGCTTAGCTACCAGTACGCGTATTTGTCGATTCTGAGCCATCTAGGGGGACTCCTTTGTCTGCGAAAAGACCTGAGCATAGAGCAGGCACACAGCACGCTCCTGTTCCTCATATAAGGCGCTTAAAAACTCATTCCATTCTACACCTCTACCTACCTGGCTGCAAGCCTGCGCCAGCGCCCTGGCACGCGTAGCTATCTCCGCTCGTTCGCTTGCGCTCCCCCAGGCCACCGGCAGACGTGCCAGGACTGCTTGCTCAATCTGTGGCTGAACCAGCTTATACGCGGTATACAGATGATGGACGTAGGCGCTCAAAAAGCGCGAGTTCAGCAGGGCCAGCAGAAAATAGGCGGTCTCCAGATCCTCAGCCTGTTCATGCAGTTGGAGCAGATAGAGGGTCTGGAGAACCACGTGGCCGCGCGTGTCGAGCGCGGCTTGCAGGCGTTCAGTGCTTTTGACTACCAGTAGCTTGGGCTGCATATAGCGCGAGATCGGTTTGCTGATGGCCGAGCGCTCAATACCCAGGCGCGCGTCTTGCAGGGTATAGGGTCGCAGATCTACTCCACCACGCAGCACCGGCAGACCATCCTTGAGCGCGGCCAACGGCTCCAGCAGGCTGCTCGCGCGCCCGATCTCCTCGCCACGTTTGATATCTACCAGGGCATTGAGTGGGAGCAGACGCGCTTTTGCTAACAGACGTGCCTGGCCGGTGGATGGCGCGGCTTCAGCGTCCAGAGCCCGGCGTAAACGCTCACTGACGCGGCCCTGCTCGCCACCGAGCAAATAACGCAGTTCCGCGCCGGGCTGGCTGGCCAGGAGTTCCTGTTCGATACCTTGAGAGGCGCGCGCGGTTTCATAGAGTCTCTGGTCAGTTCGCCAGCGCGTCCGCTCCCAGGAGACCTGGTGCAGAGGGCGCGGAGGTATCTTGTGGGCCACAATCACGACCGCGCCGACCTCGGCAGAGAATACACCCGCCAGGTGCCAGAGATGCTGAATGGTGCATTCGCGCAACAGGCTGGCGCGTTCGGCAGCCGCATTGGCACGAGCCAGTACAGGATCAGGCACGATCAGCCCGATCCAGCCCCCAGGACGCACGGCGCGCAGAGCCAGTTCCACAAAGAGCAAATAACTGTCAGCCTGGCCACGCCGCTTCGTCTGGCGATAATGACTCAGATCAGTATTCTTCGTTGCCAGATATGGAGGATTAGCTACCAGCAGATCAACACATGGTTGCCAGGCCAGCGCCAGGCTATCGACCTGGTGAATATGCAGAGGAGGCGTCTTGTCAGACACGCCACGCGCGCTCTCCAGCGCGGAACGCACCTGCATCTCGGCCAGGCAACATGCCACTGGATCGGGGTCCAGGCCCCAAAGGTTGGCATACACGCGCCGATGGATCTCCTCCTGCTTCAATCCCTGTGCCTGTAGCGCCCGGCAAAGCCGCAGAGCAGCCCGCGCCAGAAAATTACCGCTACCACAGGCAGGATCAAGCACGCGCAGCTGGCGCAGGTCTGCGGCAGGCGTATATCCACAGGCATCGAGAATCTGGTCTACCAGAGCATGAGGTGTTGAAAAATGGCCGCGCTGTTTGCGCTCACGCGAGGGCAAGGCGACCTCATACCAATCCGGCGCTAGCGCGCTGTGTACTCCATGCTTCATGAAATACGTGTTTCCTTATGGGAGATAAGCCCTGAAACGGTCTTCCGCCGGGCCTTCAAGACACCTGAGCCTCTTATAGAGAATGCGTCAATGGCTCAGACATGGGATCTATCTATAGTTCGCGTTCGTCTTCAGCAATCCTCGCGCTGTTCTCTGCCCCTACGATCCCTTGAGCATCCTTCTCTTGCAAAACGCTTGTGTCGCCGTTGCTCTCTTCACTGGCAGCGGGTATTATGGCTGCTTGACTAAGCTCGTGTTCTTCAATCTCCTGTGCGCGCAGAATATCCAGTGCCTCACTGGCAGCCTGGCGACCAGCTTCTTTAATGCTTGAAGCTCTACCCAGACCAAGCAGCAAATCCTGCTCAAAGACCCCCACGGTAAAGATGCGGTCATTATTTGAACCACTCTGCTCCAACACACGATAACGAGGCAACGTACCTGAACGCCGCAAGACTGTCTTCTGGAGTTGGCCTTTAGGGTTGGTCTCCTGAGCCCGCTCATTGACCAGCGCCACCGCGGGTAAGATCGTGCGCGCCATAAAAGCGCGCGCCGCCTCCGCGCCCTGATCCAGGTGCAGCGCGCCAACCAGCGCCTCCAGCACATCTGTACAAAGTGAATCGCGTGAGCGCTCGTTAAAGGTGCGCAGATTGGCAATATCAACGCGAATATACTCGAACAGACCCAACTCCTGGCCTATTTTAGCCAGCACACGTCGGCTGACTACCTCGGACTTGAGCGCGGTCATCTCCCCCTCGGAACACTCTGGAAACGTACGATAGATATGCTCGACCACAAATGCACCCAGCAAGGCATCGCCTAAAAATTCCAGTGTATCATAGGAATCGCGCACCGCGGTCTCTGGACAGCATGAATGATGGGTTAAAGCACGCTCCAGCAGTGAGCGATCGTCAAATCGCACCTGTAATAAGTTTTCCAGTTCTGTCAGCTTATCAACCATCTCCATACCCATCATTATAACCCAGAGCCTTTTGAAAGTCACCTTACAGCGTGGAAATAGGGAGAAATCCCCTTGACTCTCAAGCTATAATCACGGAGAATAACCTCTAAAGCATATGTAACCTATCTGGTAAGAATCAACGAAACCACTTGCTGGCTATCCGTTTAGAATATATCCCGGGATAAGAGAAATGATAGGTATCCTCAAAAGCAACCTTTTGCGCGTCTCTGGCACAGCTTTTCTCTGCGCTATTAGTCTGACGTTGCTGCTGCCTTTATTAGTCAGCGCGTCACCTATGCACGCGATTCTGTTAAGCTCCAATCCAGCGAAAGATGCCGTGCTGCGCAATGCACCAAAACAAGTACAGATGTGGTTTAGCGAAGATCTAAACCCCACCTTGAGCACAGCTCAGATCGTTAACGCTGCACGCACACGGGTCGATAAGGCCGACTCACACGTCAATGCTGGCAACAGCAAAGAGCTGGATATTTCCCTGCAGGCTAATCTGCAGCCGGATGTCTATATTGTAGTCTGGCGCACCGATTCTGCTGACGATGGGCATGTATTGCTAGGATCGTTCGTCTTTACGGTGGCTAACCCTGACGGTACCGTGCCACAATTAGCCCCGGGCGCCAATCCAGGTCAGGGCCTGTTGGGTAATACAAACGCCACTGCACCTGGCACATTGGATGGACCGACCTTCTTCAATTTCATCGCTGTAACCCTGGTTGAGCTGGCCGCGACCTTCTGGGTGGGCGCACAACTCTGGCTCAATTTTGTCTTGCAATCCGCGACTGAGAAGCACCCGCAGGAGAGCGAGCTTAATGCCCGCGTCGAGCAGCGCTTTACGCGGCGCTTCTCCCTACCTACCCTGGCGCTGCTTTTGCTCGCGAACCTCGGCGTGCTCTATGGCCAGGTGCTGACACTGACGGGCAATAACTGGGGCTCGGCCCTCTCATGGCAGCTTTTAAGCGAACAGGCCAGCAGCGGACGCTTTGGCACTTACTGGCTGCTACGTGTGGGAGTGATTCTGCTGGCTATGCTCGTCGGCCTCTATATGCTGGTGAGCAAACGACGGCCTTATGCCGTCGAGCAAGTATTGCCTATGCTCAATCTCTTCCTTGGCTCTGTGCTCTTCATCGCCATTACGATGTCTGGCCACGCGGCAGCGGTCAACGCCGTTTTTATGCCCTATTCGGTTGTGCTCGACTGGCTGCATCTGCTGGCCTCGGCACTCTGGGTAGGTGGGATGCTCTATATCCTGCTGATCTATCTGCCCGTGCTTAAAACATACTCAACCCATGAGAGGGTGCGCTCGTTGCTTGTCATTCTGGCGCAATTCTCACCCCTGGCATTAGCAGGCGTGGGAATTATGGCCGTCACCGGTCCACTCAATGCTACCTTCCATCTAACCTCACTCGATCAATTCATCAGCACCGCCTACGGACGCACCCTGGTGATTAAAATCCTGCTCGTTGGTGGACTCCTGGTTACCAGCGCTTTCCATGTCGGCTGGCTACGCCCGCGCTTAAAGAAGGAGTATCAGAAATATCTCTATGCTCAAGCGCGCCTGGAAAAAGTTCGAGTCAGCACCAGCAGTTCTGATATGGAACAGCAACTGGCGGAAGTGCGTGACTCGGCCAGCGAGAGCGCTGAGAGGAAGAATGGGCGAGCCATACACAGCATGGAACAGCAACTGGCAGGGCTGACTGGCTCAGCCAGCGAGGCTGGTGAGATGAGCAGCAAGGCCACGGCGAGCGTCAGCGAGTCGCTGCCAGGTGAATCAAAGCAGTTGCTTCAGCAGCTTAAACGGCGCGAAGGACGGCTGGCACGCAAAACAAATCTTATGACCAGCATACTGAGATGGGAACCCTGGTTGGGCGTGGCTGTAATTGCCTGCGTAGGCTTGATGAACGTTTTCGCGGGTACTCTGACTACCTCAGCCGCGGTGCCTCCAACCCAGCAGCAAAACCCCACCTCAGCTCCCTTTAATGGTAGCGCGCTGACCAGCGACGGCAAATATCGCATCACGCTGAATGTTACGCCTGATCGCTTTGGGACCAATCTCTTTACTGTGCATATCACTGACAGCCAGAACGGCCAGCAACTCGGCCCCAATCAGGCTGGCGTGATAGTCTACACGACGATGCTCGATATGGCCATGGGAACCGATGACTTTCCGCTCCAGCCTGATGGCAAGGGCGGCTTTAGTGGAAGTGGCGATCTCGCGATGGGTGGCAACTGGCAAATCCTGATTCAGATACGCGCACTAGATAATACACTCCATAAAGCGTTTTTCAAGATCGCCGCGCCATTCTGAGCCATTCACGCGAGGCGCGAGCTTTGTGCAATATGCAATACGGGAGAGATTAGCGGTCTGTCTGGTCCTGCAAAGAAAAAATGACCAGAACAGCCGCTGATCCGTACATATACCTGAAGGCAGCCTCGATAGTTATAAAGCCTGATCAACCAGGGCGGGTAAACGTTGCCTGAAACAAGGGTCCAAACCCCTGGCCGGGGTCTGGAACTATGCCCCGGTCTCTCACCAACTGAAAGCATCAGAAATACGGGATAAACACGATGAAAAAGCTACATATAACCTTTTTGCTTCTCTCTCTCCTGCTGTTTGCCGCCTGTAGTAGTGGCAATCAGACAAACAATGCCACGCCCACTGTGCAGCCAGTCAACGGTTTTGGCACCGGGCTAAACCATACTCATTCCATGGTCATTCTACCCGATGCTAACCAGACAATTGTGCTGGCCTCCCACTACGGTATCTTTCGCTCACAAGACCATGGAGCGACCTGGCAAGAAACAGCCGCGGGCCCGCACCAGTTGATGCAGGGCCTGATGACATGGTGGCTCTCTTACAATCCGCTCAATCCCCAGCGCCTCTATGTCCTGACCCTGCCAGCGGTAGCTTCCCATGCAGGTGTGCTGGGCCTTTACACCAGCGGCGATGGCGGAAAAACTTGGCAGATGTCTATTGACTACAACAGCTTGCCTACAGGCGCTGTTTATCTGGCACACGCGGGCAACGATAGCCCTGATGAGGTATATATCTACCAGAGCGGCCTGGGAGCCAATGGTCTGAAAGTCAGTATGGATAATGGCGTCCATTTCGCGCAAGCCGGTAGCGCATTGCCCTTTGGCAGCCTGCTGGGTATGCTGCCCTTGCCCAACAAGCCGGGACATATGCTGGTCTTTGGCAATGAAGGCGCGGCGCTGACCAGCGACAGCGGCAAGCATTGGCAGGTGATCAAAAGTTTGCAGGACAGCATCTTTGAAATCACAACCCCAGGCGCTAACCAGCCAATTTACGCCAGAGGTGCTGCTGGTATCTATGTCTCACACGATAATGGCCAGAGCTTCACTACTGTCACACAAAGCACGTATGCATCCCTGACGGTCTCGCCGCAACAACCCGCTATCATCTATGGCAAGACCGCTCTAAATATCTACCGCAGCAGCGACGGCGGAAAGACGTGGAGCCAGTTGCCAAATATCAAGGGTAATCTGGAAATTCTTATCGCTGATCCCAACAGTTCAGCCCAGCTCTACCTCGCGCTCTCCTACCCGACAGAGGCCTATCATTTCACTAACAATGCCTGGAAATCGCTGACGCCGCCCATTCCAGCAACATAAGATGGCACGGCAGCGCGAGTACCTATCCAGAGTACCAGGCATAGATGCTGGAGCGGATGCTGGCGCGCTAGAGAAGCGCGAGAAGCGGCACAATAAAAGCTGGAAGGGCTTATGTGAGTGCTATGAAAAAAATCGTAGATAACCCTATACACAAGTTTTGCGCGTCGCGACCGCAGACGAGCGCAGAGAAGAGAGCGGGGCTATCCGCGGCTCGACCAGAGACGGCCCTGCAAGCTCTTCGCAAGAGCTTATACAGCGCAGCCGAACAGGTAGAGGGCGCGCAGAACCGCGCCCGCCATCGCTCGCGGTCCATGCCTGGAATGGCCTGGCGTTTGCTCGCTCTCTGCGCGATCCTGTGCGGGATAGTGCTGCTCACGCCAGGCGTACCAGTGGCCCATGCCGATGGAGGCGCGCCCAATCTGGCCTATGTCGCGGGGAGTGCTCAGGGTGTGAGCGTGATCGATATCGCCCAGCAGAAAGTCACCAGCACACTGGCCCTGGCTGGTGATCCAACCATGCTCTATCTAACCCTCGATGGACGCTATCTCTACGCCGCGCAACCTGCTTTGAACGAGGTCAGTATGCTGGATACCAGTAATGGACAACTCGTGTGCAGAGTCAGCGTGCCAGGCCAGCCATCATTGCTCGCCTTCGATGCCGGTGTCAACCTGCTCTATGCCGCGGGTAATGGGACCGCGGGTATCACCGCGCTTAACGCAGGCACCTGCACGATTAACAAGGTTATCGCCACTAATGGCCCGGTCTATGGACTGGCGACGGCAGAGGTCGGCTCTGGTCCAAATGGAGGTACCGGGAACCAGCTCTGGTTCACCACACACAATAGCCTGAATGTCTATACCATTCAGCCTGATAAGATCCGCAGTATCGTCGTGCCGGGCGATCCGCAGTATATTTCAATTCCTCCAGGAGTGACCGTCTACGTTACCACTCGCCAGGGTACAGTAGTGGCTGTCAGCCTGCAAGATCTGCAGGCCGCGCCGCCTCTGCTGAAAGGCGGAGACTTTGGTCCGATGGACTTTGATGCCTTTACTGGCGAAGTCTATGTGCCCGATAAAAAACACCGGCTGGTGGATGTGCTGACACCGATTTATTTTAGTGGGTCAACCATCCCTCACGAACCCAATCATGTGATCAAACTGGATGCTGCTCCACAATCTGTGGCAATTACCGGGGATGGCAACCTGGGCTTTTTTGCCCTGGCTGGCGGTACAGTTGTGATGTTCGATATTCCTGGCCAGGCCTTGAGCATGACCTTCTCCGTGGGCGGCGCTCCACGCTTTATCATTACTGGCCTCTATCCGCCAATCATCCGCAACTCGCAGCAAAACAATGCTAATGGCTCACCCATTCCCACAAACCTGCTGCTCTGGCTGGCGGCAAGCGCGCTCCTGTTTATCCTGGCGCTCGCGTTCCTGCTCATCCTGGCCAGGCGTAAACGAAATTGATGAGGCGTTTCGGCTGAGGAATAACTCATAGATCATCTATTCCTGGCGCAGGACTGCTGTGACCAGTTGGGCGTTTGATCTGGTCTTCTCCAGCACGCGAATAACCTGTTCAGTTCCTTCGCGTAGCGGCAGATCTGAGACCTTGCGCCGGAGAATGGACATGGCGCGCAGTTCCTCGGATGAAAGCAGGCGCTCTTCCTGGCGGGTGCTCGATTCTTTGAGGTCGATAGCGGGAAAGACGCGTCGATCAGCCAGTTCGCGGGAAAGGCGGATCTCCAGGTTGCCGGTCCCTTTGAACTCCTCATATACCACTTCATCCAGCTTGCTGCCGGTCTCTACCAGGCAACTGGCGACAATGGTCAGGCTACCGCCTTCTTCCAGCGCGCGCGCGGAGCCGAACAGGCGTCGGCCTACCTCCAGCGCGTGAGCGTCAATGCCACCTGAGAGCGTGCGGCTACCGTAATTAACGCGCTGGTTGCGCGCGCCGGGTCCACCCCACATTTCGTTGCTCAGATTGTGAACGCGCGCCAGTCTGGTGAGCGAATCAAGCAAGACCACCACATCCTGCCCTCGCCCAACCAGCAGCCTCGCCTCGCTCAAGGCCAGGTCAGCGATGCGCCCATGCCTGGCCAGTTCCTGGTCAAAGCTCGACGCGTATATCCGTACGCCCGCGCCCTGCACCTCCGTACGCCACTCTGTCACCTCCTCAGGCCGCTCATCAACCAGGCAAAGAAAGAGCACGGTCTCAGGAAAATTCTGCCGGATCGCAGCCGCGATCTGGCGTAAAATAGTTGTCTTGCCCGCTTTCGGAGGAGCTACTACTAATGCGCGCTGGCCAAAACCCAGCGGCACAAATAAATCAATCATTCTGCCCGTCAGAGGAAGCGGCCCCGTTTCCAGCGTAATACGTTTGCGCGGGTGAATAGGGGTGAGTTTGTCAAAGGGATTGCGCGTGGATGCCACTCGTGTCAGTCCTTTTTGTCTCATTTTCAATCGAGGATCGGTTGGTTCTTGTTGCTAGTGTACCACAATTGCTCTTACAAAGAAACATATTCTGGCAACTAAAAATGTTGCCTGCGTCCATCAAAGCCGCAGGCAACATTTTTAGTTATTCAGTTTTCTAGCTAATATGCGCTTGAGAAAGGCGCTTATAAGCAAGGCTGCGCAGAGCTGACTGTCGGCTACGCTCCGCGGGGTCCTTGGAAGGCGCTCGCCGATACTCGCGCAACTGTACGCCGCGATCCAGGAAGGCTTTTTGAAGAGCTGAGGGTTCCGCGTCAAAGCAGGAGTTATTCGCGAGATCCGCCAGGATAGCCGCGCGGAGCTTGGCTGAAAATGCCGTAATCTTTTGGGCCGATGCGGCCAGGAGCCACTCTTCATAGATCTTGTCCTCGGCTTCTTGCGAAGGATCGGTCAGACGCTCCAGCGAAAGCTGCTCTGACGGGATGTTTGCGTTATATGATAGCCGCTGGAAGCGTGATTCGCGCCGCCTCATATCGAGGAAACAATGCTTAGCAATTACCAGGCTCAAATGCTCAAGGGAGCCAATGGCAGTACCATTTTCGCGACAGGTATTGATATACTGAAAGATTTTGAGCAGCGCAGCCTGCACGATATCCTCAGCTATATCGTTTTCCTGGCCTTTCCACGTGACCACACCCGCGCCATAAGCCCAGATTTTCGCTAGAGGCCGCAGGCGGCGATACAGCCCTTCCCAACGCTCATCGTCGGAGATAGTAGTTAAAGATCGCGGCGAGTTTGTATATGACTGCATGAGTTGCTCCTTGTAAATAAATTGCGAACTATCAGATATCTCTGTGCAAGATAGATGAGCTACACATACGAATGAACGGCTGCACCACAAGGGTTCTATACAAATTCTGTTAACCTTAGAAAATCTAAGATACTTTGCTCTTCACTATAGATATTACCACAATAAACCTCGAACGTCAAGTACGTTAATTAAAGTTTGTCCGCAGATTATATCCAGAATTTTTGTTTTCCGCATAGTGAAATGCCGCTATTTTTTTAGAAAAAAAGATCATATACAAATTCCGCCTGCCAGAACAGCTCATTATATCTACTGTCATTAACCGGAAAATATAAGTAAATATCATATCGTCGCCTTTCAAGGATATTTTTATATGACTTTTTCTTGTAAAAAATGATTGCCTCTTAGATATTCTAATATAACAGAAATGGCATTCTAAGCAAGATAAAAGGGTGGGACGAGTCTCTAATGGAGCCTTGTAGGCAGATCAGGAGGCAGTATGCAGACATTTAATTGGCAGTTCATGCAAAAGAGCTAGCTGCAAACAGGGCAGAATAATTACTTAGAGAGGCAGAAAAGCCAGCTTATACTATTCCCATGCACAGGTTATCTAATCTGGTTCACATAAGCAAGAGCACTGGGGAGAGCACCTTTGGAGGAAGAATATGGCGAAATTTCTTAATCTCATCGGGAGGCCAGGTAGTGGAAAATCGACTCTGGCGCGCGAGATCACCCACCGTCATGGAGGAGCAGGGGGCGTTGTAACTCTGAATGAGTACAACTTCTTGGAAGAAATGTTCAGGGACGAAGAAAATCATCCGCAAGGAACGCGGCGTTTTCGGCGTCGGGAACAGGGGAATGTAGTAGGCTTCGATGTCTTAGACCCCAGAGTATTCCCTATCGCCCTCTCACAGGTGAACGAACGAGCGAGTCAATACCTACAAGAACCTGATAAGCTGGTTCTTATAGAGTTTTCGCGTCCTGATTATTCCGATGTACGGAATTGTTTCAGTACAGACATCATGAAGAACGCTCAATTCTGTTTCGTCAAAGCACCGCTAGAGACCTGCATTAAGCGTATCAGGCAGCGAGTGGAGAGAAACTTCTATCCTGATGACAAGCTGGTTTCGGAGGAAGTCATGCGACAACGCTATCAAGAAGACGGACTTGCGACTCTGCTCAATAGCGTGAGCAGCAAACGTGTACATGTACTGGATAATACGAGCAGTTGGAATGACGCCTGGCTTGAGATGCGTACCTATCTAGATGAGATTATGTATCATCATACGACTAGCTCCGCCGTGTGGTCTATGGGCAATCTAAAGTGGACCCGCGCGCCTTATAATAGTTTACAGTGGCCTCCACTGATCTGAGCCTTGCATTGCAAGTTTTAAGTAGGTCTATTGCAGAGATTTAGCGGGCGCTGTGCGCCCGCTAAATCTCTGCAATAGACCTACTTATCTTATTCCGAGAACAGTTAGACCTGCTCCGTCTGCGGCAAAACGATATAGTCCCAGACGCCTCGATCCCAGCTGACAATACAATCGCCGCCAGCCAGCTTCCCACGCTCCAGCTTGGCATCAAGGCCCGCCAGAATCAGACTTCTCACGTAAATGATCGCGGTATGAGGGGCATAGCGTGCCAACAATTCATCTAGCTTCGCCAGAGTATATGTAGAGACACCCATATGGACGGTCACTTTCGGCACCTCTAGCATATTTGCCGCTGCCACAGCCCTGCCAGGCCTTGCCGAAAGAGGCTGAATACGATACTCTCCAAAAGCGAGGGCCTTCTGCAACTGTTTAGCCAGGCTACGCGTTTCATCAAGATCCATACCTTCTAAGAGAATATAGTACTTATCGGCGGATATATGGAACAGTTCAAAGCTTGTTATAGTGCTTACCAGTCCTCGGATACGCAAGCCAACCTGCTGGCTTAAATTCCTCGCAATGCGGTTGCCATATTTCATCGCTAAATCACTCTGATGATCAATATCCACGGCAATTATAGAAAGCTCATCTTTTCTATGGGTCCAGACCACTTCTTTGCTTTGTATTCTAGCCAGCAGGCTATCGATAGTTGTGATAAAATCGGCCTCAACTTTAAAGTCGCTAAAGGTATCATCAACCACAGCAGGATTGGCAAGAAAGGCTGCTCGTTTTCCCAGTCCCTGGTTGCGAGCTGAGGAAACCATCATTAGCTCTTCTATCATTCTGCTGATAATACGCAACACACGTTGATCAGTAGAGGAAAAGGCATTGATATCTCTGGCCTCAATATAAAACACAGCGATCGAAATGCTATAGTCACCTACAACGGGAACGGCAAGTGCGGAATGCAGGACCTCGCCAGGCGGCGGCTTCTGGAAGAAACCACCAGGCCGACCTTGAGCGATCATTTCTGACGTGCTGGTAATAATCCTGAGATGGGGGGGATTGATCATAGAATCACCAGGCAAGCCGGCTGGCATAGAAACGATCTGGCTACCCTCAAAGGCCTTAACAGTGATACTATTGGTCTGGTCCGTATCCTGAGAGTTAATCCTGGTCACGCCGATTTGATATGAAGAGCGACGTGTCTGGGCTCGCACAATCAGATTCTGCTGCTGCACTGGCTGATTTGCTTCATCCGGTACCAGCAAAGCGCAGAAATGCCAGCGGTCCTGGCCGTCTACCTGGCCACCCAGCTCAATGACTCGCTCCAGTAACTCATTAAAAATCCTATCTCCAGTTGCATGTGAGGCACGTTCAAGATCATGCGCCTGGTAAAGCCAATCCCGCGCCCCATAGTCCAGCGTAGCCTCCCAATCACTTCTATGCTGATAAACCAGTATCAGCATACGTCTGACAACCTCGCGCAACTCTGGCTCTAGTACTAAATTCCTGGTCTCTCGCTTGAGCAGAATAAACGTGTTGTCTAGCACTCTGTCTCCCGCCAACCCCTGTTCAGCGTCCAGTTTAAGTGTCTGTAAACGGAAATCTGTCGGAAAATCAAAGGTGGGAGCATCAGTGAGAAAGAGATAAAACGAGCCATTCTGGCCCTGCCATCCGACTAGCGCACGCCCAATACCCTTGAGATCGCCAGGATGGTTGAGTGCGCCAGCCAGCTTGCGATCCTCTAAAGGGAGCACCAGGCCCGCGATAGCATTAGGAATATCATCACAGATAAGCAAGAGCGAGAGGCGCAAAGTCTGGGTAACAAAGTAGCGCCAGAACTCCTGTTTATCTGTATTCTCGATGCGGGCATCAATCGAGAGCGCGCTAATTTTACTGCTCTCCCCGGCAAGCTGAGGCGACGTTAGCGGGGGTGTTGTGAGCGAGCTTGCTATCTCCCGCCAGACCTGATCCACATCCAGCGGAATATCCCCAGGACTATACCCCTGATCAATCAGATCTTTAATAATGGCTAACTTGGACACCATCTGCAACGAGTACTGACGATGCCCGGTCGCGCTTTTGCCCTCCGCTGATTTGCTTTCTGGCGAGAGGAGAGGCCGCTCCGTTTGCAGTAAACCGCGCTTCTCCCACTCCCGCAATTGACTTTCGCTAAAATTAAAGAGGCTCGCAGCTCTACTAATAGTTACTGCCATCTTCGAGGTGGCCTGCTGAATATTGCTCAGGATACGTGTCTGTGCTTCACGCTGCCGCAAGTACTCTTTTATGTTCTGCTGACGGCGATCGTTCATGTTTATCTCCTGTTTTGCGCATGCAAATTGTTTCGTGAATATGAATGAATGAGGCTACTCAGGGGATGTAAGCGGACATCTCCTACACCTTACAATTTCTTACGAAACGCGGCGGCTTCCACAGGAAACGTCAGAGTATGGGAGGCTTGTATAAAAAACTTAAGCATTCCTACAACCATTTTAATTGCTCTTGTTAACAATGTCAATAGTTCCTTTCTATGAATAGAATGTGTAACGTGAATACAATACGCTCGCGCACTTATATCTCTGGTAAAAAAGACTTATGAGAACACGAACTATTAAGATTTCTTAGAAAAATTAAGCATCTCTGATCTATTGCTCTGTCAAACTTCGTGTGATGAAACCTCCCTCTACCCCCGGAGGGGAGGTAAGAGACTGGGGCACAGCCCCAGATACGGTGCCAGCCAAAGGGCTTTCGTCCTCTGCACTCCCATTCTGCTGACCTGTCAATTTTAACAGGTGATTAAACCGACCGCTTGGCCAGTGCTTTTTCTCATCTCATCCTGTATACTTGCTTTCTAGAAGGAAAAATAAAGACACTATCACTCATCCCTCCTCTACTCTTTCTTGACAGGGCATGAGATTCACAGCAGGAGTAAATGCGCTTTATGGCAATGCATGGTATGGGCGGTGGCCCTCCAGGTTCCAGTATGGCTGCTTATCTTGAAGACCAGAAAAGGCGCGGTCGCACAACCGATAGGTACACATTGAGGCGGGTGGCCGCATCTTTCAGGCCTTACAAATTTCAAGTGCTGCTCGTCTTCATCGCGATTCTCTGTACAACGGTGCTTGGATTAGTCAACCCTTTTATGATCGGCTTTGTGTTTGATGATGCCATAGGCAAAGGTAATGCGCCGCTGTTGTTTCTCTTTGTTGGCATTATGTTTATTATGCCTATTGTGACAGGTCTGATCGGTGTTGGACAAACCAATCTGAATAACCTGATCGGGCAGAACGTGATGCGCGATTTCCGCAATAGCCTGTATACGCATATACAAAGCATGTCATTGCGTTTCTTTACCTCGACACGCACCGGAGAGATTCAATCTCGTCTTTCCAACGATGTCAATGGCGTTCAGGAAGTTTCACGAATACCGCCACCAGCATCGTATCTAATATCTCCATCGCGCTGAGTACAATCATGGCCATGCTTATCATCAGTCCCTTGCTGACGCTAGTTTCGCTTGGTCTGCTGCCAATTTTCCTCTGGATCACGACCAGAGTTGGCAATGTACGCCGCGCGACCAGCAAGGAGACACAGGAGAGCCTGGCTTCGCTGACCGCAGACGCTCTCGGTCAGCGGCATCTTGCTAATCAAGACCTTTAGCCGCCAGGCATACTCGCAGAAGCGCTTCTCAGAAGAGAAGCAACGCCTGACAAATCTGGAGATGCGCTAGCAATTAATTGGACGCTGGTTCTTTATGTTTATCAATGTCTTTTTCTCCGTTACTCCTGCTATCGTTTACCTGGTAGGTGGCCTGCAAATTATTCATAATCCGAGACCCCCCATTACACTGGGCCAGATTGTGGCTTTCACCACTCTGCAGAGCCGTCTTTTCTTCCCAATCGGCCAATTACTGACTATTCAGGTTCAGGTCCAGGGCGCGCTGGCACTCTTCGATCGCATCTTTGAGTATCTTGATCTGCCCATCGAAATCAAGAATAAACCCGGCACTCGGCATCTTTCCGCCACGGAGGCCCGCGGCGAGGTTGCTTTTCAGGATCTCTCTTTTACCTACCAACGCGATCGCCAGGCAGTGGTTGGCGGACTCTTCGCTCCTCAGGAAAATGAGAAAAATCCACGCTCACACTCTCCTGAGTTGCTGGCGGTACACGATGACGACTCCACGCTTCGTCCAGCTCTGAACCATGTTTCGTTCGAGGTGAAGCCTGGACAACTTGTCGCGCTGGTGGGACCCAGCGGAGCTGGCAAAACGACTATGACCTATATGGTGCCGCGCCTCTATGATGTCGATGAGGGCGCGGTGACTATCGATGGTGTGAATGTTAAGGACCTGACTCTGGAGTCGCTAGGCGAGGTCATAGGCATGGTCACACAGGAGACCTATCTTTTCCACGCTTCCGTTAGAGAAAACTTGCTCTATGCACGGGAGGATGCGACCGCAGAGGAGATGATCGCCGCTGCACAGGCAGCCGCTATTCACGAGCGCATCATGGATCTGGATGACGGCTACGATACAATTGTTGGCGAACGTGGCTACAAGCTCTCCGGCGGCGAGAAACAGCGCATCGCAATCGCTCGCGTGATCCTCAAAAATCCACGCATCTTGATCCTGGACGAAGCCACCAGTGCTCTTGATACTCACTCTGAGCGCTTGATTCAGGCCGCTCTGGAGCCTTTGATGAAGGATCGCACAACTTTAGCCATCGCTCACCGCCTCTCAACGATCCTGGCCGCTGATATCATCCTGGTCATCGATAAAGGCCAGATCGCCGAGCGCGGTACACACGAAGAATTGCTCACCCTTGATGGTCTCTATGCGCGGCTCTACAATGAGCAGTTTACGAAGGGCATCATCGAAACAGAAGCAAAGGCAGAGACAGAGGTCGCCACCGCCGATTAAAGCAGCCGCTGCGCGGCTCATTCCTGCCTGTTGATCCCTCATGAGCCATGCTTGCTTTTGTAAAATCAGGCATAAATCATAACTGCTGGCTAAGACGCTGCCTGGCCAATGGCCAGGCAGCGTCTTAGCCAGCAGTTAAAAAATCTTCGCGAGGCACCACAAGCGCTGAGCAGTTCCCTGACAGCTTCTCTGGCTATTTCGCCAGTTCGGCGCGCCGTTCACGCAGCCGGGCCAGGCGCTCCTCTTGCTCAAGCAGGCGCTCGCGCTCTTTCTGCACAACCTCGGCTTTGGCTCGCGTGACAAAGGCCTCGTTGGCCAGCTTGCTCTGAATGCGCGCGATCTCCTGCTCGGCCAGCGCGATCTCCTTCTCCAGGCGGGCCAACTCTTTGTCAATATCCAGCAGACCAGCCAGGGGCAGGTAAATCTCAACGCTTGCGGCCAGCAAGCTCATGGCCTGGTCTGGCCTGGTCTCCAGGTGTTCGTGCAGTTGCAGTTGCTCGGTGTGCGCGAGAAACTCTATCACAGGCAATTGCCCGCTCAGCATCTTAAACTGCTCGCCCGCGACCAGAATTACCTGGACACGCTTCGATTTCTCTACGTTCGCCTGGTTACGCGCATCGCGAATGCGTACGATGATCTCTTGCAGAAGAACAAACTCGCTCTCAGCTACTTCGTCCAACGCCGCGCTATTGCTCTGCGGCCACGCGGCGACGATTAGAACCGGCGCTGGCCATTGCGTGGCATCGACTACACTGGCGCGATAGAGATGCTGCCAGACCTCTTCGGTGACAAAGGGCATAAAGGGATGCAGCAGACGCAGGCTCTGATCAAGTACAGCGCGCAGAATACCAGCGGTAGCGCGTCTCGTCTGCTCATCGCCTGAGCGCAGTTGCACCTTGGAGGCCTCAACATACCAGTCGCAGTAATCGGACCAGAAGAACTCGTTGATCTGCCGTCCGGCCTCGCCCAACTGGAACTCGTCGAGCAACCTTGTGACCTCACTGGTCAGGCGTGCCAGGCGCTGGAGAATCCAGCGATCGGCCAGCGTATGCGGCGTGACCGCCGTAATCTCTGGCACACCTTCCCCCACCTCTGCCGTAGACATGATAACGAAGCGCGAGGCGTTCCAGATCTTGTTGGCGAAATTGCGATTACCCACAATGCGCTCCGGGACAAGCTTCATATCGTTGCCTGGTGTGCTGCTGGTGGCCAGGGTAAAGCGCAGAGCATCGGTGCCATACTCATCCATGACCTCCAGGGGATCGATGACATTGCCCTTTGACTTGCTCATCTTCTCACCTTTGGCATCGCGCACCAGGCCATGCAGGTAGATGGTCTGAAACGGTATCACGCCCAGAAAGTGAATACCCGCCATGATCATACGCGCCACCCAGAAAAAGATGATGTCGTAACCTGTCTCCATCACCGTCGTCGGATAGTAACGCTGCAAGTCTGCAGTGATCTCCGGCCAGCCCAGTGTGCTAAAGGGCCAGAGCCAGGAGCTAAACCAGGTGTCAAGCACATCCTCGTCCTGGTGCAGGTGCGTGCTCTCGCAGTGCGGACAGGCCGTGACATCTACGCTGCTGACGGTCATGCGCTCGCAATTCTCACAATACCAGACCGGGATGCGATGGCCCCACCAGAGCTGGCGCGAGATACACCAGTCGTGAATGTTCTCCAGCCAATCCATATAGACCTTGTTAAAACGCTCTGGCACGATCTTCAGCAGACCTGCTTTAACTGCCCCCATAGCTGGCGTGGCCAGAGGAGCCATCTTCACAAACCATTGCTTGGAGATCAACGGCTCAATCGGCGTGTCACTGCGCTGGCAACGACCCAGGGGTACGGTATACTCTTCTATTTTGACGATCAGGCTCAGACTCTTGAGCTCCTCAAGCAAGTTTTTACGCGCCTCATAACGGTCCTGACCGGCGTAAGGACCCGCCTCGGCGGTCATCTTCGCGTCAAAACCAATGACCTGGACGCGCGGCAGGTTGTGACGCAGACCAATCTCAAAATCGGTCGGATCATGCGCGGGCGTGACTTTAACCGCGCCTGTGCCAAAGCTGGACTCTACGACCTCATCGGCCACGATCGGGATCTCGCGACCAATTACTGGCACAAGCGCTAGCCGCCCAACCAGGCTGGCGTAACGCTCATCTTTGGGATTGACCGCCACTGCTGTATCGCCCAGGATGGTCTCCGGGCGCGTCGTTGCCACGCTGATATATTCTGTCTCGCCACCCTCATGGCCCTCCAGTGGCTTGAGCGGATAGCGCACATAGGTCAGGGCGCCCTGTGTATCGACGTGATTAACCTCCAGGTCCGAAAGCGCGCTCATGCAAACCGGACACCAGTTGATAATGCGCTCGCCACGATAAATTAATCCCTCTTCATACAGGCGCACAAAGACCTCGCGCACGGCCTGCGAAAGCCCCTCGTCCAGTGTAAAACGCTCACGCGACCAGTCACAGGAAGCACCCAGACGACGATGCTGATCCTGAATGCGGCTCTTGTACTGGTAAACCCACTGCCAGACGCGCTCTAGAAACTTCTCGCGGCCCAACTCATGGCGATTTGTGCCCTCGCTCGCCAACTGGCGCTCTACCACCGTCTGCGTCGCGATACCCGCGTGATCCTCGCCGGGTACCCAGAGCGTATCATCGCCGCGCATACGATGATAGCGAACCATAATATCCTCAACCGTCGCCGTAATGGCGTGCCCCAGGTGTAGCGCGCCAGTCACGTTGGGAGGCGGCATGCTGATCACAAATGTCGGCCTGCCCGCAGCCTCTGGCCTTGGCTTAAAGTAGCCATTTTCCTCCCAAAAACGATACCACTTACCCTCCACCGCTTGCGGCTCATAGGCCGTTGGCAGCGAGACTTTCTCCTGCTCGATCATTCCCTGCCCTCTCTTCTGGATGCCCACTTCTTGTCAGCTAACTTTTATATGGCATCCATAAAAGTCATCTTCAGCAATAAATATAACAAAAGAGCCTTCCCGTGCCAGGGACGAGAAAGGACTCAAAATTGGATGTGCAATTTTCTATGGGATATAGTCTAGCGAGTCGAGGGGATACTGTCAAGTAGCATCAAAAGTCTTTTTGCCCTGCCCGCCTACCCTGAAGAAATATCTCAACTCTATGGAGAGGGAGGCACCTTGTAAAGCGAGAAAGCGACTTTCAAACAGCCTGAAGCAGCGAGATGTATGCAGAGAACGAGCGTCGCGCTCGTTCTCTGCATACATCTCGCTGCTTCAAGAAAGACTTTTACGGCTTCTTTGGCTGGGTGGTCCGGGTAAACGTTGGCGTTGAGCTGCTACCTGGAATCTGTCGCGCGGGAGAGGTCGGTAGGGCTGCGAGAGAGAATATGGTGTCAGCATTAATAACCTGCTCTTTGCTCAGAGACTTCACACCTTTCAAGGCGCTCGCGTCAATAGAGATTTGAGCCTGATCGGGCCAGCCTGCCTGGTGACCAACAGTTAACTGGTAAGGAGACTGCCCAGCCACATTTTGCACCATATGGGGTACATTCCAGGAAAGCGTAATTGTAGAGGTGCAGTTCTTTGGCGTTAATGTCAAACCTGCCCACATACTATAACCAGGGAGATCGCTGTTCTTAGATGAAGGACCACCCAGGTCCTGCACAGGCCAGCCCCTGGCAGCCATACCATCATAGCCCAGCTGATAATTTCCGTCAGGACAAGAGCGCGCGCTAGTGTCTGTGAAAGTATGATAATACTGTGAACAACCCACAACTACCAGGCCTGCATCTGTATAAGAACCACTACTGTTCGACGTACCACTGCCACTACCACTGCCACTTTTCTTTGTGGGCTTGCCGGGCGTACACAATGTTGTGCCTGTGTTAAAGCCGTACGCGCTATTTAAGTGTGCATTAGCTGGAGCATATATACGCACATAGTCAGCGTAGGTATTAAAGCCATAGACAGGACCCGTCTGCTGATAGTTGAGGGTGATCGTCAGGTTATGCGTCGCGCTCCCATCAGCATTCAGCGTGACATCGTCATGGAAGGTCGATTTCACGTATTGCGCGGCCTTACTGATGCTGATATTCGACTGCACAACCATAAAGCCATCCATGCCATTTGTATACTTCGCCATGGCTCCGTTATCTTTGTTCTGTGACAGCCATTGCTCAGCTATTGGATTGTTCAGGTAGATCTGTAGATCACGCGACTGAAGATCCTGAAGCATGGTCTTGCTAAATGCCAGCATCTGCGTGGTTGACAGGTGTTTAATGCGGTCCATCAAGAGCGAGCCAACCAGATTAGTAAAGGCTTTGCGCGTTGAATGGGTATCTGTCCCTGTCTTCGCGACCTGCAAGTTGATCAGACGCTGATCTTGCTGGTAGGCGTGCAGTTTGACCTCAAGATTTTGAGAGGTAATGGTCTCGTTATACTCTTTGATCTGCAGAGGCCCGGTGAGAGCGAGAAGCTGCTCGATAATTACCGGGGTGATCTGGACTATCCCATCAATTGGCCCGCCGCCCTCTGACTGAAAATAGTTCATCACCAGTTTGGCGGTGGTCGGAAAGTCCGCTGAGAGATTGGCATCGCGCACCCCAAAGTTACCAAAGTTCATCCAGCCATATTGCGCTGGCGGGGTTGCTCCCAATTCAGCGCCATTCTCTGCATAGTCCAGCAGGGTAATATCTCTGAGCGAGAAAGGCGATAGATGGCCATTTTGGAGTGTCAGGATGCCATACTGGCCTTCAAAGCCACCACTGGGGCGCAGTTCGCCACGGTCTAACGTTTGCACCAGAATGTGGCGCGCCTGGCCAACGCCCAGTAACCAGGCCACCGGCCCAACCAGAGACTGAACCTGATTGATGGTACTCAATGCCTGGGGAATCTGGCCGAGATAGCGCGCAAGCTTTGCTTTCTCCGATGTGCTGCCAAAGGGGAGCTGGGCCAGATTGACCTGGCTCATCTGTGTCTGAATATCCCCTATATAGTATTGCGCATGCACCAATGCAGCCTCTATGGAGTTTATATTGTCCGCGGTCAGCAGAGGTGTAGTAGAAGTACTGGAAAGCAACGAGCCTGAACTATGCATAATGTGCGCGCCCATCTGGGCAACGCCGATCAGTTCCTGGCCCATCCGCGAGACATCCAGGGAAACCTGAACCAGGCGCCGCGCCATCTCCAGCTTACTGCTATACTGCGGCGCGAACTGTTGCAAAAGCGTTTCGATATCGGGCCTGTTGACCAGATCCTGGAGTTGCAGAAAGTCGCTCTGCGCTTTCTGCAAGTTAGTCTGGGCCGTGGCCAGCTTCTGTGAGTCAAGAGCTGCCAGTAGATTATTCTTATCCTGCGGTATGATTGCCTGCAAGGCCAGCAAGTTGCTAACGCCATCGCTGGCGACGTTCTTGATATTGGTATACACGTTATAGCCCACGAGGCCAACACCCAGAGGAATGAGAAGAATCACCAGCAGGCTAACCACAATTGCCGCGCTAATAATGCGCGTCCAGCGTTGGTGCTTCTGCTTGCGACTCTGCTTGTCCCATCTACGGCGAACCGCGTGCTTAATCGCAGCCTGGCTACCGGTAACTCGATAACGGCTGTCTTCGGCCAGGGAATGCGTTGGCGACCTGAGACCAGGCACCGAGCTCAGTTGCCAGTCCTCGCGCCTCCATGTCTCCCGTGTCGGTGTCGAGAGAGCCGCTTCTTCGTCCTGGTCACTCTCGACAAGCACACTGGACTGTGCCCCAGCCAGCTCAGGTAACGCTGGCTGGATGACTGCTACCGCGCGATCCGCCGCTGTCTCTTCGGGAACAAGCACTGCAGGCGTATTCGCCTCTGCTTTGGCCTGATACTCCTGGTCGGCCTTCTCCAGCGCATCCAGCAGCGCAGCCGGAACCTTGATGGTCTCGAGCGCGACCACGCGCTTGAGTCGCTCGTCTGCGACTACCCGCGCAACCTCCACAGTATCCAGTTCAGCGACCTCGGTCTCTCCGTCTGGTTTCTCAGTGCCGGTTTCCTCGTCCTGGCTGGCCTGCTGATCCCGAGCAGGGACTAACTCTGTGGTCCGCACCAGCTCTACTGCAAGCGCTTCCTGTCCCTCATTGCCAGACAGGTTGTCCTCTTGACTCTGTTCGGCGGCGCGCAAATCGCTCAGTTTACTCGTGAGCTCGACCTGCAGATCTTCCTCAGTGGGGACAAATTCAGGCGCTTCTTCCGTCTGAGTCGCGCCAATCAGCGTAGGAAATTCCTCTTGCTTGACCTCTTCTTCCTCATCTGGCTCTGCTTTGACGCTGCTTGGCGCGCTCGGAAATGCTTCTTGCTCTACCTCTACAGGCGTCTCTTGCTCCTCTATACTGCCCGGAGCGCCTGGAAAGTCCTCTTGCTCTACCTCTTCCTCCTCTAATATGGCCTCTGCTTTGGCACTCGCCGCCAGTGTCGGGAACTCGCTTTGCTCTGCCCCGGCTGGAAATGCTTGCTGTTCTATCTCTGCGCTACCCAGCGAACCTGGGAAATCCTCTTGCTTGACTTCAGGCTCATCCACTATCTTGCCAGTCTCTTTATCTCCTGGCTCAGTAGAAAAGTCACTTTGCGCTTTACTCGTGATTGGCGCATACGTCCTCAACTCCTCTCCAACAACTGGCAGAGGAGTTGAGGGCGTATGCGCCGCTTTGTGGGGAACAACTACCGCGCGCTCGGCTGTGTCCTCGTTGTCGGCAAGAGGCTCGTCTGCTAACTCGGTCTGATTCTGTAGATCCTGGTCGGACGCAAAAATATCAGCTCGGGCGGATACAACTCCCGCCTCAGCTTCTCTATCCTCGCTCGCGGAGCTTGTCTGCCCAGGCATATTAGCCTCAGTAACTCTGGCACCAGGCACAAGGGCACGAAAACCCCAGGGCCGACCATCTTGATGGAGAAGACTACAATGCCGAGCCAGTACCTCTAATGAATCAGCCTTCGAGAGGCGATGGCTCGCGACAAGCTTTTCAACTGGCAAGTCACTCTGAAAATATTCTATAAGCGCGGCCCGGCGTTTCTGATAGCGATTCTTATCTCTAATTGTTAGCTGATCTATGTCTCCCTCAGGCCAGGAGGCGATATCTTGCTTGCGGTCAATAACTATCGGAGAAAGGTCCATTTGTGTACTGGACAAGGTTCACCTCCGTTACCTCGTTGTTAGGATATAAACACATACATATTTAACATATCCACCCGCCTACTTAACTCACCTTAAACCACTGGCGGTACCGGATGAATTATTTATATACGCTTATTCATAATGCTGTAGAGTGCATGAAGGGCAAAAAAAACTCCTCCACCTCATCGTTTTTGGAAAAATACGCTATGAATAAGCTAAAAAACATAGCCCTCTCAAATCACCTGCCCACGCAAAATCCGGTTTTGCGCAGAGCATCGCTGCCCTTCTCTATTATAAACGACGTTTTTGGCCCTAAAATAGTTGCAATATAAATTGCACTCTACCAATATATATCGTTCGGAGTCACGCATTTCTAACATGTCTGCATAAAAATATCAGAATTACCTATGGAAAATAGCCGACTTAGTCATAGTTTTAGTCACAGTTGTGCTTAACTGCCCTGGATCTATCAAACCTCTTCCACCTCCATAACGTATAATGGTATATCGATATATCGTATCGGGTATTTTTCCTGATCACGCCAGATAACGTCTCTGTGAAGCGCGTCCAAAAAGGATCTGCTCAAAGTATAATAGAGGCTTCCGCTATTCGAGAGGTTTTATATGAAGCGAAAAAACGTACGCATTAATAGATTTCAGCAATTGATCCGCTTTTTCAGAGTAGCCAGGCTCCTCCTCTGGACACTCTGGGTCATATATCGTGAACGTAGGCGAGTGATTCGCGCTCACGAGCGCGGCAACTATAATGTGCGCCCTAATATCGAGGTTCTGGTAAAAGTACTGATTGCTTATCGTCAGGCAGCGATTAAGCTGGGTGTATTAATGATCAAGCTCGGCCAGTTTCTAAGTTCGCGAGCCGATATTCTGCCCGAACAGGCGTTAGCAGCACTGGCAGCACTGCAAGACGAGGTTCCGCCAGCTCCATTTAGCCATGTTGTCTCGGTGATTGAGAGCGAATCAGGCCAGCCGATAGAGAAAATTTTTAGTAGCCTGGAACGCGAAGCGACAGCCGCGGCTTCGCTCGGCCAGGTTCACAAGGCAACGCTGGCCTCCAATGGCGCGCAGGTCGCGGTCAAAGTCCAGCGTCCACACATCGAACAGCTGGTGGGCATGGATCTAAGCACGCTCAAGTTTGTGATCTGGGTGATCAATCGCTTTCTCGATACTAATAACTTCATTGACTTGAACGCGATCTATCACGAATTCAAGCGGACGGTTTACGAGGAGATTGACTATCCGACCGAGGCCAATAATGCCAGGCGTTTTCGTGAAATGTTCAAGGACGATCCGACGATTTTTATCCCCCGCATCTACGATGAGTACACTTCGCAACGTGTCCTGGTGTTGGAATGGGTGGACGGTATTAAAATCAATGATTACGCCGCGCTAGCAGCCGCGGGTATCGACCGTTTAGAGATAGCCAATCGTACGGTAAGTGCCTATTTTCGCCAGTTTTTCCAGGAAGGTTTCTTCCACGCTGATCCTCATCCTGGCAACATCTTTGTCAAAGCTGGCACAGCCGAAAGCGGCCCAATAATCGAGTTTGTAGACTTCGGCATGGTAGGCACTTTAAACAAAAACATGAAAAAGTCCTTGAAGGACCTTTTTCTGAGCTTCCTCTTGCGCGATTCACACGCGCTGGTTACGGCCCTCAGTCGCCTGGGCTTTGTCGGTGAGGGAGCCAATATGGTGGCCCTGGAACGTGGATTGGCACTGATGATGGAACAATACTATGGCATGACCCTGGGTGAGGCACGCCAGATGGATATTCCCGAAGTAGCCGAGGAGATCTCCAAACTGCTCTACGGCCAGCCCTTCCAGGTGCCTGCTCAATTCGCTTTCACGGGCCGGGCTATCTCGACACTGGTGGGCGTGGCTACTGGCCTGGAGCCAAAATTCAACTTCGTAGATCTGGCCACACCCTATGCCCGAGAGTTTCTGGGCCTGGACTCCGGCGGCATCGGCGAGATGCTGCGTGATCTGCCCAATCAGGCCCTGGATATGGGGCGCTTGCTGATTAAACTTCCCAAGGCTGTGGATCAACTGATTACCAGGCTAGAAACCGGCCAGATTGAAGTGCGCCTGGCTGGCGATAGTCCCGCCAATGGTCGAGGTTTCAGACGCGGACGCCGGGGACGACGCGGGCGTTCTCAGGACAACGGTTCCGCTGGCAACGGTCTCGCCTGGGTCTTGCTCGCCGCGGTCACAATGATCGGCGGCATTTTCCTGCTGGCCAGCGCCCATCTGATGCTGCCAGGCTGGTTCCTGCTCGGGCTGACCGGACTCTCTGGCCTGCGGCTAATCCTGCGCTGGTAGCAGTCTCTCGCGTATACTCCTCCCTGCTTTTGCAAAAGCAGGGCAAAATAGCTTTTGCCTCCCCGGCAAATCTCTGCCAAACACAAGGGGCGAGAACTGGCTGCTGCAAAATCAGGGAAGATCTAGCAGCAGCCAGTTCTCGCCATCTCGCCTGGTGATGCCTTCTCTCTCTAATTTGATCAGGTGTGCCTCTACCGAGTAGGCGGCGACCGGGTGAAGTTTGGGATCGACATCCTGGTAGATCTGCGCGACCATGCGTGGAATAGTCACCTCTGGTCCCAGTTGGCGCATGACAAAGAGAATCTGCTGTTCGCGTAGCAGGCGATGGTTGATATATTCGGTGATTTTAGCCTGGGGATCAGCGATCTTCGGTCCATGTGCCGGGACAATCTCGACGATTTCCAGGCTTTGCAGGCGTTTAAGCGCGTTAAGATAGTCAAGCATATCTCCGTCTGGAGGCGCAATAACGTTAGTAGTAATGCCTGAAATATGGTCGCCAGCAAAGAGAATATGCGCATCCTCCAGCAGAAAAGAGAGATGATCGAAGCGATGACCCGGCGTATACAGCGCGCGCAGGGTATCGCCACCGACCCGCCAACCTGTGCCATCGGCCACTTCGTGATCAAGCACAGGTACGCCGCGCTGACTAAATGCGTAGACTGGCACGCCGCCCAGGCGTTCGCGCAAGTCTACGGCACCGCCCATATGATCGGGATGACCATGCGTCACCAGAATCTTGCGAATCCCCCCACGGCGCTCACCCTCTTGCACAAGCGCATCCAGGTGCCCAGGAGCCGCGTCCGCGGGATCAATCACCAGCGCGCCATCCTCATCAGCCCGCCCCAGAATAATCGTATTTGTACCTGGTCCCGACATTAAAGAAGCGTTCGGGGCCAGAATAATCGTATAGATGCTTGTTTGCATGCCTATCCTCTCTGCCAGGCTAGCTCGGACGCATGCGGGTCAGGTGCTCAGGCACAGCCCATAGATCACCGCTATCTTCAGGCAAATGGACATGGAACTGGCCCGCGCGTTCAACCATCACTGGTGCGTGGGTCTTGACCGGCACACGCCTGCTCGCCTCTAATGCTTCGCTCACACTGCTAAAAGCCGCGAGATCGTGCAATTGATGAATGGTAGCGAAAACAATGGGGAACTCCCTGCGTTGTGCGCGAGCCAGCGCCTCGGATGGCGCGATCCAGATGCCTTCGCTGGTCTCCAGATTATCGTAGACTGCCTGTTGCTCCGCTGGCGCGGCTGCGACAAAAAAGTGAGTATCAAAACGCTTGGGCAAACCTTCCGGGGTAATCCAGTGAGCGAAATAGTTCAGACGATCGCTGGCCAGTACCAGGCTTGCGGTACGCGCCATCTCTCCCAATGAACCAGCGTGCCTGTTAAAAGTCTGGCGATAACCCTCGAAGCGCTCGCGATTCTCCGCGCTGATGGCCAGCACATCCACGCCCTGATAGGCCAGCAAGATCCCCGCCTCTTCAAAGAGTTCGCGCAGAGCCGCGGCCCGCACCCCCTTGCCCAAAGCAGTCCTGCCCTCTGGATCAGAATTGCTCTCTACCAGTGTTCTGCACACACCGGCCTCCTGCTCAGCCGCCAGATCGTCCGCCTGCACAGATCCGCCTGGAAAGACGTAGACATCGGGCATAAAGTCGCTCTGAATAACTCGGCGCACCATAAAAACTTCAAGTCCCCCGGCGTCGCGTACTAACATTACCGCTGAAGATGATCGAGGCTGCGCTGCCATGGTATGTCTTTCTCCGTTCCATAAGTACTAAAAGATTGCTGGCCAGAGCAGGGCAAATCTCGCCCGTTTCAGGCACAGTTGTAGTGTATCATATGCGTAACTGCATGCATGCAAAAGCAGGAAATGCGCCTTGCATTTTTGCCAGAGGAGGTTTGTAATGAGGCTTGTCAGTTTTTCGACCAGCGCTATTCCCCAGATACGTGTGGGATTGGTGCAACAAGAGGAAGTGGTAGATGTGGAGTTGGCGGCGCGCGCGCTAAATATGTCGCCCTACGAGCAGATGTTGGATCTGCTTGACCATCAGGAACAGAGCTTGCCCATGCTTCAGGCTATTGTGGAGAAAGCGCAGGGACGCCTGTTCAGCGCTGTACGCACATTCGCGAATCTCGGCGCGGCCCACAGTCTCGACGCTGTTCAGCTAGCTGCGCCTATTCCGCGTCCGCGCAAAAATATTCTCTGCCTGGGTCGCAACTATTATGATCACGCGCTGGAATCCTACCAGGCACGTGGTCAGGAGCGTCCTCAGGGAGATGCACCAGTGATTTTCACCAAGGCAATCACAACGGTCAACGCACCCTATGGCCAGCTTGTCATAGATCCCGCGCTCTCCACCCAAATCGACTGGGAGGCCGAACTTGCCGTGATTATCGGCAAAACGGGCAAGAATATCGCGGAGGAAGAGGCTCTAGCCTATGTCTTTGGCTATACAGTTCTCAATGATGTGACCGCGCGCGACATTCAGGACAGGTTTAAGCAGTTCTTTAAAGGCAAGAGCATCGATGGCTACTGTCCCATGGGTCCCTGGATCGTGACTGCCGATGAGATACCCGATCCCCAGAATCTGGGCTTACGTCTGCGCGTTAACGGTGTAACTAAACAGGAGGGACATACGCGAGATATGATCTATCAGGTTAAGACGATTATTGCACTGCTCTCGCAGGGCATGACGCTGGAGCCTGGGGACATCATCGCGACTGGTACGCCCAGTGGAGTAGGCTTTGCGCGCAAGCCGCCTGAATTTCTCAAAGCAGGTGATGTGGTCGAAACTGAAATTGACAGCCTGGGCTTGCTACGCAACGAGGTTATAAACGTATAAACGGGTTGCCACCGTTATACGCACAGGGCGCCAATGGACTGAGGGAAATGATAGATTCTGGCCTCGCCGCGTGGGCGAGCGCGAGAGTCTGTCCTTCCCCTTCATAAGCATTTACCAATATTATGCGCGAACCTCTTCGCGGACCCAGGAGGGCATAACGCCCCAGAGGTTGAGCGCTGTAGGACGTGTATGCCAGAGGCGCGGCGGAGTAGTAACATCGCGATCATAGTATTGCTGGAGTTCAGCCGACAATTCGATATGACCGCCTTCTGTATCGGCAAAACGCAGGAAGAGATCATTACCCGCGCCGTGGCGACCGGGACCCCAGAGGATTGAGCGTTGCTGGCGGCTCAAATAATCGGCCCATGCCAGCAATTCAGGTCCAGCGGGAATGCTATATCCTACGTGATCGACATCCGCTTTGCCCTGGATAAGAATCAGCGTGTGATGGTCGCTATTACAGCGCAGCCAAACACATTCACGCAGCAGCCAGTCCGAGATATCAAAGCCCAGAGCCTCGGTATAAAAGTCAACCATCTCTTCCAGATTCATGGTCCGCAGGGCAAGATGTTGCAGGGCATGAGGATGCAGGCGAGTTCTACGCCCTTCGCTTCCGGCAGGCGGCAGGCTCAACGTCTCTTCAGGAGTCACCGAGATTTCAATACGATTGCCGTCAGGATCATTTAGCCAGAGCGTATCACCCATGTCTGCGTCGCCATCGCGGGTGGCCAGGGTTAATTCAATGCCAGACTGACTGAGACGAGCCGCCAGAGCTGCCAGTTCAGCATCTGCATCAACTTCAAAAGCAATGTGATGCAAGCGCGTCTGAGGTGTATGCATATGCCCATTGCTCAGAGCCAGGCGCGTTTCGCGGGTATCGTGAAAGAGACCCAGGCAATGATACTCATCTCCCAACGATAGGAAAGCATTGGCCTCTTCTTGTTCAGCCTCGTCAGACGAAATAACCTGGCTCGAACGCAGATGAAATCCCAACACCTGACGGTAAAAACGGGTCTGGACGGAAACATCGCCAGCCCACAGACCAATATGGGCCAGCCGCTTCACGCGAACTTTCTGGATTTGCTGCTCACTCATGATTTCTACTCCCGCATGATGTTACCTGACTACATATGGTAATTCAACATGCATCATACACAGTCCGCACACAAGAGGTCAATGAGTTTATCCGAAGGTCATATAGACGATCTGTACTAGTTGCGGAGCGCTATCCTGGCCTTTCTTGTGTGTCCATTCTGCACCGCTTTTTCGCCAGGATATGGCTACTTTCACCAACGTTCGACAAGCGCCCATGTTTGCCCGGTCCATTTCCAGAACTTGTTTTCAATGGTTGGGCTGGTGTTGGCCTGGAAACCGGTCATATCAAAAACGGTTTGCAGGTGCGCATCGTAAAACAGATTGCTTGTATCGATAGCCGGGCCGGTCGCGTTTACCGCGGTCCAATTGCTGCCATTCCAGGTCCAGTCCGCCTGCGTCCAGTAGGTTTCATCATTGCTCCCTTGCCCAATAAGTATGAGCATGAGTTTTCTTGTGGCCGGATTATAGACCATGCTGGGACGAGCAAACGTCACGGGCTGGCCCTGGATGGTAGCGGAGAGAGCTGGCGCGGTAGCCGGATGCTGCTGCACCCAGTTAGAGCCGGTCCAGATCCAGGTGTCGTTCAGCGGAGGGGCAGTGTCTCCACCACCGAAGAGCACCAGGTTTCTGGTGGTCGCGTCGTAAGCCAGACTGGCCTGACTGCGCGTGGATGGCACAGTGGTCGGATGCTGTTGCACCCAGTTGGAGCCGGTCCAGACCCAGGTATCGTTCAGACTATGGGTAAAACCATCAGTGTGTTTGCCGCCAAAGAGGACAAGCTGGCCCGTTGCGGCATCGTATGCAAAGGTAGCGAACGAACGCGCCGAAGGAGAATTGGCTGGATGCAGTTGCGTCCAGTCGGTGCCATTCCAGATCCAGGTATCGCCCAACCTTGGTGCTGAGCCTATGCCCATGCCTCCAAAAAGCACAACCTGGTGCGTGGAGCTGGCTTGTGGGCCGGATGCAATTGAGTCCAGGTCGAGCCGTCCCAACTCCAGGTATCATTCAGCGGATCAATGCTGTTATAATCCTGTCCGCTAAAGAGCAGCAGCGCGTTCATCTGGTCATCGTAGACCACCTGTGTAGCGCGACCAGATGGCGCAACAGCAGGCGTCACGGGAGTCGGCGTCGCGGAAGTTACCGTAGGAGTCAGCCCGTGGGTCCGGGTAAGCTGCGCGGTCACCGTAGGATAAACAGCCACCCGCCAGGTTGATGCAGGATACGGTCCCACCCACAGGATACTGCCAAGCAGAACGAGCGCGACCAGTAAAGCCGCCACCAGGCCCAGGACGCGCCGGGATCGACGCGCTGGTTGCGCCTTTTGCCGCGCGGGAAGCGCTGAAAAAGCTCCCGCGTTGGTCCATGAAGCCGGGAATGATCTCGGCGCGGACTCATCGAGGGCCGGTCGGGGTCCTATGCGCGCCGCGTAGCGTACACCAACGCGCTCGATAATCGCCCGATCCTCTTCGCACATGGCCTTGAGTTCCTGTGTAAGAACGGCGTTGAGGTGCTGGCGAGACTGGCCTTGTACGAAGCGCTCTATCTGTTCATCGACGGTATCCGGCGAAAAAACATCGTTATTCTGCATGATCGGTAGAGTCTCCTTGGGAATATGTATAGATAGCTCGCAAATGATTGAGGGCGCGCGAGAGCAGGGTACGTACAGCCCCCTCGCTCTTCTGCAATTGCAGGCCAATCGCTTTTGAGCGCAGTCCATAGGCAAAACGCAGCCAGAGCACTGTTTGGTACTGTTCAGGCCAAGTCGCAAAATGTTTGTGTAAAAGCAGGTGATCCTCTTTAAGGAGCGCCATCCGCTCTGGCGAATGCTCGTCGGTGGCAACAAGTTGCTCAATAGTCATCTCATCCAGAGGAACGGATGGATGACGGATGCGCTGGCGGTAGTGGTCCACCAGCTTGTGGTGGGCAACATGGAGCAACCAGGCGCGCTGCTCCCCTGCGGGCAGTGTGAGTGGTACCTGTTTTTCGATGGCGCGTAAGAAGACCTCTAAGAGCAGGTCCTCCGCGTCTTCTTTGCTTGCCAGATACCTGCGCAAGTACAGAAGAATCGCCTGTTCGGCCACGCCAGGTGCGTTCCCGTTCCCTCGTGGATGCATATGTCTACCCTCGTCAAAGTATGAGATCTCATCCTATCTACCGTCACAACCAGCAAAACGTGACACCCACAACGATATTGATTACTTTGACGATTGTTTTCTCTGCCCTACCCAATCTTTTAGTAAGTGGCTGAGTTTGTAGACGGCTTTGTCGTCTACAAACTCAGCCACTTACTAAAAGATTGGGTAGGGCAGCCGCCAGGGTACGGAAGTTTTGCCCTCACTGCACAGTAAAGCTCAAAAAAGATGCCAGTGAAGCGGCTTCTACTGCTGCTTCACTGGCATGAAAGCGTTTGGATCTCATTCAAGACTTCTCTGCCCCCGCGACCATCCTAACTTAAGCGTATAGAACTATACGCTTACCTATTCCAAGCTCATCCGAGACTCCTCCGCCCCTGCGACTGCCGAGTGCTAGTATAGCATGGGGAGCGGCAGAAGTCGATGGTTTGCGAGGCAGGATTTTTATGCCTGGTTTGGCGGCAGAAAAAGTATAGGTTTTTCGGCTGTATTCGTCTCAGACAGCCTCTAGCCATATGCGAGGCAGCGAGCTTGGAGAGACCATCGCTTCCTGCCTCGCAAATCAGCCCAGAACTGAACGCAACGCCATACCTGACCACGTAATGTGCCTGGCTTGTGCGCCACCGTGGTTTATGGCTACTGTTCGTTTGGCCGGTACTGGTCCTGCGTGGCATTGGAAGGAGCAGGATTGCCATTGGCCAGGGGTTCGGAATTGGCATACAGCGTACTGGGGCAGGCAGTTGCGCGCCAGAACTCTTTGCCTGGCGTATAGGGGAATGCGCTATGCTCGTCGGTCTCACCATGCTGCATCTCCTCAAAGAAGCGTCTGACGCGCGCCTCGCGTAGATCATAGGTCTCCAGCACGCGCACCAGTGGCGGCTCGGCGGGCATGGGCGTCGCGGGCGCGTCAGGACTCGCCGGAAGGGAGGCAAAGCTATGTGGCAATCCGGGGAAAGAGCCTGGCCCGCTCTGCCAATCTTGAGCAGTAAAGGCAGGCAACCCGGCACAACTTTTGAACTCCTGGGCAAAGCTTGACAGGCTCGGCGGCGGTGCCTCCATGGGCGCCTTGCTGACCAGCAAAGAAGGCGCGAGCGACAGGATAGTAAACAGTAACAATGGCACCAGCAAGAGGTACCAGAAAGAGAGGCCAAGCAGCGCGACAAGCAGGCTGCTACTAACAACCAGCAGTGTGGTTAGAATAAACACAACACGTAGCGAAAGGGCATCGACCAGTAACACCAACCAGCGCCTCTGCATCAGCCAATCCCGGCGCCGTTGAGCAGCTTTGCCTGTTGCCACTACCCGGCGCATACTGCTCGGCCAGACCGCGCTACTCACCCTGTTCACCGAACTGCGCGGGACTTGTAAACGGCTGTCGTTATGCTTCATTATTGACTCTCCTCCTCCACCCAACAGGAACACTTCTCGCGACACTGAAGTGCAGGTGCAGGAATCCTGCACTCCAGCCTGGAGCGCGGAAAACTTGACCACCAACCACCTCAACCTCACTATGTGTAGTATGCATGCACCACACTTTGCAGTCTGACAGACAAATAGAAGCTTCCACCACGACCACACCACAAAGGTCTGGCCAGCCATAAGCTCCGGGCCTGCGAACTCGCCCTCCAGCTTCACCTTTCACACCTCGTGCCAGGGCATCCAGGCTACCCACAACCAGCACTCCACACCTCCCCGCCAGGTCTGCCCAACACGCCACACAATCCACCCTACATCAGATGAAACCAGCGTTTGTTTCTACTGCAACCTCACAACATCCCCATTCGCATTATTCCCTACACACAGCAGCCATCCTCTCACTCCCTACAACCCCACAACCACCCCAACGAAAACATGCGATGGCCCACACTTTCGCCAGTTACCACGCACCAGCACTTCACTATCGCGCAAAGGGGAATTGCTCCTGTCATCCCGAAACAAACCGGGCCGACTATTTTTTCATATACGCTCCTCACCATTCCCTCTTGTAGCAACCCTCGCGCCTCTTACGCGCTCTCTCTTGTCTACATTCCTATTGTACTGGTCTGTAACCTGATCGCGGTTACGAAGCTATAGAGATTGAGTTGAGAAATCGTCTTTACACTGGTAAACTTCTTAACCTTTTATAGATTAATTTGCTTCTTTATATACCTCATAATCAAGATATAGAAAAATCTGCACGTGCTGGACCTTTTAGCAGAGGAAAACGCCGAGTTTGCTTGGATTGCGCGCAATCCAGGCAAACTCGGCGTTTTCCTCTGCTAAGGATTATTCTTCATCCATGGCTTCAATTTCCACGCGAACGGTCTCGCCGCGCAGGGCATTAGCCGAGGGCGTATATGAGGGCGGGTCCCACTCAAAGGCAATCTTCTGGCGCTTGATCGGGACATTAGCATAGAGCTTATCCCAATGATCCTCACGCGCCAGAATCAACTCGACATTCTGTTCATCGATATCCAGGCGACGCGAGATAGCCTCCATTAGATCAGCTCTGATCAAATCCAGGATAGCGGGGCTAAGTTTGATACGATCCTGGACCAGGACAACTTTCAAACGTTCCTTTGCCATTTCGCCAGGAGTAAGCTTCTTCCGACCATTCATAAAAGCAAAAACACCCATACCTTCGTGCCTCCTTTGCAGGATGGCTATGAACGCACGCGCTTTTCAGCCAGCGCAGGCCCAAATCCCATCAGGCTGCGCAAGCGATCTACCAGCGTGGGCGCCTCTTCGACTTCATCCAGGGGCACCTCCACCCCCATGATCCGTTGCGCGGCATTGATAAAAGCTCGCCCCGCTCGTGAACGTTTCTCGTATACGACCGGCTCGCCTTTATTTGTGCCAATGATGATCATCTCATCCTCTGGCACAATGCCCATTAGATCAATGCCCAGTACTTCCAGCACGTCAGCCACATCCATCATATCTCCACGTTTCACCATCTCTGGACGCAGGCGGTTTAGAATCAGGCGCGGCTCCGGCTTGCCAGCGGCCTCTACCAGACCAATAATCCGGTCGGCATCGCGTACCGAGGCCATTTCAGGATTGGTCACAATGATAATCTCATCAGCCCCTACAATGGCATTACGAAAACCCTGTTCAATTCCTGCCGGTGAATCGATCAGGACAAAATCGAACTCATGGCGCATTTGCTGGCAGAGCTGCTCCATCTGCACACTATTAATCGCATTCTTATCACGGGTTTGGGCCGCGGGTAGGAGATAGAGTTCAGGTGAGCGCTTATCCTTAATCAAGGCCTGGCGCAAACGGCATTGGCCCTCTACCACATCGACAAGATCATAAACAATACGGTTCTCCAGGCCCATTACAGCATCCAGATTGCGCAGACCTATATCCGAGTCAATAACCGCAACCTTCTTGCCGTGCATAGCCAGCGCTGTACCCAGATTCGCCGTGGTGGTCGTCTTGCCAACGCCACCTTTGCCCGATGTGATAGTTATCACCCTGCTGTCCATTGGCATCTCCCTAAAGCAGTCGCTTGACCTCTTCGGGTTTTTCCCGCGTACAATTCCTCAAATAAGATGCTCAATCAGTTCAGGGTCTGACTGTGCTCCGCCTGAGGCCACTGCAACTAAAGCAACTGTTCAACTTTTCATGAGAAGAACATGCTACCTGCCCCGTGACTGCCCGCCCGCACTTCCTCTTCCCTCCAATCCACAAAGGCTACATCATGTCCCTGTAGTTCGACCGATTTATTTTCGTGGCGGTCGTCCGTTGACCCACGCTTCTACCACTATTTGCCCGTTCCGAATGGTTGCTACCTCTGGCCTGGGCTGCACGTCCAGACCTTCCGGTGGCCTTGAAAGCAAATGCGCGATCCGCAATTGCACCGGAGCCAGTAACAATGAACAGACCATAGCCCCCTCACCGTCAGGATAGCCCGCGTGAACCATACCGCGCAAAACTCCCCAGACGATGATATCTTTGCCAGCGACAATCTCGGCCCCAGGATTGACATCTCCCAGTATCACCACATTGCTGTGATGATGAATCGCCTGACCGGAGCGCACCGTGCGCCGCAAGAAGAGGGTATCGCTCGATTCACGAATGTCTCGCGCGGTCTGCTCACTCGTCAGCGTAGACATGGCTTGCTCGCTGGCCAGCCACGACTCTCCCCCACTCAGGCCCAGTTCCTGGGTCTGAGCGGGGTGCTCTACGCCTCTGGGTGTTCCCTGCTCAACTGGCGCGATCGACATTTGATAGTGAGCCAGTAACGCCTCTAACTGCGTACGCTCGCTCACTCGCAAGCGACGCCGAGTGGTATCCACCAGCAGCTCCCCTCCACGGAAGAAACCATGAGAGGTGGCCAACCGCTCAGCCAGAGCATTGAGTAACTCACCA
Organism: Candidatus Paraktedonobacter carboxidivorans; assembly: GCA_041156125.1. Classification (GTDB taxonomy): domain Bacteria; phylum Chloroflexota; class Ktedonobacteria; order Ktedonobacterales; family Ktedonobacteraceae; genus Paraktedonobacter; species Paraktedonobacter carboxidivorans. Next base: position 126,867 of record JBEVTI010000007.1, read on the forward strand.
AACGGCGTCTCAGGCTCCAGGGTTAAACGCAGGCCATCACGAGTCCCTTTGATTGCAATTTCTCCTTGCACAGGCTGCTTCTCCTCGCTTGCCAATCCATAGTGCGAATCCTCTGCGTGCTGCACCGAACAAACCTCCTGGCCCGATGTCGTCGATCGATTAATTCCGCCCTTGCTAAACCGTAGGGCACTCCAAAGTCAGCTTCAGCGCGGTACGCTCACACATATTCTGACACACATAAGTATAGCATAGAGGACCAACTTGCGAAAGATATCGCAGCTTAACTCTTCTTAAAGGTAGATTGGATCTTGCCGAACTGGAGCGTGTCACCATCGTTGATAGATGCAGGGACATTGGGTTCGAGACGCTTACCGTTGACCCGGCTCAGGTTGGTACTATTGAGGTCGGTCAACTGATAAGTGCTACCGATGTGCTCAATAGTGGCATGGCCGCGCGAGACAGTGTCAGCGTGCTCGAAGGCCGCGAGATCGACCTCTGGCTCAACACCGCCAAGGTCATGATCGGAACGTCCGACCAGGACGCGCTCGCCAACCAGGGTGACTTCGCGCCCATTATTAAAGATCAGCGTGCCCCAGGGCATCTCAGGACTAACAGGCGTCTCGTTCGCAGGCTGGGCCTTGATGGTCTGGGACTGATTCAATGGAGTCTGCGCTGGTGCCTGGGGAGCGACGACAGGCGGCTGAACCGGCACAGTCGGAATATAGACAGGCACAGGCGGCGCTTTAGGCGGTTGTGGAGGCGTGGCCGGTTTCGCCGGAGCCGGCATAATTGTAATTGAGGGCTGCGGCATCACTGGCGGATCTTGCGGCACCGGAGGCACATAAGGCGCGGGCTCTACAGGTTTAGCTGGCGGCGTATAGACTGGTGTGGCTGGTTTGTAAACCGGTGTCGCGGGCCTGGCCGGCGGTGGCGTATAGACCGGCGTGGCTGGCCTCTCTGGTCTGGCTGGTGCCGGTTTGGCAGCTTGCGACGATGTAGACTGGAAGGTGTTCGCTCCACAACTCGGACAGAAGGCCACACCTGGCTTCAGTTCTGCCTTACAACTTGGGCACAGCAATTTTGGAGGCGTGAGACCCCTCCCGCAACCACTACAGAAGGTATCACCTGGCTCGTATGTTGTATTGCAACTCGGACAACGCGGCCTGGCAGGAGTTGGTGTATAGACGGGAGTAGGCTGCACATAGGTCGGTGTCGGCGGCGTATAGACGGGGGTAGGCTGCACATATACAGGCGTTGACACATTATATTGTTGTGGTGGTTGAGCCCAGTACTGCTGGAATTGCGGTGCGATTGTACCCGGCAACGGCCCGGCCTGAATACCCGGAATTTGCTGCCGGACCAGCCCATCAACCGTATTTAGAACCTGATTGCCCAGCGCTGCCTGCTTGATCGCCCCGGCCCCGGCTGTGACAAGTAATGGCCAGAGAATAGGAATAAAGGGTGCAGCGACCAGGCCAACCGCACCGACCGCGGCCTTATCTATCCATTTCTGCTGACCAATCATCGCTACAACGCCACCATTGGTACGCTGCAAGGTGAGGGTTAGCGCAGTCTGCAAGCCCACGAGAGCCGCCAAATCACCACCTTTTTTCAATTGCACCATCATCTGATCTTTATTGCCAATTTGTTGAGTCTGATAACTCTGCGCGCGAAACATATTTTCAAGATCGTTCGCGGCTTTTTCAACGTCTATTTCTTCGCTATTATAAAATCTGGCGTCCATTCTGAATACTCTCCTTACGCTCAACTCCGCAGGTCACAGGTATGCCTCTGTCTTGCCTGCCCATATGCTCCCCGAATGATGAAGAACGAACTTGCAATCTCTTCGTTAATTATACGTTTCTACGCTACCAGGGTTACTCTTTTCCAGGTTGACATTGACAATTATGCTCAAAGTTACTCGTCAACTCGGTCTAAGAGGCTGAGATGTTTCCGCTGATCCTGTCTTTAGTATACTCTATTTCTGTTCATGTGAATATGCCTTCTTCTGGCGATATAACAGGTTGCTTAAAAGCCTCTGCCCACGCCCACCTACCCAGAGAAAAACAGGGAGCGCGGAAAACGGGGCGCCGCGTCGCTCATCTTTCCGCGCTCCCTGGACCCTCCAATGGAAAAGCTTCCAAGAGTGCAAGACGATCTTTGAGAAACCCTGCTGGCGATGAAAAAGCTTTTTCCTCAATTCTGTTGCCAGCGATATTGGCGAAAGATCTCCAGGGTATGCTGATCTCCGGGAACGTAGCTAACCATCGAATACGTGTTGATACCTGTGAAAACGGTCGTCGCGGTACGCAAGGACAGGCGCCCAAGTTGCGTGTGTTGTACGTGAAAGACAAAGGATGGCGCGGGCTTGCCCTCGGAATAGGCGGCGGCGGCGATACGCCGAAACTCTGGCAGACCACGCAACTTCTTGAGTAGCTCTTTATATTCTGGCAAATGTGTCAATGTACGCGTATTGTATTGAAAGTCGCTCACCAGACGACGCGCCAGGCTTTCCCAGCTGTGAAAGTGCTGACGACTATGGACACCAAAGACCTGTTCGAGCAAGTGAGTGTGGCGGCTACGCGCGGTCTCTTCGTCTATCTCGAAAAGGGTCAAGGCAGCCTCGTTCCAGGAATGTAGATACCAGAGCCGATCCAGCGAGTGCGCGGGATATGAGGTATTGAGCACCAACAAATTCGCCAGTTGGCCAAGATCCAGCAAAGTGCTCTCAATAGGTTCATTGTCGATCTGCTGCTTTGTGAGCTGCGTATAGGCCGCGTAGAGCTGCTGGCGCTCAGGATTCGGCAACTCCAGCGCGCGCGCAATACTATGTACCACGTGGGGCGATGGATTATTACGCATGCCGCTTTCAAGATGATAAATATAGGTACGCGAGAGCCTGGTAGCTTGCGCAAGCTGTCCCTGCGAAAGACCACGCTGCTGGCGGAAACGCGTTACCAGGCGAGCAAAATCAACACTGTTAATCGTTTTCTCTTCCTATCTTTGACAAATTTTGTTAGCTAACTCTCCTATTATGCCCGAAAATTTGTTAGCTGGCAACATTTCCTTCCTATTCTTCTCACTTTATAATTATTTTGGACGGGACGTATTCCTTGCTACTGAAGCGCCAGAAATCGCTCGTTATGGATCTATAAATCATCCCGGATTTTGGCAAAATCCGCCAAAACCGCCTATACCTCCCCACCCCAGTGGTGAGATGATGCTTTGTTGTGCGGCGGGCCTCCCGGCCCGCCGCACAACAAAGCATCTGAAAAAGGGACCGGGCTCTTTGACAAACTTTTGCAACGTTTGGGATGAGCTATACAAGATTTGTGCTCGATGCCAGATTATAAACTGAGCGAGCAAACATCAGTTTACGCGGAAATAAGGTGCTTCTATAGTTATGGCTCAGAGAGGAGCTGTCGCAAAATGTCTGACTCATCAGTTGTCAACGATTCCCACATGGTGGGACCCGATGCCTCCCTATTGGCTACCCGGCCCTGGGTGAAATACTATGAAGCGGGCGTGCCAGCGCAACTGGATGTTCCTGATCATCCTCTGACGTGGTTGCTGGAACAGACAGCCAGGCGCTATCCCGATCATACAGCCTTGCTCTATTATGGCCATAAGATGAGCTATGCCACACTGTTGATGCTGGCCAGGCGCTTTGCCCTGGCGCTCCAACGCATAGGTATTCAGAAAGGCGAGCGTGTCGCGCTCGCGCTCCCTAATATCCCGCAGTATCCGATTGCATTTTTCGGTACGCTCCTGGCTGGCGCGATAGCTGTACCTACAAATCCGCTGTATACCGAGCGCGAAATGCTACATCAACTCACTGACTCTGGCGCGCGCGCGCTTGTGGTACTGGACATGTATTATCCAGTAGTGCGCGCTATCCGCGAGCAAACGGAGTTGCAACAAATCATCGTCACTCGACCTTCTGACTTTCTGCCGCCAGTCTTGCGTATGCTCTTTCCGCTGAGCCAGCGCAAAGCAAAGCTGCCAGAGCCGCGCCTGAGCCCGCAAGAGTTGGCCTCCGATGCGTTGCTAACAGATATGCAGGATCTCCTGAAGCCGCGCGTGAGCAAAGGCAGTCAGGAGGACTTCCAGTTGCCCACCCCCCCACGGGGCGACGAACTGGCTGTGCTCCAGTATACTGGTGGTACTACTGGCCTGGCCAAGGGAGCGATGCTTACCCATCGCAACCTGCTCGCTAACGCGCTGCAAACACGCCACTGGACGCCGCGCGCACGCGATGGTGAGGAAGTCTGCCTCTGCGTGGCACCATTCTTCCACGCCTACGGTATGACTGTTGGTATGAACCTGTCCATCTACGCCGCCGCGACGATGGTGCTTCTGCCCAAGTTTTCCGTCAAAGAGGTGGTTAAGACCATCGCACGCTATCGTCCGACAATGTTCCCCGGCATTCCGACCATGTATGTAGCCATTATGCGCGAGGCTAAAGGCCAGACCAGATTGATCAATTCAGTCAAATATTGTATCAGCGGCGCTGCCCCTCTACCCGCCAAAGTTCAGGAGGATTTTGAACGCCTGAGCGGTGGTAAAGTGGTTGAGGGCTATGGCCTGAGCGAAACCGCGCCGGTGACGCACTGTAATCCGTTGAATGAGAACTGCGTTAACGGTAGCGTGGGTCTGCCTCTACCTGATATTGATGCCACAATCATGGATAGCCTGACAGGCAAACAACTGGCGCCAGGCGAAATCGGCGAAATTATGGTCAAGGGTCCAAATGTCATGCCAGGCTACTGGCAGCGCCAGCAGGAGACTGAGGCGGTCTTCTATCAGGGTTGGATGCATACTGGCGACCTGGGTTATATGGACGAGAAGGGCTACTTCTTTATCGCCGATCGCAGTAAAGACCTGATTGTCGCCAGCGGCTTCAATGTCTATCCTCGCGAAGTCGAAGAGGTGCTCTATAGCCATGAGGCTATCCAGGAGGCGGCTGTGGTCGGTGTGCCTGACGACTATCGCGGCGAGAACATCGCGGCAGTCATGGTACTGAAAGAAGGCTATACGCCCTCAGATGAGCTACGCGCGAGTATCCTCGTACTATGCAAACGCGAGCTGAGCGCGTATAAAGTCCCAAAAATTATGGAGTTCCGCGACACCCTACCTAAATCTCTGATTGGCAAAATCTTGCGCCGCGAGGTACGCGAGATGCTGAAAAAATAAGCAGATCAGGCGAACCCGCGCGGGTTCGCCTGATCTGCTTATTTTCTAACATCATAAAGCCGAAAAGGCCTGGTGACTTTGCACTAAGGAGCAAGCATAACATGTCAACAAGCATAAAACCAACCGAAGCTGGCACAGCTTTCCTGACTACGCCAATCAGTGAGAGCGCCGAGCGCATCTTTACACTGGAGCAGCAAGAAGAGGAGCAGAGCTGGATTGCTGAATCCGCCGCGACCTTTGTACAGCGCGAAGTTCTACCCAATGTAGAGGCTATTGATCGGCAGGAGCCGGGCCTGATGCCCAGCCTGGTCAAGAAAGCCGGGGAACAGGGCCTGCTGAGCATCGATGTCCCTGAAGAGTACGGCGGCGCCGAATTGGGCCTGCTTACCAGCGCGCTGGTGGCCTCGCGTCTCAATGAGGCTTCTTTTAGCGTGGCCTTTGGCGCGCATACAACGATTGGTACACTGCCCATCGTCTTTTATGGCAATGAGGAGCAGAAGGCGAAATATCTGCCTAAACTGGCTACCGGCGAGTGGATCGCGGCCTACGCGCTGACAGAGCCGGGCGTTGGTTCCGATGCCATGGGTCTGAGCACTACTGCCACCCTCTCTGAGGATGGCAAGCACTATCTGCTCAACGGCACGAAACAATGGATCTCGAACGCGGGTTTCGCCGATGTAATGGTTGCTTTCGCGCGCATCGGTGGGAATAAGCCCTCGGCCTTTATCGTTGAAGCTGCCTGGGAAGGCGTTTCTACTGGAGCCGAAGAGAATAAGATGGGCATCAAGGGTTCCTCTACGCGCCAGGTAATTTTCCAGGATGCAGTGGTGCCAGTCGAGAATCTGCTCGGCGAAATCCACAAGGGCTATAAAATTGCTTTCAATATTCTGAATATTGGTCGCCTGAAGCTAGGCGCGGGAGCTGTGGGCGGCTCGCGTGCCGCCCTGGCCCTCTCCGCGGCCTATGCCAGCGAGCGCAAGGCCTTTGGCAAGTTCCTGCACGAGTTCGGTATGATTAAGAAAAAACTGGCTCGCGTGGCCGCTGAAACCTACGCAGCTGAGAGCGCGGTTTTCCGCACTGCCGCGAATGTCGAGAACGCCCGCCGCAGCGCCACCAGCACAGAAGAAGCCTTCAAGGCTATCGAAGAATACACAGTCGAGGCATCATTGGCCAAGGTCCACGGCAGCGAAGTCCTGGCCCTGGCTGTGGATGAAGGCGTGCAGATCTTCGGCGGCTACGGCTTTATGCACGAGTATCCAATCGAGAAAGCCTATCGCGATGCGCGCATCCAACGTATCTTCGAGGGCACAAACGAGATCAATCGCCTGGTAGCCTCCGGGACGCTTTTTAAACGGGCGATGACTGGCAAGGTACCAATGATGCAGCTCTTCCCTGAAATCGAAGCGCGCCTGAAAGCCGGTCAGGCTGTCGCTTTCGCCGACGAGAGCATTCCCGCCGAACTACGCGAGGCGGTTAACGCCCTTGAGCGCGCCAAAGATGCCACGGCCTATACAGCTACGAAGGCCGCGTTAAAATACATGCAGGATCTGGAGAACCAGGAAGAATTTATCGAGTACCTGGCCAATCTGCTGATCGAGATTTACGGCATTGATAGCGCCCTGGCACGCGCCACTCAGTCCGTGCGCCGTGGTGACGCGAATAGCGCGGTACATGTGCAACTGGCTCAACTGGCCACCTGGCTGGCCTTCTCGCGCATTCGCCTCAATCTCGATCAATTGATTATGACCAACAACGAGCCTGAAAAGGTTGAAAAAGAGTTGGCACGTGTTCGCACATATGTGGGCGATTATACGCTCAATGGCGTGACCCTCCAGCGCGAACTGGCCGCACTGATCGTCGAAAAGCAAGGCTATCCACTGTAGGGAGCATGATATGCAAGTTGGCGACCTCACTTCCTGGGAACGCACATTTACTATAGAGGATGTACAGCGCTTTAGCGAGATTTCTGGCGATCAAGGCATCCATCACGTTCAGACAGATGGGCAGGGACGTTTACTCGTCCAGGGCCTGCTGACCGCTACCCTGCCGACCAAACTGGGAGGCGATATGAATTTTATCGCGCGCACTATGACCTTTGAGTTTCTACGCCCGGTTTTTACGGGCGATACTGTCCGCTGCGAAAGCACTGTCGAGAGTGTTGAGAAACAGGAGAACCGTACGCATATGGTAATCGCCTTTGTTTGCCGCAATCAAAATGGCAAAGAGGTGCTCACTGGCCATGTACAGGGCATTATTCGCGCTTAAACCTTAATCAGTCAGCTATCAAAGGAGAAACTGCCATGGCGGAAGCCGTTATCGTTAGCGCGGTGCGTACCCCTATCGGGCGCGCCAATAAGGGAGCGCTCAAAGACATGCGCGCTGATGATCTGGCCGCGCTTGCTGTGAAGGCCGCGGTCGAGCGCGTAGCGCAACTGGATCGCTCGTTAATCGAAGATCTTATTCTGGGCTGCGCTTTCCCCGAAGGCGAGCAGGGCTTTAATCTGGCGCGCCTGGTGGGCGCGCTGGCCGGTTTGCCAGAAACCGCGGGGGGGGTAACTGTCAACCGCTTTTGCGCCTCCAGCTTACAGGCATTTAACATGGCAGCGCAGAATATTATGCTGGGTCTTGGCGATGTAATCGTCGCGGGCGGCATTGAGAGCATGTCACGTGTACCCATGGGGGGCTTTAATCCCAGCATGAATCCTCGCCTGGTGCCAACGCGCGAGGGAGAAAAGTATAGTTCATCTTATCCGCCCTGCGAATTAGAATATGGGCTTGCCAGCTATATTCCGATGGGCATGACTGCCGAGAATCTGGCCCGCGACTATCAGATCAGCCGCGAGGAGCAGGACGCTTTTGCACTGCGCAGCCACCAGCGCGCTATTGCCGCGATCGATACGGGCATTTTCAAACGCGAGATTGTACCAGTGACTCTGCCGGATGGCCGCGTAATGGATACCGACGAGGGACCGCGCCGCGATACCTCGCTGGAGCGCCTGGCGAGCCTGGAGCCGGCCTTTATCAAGGGCGGCAGCGTGACCGCTGGGAACTCCAGCCCGCTTAACGATGGTGCCTCTGCCGTGGTGCTGATGTCGGCTGAGACGGCGAAAGAGCAGGGCATCACCCCCCTGGCACGCGTGATCACTATGGCCGTCTCTGGCGTGCGCCCCGATATTATGGGCATTGGACCCGTGCCCGCGGTGAAAAAAGTCCTGCAGCGCGCTAATATCCAGTTAAGCGATATCGATATCATCGAACTGAACGAGGCTTTCGCGGCCCAATCGCTGGCTGTTGTGCAGGCGCTGGGCATCGACCAGGCAAAGCTGAATCCCCATGGAGGCGCGATCGCCCTCGGTCATCCACTGGGCTGCTCCGGCGCGCGTTTGATCGCTACGTTGCTTAACGATCTCCAGACCGCGGACAAGACGCTGGGCCTTGCTACCCTCTGCGTTGGCGGCGGTCAGGGTGTCGCTACGCTCATCGAGAGGATGGCGTAACTATGGCGTATCAGATTCGTAAGGCCGCTGTGCTGGGCGCGGGCATCATGGGCGCGGCTATCGCGGCTCACCTGGCCAACGTGGGCATCCCCAGCCTGCTGCTGGATATTGTACCCGCCAACGCGGGTAGCGAGCGCAGTAAAATCGCGCGCGCTGGCCTGGAGAAAGTGTTGAAGGCTAAACCAGCCGCTTTCTATACTCCCAAGGCCGCTGCGCTGATTACGGTCGGCAATATTGAGGATAACCTGGCCGACTTAGCTGAGGTGGACTGGATTATCGAGGCTGTAATTGAGCGCCTGGATATCAAGCACCAGCTCTATGCCCAGATCGAGAGCGTGTTACGTCCCGGTACAATTGTCAGTTCCAATACCTCTGGCCTGCCAGCTTATCTGCTGACCGAGGGTCGCAGTGAGCAGTTCCGACGCCATTTTCTGATCACTCACTTCTTTAATCCGGTGCGCTATATGCGTCTGCTGGAGCTGGTGCCTGATACGCAGAGCGAGCCGGAGTTGCTACGATTTATGCAGGAATTTAGTACCGAAGTGCTGGGCAAAGGCGTAGTCATTGGCAAGGATACGCCTAATTTTGTCGGCAACCGCATCGGCACCTATGGCTTCCTCGCGACTATTCAACGCGCCCTGGCTGAGGGCTATAGCGCTGGCGAAGTGGATGCTATTCTGGGATCAGCCATGGGGCGTCCCAGATCGGCGGTCTTCCGCACGGGCGATCTCTCTGGCCTTGATACGCTGGTTCACGTGGCCGATAACCTTTACGAGAATGCGCCAGATGATCCTGAGCGTGAGACGTTCCGTATACCCCAGGTGATACGCGAAATGCTCAGTCGAGGCTGGCTGGGCGATAAAAGCGGCCAGGGTTTCTATAAGAAAGTTAAAGAGGCTGATGGCTCTTCCAGCATTCTGGAATTGAACTTTCAGACGCTGACATACGAGCCACAGCAAAAGTACCGCTTCCCCTCGCTAGGCACCGCGCGCAATATCGATGATCCAGTGCAAAAGATGCTGGCCGTGTTAAACGGCGATGATCGCGCCAGTCAGTTGGCCCGCGAAACCACCGCCGACGCGCTCTTCTATGCCGCTACGCTGACGCCCGCGATCGCGGATAGCATCGTAGCCGTAGACGAAGCCATACGCTGGGGCTTTAATTTCGAGATGGGCAGCTTCGAGGTCTGGGATGTGCTTTTGCAAAAGCCGGAGATCCTGACCAGGGTTCTGCAGGTTCGCGGCTCGGATGCGCAATTACCCGAACTGGTCAAGCGCGTACGTGAGAAGGGGCAGGGCACTTTTTATAGCGGTCCCGCGAACCAGCGCGAGTACTTCGACTTTCACACCGATACCTACAAGCCTGTGCCAGTTCCCAGAGGCGCGCTTTTCCTGGCTGGTGCGCGAGCGGCCCACAAAGTGGTGAAAGAGAACGACTCGGCCTCGTTGATCGATATCGGCGATGGTATCGCCTGCCTCGAGTTTCACTCCAAGGCCAATTCAATCGACCAGAACATCACCGATATGATGCGCTACGCTGTCGCAGAGGGTCAGAAACAGTTCCGGGCTCTGGTGATCAATAACGACGCCCCTGACTTCTCCGCTGGAGCGAATGTCTTCCTGGTACTCATGGGCGCGCGCCAGGGCGAATGGCAGTTGATCAATGATGCCATTAACGGACTGCAGCAGGTGCATCAGTTGCTCAAATATAGCCCACTGCCAGTCGTTGTCGCGCCTGCCGGACGCGCACTGGGTGGCGGCGCTGAAATCGTCATGCACGGTCAGCATGTGCGCGCCCACGCCGAAACCTATATTGGTCTGGTCGAGGTCGGCGTCGGCCTGATCCCCGCCGGGGGAGGCTGCAAGGAGCTGCTGCTGCGCCATGGTGCCAGCCTTGACGACCAGCTGGCACGCAAGACCGGCGGCTCGTTCACGCCCGCGCGCAGAGCTTTCGAGACCATCGCTGTCGCCACAGTCGCCACCAGCGCCGTAGAAGCTCAAAGCCTGCGTTTCCTGCGTAAAACCGACGCCATAACGCTCAACCGCGATCTGCTCTTACGCGATGCCAAAGCCGATGCTTTACGCCTGGCGGAGGCCCGCGAGGCTGGCACATGGCAGCCACCCAAACAGCAGATGCTCCTCCTGCCCGGTCCCGGCGCCCGCCTGGTTCTGGAGCAGCAGATCGACAACATGGCCCTGGTTGGCACCATCAGCGCCCACGACGCCATCATCGGGCGCGAACTCGCTCGCGTGCTCACTGGTGGCGAATGCTCGTCGATTATCCCGCTCACCGAGCAACAGGTACTCGACCTCGAGCGCGAGGCCTTCCTCAAGCTCTGTGGTATGGAGAAAACCCAGGAGCGCATGCAATCCATCCTCGTCAGTGGCAAGCCCCTGCGGAATTAGTCCTACAGAAAAAGCTGTGAGAGAGGGGAGGAAGGCAAGCACGGTTGTGCTTGCCTTCCTCCCCTCTTTATGAAGTGAAGAATACGGGCTATGAAAACCGGCAAGAGTCCAAATTGTTCTTGTTCAAAAGCAGCAATATTTGCAAAAGCAGCAGGATTGAAGGATTATCAAAATTACAGTAGATGATATTCTATATATTTAAAAATGCGTAATTAATACTTGCAGATATTCAAGGAATATGATATTATCCTGCAGTGAGCGCATCTCTTGCTGGTGGCTCACAGCCATATTCTCCGGGGAGCACACGAGAAGAGAGAGTATGGTACACTTGAATTACAGCGTGGAGGAATCTATAGTGGCGTGGGATCTGATAGGAAAAGCTCTGGTCAAGGAATGTGTCGAGGATTTTTTAGACTACTTCGCTCCAGGAGCGGAATATGTCGGCATGCGTAATGTGCAGTTGCAAACACGAGCAGATAGCCCGTTCGCAACGCGGGAGATTCGTGCAGATGTCCTGGTTGAAGCTGTGCGGGATGGCCAGCACATATTGTTGGACATTGAATGGCAATCCACCAAAGACGATAAAATGGATGATCGGTTACTGTTTTATAGTAGTGAGTTGACGCGTGAATACGACATAGTTGTATTGCCCATCGTCATTTACCTGCAGGCTGTCGGTGACGTACCAGAACCGCCGCTGACCCGCCTGATGCCTGGTAAGCCGTTGTCATGGGGAAATACATTGCTCACATTCCATTTTGTGAGTCTGGAAATCCGCCAGGTACCCATCGAGGAGTTGCGAGCAATCGAGCGCGACGCCTTTCATGTGCTGATGTTGCTAAGCAAAGGGGGCGCAACGAGGGAGGGAGTTAATGAGGTTCTGGATCGTTTACTCAAACGTCGAGAGAAACGCAAGGAATCCATTGTGGCAGCCTTCTTTTTCGCCGGCAAAGTCATGAAGTCAGATGAAGATCAGAAGTTTATAAACAGGAGGCGCGAGATGATTAAAGACTCATTACAAGATACCTGGCTCTACAAAGAATTGTATGTGGAGGCTCAAGAGGAAGCCCACGAGAAGGGTCACGAAGAGGACATTAAGGCACTGGTGCAAGTTCGTTTCCTGGAACTGCTACCCTTTGTGCAAAGTATGCTTGCGTCTCTCGCTGATCGCAGCAAACTGCAGGAGATCTTGATTCTTGTCGGGACCGCTCAGACGGCGGATGAGTTGCAACAGGCCCTGGCTGCTTACGAGCTTAAATAACTGCTGCGAGTTTCACGCTAAGCGGAAGCAAGTATATTGTGAGAGACGCTACTGGCAATGCAGTGCCTCTCACAATATACATCTCTCAGATCACTCTAAATGTAGCATTCCTCTTGAAATCAGGCAACGCGTGTAATGCGCAAAATCACGCTTTCAAAATTGCCCAATTTTATCTCCAGCCCGGTTCGCATCCAGGCCAGGCCGGAACGAGATCCCGCAAAGCTCTCTATGGTATAGCGTGCCTCTGGCTCCAGGCCACAAGGATAGAGCAGAGGTAAAACCACTGGATGAGGAATATGGGTGCGGAAAACGCAAAGCACTCCTTCCCCGCGATCCTTTGTCAGATACTCCAGAGCAGAGAAAGCATGCATCTGTGGGGAACGCAGACGATAGAGATCGCCAAACTGCACGATATGACGGATGGCTTTGTATTGCGCGACCAGGCGCGTAGCCAGCGCGTGTTCTTCTTCACTCCAATGGAGTAGATTACCACCAATCCCCAGCAGGCCGCACATGCTGACGTGAAAGCGGAACTGTAAGGGTAAACTCCCCTGGTCAGCATCCGTTACCCAGGCCTCCATAGTGCTGGCTGGGAAAATCTGCGTAAAGCCCTCCTGGATCGCCAGGCGCGCAGCGGCGCCTGTATTATCGCTGATCCAGACCTGATCGGCCAGGCGCAAAATGCCCAGATCCGCGCGTCCACCACCGCCTGAGCAACTTTGCCAGATCACCTCTGGATGGCGCGCGCGCAACGTACCCCAGACATGGTATAGTCCCAGCACATAGCGTACCCATAGTTCACGTGGCTCACCTGGCGCATCTGGCCAGCCGGGTTCGCTGACATTACGATTCATATCCCATTTGATAAAACTGATCTTATTGTGCGTAAGTAAATAATCCAGTTGCGCGATCAGATAGTCCTGAACATCGGAGCGGGCAAGGTTCAAAATGAGTTGATTGCGCATCTCCGTGCGTACGCGCGTAGGGAAATGCAGGACCCAGGAGGGATGTGCGCGGTAAAGATCGCTGTCCGGGTTAACCATCTCTGGCTCAACCCACAGGCCAAAATCCATGCCCAGCGCGTTTACACCTTCAATCAGCGGACCCAGACCACGCGGAAATTTCTCCGTATCAGGCCACCAGTCACCCAGACCTGCTGTATCGGACACACGCCGAGAGAACCAACCATCGTCCAGCACAAAAAGCTCTACCCCCATGGCCGCGGCACGACGCGCCAACTCTAGTTGTCCCTGCTCGTTGACAGCAAAGAAAGTAGCCTCCCAGGAGTTGTAGAGCACTTTACGCACTGTATCAGTATGCGGCACTACTGTTTCACGTATAAAGTCATGCAAACAGCGACTCGCCGCGCCAAAACCGCCGCGTGTATAGCCAGCGTAAGCGCTCGGCGTCGTAAACACCTGACCCGCCCCCAGGCGCCAGGCAAAATCCCAGTCATTGAGTCCAGAAGAGACGCGCGTCATAGCAAACTCTGTGCTCTCCACTACCAGCTTCCAGTTGCCACTCCAGGCCAGCACGCCAAACCAGACCTCGCCACTCTCCTCATCCGCTGATCCGCGATCGATGGCAAACCAGGGATTATGGTGATGGCTGGTTGTCAGGCGGCGACTCTCCAGGATTTTACTGCCTGGTGTCAGCGTTTCGCGCACCAGGCGCATCTCGTCCAGCCAGCGTCCATTAACATGCGTCAGACGATAAGCAGTAGCACGCGGAAGATGCCATTGGGCCGAAAACGCTCGCTCTAGCGTGATTGGTAACTCGCCCTCATTGCTCAAGGTCACCCAGCGCTCGATCAGATCAAAATTGGGATGAACCCGGTAATGGAGCGTTACCAGCAATGGATAAACTGTATCGCGCAGGCGAATATGGAGCGCTTCCTCCTCCAATTCTACGCTCTCCCTGCGCAAAACTACGTCGCGCACACCATCGGCGAATGTGGCTTTTAAGCAAGGCTCGATATAACTTGGACCAGCCCAGGCCGGATATTCTTCGCGACTTAAATGGGCGGGCCCATTAAAAGATACCCAGCCCTCTGCCTGGACGGGAACAGGGTAATCATCGCTATAAGGTAGGCGGGGACCCCAATAACCATGCACCAGGGACCCCGCGCTAGCGAAACCCAACGTGTACGCGGTCTCGCGGGTGGCCAGTATCCAACCGTGTTCTGTAGCAGAAACCGACATAACTACCCTCCTATTTGCGCTGAGCAACATCAACAAAGCCCGGCGAACGAAACTTGCCGCTCTCCAACTCTATAACGTTTTGAACCTCTATTTACCTCCTAACCGCGCATAGCACAGTTGAAGTTTCCTCCGCATTCTCAAAAAGCACAAAATATTCATTAGTTACAGTTTTTATAAGCAGAGACTTATCCATATTAAAAAGCAATAAAAATTATGCATAAATCATAAACCCAAGCAAAAAAAAGCGATAAACCACTAGACAATGATCTTCACAATCATGCATACTATGTATATCTCTTGTAAGGGTTGTGCAAACATGTCAGAAACAATGTATTACAAAACCGAAGTCGCTTGTTCGTCTTTTGCGTACATGTATGTCAAATGATCTCGCATAAGAATAAATGCGAGTGAACAATCAAAGGAGAAAAAACATGCAAAAAGTGAGTGAGCATAGAAGTGATGTGGCACAGCTCTTAGCGCAAATCAGTGCTGAATATCAGGCTGCTCAGCGTGGCATGAGCGATTTCGCCTACGGAACTTCAAAGCATGCATTTATCACGGCTCGTATGGAGCATATGGGGCGTCTTCACATTGAATTGCAATCGATTGTCGGAGAATCCGCGATCGCTTTGATTGCTGATACCTTGAGCAAGACCCATTAATAAGCCCGTTAGCATACGGTACTATTATTTTCCAGGTAGCAAGGTCTGGCCGAGTTGCGGTAGATGGAAGGGAGCAGATACGCGGAAGACTGACAGGAGATCAGGCAGTTAATGCTCCGCGTATCTGCTTCACTTATAATCAAGCGGCGTGTATGGAGCCATAGAGATAAGAAGTACGACTACAAGCACAATTTTTAGAACAAGCTAACAATCAACGTGGCGAGATTCGAGCAACGTGACATGCATATCAGTGTAACTACGCGCGGAACGAGTTGGCCAGATGCCAGTCACGACATACTCAGTCTCCTCATAGGTGAATGTCTCCTGGTCAAAGGCACATCCCTTGCCATCAGCGAAACATTGCAGCCAGTGCTTCTTTTCAGCCTGGGTCAGGCAGGGCGCGCCTTCACATACAAACCAGTCAGTAATACCTTGCAGGTACAAATGGAAATCAGGATCAAGTGGAGCAGAGCGCACAATGCAGTATTTCTTCTCCTGAATATCCTCGTAGCCAGCCTCACGCAGATACGCGGCCAGTTTGGAACCGACCCAACTATCCTCAAACAAATAGCCCTCTTCTAAAAGGCGCTGCTTTTCCCAATGCGCGCGGGCCTGAAAAACCCGCGCTTGCAACGCGGGATCGACCGTGGAAAAATGCATGGTGCCAAAATCAATATCTTTGATCACCAGTCTCCCGCCAGGCAGAAGATAGCGTCCCATCATCGCAAAAACCTTGACCGGATCTGGCAGGTATTGGCTGACATTAGCGCTGAAAATGGTATGAATTGAATTCTTGGGGACAGGTAAATGTTCCATCGAACCCTGTTTGTATGAGACCTGACACTCATACCACTCACCCTGACTACGTTGACGCGCTGTTACTAAAGCCTCAGCCGATAGATCAACACCCATGATATGGCCTCTTGGGCCAATTGCCCGCGCCAGCATCGGCGTCCAAAGTCCTGGACCACAACCCGCATCGACTATTCTGCTTCCCTGCTGGAGGTGTAAATCCTGAATCATCTCTTCACGTTCAACAAGCTTACTTCGATGATGCGTCACTAACCACTCAATTGCGTTGAGTGGCAAACCACACTCGTTTACGTGGACAGGATTCTCAATCGCCATGTTTGTGCCGCCTCTCTCTCTTTTGTTGTCCTGCTCCCACCTTACATCTGGGATAGTTTCTCAAGGAATGCCTTGAAGCCCTTTCTACAATTCCGCTCACCAATGAGGGACATCTCTGCCGGTCTCGACTCTGATTATCACCTGCACAACTACGTACAAGTCTGCTCGCCCTTGTATCCCTGATCTCCATACCCTACCTGACTGCACATACACCGCTTTTCCCCCACATCTTGCGCTCTACAAGACCTTGGAAATGCGCTCCCTTCCGGCTGCCTATATCCGTTGACACCGCCTCACAGGTCCGTTGAAAAATTCCAGACGAGAAAGACGGTTAGATATAGAGAAAGTATAGCACTTTTCTTTACGAAAATACAATGTTTCTACAACATATAGCCTACGAAAGTACTAACAATGTAGAGGATGAAGTACACATGAATGTAAAAAAATATTTACACTTCTCCTTGTTTTTCATGTTGCAAACTGAGTTCTTTGTATAAAAAATGCACTTCACACTTCAGGTTAGCAATATCCGGCTGCGACAACCTGATAATTGCTGCGACACGTGTATAAAATTGTGTAACAGATTTGATGGCATTCTCATGTAATGAATACGCTGCTCTTGATACGACGATACAGTCGCTGCAAAATACAGAAAATTATGTTATAATCTTGAAAGCAAACGCCTAAGCAAATATTGCTATCTTAAGGTTGATCATTGGAGTTTATTTGGAGGGAAAAAGACAAGCAGGCATGGACATCCAAAAAACATCAAGAAAACGCGGCACATCCAAAAGCCGTTTGGATGGTGTAACAGATACACCTCCAGTACTTTCAAAGCAGACAACCAGCACTAACCTCACAGCCGAGCAATCTGCGTTCACAGGCAAAAATGAAACAGGCGAAACCCTCTCTCCGTCCGCAAGTGGGCCAGGCCCATTTGCCGTCCTTTTAACATTTCTGATCAAGAATGATCGTAGCGAAATTTTACGTCTGGCGCGAGAAATCGGCGTAAGCGACAATACTGTCTATCGCTGGATCAATGGTACATCGGAGCCACGTCCTGGCCATATGCGGCGGCTCTTAGAGGTGCTTCCTCATGCTTCGCCAGGGTTCTCTGCTGCCCCGCCGGGATCAGCAATGTCCACGAATAGTCATGGGCGCGGGATGCTGCAAGCCAGGTCAGAGTACTGGGAGGTGCCAAAGGAGATCTATCGGCGCGTGATGGAGCAGGTCGCGGCTACTGCCGATAACGTCAGCCGCCGCTGGCATATTATCGAAACAGTCTTTGAATATGCTCTGTTGCATCTTGATGCCGAGCGCCGGGGTATGGCATTAACGTATGCGCGCCTGATGCCACCGTGCAAGGACGGCATGATCCACTCGCTCTACGAGGCAGAAATGCGTGGGCAGGCTCCCTGGCCTTTCACGCTCGATTTCAAAGCGTATCTTGGCAGTACGACCCTGGCCGGAGCAGCTGTGATGCAGCAACGCGTCCAGAGTTGGAACCGCAAGGATGATGAGGAACGCCACCCGATAGGTCTGGATGACAACGAACACAGCTCCTGCGCGGCTCCCGTTATGCGCGGTGGACGCCTGGCCGGCGTGCTGATCGTCTCCAGCGCGCGTCACGACTTTGTACGCAATCCCGCTATTCCCCGTGCAGTCGCTGAGTACGCTCATTTACTAGCTACTGGCATGCTCGACAGTGATTTTTATCCTGGCGAGCTGATCGAGCTGGTCCCAATGCCGGAACTGAAGTGGCAGCGCGAGCAGATCTCCAACATCTATCTGAACAGGGTAGTCGAGTACGCGCGTAAACAATGCCTCTCATTTACAGAGGCCGAGCAGAAAGTCTTGCAAACCCTGGAAGAAGAGTTTGAAAATCACGTATATACCAGCAATGCTGCTACTAACCAGCCCCAGGCCGTGCTCAGTTATGAGCCTATCCGCTAACTTACCCAACGATGTGGAAAGTTCAGTCCTACCCACTCCTGACCCTATAACCGCCTGCCCCTGATAAGGGACAGGCGGAAAAGTGGCAAAAAAAAGCAAGAGGAGAAGTGGCATAGACATGCCAGGCTCCTCTTGCGCCTCTGCCTTACAAACAGACTTCTCTCCACATAGCTGACCCCTGCATGATAATATTCTTCTTCTTAAATATAAAAGGTACGATGTAAGAGGCCTAGTTTACTACGACTCCAGCAGGGGAAGCGCTTATAGTTACTTCGCGCCCAACGCAAGCACGTAAATCCTCGCGATAAAACCGCCAGGTGCTACCTACTTTATGCCCGGTCAATTGGCCCGACCACATCAGACGATAAAGGGTGGAGCGGCTGACCCGCAAGTAGCCCATCGCCTCTTTGAAAGTTAGAAGGATATCGTCATGAATCACCTGCATCGCCATGGTAATCTTCTCCTCGAGTTTTAGATAAGTGCGCTCAATATTCGTGACGAGCGATACACGCTATATCTGAATGATGCGTGTCTTTGTCTCATCGCATGTTATAGTAACCAATGTTGATACGTATTTCGGTAGAGGTTGAGTTACGATTCGGTTAACTTTCACGTTCAGCAGGTAGGATATTCATTACCACTTGCTAGCTAATAATGTTTCCAGAGCAGTGGGTTCGCAGGAGACCGGAAAGATGACCATATCCGTTGCTTCGTTCAGCAAGTAAATGGCCCGTTTGTCCGTGGGATCGGCCATAGCGACAGTCAGGCGATTGTGATCGCGGCCAACGGGGGCGCAGCGCAATTCCAGGGCCAGAGTATAGGGAATCAGCTGTTTCAGACGTGTCGGCAAGCGACTGGGAATCTGCATAAATGGCACTCCCTGCAGGCGAGATGGACGCGTACCTGAGGAACCGCGCCGCCCTGTTCCGGTGCTGCGTAGCGGACGCGGGCGCGGGCGCTGGAGTGCGGGACCTGGCAGAACCGCGGGGCGAAAGACTACGCGCTCACGCACATGCCCGGCCTGAGCCAGGAGTTGCGCAGGCGAGTCATCTTCGGGATACGAGCCGATGCCAAGTACAATCTCGGTCTGCTGGCGCAGCGGAGGCACAACTGTCTCCGCCTGCAATAAATTGATGCTGTACGAAATACGTCCAGCAATACTGGCTATGCCCACCTGATCAACCTGCGGAAAAAGAAAGACAGCTCCACTCCCATCCTCGTCGATCAGTAACTGGTCGCCCACGCGCAGCGTGCGCTGAATGAGATGCAGCACCTGAACAAGAAAACTCGCGGGCGCGTGACTACTCACTTTTTTGTGAACAACTGACGAATTTGGAGGCATTTGAATATGCTCAAACTGAGTCACATGGAGTAGCAAGAGACTGAACGGCGTGGAGCGCGGAAAATGCTCGGTCAAAGTTGCCTGGAGGCGCTGGTTCAGCGCTGGAGCCAGGGGAATCAGCTCTTCTTGATAATCTAAAGCAGTCCATACGCCGATCTCCGCGCCTGCCAGAGAACCAGGTGGAACGCACGAGCAAAAACCCTGCGTCCGTGCCAACTCTTCAGGGGGGACTGAATACTGAATGTTGCTCATCTTTTTACTTCCAGATAGTTTTTAAAACGACCGACCTGGAGAAATTTCCATCTGAAGTATACGTGTCAACAGCAGAGAAATTGCGCATAAAATTGTTAAGTTGTGGTTAAGATTTGCTGATTTCCATTACATATTCTTATCCGGGGAATTGCTTGGCGCCTGCGCTGCCTCGCGCAGATTTTTTTGCTCTACCATGATGGCAGGTTGGCCGGCTGCAGCCGGCCAACCTGCCATCATGGTAGAGCGGGTATCTGAGCTATGGCTCATAGTTATGATTCGATGCTGACAGGTGTTGTAAAGGTATAACCTACACCTGGCACAGTCATAATATATTGAGGGGTATTGGCATCTGGTTCCACTTTCTGACGCAGGTGGCGAATATGGGTTTTGACCAGGCCTGAGTCGCCCGCCTCGTCATAACCCCAGACGCGCTCGATAATCATATCAGTGGTTAACACCTGCCCGGTATGGGTGATCAGCAGGTGAAGCAGGCGGCTCTCTGTGGGCGTCAGGCGAACTTTCACTCCATCGCGCGTGACCTCGTGACGCATTGCATCCAACGTCACTGGGCCCGCGCTGACCGATGACGAATTCGCAGAACCTCTGGCATTCGATGAACGACGCATGACTGCCTTGATACGAGCAAGGAGTTGTCGTGGACTAAATGGTTTACGCAAATAATCGTCTGCCCCCATCTCTAAACCACGTATCTCATCATCCTCACGATCATGTGCGGTAAGAATCAAGACCATTGAATTGGTTTCACTGCGCATCTGGCGGCACACTTCGAAGCCATCTAGCTTCGGCATCTGCACATCAAGAATCACGAGGTCTGGCAACGTTTCACGCCAACGTTTGATGGCTTGTTCCCCATCAAAAGCCCGTACAACATCGTACCCGTGTCCCTTGAGCCAGTAACTGAGCATATCAACCATGTCGCGGTCATCATCCGCCACCATGATTTTCATGCGATGTCCTCCTACTGACCTGTGTCATCAGGCTTGTTTGTCCCAGCGTTCCCAGGCTCCTCCTCGCCACTGTGGCAAAGAGGTCAGTCACGGACAAATAACAGGTCGTCTCTACTAAGAACGTATTTCTCTATTTGAAGAAACGCGAAGAGATGAACGCAGTAACATCATGGTACAATTTGGGCTATATCCATCGGTATCTTTGGGGTATTCAGGAAGCTGAGCGTTATCGCCTCCATTTACCTCGCTGGCTTTGCGCAATTGTGGCAGGAGTCGCGCCTCGTAAGCACCCATCTGCTCAGTTAGAGGCAGAATCCCTGGCAAGCAGTCGGGTCCTCCGCCTCCATACTGGAAAGGGTGGTACAATTGCAGACAAAGACTCTACTTGCCCTCTAAGAGGGCTATCTCAGCGAGGAGAAGACCTGTGGAAATCTTGCGCACTCCAGATGAACGTTTCAGCAATTTACCAGGCTATGATTTTGCTCCCCACTATAGCGAGCTTGATGGGCTGCGTATTCACTATATCGATCAAGGCCCACGAGATGCCGAACCTGTCCTTCTGCTGCATGGAGAGCCGTCATGGTGCTATCTCTATCGGACTATGATTCCGCTGCTGACCGCCGCTGGCTATCGCGCTATCGCGCCTGATCTGGTGGGCTTTGGTCGTTCCGATAAACCAGCTCACCGCGAGGACTATACCTATCAAAACCATGTCGATTGGCTGCGTAAACTGCTCGAAGCGCTTGATCTGCGTCGTATCACCCTGGTGTGTCAGGATTGGGGCGGGCTGCTTGGTCTGCGCCTGGCGGCGGAATTAGAGGATCGCTTTGCCCGCATTGTCGCGGCCAATACCTTTCTGCCAACAGGAGACATTCCGCCGGGGAAAGCCTTTCTGCGCTGGCAGCGCGCCTCACAGACAATGCCAGTCTTCCAGGCCGGAGCAATTGTCCAGAGCGGCTGTGTGAGTAAACTCGCACCTGAGATTGTCAGTGCTTACGATGCCCCTTTCCCGGATGAGCGCTACCTGGCAGGTGCGCGCCAGTTTCCTCTGCTTGTTCCCACCTCGCCAGATGATCCCGCGGCTGAAGCCAATCGACGAGCCTGGGAAGTGCTAAGTCGCTGGGAAAAGCCTTTCCTCACCGCCTTCAGCGATTCTGATCCGATCACCAGGGGCGCTGATCTTTTCTTGCAAGCAGCAATTCCAGGAGCTGCGGGACAAGCCCACACGACTATTCGGCAGGCAGGCCATTTCCTCCAGGAAGAAAAAGGCGAAGTTTTTGCTCAGGTTATCATTGATTTTATGCAGCAATAGGGAGCACAGGTTATCCCTGATTTTGTAAAATCAGGAAAAAACGCTTGCTGGCCCCATCCATAGGGCATGCAAGAGGTTTGTTAGAGCAAAGCGCGACACGCCTTGCTCTAACAAACCTCAGAAAAAGGGCCTTGCTCACGCCACAAGCAAAGAATACATCTGCTTTGCCTATTTACCCAAAATCAGAGATGATGTATATTTGCTGTCGCAAATCCTGTATCCCTCCCGGATTGATGATTCAGTGTACAGGCAATATCTGTAGCATAACTTGCCGCAGATTGCTGCTGGTCTGATCAGCAGACAGATTTGTCTTCACAGCGACAAACTGACTATCAGTTGAGAGAAGCGCTCCGTCTCCCTGATAGTCGGTTAGAAGTTTGCCGGTAAGTGCTGCGAAGATCTGGCCGTTTTGCTTGCCATCGTTAAGATCGAGATATCTCGCGTCAGGCGACCAGCCAACGAACAACGCATTAATAGCTGGAACAAGTGTTCTCATTTTCATGCCTGTCACCATATCCCAAATTTCCAGCAAGTTTCCCGATTGTCTGCGCGTAATGTATTCTCCGCCGTATTCTCCGCCTGAAGCCATGAGAAGCGTTGATGAGATATTTTCTAATGAGAGGTTTAAAACAGGCTTGCCCGTACTGGCATTCCAGATAGAAACCATTTGATAATTCTGCCATAAAAGGCGCGTGCCATTGGCTTCCCAGAACACTCCATAGCCTCCACTATTGGGCGAACCCATCTTGACAGGAAAGGTCTGGAGGATCTGCAGAGTGTCGCTTGCTCGTTCCGTAAATATCTGCTTCTGCTGATTATACGTCAGAATGCGTGTGGCATCTGGGGAGAGGCCGGCAAAGCTGTTTGCCCCGAAGATTGGATAGGCCAGAGATATAGCAGGTGTCTCAACAAAGTTGAGAAGGGTATGGCCAGTCTGAGCACTCCAGATCTGGAGCAGCGCTGGCCTGACAAGTCCGGCGGGAGCACTGTTAGCCATAACGCGTTTATTATCCATTGACCAGGCAAGTTGCCTGACTGCGGCATTGCCGGGTAATGTCAGGGGATCAGTTATTCTTAGAACTTTGCCTGCAGCAATATCCCATATATATACGCGCTGATTAGCTCCAACGAAAGCAAGATACTGACTATCGGCAGAGAATGCCGCGGCTGGGAGATCCTCAGCACCCTGGCCCTGATATCTTCCCTGGTAAATCTGCTGGATCTGTCCAGTCAAAACATTGGCAAGTTTGAGCACCCATTCCCGCGAAGTAGCTCCATTAGTCCTGATCAACGCGTAAGATCCATTCTGAGCATCGAGCATGGCTCTACCAATTATCGCAGCAGGAAGTTTAAGCGCAAAAGTTTGCCTGGCTTTGCCAGTCGCGACATCCCAGACCCGATAGCTATACTGGTTTGTTGCTATGGTATAGATAACAAACGCCAGGTGTTTGCCATCAGGAGTCCAATGAATGTCATAGGCGACCTCTCCAGGCTGGCTTATATAGGTGAAAGGAGTTGACCCGTTTCCCTGGACACTACGCCACCTGCTCACAACAAACCAGCCCAAAAGCAGGCTCGTAACTAGCAGAGTAGCCATGGCTGCCTCTAACGTATGCTTGAGGCGCCAGCGACGCGTTTGAACTGGCTCAGCCTCTGGCGGGTTTTCCATCAGATAAGCTTCCCTTTGTCCTGGCGCAAACGCGTCTCGACGCCGCGCAGCAAGAAATGGAGCCAGAGCCGCTAACCTGCGCGGACGTTGAGCAAGCCGGGGAGCGCGCTTTTCCTGGCTGTCGAGAACAGGCTGCAAGCGTTCCCAGACTACCTCAGGAGGAGGGGATGGCTCATAATGTTGCTGATAGTGTTCGCGCAAGCGCTGTTCCAGGGTCCCTTCATCACGATCGATCTCGGCCATTAGCTAGTCTCCTTCCAGGCTTCTTCTGTAGACTTCAGGCGCTGGCGCAAACTATTGAGCGCGCGGTGCAAGCGCGATTTGACTGTACCCAGAGGGACATCAGTAATCAGGGCAATCTCATTGAGATCCAGATCCGCGAAGAAGCGGAGTTCGAGTACCTGCCGTTGTTCAGCCACAACTGTCGCCAGGACAAGCTGCAGTTCGCCATCCTCTTCCAACCTGATAACATGCCCAAGCACATCATCGTCAGACAAAAGTTGCTGCGCATCGGCGCTATCGAGCGAAGCTAGAGCAGGCTGGTGCCGACGCGTGGTCATGCGGCAGCGATTGGCCACAATGGTCAGCAACCACGGTCGGAAGGGGCGTCCTCGCTGAAAACGCGCCAGGCCGCGCCAAACATCCAACCACGCCTCCTGCACCACGTCCTCAACAACAGCCTGTTCAGGTAGCAACACTTGCGCCGTGCGCCAGGCCAGCGCGTTGTATGCCTCTATAAGCTGCTGGAAAGCCAACTGATCGCCCTCCTGGGCACGCTGGATGATAATATCCTCCATCCGCTCTCCCTGCATATCTATATTTCTCTGCAAAGCGCTTTTTCATTAATCAGTAGTATGCAAACATGTACTAAAAGGTTCCCACTTGAGCGGAGAATAAGCATCTCTCTATTTCCGTAAAGAGATAAAGTTGCAAGGGCAATTTTACATCAAGGCCAGATTCCAGTACCATTGAATTGGAGATGAGGTTCTAACAAACCTCTCTCGCAGAATTAAACGTAAACTATTTGCTGCCTTTGGAAAAGAACCATGAAAGATCCTGAACTTCTGGCCGCGCGCAAAGCAGATCTTTTTATCGCGCAACAGACCCGCACAGCCCTTGCCTACGTGAGAGATCGTCGCAGGCATTTTCAAATGACGAGCATTACGCTTTCCAAGCACGCCCTGAAGATGAGCAGATATGCATCCATGGCAACAGTATCCATCATCGTTTTGGGAGCTTTCGTCGGCACAAAAGCGGTCACGGACAATCTCCTGGGAGCCGCCAATCCGCTCAATGTCCTGGCCTACGCGCTGGCAGGAGTACTTATCGCGGTACTTTCCGGGCTGGAAAGCACCTTTAAATGGAGCAGCAAAGCTGCTGAACTACGGCAGATTGCCGCCCGCTGTCGGCGCTCCGAGCACGCGATAGATATGGACCTGAGAACTATTCATAGCGACGATCTAGAAGCAGCTACGGCCCTGCTCAAGCGGGTCGATACTACTCTTGACGAGATCGAAGGCGATGTCCTGAAAATAGGCGGTAACCTCCAGCTATCTATCTCTGCCGAGCTATATCCTGCATTAAAGAAAAGCCCGGCTGAACAGCAGATCGGCAAAAAGTCCCGTGAATTGTTGAACAGTACCAGAGATACCGCCAATCAACTGGAAACGCTGTAAGGGTTGCTTCTATATGAGTGATCCCTGTTTAGCAAACAGCAGGGACCACTTATGTGTTTTTGCTTTGCAAGATACCTCAGAAGAGTGGCATGATAGAGTCAAAAGAAAGCAGCGCCAGTTGTTAGACGCTACCAGGGAGAAGAAAGATGCTTGCACGAGAAGAATTGTTGGGGCTTGCGCGCCAGGCGGCGGCGCGGGCACATTGTCCTTATTCCCATTTCAGGGTGGGCGCGGCTCTGGTAGCCGGGGAGCAGATTTTTACGGGCGTGAACATCGAGATTTCGAGCTATGGCCTGACGCTGTGCGCGGAACGCACGGCTCTGGCTGCGGCGGTCTCAGCCGGCAGGGGTCCGATCACGCAACTGGCAGTGGCCTGCCTCGATGTCCCGGCGGAGGCGCCAGCCAGTGAGCGTACACCCTGTGGAGCCTGTCGCCAGTGGCTGGCAGACCTTGCTCCCCAGGCCACAATTTACATCGATGGCATCCCCAACGATTTCACAGTTAACGATCTTTTGCCCTTTGCCTTCAAGCTATGACGGCTTCACAGCAAGGTCTACATAGAAGCAGGAAAAAAATTACACCCCAGACCCTTGACAAAGCGTCTACAGCTTGTGTACGCTATGATTCCTGGTGAAATTTTTTGTAGCGAGGTACGCTCAAAAGTACCTATTCTCCCGTATAGCTCTAGTACAGAAACAGCTTCATTGAAAGGAAGCTTGTATGCCAGTGAGCGCAGGGGTGCCAAATGGTATATTGAACGAGCGCGAGCTTTTACTACTCCCGCGTTCTCGCTTACATAGCTGTTTCTTCTATTCACTATGCGATAGCTTAACTTCTGCCTCTATCTCTCTCTCTCGCGACTGTTTCTACCCTAAACCAGCACTACCCCAGGATTGTATTCCCTTATCTGACCCAAAAGGAGACGTCGGCATGTCCTCGCAATTTACTCTTGGCATTGAAGAAGAATTTCAGATGGTTGATCGCCAGACTGGTCAACTCTGCCCCCACATCCTGACAATTCTGGAAAAGGGTGGCCCGTATTTTGGCGATAAAATCAAGCCAGAGATGTTACAGTCAGCGGTGGAAATTGTCACAGGCATTTGTACGGATATTCCCTCAGCACGACGTGAATTACGAGAATTACGCCTGAGCTTACTTGATTTGCTGGCCAAAGATGACCTGGGCCTGATCAGCGCGGGCACACATCCCGAAGCACTATGGCAAGAACAAATCTCGATGGATAACGAGCGTTATGTCGAATTGGAAGAGGATTTACAGGATATTGCTCGCTCAATTTTAATCTTTGGTCTGCATGTCCACGTCGGCGTAGAAAGCCCGGAAAGCGCGGTGGAGATCATGAATTATGCGCGCAACTGGCTGCCTCACCTGCTAGCAATCTCAAGCAATTCACCTTTTTGGGGAAACCGCTTTACCGGAATTAAATCCTACCGCTCGGTAGTCTGGCGCCCCTTCCCGCGCAATGGCATTCCCGACACTTTCGCCAGTTGGAATGAGTTCGATGCCTATGTCCAGACGCTGATCCGCACCGGCTGTATCGATAATGGCAAAAAAATCTGGTGGGATATTCGCCCTCACCCTTTCTTCAATACTATCGAGTTCCGTATTTGCGATATGCCCGCGAGCTTTGACGATACCATCGCACTGGCCGCGCTCTGTCAGGCCCTGGTCGCTAAATTAGTCTGGCTTTCTAAGCACGGCAACCCCGGCCATATTTTATCGCGTCCTCTGCTTGAAGAGAACAAATGGCGCGCCATGCGTTATGGTCTGGATGGAGAAATTCTAGACTTTGTGCGCAACCGTCGGCTCACGATGCGCGAATCGATCAGTGAACTGCTCGATTTCGTGGATGATGTGGTCGATGATCTGGGGTCGCGCCCTGAGATTAATTATCTGCGTCTCCTCCTGGACGACCCGTCAGGCACCGGCGCCGACCGCCAGATCGAGGTATATAAGCGCACAGGCAGTGTACACGCGGTTACTCAATATCTGATGGAGCAGACGCTCCAATTGTAGTGGCAGATATCTTGCACCTGTGAAACAGGGTCCAGTCAAGCCGTTTTTCTCAAGCTTTCCGCGCCTTTTGTGCCAATCTGGCGAACCTCCGAAGCGCTTAGTCTCTGATCCATCTGGCACAGACCGCCAGTTCGCTGCCTTGTTCGCGCCGGGTATATGAAGACTGTCGCGCTCGCTCAATCTGAGAAGAGCGCGCGTGCGCTAGATCGACAGGGAGGTGTCCCTAACGGGAGAAAGAGCTATTATGAAATCAAAACGGTCAAGCGATTTTACGCTCGGCATCGAGGAAGAGTTCCAGATGGTGGAGCGTGAAACAGGCCAGTTGTCCTCACGTATCCATGACATCTTACCCAAAGCTGCGCCACTTCTCGGTGAACAACATGTCAAAGCCGAAGTACAGCAATCAACCGTCGAACTGGTTTCTGATGTAATGCCAAATGTCGCGGCAGCCCGCCGCCAGATGGGCGAACTGCGAGCACGTCTGGCTCAAGTGCTGGCGGACGAAGGCCTGGCATTGATTAGCGCTGGCACTCATCCATACGCACTCTGGCACGAGCAAAAAACAACTGAGAATGAGCGTTACGCGGACCTGGAAGAGGAGTTTCAAGATGTCTCGCGCTCGATTCTGGTCTATGGGCTGCATATCCATGTAGGCATTGAGAATCCAGAACTGGCCATCGCGGTGATGAATCAGGTACGCTCCTGGCTGCCCCATCTGCTGGCTCTTTCAACCAATTCGCCATTATGGGAAGGGCGCCTGACTGGCCTGAAATCTTACCGCTCGGTAGTCTGGCAGCGCATCTTTCGCAGTGGCATCCCGGAGATATTTCCCTCGCGCCACGATTTCGAGCAATATATCGAGCGCCTGATCCAGGCTGGTCATATCGACGATGGTCGGCGCGTCTGGTGGGATATCCGTCCTCACGCGACCTATCCCACGCTGGAGTTTCGCATTTGTGATATGCCCGCGACCCTGGACGACACGATCGCTCTGGCCGCGCTCTGTCAGGCCCTGGTCGCCAAGCTATCCTGGCTGCACCACCACCATCTGACTATGCATGTTCTGCCACGCTACTTTATCGAGGAACACAAATGGTACGCCTCACGCTACGGCCTGGATGCCAGGGTCTTCGATTTCATACAGGGTCGCCATCTGACGATGCGCGAATCGATCAACGAATTGCTTGACCTTGTCGATGATGTCCTTGATGACCTGGGTTGTCGCCGTGAAATCCTCTACTTGCGCACTCTGCTCAGTTCTCCTTCAGGTACCGGCGCTGATCGCCAGATCAGCCTGTATCGGCAGACTGGCAATCTCGACGCTGTCACAAATTACCTGGTCCAGCAGACCATGCGCGGTATTAATCCGCCAGTGGTGGCCCCTGTAACTTCTCCTCTGCCTGTGCTGCTATCCACGCCACCACCTGCACTGCCCGCAGAACCTGTCTCAGCGCTGCCCCCAGTAGACTACTAAGGAGCTAACCGCTCCAATATTAGTGGCGCAGACCTGGTACTGGCGCAACAGCAATGACGCTGTTGCGACCAGCCCGGGGCTGGTCGGCACTCTCACGGCTAGCTTTTGCTGGCAGATCCCTTTGGGGATCTACATTCCCCGCCAGAACGAGCGAAACGGGCAGCCTACTGCCCGTTTCGCTCGTTCTGGCGGGTCCAGGGAGTGTGGAAAGATGGGCACCGCGGTGCCCATCTTTCCACACTCCCTGTTTTTCTCAGGGTGGGCGGGGGAAAAGACTTGTGAGAAACCCTGTGCCACAAGTAACTGAAATTTGTAAACAGTAGTACAGCATGGTATACTGAACGATGAAATTTCCTCAAGGGGAGAGGCACGTCGTAAACGTTCCGGGACGGCAAAGACATGCGCAATAAACTGGTAGTGCTCATCCTTATTCTGACCTTGCTGGTCGGGCTGGCGGCGGGATATGTTGTAAATGGGCTAAATGCTTACGCGCGCTACCAGCAAGGCAGTGTCGCTAATCAAGAACATTGTGGGGGCCAGGCGCCAGTGCATATCTGCGTCAAAACGCCGCTCGATACGTTTAGTGCCTACTATCCCTCGTACCTGGCAAACCATACAACCCTATTCGATGTCAATTATAGTAGCACTAATGCGCTGACATTGTTAGTGAGCGTGAGTATTCAAGATTTTAGCCTGGTAGAAACACATACAGTTAACGCGACGGCGAAAGCGCAGACAACAAGCTTTATTCCACCATTACTCAACAGCCAGATTTTACGTAAGTGGACAGCGGAAAGCAATGCCCTGGTACATGTGCATGTGACTGATACCGCTCGTCATGATTATTACCTTAACGATAGCCCGCTGTTAATCCATTCCCGCTGGCTGATGCAATGGGTGGCAAATAATCGCCTGCTGATAGCAGCCTGGGTGACGCCGAACGATCCCGCGATCGCGCAACTTGTGACCAACGCGGCTAACCACCTGGCGATCCAACCGACACCCGCACCCATAGCGATGATTGGCTATACAAAAGCCTCGCAGCGGGCGGTGCGCGACCAGGTAGATGCGATCTTTGACGCTTTACGCCTGGATTACCAGATTCACTATGTTCAGGAAAGTGTGCCATATAGCGGACCAGGCGGGAGCGGCCTGGCGACACAGCGTGTTAAGCTGCCGACAGAGGTACTACAGCAGCAGAGTGGTATGTGTGTGGAACTAACCCTGCTGCTGGCGGCGGCGGCGGAGAGCATTGGTTTACACGCCGAAATTGTGATTATTCCCGGTCACGCCTTTCTAGGGGTAGCAACCAAAGCCGATAATAGCCACTTTGAGTACTGGGATGCAGTGCAAGTCAATAATCGGGTGGCGGGCGATTCCGCTAATATCGCGACTGATAGCGAGTATCAGCAAAACGTGAAGCAACTGGTAGATACCATTCTGATCGCTAACGCGCGCCAGCAGGGTATTGGTCCAATGCTCTAGCACTGGGGGGTGAGACTACGAATACTATCGATTTTCCTACCTGGTTCAGCTACGGCTGCTATGGTGGTCTGGCCTGCTGTATGCTCGCTATCGCGGTCAACGCGCTTTATACAACCTTGCACAGACGCGGCACAACCCGGCAACTTGCCAGAGCTATCGTCTCTGCGGTCGTTTCCGCTCTATTACTCTTGCCAGCGCTTCTGTGGTACAATTTGCGCTTTAACGCGGATCAGGCGGCACTTTCAGGGCTAGAGATTGGGCTGGTGCTGGTCTACGTGGTCCTCTGTGGCTGGGTTGCTCCCCTGGGAGTTACCGTTGCCTATTGCCTGTTTACTAGGCCGCGCGATTCTAATACCGCCGGGCGTTTAGAGGGCCAGCACAAAACGACTTCACCAGCCAGGGCTGTGACGAGCGAAGCACAGCCGCCACGCCACCAACCGGGGGTACCCGCGCCCTTTGTCTACAGCGCCGATAAGCCCTGGGGCTGGCTGGTCTACCGCAATGGTAAATTTAACGGCCAGGAGCTGGCGCTCAAACGCTCGATTATTTCGATTGGCCGCGAAGAGGATAATGAGGTCTGGTTGGACGATGACACTATCTCGCGTTATCACGCCGAACTGGCCTGGGATAACGGCCAGGTCTATGTCACTGATAATGATAGTCTGAATGGGGTACTCCTCAACGGACGGCGCATTCGTACCTCTTTGCCAATCAAAGATAGCGATGAATTAGAAATTGGCGGTCACCGCTTTATCCTCAAACATGCACAGAGCAATCAGGACGAACTGTCCGATCCTTTGCTCCCCCAGATACGCCGCATAGAGCAACATAGGAGCACGCCTGGCGCGTCCTCCGCTGGTGAGACAGGCCTCAAACAGCCGGCTAAACCGACTACTGCCTTGAGCTACAAAGAGGCGAGCAACATTCCCGAGCAGCCTGTGCCTATCTCCAGCCTCGGAAAAAGCGCGGACATTTCCGCGCTTGAAACCATACAACTCTTTAAAAGAACGCCTCTGCCAGAACGCCCGCCTGGTCTGTGCCTCGTTCGCAGCGGTGAGATGGCCGGGCGCAGCTTTCTGCTGGACCGTGGTCGGCTGACTCTTGGACGAAGCTTTGAGAATGACATCATTATTCCTGATGCCTCAATCTCGCGTATCCATATCCAATTCTCGCGCCAGCCCGAAGGCGATTATGTATACGATCAAACCAGTCGCAATGGCAGTACTATTAATGGCCAGCCTCTGCAAGCGCCTTATCTTTTGCGCGAGGGCGACACTATCGTTGTGGGCGATGTACGCCTGGAATATACCCTGCTCGCGGAAGCGCAGAACACGCCTATGCTACCTACTTCATCCTTGCCAGCCGAGGCTCCGCTGAGTTTGCCATTTTCCTTGCGCCTGCCCAGCAA
Organism: Candidatus Paraktedonobacter carboxidivorans; assembly: GCA_041156125.1. Lineage (GTDB taxonomy): Bacteria > Chloroflexota > Ktedonobacteria > Ktedonobacterales > Ktedonobacteraceae > Paraktedonobacter > Paraktedonobacter carboxidivorans. The sequence continues at coordinate 158,787 of JBEVTI010000007.1, forward strand.
AATCAAAGAAGAATAAATCTTTCACCATTCAACGTGCGCGTCTCTGAGAGCCGTGAGGGAAAGAACAGGGCGCCCATGGCCGGGATAGAGGTAATAGACCTGAAGGGAGCGCAAAACGTCAAGCGTGGCCTCTAAATGACCACGATTGATACTGCCACGTACCAGAGCGGCTCCGCCTTCGACGGTCACAATGGTATCGCCACAGAGCAATTCATAGCTAAAGGGATTATACAGACACATACTCTCCGGGGTGCGACCAGGGCTGGCGATGATCCGCCAGTCAAGATGAGCGGGCAGGCCAGCACTATCCTCCAGCCAGAAATCGATCATGCGCGCCTGGCGCTCGTAGTTGGGATGAAAAAGGTCCAGATGGTACAAAATACCCGGCCTGTTATGCTGGCCGAGTATCAGGTTAAATAAATAATTTACCCTGGCCGATTTTTGCTCATCCAGTTGCAAGTCTTCGCCATGCCATTTCTGAATCAGATAGCGCGCCAGGATCGACGCGGCGATAGGGGCATGAGAAACCTGGCGTAGTGCCTCAACACCAGATGTATAGTCAGGGTGTAATTGCGTCAAGACAATCAGATCGATATCCGCAGGCGAACGGCCCAGAAAGTGCTCGAGATAATCGAGCGTCAGACGCACATTCAGCATAGAGCCAGGGTCTACCACAATCAAACGTCCATCATCTATCACATAAGTATTAGTCATCGAGAAACGGTCGGTGATGTTATGGACATGGCGCGGCCTCTGGACAAGTGGCGGCAATGATGCCTGCTTTTCTACTATAGCATCCAATCTGGCCCTCCGCAATCGTGACAGGCTGCATACCACGCTGACGCAGGTAAGCAAAGTTATTCCTCCGCGATCTGGCACTTCCAGTACACACGCTCACCAGATCTCTTCTGGGAAGAAGGAAAGTCACAAGGGCATCTCGCCTTTAGCCTGGAAAACAACTACTTCCGCAGGAATATGCCCTGTGTACTCTCTTGCGCCTATCTCTGGAGTTTCTGCATAAGCAAAGGAAAACGGTCTGACGCCGTTATGCCCGGTCGGCATAGAGCAGAGACTACTCAATCACGTCCTTATCGTATCACCGTTGGTCAAGTACATATCATTATGCATAAACTGTCAGGGTTTCTCAAACAAAAGTGGGGTTAGAGCGGGAGTGCAAAGGGCGGCAGCCTTCTGCCGGAGTCGCCGTCCCTGGGGGAGACAATAGGCGAAAGGGCAAGGTGTCCTCGCAAACCTCTCTCTTCTAGTGGGCAGGAGCAGAAAAGACTTTTGAAAAACCCCGATAAACTGTCCTGGGCAGTTACTTTTTTCAGAGGAGTATGTTACAATAATTGTGTGGTTTTGAAGAAGGTAAGTCGTACCCGAGCCCCGGTTTCGCTTCGCCATCGGTATCAGGGACACAGCTGCCTGGCTACTTAAGCAATTCATAACCATGCCCAGTCCTTCGGTATACGCAGGTTCAGGCGCTAACTCAGGCTTCAAACTGATATTGTTCGCACGGTCTCACCCGGCGACTCGCACCCTCTATCCAAATCGATTGTTGTGGCGAAGCGAAAGTCAAAGAAGAGGAAATACTACTCATGACGTCCTACGAGGGATACCAGGACCGTATCCTTACCTGCCGCGACTGTGGCCAGGAATTCACATTTACTGCCGGTGAGCAGGAATTTTTCGCAACTAAAGGCCTGACGAACGCCCCCAGCCGCTGCCCTGATTGCCGCAAGGCACGCCGCAACAGCGGCGGCGGTTCCTCCAGCCCTCGCCCGCGCGGTGAACAGCACGAAGCTATCTGCGCTAACTGCGGCAACCCCACTACGGTTCCCTTCATCCCACGCGAAGATCGCCCTGTCTATTGCAGCGATTGCTTCCAGGAGCAGCGGGCCTCGCGCCCCGCTCGCGGCGGCTACACCAATAGCAGCAGCAGCAGCTATAGCAGCGGTAGCGGTGGTAGCAGCGGTGGTAGCAGCGGCTATGGTAACAGCAGCAGCAGCGGCGGCGGCGGCGGCTACGGCGGTAGCAGCGGGCGCGGCGGCGGGCGTAGCGGTGGTGGCGGTGGCCGGGATCGCGACCGGCGGGACCGCGGCGATCGCGAGCGCTGGTAATACCTGATAGAGCGACAAAATAACATAAGTCATCCCTGATTCTTGGGAAATGGGAAACGCAGCCTTGTTCTTGCTGATACCGCAAGCAAGGCCCTTTCCCAGAGGTTTGTCGGGCAAAACAAGCAACGCGCCTTGCCCGACAAACCTCTTCTATTACCTGGAGGTGGGAAGGTAGACAGTCTCCTGGCCTGCTTTTACGCAAACAGCTATGGGTTATATTTGAGCTATGCCAATTGATGATTGTCAGCCAGGCTGGCTTGCGCAGGCAGGAAAAAGCGCGCCTTTCCAACGCAGTGCAGATGCCGAGAAGTTCGCCAGGCGGCTACAGGAAACAGCCAGCAAGGCCTGCTGGATTTTAAGGTTATTCTCCCGACCATAATCTATGTTATACTACTCACAATATAGTACTTATCCTCTCTGATTCTGGAGGTCTTTATTCAATGTCACGAGCTTCAACCGGGTCAGAATGGCCCGCGTACACCTTCATTATTCCTCAAATCTACACGCAGGCGGGGGTACGTCTGGTTGGTCTGGGCAACTACACCCCGACAGGAATTATCACGAATGAGTTCTTCGCCTCTATTTCCACCAGGTTGGGCGATCCTCGTACCGCTGAAGATCTGGAACGCGTCACCGGTCTGGAAACCCGTCATGTGCGCGCCAGTACCCTGGCCCTCTGTCGTCAAATGGCCGGCGCGGATGCCCCTGGCCTGATCGAGGGTTCCGGGCCTGCCAACGAGACGCTGGTAGATATGGCGCTGGTCGCCACACGCCGGGCATTGGCCAGCGCGGGCCGCGAGCTCTCTGAAATCGATACTATCATTGGTGCCTCTTCCTCAGATAATGATGCTTTCCCTACCATCGCTGCCCAGGTAGCTACACGCCTTGGCCTCGGCCCCGTGCGCGCTACTATGCTCAAGGGCGCTTGTGCCTGTCAAACTGAGGCTTTTCAGATCTGCGCGGAGATTCTGGCGGCCAGTTCCGCGAAGCTGTTGCTTCTGGTGACTGCCGAGGGACTCTTACCGAATATCATGAATGTGCTGGATTGGAAAACTAGCTCGCTCTTCGGGGAAGGGGCCGCAGCTTTTCTACTGGAGCGTAGCACGGAGCAGACTTATGCAATCAATGGCGCTGATGCCAGCCTCGGCCCGACACTGCTCTATCAGACACCGCTGCGCAAAGATGTCGTTGAAATGGCCGAGGTGGACCTGCGTATCCGCCAGCTCTACCACGATGGCAATGGCGCTGAACTGAATAAACTACTCAACCAGTATTTGATTGGCTACACCAAAATGAATGGCCGCGAGGTCTTTCGCACAGCTCCGCGCGCCATGGCGGAAGCGCTGGATGCGGTACGGCGTCACGCCAATCTTGACCACGACGCCATCGCTCATATTATTCCCCACCAGGCTAATTCCCGCATTACCCGTCGCCTGGGCGAACTGCTGATCAACGACTACGGCTGGCCTGAGTCCATTCAACCCAAAATTGTAGATAACTTCCGCTACTATGGCAATCTCTCCAACGCCAGCATCGCTACCGCGCTGATCGAACTGATTCGCCAGCATAAAATTCACGATGGCCAGTGGATGGCTCTACCCGCTGTTGGCGGCGGTATGAACTACGGCTGCTGGCTTTTACGCTATCACGAATTTGCCGATATGCAAGCAATCTATCAACCCACATAAGCTCTGCCTGATTGGCAAGATCAGGACAAAACGATGCTTTTCTGCAAATGAGATAAGCAGGCGCTGTACTTTTGCTGACGCTTTATTCATGTCGTCTTCCTGCGCGCGGTTAGAAACCGGCTTTTGCTGGCACGGTGCAGGTTAAAAAGCGCGACGCTGAATTATCTCATTTACAACCTGGGTCACCGCATATTTTTTTATAGCAGGGAGCGTTCGTAGGTGTAAAAGGTATTGTCGCTGGCTGTGTATTCGGCTCCGCTGAAGGCTTCACGCACCATCATCAGGTCTGGCACGTTGGCGCGTACAGAGTCAAGACCCAGCGCGGGCAGGCGTCTACGCAGGGCGTAGGCCAGCAGACTGATCGATTCGGTGGTGCCGTCGATGTAACCAATGAAAAGGTGCTTGTCCTGTCTGCCCGCGCGCGTCTCAGCTATGGCCAGACCATCCAGGCGCTCCCAACGGCGCAGTAGATAAATCTGCTCGGCCTGAATCTTCTCTTGTAGCAAGGTGTCAGAGATACGATAGCCCACAAAACCCGCGTAATAAAGGCCACCTACGCTGGGAAAAAGGTTAGAGATATTGAGGTAATCAATTATCTCAGCGAGATCCTCAGGCGCGGCCAGCACTGGCTCCTCCAGACCGTAGAGACGCCTGGGCGGCTCAGTTAACGCTCTGGCGCTGTGAGGCGCAAAGATGCCTATGCGGTGAAAATGGGACTGCTCAACCATGTGAATAGAGGCGCTATTGGTTGCATTGGTCAGCAGGCGCACAATCGACGCGCCACGCCGTATGGCTTCCGCGCCAGCCTCAAAACTGAGCTGGTGACCGATGCCTTGCTGGCGATAAGCTGGATCGACGCGCATACCCTCCTGCCAGGCGTCAGTTGCGTTGAGCATGAGCATATGTACAATACCCACCGGCTGACTAGCGACCAGCGCGACTAATAACTGACCCGCGGGATCATTCAACCACTCATCCCACCTGGAGGCGATGTAGTCGCCCCATTCCCAGGTATGCTCGCAAAAAGCTAAGACAGCCTCGCGATCCTCCGCCCGCGCCTGACGAATCTGCATCTCAGCCACCATGCTCTCCATCTGTCTTGTCCTCGCGCACCCGCCTTGACGAGGCACGGCGCGCTGACGAACGAGGTGGCTCGCTCGCGCCTGACGTGTTATTACGCGCGCCCCGTGGCGTTGGAGCCCCCTCGCTGTCTATATGTGAAGTACTCGCTGCCGCGCGATGGGAACGCCGTGAGGCTTTCACTGGCGCGCTAATTGCTTCATCCCTGCTTTCTGTTTTGCCGTTCACCTGGGAAGCACTCGTCCCACCACGGGAACGTCGCGTTGTTGCTTGCTTTACTGGCTGCGTAGCATGCGCTTGAACCTCATCCCCAGGCACGCCTACAGCTTCCACTGATTGCTGCTCGGATACGCCTATCCCTTCAACCTGTAGCGAGGCGATCTCAGCGCTTGCTTCCTCAAGCATAGAAGCCTCCGGGTCCAGTTCGATCAGATCCCGTGTCGCGTTGATATCATCCAGTGGGAAGCTCTCATTATCCAGCATATCTCCCATATCAAGCTCATCAAGGGCAAGCGTTTCATTCGCATCAAACAGACTGTCCTCAGACTCCGCTGCTGACTCGCTCTGTGCCTCTGCGCTGGCCTCTCCTTCTGCTGCCTCTTCCTCCGCCTCTTCCGCCGCTGACTCGCGCCGTGCCTCCGCGCTATCCTCTCCTTCTGCTGTCTCTTCTTCCGCCTCTGCGCTAGCCGCTTCTTCTACCAGCGCGAGGAGAGCCGCCTCCGCTGCTGACTCGCTCTGTGCCTCTGCCTCTGCGCTGGCCGCTTCTTCTTCTACCAACGCGAGGAGGGCTGCCTCTTCCGCCCCCTCCTCCGTTGCTAACTCACTTTGCCCCTCTGCCTCTGCGCTGGCCACTTCTTTTGTTATAAGTGCCAGGAGAGCTGCCTCTTCCGCCTCTGCCTTTTCTCGCGCCGCTAATTCACGTCGCGCCCTGTCCTCTGCCTCTTCCCTGCTCTCCTCTTCTACCAGCGCAATTAGAGCCGCCTCTTCTACCGCTTCCTCCGCTTCTTCTAGCATTGCTAACTCATCCAGCGCCCTGGCCCTGACCTCTTCCCTGATCTCTTCTTCTTCTACTCGCGCGATAAGGGCCGCTTCTTCTTCCGCCTCTTCCGCCTCTGCTTGCGCTGCCAACTCACGCAGCGCCTCAGTCTCGGCCTCTTCCCTGGCTTTTTCTTCCACTACCAGGGTAATGAAAGCTGTCTCCTCTTCCTCTTCTCTGGCCTCCTCTTCCACCGCCAGCACCTGCACAAACGCTGCGACCTCAGCTTCCGCTTCGTCAGTTATTGCTTCGGCTACAGCTTCCTGTAAAATAGCTTGCGCGCTTTCAGGCGTCTCTAATTCACCTTGTAGCGTGCGTCTGGCCGCGCGAATGGCCTCCAGTTTCGCCTCGCTCTCCTGCAAAGAAGCCTGTTGCTCTTCGAGAGCACGCGTGGCTCTGGCCAGCTTCTGTTCGGCCTTCTGGAAGCCGCGGCGAACATCCGCGGTAGCCCTCATAGCCCGGGCTTCACGTTTAGCCTGCTTTTTTAGCTTCTTCTTCAGTTCATCGGAAGACAGTCCACTATTGCGGTTTTTCTCATCCATAGTTGCTACCTCTCATGATACACTTCCAGGGTGCGCCTGACCTGTTCAATGTGTGTGTGATCGTGCTCCAGCCAATAGCCCAACCATGTTTCAGCCGTAAAAATGCCATATTCCGGCTGCTTGCCCTGCCTCTGCCAATCAGATTCGCGCAACATGCGTAAGAGCGCCACGCTCGCGGCACGCTGCACAGCAAAGTCGCTGAGCAATTCCGCGAGTTGATCGCGCGTAGTGTTACGCGTGGCATACCACTGTTTCTCATCATGCGGCGCAAGCAACGGCAGGTCTTCTTTGACAATCCGCTCCATCCGGGTGCGCATAACATACATTTCATCGTCTACAAGGTGAGCCAGCATCTCGCGCATACTCCACTCGTCGGACCCGACGCGAAAATCCAGGACTTCGTCGGCCAGACCCTCCGTGAGTCGCAGTAGCGTAGCATGGGTCTGCGCGAGAGCCGCGATCTGTTGCGAGCGAGATTGTGACATAGATAGGTCAGTCCTCCTTCAGGGTAGTTCGCCAGGAATTGGTACACGTTGCAGAGCTATTGGCGCGGTGATCAAATTTAACTGATAATATTCTATGCGATGAGAAATTTTCTGTCAAAAACTTCTATCTATTGCTCTGTCAAGCTTCGTTTGACGAAACCTCCCTCCACCTCTGGGATTTTCTTGGCACATGACATTATTGCTCACCTTTTATGGCAGAAGACAAGCGATACCAATGCGTCGGCGTTGCTTGCCTTCTGCTATAAGAAGTGAGATGCATCAGGAAGCTGAGCACATCTGCGCTCAGCTTCCTGATGCATCTCACTTCTTAGCATCTGGGGTGGGGCTTCCGCCTTACAAGTATAGACTTTCTTCTAAGTGCTTCGCCGTTGGCGAAGTAAGGGTTTAAAGCTCAGGGTGGGAACGCGCTTGAGAAGCGTTCCCACCCTGAGCTTTTTAATGCCTACTAATTGCCATCGTTAGAGGGTTGAATATCCTGAGCGATGTGGCGATTCTCTGGCTCCTCAGGAGCAACAGTGAGAGGCATAGTCTTAGGCGTCGGCACATGTATAGGTGGCTCCACGCCCGTTTCTTTAAGAATTGTCTGCAGTTGAGTAGCGTCAATGGTCTCCTGGCGGCGCAACTCCTGAGCGATACGATGGAGGGTCGAGCGATTGCTCTCCATAATGGCAAGCGTCTGCGAGTAACAGGCGCGCACAATGCGATCTACCTCATCATCAATTAGCTCAGCCGTCTCTTCGCTATAGTCGCTGGGTGCGCCTGTCTCGGTGGGACCAGCGAAAGGACTCTGGCGCTCGCTGAAGGAGATGGTACCCAGGCGCTCGCTCATGCCCCAGCGAGTTACCATCTGGCGTGCCATCTGTGTAACGCGTTGCAGATCGTTCTCCGCGCCGGTAGTAATGCGGCCAATGGCCACCTCTTCGGCGGCGCGCCCACCCAGACCATAGACTATCTGCGAAAGCAGGTACTCTTTAGAGTAGTTGTAGCGATCGTCAATGGGAGTGGACATGGTCACGCCAAGCGCCTGACCACGCGGCACGATAGTGACCTTGGTGATCGGATCACCATCTGGGGAGAGCATGCCAGCCAGGGCGTGCCCACCTTCATGATAGGCCACCACATTCAAGTCCTCTTCACTCAAAACCAGCGGACGTTCCGCGCCAAGCATAATCTTGTCCAATGCTTCCAGGAAACACTGCTGGTTTACACGATCCAGATTGCGCCGCGCACCTAGCAGAGCCGCCTCGTTGACCAGATTAGCCAGATCAGCACCCACCATGCCCGTGGTGGCACGAGCCAGCGCGACAAGATCGACATCCGGGCCCAGCGGCACAGTGCGCGAGTGGATCTTAAGGATAGCCAGGCGCCCATTCCAATCGGGACGATCCACCGTCACCCGGCGATCGAAACGTCCAGGACGCAGCAGAGCCTGATCAAGACCATCAGGGCGGTTGGTCGCGGCAATTACTACCACCGCCTGGCGATTATCGAAGCCGTCCATCTCCACCAGCAACTGGTTGAGGGTCTGCTCACGCTCATCGTTGGTATTAATACTGGCACCACGCTGACGGCCCACGGCGTCGATTTCATCGATAAAAATGATGCTCGGCGAAGCCTTTTTGGCCTGATCAAAGAGGTCACGCACGCGGCTAGCACCTACGCCAACCAGCACCTCAACAAATTCAGAGCCAGACATCGAGAAGAAGGGCACGCCAGCTTCGCCAGCTACAGCCCTGGCCAGCAGGGTCTTACCTGTACCAGGAGGGCCTACCAGCAGCACGCCGCGCGGAATCTTACCGCCCAGGCGCTGAAACTTCTGCGGCGTCTTTAAAAATTCTACAACCTCTTCCAACTCGTATTTGGACTCATCAACCCCGGCTACATCGGCGAAAGTGGTGCTGGGGCGATCCTCTAGAATAAGCTTGGCCCGGCTTTTGCCAAAGCTAAAGATGCCCTGCTGCCCCTGCGTCGCGCGCCGCGTCAGGAAGAAGAAGATGCCAATCAGGAAAACCCATGGCAAAACTGTGAACAGGATATTCAGCCAGAAACTATTATCAGCTGGTAGCTGACTAATAATCGTTACCTGAGTGGCGCACGTTGGTTTGCTCGCGGTCAGGGCTTTCAACAAACCGTCATCACCGCTGGGCATCTGCACCACGTGGTAGTTTACCAGGGATGTCCCATTGTTATTGATCCCGGTGCAAAGCCGCCCTCTAATATCGGTCGAGCCAGTAATCGTGGCAGTCTTGATATTCCCACTGCTGATCTGATGATAGAATTCACTATACAGCAAGTCAACGCTGGTAGGCGTGCTATTGGTATTCGCATTATTAAAAAACTGAAACAGATAGACGCCCAACATCAGAATCACGATCACCAGCAGCCAGCGATTGAGCGAAGACGAGCTACGCTGCGGAGGCTGTCCATTTGGGCCTGGATTCTGACCCTGATTCGGGCGCATAGAGTTCGGCTGCCGCGGACCAGGAGCGTTGCTGTTATTATTCTGTAGCCAAAATCTTTTGGCCAATACGTTATCCATAGAAAAGCCCCTTGCTTTCTGACCGCGCCAGTGTGGGCGAGATCGCTCAGGTGGTTAGTTCTCCGTGCCACTACTCTAAAATAGTTAGGGCGAGCCATAGGGATTAATATCTCATACTATTATATCCCATGCAAGCCCTCTAATGCACGCTATCTATCTTACGCTTAGAGGAGCTTAAAGTTATTTTTCTCCTCAGAGTAGCTCCAAGCAGGCTCTTTCTGTTGTTTAGCCACTAACTTGAGCTAACTTGCGGCATCCTCAAGCAGGTGTTGCCTGCCCCAGGCTATCATAGGTGTCAGAACGGGTAGCAGGCTCTGACCCAGCACGGTCAGGCTGTACTCTACTTTGGGGGGTACAACCTGATAGTCAGTTCGCTCGATCAAGCCGAAGGCCGCCAGGGTCTTTAGCTCCCGGCTCAACACGCGTGGAGCTATTTCCTGGCTGCCGCTGATATCGCGCAAGAGACCTTTCTTAATTTCCCCATAGCGGCGAGGACCTTCCTGCAGGGCCCAGATGATGCGGAGCTTATATTTCCCATTGATCATCTCCTGAAACCCATAAACCGGGCACTCAAAGCGCGTTTGCTGCGCGGAAATTACTGGCGATTTCTTCATTGCATTTCTCCGCTTGTTCTATAGGCGTCGCTTTTAAAGCCTATAGTATCATTTTTGTCCCTACTTGTCAAAATGCACATAGGTAGGTATGCTTGCGTTAGCAATGAAGAAAAGGCGTCTGCAACTATGAAAGGAAACGCAAGATGATTCTTGTAACAGGGGCCACTGGTCTGAACGGCGGCGAGTTGGTCCAGAGACTCTCGGCAAGGGGTATTCCTGTGCGCGCGCTGGTGCGCGACACTGCCAGAGCCCGGCGACTCTCTACTCTGCCGCATGTGGAAATTGTAGAAGGAGATATGGCGCGCCCGGAGACGCTTAACGCTGCTCTGCGCGGAGTGGAGCGGGCCATGCTCATCTCGTCCTCAAATGCCGCGATGCTGGAGGTGCAGGCTAACTTTATCGCAGCAGCTCGCGAGGCAGGTGTAAAGCATGTTGTTAAACTGTCTGGAATTATGCCCGAGCTCGATTCTCCCTTTCGCTTTGCCCGTATGCACGGTGAGATTGAACGAAGGCTGGAGGATTCGGGGATGGCTTTCACCCATTTGCGCGCGGGCGAGTTTATGCAAGCTTACTTCCGCCAGGTGCCAGCAATTGTCGCCAGAGGAGTGATATTCCTGCCAATGGCGGATGCCAGGATCGCATCGATTGATGCCTGTGATATTGCCGAGGTTGCCGCAACCGTCCTGACCAGCGACGGGCACGAGGGGAAGACCTATCCTCTGACTGGACCCGAGGCGCTGAATATGGCAGAGGTAGCTGAGAGACTTGCCGCAGCTACCGGAAAGCCGATTCATTATGTCAATGCCGAGCCTGAGGAAGCGACGCGCACTAATCTCGCCGCCGGCATACCCCCTTACAATGCGGAGGCCCTGGCTGAGCTTTTTAGCGAGCGGCGCAAGGGCAAAGAAGCTAAGGTTTCACCAATCATTCCAACCCTGTTCGGATGGCAACCAGCTAGCTTCACGAAATTCGCCACGCGCAATGCCGCCATCTTTCGCGGAGAAGTTTAGCGGCACAGACAGGCAAGAAGTGGGAGACTACCGCCGCGCGACTGCATCTGCGTGGCGACAGCCTCCCGCTTCTTTACTCTTGATTGATCTCCTGCATCAATTCCATAAATTGGCCAAGTGTATTCAGACGCTCGGCAAGCGTCCGACCATCAGGAAAGACACTGAGCGTGGTCACACCAGCTTGTTTGTATACACGCAAGCGTTCGCGCACCATTTCCCTGGTACCGATCAGATTCGTTTTATAGACAAGTTCGTCAGGGATCAGTGCGATGGCAGCCTTGCGCTGTCCACTCAGCCAGAGATCCTGCACCTGTAAAGCGAGTTCGCTATAACCGGCGCGCTGATACACTTCGTTGTAGAAGTTGTTTTTGCGCGAACCCATCGCCCCCATGTAGAAGGCCAGCGGAACTTTAAGCGAGGTCACCAGGCGCGTCTGGTCGTCGGAAAACGCGACTGCTCCAGCGTATACCAGCAGATCCAGATCGGCCAGGCTGCGGCCAGCCTTGCGCGCTCCAGCCTCAATTGAGTCGAAAAAGATCCGCGCATGTTCAGGAATGAAGGAGGTACCCACCCAGCCATTTGCCAGTTCGCCCGTCAACTCCAGATTCTTGGGTCCTAAGGTTGCCAGATAAATAGGTAAATTGGGGCGGGGCTGCGCGTCCGAGATCAAGGCCTTGCCCTCGCCTCCAGGCAAAGGAAGTTGATAGATCTCGCCCTGGTAGCTCAGGCGCTCACCGCGAAAGATCATACGCGCGATATCGACAACCTCGCGTGTACGCTGCAATGGCCGCGCAAAACGCACACCATGCCAGCCTTCCATCACCTGTGGCCCACTCACTCCCAGACCCAGCAGAAAACGATCGTGCGTGAGCTCTGCCATCGTCAGCGCGGTCATCGCAATCATAGCCGGGGTGCGCGAGCCGATCTGGATAATGCCTGTGCCCAGACGAATACGGCTGGTCTTTGCCGCTAAATATGCCAGCGGAGTAATGGCATCATAACCCCAGGCTTCGGCTGACCAGGCGCTAGCAACGCCAAGCTTTTCAGCTTCAACAACGTAGGTAATCTGATTCTCCAACTGAATATCGCTGATATTGGAAGCATAGGGGGCGCCAAGCCCAATAGCCACTTGCATCGTTTGATCCCTCCTGAACAACAAGAACGGTGGCGATGGTGAAATAGGCTCCGTCAGCCTCGCGGACCAGTAAATGTCAACACTGACAGGGGAATCGACCATCGTTTCCTTTGGCAATACATGGTCTTTTTATTGTATCTCGCGCATACCAGCCTATGCTAGCCCCGCTTCTCTCCCTACCTACAGACTTCAACCAGTATTTGCCACGGATGCGAGCGCTGTTTGCGCCTGGTGTTAGCCCAGCACCCAATGGCGCAACAGGCGACCCAGAAAGCCACCGAGCGCGGCAAAGGCAAATCCCACGAACACACCCACCGCCAGCAGAATAAAGGCCAGACTGCCAAGGTCGTTGCCGGGCTGCCGGCTGGTCATATAGGTTGAGAAAAGAAAAGGTAAGCCCACTCCTAGCCATGTAAGCAGTCCACAAAGCACGGCCAGGCCATTATGGCGGTGACCTATCAAGGTGAAGGCAGTAATCACCCCCAGAGCCAATGGGATTAACTCCAGCATAATGGCTCCCACTGAGCGAATAAAGAAGAAAAGCACTACAAGAGCAAAGACTGGCGCGATAATCACTAGCAAAAAACGTATCAGACCCTGAAGCACGCGCAGTTCCTCAATTTCGCCACTACGCACCCGCGGATCAATCAGAATGCTAACTACCATCGCGCCAAGCAAAATGACCAGTGGAAGCCAGGGAACCCATATCCAGGCTAATGAGGGTGGTTGATAAAAAGCCAGCACGCCAAATTGCAACCCCAGAAGCAAAGCCACGACCAGGCGCAGGGAAATTGGCCATTGCAACCTTTTAGCAGGTATAAGATCTGACATTCTTTTCCCCTTTAATTATTTGGCAAAGAAACCTTCCCGACAAATAGCAAAAAATGCAAAAAAGCTTTTCTAAAAATTCTTCTTTTTTTTCTTATGTGCCCATACTATACATGAAAAGCATGTATCTGACTAGTAGGCTGAACCATTATCCCAAAGTTTCTCAAAAATCTTTTCTGCCCCCACTTTTTAGTGAAGCAGAGAAGCCACACCAGCGCGCCAGTGTGGCTTCTCTGCTTCACTAAAAGTGGGATGCCAGTTATTCTCTAGAAGGCTTCAAACATTATTGAATATTAATTGTAAAGGGGACTTCCAGAATATACAGCGGGCAGGCCTGACCTTTTTGACAAATGGGGCGACCCGCGAAAGAGAGATGGGCGGTACCTGTAGCGGCAGCCAGGAAGCGCCAGACACAGGATTTAACCGTAGGGGAGGCGTAGCCAGCCGGCCCCTGAACGGTAAGCAGGCTCCGCGAGATGTCCACTGGTCCCTGCCAGCTATGACCAAAGGCCAGGTTTACCTGAATAATATCGCCTTTATGAGCGGTCACTGTCACACCGCTATTGCTGCTGGTGAGCATCACATTCGCGGGAGGAAGCGCCGAGGTAATAACAGTATTGTTCGGGCAACCATCCTTTGTGGCCTGGCTCTGAGTGGATGTCGCTGTAGCTGCTGGTGTTGCTGTCGCACCAGTCGTTGCTGTCGCACCTGTCCCAGAGCCAGTAGAGGTGTTCGAACCACAGGCGGAAAGAGCGAGAATGAGTACCAGAATAAATGGAACAATGAATAGTAACGACCGACTGCGCACTATACCAGCATATGTATGCATGATCTACGACTCCTTATGTGTCTCTGCCAGGCAGATAAGCCAGGTCTTCAAAAACCTTTCGCAAAGAGAAGACGCTGGAACCTGACTAAAAGTTCCCCTGAGATATCACTCGTCGTTGCACCTTCTCAACACGAATCAACGCAGTCTATTGTAACTTTTTCGCGCTTATTACGTGTGTATCTAACGTGTAGAAGCTAACATTACCAATAATTCTTCCGCGTCAGACAAAAAGCGGCGCGTGGAGAGCACCTGGTGAACCAGCCCCAGGCGCAAAGCCTCGCGGGCCGAGATGGTTTCGCCTGTGAGTATCAGGCGCATGGTCGCCTGGTATCCCAACAAGGCTGGAAAATACGCTGAGGCAACGGGAGGAAAGACGCCGAGGCGAATTTCGGGCAGGCCAAAGGTAGCGTCTTCGCGGGCCAGCACGGTATCGCAGAGCGCGGCCAGTTCGCAGCCACCACCAAGGGCCACACCCTTCACTAGAGCCGCCGTAGCGATGCCACGCGCCCGTAATTCCACCAGGGCCGCGCAATTCTCTTCTACCGCGCGTAGCAGTTCTTGCTCGCGACCATCCAGATCGCGCACATCTACGCCCGCCGAAAAAGCGCGCTCGCCAGCTCCCATCAGGACAAGTAGACGTGGCTGCAGGATCTGTGCCTCGCGCAGGGCTATGTTTAACTGCTCAAGCAGTTCGAGTGAGAGGATATTCAACGGCGGGTGATCCAGCATCAACCAGAGAATACCACTCTGCAGGCGGGTACGTACGTGTGACATGAGTCGTCCTTGCGAAAATACAACAAACCTTCCAGGCGCAACAAGCGCGGCCAGCACGAGAAAGTCGAGTCTCCGCGCTTATTATACCCCTATACTCCCATAATCCGATACACATAATCCTGGGACTGGGCGGGCATACAGCTAAGCCAGTACGTGCCGCAGGAATAGACAGCACCCTGTACCGCTCCAGGGCCAGCGTTATACGCTCCCAGAGCTTTGGCATAGTTGCCATACTGGTGGTAATAATTAGCCATCAGATGGGCCGCGCCACGCAAGGCATCATTGGGGTCCCAGGGGTTAATGCCCAGGCCAGAGGCAGTATAGGGTTCAAACTGAGCAATCCCTTCAGCATTGGTCACTGAGACAGCATTAGGGTTATAGCCGCTCTCCTGCTGGATCTGACGCACAAAATAGACATATGGAATACCAGCCACTCTAGCATCCTGTGCAGCAACGGAGACATAGGGGCTGTTGGCAATGGTCATATAGGGCAGGCCTGGACCATTCAGCGCGGTAGGGAATGTGCTGCTGGCCTGGTGCGCCTGAATATTCCAATCAAGCTGGGCAGAGTGAAACCAGTTACCAAGATTCGAGAAAATATTCCCAGTGTTCTGGCTATCGGAAAGCGGCATCAAAGTGGTCAGAGTACAAACAACAATGACCAGCAGTGTAACAAGTACTACGCTCTGACGCAGACGCGGATTCAAGCGGCGTGCTACCGCGGCCTTCCCTGTTTTTCTGCGCTTACGCGAGCCAGGGATAACTACCAGGCGATTAGTAGTGCTAGTTATGCCCGTATTAGCTCCTAGCGTGCCCTGTAAGGCGGCGGTCAACGCGGGATGCTTGCCAGTTGCCAGCGGTTTGCCCATCAACGCGGCAAGCTGGTCAGTCTCAGACGAAGTACTGGAGCCGCTAAACAGGACGACTGGTAAGTTTGCCGTGGCCTGCCTGGGCGCGCTCTGCTGTGACTTTATGGCCGCCAGGTATGGATCAGTCATCGTAGGCATGGGAAATGCCGCTGGCTGCTGGGCCACCGGGCGCGGAGCTGTCTCTCTCTGCCTGGCAGGCCCTGGCGGCAATTTCTTCACCAGGTGTGCTCCAGGCATGGGAAATGCTGGTAGCTGTTGCGCTGCCAGGCGTGGATCGGTCTCTTCCTGCCTGGCAGAACCCGGTGGCAATTTCTTCGCCAGGGGTGCTCCAGGCATGGGAAATGCTGGTGACTGTTGCGCTGCCAGGCGTGGATCGGTGGTTGCGGGCAGCGAGAATGCTGGAGGAAATTTGGCCGGGAAACGTGGATCGGCCATGCCGGGTAAGGGAAACGCTGGCGGTGGATTGGCCGCTGTAAAACGCGGATCGGTAAACGCGGGCAGGGGATCGGTTGTAGGTGCAACTGGCATCTCAACCGGCTCTGCTTCTTCCATCGCATTAAAACTGGGAAGTGGGCGGAATTGCTGCATGATTACCTCATCGCGTCTATTGCAAATTGGACCAGGAGAATGGTCTGCTCATAAACAGAACAGGCACAGCCCTGTCCAGCCCTACAAGTAAACCCGGCACTTTTCCTGGTCAGATAAAATGTCAAATAATGTCATCCTCTACCAATACTGCTGGAGAGTCTACCTAAATAGACCGAAAGGAGTCAAATTTTTCGTGGATAAAAGAAGAAAATAGGAGGAAACTCCCAAATTTTGGGAAGATCTCAACCCCTGCTCGCGGCTGCCGCGTGAAATTTCACGCGGCAGCCGCGAGCAGGGGTTGAGATCTGTTTATTTTTTCTGGCGTGAGACACGGCGCGTTTTGGGCTTGTCAGTTGGCTCTTCAGCGACACCCTGAGCTTTTTCGGCGACGCTGGCCTTTGCCACGGTTGCCTCAGAAGGTGCAGTGGCTTTGGCACGAGTGGACTTGCTTGCGCCTGGCTGGCGTAGCAAGCGGGTGGGCAGGTGTGCTTCCAGCGCATTCAAAAGGTTGAGATAGACCTGCTTCTGCTCGCGCGCGATCGCAGCCGAGTCAGGATGCCACCACGTTTGAGGCGCGGCAATTCCAGCAAGCTGAGAGCCTGATCTGTCGAGCGCGTAAAAATTATCCGCTTGCGCCAGCCAGAGAGCAAGATCAAGCAGATCCGGTTGCTCGGTCAGCCGGGCCAGATTATAAATATCGCGCTGTAACTGGAAGAGTTCGCGCTGTGGTTCCCGGACAAAATTACCTTCCAGACCCAGCATCTCGGACCACGTAGGAGGATGCACTGGCAATGGCAGCTGATAGACGCGCTCCCCGGCGTAGCGCTCAATTACCTCGCTGGGGGTACGCAGAGAAACACCATGCTGCCTCAACTGGTCAGGCAGGGACCTGACAAACTCAAAAATACCCGTGGTCTGAGAATGGCGCTCGCCCATCGTTGCAAAATCCCAGTTGAGCAAGACAAAATCGCCTGCCGTCTGCGCGATCCACCTGGCATACGCGTCAGCATAAAGCGGATAACCGGCCCAGGCGTTAGACGAGAAGCGCTGACTCACATCCGTGCTCAGTCCCTGGTGGCAGGTGAGTAGAAAAAGACCCTCCGCATTGAGTGTCTCGCTCATATAGGATGGTCCCTGGCGCTCGCGCTTCGCGCTTTTCCCGGCAGTGCGCGCGGGCGCGGGCACAGGGAGTACGCGCGGATTAACCTGTTCGTTACCATACTGATAAAGATAAGTGCTGGCACGCCACTGCATAATACTGGGGTGCCCATCGAAAAAAGCTCCGCGAAAGCCCGCTGCGTCGAGCGCGTCATAAATACTGGCCGACATACACATCTCAGTGGTGTCAGTGACGGTCGGGCGTTTGCCAAAAAGACGCTCAAGTTCCTCAGCCATCCAACTCATGCGTAGCGCAAAAGTTGGGAGATCAATCAGGCAGTGCAGGCTATGGCAGGGGTCCGCCCCTACCAACTCGACCCCTTCTTCATTCACCAGTTCACGGAAGAGGTCGAGCAACGCCGGCTCCCAGCGTTCAGCCTGGCGCACAAAGGAAAGCGAAAAACCCAGCGCCAGGCGCAAACCATGCTCACGCACCATTTCCAACAGCATCCGCGCGGCTGGATAATAGCTGGTTTGCGCTGCCTGGCGCAGATAATGTGCGTTTAAGCGTTCGTCAAAGAGACAATGCGTGATATCCTCTAACGAGGCATAACGCGGAATAGGTTGGGCCGGCAGTTTTAAACGGCGCGGCTGGTGGACCAGCGTATAGAGTGCCACATCAACAACCATAAGTCAGACCCCTCTCAAAAATAGGATGCGGCGGCCTCCTAATCCAGATGAATATCCTGTTTACGAGCCAGAAACTCTAATTTACTTAACATATTTTGGATGACCTGTCCCCAGAGAAATTGCTCAGCCGTGCGGCAACCAGCCTGGCGAATGCGCTCCTGCTCCTCAGGATGACGGCGCAGATAGAGCAAATAGCCCACAAGCTCATCAGGATCATCCGTTTCGGTGACAATGGCATTCTCCAGCGCGACGGCGTAGTCCTCGCCAGTGCTGCCTGTTACCGCGATGCCCTGAGCCGCCATGACCTCCAGGGCCACCAGACCAAAGGGCTCGTGCCCACTATTGGCCAGTGTTGCATCGGCGGCACGATAGGTCGTGCGCACAAACTCTTCAGGTAAAAAGAAACGGAGATTATATACATCCGCGGGACCGGCGCTGGCCAACGCTTCCAGGCATTGATCCAGATTGGGACGCTGCGCGGTTACATCGCGAATGACCAGGCCAATGTTATAGGCGTGGCGCAAGACATCAGCCCCATGTGGCTCAATCCCACCGCGCACAAAAAGCGTTACAGGATAGCCGCTGTGCTTCAAACGGGCTACCGCTTCAACCGCCATTATCCAGCGCTTATCAGGATCAAAACGCCCAATCTTGAAAAGAAACATACGCCGTGGATCGCCCTGGTGCGCGATGTCACGCAAAAGCCTTACTTTCTCTTCGTCAACCGGGTGCATATGGCGAACTGGAATGCCATTGGGAATAACAAGCGGATTTACCCCATATGCCCACATCTTATGCTTCATATACTTGCTGACCGTGCAGAGCGTGGTTACAAAATTCAAACGCCCCCAATCGATGCGCTGCAATGACATCAGACTGTTTAGATTCCAGAGTAGCAAAACTTTACGGCGTATGCCAAACCAGTGTAGCAAATCAGAAGTGCGCTCCATTGCCTCGGCGATATGCCAATCCTCGCCCAGAATAACTACCAGCTTGCCCTCTTCCACTGCCTGACGAGCAATGTCGTTATAAATATGATAGGGCACACTCTCGTTATAGTCGTATAACTTCTGTTCCTCCCCATCGTAAACCCCATTGGGATAGTATTTGCTCACCCATTGCGACCAGCGTTTGAGAATCAGACGCTTCTCAACACGCTCTTCAACCGCAGGTTGAGAGGGATCACCAATATAGATCAGATGCGTAGTGTAGCCCTGTGTAGCCAGCGCCTCACTCAATTCAGTCACGCGCGTTCCCAGACCACCCGCGGTAGAGTAGACATCCGGGCCTTCAAAACAGAGCATGACAAAAATCGTGTTGGCTGGCGAAATAGCTCCGTTGTGTTCAATCATACATACATGTCCTTGTGGTGTTTTAGGGAGCAGACATGAGACGCAAAACCCATCCCTGGCAAGAGAAAGCAGGAAAAAGCTCCTCTTCTACCTTTTTAGAATCAGAAAGGCTACTTTTCCCAGCTCGCGGCTGCGCGTTGGCGGGTCGGTGAGTGCCCGATGAGTGAGGCGTTTCCCGGTGGGATCGTCCGTCCTCTTTCTTCTAGTATATCACGTTGATTAGTAGACATACGTTTGCCTATGCAAGTCTATCACATTATATAATTTTCCCTCTTTCATACTTGCGCAAGATAAAAGTAGCTATTCAACTGCTCTCCTCTTGCCGCCTGCGGCGGCCTTGCAAAAGGGAGAGATTTTACGAGGACACCTCGTGCTCCGGCCTGGGGACGCAGTCCCCCGGCACCCCCTGCAAAAGGCAGTTCTTACGAGGACACCTCGTGCTCCAGCCTGGGGACGCAGTCCCCCGGCACCCCCTGCAAAAGGCAGTTCTTACGAGGACACCTCGTGCTCCGGCCTGGGGACGCAGTCCCACAGCACCTCCTGCTGAATAAGTTGTGACAAAAAACCTCCATTAGCGTGTATAGTGGTCTAGATGTCTTGACATATAGCGTGGGAAACGTTACAGTTAAGACATGAAAATCCCGTGGGGATGAAACGTGTATCAAATGACGGGCGCCTGGATGCGTTTGTTGTGATACGCAGGAGACGTGGGATTATAGCATGGCAATGCAGATCAGGCAGGACGCAAGTCTTATCCTGAGCAGAGTATTTCAAGGAGGAAAGCTAAATGAAATTTTCGCGCAGGCTTCTCTCGCTCATGGTAGCCAGTGGGCTGGTCTTCACCAGTCTGGTAGTGGCGATAGCGGTATTCGCGGGTAACATTGGTAGCGCGCATGCTGCCTCTACGTTTCCCGCTGAGTATTTCGCGCCATACGATGACATCACAATTGGTGCTTCACTACAATCGGTCACCCGGACGACAGGACAAAAATACTATACGCTCGCGTTTATTAGCGGCAACGGTTGCAATGCCGCCTGGGCTGGAACGATTCTACTGAGTCAGACTGGCACTTATTTACCAAACCTGGACAGCGATATCAGCTATATTCGCGGCCAGGGGGGAGATGTGATTATCTCCTTTGGCGGCGCGGCTGGTCAGGAACTTGCGCAGACCTGTGGTAGCGCCAGCAGCTTGCAGGCCCAATATCAGGCTGTTGTGACCAAATATAGCGCGCGCCACCTGGACTTTGATATCGAGGGCGGCGAACAGGGCGATGCGACTACCTATGATCGACGCAATATTGCGTTGGCGGCTTTGCAGACAGCAAATCCGGGCCTGACCATCTCTTTCACCCTGCCATCGGCGACCACCGGCCTGCTCAGTGATAGTCTGGGTCTGTTAAATAACGCTGTCTCCCATGGGGTGAATTTCAATGTGGTCAATTTGATGACCATGGACTACGGCGGGGCAGATAGCCAGATGGGCCAGGAGGCCATCAACGCGGCTAACGGCCTGCATTCCGAACTGCAAAACATCTTCCCCTTAAAGTCCTCCAGCCAGTTGTGGGCGATGGTCGGCATCACGCCGATGATTGGTCAGAATGACTCGCCGGGCGAGGTCTTTAGCCTGAGCAATGCCTCGCTGGTGCTCTCTTTCGCGCAGATGAATAAGATCGGCGAACTCTCTTTCTGGGAGGTGCCGCGCGACAATGGCAATTGCGCAGGTTCTACAACGGCCTCCGATAGCTGTAGCGGCGTGTCACAGGGCGCGTACCAGTTTACTAATCTCTGGAAACCCTTTAGCACTGATACCAGCGGCAGTACTCCTACGAACACGCCCACTGTACTGCCCAGCACGCTGACACCAACTCCCACAAAGGGTACGACGCCGATTGTAACCCCGACCTCCACGCCCACAGGTGGCAATCTGGTGAACAATCCTGGTTTCGAGACTGGTAGTCTAACTGGCTGGACCTGTAACGCGGGTGATGCTGTGGTGAGCAGCCCGGTCCACAGTGGTTCGCGCGCTTTGCAGGTGACGCCAGGCAGTTCAACTACTGGCGAGTGCGACCAAACGATCGCGGTTCAGGCTAACCATACGTATACGCTGAGCGCTTACGTCAATGGTCCCTACGCCTACATCGGCATCGTCAATGGCGCGAGCAATTGGACGAGCAGCAGCAGCTATACAAAGCTGAGCGTCACATTTACGACGACCGCAGCGCAGACCAGCATAACCATCTACATCCATGGTTGGTACGCGCAGGCCAATGTCTATGCTGACGATTTCGCGCTAAACTAAAGATCCCATCCAGCGGCAACAGGCAGCAAGGAAGCGCAAACCAGCAGGGACGCACAGAGCAGCCGGCAGAATGGCGTAGGCCACCTGCCGGCTGCTCTGTGCTAACGTACAGCTACAAGCTTATAACGCGACCAGGCTGATATCATCGACGAAGAAAGAGCTGCTCAGGAAAAGATTCGCTTTGGTAGTGCCAGTGAAGAGCAGAGAGACCTGCTGACCCTGGTAAGCTGACAGCAAAGAGGTCAGGTCGAAGGTTTGCTGCTGCCAACCATTAGTGGCATTGGTATTACAGGAGTGCTGCAGAGTGTGAATAGATTGACCAGAAGCACTCTGCACAAGTACGGTAAAAGTATCCAGACATTGCTGGCTGATCTCCATAGTCTCGGAAAACCACCAGTAAGAGAGGCGCAGAGCGGTATACGTTCTGGGAACGGTAAAGGTCTGCGCGATGCGATCTTTGCAGCCTGTATAGCCGCACAGATAAGCGCTGGACTGACCGGCATGCGGATTAAGCGTGGAGATCAGTTCATAACCACCGTTCGACGTTTCCTGCCAGGGGCTGGTGCCCTTCTCAAAGCCGCCATTTTTGATCAGCGAAGTTGAGGGCGAGGGCGTCGGCGTCGTAGGCGGTGGCACAACAGGTGTAGGCGTGACGGTCGGACCTCCAGGTGTTGGCGTCGGCGTCGGATTGCCACCGCCACCGCCGCTGGAGAGCGCGGCCAGATCTTTGGCCAGGGCCGTGACATTGGGTGAGCCGATGCCCGAAGCCATGTCGTAGCCAGCGGTCGCCGGATAAAAGAGATTGTTGCCAGAGCTTACGTCGTGGAAGGCCGGTGTGGCCTGCTGCGAGTTATAAACAGCGTAGAGCGCAGGGTTGGCGGTACCAAAGCGCGAGAGATTCTGACTTTGCAGGTACTGATTGATCAGGGCGCTGCTACCTGCCCAGAAGGGCGCAGCCGCGCTCGTGCCGCCGACGACAATCCAGCCGCTTGGCGAGCAGCCTGCGGCACTGACAGTGCAATAGACGGCATAGCCGCTATTCGGATCGGCATCCGCCGAAATATCGGGCACCTGGCGACAGTATTGGCCAGAGGGCGCGTTACAGGGCTGGCCGCTGCTATAGCTGCTGATTACACCCGCGCCAGTCTGCCAACTGGGTAGCATAAAGGTATTGCTGATGCCGCCGCCGCCGCCATCCCCTTTGGGACCACGCCCGGTATTGGTCGTATCAGACCAGACGGACTCCGAGCCATAGCTATTATTCGCGCCTAATTGCAGGTTTGTACCACCCACGCCGGTCACATAAGGATCGTCAGCAGGTGAGTCCACGCCCAGATTGGTATCGCCACAATCATATGCGCCCGCGTCTCCCGCGGCAGCAAAGATAGAAATACCCTGCGCGGCTGCCTGCTTATAAATGTTATCGAGAGTCAGCAATTCAGCTGAGCCTGTGCTACTTTCACAGAGTCCCCAGCTCGTGCTGATCACCTGCGCCCGATTGTCGGTGACAATCTTATTATAGGTATCATTTAGCCCTTGCGTAGTATTCGGGCCTTCGTAGATCAATTGCGTGGCTTTGGGTGCAATCGCTCCCACCACCTCAATATCCAGTTCTACTTCAATCGCACCCTGTCCGGCGGAACCACTTGAGCCATCGACCAGCACATTACTAATGGCAGGCGTGCCCAGATTATAGTTCTGAAAGTATTGCTGAATATCAGCCTTTTGATAGCCATCCAGTTCAAAAATCGCCACAGTCTGATTCTGTCCCTGCAAGCCAGCGCTATTCAGAGAAGCGCTATTATAGGCAGTGGAAAGCTCGGTAGGACCATAGCCGGAGGCGGAGGCCTGTGGACTGTGCGCCCGCTGACCTCCTGCAGGCGCGTTGTGAGTAAGCGGTTGATAGTACACGCTATTGTCCAGTCCGCCGATTGAGCTAATCAAGGCTTGCAGGGCGGCGGGCACGCTGGGGGGCTGAGCATTGGCATAGAAAGTTCGATTGCCATACTGATATGTATTGATTTGCACCTGAAAAGCCTGCTGAACTTGCGCCACCGTGCTGGTGGCATCGATCAGCAAATGGTTAGAGGCGATGCTCTGCACAGTCATACCCTGCGACTGCAAGAACGAGACCACCAGTTGCACCTGGTCGGAGGTTGGTGCATAGAGCTGACTAAATTCAGCTGGCGTAAGATAATGATGGTACCGGGGTGAGCCGGGAGTGTAGATCGCTTGTAGCGCCTGATTCAGGCCAGCGGAATCATTTGGGCGCAAGCCAATCGAAAGAGCGAGCTGCTGATTAAGATCGGCAGCCTGTAAAAAATGGGCGTGCTGGATCAGAGGAACATTCTGGCCAGTAAGAGTCATACGCGCATCCTGTTGGGCGCGCGCAACCATGCTCACCGCGATCAAACTGCCCGCGACCAGCACCGCGGCCACAGCCAGAAAGATGATATTTCGTACGAGGTGACGTCGCATAACAACACTTCTCCAAACTGCACAAGAGCGAAGGCATGTTCGCAGTTGCGTACACATCGAGATCCGTCAGATACTTTCTGAAACCTCGATCAAATAAACGGGAGCATGGCCAGGTTTGTTGGATTTTGCGCAGATCTCTCTCTATCCTGGTAGCAGAGATTTTAGCCAGTAAGCTGAGAACAAAAAAGCAGCCTGGGCAAATTTGCTCAGGCTGCTTGCAGGATGGTTATGAGGAGGGTTCAAGGTTGCGTAGTAGAAGTTGGGCCTGGCGTCGTTCCTGGAGTGACGCTTGGAGTTGTCGCGGGAGTCGTGCCTGCGGTTGCTGTTGCCGTTGCCGTTGGGTTTGGCGACGGAGATGGACTTGATGCAGGTGACGGACTCGGCGTGGCGGTCGGAGTACCGTTGACATAGTTGACCACATAAATTGTCACCGTTGAGCCAGCTTTCACAGTAGTACCACTGGTGGGATTGACACGCTTCACAGTGTTAGGTTGCGCAGAACTACTCTGGCCATCGGACTTAATGGTATATCTCAGGCCCGCAGTCTGGAGTAATTGCTCAACCGTAGCTAGCGGTTGAGTAACCAGATTAGGAGGTACCTGCACGTTTTGCGTGGCTACTCCCATCTGCACATCAATAGTCTGGCCTTTGGTCATGGATTGATTAGCCTGTGGATTCTGGGATTGGACTGCGCCAAGCTCGCTGTTATCGTTGGAATGCAGGCGAAAGCCAGCAGTACTGGCAGCCAGTTGCGCCTGCACCCAGGAGTCACCAACCAGATTAGGGACTATGCCCATCTGGGTGGATACGGTGGGCACAGCTCCATTGACGCCAGGCAGATTAATAAAGCCGAGAGAGGCAGCCAGGTAGACGCTAAAGCCAAGTAATAAGAGGCAAGCGATAAGGATGAGTACGACAATCACTGTGGCAATGCGCCCGCCGACTACATTCTGCTGAGTGCCAGCGCGAAATGGGCGGGTTGACCCGGTATCGGGAATCTGCTGGAAAGCGCCAGGTACGTACGCCTGTTGTCCGCCTGAAACCTGGCGATCGAATTGAGAAGAGTGGCCAGGGGGTGGGCTGGCATTTGAGAAACCGGGCGTAAGCGTGGGGGCATCAGCTAGCCCGCGCATGGGTGAAGAGGCTTGCTGCACCGGAACTGGCGGGGGCGCGGCATTGGTACGCCCACTCGCGCCAGGGCGGGCAGGGATATTACCAAACGTGATCGGAGCCGGGGGTGGACCCTGCACCAGAAACTGGTTAGTACCCAACTCGCTCGCGTCTGCCTCGCCCAGGCCCTCCAACGCGCGTGCCAGTTGCGAACCGTCGCGGAAACGCATCTCCGGGATCTTCTCCAGGCAGCGCAGAATAATCTCTTCCAGTGCCGGAGGAATGCCTGGATTAAGCTCGCTGGGCGGCACTGGTATGTCCTGAATATGCTGCATAGCCACCGCCACTGGCGTATCGCCATCGAAAGGTGTGCGGCCTGTCAGCATCTCATACATCACAATGCCCAGCGCGTACACATCGGCAGAGGGGCTGACGATTTCGCCCTGTGCCTGTTCGGGAGCATAGTATTGCACGGTACCCAGCGTCATGCCCGTCGTCGTCAGACGCTCGGCGTTGATATCTTTATATACACTGGCAATACCAAAGTCGGTCAATTTGATCGAGCCGCCTTTGCCAACCAGGATATTCTGTGGTTTTACATCACGATGCACAATACTGCGCCGATGAGCCGCGCTCAAACCAAGAGCAACATCGTGCGCGATAATGATCGCACGGTCGATATCCAGCACACCGCGTGAACGCAAATAACGGCGTAGATCTGTGCCTTCGACCAACTCCATAACAATAAAATAGTTTCCATCGGTCTGCCCATAATCGTAGACCTGCACAATATTGGGGTGCTGCAAGGCCGACGCAGCCTTCGCTTCGCGCTGGAAGCGAGTGACAAACTTGGGGTCTGTGCTATAAACCTCGCGCAGCACTTTAATTGCGACGGTGCGATCCATGCGAGTATCACGACCACGATATATAGTGGCCATACCACCCCGACCTATGGGTTCTCTTAACTCGTATCGCTCTCCCAGAACTTCGATTTGCATAGCTCTCCGCAATGTGTGAACTATCTCAACAGGAACTATCGCAGGGGTAAGAGGCGACTGGAATACCAGCCTACAACACCGCCTTACAGAAACGCACTACTTGCCCGCGCGCCGCTATTGTAACTCATTTTGTTTCTTAATGGAACTCTTTGTTCCACCAAGAGCTGCGACTTCAAGAAATCACGCCCAAAACGCGTTGATCACCAAGTCGCCGGGTAATCCGCCGTTCATCCAGGTGTTCGAGCAGAGGCAATACATACTTGCGCGTCGTACCCAGCAAATCTCGCGCCTCAGCGGCTGTCATCGTCTTGTGTTCGCGTAGATAGGCAATGACGCGCTCCACCATTTCGTCATATGTTTCACGCAGGAAAAACACCGGGTCCACTGCATTGCCTAGTTTGACCAGAGTCCCCTGCTCAACCAGGGCTCCTAAAACCTCGGCACCCACTTCCGCCTCAACTTCCGCGCGTCCCGGCGGGGTGGAGGAATGTATATGAAACGCTTGTAGGAGGCGCTCTATCTGGCGCTGCTGCTGCTCGGTAAAGGTCGGTTGAAAAGCGGGCAGACGAATCAAGCCCCCTGGCGCACCTGTGATTTTGCCTCCTGCCGCGACCTCAGCCAGAACACCCTCCGCCTGTAAAGCAAGAAAAATATCCACTGCTATGCGCGGAGCCAGGCCCAGGCGATTTCGCCATTCTTCTTTTGAAAGACCGCCACGTAACGGGTACTGGCGATGCTGCTCACCTAACAAATAGAGTGTTTCGTCGCGGAGTGCCTCCCAGACAGTTTGAGCAAACCACCACCCGCCTACTTTACGCACTCTTCCCTCTTTTATCAACGTCTCCAGTGCCCACAATGTCACATCATGGGACAAATTACTCTGTCTGGCGATCTCCGTCAGCTCATACCCTGCCAGGCTATGCACCCCCACTCTCCCGCTTCCAGACTGGCGATACTCTACTTTAGTAGACGCTGTTTCTCCCCGTTTTAATGCTCTCAATTCTCGCCGCCGATCAAGCGCAGCCAGCACCAGTTCATCGGGCGCGCCTTGCTCTAATGTTCGCAAGGCCACCAGCAAATCTGGCTGAAAGCGCTTGTGATAGCGCGGATGAGCATCGATGACCTCACCACCGCCAATAGTGGCACTGGGCGAAGGGATACGCAGAATAAAACGATCGCGCCTGGTCAGGACCGCTGGTCGGTTGAGGCGCAACTGCACCCACGCCTCCTGCCCTGGTTCCAGACTTGCAACGTCCAGTAGACGTACACGCGCCGCTACCTCCTGAGAGCCGCTATAGAACTCTACCTGCGTATTATGCGCCAGCGCGCGCGCTGCTTCGCCTAGTAGCCGCACACGCGCGTCAAGTAGAAGGGTAGGCTGCAACTGATCAGGCAATGTAAGAACATCTCCACGCTGCAAATCACTGCGGGCCACGCCGGTCAGGTTAACCGCTACCCGGCTGCCAGGATGGGCTACCTCGACCTGCTGACGATGGGTTTGTAACGCGCGAATACGCGTCTTGAGACCACGTGGCAGCAACTCTATCTCCTGGCCGGGGCGCAATACTCCGTCGAGCAACGTGCCAGTAACTACAGTGCCAAAGCCTGGCATACTAAACACCCGGTCGATGGGCAGACGCGGACGCGCGATATCCTGGCGCTCCTCGGCTTCATCGAGTACGTGCTCTAACTCGGCCAGCAAAGCAGGCAAACCCTGACGCGTGTAGGCGGAAACCGCCAGAATCGGCGCGCCAGCCAGCGTGGTTGTCTGTAATAACTCGGCCACCTCCTCGCGCACCAGTTCCAACCACTCATAATCAACCAGATCGGCCTTGGTCAAGACAACGATACCACGCCCGACCCGCAAGAGATCCAGAATTGCCAGGTGCTCGCGTGTCTGGGGCATCACGCCTTCATCTGCTGCCACCACCAGCAAGGCCGCGTCAATTCCTCCCACACCCGCCAGCATATTCTTAATAAAGCCCTCGTGGCCAGGGACATCAACGATGCTCACCTCGCGCCCATTGGGCAGAGTCAACCAGGCAAAACCCAGGTCAATCGTCATGCCCCTGGCCTTCTCTTCCGCCAAACGATCGGGATCAATACCTGTCAATGCCTCAACTAGCGTTGACTTGCCGTGGTCAATATGCCCGGCAGTTCCAATACAGCTCATAAGCCTCTAAGATTACTTCCTTTTTCGCTGAGGAAGGAGAAATTTCCATGATCTTCCCCTGAAGAAGGGCAGGACTAGTATAACACGCCAGGTGGCCTCTAGAAAAGTATGTACTTGCCCTCCCCACAGAGTGACTCTGCTGACGAATGACACTCGCCACTCGATTGTTCCCCGCCCACCCACCTGCATCTCACTTCTGCTCCACTCTCTCATAAGAAAAAAATTGACCACAGGGTTTCTCACAAGTCGTCTTGCGCTCTTGTAAACGTTTCAATTGGAGGGTCCAGGGAGTGTGGAAAGATGGGCGCCGCGGCGCCCATCTTTCCACACTCCCTGTTTTTCTCAGGGTGGGCG
>JBEVTI010000008.1:0-178574 GCA_041156125.1 Candidatus Paraktedonobacter carboxidivorans
GTCCAGGGAGTGTGGAAAGATGGGCACCGCGGTGCCCATCTTTCCACACTCCCTGTTTTTCTCAGGGTGGGCGGGCGGGGGCAAAGACTTGTGAGAAACCCTGAAATTGACCAGCAGGGCTGGTTTCTTTTTGTAAGATATTTGCTATAATGACGGCAAACAACGAAAAAGAGGACTACCCATGCAAGCATTAGCACATTCACCGCGTGGATTTCGTTCCAGCGTCAAAAATGTGGGAATTCGCGATAATACCCTGGATTTTACGGTGATCGTCTCAGATGTTCCCGCGGCGGGCGCGGCTATGTTTACGCAGAGTCGCTTTTGTGGGGCCGCGATTGTTGTAGGCAGAGAACATGTAGCCGATGGAAAACTCCAGGCTTTCGTGATCAATAGCAAAAACGCGAATGTGGCCACAGGAGAACGGGGTCTGGCCAATATTCGTGAAATTGTCCAGTTGGTCGCGAACGAACTCCATATAGATCCGCGCGATATTCTGCCCTCCTCCACTGGAGTCATCGGCTGGCAATTGCCGATGGAGAAGATGCGCGCCGGAATTGTAGATTTAGGCCAGCAACTGCAAGAAGGACAATTACATATTTGCGCGCAGGGTATTATGACCACCGATACTCATCCTAAGATCGGCGTACGCCGCGTTGGGGACGCGGTACTGGTGGGTATGGCCAAAGGTGTGGGAATGATTGAGCCCAATATGGCTACTATGCTCAGCTATTTCGTGACCGACGCGCAAATTCCGGCAGAGACCCTCAAGCAGATGCTTAAAGAGGTTGTCGATCTCTCTTTTAACTGCCTGAGTGTTGATACTGATACCAGCACTTCGGATACTGTGGCGATTATGGCTAATGGCCAGGCTGGCCCGGTTCCCCTCGACGAGTTTCGCGCCGCTTTCCAGGACCTGGCTATCGAATTGACAAAGACCCTCGCTCGCGATGGTGAGGGCGCGACCAGGTTACTGGAGGTCACTGTGGGCGGCGCAAGCACTCCAGCGCAGGCGAAGCGCGTGGCTAAAGCGATCCTCAACTCACCGCTGGTCAAGACGGCTGTCTTTGGGGCCGATCCTAACTGGGGACGGGTCGCAATGGCTATTGGCAAATGTGAGGAGCAGACGGATATCCTACCCGAAAATGTGACAATTGCCTTTGGCGAACTTGTCGTCTACCAGGGTCAACCGCTAGAGATGGAGCGTTTGCCTGAACTCAAAACCTATTTACAGGGCTCTGAAGTCGCCATTCAGGTCTCCCTCGGCCTGGGAAAGAGTTCAGCAACCGTCTGGGGTTGCGATCTCAGTTACGAGTATGTGAGGATCAATGGCGAATACACATCTTGAGTGTCTTTAGCTTGCTTCTACTACGAGAAGCTGGAATGTATGCTCGATCTTCGCGCTGCTGCTGAGCATGATATTGACGCCACAATAGTTGGTGGTATCCAGATCAATGGCGCGCCGAATCTGCTCTGGCTGTAAATTCCTGCCAGTAAAGATATGTTGAACAGTAATTGTTGTAAAAACTTTAGGATCTTTTTCGGCGCGCTCTCCATGTACACGGATTTCATAGGCGGTCACATCCTGGCGCATTTTACGCAAAATGGAACTGATGCCCACGCCCGCGCAGCCTGCCAGAGCAACCAGCAGCATCTCCATAGGGCGCGGTCCCTGCTCATCCGCCGCAGAACTCAGTAAGATGCTATATCCGCTCTGAGTGTCAATCTTAAAGGTACCCTCTCCAATGCTATGGGCCTGCACTGACATTTCGTCCGTCATTGTTCTCAATTCTCTCCTTCGCGTTGCTTTGTC
Organism: Candidatus Paraktedonobacter carboxidivorans; assembly: GCA_041156125.1. Classification (GTDB taxonomy): domain Bacteria; phylum Chloroflexota; class Ktedonobacteria; order Ktedonobacterales; family Ktedonobacteraceae; genus Paraktedonobacter; species Paraktedonobacter carboxidivorans. The sequence goes on from JBEVTI010000008.1 coordinate 1,811, forward strand.
TTGTTATCAGTCATTCTCAATTTGATACCGTTGGCGAACGCTTCTTCTGGACTCCTCTGGCACCTCGCACCTGTTCTTGTGTGGCTGGTGAGCGGCCAGACCGCTCACCAGCCACACAAGAACAGGTGCGAAGTGCCAGAGAGGGCCGATTGATCGGGTCCTGTCCCGATTGATCGGGGACCTGTCGTGCTACCGCGACTGATCCATCCGCGCGAAAATTCGCCGTTTTCTTGAAAGTTTTTTTGGAAGAGAAGAACTGATCGAGCGACATGTGTCTCATGCCGAGGGTCCCCGATCAATCGGCCCTCTCTGGCATTTGCGTTCGTTGCGGCAGCTATTTGGGAGCTCACATTCCTCCACCAGATAATGTGGCTCCACCACGATATCCAATTTTCTGGATCTTATTGTGCTCTCAAAACAAGCAGAGTGTTTGTCCTGATTTTATAAAATCAGGGATAACTCATAATAGCATCTTTCTATTATCAGCCCGTGGGGAAGAGTCGTCAATTTTTGCATCTGGCGAAGCCCAGAGGGACTGTCCGGCGCCTGCGGCACGATGGCGAATTTTGGGGTGAGCAGTGAGAGTCCAGGTAGCCACTGCTCACCAGGTCGGGTACTTACGGAGATGGCTGATGTGCCACGGTGATTTAATCGCTGGCGACGGGACTGGCCGTTGTTTTACTGAGTAGCGCGCGTTTATAGCGATGCTGCCGCCAGATCCAGAAGGCGACGATGACAAGCGGAGAGGCGCCGATAAGCCAGCCGAGCCAGACGGGAATCGCGCCAGGGGCTGCCGCGGTGACAGCCACCTGCGAGGTTGCCTGACCCCGAGAGCCAGTGAGGGTGATCGCGATATTCCAGGCTCCGCGCACTGGTATATGGATTGTGGTGCGCAGTGTACCATTCGCCTCACCGGTCGCGCTCAAATGAAAACGCAGAGATGTGCCATCGGTGCCCAGGCCTGGTTCGGTAGTGATATCCCCCTGCAAATGCGCATTGCTGTCGTGAGGCGTGATCGTCACGTCGAGTGGCGTATCGACAGGGGGCGGGTTCTGGGACAGACTGAAATCGATGATGTAGGGGCCGACAGCCAGCGTTTGCGTGCTGGCTGTCGCGTTCAAGCCGGTTCCCGCGCTAGTGATCAGCAATAAAGCGAGTAGAGCCACACAGCTCCCCAGAACGTGAAAAAGTTTGCGCATAATGACCTCTTCCAGGCACCATCAACGGACGTTGCGGCGCCAGACCTCGCCAAAATCAGCGCCCAGAACGGCGCCTAGCGCTCCTATGCCCAGCACAAGCAGGGCGAAGCCCGCCACTACCCCTATCCACAACTCCTGTGGTACCACAAGGCCCTGCTGCGGCAGAAAGATTGATGCGTAGGACGAATAAGCATACAGGATAAATGGCGCCAGCACAGCGATAGGGGGCGTGATCAGCGCTCCAAGCAGGGCCAGTTCGCGCCAGGTGCGAGCGAACTCGCGCTGATGCCGCTGACTCCACAGGGCCAGGCCATCCACGACCAGCGCTGGAATGAGAAAGACCAGCGGTAAAAGCGCGTAGGACCAACTGAAAGTAGGCACCGCCTGCGTGCGATAGACCAGGCCCTGCCATTCTACACCTGTACGAATTGCCCAGGGAATAAATAATTCAATCGCAATGGTGTTGATCAGCAGCAAGCAGACAATTATCAGCGAAGCGCCAGGCCGACGCGTCATGTGTTGCGCGCCGACAAAGCTGAACGTGCCGCTGACTACCAGCGGCAAAGGATAGGTCGAAACGCTCAAGGGTCCAAAAGTGGCGATAGGGAACTGCAAAAAGCCGGTCAAAGTAAAGTTCATCATTGAAGCCAGCACTAGCAGCGCGCCCCATTCGAGTGCTGTCAAACCGAGCCAGCGCTTCTCCACGTGATCCTTTTGCCGCTCAATTGCCGCCTCACCGGCGAAAACATACACAAGGCCGAATATGCCAATCATGCCACCAGTGATGCCCATCAAATGGAAAGGCGCCCACATCGCGACATCGATGCCATAAAGTTCATGCCAGTAGTTATCAAGGGGCGCGGAAACGAGCGCGAGAAAGGCACCGAAGCCAGTGATCATAAAGCCAAGTGGGGCATGGAACAAGCCAAAGACGCGTACTGTTGAGGCATCATTCGCACCCTCAGCGCCTCGATGATAGCGGACCGTCTCAAGCAGCACCAGCGCGAGCACCATCAATCCGACACCCGCGACACAAGAATAAATCAGCGTGTGTGGTGGCGTCCAGAACTGGTCGCGCCCTACATAAGCGTGCCATTCGCGATCCCAGACCGCACCAAGTCCACCCTGAAACAAAAAGAAGAGCATCAACCAGATACTAATGCGGCGAATTCGACGTTCAGAGTGGCTGGTGATTTTAGGTGACACAAGATCAGGTGGTGAGCCCTGGATCGAATAGACATCCGAGTGAGCCATAGAGTATTTCCTCTTCCGTATGTCTGCGAGTTGGTCAAAACTACATCATATTATCCATCGGCGGATCAATCTCAAAGGGATAGACCATGGTACGTTTCCTGAGCCTACGTATCGCCAGAGCGCGGTATTTCGTCAAGAGTGCTGATTTGCCAAAGGCTGTTCTGAGCAATGTGTGGCGATACTTGCCAGGTTCCGTTTCCAATTCGTTCTGAAAAAAGGGCAAAACAATCTCAGCTATCTGGTCAGGAACCATCATTGGCGCGCCGTGATTGGCGAGAATAAAAACATCATTGGGACGCGAACGCAACGGACGGGCAATTAGAGCATCGCGTCGCCCCCAGACAAAGAGAATTGGTACAGACGGCGTGGCTGGCAGGCTAAAGGGAGCGCGTCCCTTACCTGGCAATTCAAGCAACATACGCTTGAGGTGCTCAAGTGGCAGCATCTCTATTTCGTCCATCCACTCGTCGCTATAATCGCTTTTGCGAAAATTAAAACCAAGGGTCAGTAGCAGGCCATGGAGCCGCCAGCCAGACAAAAACCAGTCTGCCATATCGGAGCGCCTGGAGTCAATCCATTCCTCCATCTGCAGGGCCATGGTCCAGGACTTATGTAGATATAGTGGGCAGAGGAAAACAGCCCGAGTCACGTATTGGGGGTAGCGCTGCACATAAGCTTCGCCCGCGCGCGTACCCGTTGAATAGGCCAGAATCCTCCATTGCTCGATTTCCAGAGCTTCCCGCAGTTCTTCCAGTGCCTCGGCACAAAATTCATAATACGGCCTGTCAGGCTCCATCTCCTCCGAGGCCCCAAGCCAGGGAAGTTCGACTAGAATAAGCTGAAAGTACGGGGCAAGCAGTGGAACGAGGTTTTTCCATACGTTGTAGGTCACTCCCCACCCGTGGATTAAAAGAAGAGGAGACCCTCTTCCTTCCAGTCGATATGCTAACATAGGCTGAACAGCAACTCTCTACAAAACTTACTGGCAAAAGCCAACTAACTCGTTTATTATGTATGTGCTTAGCCGCATTGTATCATAGCGCAAGATTGCCCGCGCTAAAAAGGGACTTTTGATGTTAGATTCAAAGAATATATTGATTCTTACCTCCAAAACAGGAGGAGGTCATGTCAGCATAGCCGAGTCGTTGCGCGATCTGCTAACAGCAGAGACGCAGGCACAAGCCAGCACAACGACGCCTGATATCATCATAATCGATCCTCAACCACGCTTCTTTCATCTGCACTACCGCCTGGTGAGCCGCTACGCGCTTGGGCTGTGGGCAGCTGAGTTTCAGTTCTTTGACAGACCTGGACGAGCGCGCTTCGCCCATCGCATCTTCACGCGCCTGGTCTACCGTCAACTGCATGAACTTCTGGATCGTGTCCAGCCCGACTTGATCATAACCACCTATCCATTCCTCTCCTATGAGGTCATGCGTGTGTTGGAACGGCGCGCGGCTCGCATTCCCCTGGCCCTCTTCTTCTCAGATGCCAACGGCGTTCACGCGGCCTGGCTAAGCGAGCGGCAGGCTGCCGCGAGCTTTGCACCGACGAGCGAAACGTACGCGCAGGCCCTGGCCACCGGCTTTGCGCCTGAACGACTGCATCTCGTCGGCTGGCCAGTACGCGCTCAGTTTCTACACGCGTTCCAGAGCGATCAACAAACGCGCAAAACAGTCCTGAGCAACCTGAGACTGGACCCTGAGCGCTTCACTGTCTTCCTCCAGGGAGGGGGCGAAGGCGCGGCAGGCGTGGGTCGCACAATCGAGTATACTCTAGGTCCTACTGATTTTACTAACGAAATTCAAGTAATTCTGGCCACAGGTACGAATCGCACACTGCAAGAACGCCATCAAAATACACCTCATCTCGCTGTCCTGCCTTTTACCAGAGAGATCGCCCCGATCATGGCCGCGGCAGATGTCATTATGGGCAAAGCCGGTCCTAACATGCTCTTTGAGTCCGTCACGCTGGGCAAGCCCTTTATCGCCAGCGCCTATATTCCTGGTCAGGAAGAGGCCAACCTGGCCTTTATCCAGCGCCACGGCCTCGGTCGAGTCGCCATCCAGCCAGAGGAGCAACGCCAGGTTCTAAGCGCCCTCATCCATCAGCCAGAGCAATTCCAGGAACTGACTGCCTCTATCGAAGCCCAACGCCAGGCCAATGGCGCCGCCATACAACGCATAGTTCCCCTGCTCAACACTCTGCTCGAACCCACAAACTCATCAGTTTGACAAAAAGCGTGTCCGCGATCTTGTCCTTATTTGCAAACAGACACTTTTCGTCCGGGGTGCGTAGCACTACCTTTTTCTAGTATATGAGTCTTCTAAAACTTTATTGGCACGAGAAAGCCCTATCCCGAGTTATAGACTCCAGGGAAAAACCAGCAACACCGGCGCACTGGTGTTGCTGGTCTTCCTCCTGAGGCAAAGAGGTGATATACTGGGAGGCAACACCAACGCATTTTAACATCACCTGACAGGTAGCCACAGAGTACTATGAATGAGAAAATCCAGTCTGTCCTGAATTCGCTGCCCCATAAACCAGGCATCTATTTGATGAAAGATGCCGGGGGTACAATTATCTATGTGGGTAAAGCGATTTCGCTGTTTCAGCGGGTGCGCTCGTATTTTCAGGAAGCAACTGACCATAGCCCGAAGAACCGCAGCATGGTTGCCAAAATCGAGGATATCGAGTTTCTGGTTGTACAGAACGAAGTAGAGGCGTTGGTACTGGAAAGCAATTTTATCAAGCAGTACCGGCCCAAATATAACGTGCTGCTGCGCGACGATAAAAGCTATCCCTACATCAAAGTCTCCTTGAACGAGGATTTCCCACGCGTTTACCGTGTGCGCAGCTTCGCGCACGATGGCAATCGCTACTTTGGTCCCTATACGAATTCCGGCGCCGTCGATGCCACGCTTGATCTGTTAAACAAGCTCTTCGCCTTTCGCACCTGCCGCTACGATGGTAGCGCGTGGGCACCGCCCGCCACGGGAGAGCCACCAGCTAGCTGGAAACAGAAGTTGCTCGCTCGCCCCTGTACGCAATACTATATCCACCGCTGCATCGCGCCATGCGTGGCTTATGCTACGCGCGAGGAATATAACACGATCATCAAGCAGGTGATACTTTTCCTGGAGGGCAGACACGACGAGGTAGTGAAGAATCTGGAGGCTCAGATGGAGCGTGCTGCCGAGAACCTCAATTTTGAGGAGGCCGCGCGTATTCGCGATCGCATCAAGGCCGTCGAGCGTGTCCTGGAGAAGCAGCGTATTATTTCAACCGAGGGACAGGACGATCAAGATGTCATCGCGCTGGCCAGCCAGGACGATGAGACGTGTGCGCAAGTATTTTTCTTCCGCGCCGGTAAGCTGGTCGGGCGCGAGTTTTTTATTCTCCAGGGTACCCGCGACAGCAGCCCCGATGAGATTATGCGCTCGTTTTTTCAGCAGTTCTATGAGAGCGTGCCGCATATTCCTGCCGAGATTATTGTCGAGGCCGAGCCAGAGGATAAAGCGGCTCTACAGAGTTGGCTTAAGGAAAAACGGCACGGCGCTGTCGCGATCATTGAGCCTAAACGGGGCGAAAAGCTGCGCCTGGTCGAGATGGTACGTCAGAATGCCAGAGAGGTATTGGAGCAGCAGCGTATTAAATGGCTGAGCGATAGTCAAAAGACGCAGCTGGCGCTGGAAGAACTACAGGAGGCACTTAACCTGGCCATTCCACCGCAGCGCATCGAGTGCTACGATATTTCTAATACGCAGGGCACGAACTCGGTAGGCGCGATGGTAGTCTTTGAATCTGGTCGCCCGCGCAACAGCGAATACCGTCGCTTTAAAATCAAGACGGTTGAAGGTGCCAATGATTATGCCAGCCATCAGGAGGTGCTACGCCGACGCTTCCGCAAAGCCGCCTCCCAGCAGGAGACCGCATTGGAAGTTGAGGCTGAGATAGTCATAGCCGATGGCAGCCAGTTGTCCACGAACGCGGAAGCTTCGGCTAACGTAGATGATCTCGTCGAAGCGCAGAACACGCGTAAGCAGATCCTCACTCTGGCTGCTGAGACAGCCGGCGAGGTTGGCGCGGCGACAGAGGAACACGGAATTGCGGGCATCGAGCAAGGAGAACAGGTCCAGGTGCATGACCAGGGCCATGAGTGGGCCTTGCCAGATCTGGTGATTATCGATGGCGGTAGAGGACACCTGAGCGCGGCCCTCGAGGTCATGCGCGAACTCAGACTTGACATTCCTACCATTGGAGTGGCCAAAGAGGAGGGATCTCACAGCAAGCTGAATACCGCGGAAGAGATCTACATTCCAGGCGCCAGCGAACCGCTTATCCTGCCGCGCACTTCTCAAGGCCTCTACCTCCTCCAGCGCATTCGCGACGAGGCTCACCGCTTTAGCATTACTTATCATCGCAAACTGCGCACTGAGAAAACCTTCAAGTCTGTTCTTGACGAAATACCTGGCATTGGTCCCAAGCGTAAAAAAGCGTTGATGCTGCATTTTGGCTCCGTCAAAGCCATAAGTGCAGCCAGCATTGACGAACTGGCTGCCCTGGATGGCATGACGCATGACGCAGCCGAGAAAGTCAAAGAATATATCGCGAAGGTGGAATAGGACTAATGGGCGCCATTGTTCTCATCAATGATTTTAAGAACAATACTACCTCTCCCGATGATAAGAAAGCTGTTCTTGTCACGAGCAGAGTTAGCAGTCCCGGTATACGATTGACAATACGACTTTAGCGCGCTACTATAAAAGGAAGCGCGAACACGAGCGTACACGGAAACCAGCCAAGTTTGTAATCATGTGAGGATAATTGCTCCAATGCCAACCTATGAATATCAATGTAAAAGTTGCGACCATCGTTTTGAAGTCTGGCAAAAAATGAGCGATGAGCCACTTACCGTCTGCCCGGAATGCCAGGGCACTATCCGTCGCGTCCTCTTCGCAGCGGGCATCGTTTTTAAGGGCTCAGGCTTTTATAAAACTGACCACGGCAATGGCGCGGTTGTAAACGAAAACAATCATAACAACAGTGACAATAAAGAGAACAAAGAAAACAAAGAGGGTAGTAGCGAGACAAAAACCGGCACCAGCAATGAAAAACCCGCAGCCAACAGCAACAAAGCAGTTGCTGCCGCTGACTAGCTGAAGAAAGAACAACCTCTATGGCTGAATCTACCTTTGCTGTGATTCAGAGACGCCAGATTGAGTTTACCATAGGCGAACTTCTGCTCACCTCGGATTATTATATCCGCCAGGGTATCGCTGAGCGCTTGCGCCACCTGATCGCACACGCTGACCCCAGCATGGATATCGCCCAACTCAGTGAGTCCGCGCGTGAAGAACTGGCAGAACTGGATATTCTGGCCTTGCCAGAACTCTAATCTTCGCTCAGGATGGACGCTGCACAATAACACGCGTCCGTCAAAGCCAACCTATCACAATCCTGCGATATGACGCCACAGCGAGTATTACGACTGACGAAAAGGATGGCGTATCGCGCTTGAGTCCAGAGGCGGAAAAGCGTACTGAGGGTCGTTTCCGTTCGGGGAAAAAGATGGCATCGGAGGAAGTGGTGCTGATGATCTCTCAGGGCGCACAGATCTGGGAGTATAGTTACGCCCCTGAGAACCCATATGATTGCGCTGCCTCTGGAGATCTGCCTGCAGAACACGATTCCTGAGTTGCTCAGCAGCGATCAATTCTTCCTGTTTTTTGATTTTTTGCTGCTCCTCATAATGGCGCTGCTCTTCCTCTAACTGCAACAGAAGCAGGATATCTTTTTTCCAACGCTGGCTGGTAACAATAGCAAAAATCCATTCGGAAGCGAGTAAAAGTACCGCCAGTACCGCCAGCGTGATTTTTATCGCCAGACTATACATAGTTGGACCAATCAGACTATCAATAAAGAATGTCAGAACCAGGAATAAAACCAGGGCAGCATGCGTCAAAATAAAGGAAATGTATGGAACAGCCTTTGCTGTTGCCTCTTTCTTGCGCAACTGAAAGCGCAAGAGATCGACTTGGGATTGATAGTTCATAAAATTGTTTTCCTCCATACTCGGGTGGCCCTGAGATGACAAAATGTTTATGCTTCCGATACAAAAATTAAAATATATCTGTCTATATATGTCAAGTTGATGAAGGGAAGTACTTATTGTTTAATGAAAATTTACAATCTATAAATAATCTCCATCGCTTCTAATTAAACACAACAATACATTTTTATCCCAACAATTAGGCTAAAACACCTTTCTCTGCTTCATTGCACGCAGCAAGAGTGGAAAGTACGCAATATCTTTACTATTTTTGAGCAAAGACATTGTATGATAGATGAATTAGCTGGGTTTATTGGTTGTGTACCAGCAATACAGATTATTTTTTTGCACGCAAGAAAATCACCCATAATTCCTATCTGCTCGCTCAATTTGGATAAACCCTCACTTGAGAAGGTATAGTTTGAGTGTCCACTAAAAATTGTAGGAAGAAGTCAGGTAACAGAGGGAATGCAACTACAAGACAAGGATGTGCGGGAAGACGTGATCCGCGATCTCCAGAGTCAGGTCAACGAACTGACCGCAGCCAGGTTACTGCTTGAGGAAGAAGTCGAGCAGCTCAAGGCTGATCTGGTACAGAAAGAGCGTTTTGCCGCGATGATTGCCCACGAGTTGAGAAGCCCGTTGACACCGATCATCAATTACGCCCAGATGATTGCGCGCCCGAATCAGCGCCGTGAGACAATTGAGCGCGGCAGCCAGATCATCGTCAGCCAATCCTGGCGCCTGGCGCGACTGGCCAAGGATCTTCTGGATGTGTCCCGGCTCTCATCGGGCCAGTTTACCCTGAAATGCCAGGCGTGCAACCTGGTCAAGGTCGTCAAGGATCTGGTTGAACAGGTTAGACCGGTCGCGCCATTCCATACGTTTAAGCTAGATCTGCCCGCTGAGCCCCTCACAGGGAACTGGGATCGTGATCGCTTACAACAGGCTATTGGCAACCTGGTCGATAACGCCGTCAAATATTCCGATGACGAGACCACCATCACGCTTAAAATCTGGGCCACCGGAGAAAAGGCCTGTGTTAGCGTCCATAACGCGGGCGCGGGCATCCCTAAATCGCAAATCGATCTGCTGTTTCGCCCTTTCTCGCGACTAAAAACACCGGTTCCGCAGGATGGCACTGGCCTTGGTCTCTTTATCACTAAATCCATCGTTGAGGCCCACGGCGGCGAACTGCGCCTGGAGGAATTGCCCGAGGGGCTTGGTACAACCTTTACGTTTGATCTACCTCTATATCTCCCGTAGGAAGTCCTCAGCGCCTGCGGCTCCTCGCGTAAAGTGTTTCCGGTGAGGTGTGGCAGAATGACTGGCCAGGGGCCAATCATTCTGCCACACCTCACCGGAATGGATGGGCTGCTGCGCAGCTTGCTATGTGCTGTTACTCCTCGCTGCTCTTTGTCTCTTAGGCCTGTTGTTCGGGGAATTTCAGGCCGCAGTGGAAGCAATAGCGGAAGTAGTCGGGGTTGCGGGCACCACAGCGACCACAGGTCTGCGCGGACTGATCTGCGTTGAGAAGGGTTGCAGCTTGCTCCGGGACTACTGGTAAAGTCGTTGTAGAGGTTTCTTGAAGAATTTGCAAGACCAGTTCACGTGTGGCTTCAAGCGTAAGGCCGCATTTTTCGATCAGCATACTAGCAGGCGCTCCTTCGCGCTCTAGCAGCAAGCCCAGCAAAAGATGTTCTGTGCCGATGTAGCGATGTTTCAAGCGGAGTGCTTCATCTACGGCCAATTCAATGACTTTCTTGGCACGCGCGGTCAGGGGACGTTCGCCAAAGGGGCTGCCTGGGCGAGTTGTACCTCTGATGAGGGTGTTGATAGCAGCTTTGGCCTGGCTGGTAGGACTCTGCGTGGCGTGCAGCCTGAGTTCTTCTATAAGATTCAACACCTGCTGGCGCACGTCCTTGAGGTCCAAACCAGCGCGGATTAACGCCAGGGCCGCCACACCTTCATTCTCCTTCACAATGCCCAGCAACAGGTGCTCAGTCCCAACATAGTTATGCTCAAGATCCACTGCCTCTTGATTGGCAAAGCTTAACACCTTGCGCGCACGCTCAGTAAATTTATCAAAGCGATCGTTGACGGCAGAGCTACCAATACGCTGATTCCTGACAAAATCCTGAATCTCCTGAGCAACAAAACGAAACTCCCCACCGACCCGGTAAGCTGGCAGTTCACCCCGCGTAGCCAGACGCCGTACTGTGACTACCTCAACACGCAGATAGTCTGCGATCTCTTCCGTTGTCTTCAAAGGTTCCATATTAGACCTCACTTCTCAAGACTATACATTACTTTGAGTAACTATGCATTACTTAAAATTATTATAAGATATTTTGACTCCAAAATCAAGCTTTTTAAGCCGGTAACAGGTTTTTGCCAGACAATGGTTGTGGAGCCTGCCCACTGTCCGACAAAAAACCTGTTAGAATCTACAGGCTAAGCCCGACAGAATAACCTGGAAAAAAACCGGCTAAACTAGCGGCGCGTCAGGGGAGGAAGGCAGGTATACTTACCAACGTGCAGAGGAATCTACAAGGTATAGTCCGGCAGTCAGGCAGCACTGATTGTGGAACCCGGCGTTGCCAGGCTGTATGGATGACGCGTGCGCTTTATCAACTGCGTGCGAGGCGGAAGACCAGGACGCACCATTCACCATGGTCATCGGATATGATCATGGGGGCTATGCCCGGTAGAACCCAAAAGCCAGATTATAAGCAATCCATCATTCGTCTTTGACAAGCGAAGCTGGAATAGTGAGCATAAATAACCCTGCTCTGCTGACACAGAAGCCAGCGAAAGGAGGAAACGATGGCACAATGGGCATATAAAGTTGCGTATATCGATTACCATGGGCGTATTTCCTGCGAGGGTCTGGAGACCCTGCGCGGAGATAACGAGCGCAGAAGCGCTTTCGCGCGACGCTATATGAATACGTTGGGTAAAGATGGTTGGGAACTTGTAGGTATTCAGCCGCTGACAGGCAATTCAGCGTACTACGTGTTTAAACGCGCCGCTCAGGAGGGCGATTTCGTCGAGGAAAATCCCCCGGCGACCGCTCCTCAGGGGCAACCCACTGGCGGTCCGACCATTGAAAACGCCTAGCATTGTCCATGGAAAAGCGCGACCTTCCCTTATCCCGCGCTTGCCTGTAAAGCAATAACGCAGCCATTTGAGCCACTTCGTAACGAGATACATCTCAAAAACGAAGTGGCTCATTTTCTGTGTTATGTTGCCTGACTTGCCAGGTATCCATCCTTATTCTGGCTGCTAGCTTCAGGCAACGGTGTACTCGATGGGCTGCCAGGACTTTCCGCCGTCGCTGGTTTGAAAGAGCCTGGACGGTGCCGATGCATGCGTGCCTGACTGGTTGCAGGTCAGCCAGCCTGTGTGCGCGGAGATAAAATCAGCCGTTGAGCAGTGATAATCTTTGGCGAACGGAATGCTCAAGGCTGTCCAATTCTGGCCTTCATTGTGCGTGATCAGCAGCGTATTCGCAGGCTCGTACAGGGGGCCTGTCCAGAACCAGCCAAAATCCGCTCCTGTAAACTGGGGCACAGGTGCCGGCAGGGCTATATCGATGATGAAGCCTGGCCTGGCAGGAGAGGCGGGAATCCGTAGAAAGGCCGTGCTCTGCCAGGTAGCGCCCGCGTCATGCGTGATATAGGTGATTATGCCAGGCCACGCCCAGGAAGAGGCCGTGAGCACACCCTCCTGTGTAGAGAAGAAGTGCGGTGGCAAGACTATCAACTGCTTCAGCGAGACAACCGATCTCAGTGGCTCTGGTAGAGACTGCTGGCTCCAGGTCCTGCCCGCATCGTGGGTTATAAACAGGCCGGGAGCGGAAGCATCAAGAGTCGCGGTCAGCCAGCCGGTCGTTTGATTGAGAAAGTTTATACCGTTATAATAGGCCCCATGAGTGGGCAGCGTAGCGCTATCTACCACCACCTGGCTCCAGTTGAGCCCGCCATCGCTGGTGTGAAAAAGCGCGAGATTTGCTACATGCCCCGTGCTGGAGTTATAGGATACAGTCAGTAACTGGCCCTCTGTAGCGCTCCAAAAACTCGCGAACACGCTCCCCTGAAAGATTTGCGCACTCGTCAGATGTCCGCCAGCGGTCTGTACAGGGGCAAATCGCCAGTTCTGGCCACCATCGGTTGTGCGCGCGAAAAATGCCTTGTTTTCCGCGTCGCTACCCGTAATACCCCAGAAAAGCTGCCCGGAGATATGCTGAATAACGGCTGTCAGGGGTCCAAAGCCCTGAGGAGTGACTATTTTCCAATGACAACCGCCATCGTCAGTGTGGAGCAATTCATTCTGAGAATTGCCGCCATTGCTGCCCGTCCCGCTGGCCCAGCCGGTACTGGCATCGCTCATCTGCAAAAAGCTCACCCCCAGTTTGGGAGTTGCGGATGAGACGCAGGGGCTCGCCAGAACCCGCTGTATGGACCCATTGTTGGGATGGCTGGCCCTGGTAAAGCTTAGCAGAGAAAATGTGCCAATCAGTATGCCTACCAGGAGCGCGGCGACAAGCGCGCCAGCCAGCGTATTCAAGCGTGACCAGCGTATATAGCTCCTGGGGATGTGCTGACCAAGCGTGCCAGGTAAAGGCTGGACGGGTTCGCGCGGCTGTTGTTCAAGGACGATAGGTCGCCCGGATTCCAGAGAGCGCTTGAGGTGCGCGGGCAGTGGATCAGATGTATAGAGTGTCTCCAGGTCTGAGACGAGTTGCCGCAAGGCTGGTTCGTCCTGTTCAGCCAGTAGATCGGGATAGCGTTCCGCGAAGGACGATTTATTGCGCATGATATCGCTCCTTGAGAGTATACAGCAGGCGCGTCAATTGCTTTTTGACGGCAGCATGGCTTTTGCCAACCACCTGGGCTATTTCCGACGAACTGAGTCCCGCCGCGAAGCGCAGGGCCAGTAGTTCGCGCTGCCAGGGATCGAGGCGCACCAGCAGTTCACGCAGGTTGGCCAGGCGTTCCCGTTGCACGAGCAGTTCTTCAATATCCTGAGGAACCGCCTGCAGCTCGAATGCATTAGGCAGCGCGTCCCAGGTGGCAAGGGTCTTGCGACGCCGATACAGATCGGCCACAGCATGCCTGGCAATCTGAAACAGCCAGGCTGCGAACGGTACACCGCGCGGCTGATACCTGGGCAAAGCATCTAATGCCTGCAGAAAGATTTGCTGCGTCAGATCAGCCGCGTCCTCATCGTCGTTCAATCGGACGCGTACATAGTGATAGACGCGCGCGAGATAGCGTCTGTAGAGTTCAGCAAAGGCGGAGGCATCAGCCTGAGCGGCATACACCAGTTCAGCTTCATCTGTATCCCTGGCACGCTCTCCAGCGGATAGCGTATGCATCACAGGTTCCTCCATGGCGTTCTCCCAGATATGATCTTCATTACAGTTTCCTTGATTTTATTAAAAGAGCCTGGCATCTTATTGTGTATGAATAAGAACGCCAATCCAGGCAAACGGGGACACCAGCGGTCCAACAAAGAAGCAAGAGAGGTTCCAGGTACGGCGCGCCGTACCTGGAACCTCTCTTGCTTCTTTGTTGGACCGCTTAGAAACGTGGCTGACGCGGAGCATCAGGTTGAGGCAGACCAAATTGAATAAACATGGCCTCCCAGACCTCCTGATTCTCCAGGCGTTCGTTGAGGGAGACGATGCGCGCGTTAATCGAGTCAAAAATACAGGAGAGAATGCGCTGGAGCGTCATCGCGCCTTCTTCGTAGAAATCGCGTGTCTTCTGAATCTCGCCGCGCATGACTTCGTGACAGAGCGAGGTAAAATTCTCCACGTCGATGGTGTTGCGCTCGATAATGAAGCGGTAGTTACCCATGTAGCGCAGATTGTTGCGGGTGAGCAATGCCTCCAGGGTTTTGGGGTCCAGTTCTGTGCTGTTGGCTTTACAGGCATCGGCCAGGGCATCCATGGTCCAGTTAACAAACTCCGCCAGAGCTGGGAGCTGATCCATGGGAGTTGTCTTGCGGTTCCAATGCTGCTCCATACGGCTGATCAGGTTAAGCAGTTCAAAATGTTCCATGCGCAGCATCTCGGCTGGCTCTGGCAAACGCACGCCGCCGCGCTCCTGATTTCTAGGCGGCAAGACATTGACGAGGCGGGTCTGCACCAACTGGGCAAGATCGCGCGCTACCTCCAGTTCAGGTCGGCGAATCCCACTGGCAATTTTGCGAATGGAACGATAGCGGTTGACGCCTCCGAGCAGTTCGAGCGTGCGCGCGTCAAAGCTCATCGCGTAGGGAATGGCTGAGGCCATTTGCAGGCCAGTTTGCATACCCATGGGGAGCATATTCTGGAGCCGTTCCCATTCGTCGGAATAGCGCACCATCTCCATGGTGACGCGCATGACATCCAGACTCAGCGCTTCCTCGCCGTAAGGTAAGATGTTCTTGCCATTGGGAATCGCGCCGAATTCATAGCTACCATCCTTCCACAGGCCGATATCGCGAATCGTCCAGAGCGTTTTGGTGCGCAACGCCTCGCGCAACTGAGTCTCGTTAATCACGCGCATCTCGATCAGGCGCTCACCGATACGCTTGCCAAAGGCATCCTGCAACTGGCGCTGGAAGGCGGCCTCGATCTGAGGCGCGCTAGCCATGCCGAGCTGTTGTAATACATCGCCCAGCGTGAGAGCACCCACATCCAGTTCAGAGCAGCCGGCCATCTTGCCTTCTTTAAAGTAGACAATGCCGATGCGATCATTAGCCTGCTTCAGGTGGATCGCTCCGCTCATAGTCTCCATCTCCATCATCTGCAAAATCTCCACCAGCCCAAACTCTCTGAGCGAGCCTTGCAACCTTGTGCTGATCATCGTGCCTGTCCTTTACGTAAACCGCGCGTCAATGCCTATTTCGGATAGTTTTATCATAAAAAAAAGTGAAGTAGTCCCAACTTTCGTTCCTCATTATAACAGGTATCATTTTATTTCAGCAAGTGTCTAAGATGGCGCCTCGCGCCTCTCTTCTTTTCTGATTTTGTTGGCGAATATAATCCATGAGCGAAAGCCTCCCTGATTTTGAAAAATCAGGCATAGGTATATGAGATATCCCCAAATAATCACAATTTAAACAGCCTTGATATATTCTTTATAAGAATGAAAACATATTTATTGTTTATTACTATATAAGCTATTATTCTCAAGCATGCTAAGATTGAATTAGAGATAGATCTCTGTCATGGCGAGTGCAAGATGAGAGAGAAAGGTCAGGAAGATTTCATGGAACGCCGCGTTTATTCTGTTCCTGCAGCGCTGCGCGAGCGCTATGTAAAGCTTGATGCTTTTGAGGAAAAGCTGAAGTATAGAAGCTGGACGTTGGCTGATCATCGCCCAATTTATACTGATCCACAGGTGATTCGTCAGCGTTGGCTTATGGCGGCGAGTGGAGCCATATATACTGATCGAGCTTTTTATTACCTGTTTAAAGAATACGCCTTTCGTGTTCTCTTACGCAAAAGTTGTCGTGATGAAATACTGACCGAAGAAACTCTCTCTATTCTCTGCCCGGACCAGGAACAACGCCTCAGATACAGGAATTTTCTTTATGATCAAGAAATACTGCTTCCTGCCAGAAAGGGGTACAGGCGTGGACCCACCCTGGCGGGCATTCAAGATATTGGTCATACGCTCGAATGGTGGGTAGCCGAGTGGCTCAGGAGGTATCACAACCGCTTCGATCTTTTCCTTACCCCCGTTCGGCATGGAGTTAGCGTAGTGGATATGACTCTTGCCGGAGATACAGGGGATCTTGATATTGTAGCTCTCCTGCCCTATGGAACAATCATGATTGAGTGTAAATCATCCCTGCTGCAAGCTGATCCCGCTACGCTGGAGTTCTTTTTGTGGCGCGCGGCTTCCTTCAAAGCTGATGCTGCCCTGCTACTCATCGATACTTACCAATCTGAAACAGCAAAAGAATTTCGAGCTGTAGTTAAGCGCTTACAGCACCTTAGTTTTCTCCCTCAGGAAACAGAGCACGGAGAACACTACTGGTTACGCGCAGGCCCTATCCACGCCAGAGGGCCAGGACAGCAAACCATTTATTGGCATACTGGCATGCTTTATGCAGTTCTGGTAGGGCGTAATGACAACCTGGAACAAACGCTTGCCGCAATTATGAGCAATATCCAGAGCAGACAACGCTGGGTTACCAACCCACAACAATAGACGAAACCAGAGTGTCATTACTGCCTCTACGCCTATAGGCAGAAAATAGAACATACGTCCGTAGACAAATCAGCTATAATAAATAGGATTGCATGTATTATGCGCTATAATTATGTAAAGATAGTATAGAAGTGATAAAATAAATGAGCTTTCCTTCTATCCCAGATGTATTATAAAAGTAACCAACCGCCTGGATAGCATATTTGTTTGAGAGGGAAAATGCACAATGGCTGCCTGTAGCGTCTGTTCTCAGCAACTCTCTTTTATAGAGAAATTCACCAATCGCTCCATTCAACGCTGTAAAGCATGTGATCAGCGCATGAAACAGCTCCAGAGTGAGATGGGGGTATTCGTCCAAAAGCAGTGGGAACAGCGCGGGATCTTCCCACAGACAAAGCAGCATATCCTGGAGCAGTTCAGTAAGGCACACATGCCTCTTGATCTAGGCGCGCCAGTTATAAAGCGAATTGACTATCTTTTGGGATTGACCGATATCCGTTACGGAAACGTGCCGCGTATCCACACCTCTATTCATCTTGACTCAGATGAATATGCGCATTTTGCCTGGCAAGTTACCTACTTCAAGCCACTCAAGACCATCAAACAGGTGCCAGGGCGACTGATTGGCACAAACAAGAAATGCTACTTTATTTCGGATACAGGGGCTGATAGCGCGAATCTGGACTGGAATAACGTTAGCGAAGTAGCGGAACGTTCTTTACAGGTACCACACAAGGTCAAAAGCGATGGCCGAGTCTATACGACTTATCAGACCGTGCGGACGCTGCATATCTCTGTCTCAAAGGGTTCTGGTGGAGGCGGGTACATGGTGCCAGATATTTTATATGCGCGCGTGCTGATCGATACCCTGGTCAAGATATGGAAACGCCAGCTCGTCATCTATGCTGAAAACAAAACCCATGGCTCAGTGCCTGGGCACATCAAAACAGCGGTCTTTCAGCGCGATAGGGGTCGCTGTATCCAATGTGGCTACGAAGGGCTCTACATCGAATATGACCATCGAATTCCGCGCAGCAAGGGTGGTCCAAACACCGTAGAGAATATTCAGCTCCTCTGTCGTATGTGCAATCTAAAGAAAGGCGATCGCCTATAATGCTTATAAAATTCAGTATTTCATAAATCCGGTAAGACCCCGTTAACTGGTGGATGACTTGAAAGGGTGATTGTTTTAACTTACGTGCCAGAGGGCCGATTGATCGGGACAGGACCCGATCAATCGGCCCTCTGGCATTGGCGTTCGTTGCGGCAGCTATTTGGGATCTCACATTCCTCCACTAGATAATGTGGCTTTACCCATAAATCCACTTCTGCCCCTCTTTACGATAAATTTCCAGGCTCATTGAGCGAGCATTAACGCGGAGGCACTCGTTAATCGTAGGGCATTTGATGCCTCTATTCATGCTGGTAGGAAATGGTCTTACGGTTTGTAAGTGTCTGGTAGCACTCATGGCAAAGAATACTATAAGAAAACCTGCTAAACATAGATGTTTCTACATTGTGGTGTATTTAAAACGGGGTGAGAAAGCGGGACTTTTATAAGCCCAGACGGGAAGCATGCTTACTATCCATTCAGGGTAGAAGTAGCGGCGACAGGATTCGAACCTGTGACACGAGGCTTATGAGTCCTCTGCTCTACCTACTGAGCTACGCCGCCATACTGCTTGCTCTATGTGTTTATTTTAACATGGATTGTCAAGAGGTTCGCGCCTATGCGCGCGCTCCTTTGAGCGTGCTGGCAGGGCTTTTTCTGTTTAGCAAACTCTACAATGGCCAGGGACATACTTGCGCAAGAAGAGGAGGAAAAGATAAGATAAAGGCAGCGGTGCAAACTATACAAATAGTTTCCTCTGGAGCTTCTACACAATAGAAAGACCTGGCCTTATTATGTGGATTTACATCCTGATCACTTTTGTCGCGGCTATCCTGGGCGGAACGCTCAATGGGGTAGCGGGCGGCGGCACTTTCCTGACGCTCCCTTCGTTGATCTGGGCTGGCGTTTTGCCAGTTGAAGCCAATGCTACCAGTACCACAGCTCTCTGGCCCGGCTCGGCGGCGGCGATCTGGGCGTTGCGCAAAGAACTCTTACACCAGAATAAAACGCTTCTCCTGGTACTGGGTATGACTGGCTTTGTGGGGGGCGCAATTGGCGCACTCTTGTTGATCGTTACACCCCAATCAACTTTCGTTCTTCTCATCCCCTATCTGCTTCTCCTGGCTACTGTTCTATTCGCGATCAGCCCGCGTATCAGTGCCAGCATGAAGAAGCGCGCAGCGGCTCGCCAGAAAGAGCGACTGACAGTTGAGGGAACGGGTGCCAGTTCGCGCCCATCCTGGCGGGGATTGAGCCTTATCGCGGCCCTGGAGTTACTGATCGCGATTTACGGCGGCTATTTTGGTGGTGGCCTGGGGATTCTGACGCTGGCCGTGCTAGGCCTGATTGGGATGGAGGATCTTAATGAGATGAACGCGGTGAAAAATACGCTGGTCGTCTGCATTAATGGCGTGGCGATTATTCTGTTTATCGTCTTTGGAGTTATCATCTGGTTCAACGCTCTGATCATGATTGTAGGCGCAATTATCGGTGGTTATGGCGGCGTATACTTCGCGCGCAAGCTCGACCAGCGTATTGTACGTAGCTTCGTCCTGCTGGTGGGTGTGGTAATGACAGTTTACTTTTTTTACAAGTACGGATTTTTCTAACGCTGTATGCAAGCAAGCTATAGAGCTGGCTGGTCGTGGCCGGGCCTGATCCTCGCACTTTCTGGCTGTTCTATCAACCACTGGAGACACTTCTCGCGAGCTTCTAAGCAGAGGTCAAGCATAAGCCAGCACCTCTCTCCCTGACGGCCTTTTTCTTTTATGTAAATGTTACCATGGAAATAAGATAGATGTTCCTCTTTGTTCATAGTGTCGATGGAGATCTCCCCTTCAATGGTCCAGTCTCCACGACCTGAAATAGAGAGGGATGCAGCGGTTAAACTTCAAGCGGTTTGAAGGTACGTACTTAAGAAATAGGATCGGTTTATGCAACAGGAACAAGCTCAAACAGAGGAGTGGAATAACTCTCTTCAAGCCACTCCAGACAAAACCCCGCGCAACGCCCCCAGGTACACGCCTAATAAGTGGGCGGTACTGGCTACTCTGGCGATCGGCATCTTTATGGCGACGCTGGATACTTCGATCGTCAATATTAGTCTACCGACGATTGCTCGTTATTTTAATGTACCGTTGAGCGGTGAGATTGAGTGGGTGATTATCGCGTACCTGGTAATGATCGCGGGTGTGCTGCTGACGATTGGTCGCCTGGCTGACATCACGGGACGCAAGATCCTCTGGATTGCCGGGCTGATTCTCTTTACCCTTGGCTCCGCTGCCTGTGGTGCCTCCCCTACGTTGCTGTTCCTAATTATCGCCCGCGCGTTCCAGGGTCTGGGTGGGGCACTGATTATGTCGGTCGGCCCGGCGATTCTGATAGGTGCGTTCCCTCCCCAGGAGCGTGGACGAGCTCTGGGCATGAACGCGGTCTTTGTCGCGCTTGGCACAAGTGTAGGACCAACCCTGGGTGGTTTGATTACGGCGAATTTCTCCTGGCGCTGGATTTTCTATGTCAATATTCCTATAGGAGTGATAGGGGTGATTGCTTCACTCATGATTTTACAGAATAGTCGGTCAAGCGCGCGGGGACGTTTTGATCCCCTTGGTGCGCTCCTGCTGGCCACTGGCTTGATAACCCTGACGCTGGGACTCTCTTTTGGCCAGGAATGGGGCTGGAGCTCGCCAGGGCTGATTACGACACTGGTGCTCAGCGGACTTGCGTTTATCTTGCTCATCCTGGTTGAACGTCGCATGGTCGATCCAATTATCGATTTCCAACTCTTACAGAACCGTATCTTTGTTTCAGCCAATATCAGTCTGATTATGAGCTTCCTGGCGCTTTTCGCGGTGAGCTTTATGCTACCCTTCTATCTGGAAGAACTGCGCGGCTTCTCGATAATTGAATCTGGCTTGCTCCTCACTCCCCTGCCACTGGCTATCGCGATTATCGCGCCTTTGAGCGGGGCATTGGCGGACAAAATCGGCTCACGCTGGTTGGCAGCCGGAGGCATGACTATTGCCTGTCTTGGTCTGCTGTTGATCAGTCAGTTAAACGCGCAGAGTTCTGTCCTGGATATTACCTGGCGACTATTCTTCGCGGGCATTGGCCAGGCGTTTTTCCAGTCGCCCAATAACAGCGCGTTAATGGGTTCAGCCCCTCGCGAGCGCCAGGGAGTAGCCTCTGGCTTCCTGGCCACCGGGCGCGTGGTAGGCCAGAGCATCAGCGTGGCTCTGGCCGGAGCGATCTTTACCAGCCTGGGCGGCGCTACAGCTGGTATAGGTCTTGTGCTCAGCAAACATGGCTCGCTGCTGAATCCCGCCGTGCGCGCAAGCCTGGAGCAGACCTTTACTGGCGCCTTCCAGGTTACATTTATCGTCTGCGCGCTCATCGCCGCGCTTGGCATCCTGACCTCGCTGGTACGCGGCAAGGAGCAACCGAATGGTGTGCTCAAAATCGCGCCGACTTCTGATGGTAAATCCGTTTAAATAGCCCTTTTTTAGCAGAGTGCCTGACCGGAGCGCGCACGGGCTGCGGAAAGCCCGTGCGCGCTCCATTCTCTTTTCCACAAACCAGGTGTAGCTAACCCCCGGCTGGACCACCCTCCAGGCCGGGTCGGGTCATGCTGGCAGGATCGAGGATGCGCTCAAGGTCGGCGGCGTTGAGGTTGGTCTTTTCGCGGGCAACCTCGCGAATCGTACGTCCGCTACGCGCGGCCTCTTTGGCAATCTGCGCGGCGGCATCATAGCCGATAACTGGTGCCAGCGAGGTACACATGGCAAGGCCACGCTCAACCATCTCCGGTCCGCGGCTGGTGGCCTTGATACCTTTGATGCATTGTTCAGCAAAATTATGCGCGGCGGCGGCCAGGAGATTTGTCGATTGCAGTAGATTATAGGCCGCAACAGGCATCATGACGTTGATCTCGAAGTTGCCGGCCTGGCCGGCGATAGTAATCGTAGTATGGTTGCCCATGACCTGGGCACAGACCATCGTGACTGACTCGGCGATCACCGGATTGACCTTACCTGGCATAATCGAGCTGCCAGGCTGGACTGCGGGCAAGTCAAGCTCGCCAATGCCCGCACGCGGTCCCGAACCAAGCCAACGGATATCGTTAGCAATTTTCATTAAGCTAACGGCCAGAGTATTAAGCGCGCCGCTGGCCTCGACAATATTATCCAGCGTGCTCTGAGCCTGGAAGTGATTGCTTGTCTCGCGCACATCGAGACCATTCAACTGGGAAAGACGCGCGCAAACCTGGACGGCAAACTCGGGATCGCTGTTGACACCTGTGCCCACGGCTGTACCACCCAACGCTAGCTCGGAAAGCTCGCGGGCGGCGTGGCGCGCTCGCTCTATGCCACGCTCGATCTGACCAGCATAGCCCAAAAATTCTTGCCCCAGGCGGATTGGTGTTGCGTCCTGCAAGTGCGTGCGCCCGGTCTTTACAATCGGCATAAACTCTGTGGCCTTGGCTGCCAGCAGCGCCTGTAGCTCGGTTAGCGCGGGGATCAGGTGATGCTCAATGCTGATTAACGCTGAGAGATGGATGGCGGTCGGTATCACGTCGTTGGAGGATTGGCCGAAGTTTACATGATCGTTGGGGTGTACTTTGCGCGAGCCACGCGACCCACCCAGCAGTTCGCTGGCTCGATTGGCGATGACTTCGTTGGCGTTCATATTGGTCGAAGTACCTGAGCCAGTCTGGAAAATATCGAGCACAAAATGCTCATCCAGTTTGCCTTCAATCACTTCCTGGGCCGCGCCCTGAATGGCCTCGGAAACCTGGGCGTCAATATGGCCAAGGCCGGCGTTGACTACAGCCGCCGACTGCTTGATCTGACCCAATGCCTGAATAAACTGGCGCGGGAAACGCAGATCGCTAATCGGGAAATTTAAAACAGCGCGCTGAGTGCTGGCGCCATAATAAGCTCTGGTCGGCACCTGCATCTCACCCATAGAATCGCGCTCAAGCCGTGTTTCTTCTATCATCTCTTTCACGTGAAAAAGCTCCTCGCCGAGTGGAATTTTGCTCTAACTTATCAGTATTATATCACCAGCGATAGCTGGCCTTTTTTCCCAAGCGTTTGTGCGGACAAGGGGCGGCGCTTCTTGTCCGCACAAACGCTTCCATTATGAGTCATCCTTGATTTTTTCTCAGTAGCACAAACGCGTTGTACTCCCCGCCCCTTTTGTGTTGAAGAGGTTTGGCGAGCACACAGCGCCGGCCAAACCTCTTCAACACAAAAGGGGCGGGGAGGCAAAAGCTGTTTTATCCGGCTTTTACAAAAGCAGGCATGACTCATAGTGGTTCAAAAGTATCCATGAACAGCACTATTCTTGTATAATAGATGGGAAAGGATGAGACAGAAAGAGAGAAAACACCATGCTATTGAAAGCAGACGTTTGTAAAATGCTGGTTAATGGCGATCCCTGGGCGGCCTGGCAGGGCTTTCAATTGCCGGTAAGCGACGAGTATATCTGTATCTGGACGCCTCTGGGGACCAAGAAACATTGGAAGCCCAGGTATTGGAAACCCGATTTCTTCTATGCAGATTATCATACTCTGACCTATATCTGGCCGGAGAAATGGTTCGCCATTCACATCAGCTATGATCAAAATGGCAAATTCAGTTCGGGCTACTGCGATGTTACCCTGCCCGCGCCGGTTTATACCCGTCAGGCACAGGAGGTTATCTATACTGATCTGTACCTCGATGTGGTGATTCGCGAAGACTATAGCGTCTATACGAAAGACCAGGAAGTCTATGAACGCGCGGCTCTCCAATATCCAGTTGTCGCAAAAGCGCGCCAGAAATCCTACGAAGTGCTAGACTGGATGGAGCGGCACGCCCAACGCTGGACAGGGCCGTTTGAGGTCATGCCCCGCCAGTTACCACGCACAAATTGGGATGAATTAAGTATGGCGCAAATTCGCCAGCTTATGCAAGAGAGTGTGCAATAAAAATTTTGCTCCTGGTAGGTTAATAAAGAAAAGATGCTTAGCACAGAACTCCAGAATAGATTATTGAAATGCGGGATTGTAGCTAGCGACGAGACAACGTTACGCGAGACGCTAGAAATGCATATTGAGACGTACACGCTTTTCAAACTGGCCCCCTGGCCAGCACGACGCTGGAAGTGCCACTATCGCCTGATGACACGTGAGCAAATGTACGACGGTCCAAGCGCGGAAGATGCCTATGCCCTGGCCCTCCTGGCCCGGCTGGAAGCCGCCTGACCCTGCAGGTGGCGCGCCTCCAGAGTCTGAGGTCACCAGCCAGAAAGGACTGAAGGGTATTTTCTCACATATGTACTATAATGAATAGAGGCCTGTTCCAATACCAGACCACTTTTCGTTGTTATTAGTAGCGCAAATACATAGCTGCTGACTCTTAACAAGCGCGTGTAGAATGCAAAGCAAATATCCTATTGAAAGGGAGAGAGACCATGCTTCGTACAATGTGCAAGGGGAAAATCCATCGAGCAACCGTCACTCAAGCAGACCTGAACTATATTGGCAGTATCACTATCGATCAGGATTTGCTGGACGCCGCTAACATCTATCCTTACGAGAAGGTTCAGGTTGTGAATATCAATACTGGCTCTCGCCTGGAAACCTATACGATTGCTGGCGCGCGTGGCTCTGGCGTGATCTGTCTGAATGGCGCAGCGGCTCGCCTGAACGCTCCTGGCGACCTGGTGATTATTATCAGCTATGCCGAACTTAACGAAGAAGAGATTCGCCACATGGAACCCCATATCGTCTTTGTTGACGCTAATAATCATCTAACAGAACAGAAAATTGTGCCACTGGTTGAAATGCTGCCCGAGATAGTCCTGGAAGCAGTACACTAAATCAGTTGCAGTAATCTTTATTCATTCAGCCACGAGGTTGAATGAATTACTGCAACTCTCCCCCTACCTAACGTTAGTAAGATGATTTTCTCCACAAGTCGCTCTGCTTCCCTTGCACATGCTCTTCTCAAATCGCCATGGTTGCCGTATAATGAGAAAGGGCAACCCATGGCGGTATACCCATAATTAGCAAAAAAAATCTTCTGGAGGCGTTATATATGAGCACCGGTCTCGAATTACAGTGGATAGATCCAGCGGGCGTCTTCTGGGGCGCAATCTTCGGGCTTCTCCTTTCATTGCCAATCTCACTCTTCCTGGCCTTCTGGATGAGTTCGGTGCGCAATCGCGCTGCTGTAGTATTTGGCGGCTTCTTAGGGGGCATTCTGGCATTTTTGTTTATACTGGGATGGGCTGGCACGCTGGTCTACAGCACAGCATTGCCGGGTGCGAGTGGTGGCTCAGCCTTTTTTGGCAGTATCTTCTTATGCGCTGCTGTGGAACTGGTCTTCGGCATTGGCTTCGACCTGCTGATCGCACGCACTAACCGCGCCGACTATCGCAGATCAGCCGCGACAGCTCACGAATAATACGCGCACGCTCGGTTGTGCATGGATGGTCTGGCACTATGTTTTATTTATTGCACGGCAATGATGAGTTTACCTGTCGGGAGCATCTGAAAGAACTGCGCCGACAGGGCGACTTTGCTTATAACCAGGATCGCTATACTGGCGGTGAGGTCTCGCTTGCGACCATCACCGCTACTTGTAATACCTTCCCCTTTCTCTCCGAACAACGCCTGGTAATCCTCGATGGCTTGCCAAAAAAACGGCGCGGCGAAGACGCATCCTTGTCAAACAGCGTGGCTGAGAGCGCGGAGACCGGGAGTAAGGCACGCAAGAAGAAGGGTGGCAAAAGCGGCTCTGAGACGCGTGCGAGCTTTGAAAAGGGTCTGGCCGAAGCTATCCCCACGCTGGCCCCATCAACAGTGCTGATCGTCCTGATAGATGAAGAGCTGTCAGCCAGTAGTCCATTGCTCAAAGCAGCAGAGGCACACGGCAAAGCACTGCAAGCGACCCTGCCTAAAGGCGCGGCTCTGGAGAGTTGGATCAAGAGGCGCGCCCAGAGCTGCGATGTAAAAATTAGTGGTGAGGCCGTGACAATGCTAGCTGATTTTATCGGTAATCAACTGCGCCTGCTGGCGAATGAACTGGAGAAACTGGCCACCTATGTCGGCGCTGGCAAGACGATTGAGGCCAGCCACGTACGCCTGCTCTCGACTCAGGTGCAGGAAGCACGTATCTTCGATCTAACCGACGCTTTAGCTGGCCGCAATCGCGCATTGGCCCTGAATCTGCTACACGACCTGCTCTCCGATGGCCTGCATCCTCTGGCTATCCTGCCTACTATTACCTCGCAGGTACGCAATCTACTCCTGGTGAAAGAACTGGCAACCAGTGGCCTGCGCGCCCAGCAAATCGCATCCGCGCTCGGTTCACCGCCATTTCTGGTCGAAAAAGCGCTGCGCAACATCGGCAAGTTCAGCACCAAACAGCTTGACCATACCTATCACCAGTTGCTGGAAACCGACGCCGCGCTCAAACGGAGCCGCCTGACCCCGGAAATGGCTCTGGACCTGCTGATAGTCAACTTCGGTTCGTAAGCAGGTACACAGGCAAACAACGTCTCTCCACACGAACAAGGTAAACAGTTATGTCATACGCTTCTTCTACTACTTTGCAAGATTTGCTCCGCGAACGCATCCAGCGCGTGGGACCACTGACGTTCGCGGAATATATGCGCGCGGCTCTCTATGAGCCAGGCTATGGCTATTATGTAAGCGGACCAGCCAGGATGGGCTGGGGGGGCGACTATTTTACCAGCACAGATATCTCTATGCTTTTCGCCAGTTGTCTGGGCAGGCAGCTTTGCCAGTTCTGGGAAAAACTTAAATCTCCCACACCCTTTCTGGTACTTGAACAGGGCGCGGGCCGTGGTCACCTGGCTGAGCACGTGCAGGCATGGGCTACGCAAGAGGCTCCCGCTTTCTCAGCTGCGCTGGCATACCAGGCAACAGATATCCGTGCCGGTCAGGATAGTCTACTACCCCCGGAGGGCCTCCCGCGCGCCCATGTGTTGATCTCCAATGAACTGATCGACGCGCTACCAGTCCATATAGTTGAAATCCAGGAGGGACAACTGCGCGAGGTCTATGTGACGGAGGTAGAGGGTCACCTGCGCGAACTGCTGGCCGAACCCTCCACACCCGAGGTCGCGACCTACCTGGACCAGGCGCGCATCCCCTGGCGCACATTTCCCGCGGGCTGGCGGGCCGAGATCAATCTGGAGGCCACACGCTGGCTAGAGCAAAGTGCGCACCTGTTGCGCTCCCACGGCTTTATTCTGGCCATTGACTACGGCGCAAAGGCCAGAGAACTCTATACTCGTGAGCGGCGCCGGGGTACGCTGCTCTGTTATCACCAGCATCAGGCCAACGAACGCCCGCTGGCTCTGCCCGGTGAGCAGGATATTACCGCGCATGTCGATTTTAGTCCACTGATCACGCGGGGCCGAGAACTGGGCCTGCGTCTGCACAAATACACTACCCAGCGTCAGTGGCTGGAGGATTGCGGGCTGCGGACCGATCTGGAGAAGCGCCGCGCTAGAGATTTCGCCGCTGCCGATACCGAGCGCGCCAGCGACCAGGGGCAGATCGCCCTCCTGGGCTGGTACAACCTGCGCCAGTGGGCCGCTATTCTGACCAATCCCTCCGGCATGGGCAATTTTAAAGTTCTGATCTTGCGCCGTTAATAAAGGAGAAAATATATCAGTAAGCTTAAAAACAATTTATCCGCGATTCCGCTTCCCACACGAGTAATGCCCTTTCTCATGGAACTGAGTGCGCTACTGAGAGAGTGTGGCTATCTTAAAGCCGGCGAAAATATACCTGTGATTACGCGCCATGAGATTTCTAACGGGAAAATGGGCATTTGCCTCGAAAAAAACTGCATTGTGGCTCTTTCTGCTCGCTATTGTCAACTGGCAGCTTTGCCGTCTACCATCGATCAACTCGCTGATCTCCGATATTTAGATTTAACTGGCAATCAGCTTACCACCCTGCCGGAGTCGCTGAGCAGGCTGGCCTCTCTTAAAACGCTGCGCCTGGACGAAAATCAACTTACCACCCTGCCGGAGTCGCTGGGCGACCTGAAACAACTACAAGGCTTGCATATGAGCGCGAACCAGTTAACCGAGTTACCTGCCACTATCGGCCAGCTTACCAGTCTGAACACGCTTTATACCTATCACAACCAGCTACTCACTGTACCCGAGACAATCAGCCAGCTTACCAATCTCAAAGAACTCAGCCTGGGCCATAATCGCCTGATCTCTTTACCAGAGTCCTTCTGGCAACTGACTGGACTCCACTCACTAAATATCGCGGAAAATCAATTCTCTACCCTATCTGATCGTATCGGTGAACTAATAGAACTGCGCATGCTTGATCTGGGACATAACCAGTTGACGAAACTGCCGGAGACGCTGGGCAAGCTTAAGAAGCTGACGTTTTTTCTCTATATCCATGACAATCGCCTGATCACTCTGCCAGAGGCGCTTTTTATGCATCTCACTCATCTCCAGTATCTCAATCTCACAGATAACCAGTTGACCACTCTACCCACCAGCCTCGGCAGTCTGAGCAGTCTGCAAGAGTTGCGTGTGTATAACAATCGCTTGCTTACACTACCAGAGACGCTTGGCCAATTAGACAATCTGCGCGAACTGCACGCCATGAACAACCTGCTGGCAAGCCTGCCAGGATCACTTGGCAAGCTGAAAAAGCTGAAAGAGCTGCGTGTAGCAAATAACAGGCTGACTACTCTCCCCGGAGAGCTGACGCAACTTACGCAACTAACCTATCTTGACCTGCGCAACAACCATGTGATGGAATTGCCCTCGACTCTTAACAAACTCGACAGTTTGCTGTTCCTTGACTTGAGAGCAAACAGGCTCCTTGCTCTCCCAGAGTCTATTGGCAAGCTCAAACACCTGGAAAAATTGGATTTACGCTGGAACAAGCTACTTGCGCTGCCGGCTCGGATTAACAGGCTAAAAAAGCGGGGATGCAGCATTTATATGTAAGGCTGGGAGAGATGAGTACACTGCATGAAGCGGCGCGGATGCTACTTCATGCAGAGAAAACTAATATTTGCGTGGATATTGATTGTTATCGTACTGTTGATGACTGGCGGGTCCGGCGCCAGTATTGGGAAAACCATTCACGATAGGCGTATTCGTGCTTTGACTGTTATCTGTGGGAGTGGCATTCTGGTTCTGGGAAGTGTCTGAGGGCTGAGGACCAAAGACATCGGGACCATTCTGAGCCGCATTAACCACCTGAGCGCCGGTATCCAGGTTTGTTTGGAGTTGGCCACAGGCAACGTTCTGACTCTGCTGCCACAAACTGATAAACCAGGTCTTTTTGGTATCAAGCGAGGGCAGGGGATACTCTTTGTAGAGAGCTCCATTGGCGTCAGATAGCGCCGTACCAAGCGCTACGTTTGTCTGGCCACATTGACCCTCGTCCAGAGTTACCTGGTACGGAGTACGGGGCGTCAGCCCGGTCATATTAATCTGCAGATCGCCTTTCGTCAGATTCGGCGAGTTTATACCTGCGGGCACATATTGAGCCAGACCTTGCGCCTTGGATACCGTTGAGCTAATTAGAGAGTTAGCCGCGCCATCGAGAACCCGTGGAGCAAAAAACCAGATCAGAGCACCCACAACCAGCAAAGTCAAGAGTAAGCGAAAGAGCCTTGTGAACACGGCGGTTCCCTCCCCGCAAGATCAAATACATGTACATCTATGTCTCATAGAAGAATTATAATGTGAAGCAAGGCATTCTGTCTATAGATGTTTCTGCTAATCCAGGGCTATTCGAAAGTCTTTTGCTCCACAGAGTGTGAGAAGGGTAACTGCCATTTTCCCCTTGCGCCCTCTCTAGTTCAGATGTACAATCAATAAAGACTGATAAAAGACGAGGAGATCAATGCAAAAGCGCCGTTACCATAAATTACTGGTTATAGCCTTGTTCTGTGCCTGCCTGCTGCTAGCAGTAAGCTGGTTGCCGCTAGCGGGTGACACACCAATGGCCTCAGCGCACTCTTTTGTTGTTGGCTCTGATCCTATCGATGGCTCGACGATTAACAAAGCGCCAGCCCTGGTGCGGATCTATTTTGACGCGCCTATCGCTTCCACCACTCAGGCTATCGTCTCCGCTTTTACCGCTGGCGCCAGCGAGGGGAAAGTGGTAAGTACTGACTATGGCACCATCAACGCGAGTAATCCGCAAGAGCTGGACATCTCCCTACTGCCGGCCAATAAGCTTCCACAGGGTGGTTATGAAATAAAATGGACCGCAGTTTCTCTGACCGATGGGCGCACAACGAGCGGACTGATTGGCTTTAACCTGGGTTTCTCTAACACAGGGGTCTCGGGTACACCCACGCTGGGACCGAGCACCAGCAATAATTTTCCGTCCATGACCATTCAGGGCGCGCTCTCTGTGGCCTGGGACTGGCTGGTAACCCTGGCCCTACTGTTCTGGGCCGGGATGTTGATCGCCGAAACAATCATTGTTCCGCGCGCCATCCCGGCAAACCTCCTAGCCCAGGCACACAAGCACGCGCGCCCACTCCAGGCTCTCTGCCTCGCGGGCCTGTTAGTCGGCGAAATCATCAATCTAATCTTGCGTATAACGTCATTCGCTCAAACGTCTGGCACGAGCGGGATCAGCCTGGATATGTTCACGCAGTTCACGCTGAATACAAACTATGGCCTCTTCTGGCTGGCTCGTGTCGTCCTGCTCGTGGCTGCTTTATGCCTTTTCTGGTGGGGCAAAGACCACCAGCAACAGCCCGCCTCCGCCTCTACGCTTCCTGTAAGTAGAAGCAACAAATACTTCCGCCAGTTCCGCCAGCAAGTGCGCGCGGAGTCCACTCCTGAGACCAGCGGAACTCTATCTTCCGCGCTCTCCATGCTCACGCGCTCGCAAGTCAGTGGAGCGGTAGCGGCAAATCTCTCTCAAGCACGCGCTACAGGGGTCTCGCAGCCGCGAATTACCGCTCATAATAATACGCTAACCGAAATCTCTACCTATCAGTCATCACCCTGGCAAAGGGCCAGCCAGTTAGTACTTGCCGGCTTGATTATGCTCACCCTGGCACTCTCAAACGAAATTATTCATCTGACTCCTCTGCCCATCAGCGCGGTTCTCTTAAGTTGGCTCTCCCTGGTTGCTCAGGCCATGTGGTTTGGCTGTATCGCCTATCTCGGCTTTACACTCCTGCCCCTGCAACCTGCCACGAACTCCGATCAACACGCGGAAATGCTTATTCGCATTCTCAAACGCGCCCGCCCATTTCTAATTTCCGCCATCGGTGTCCTCCTGGTCAGCGAACTCTTCTTGAATGAGGCCGGTATTCAAACTCCTGATCAACTACTCAATACCTCCTACGGACATGCACTGCTCGTCCGTGACCCGCTACTTCTGCTGATGCTTGTCTTTACGGCTTCCATCCTCTGCTTTTTACTGCCCAGACTCCAGCGCCAGGCTGTCCTGCTGCCCGTGGTCGCCTCGGAAATGCCCGCGCGCCGCACGCGCACATTTGAGATCGCCAAGACCGAGCATACGATTAAACGCGCCCTGCACACGATCTCAGCGCTGGCCGCGCTTACCCTAATCTGCGTAGCCCTGATGAACTTTTTCGCGCCACCTGTGGTCTTCCCCAACGTGAACTATGCTGCCCTCGTCAACCAGGCTAACGCCAGTTCTTCCTCAGCGACCCCTGCCGCTCAGACTCAGACTCAGACCGTTAGTGGGCTGACTATGACCCTGCAAGTGGCCCCCGCGCGCGTTGGCTCAAGTAATACACTCACCCTCACCATTCATAACCCTCAAGGTCAGACGCTTAGCAATGCTATCGTCAGGCTCGCCATCAATATGCAAATTATGAATATGGGCACCACCAGCGCTACCCTGCAAAGCGGCAATCCCACCTACACTACCATCTTCAATGCCGACCAGACTTTCACTATGGCCGGCAACTGGCTTATCCGCGTCTCTATAGACCAGCCCGGCCAGCCAACAGTAAACGCAACCTTCCAGGTAATGGCAACAGCATAAGTCCTCACAAGATCGGCGAAAGTGATTTTCTTAACTCAACATACTACAACTGGAAGATATATGCTTGGTGGCTCTCTTGCAGAGAGTAGCTTATAAGAGCACTCCGCGGATTCTTATCTTCACATTACACGCTTAACACGAGCGACAAAGGAATATGCAATCTTATGTTCACACAGAAGAAGATACGCTGCTTGTACATGGCTCTGGCCAGCTGTCTGTATGGACTGTTCTTGAGTATGCTCCTCGCGGCACCCGTGCGGACATATGCTGAGAATACACCTGCCAACCCGGTGGTCTTTTCAGATACAATGACATCAACCGAAAACGTTATCCAGTATTGGACCCCCAAACGTATGGCTTCCGCGCTCTCCGCTGATATCCCGGCGATCGATGAGAAGGTGGCAGTTCCGCGCGCACATTATCAGTCACGTACTCGCCAGGCGACTGGCTATCGGCAGGCACGCCCCAACTCTTCGCCGACC
This sequence comes from Candidatus Paraktedonobacter carboxidivorans, assembly GCA_041156125.1. Taxonomy (GTDB): domain Bacteria; phylum Chloroflexota; class Ktedonobacteria; order Ktedonobacterales; family Ktedonobacteraceae; genus Paraktedonobacter; species Paraktedonobacter carboxidivorans. Next base: position 34,166 of record JBEVTI010000008.1, read on the forward strand.
AATCCTCTCTATTCACAGGTGGGAAAAGTCTTTTTTAGCAATGAAGGCAAGGATTTTGTCTGCTCAGGAACTATTGTGGCAAGCCTGAACCGCAGCCTGGTTGATACCGCCGGGCATTGCGTGGTTAATAGCAAACACTTTGTTTCTAACTGGGTCTTTTGCCCGATGTACAATGGAAACGGCTGTCACTTCTATATCGCCCGCATCCTGGTTACAGATAAACTCTGGCTGGACCATAGCGATCGCCCAGACGGCTGGTATGGGAACGATTTTGGTATGGCTGTGGTTGTGTCTGGTACTCCCGGCGGCAAAAAGCTCGCGGATGCTTTCGGTAGCATTACCGGGCTGACCAATATTGATTATGTATCGCGCAAGTACCTGGCACTTGGCTATCCAGCCGCCCCTCCATTTACCGGGCGCGTCCAGATTAAATGCGAGTCCTCAGTGCTCAAAACCGATGATAATCAGAATACAGAGTCTCCTCCTGGCATCGCTTGCGATATGACTGGAGGTTCAAGTGGCGGCGGCTGGTTTCTTACGATTAACGGCCAACTCTATCTCAATGGGCATACTTCATATGGTTATAACAATGATCCAGGTGTCCTATACTCTCCCTACTTTGGCACTGTCTGGCTCGATCTTTTTCGGGAAAGCCAGGTTATAAACGTCTAATTGCCAGGGTTGGGAAACCCGCGCTCGTTCGTCCCGGCGCTATGCAGCATCCACTCAAAACGCTTCTGCTCGCTTCTCCAGGGCGTATTGCGCTGAGCAGAAAGAGGGGCGGGACCTGCATTGGCCCCTGCCCCTCTTTCTGCTCAGCGCAATATAAGCAAGGATTATTTCAGTCCATTTATTGCGCTGGTGGCCAGGCATTCTTTCAACTCATCCGCCGTTTTCACTGTGCCGATAATAATTAAGACCTCCTGCAGCTTCTGCCAGTCTCCAAAAGAGGCAAGCTGATTTTTCACAAAAGCTAGCAATTCAGGAAAACGAGCCTCCACCAGAGCCTCGATCCCTTGCTCTAATGCCTCTTCACGGCCTTTCTCAAGACCTTTCTCAAGACCTTCCTCGCGGGCTTCCTCATACAATTCTTTGTAAAGCCAGTTATCTTGTAGTGTGTCTTTGATCATCTTGCGTCTCCCATTTATAAACTTCTGATCTTCTGCGGACTTCATAACTTTGCTAGCAAAAAAGAAGGCAGCTACGATTGATTCTTTGCGCTTGTCTCTGCGTTTGAGCAAGCGGTCCAGTACTTCATCAACGACCTCTCTCGTCGCACCCCCTTTGCTCAACAACATTAGCACATAAAAGGCATCACGACCAATTGCTCGTAACTCCTCCACTGGCATCTTGCAGACTTCCAGGCTCATAAAATGAAATGTGAGCAACGTGTTTCCCCAGGCCACAGCCTCCCCAGGAAGAAGGCGGGTCAGCGGCGATTGTGGCACGTCACTAACAGCCTGCAGGTAAATGACGATAGGAAATACAACCATGTCATATACCCTCGTCAACTCACCACTATAAAACAATAACCGATCATCCATCTTATCATCTTTGGTCGATTGCCATTCAATAGCCATCAGCATATGCTGACCATCCCGCACAGCCTCTGGCACGATATCCGCGCGTATCTCCCGCCCCGCAAATGGGCCGTCCAGGCGCGTCTGCATTGCACATTACGCATGCCGACATATTCCGCTCCTGGGATGAAGTAGTCGAAAAAATCCTCGACCCATTCCTTGACCAGAGCTTTTCCTATCAAATCCCACGACACTATAGCTTCCTCCAAGATCGTAATTCAAGTGTACCATACTCTTTCTTCTCGTGTGCTCCCCAAAGAATATGGCAGTGAGCCACCAGCAAGAGATGCGCTCACTGCAGGATAATATCATATTTCTTGAATATCTGCAAGTACTAATTATACTTTTCACATTATATAGATAATCTTCTACCGTAATTTTGACAATCCTTCAATCTTGCTGCTTTTGCAAATCATGCCAATGCTCCTTTATAATCTGGGGTGGGTTTGCGCCTACCAATCGCATGTGCCAACAAAATCTAAGAGGAGGAGTGTTATAATAGGCACATTAGTAATTGTCTGGTAAAAGGAGCAACTGGCATGCCGATCCTTCCGTACAAGGGCGTGTGGCCTACTATCGCTGAGGATGTCTTTATCGCGGCGGGCGCTGTAGTTATTGGCAATGTGACCATTGGTCAGGGGGCAAGTATCTGGTACAACGTGGTGGTGCGCGGAGATAGCGCTCTAATCATGATTGGCGCCCGTACCAATGTGCAGGATAATTGCACGCTGCACGTTGATGGGGACGCGCCCCTGACTATCGGGGAAGAATGCACTATCGGGCATAACGCGGTAGTACATGGAGCGACAGTTGGCGATCGCGTGCTGGTGGGCATAAACGCGGTAATCCTCTCGCATGCAACTATAGGCTCCAACACCATTATAGGAGCCAGCGCGCTAATCAACGAACACAAAGAAATCCCAGAGGCAGTTCTGGCCCTGGGCATACCAGCAAAAGTGGTCAGACCTCTCAAAGAAAACGAACTTGAGCACCTGCGCGAGAGCGCGGCAGGCTATTGCCAGCGCGCTCAGGAGCATAAAGCAGTTCAATAGCGCGGATTGAATGAGTGTGTGCCAGCTTTATGTAGGAATCACCGGCAAGATGATAGCGGAAGGATGGTCCGCGTCGTGATAGATGCGCTGCTCGGCGCTAACAAACTCGCTGGTCTGGCCTAAAGCCGCCCCTGTATTCAAATTGCGATCGTACTTGGGAAAGGAACTGGATGAAATCTGTACGCAGATATGGTGGCCAGCTTTAAAGACTTGAGAGGTATTCCAACAGGTAAAAGCATAATGGTAAATTTGTCCCGGTTCGATCAGCGAAGGACTATCCATCCCGGCGCGGAAACGCGCCCGCACCATACCATCGCAGAGACGCTGACGATAGCCATTGGGCCAGACATCGATTAACATAGCCATGAAATCCGTATCGGGCGCGGAGGACGAGGCATAAAGCTCCATATAGACAGGACCAGTGATCTCTGTAGCACTCTGCAGGGGCTCGGTCTGGTAGACCAGTACATCGTCGCGCCGCTGCACCGCCGTATAGTCGTCCGCCTCCCCAATCTGCTCGGAGGTTGGCTCAGTCAGGAAAGGCGTAGGATTAGCTGGATGATAGGTATAACCATCCGCCGGTTCATCTTCAGCGGAAGGCAGAATGCTCAACGTGCCATCACCAAAGCGGCTATTAGCGCCTCCACCGCTATGCAGATAGAACGGCGTCCACTGCGTGCGAGCCAGCGGCCATTCCTGCTCATCACGCCAGATGTTCTCACCCATAACAAAAATGCGCACTGGTGGGTCCTGACTGATCTGGGAGTCATTGCGTAGCCAGCGCTTAAACCAGCGCGTGACTTCATCATAAATAGGAATCACAGCCTGGGGACCAAAGTCCAATTCACCCACCCGCGAGGAGGTATTCACATTATGTCCCCAGGGACCCATGAGTAAACGCTGGTTCGCGCGTGCCTCGGCAGTGGCGCCACGCGTGGTCATGCCGATATAGTTAAGCGGTGTGCCGATCTGTTCATCATCATACCAGCCGGAAATATGCAGCGCGGGCAGGCTGATTTCCTCAAAACGCTGCTGATAACAGAGTTCATGCCAGTATTCGTCAAGCTGAGGATGCGCAAAATCGGCTCGCCAGTGAGGGTTTACCCTGCCAGCCTGCTCATCCATAGTCAGCAAAGGCAAATGCCAGTACACCTTCTCCCAGTCAACCGCCTCCATCGGCTGTGTAACCCGTCCACTAACATAATGCTGCCAGCAGAGATGGATAGGACTGGGCAAGCCTGTGGGCGTCTCCACAAAAGGATCTGAGGGTGGAACCAGCACGACCATGGTGCGCAGATGCGGCGGCTGTTGCAAAGCAGCTAACCACTGAATACGGCCAAGATATGAACCCCCATAGGTGCCCACGTTGCCATCAGACCACGCCTGGCGCGCGCACCATTCGATGGCATCAAAGCCATCGCGGCCCTCGTTGAAATACGGCGTGAACTCTCCATCAGAGTCGCCACGTCCGCGCACGTCCATGGCAACATACACATAATCGCGTTTCACAAATTGCCTGGCTCGCTCAACAACAATCATACTTGCCTTGAGATATGGCGTACGAGTCAGGATTACGGGACGCTGTTTTAATTCGCCTGCTGGCAGATAGACATCAGCGGACAACGTTATGCCATCTCGCATGGAGAGACGCTGGTTAAAAAGAATACGCATCTCACGTCGGTCCGGTGTTTTCAGGGTCATGAAGAAGAGTTCCTTCCTAAAACAAGCAGAGAACACGGAGAGAGCAGCCTATGCTATCACTCGTTTCAAGCTCCAGACAATCTGATCCAGGCGCGGATAGTAATGGGCGTCAGCAGGGCGCAAGCTGTTGATGGTCACGCAATTGTAGTGCTGGCCTTCGGCGTGGATATATTCGTGATCATTGAGGGCCAGGCCAACATGGGTAATCTCCTGGCTACCAAAAAAGATCAGATCGCCCGCGCGCATCTGGGGACGCTCGATGGCGTGATGAAGAAAGCCATCCTGCTGATCAGCATCGCGCGGAATATAATAGCCGCTCGCGCGATAGCAGAGCTGGACGAAGCCACTGCAATCGAGGCCAGCCCAACTGGTGCCGCCCCACAGATACTCTACACCCAGAAACTGGCGCGCGTAGCCGAGCAGGGTCTCGACTGGCTGGCACGGATATGGTTCACGGCGTTGGCGTATATCGAGCGCGTTACGCTCAAGCCAGGCGGCACGCTCACCCGGCAGGGCCACCTGCACACGCGTGATCTGCGTGGTATCCAGCACAGGCAGCCAGGTAGAGAAATAGGCCAGCCCCAGACTCTGTTGACCTTCCATCTCCGCGTAAAGAGAGACGTGCGTCGCCTGCACAACCGCGATCAGGGGCAATGGGGTGACGCAATGCTTCCCAACTTTGCACAAGCATTTCTGAATCGGCTCCGCCAGATCGCTTAGACGCATCCAACCCATGTAGTCCACCAGTTTAGCAGGCACCCACTCACCCTGTGCTTGCCCGGCATACACTGGCATATTGAGCAATGCCTGCGTCACCCGCTCGGACTCATCAGCGGGTTCGCACCTGACATCAGCCACTCCGTTCGCAACAACAAAATCAGTCATAGGCTTTATCCTCGCGAAACGCGTCTACTAGCCCTGGTGACGGGCGACATTGCTCGCGACAAAAATCAGGTTCGCGGGTCGTTCGGCCATACGGCGCATCAGGTAAGGGTACCATTGCGAGCCATATGGCACGTAGACGCGCACATTATAGCCTTGCCTGACCAGCTTCTCCTGCAAATCTCGACGAATGCCGTAGAGCATCTGAAACTCAAAAGAGCGCGGGCTAATCCCATTATTCCGCGTGTACTTACAGGCTGCATCGACAATCGCCTGATCATGTGTGGCCAACGCGGGATAATTGCCGCGCTGCAAGAGCAGGGTCATCAAGCGAATATAGTTGCGATCAACATCACTTTTAACCTGGAACGCGACAGATTTCGGCTCTTTATACGCTCCTTTGACCAGGCGCACGCGCACCCCCTGGATGATTAATTGCTCCACATCCTTCTTGCTACGATAAAGGCAAGACTGAATGACCGTACCCACGTGCTCAAAGCGCTCATGCATGCGCAGCGTTAAATCCATGGTGCGCTCAACATAGGCTGAACTCTCCATATCGATGCGCACAAAAAGCGGAAACTTCCCCGCGTGTTCAAGAATCTCTGTCAGATTCTGCTCACAGAGCTCACCTGAAATATCCAATCCCAGCGCTGTCAGTTTGATAGAAATGTTGGCGTCAGCTGCGGAGTCATGAATGCGGTCAAGGATCTGTTGATAACCGCGCGCAGTCGCGCGAGCTTTGTCTATGTCTGAAACATTCTCGCCCAGATAGTCCAGTGAAACATGCAACCCCTGTTGATTGAGTTTTTTTGTAGCCTCCAGCGCCTCATCCAGCTCTTCTCCAGCCACAAAGCGCCGAGAGACGCCACGTGCCGCCTGATTATTCATCACAAAATTGCGCACAGACTCATTCTGGGCCATATATAACAAGGTATTTTTCAGCATAATTACACCCTTTACCCGCTTGAAATAAGAGTCCTCACCAATGGCAACCTACCTGCTCTCTAGCTACATCATAGCACACAGATATATGAGAGGAAGCAAGCAAGCGCCTATTCCGGTCCTATGCGACCCCAGAGGCCCAGGCGCAGCAGTTCACTGCGCGCCTCAAAACCAAAAAGCTCGGGGTCCATCTCGCGGCCATGCTTGATCACCAACCCGCGTAACATCTCTATCTGCTCCGACTTGCTAGCCTTGTCCGCCTCAAATGGAATATGCTGAGCCAGGCGCTCGATTGCCTGTTGTCGATACCACTGCTCCTGAGTTTCGGACATAACCCACCTGTCTTTCGCGCCCTGAATGCCCGGCGCTCTCCTACACTGCTTTTGTTTATAATCGTAGCATGCTTGACTGCGAACTTTCAAGGAGATATCCTGACGATGCGCGAGATACAAATTGAAACACGTTTATTGATTTAAACTTGTAGCCCTTTTGCCTTATGCGCGGTGTAAATGCTTGACCTTGGGCAACGCGGGTGCTACCGTTAGCTACAAGGTAGCAATGAGAAGCATAAATACAGAACAGGAAAAAGGGGAAAACGATGCAGTGTCCTTCTTGTAATGGCTTTAGACCGGCGAGTAACGCGCCTTGTCCATTATGTAATGCACCCTCTCCCCTGATCAACGAGGCATGGAATGGCCAGTACACGTCCTTTCCCGGCAATCAGAACCAGGCAGCCCTCCCGCCTGCCTGGGGTGGATCAGGTGTAACGCAGAATAATTGGGGTTCCTCGAACGGGCAAATGGGCTTCCCCGCGCCTCAAACCAATTTCAGCGATTCGGGCGTGCAGCAGATGGCTTTCCCCCAGGCACAACAGCCATCAGGTCAGCTACCTAACGGTAGCGATAACTCGTTCTGGTCGCACAATAAAAGCGAGCGCCAGACGCGCAAGCCAGAACAAGATCAGTCGCAGGCATTACTGCCAGTACCTTATCAGGCTCGCCCTGATGCCCAGGGACTCGCAATCCTGCCCAGCGCCTTCCCCACCATCGCTCCGGGTGTTCCACAGGTCAACTCGCTGCTGCCAGCTCTGCCCGATGCCGACCAGGAAGCGCCGGTCTATGTGGCTCCTATGTATACCAAACCACGCCCGATCATTCCACGCTACCGCGCGATTAGCGGCCTGATCAGCGTGATCGTCGTCGTTGCCTTGCTCTGCGGAGGATCTATTTACTACGCGCAAGCAACCGGCAAATTCGCTTTTTTCGAAAAACTCTTCGGCAACTATACGCCGCCCTCGATCAGCGCAAGCCAGGGCATACTAAACGTCCCCTCTAACCAGATAGTCTTCACTAAAAGTCCTGCCGCAAATGTGGTCTACTCGGTAGGTATTTCAAACAGAGAGAACAACGGCCAGATTACCATGCTGGTCAATAAGTTTACGGTCGGCCAGGCCATCTACCTCGACTGTGGCGCCAAGACTGATAAACAAAAAGCGCCTGGCTCAATTACTATCAAGTGGTATACCGATAATCATTTCTACAGGTCAGACAGCTCAAAAGACCCGATTCTGCCTAATCAGTCGGTGGCCGTCACTTTTACCACTATCTATGGGCTACCCGCGGAAGGCAAAGCCGAAGTTTACTGGAATGATCAACTGGCCGCCACTGTGCTCTTTGTGGTCGAACCGTCCGCTGCCTGAAACGCCCCGCGCGACCAAAAGAGCTATAAGCGCTCCCAGCTTTTTTTGCAGCAGCACGAGTGATCCCTGCTTTTGCAAAAGCAGGGATCACTCGTGTTTTGCTTGTACAAAATAGAAGGGGAGAGTAGCTATTTGTGAAGCGTCTCGACCTCAACATCCCCATAAACTGCGACCTGGCAGGCCAGGCGAAGATTAGGGTTCTGCTTGATCGCGTTGCCCAGGCGCAATTTCTCCAGGACGGTGTGCTCGTTGACATTGCTGGCCGGGGTGACGACTACCCGATCGGTGGCACAGAGGCCATTGCCATGGCAGTTCGCTAGATTCCACAGGCCGCTGTAAATCTGTACATCGTTTTCCAGAGCCGGGTAACGCACATGATCGCCCTCCGGCACCTCTACCTGTATATTTTCACGGATAAAATGAATCTTTGGCACGACTGGTATTCCTCCATAAGCCTGTTTTGTGCGCATAAACGAAAAAGAGCGGGCCGCGACTCCCTCGTTACTACGAGTAGCAGCCAGCGCAGATATATGATCTCGTTATCCTACTATAACAAAATCCCGCAAGCAGTGCAACGACCCTGGCTGCGCCTGGCAAAAGTCACTCTTTCATGGCAAGCTGTCAGTACTTTTACTTTGCCAGGCAAGATCAGGCCGAGACAACCAGGGTCACGTTGACCGTTTGTGGCGCGACAACTGCACCAGTATCGGTGTCTTTCACCGTTAATGTGACAGTGTAAGTGCCAGGTTTCATGCTGGTACTGAGACAGCGTACGTTGATAAATACCTCGCCGCCCGCTGCCAGACTGCCGCTGACTGTGTTGAAGGAGAGCCAGGGCACTTGCGTTGCGGCTACCAGGCTCCAATTGAGCGGCAGGCTACCAGTGTTAGTGATGATTAATGAAGAGGTTGTATCAGTGTTACTGCTACTATGGGTAAAATCTAAACGCGACGTATTGAGCGTAATAACCGCCTGATTGGTAACCGCGACGACGACAACAATTTGCTGATTAGGCACCGTAGTCCCTGTGTCGCTATCCACGATCGTTAAGGTTGATTTGAGGGTACCATTGGCGCTGTATAGATGGGGCGCGACGACTACGCTTACGCTCTGACCCGGCGCCAGGCTGCCGCTGGCAGGGGAGATATGTAGATAGGCCTGGCCGATGATATCAGACTGGATGGCCCAGTTCAGCTGGGCATTGCCGGAATTGACGACAACTACGTTCTGGGGAGTTGGATCAAAACCCTGGTTGCTGCGAAAGCTCAGGCTTTGCTGCGAAAGGTGAATACTGGCCTGGGGCGGAGGAGCTACAGTGAGCGTAATAGTCACCTGCTGCCCCTGACCACCCGCGTAGTTAAAAGCGAGGCCTCCCTGGTAGCTGCCTACGACCATTTTAAGGGTGTTGACAGTGACGGTCAAAGGTACTGAGGTATTCGCGTCAAGTCTGCCGCTGGCCGGCGTGACGTTTAACCAGGCCCCTCCGTCCGAGGTGGTGCTACCGGCGCTCCAGTTTAAGGGCTGCCCACCGTTATTCTGCAGCACGATCGTCTGGCCAGCGGGACTCTGCACGGGCGTGCCCGCGAAGGCTAGCGAGGCGCTTGAGAGCACCAGATTAGCTGGTGAGGTGTCAACAGTCATAGAAACGTGCAATGTCTGCGTCGTGCCCTGGTTCTGAGTAAAAATAATCTGACCCAGATAGGCCTCAGGTGGTAAGTTAGCGCGATTGACTGTCAACGTCACAATTGTATTGCCGGCAAAGCTGCCGCTGCCAGGATTGAGCGAGAGCCACGCTACATCGCTGCGCGCGCTCCAGGAGACGCGTCCACCGCCAGCATTGCTCAGTGCCAGTGTCTTTTGCGAGAGCGTACCAGGATTTCCACTACCCAGATCAATGCGCGCGAAACCCAGTTGCAGGCTCGGTGGACCCGCGAGAACCGCCTGAATGGTCAGCATGGTTGTAGTTTTAAGATGTTCCTCGCTGGCCTGTAATGTATGCAGACCTATCTGCCAGGCTGCTGTAATTGGCAGACGCATCTGAAAAGCTCCCTGTGCATCAGTGGTCGGTAAAATCTGCTTTCCCTGCGTGTCCAGTACACTCAGGCCCGCATCGCGTGTCAAGGCAACTATGTGACGGGCATCGAAACCCTTGCCAGCCAGTTGCAAGAGATCGCCTACGCGTACCTCACCCGGCGTCGCGATGAGCCGCGGTGGCTCTACCTGAGCCTGGCTCTGGTCCTTGCCCACCAGCAAAAAAGCCAGCAAGCCGGTCGCCAGCAAAAAGCTGATTAACGCAGCAGTCACCAGCCACTTGATGACCGGTGGCCTACTCCTGGGCCAACCTGACCAACCTGCTGTCAGCGTCGGGGGCAGTGGAGTCTCGGGGGAGCGGCGAGAATAGAGCGTGGGCAAATCCGCTAGAGCGCTGTAGGCCGACGCATCCTCCTCTTCTTCCTCATACTCTTCCAGGCGCGGAGGGCGAGCCGGGTATGTGGAAGGTGCTACTTCCTCGGCCTCCAGATCCAGGACCCTGCTCATGTCCGCTTCAACCTGCTCTGGCTCCAGCGGGCGTTCAACACGCAAAAAGAAACTGGATTGAAAAGGCTGATCTTCAGGATGCAGGCCAGAGTAATGGCCTGCACGATGCGGTGAAGCCAGTGGACTGGTAAACTGACCAGTATCGCCATCGCTCACATTCCGCTTCCTGGCTGCTTTGCTCTCAGGTATAGCCAGGCCACAACGACTACAACTCCGAGCATCAGTGCGCAACATTTTCTGGCAGCGCGGGCAGCGAATTGTTTCCATACCTGTACCAGCTCATTCTCTATTCTGCACATTCTATAACAAAAAGGCCTCCTCCACATGTCCCTTTCCCGCTCACTCGTTCATGCCCAAAGCATCTATCTTTATCATTATATACGTTCAAAGAGGCTTTTTTCAAAATCAGAGATGAGTGATCCCTGATTTTGCAGAGGTTTGGTGGGCGCGTAGCGCCCACCAAACCTCTGCAAAATCAGGGATCACCATGGAGAGTTGCATGTGGCAAGCCACATGCAACTCTCGCGTTTCTCTGCGCGAAGACATTTTTAGGAAGGAAAGGCTGAGACACTTACACTATTCGTGTTCCCATTCACCGAGACCATCACAGAGCCGCTGTAGGCGACTGAATTTACGGAGCCGCTGACGTTAATGGTATAGGTGCCTGGCGGAACATTGGTCAGGGTGAAATTGCCAGAACTATCCGTGGTTACAGTCTCAATCGTATTATTGCTATCGTTAACCAATGTAACTGTGGCGCTGTTGAACGCTTGAGAACTGCTGCAATCAGGGGCGGGACCAGCACAGGCTTGAACGGTGCCGCTGACTGTATAGCCAGTGACCTGCAAGTTGACCGTGATGGTTTGCGGACTACCCTGGAGGACTACACCATTTAGACTGGCCGAAACAGTGATCTGGCCTGTATAGTTGCCGGGTGCTAGCTGACTTGTAGAAGCGCTGACAGTCACGCTACTCCCATTATTAGCAACATCTGTGCCAGAGGTTGCGGAGAGATTAAGCCAGGAACTACTATTCGCGTCCCCGGTAGCCGTCCAGCTTACATCTCCGCCACAGGCATCAGCGGTACCTATAGTAAATGCCTGCGAATCCGCGCTAGTCTGCCCTGGTGGACCCTTGAGCGTGATCTGATTTAACAAAGAAAGGGTACAGGGCTGTTGTATTGTCAATTCCACTGAGAAAGTCTGTGGACTGCCATTGGCTACCGTACCTGCCGAGTCAACCGCGCTAATTTTCACCTGCGTCTTATATGTGCCTGCTCCCAGGCCAGCGATATTGGCACCCACATTGATGCTACCCTGCTGCGAGAGGGTGGTCAGCGCGCCAGTGGGCGCGGACAGCGTAAGCCAGGCAGCCGATGAAGTGGTAGTCCAATGCACAGGCCAGGCACAGCTCCCGCTACTTGTCAGATTGACCGTCTGCATCAGCGGATTCGCGCCGCCAGCCGTAGCTGTAAAGAGTAATGAACTGGCGGAGGGCTGAGCGAGGCTACAGGGAGGCTGCACCGTCAGGCTGATGGTGATTACCTGCGCGCTCCCACTGGCTGGCGCACCGCGCGAGTCCGTGGCCGAAAGCATAACCTGCCCGGTATAAGTACCCGGCGTCAGACCAGTGGTATCGACACTGATAGTCGCCTGGCCTGTCTGGTCAGGCAAAACCGTGCCGCCGGTAGGTAGCGCGCTCAGCCAGTTGGTACCGAGCATGATGATGCTGGTATGCCATTTCAGCGCGCTTCCGCCATTATTAGTAATCGTCACCACCTGGCTGGCTGGACTCGTCTGGCCCTGGACAATGCTAAAGTTCACACTGAGCGGTGACGCGCCGAGAATCGGCTCGGAGGGAGCCGGGTGAGGCTGGAGAGTCAAGTACACCACTACCGTTTGTGTGCTCTTACCCGCCTGGATAGTCACCAGGCCTGTATACCTGCCCGCTTTTAGAGTGGTGGTATTGGCACCGATTGAGGTCACACCGTTGCTGATGCCCTTCAACTGACCATTCTGTGGGCTGACAGTCAGCCATCCGGCTGAGGACAACGCGTGCCAGTCGAGCGTATCGCTACCGCAGCTTGACGTTGTACTCAGGCCTACCGTGTGATTGCTGGGATTGGTCTGTCCCATCACCGCTGTAAAGTCGAGTACACCTGTACTGGTCAATAGCCCACAGTGAGGCTGGACCGTCAGAGCCACGTTCATGACCTGGGGATTATCATAGGCCCCTAATGTCGTCCCGGAGCTAAAGGTCAGCGGAGCCATATACGCGCCCGGCAAAAGACTCTGGCTATTCACCGACACACGTATACGCACGCTCCCTCCAGGAGAGAGTACACCTGAGTGCAGGTCGGTACTTAGCCAGGCAGCCAGCGGTGTGGGATTAGCCGTCGCTTGCGTGGCGCTTTTTCCCTGCATAGTTGTCCTGCTCGTCGCGCCAATATTTACGGCCCAGGAGAGCGCTTGCTGGCCTGGATTACTCAAGGTTACAATCTGCGTCTCCGGCACCGTGGCCCCATCGGTCGTAGTAAAAGCCAGCAAAGGCGGTACCAGAGAGATCATCGGTCCCGCGTCTGGTGGCAAAGCACTTACTTTCATGCTCACATGTATCGTTTGAGGCGCGCCAACTGTTGAGAAAATTGTAAGCGTGCCAGTATAGCTCTTTGGCGGCAAATTACTGCGCTGAACCGCAACCGAGATGCTCTGGCCCGCGCTGAAGACTCCCTGCGCCGGCGCGACTAGCAGCCAGGGCACGTTGCTGCTCGCGGACCATGAGATAGAACCGCTGCCAGAATTACGCAATTCCAGCGGCTGAATAGTATCCGCACCCTGCACTGCGTCTCCAAGATCGAGCGAGGGATTGTCTACCAGCAGATGCGGCGGACGTGACGGACCCTCGCCCGCGATCTGCATCATCGCGCTGGCAGTATCGCGCGTGGCCACATCTTCGGCCACAATCAGATGGAAGCCTGGTCCCCAGGTAGTATCAATAGAGAAATTCCCGCTGGCAGAGCCATTTGCGTCGATCTCCAGGATAGACTGATTATTGCTAAGGGTAAGTGTCTCCTGTACATCATGCGTCAAAACCACCCTGGTCTGCGGAACAAAATGAGATAATTGCACAGTGACGCTCGCACCAGGGTTCACAAGATTTGTCGAAAGCAGAAGCGTAGGTGGACCAGCCTGGGCTTTAGCAGTGCGCCCGGTATGATTAAAAGCGAAGGAGAGTAACGAGCCATCAACGAGCAGCGCCAATACAGCCAGCAGCACCATACTGGCAAAAGCTATATGCCAGCGCGAAAAACGCCGCTTTGCTCTGACCATTGTAAATAAGGGCTGCGTAGTCTGCTCTTCCATCTGCACACGACGAATATCCGCCTCCTCAATCGGCGCGGCATCGTTAACAGTAGGAAGACTGCGCGCCTGCAGCGGATCAGTAAAGTTGGCCCAGGCGTCGCTCTCTTTCTCTGCTTCGTCATCTTCCCCAAACCAGGCAGGCCAGGCCAGGCGATCTTTGTGATTCGACCGCACTAACTGGCCCGCGTCAGATCCCGGTTGCGTATCAAATTCTGTGTGCGCTTTCTGCGAAGGATGAGGAGTACTGGCGCGTTGAATATCCGCCGAAATATCGCGCAATGGTCTCAGGCGGAAAGAACGCTTTACACGCGACTCACCCGCCTCTTCAGCCGCGATCAAGCGAGCAGCCGCGCTTAAGCGCGAGACAGCCTGATCGCTGGGGTCCTGGCCACTGTCAGCCCTCAGAGCCGCGACCTCCGCGACAGGCTCAGAGGGTTCAAAAGGCACACTAACTGCCTCCAGGCCTGCTTCTCTTTTCTCAGATTGAGTAGAAGAAAAAGAGGCCGGAGTAAGAGGGGAGAACTCTGTAGAAAAAGCAATTTGCTCAGGATAATCCTGATGAAAAAGTTCTCGCGCCTGTTCCTGACATTCTTCACAAAATACGGCATGCTCCGTGCAAGGCCTGCCACAGTGTAAACACTGGCTCATGTTGAACCCTCTCCCGATTCTGGCTATCACCGGCCACCCATACACGACATTTTTTAAATTAAAGAACGCAAGCAAACATAAAAATAGTTGTTTTTATGTACTAATAGAACGGAGAAGGAGGGGTTTTTGTCACATCGAGTACTAGAAGGTAAAGACAAATCAGCAGGGTACGCGGAGAAAAAGCGAGGCTACAGACTGGGAAAGACTGGCATCGAAGTAAGTTATCCACAAGTTATCCACCGGAACAGACGGAAATTGGTGGATAAGACCCTTTTCGCCTGTGATCGGTTAATGATATAATGGAGTGGGGAGAAGTGGGGAATATTGGGGAATAGGATGGCGAAATGGCAGGTTTAGCCGGTGGAGTGGGGATTACAAAGCACACGCAGAGTGCGGGAGAACATTCTGCGCGCGCTCCAGGGGCCACCGGAGAGCTTGCACCTGCAAGAGAAAAGCCTGCGTTATGTTTCTTGGAGAATACGAACATACAATCGATGCGAAAGGGCGTCTGGCAGTGCCGGTAAGGTTTCGCGGACAGTTAGATCGCGGCGCGGTCTTAAGTAAAGGTATGGGCCGCTGTCTCTCAGTCTATACTACGGCTCGCTGGGAAGAGAAATCCGCGGCTCTGGCCGCGGGCAAATCTGACGAGGAGTTACGCGATTTTGAACGGCGCATCTATCCCAGTGCCAGCGAGATAGAACTGGATAGCCAGGGACGCCTGGTTCTTCCAGCAAAGTTGCGCGAGTACGCCAGTCTAGGTAGCGAGGTAACCGTCGCCGGGGTGCGCGATCACATTGAGATCTGGGACCGCAAAGCCTGGCAGGAGTACCAGCAAAAGCTAGATACGGAGGGAAGTGGAGTTCCTTTCTAAATGCAACTCTCTACGGAGAGAGGCGCGCCGCAAGGAATAGCCATCACCTCACAAGCACCACTCTGCCAGCAGAGAGCACAAAAACAAGAAAGCCAATTTACATAGTACAGATATATGCAAACACAGCATGTTCCAGTCATGCCCACAGAAGTGTTACAATTTCTGCGCACCGAACCTGATGGCCATTATATTGATGGTACCGTAGGCGGAGGCGGGCATACAGCAGCGCTACTCGCGCGGTCAGCCCCACAGGGAAAGGTACTAGGCATTGATACCGATCCACAGGCGCTGGCACAGGTAAAGCTACGTCTCGCTGACGAGGTTCGTCAGGGTCGTCTGCTTCTGGTCCAGGGAAATTATTCAGAGGTGGCCCGGTTTGTTGCACAGGCCGAGTTTACCCCTATCCAGGGCATAGTGCTTGATCTGGGGTTTTCCTCTGATCAAATGGAAAATCCTGAACGAGGCTTTTCTTTTAGTACTGATGGCCCCCTGGATATGCGTCTGAATCAATCACAGGGCGAGTCGGCGGCAGACCTGGTGAATACAGCCAGCGAGCAGGAACTGGCAGATATTTTCTGGCGCTATGGCGAAGAAAATCGCGCCCGGCAAATAGCCTGGCGCGTTATCCGAGCCCGCGAGAAAGGCGCGATTACGCGTACAGCACAACTGGCGCAAGTGGCGGCAGCTGGGATACCCTATAAGCCGGGCGTGATTCACCCGGCTACACGCGTTTTTCAGGCGCTACGTATCGCGGTCAATGCAGAACTGCAACATCTAGAGGCAGCTCTGCCCCAACTCCTGGAGGTCTTACTGCTCGGCAGGCAAGAAAAAGTAGGAGAAGCAGCGGAAACGGGAGAGAGCCAGCAGGGTGGAGGAAGAATGGCCATTATCTCTTTTCATTCTCTGGAGGATCGGTTGGTAAAGGGTTTTATGAGACGCGAGGCAAGCAATTGTATTTGCCCGCCCGGTATCCCAGTCTGCATGTGCAATCATCGGGCGCGCCTACGCTTGCTAACGAATAAACCGGTGACTCCGAGCAAAGAGGAGATCGCCATGAACCCCCGCGCTCGCAGCGCCAAACTGCGGGCCGCTGAAACGCTTATTGGCTTGTAGTGCGTCAACCGGTTTCTCTCCGGGCAAGATGACGAAAAAACCCTGACAAGCTCTTCGTCAAACTGGCAAGAGAGAATTATTCCTTGCCGCTGTCAGGCGGAAAAGAAGGAAAGGTAGAACACGAACACGCTCATACGCGGCCCAAACATTATCCCTCGCCAGCCTGCTGGCGTCATCCGCGCGGATCGAGTATGAGTAGGTCTGCTCCTATAAACAGGAAGGAAACGTTACTGATGAAGCATCAGAGACCACCCCTGGATGGGTCGCGACAGAGAAGGGCGCGTGGATCGTCTGAAATGGCGTGGCTGGCACATAGCCGCCGACGCCTCCCTCTCCTCTTTTCGCGCATTGGCCCGGTGACACTGAGCGTCTGTAGCGTGCTTCTGATGAGTTTGATGGCTGTGCTCTACCTGTTTCAGCAAGGACAAGCCGTAACAACTAATCAGCAAATTCAGGCATTGCGCAATCAACAAGCCATCTTGCGACGGCAAAATGGCGATCTGATAAATCAGATTGCCACTGAGCAATCGCCAGAATATGTCGCCGCGTACGCGATCAAAATGGGCCTGACACCTGTAAGTACTCAGAATGCCCAGGTCGCTAATAATGCGCAGGCGCGCAATAATGGAGACCAGAATAAGCAACAACCCTAGCAGGAAAGGAGGCCAGAGTGTGAATTCCGCATTACGTCGCGCCCGTAATCGGCAAATGATTATCTTTCTGCTGGTCTCTCTGGGCATGCTGGCACTCTTAAGTCGCCTGTACTACTGGCAGGTACTGCAAGCGCATGACGGCTATAATCTGGCTCTACAGGCGAACCAGGAGCATACACAGGATATTCCGCTGAATGCGTCACGCGGGCTGATCTATGATAGCCAGGGACATATTCTGGCGACAAATGTGGTACGCGATGATGTCTATGTCGAGCCGCATCAGTTTCTGGCGGATCACGCGACGAATCCGCAAGATGACCTGAACAGTCTGACCCTGGCGCTCCACGAGGCGTTGCCTCAGGTCTCTATCGCGACTTTACAGGCCGACTTTAACAAAGACGCGGGCGCCATTCGTGTCGCGGTGCGCATTGATCCTGAGGCGAGCCGCGTCTTGCGAGATAAGCGCTTGCCAGATGTCTTTCTTTACCCACGCACATGGCGCATTTATCCCGCGGGTACGCTGGGTGCTCAGATTATGGGGTATGTGATGCAAAGCGATACCGCAAGCACGGGAACGTATGGCCTGGAAGGCCAGTACAATCAGCTGCTGGCGGGCACACGGGGACAATCATTGGCGGAGACCGACCTCCAGGGCAATCCTCTGACGGTTGGCGTTGACCAGCGACAGGTGCCGATTGATGGAGCCAATCTTACCTTAACAATCGATAGCAATGTAGAGTATATGGTGGAGCAAAACCTGGCGGCACAGGTGCGTAAGGTACAGGCCCAGAGCGGCGCGGTTGTCGTGTTGAACGCGAAAACAGGCGCGGTTGTGGCCCTGGCTGGCTATCCAACTTACGATCCTAATCAGTACGGCCAGGCATATAATGATCTAGGCTGCCTGCATACCGAGCAAGCATACTTTAATCCTGCTCTGTATTGCGCCTACGAGCCTGGTTCGACGATGAAAGCGGTGACTATGGCCGCGGCGCTGGATCAGGGCTTGATTACACCAGATACAACGCTCCAGGATCACGGTTGTATCAGTTATAGCGACGCGCCAGTGGTTTGCAACTGGCAAAACCGCGCTTATGGCACTGAGACTATGACGCAGGTGCTGATCCACTCGGCCAATGTGGGCGCTTCGTATGTGGCTCATGAGATCCTGGGAGTCGATCATTACTATCCCTATCTGGCACGCTTTGGCTTCGGCCAGTTGACTGGAGTCGATGATGGACCCGAAGCCACTGGCTTCTACCGACAGCCATGCATGCATGGCTGGTCCCCTTGCAGCCAGCAATGGACCGTCAGCGATCTCACGCGCCAGGCCTTTGGTCAGAGCATTGTCGCGACTCCGCTGCAGATGGCTCAGGCCTACCAGGCAATCGCCAATGGCGGGGTAATGATGCGGCCATATCTTCTGGCCGCGATCAATGATAATGGCCATATGATCCAAACGCAACCAGTAGTGAAGCAACGGGTGATCAGCCTGCACGCGGCCCAACTACTGACTGAGATGCTGACACAATCAGCGTCCACGGCTCAGGCCGCTCTGATCCCTGTCTCTGGCTACAGTGTCGCTGCCAAGACGGGCACGGCTACAACTCAAGGCATTTCGGCCACACAGACCGAAGCTTCGATCGCGGGTTTTATCCCCGCCTCGAATCCACAGTTTGTGATCCTGGTGAAGCTGGACCGGCCACAACTGTCTATCTTTGGCAGTACTGCCGCGGCTCCCCTCTGGGGAACTATCGCTCAGCAGTTGATGTGGGATTATGCCGTTCCGCCCGATCTAGGGCAATAAGGTTTCGTGGCTTGATTTTACGAGGTATGTATATGCAATCGCCAAAAGAAGAAAATAAACAACAATCTGCCGCGGATCTGGACGCCGCCCAGAACCCGGAACTTAGCGCGGCCTGGCGTACATTGCTTGGCCTGCAGTCCAATCCCGCGCCAGAAGTAGATCCTGCCGCTCAGGTCCAGCCACAGGCTACCGACCCCTGGAGCGCTTTGCTCCAGGCCAGAGGCATGGAGAGCGTGGATCTACAAAAAATTCACTTGCGTGGACTTCTTCCCGCAGCCAGCGATGAAGATATCGAGCACGCGCTTAATATGATCCAGGAAGCAAATGGTTCTCCGACTTCTCAGGAGAAGAAGCCCGGCGAAGCCTGAACGCTTTCACACGTATGATCCATTACAAATATAAGTATAATTGAAAATATGTTCCAGGTCAAGCCTGGAAGCCAGAAGTTTCTAGCAGCTGGCGGGGACGAGGGTGGTCAAAGGCAAGATGATCCTCTGGCTCTCCCTGCTGGTGTCGAACATCTTCTCGACACCAGCAGGCGCTGAAGCCAGCAAAAGCCGAACCTTACCTTGGTTCTGCCCACATGTAGAGCCGGGACGCAACGACTTCGGTCTGCTGCTAATAGTTGATGGACTAACGGAGAAAGGTCTGCGTATGCCACGCGAGAACAAGCGCCAGAAACGGCGAGGGCAACAGGGAGCGGATGAGCAGGAGCGTCCGCGTCCTGTGCGCTCGCCTGCTCTGGAGTCCGCGGAGCTACGTAGAAACCGGGGTCGCACAGCTCATGCTGAGGTCGCGGAGGCCGCAGAAACTCCCGCGAGGTCAGGCGGGCGCAAAAAGGCCGGTGCGTTACATGCGCCGCTAAGAAACGCGCGCGTCCATTACGCGGCGGAGGGCACCGGGTTGCGCGTGGCACCACGCAAGGCTCTGCCACCCTTGAAGCGGCGCGGCATAGAGTCCACACCGGCGCAGAGCGGCGCACTGACCGTTGGCTGGCGCTCAAACCATCGCGCGCGCGCGACTGGACCCCAGGAGCTGCCTCCAGCGATTAGCGCTGAGGAAGAATTGCAACTGGCACAACTTGAGATGAGCATGCCGCGCGTCCCTGGCCGCATCGATCCCTGGCTGCTGATCGTGGTGATGGCTCTGCTCTCACTCGGGATTGTGATGGTGTATAGCGCGAGTTCGTTTCTCGCGGCCAGCTATACCGGAGATGCTGGCTACTACTTTCAGCGCGAACTGATGTGGGTCAGCCTGGGGATTATCGTCATGCTGGTGACTATGCGCATCGATTATCGCTACTGGCGCAGATTCTCGCTAACCGGCATGATTATTATTCTGCCCTTACTGGTGATTGTGCTCAAATTCGGCGTGACGGCCTATGGTGCCTCGCGCTGGCTGGCACTTGGTTCGTTCTTTCAGTTTCAACCGAGCGAATTGACCAAGCTTGTGCTGGCACTGTATATCGCTGACTGGCTGGCGCGCAAAGGTAATCAGGTCAGTTCGTTTCTCTATGGACTGGCACCGTTTGTGATCCTGGTTGGGATTGTGCTGGGACTGGTCTTGCTGGAAAACGATATGGGTACCGCGATCATTATCGCGGGCATCGCTGTGGCTATGTTTTTCACGGCGGGAGCTAATATCGCGCAGTTCCTCCTGGCCCTGGTCTGCGGCGGACTGATTTTCTTGCGAGAGGCGCTTCAAGGGTATCGTTATTACCGGATTACCGGGTTTCTTGATCCCTTTAAGGATAAAACAAGCATCAATTTGCAGCTTTATCAGGGACTTCTGGCGCTGGGTTCAGGTTACTGGTTTGGCCTGGGACTTGGCAATAGTCGGCAAAAGACCGGCTACCTGCCGTTCCCGTACACCGATTCAATCTTTCCGATTATCGGTGAGGAACTGGGTTTTCTGGGCTGCGCGTTGATTGTGATCCTCTTTCTGTTTCTGGCCTTTCGCGGCTTCCGCCTGGCCAGGCGCACGCAGGATCTTTACGGCGCGCTACTGGCCACGGGAATTACGACCTGGCTTGTTTTACAGGCATTTATTAATATCGGTGCAAACACGGCTACTATTCCCTATACGGGTGTGCCGTTGCCTTTTATCAGCTTTGGTGGATCGTCAGTGGTGGTTTCACTGGCGGCGGTGGGTATCTTGCTGAACATCTCGCGCTATATTCAGGAGCCTGAGATGCCAGCACTGGTGCGCTATACGGTGAATTTGCGGAAAAAGAAGGCGTAATGCGAGTAGTTGTATCAGGCGGCGGCACCGGGGGCCATATTTATCCGGCTCTGGCGGTCGCGGCTCAGTTAAAAAAACAGTATCAGGCTGAGATTCTCTTTCTCGGCAGCGATGATGGCCTGGAGACACAGCTTGTGCCTGCGGCGGGTTTCCGACTGGTGACGGTTAAGGCTGGCAAAGTGAGACGTTATGTCTCCTGGCAGTCCGTCAAGGGGATTATGCGTATCCCGCTCGGCGCGGTGCAGGCTATCGAGATTGTGCGCAGATTTCGCGCGGATGTGGCCTTTACCAGCGGCGGCTATGTGGCGGTGCCCACGGGCATCGCGGCCTATGTGAATCGCGTACCCTTGCTGATGCATCAGCAGGATGTGCCGCCTAATCTGGCAAATCGCCAGGTGGCACCGCTGGCGACGCGGATCTCGGTGGCTTTCGCGGATTCGCTGGCCTACTTCCCGGCGCAGAAGACGCTGCAACTGGGCAATCCAATGCGCCAGGCGCTGCTGGATATTCGTCAGATAGGACCGATGGTGGCGCGCACGCAGCTCGAGATGGCGGGCGATCAGCCTATGCTGCTGGTGACTGGCGGTAGCCAGGGGGCCAGGCATCTCAATCAGGTGGTCTGCCAGGCTCTGCCAGATCTGCTGAAGATTTGCCAGGTCTTGCAGATCAGCGGCCAGGATCTGTATAAAGAGACGCTGGAGCAGTCGAATAGTGTGCTGGCTGACCTTGAGCCTGCTCTACATGTACGCTATCGCCTGGTACCCTATCTAAACGAAGAGATGCCAGCTGCGTTACAGGCGGCGGACCTTGTGCTCTGTCGCTCAGGCGCGTCAACGCTGTGCGAACTGGCCACGCTGGGCAAGCCCGGCCTGCTGGTTCCCTTGCCGCCATCCATCGGCAAGTCGCCGCAGGAGGCCAATGCCGCGATGTTTGCAAGCAAGCACGCGGGGCTGGTGATTAAAAACGCTGATCTGGAGCCGCGGCTGCTTGCGGAGCGGGTAAACTATATAATGTCCTCTCCTGAACTGCTGGCCAGCATGATGGAGGCTTCTAGAGAGTTGGCAAAGCCAGAGGCAACGCAGGAGATTGTCAACGAATTGATCAGAATAGCCAGGATTAAAGTAGCTTGATGAAAAAGACAGGGTACCGACAACTGAAGAAGATGCGTCTCCACTTGATGGGGATTGGCGGCCAGGGCATTTCAGCGGTGGCGCAGATGGCGCTTGAGGCTGGCGTGACGATTAGTGGCTGCGACCAGAGCAGTTCGGCAACTACCAGGGCTCTGGCCGACCTGGGCATTCCTATCGAGATCGGTCACAGCCCGGAGCACCTGGCGCAGGCAGATGCGTTGATCTACGTCCCGGCGGCGCTGGCGCTTAATCCCAATAATCCCGAACTCCTGGCGGCGCGGACACAAGGGCTGGTGATGATGACCTGGCAGGAGATGCTGGGCCAGTGGCTGGAGGGCTATTGTTTGCTCTCAGTCAGCGGCGTGCATGGCAAAGGCACAACTACAGCCATGCTCTCTCTGGCGCTGCTGGAGGCGGGTCTGGACCCGACCTGCGAGATTGGCGCGGTGGTGCCACGCTTTGGCGCGAACTATCGTATCGGTCAGAGCAGCTACTTTGTCAATGAAGCTGATGAGTTTAATAATAATTTCTGGCACTATCATCCGCGCCTGGCTGTAGTAACTTCGCTTGAGTTCGAGCATCCAGAGTTTTTCGCCGATTATGGCGAGTACCTGGCATCATTTGAGCATTTCGTGCGCGGTATGGACTTTGCTGGCGCCTGGCCGCTGCCGCCGACACTGATTCTCAACGCGGGTAGTCCTGGTTGCCTGGAACTGCGCGAACGTCTCGCGGGTTGGTCGGGAAACCTCCTCACCTACGGGGTCGAGGAAACAGCCAGCCGGCTTGAGGCCGATTATGTGGCTTATGATCTGGAACTGGCTGGCAGGACAAGCTTTAAAGTTCGCTCTGCCGGCGCACAGAGCGGGCTGGAAGGACGCGAGATTCAGCTGCGCCTGCCAGGTGGACACAATGTCGAGAATGCCCTGGCGGCCCTGGTAGCGGCCACACAGGTAGGGGTTGAGCCCACGGTGGCGATTAGAGCGGTTGAAGAGTTCAGCGGCACACGACGGCGCTTCGAGTTGCGCAATGAAAGGCCGCTGCCCATGGGGGGTGTAAGTAGAGATGTGCTGCTGGTTGACGACTACGCGCACCATCCAACGGCCATCGCCCGCACGCTAGCCGCGGCTCGCCAGCGCTATCCCGCGCGACGCATTGTCGCCGTCTATCAGCCGCATATGTTTAGCCGCACAAAGACCTTTTTTGAGCAGTTTCTCAAGGCCTTTGATGCGGCTGACGAGGTGATCATCGTGGATATCTATCCAGGGCGCGAGCGCGACACCGGCCTGGTCCACGCGCGCGACCTCGTGGCGGCTTTACGGCAACAGCCATCTCTCGCGCGTTCTAACGTGGCTATCATACATGGCGGCGGCGTTAGCCAGACAGCGGAAATCTTACGCCAGAGCTTGCGCGATGGCGACCTCGCGATCATTATGGGCGCGGGCGATGTCTATCAAGCGACCGAACAATTACTGGAAGAGGCGACAACCAGTAGCTAGCAGTTGTTATCCGTCCCTGACGTTGAGCGGGACCGCATAGAACAGATGAGATTTGACAGGGCTGACAATCTAAAGGATAAACGCATGACATTTGATGCAGCGAAAGTCTACGAAGAGTTACACACGCGCTATCCAGGACGGGTGCGTCGGGCGGAGCCGCTGGCGCGCCATGGCACCTTTGGTGTGGGTGGGCCGGCGGATGTGTGGGTGACCCTGGAAACACCAGAGCAAGTGCTGGATCTGGTGAGCCAGTGTATGACCAAAGAGTGGCCGCTGCTCCTGGTTGGCAATGGCACAAACGTGCTCTACTCGGACGCGGGCGCGCGCGGAGTAGTAGCCAGGATCGCGCTCAATGACTATACCATCGAGGATCAGGGTAATGGAAGTGCGCTGCTGAACGCGGGGGCCGGAGTCAGCTGGCCGCGCTTGCTCAACGAACTGGCAACGCTCGGCTGGGGCGGCTTGGAGTTTGGACCGGGCATTCCGGGAACTCTAGGCGGCGGTGTAATCTCTAACGCGGGCGCGCATTTTGGCAATCTGGGCGAAGTGCTTGAGTGGGTCGATGTGGTAGACGCGCGGCCCAACGCGGAGCATAGACCCCGCGTGTGTCATTATACGCACGACGAACTCGACCTCAGCTACCGACACAGCCGTTTTCGTTCGCAGAGGCGCATCATTTTTAATGACGCGGGCCAGCCTGTCATCGCAGCGCGCGAACTGATCGAGCCTGCGGAGATCATCACCCGGCTGGGCGTGCGCCTGCACCGAGCTGATCCTCAGGCGTTGCGCGCCAAGATCGAAGAGTTTAAGCAGCATCGCAAACGGACACAGCCTCCGCAGCAGAGCGCAGGCTCGGTCTTTAAGAATCCAGCCGGAGATTTCGCGGCCCGTTTGATTGAACAGGCCGGCTTAAAAGGGCAGACTTATGGCAAGGCGCGTATATCTGAGCGCCACGCGAATTTTATTGTGAACTCAGGAGGAGCCAGCGCTGCCGATGTAGTAGCGCTCATCGTTGAAGCGCGTCAGCGTGTAAAAGAGTTGTTTAAAGTGGATCTGGAGTTAGAGGTCGAATTGCGCGGCGCATGGGAGAACATATCAACATGACCTATAAGCAGCCAGACGGGTTAGACCCCCGACGCTATAAAAATCGAGTAAGTGCTCCTGTATCGCGTTCATATATGCGGCGTAGTGCGGGGAGAGAGTTGCCAGCACGTGAGCAACGAACTCCCCTGGCTCAATTGCGGGCCGGGCGCCGGACGCCGCTTAAGAAAGCGGTCGCCCTGGATATCCGCGTTCCCTCGGGTACCAGGAACGTGAGCGAGCGAGGGCTGAAAGAGCGCACGCGCGTCGTGACCATGCCCCACGAGGCTGTACAGCCACTGACCTGGGCCGAGCGCCACGCGCGCTATCGGGCACAGGGCACTGGTCAGTTTGAGCAAAAGCAACTGACTCCGCATACGCTCGCGCAAACCGGTCATCCATCTCGCGCGGGCCAGGTACACATACGCCAGCAGTTGCCACGCCAGCGCGCTAACTCGCGTGTTCCCTCGCGTAGCGGAAAATCGCGCAACCCGGGCATGTGGCGCCGCTTTCTAGGGCTATTCTCCGTCCTGGCTATTGTAGCTGGCGGCATAGGTTTTGCGTTATTCAGTCCGACCTTTCGGGTCCAGCAAGTAGATGTCAGCGGAACTCATAACACAAAGCTGATTGCCTCCATTCAACATATAGGCATTAAGGGGCAAGATATCTTCTTGCTCGACCAGGCAAACCTGGTCAAGCTCCTGGAGTCCTTGCCACCAGTGGCCTTTGCAAGCCTGGAGATACAATTACCGGGTACCATACAGGTAGCGATAGAGGAACGTCTGCCAGTTCTGCTCTGGCAGACGGGCAAGCAGACCTTTGGTCTGGCTCAGGATGGCACAGTCATCGCGCCACAAGCCGATCTAAGCGGTACTGAACACCTGGCTCTGGTGGTAGATACCCGGCGCAGTGCCGCCAGCCAGATTCATCCTGGCAGCAATCTTAATGCAGTGGAGATCGTTTTTGTAGAGCAGGTCTTTGAACAGGCAACGGGCATGGAAGGAGTCACACCCTTTAGCCTGCAATATGTCGATAGTCTCACGGAAGATGGGCACGCGGTTCCCGCTAACCAGGCTGGCTATGGCTCCTACGTGATCATCAGCGCTAACGGTTGGCGGGCCTACCTGGGAGATGCGCAGAATAGCATTTCGCTGGCTGATCGCCTGCGCGAATTGCAGCAAATCCTTAACGCAGCCCGGCAGCAAGGCTTACGACTTGCCACAATCGATCTGCGTTTTGGTTCACGCCCGACTTATACGTTAAAATCATAAGGTTACTCTTCTTTGACCTGTTAAAAGCAGCAAGAGAGCGGCAACTCCAGGTCAGTATTCCAGGTCGGGAAGCAGGAAAGTGGCAAGCCAGATCTGTATAGCTCTCTGGCAAGAGCATTCACCGTTGGTTTATACAATTAGCAGGCAGAGAGGCATAAAAACCAGTAGAAAAGATGTTAATCTTTGTACTGTGACATTGTAGGGATAACGATACGAAGTATCGGACCAGAACCGTGTAATGAGAAAGCTGTAGTGCGCGGGCACCCTGGAGGAGCCCAGACAACCGCCCATAGGAGCGTGTATCGTGCAAGAGCGGGTGATCGTCGGTATAGACGTTGGAACAACAAAAATCTGTGTTCTCGTTGGCGAACTAGAGCGTGACGGGAAGCTGAATATTGTTGGTGTTGGCACCTGCCCTTCACAGGGGTTGCGCCGTGGGGTGGTGGTGAACATTGAGGAAACTGTCACTTCCATTGCAGCGGCGCTGGATCGTGCTGAACGCCTTTCTGGAAAAACAATTACTACTGCGTACGTCGGCATTGCCGGCAGCCATATCGAGTCCGACAATAGCAAGGGCTTTGTCGCGATCTCGCCCAGCCATCGCGATATCGTGCAGAACGATATCAGCCGGGCGATCGAGGTAGCGCGGGCAATCCCCATTCCCGCGAACCGCGAGGTGATCCACGTGATCCCGCGCGGCTACGTCGTGGATGGGCAGGAGGGCATCAAGAACCCGATAGGCATGTCTGGCTTTCGTCTGGAGGTTGAGGCCCACATCATCACTGGTGCAGTCTCATCCATCCATAACCTGATTAAGTGCGTCCACAAGACGCGTGTTGAGATCGAGGACCTGGTTCTGGAGCCGCTGGCCTCCAGCGAGGCAGTGCTGGCGGAAGGCGAGACTGATCTCGGAGTTGCTCTGGTAGATATTGGGGGCGGGACTACGGACATCGCGGTGTTTACGGACGGAGCTATCTGGCAGACAGTGGTATTGCCGATCGGGGGCAACCTGATCACCAGCGATATCGCCATTGGTCTGCGCCTGCCGTTCGGAGTAGCGGAAGAATTAAAAGTAACATATGGCCATTGCGATCCTTCAACGATTGACGAAGACGACATGATCGACCTGTCACACTTCATGCCGGATTGCAATGATCTTGTGCCACGCAAATTGCTGGCTGAAATTATTCAAGCGCGCGTCGAAGAGCTTTTCGAGATGGTTCACGAGGAGATTCGCAAGTCCGGGTACGATGGACTGCTGCCGGCGGGGGTTGTGGTCACGGGCGGTACCGCTGAACTGCCGGGCATTCTAGATATCGCGGGCCAGATCCTTGATCTGCCCGCGCGCCTGGGCACCCCGCTGGGGCTGCATGGGCTGGCTGACACAATCAGCCGGCCCGCGTACGCAACCTCGGTTGGACTGCTGCTCTGGGGCTTGCGCCATACCTCTTTGATGCTCGATGACGAAGATATCGAAGAGGAGCGTTCACAGCGCGGGAAAGCTTCGCGCATCGGGCGCTGGCTGCGCGCTTTTCTCCCTTAAAAAGGCGTCTCTATCTTTAGAGGGGTAAATAAAGCTCTGCTCTCTTCTCTAAGGATAGAGAACCAGACAAAACGTGTAAATGCGTTTGCTCACAGCGGCACGGGAACCCCCTTGCGCAGGCATGGGAGCGAAAGCATCGCGAGGCGCCCATCTTGACACTGTTTGATACACTGTGAATGACCACCGGGCTTGCAGCGACAGCCTGCAAAGACGCTGCCAGACCCGGAGGGGATGACTCCCCTGCTGAGGCTACACATGGGCGCTTTCGTGCGGTGCGCGGATGTTTTCACCGCAAGCAAGTATGTTTTTGAAAGGCAGGCCAGAAATGCTACCATTGGGAAATCATCAAGTTGAAGGCTTTGCCCAGATCCGCGTCATTGGTGTTGGCGGCGGAGGAAGCAACGCGGTGAATCGCATGATTCAAGCCAATATGATGGGCATTGAATTTATCGCAGTCAACACCGACGCTCAGGCTCTCCTGTTAACTCAGGCCGCAACCGCTGTACGCATCGGCGATAAGCTGACACGTGGCCTGGGAGCAGGTGGCAATCCTGGTGTAGGCGCGAAAGCGGCGGAAGAAAACGCTGAGGAGTTGTACGAGCGCCTGAAGGGCTCGGATATGATCTTCATCACTGCTGGCATGGGCGGCGGCACCGGCACGGGAGCCAGCCCGGTCATCGCTCAAATCGCGCGCGAAGTAGGCGCTTTAACTGTCGGTGTGGTAACCAAGCCCTTTGCCTTCGAGGGCACCAAGCGCCGCCTTGCCGCTGAAGAGGGGATCGCGAACCTGAAACAGCACGTGGATACGCTGATTACTGTGCCCAACGATCGTCTCTTGCAGGTGGCTGATAAAAAGATGCCCCTGAAAGAGGCCTTCCGCCTGGCTGACGATGTGTTGCGCCAGGGCATCCAGGGTATCAGCGACCTGATCACCGTACCCGGCCTGATCAATCTGGACTTCGCCGATGTGAAAACAATTATGTCGGCGGCTGGCTCCGCGCTGATGGCCATTGGCGAGGCCAGCGGGGAGTCACGGGCGATCGATGCCGCGCATATAGCGATCTCCAGCCCACTGCTGGATATCGATATCAACGGTGCGCGTGGCGTGCTCTTTAATATCACTGGCGGACTTGATCTGACACTCTACGAGGTGAATGAGGCCGCTGATATTATCAGCAAAGCAGCTCACCCGGAGGCCAATATCATCTTTGGCGCGGTTCAAGATCCAGCCTATGATGGGAAAGTAAAGATCACAGTTATCGCTACCGGCTTTGACGAGCCAGGCCATGCGCGCCAGCAGATGCAATCAGGCGGGCGCATGGATTACAATCGCAGCATGTTCTATTCGTCAACGCCACAGAATAGCAGCGGTGGTATTCCGTCCTACCCATCGCGGCAGAGTAATCACCAGGGGCAGGCGGGCACGAACCAGAGCTACAATTCCCTGCCGCTCACACCGCCGCCGCTGAATAACATCGCGCGCCAGCCCACTGACCCGCTCTCCTCGAGCAGCGGCAGTTCAGGACGCATGCCGGCGATGCCGCCGTCTATGCCGCAACTGACACCCGTGCCGCCCGCGCGTATGGACCCGATGATGAACTATAACGAGGCCCCGGAGGATTACCAGGACGAGGAGGAGCCAGAGCTTGAAACCCCCTCGGCCAGCCTGCCAGTTCCCGAGCCAGAGGCCCAGCCTTTGCAGCGCCCTGCCGCGTCAGAACAACAGCGCGGCCAGCGCCAGATCCGGCGCATGGACCCCAAGGCCCTGGGCATGTCGCGCGATAATCGCAACGCCCCTCCAGGCGATGTGATCGATATCCCGGCATTCCTGCGCAAGCGGTAATCTGTAAGCAGAGAATGTTGGCGGCGGCTTTTCCATGGTGGAAAAGCCGCCGCCAACATTCTCTGCTTGAGCTCATAATTAGAGCGGCCTGGAAGGCCGCGAGATCTGGCTTGTCACCATCTTGTTGACTTCCACCACTATGGCGTCGAGGGGAGTTTTTGTTAAAGGAAGATTACGCCAGTAGCCGGACTGAAAACTGACGCGCAATTGCTCCGCGATATAGCTGGCTGCCTGACGAGTGACCAGTAGGGTATATACCGATTTATATCCAGCGAGAAGAACGCTATCAGGCCGATGTACAAACAACTCAGCAGGCCGGTGATCAACGCCGCAGATGGCGGCAACAAGGCTCCAGCGAGAATTATCGAAATTGTAAAAATACCGAAAAGTGGAACTAGTGCGGAAGTAAGTGGATTGGTAACCAGCGGTCCTGTCACGGACAAAAAAGTGATAGCGAGAATACAGATTGCTGAAAATCTCTGATAACCTCTGCGCCCGGCAAACCAGGAGATAGTCAAGATGCAGATCAGGACAAAGGCAACTGGTCGAGCCGATTGGCTGCCTGGTGAGAAGAAAAGCATTATCAGAATAAGTGGGAACTAATGCTACCGTACAAAAATAAAAAAACCGCGGTCAAGCGAGCATAGCGCTCTTGCTCCCTCTCTGAGGGAGTCGTCGCCTGTGGACGAGAGGGAAGAGCGATTTTGTACCACCAGTCAAGAAGCCTTTTCATCGCATTCCTCTTTCTCTTTAGGAAATCCTTTATTCAATCAAATCAAGTTCGCGTAACTCGCTTAAAGCAGCTTCAATATCCATGGAGGAGAATGGAAGCTGCGTTTTGATTTCCTCGATGTTACGCCTGCCATTGATCAGCGAAAAGACAGAGCACACAATCAAACGCTCCCGCATCGATAGGTTCTGCAAGAGAGTTGGATCGAGCGGCCTCTTCTATCTCAAAGGGTAAACATACCAGGCATTGCCGGTGGAAGAGGGAAGCTTTCCTGAAGGTGAAAAAGGCTGCGTTGGCGAGGGTGGTAAAGAGGGCGTCTTCTCCTTTTTGTCGCGCGCTTCTAATTCTACCTGCCACTGCGTACATGTCTCAAGCTTCTTATATGCCTGTTCTCCATTGATTTGCATACCATTCTGAAGCACGAGTTGACAGCTCATAATTGTGCCCTTTTCAAGCACAATAGAGCCTCTGGCGGCTTTGCCCGAGATCTTTAATTCTGTCGTCAATTCACAAGACTGACCCCGGAGATAGGTAAGCAACGTTGGCAGATCCCAAAAATAGGTTCTTTGATCACGCATTTACCTGCCTTTATTCCCCCTATACTACAGGTTCTTTGGGATAGATCACAAATACACAAGCTATTGTACATTCTCTTTTATAAAATTGCTATTAAAATCGCCTTAAAGAGCCATTCATAAAAGATCCGAGTTATGTAATATCAAATTTCGCGAGGCAGATAAGCATGCTCCCACCTCTGGTCAGAGGTGGGAGCATGCTTATCTGCCTCGCGAGACGCGCAAATGTCTAGATACGCGCAATCCTGTTAGTTGTCCTGCCAAGATTGCCAGGAATATCTGTATTTAATCCGATATGGTTGACCACCACACGGGCACCCGGAACACCAGAGATCTCGCGCTCCAGGAGAGACTTCATTAAATCGTTGGGCACATTGCCATAGAGGCTGACAATGCCGTTTTCGACCAGCACCGAGAGATCGGTCGCGCCATTCAGTTTGTTGGCAGACTTCAGGCCATCGATAACTGCATTGACTGCATTCAGCAATTCATCCTCAGCTACCAGGAAGTTCATTACATCAAGCACGCCTGGAATCTGCCGCACTGCCGCTTCAACCTCCTGCTTCTGGGCCTCCAATTCGACTTTGCCATAGAGTGAGAGCACTACACCCTCGCGCTCCACAAAGACCTTCACTGGATGAGCGCTCCAGGCGGTGCTAGCAATTGTCACAGTGCTCTCCACTGTGGCTTCGGCCTGATCCAGAACTTGATCAGCGAAAACGGTCGGCTTGCCGGTAATGGCGGAGTCCGCGAATGAAGTCGCGTAGCGACCACCACGCGTCTGCGCTCCATGCGCCGCGCCGTGTGGATTCTCCAGGGCCCAACCCATAATACCAATAAGGACACATGGAAGACCAATAAAAATAAACCAGGGTGCAAAAGGCGCCGTCTGGTCATGATTGGGCGTCCCAAAGAGGATCAGGCCAATAAAAACTAGCCCCATAGCCACAGTCAACAGAACCGGCCACAGGCTCGGACCTGGCAAATGAATATGGGCTTCCTCTTCTTCTAAAAATTCTTCCTCAGTAATCGCATCAGAAGCGCCCAGCTCTTCCTCAGTCATACTGGTACTTGCCAGAGGAGTATTCATCAGATCTCGCTTTCCTTCGAGAGTGGTTTACGATCTGTCGGGATGCTATTCCCAAGAGTAGATCCCTTGCATGTAGCATACCAGGAATGTTCCAATTTGACAAGGCATTGTTGCCAGGGCATTGCAGAAGTCTTTACAGGGGTCTTACAAAGCGAGAAGGCGACTTTGAAACAGCCCTGGAAGTCTTTACTCCGCCAGGAGCACCTGGAGATCGCTCTGCAACTGATTGGCTGTAAAGCCGTCGCTAAAAAGGACACGCTCGCGGCCTACTTTATCGATGATGTAGATCGCGGAGGTGTGCATGCTGGTCGAACCGGTCGAGGGCTGAGCATAGATGCTATAGGAGTTCCAGACAGGGGCTAGCTCACTTTGCGTACCGATGAGGTAATGCCAGTTGCTGCCAAGTTTGTGCTCGCTAGAAAAGTTTTGTACGGCTGCAGGGGTGTCGCCTTTGGGATCAACACTGACCGCGAGCATCATTACATGCGCGGCGTTTTTACCTAAAAGCGTCTGGGTCTTATGCAAGATCTCTGCGGTCAGTGGGCATACATCAGGACAATGGGCATAGAGAAAGGTCAGCACAACTGGCTCGCCGCGAAATTGGGAAAGTGTGATCGGTTTGCCGAACTGATCGCTCAGATGGAAATCGGGCGCGGTAGTGCTGCCCAGATCAGTGCCTTGCAGACCAGATAAGGGACTTGTTCCCGCGTCCGCATTCTGACTCCCGCCAGTATTACGCAATCCCCAGAGCGCTACGATCACCACAATCAGTAGCGCCATAGTAATTACAGAGAGGCGAGATGCCAGACGCCAGCTCATTTTCATTGTCTTCGCCTTTTGCCTTATCTCTAATGCTTGCTCTGTCTTTAATGAATCACTCTGTCCAAGACCATTACGGCAAAAATAAGCGTTAAATAACAGTTAGAATACCAGAAAATCGTGCGAGCCCATTTGCGGGTGGTGTCTAGCCACAAACGGATCGCCATATAGATAAAGATACCACCTAACGCAAGCGCGCCGATCAGGTACAGAGTGCCCATAGCCTGCATGGCGAACAAGACCAGCGTCACTGCTACTAACATCAGGGAATAGAGCAGGATCTGCTTTTTGGTCTCGCGCTCACCCATAACTACGGGTAACATAGGCACATTCACGCGCGCATAATCCTTCTCAATCAGCAGTGAGAGCGCCCAGAAATGTGGCGGTGTCCAATAAAAGACAATTGCGAACAACCAGATTGCTGCTAGCGGCACGCTATTCGTTACCGCCGCCCAACCTATCAGCACAGGTGCTGCTCCAGCGGCCCCACCGATGACGATGTTCTGCGTCGAGGTGCGCTTTAACCAGGCTGTATAAATAAAGACGTAGAAAAGGATGGCTGCAAGACTTAGTAGCGCGCACAGCAGGTTTACAAAGACGCTGAATACTATTACCGAACCCACCCCTAAGACCAGCCCAAAAATCAACGCCCGCCTGGGCTGCACTTTGCCGGATGGTAACGCGCGCCGCTGGGTACGCGTCATAATCTGATCAATGTCGCGATCAATATAACAATTGATGCAATTCGCGCTGCCCGCGGACATCAGCCCGCCGAGCAGGGTAGCCAGAATTAATCCCAGATCTGGTAGCCCCTGCCTGGCAATCGACATAGTTGCTACAGTGATACCCAGCAAAAGTACTGTTACATGCGGCTTGATCAAATTAATATAGCTAGAGATGGTCTGACGCAAGAGACCAGGCTCGTGACGAACTTCTTGATGGTCTAATATCTTCATCGGACGTATGAACCCTCTCTGTTCCGAATTCCGTGCAAGTGGGAAGAAGTTACCTTCTGTTTTCAAATAATCTGACAGCTTTTATTCTCAAGGAAGCGCTCTGCCGCCTTCCTTGCAAGCCTGTAAGCTTACCTTACAACTACCTGAACAGAGATAGACAGGACGCAGGCGCGAAACAGTCCCTTTCTCTCAAGTCATTTTTTTGACCAGCGTGCAGAGCATGCTGGTCAAAAAAATGACTTGTCTACTTATTCAAGGTTTGCTATAGTTAAAGGCGAACCCAGCAAATTCTGACTTATTGCTCTTGAAAGGCATGCGCTATGGCCGCGAATATAGATTTTAGTTTCTGGCTAACTGAATGGAATCTGGCTCCGTCGCTGTTGCTTGGAGGCCTGGTGGTTGTGGCGCTCTATTGTTACGCGCTTGGCCCCTATCACAGACGCTACTATGCCACGGTGCCGCTAAAACGGGGCCAGACAATAGCGTTCTTCTGTGGCGTGGCGCTTATGTTGCTCGCTCTGATTTCGCCGCTAGATGCGTTGGGCGATGACTACCTTTTTAGCGCGCATATGCTACAACATCTCTGCCTGACTACCTTTGGTCCTCCGCTGCTACTGATCGGTACACCAGAATGGATGTTGGAGCGCTTACTCAATATCCGTCTCCTCTTCCGCGTGCTGAAAATCCTGACGTGGGCGCCGCTGGCCTTCGCGCTCTATAACGCGGATTTCCTGATCTGGCATATACCTTCGCTCTACAATACGACTCTGGAGAACGAGACAATCCATATTTTTGAGCACATAACCTTTATTGTCCTGGGCATTCTGAGCTGGTGGCCGATCCTCAGCCCATCCTCAAAACTACCGCGCCTCTCACTTGGTGGCCAGGTGCTCTATATCTTTCTGAATGGCATGCCCGCGGTCCTGCTAGGAGCCGGTCTGACCTTTATGCCGCCTCTCTACGCGCCCTATCTCTCCCAACCTCTTGTCTGGGGCATCTCTCACGGAGTAGATCAACAACTGGGCGGTCTGATTATGTGGATACCCGTCAATCTCTTCTATATCGTGATTATGAGCGCGCTCTTCATTCGCTGGATGCAAAAGCAGGAGGCAAAACAGCTCGAGGCCGAGCGCGCAGGCGATGCGATCAATAATGATGTAGGAATTGTTTCCTGAGAAACGCTTTCTCACAGATCACACAAAGACATATGAGCATGCTATAATCACCCTGGATGTTTCCGCTTTTTGCGCCAGCAAAAGAATGGCAAAGACAACAATCTGTTTCGATGTAGAGGATGTTAGCATGCTCATCACGCGTCTTGAATTAGAAAATATTAAAAGCTATAAGCAGGTCACGATCAATTTTCAGCGCGGCACCACGGCCATCAGCGGCTCTAATGGCGCGGGCAAAACAACACTTGTTGAAGCGATTGGTTTTGCCCTTTTTGATTCGATGCCCTATAAACAGGATCAGTTTGTGCGCGAGGGCGAGAAATACGGGCGCGTGGTGGTCCATCTAATCGGCAGCGATGATCGACCATATATTGTAGAGCGCCGTTGCGGCTCTGGCGCGCTCTGGACACTCTACGACAGCGAAGCTAACCTGCGCCTGGAGCAGCGCGCCGATGTACAGGATAAGCTGCACGAACTCTTTGGCATCGAACGCGAGCGCTCGCTGGAGAATCTTTTCCGCGATGCGCTGGGTGTCCCTCAGGGCACGTTTACTTCGATCTTTTTGCAAAAGCCGGCCATGCGCAAGCAGACGTTCGATGCCCTGCTGCAGATTGAAGATTACCGCACTGCGTTCGAGTATCTTTTAGAGGCCCAGAAGCAGTATAAAGAGCAATTATTTACGCAAGAGCGCGAGATCCAGCGCCTGACCTTTGAGACACGCGATCTGGAGCCATGGCGCGCTTCCCTCAAGGCCGAGCGCGCGCGGGATCAAGAACTCAAAGCGCGCAATGTCGAGGCAACACAACGCTTGAGCAAGCAGCAGGTGTATGCCGCGGTGCTGAAGCAGCGCCAACTCCATCTCCAACAATGCCAGAGCCAGTATAATCAGAGCGTTATCATCCATGAGAGCACACGCAAGCAACTTGAGCTTGCCGATCAGACCCTCAATGATGCCCGCGCCTCTCACCAGGCTGTAGCGGAGAGCGGGCCTGACTTCGAGCGCTATCGGCTGGCCGAAACCGTGTTAACACGCCTGCGCCTTGATGAGCGCAAGCGCAACACATTGCGCCAGCAACAGGCTGATCTCAACAATGCGCTGGCCACCACCAGCGCTAATCTTCAGCATATTCAGTTCCGCCTGGACGAAGTCGCGTACAATCGCCAGCTCATCCTGGATCTATTGCCTGCCGTGGAGCGACAGAGCGCGCTGGATACGCAGATCGCGATACTTAATCAGGATATGCGGCGCTACGAAGAATTGCGCGAGGCAGGCGTGAAGATCTATCGAGCGCGCGAAAAGAGCCAGCATGAGTTGGTCGGGGTGCGCCAACGCATCGCCGAAATTGAGCCACTCCTGCCCCTGGCGGATCTGCTTAGCGAGCGCCTCGCCCGCGTCACTCTTTTGAAAAATCAGAGCGAGCAGCGCCAGGATAAGCGCCTGCAACTTGAAGAGAAGCAGCAGGCTATGCTGGAGAAACAAAACGAACTGAAGCAGGCTCTGGCGAAACTGAATAAGGCTGAGCGAGCCATTGAAAGCATCGAGGCACACCGTCACGAGGGCGAGAAGTACGCGCTTGTGCTTAAAAGCCAGCAGAGCCTGGAAAATCAGCAGCACCACCTGCGCGGCAATATCGAGAGCTACGCAGATTCCCGCAGCCGCTCAGCGGGTGGTCAGTGTCCGTTGCTTCACCAGACTTGCCTGAACATTCAGCAACAGGGTCAGTTAAGCCTGGAGGCGTATTTTGATGGGGTGCTCATACAGGAACAGGAGCACCTGACGAGTCTTGAACAGCAGCTCACGCTCATGGCTGAGCAGGGGAGCGCGTTAAGGAAACATGCCGAGGGGCTGGAGAAGTTGGGCCAATATATTGAGCAGCGCGACGGCAACGCGGAACGCATTGAGCGTCTGAATGTGGAGATGCGCCGGATGGAGCGAGATGCTGAGCGACTGCGTAACGAGTGGGAAGGTTTCCAGCAAATCGACCAGGAGATTAGTCGGGCCAGAATACTCCACGCGGAGAGCGAGAGCGCTGATCGACTGACCCGGCAATTGCCAGGTTTTTATAGCCAGATAAAACAGCTCCTGGAGCGCATACAGCAATATGATGCCGAATTTGAGGAGCGCAAGAGCGAGAGCGAGCCGCTCAAACATAGTCGTGCTCAACTGGAGGAGTGCGCGCGTGAACTGGCCGCGCTCAATAATCCGCGTCAAAGCAGTCAGACCGCGCAAGAGATCATCAAGCCAGAAGCAACCTATCGTCAGCAATTGCAGGAAGCCCAGCAGTCCTGGCAAGAGCTTACATACCAGCTCAACCAGTTATGCACAGCACTGGAGGTCTACTCTCATCTCGATCAGTCTATCGCTGCTCAAGAGTTGCTGCGCGAACAGGCCGCGCCGGGTCATCAGAGGTATCTGCAAAATCTGGATGTTGCCGCCCGCTTGCCCGAAAAAGAGCTGGCCTGGGCAGAGGCGCGGGCCAGTATGGAGCAGGCTGAGCGCGAGCTCGCTCAGGCACATCAGGCATACCAACTGGCCGCTACAGCTTTTAGTGAGTATGAATTCCAGGTCGTTGAGGCAGAGATTAAGAGCCTGGGCGAGGAAATCGCTGGCCTGGCTGTCGAGATGAATAAACTCCAGAAAGATATCGATGCCCTGGAGCACAAGATTATTGCCGCTGAGGCTTTGCTGCTGGAACTGGAGACGGTACAAAAGGAAAAACAGACCCTGGAAGAACTGGGAACTATGATGGAGCAGTTCCGCAAGCTGATCAAGGATGCCGCGCCATATGTGCTGCACGCTATGCTCAGCGATATTTCAGCCGAGGCTAATCGCATCTTTGGCGAGATCATGGGCGATCGGAGCGCGCAGTTGAGTTGGAGCGACGATTACGAGATTACCCTGTTACGCCAGGGCGTCAAGCGTTCGTTTGCCCAGTTGAGCGGAGGCGAACAGATGAGCGCGGCCCTGGCTCTACGCCTGGCTTTACTCAAGAAGCTTTCCACGCTCAATCTGGCCTTCTTTGACGAACCCACGCAAAATATGGATGAACAGCGGCGCAGCAATCTGGCTGAACAGATTCGGCGTGTACGCGGCTTCGATCAGTTGATCGTTATCAGCCACGATGATACCTTTGAACAGGGCCTGGATGCCCTGATCCGCCTGCGCAAGCAGGATGGTCAGACGTGCCAGTTAGATGAAAATGATGATTTAAATGATGCGGCTTGAGACTGCTCGGCACCTGTGGCGCCTCGCATAAAGTCTCTTTTGTGGTGACTGTCAGGTTAATTGGTCGCGAGCCAGTTAACCTGACAGCCACTACAGGACAGGACGTGTATATGCTACATAAGGGAAAATTGCTGGCAGCCCTGCACGCGAAACGGGGACAGTTTAGCGCTTATGATGGATCGTTTGGCGACCAGTTGAACGCGTATCGCCACGCGTTAGAGACGCTTTATCTGGAATATCCTTCAGGAGAGCAACTGGCTTTTGTGCTGCCGCCGGATCGCAAGGGTTTACCGCCTGCCGGAGCGCGTCCCAGTGTGGAGTTTGACCGCTGGCTGGTCTACGCTCCACATCACGACTATCATGGCCCGCTCTTTCCATTTAATCATGAGTTTGCCAATCATGAACAGGCCCGGCATTGGGCCGAGTGTATCGAGGGCGTGACGACGATTGCTGTCGATGGCAGTCAGCTCCAGCCCTGGCGCGATGCCTCGATTCCTGTGGCCTTGATCCAGGTGGGCCTCTTTGTCAATCCGCACGCCCGCGGCAAGCCCTATACCAAAGATGTGTTTATAGAGGTGCTTTCTCCTGACGAAATCGCCGAGGCGTCAAGCACGGAAAGCGAGGACCCGGATAGCTATCCTTATTCCGAGATGCAGGTCAACCTGCGGCGCTATCAGTTGGAAGTGGAGACACTGCGCCGCCAGATGGAGCAACACGCCCATAGTCGGCGCGAGGGCGAACCAACTCACAG
The DNA here is from genome assembly GCA_041156125.1 of Candidatus Paraktedonobacter carboxidivorans. Classification (GTDB taxonomy): domain Bacteria; phylum Chloroflexota; class Ktedonobacteria; order Ktedonobacterales; family Ktedonobacteraceae; genus Paraktedonobacter; species Paraktedonobacter carboxidivorans. The sequence continues at coordinate 72,937 of JBEVTI010000008.1, forward strand.
CCCTGTCGTCTTCTTCGACGGTTCGCTTGTCGTTTCTTTCGCGGTGACTATGCCCGAACCATACCGCAGCGAATATATCCAGGCCGCGAAATCCCTGCTACAAACCTCGGAGGAGCAGCGTGTGCCGCTGGTGGGCTTTATCGATACCAGCTATGCTCGTGATATGATTACTATGTTACGCCGCCTGGACGCGAACCAGGCCAGGCCGGCTTTACGCGAAACCAAGCGTATTCACGACGCGATACTCTGGCAGGGCCAAATGCGTTGGGGCGACCGCACGCCAGCTATGATCTGCGCGCGTGGCGATATTCTGGAGGACTATGGCCCCTATCGCGAAAGTGTCGCATTTTGCTATATGCAAACCACCGCTCGCCGTCCGCCTGCCCGTCTGGAATTTCCGCGCTGGCTACTCGATGATGGCCTGCTTGAACCCATGCTGGATGCCGTGCGCGCCGAACTAATCGCTGGCAATGGCTACCCTTACGCCATCGAAACTGCCGACGCGGTAGCTGTGATCACAATGCAGGATCGCCAGGAATTCTATGCCCAATTCCAGGAGTTTATGCTGCGCCAGGGCATGAAGTTCACTTTCTCGAATAAATCTGTCAGTAAAAGCAGAAGACGCTAATTGCTTTTGAAAAGCAGGCCAAAACAGCTTTTGCCTCGTTTATAGCGGGAAAGATTCCATGTGTTATACTTGTTTGTATACGAGAAACGATTTTGTTGATTAGCCTTAATGGTCAGAGAAGAAGACCCATGATGTCTCGCGCGATTACACACACATTCAACTGTCCCTGTGGGGAACAGTTCGAACATACAATTTACAACTATGTCAATATCACCAGGGAGCCACGCCTGCGCTATATTGTCTTGAGTGGTCTGCTCAATGTCGCGACCTGCCCACATTGCGGGCGCAAGGCTGCGATTGGGCGACCCTTTATCTATTCCGATCCTGAACATAAGTTGCTCGCTTATGTTCATCCACGCAACGACGCTCCCGAAGAGGCCCGACTGATGATTCTCGAACAATTGCGCAATGTCTACGAGACTATTGTCAGCGAGGGTGAAGCGCCAGAATGTTCCGCGGACGAGCCCATCTCAGAAAGCTCCGCGGAACAAATCATGGCCACGCCACCGCTTCAGGTGGTCTTCGGCAACGATCAGTTGCACGGGTTGATCAATGCTACGCTCAGCCAGCATGAGCGCCTGGGCAAGCTCGCGCTCAGCACCAGGAGTCATGCCGAAGCCGAACGTGGGCAAATGCTGGATATTGCGCGCAAACTCGCCAGCGAGATGAACTGCCAGATCGAGGTAGAGAATCTGGAGGATGAGTATACTGTGTGGATCTTTGGTCCACGTCGCCAGATCGGCGCTCTTATGCGCGAACTGTCGGCCATACATTAGCAACCAGAACACATGCTGGCAACAAAAAAGGTGGGGCTACTGGGATGATTACAATTGGCGTGCTGACCATTAGCGATGGCGGGGCACGTGGCGAGCGCGTAGATACCAGCGGCGAGACGATTCGCGCCATGGTCGCGGATTTACCAGACGCGGTTGTAAGCGCTGGCGCGCTTGTGCCCGACGAGCGCCCGCTGATCGAAGCCACGCTACGCGAGTGGTGTGACGACAAACACCTCAACCTGATTCTGACAACCGGCGGAACCGGCCTGGCTCCCCGCGATGTCACCCCCGAAGCCACGCGCGCGTTAATCGAGCGCGAGGCTCCCGGTATTGCCGAGGCTATGCGCGCGGAGAGCCTGCGCCACACACCCTTTGGCATGCTCTCGCGCGGTGTAGCTGGCACACGCGGGCATACGCTGATCATTAACCTGCCCGGTAGTCCCAAAGCCGTCAAAGAATGCCTGCAATGCATCCTGCCAGTCCTACCTCACGCTATCAATCTGCTTATCGAAGGTCCACGTGAACATTAAGCTGGCTAGCTCTCCACCTTCTCCTGTGAACATAAACGCGACTTTCTGCTACTCTTCTTATGAAGCATAATGACAATAGAGACCAGCCTGACTATCTTAAAATTACTTTGAAGAAGCTAAGCTATGCTCTCAGGAGAGATATCACATATGACGCCAAATTTTTATCTCATTCAACCGCTCAATCTGATGATCGTGAGCATTCTTTTACTACCATTGATGGGCAGTGCCTGCCTGTTTTCCGTGGTCACAGTCGGTCTGCTTTTTGCGCGGGCCAAAATTTTTAAGCAGCGGGTGTATAAGCCGATGCTCTTCAATCTCTTTCTGGCCTGGCTTCCTATGGTCTGCGTGGGCATCGCGACACTGGCTTTTCTGGCAGCCGCGCTCAAAGGTCTGAGCCTGCTCTGGGTGACGATCGTGCTGCTGGGCATCTGGTTTGTCTTCTTCCCCAACTCTACCTACCTGGTGACTGAATTTCATCATCTGAGAGATGAGAAAGCCGATATTCCTTACTGGTTCGATACGATTGTCATTCTTTCCCTGGCTCTCTGCGGACTGCTCCTGGGCAGTTTCTCGCTGCTCTTAGTCCACCAGTTGTTGCTGATCTATCTGCCTGGCCCGCTGACCTGGACAATTTTTATCGCTTACCTTTTCTTATCAAATGTTGGTATCTATATCGGGCGCTTTCTGCGTTTCAATAGTTGGGATGTATTGACCAATCCACTCAAGCTGTTGGCCCGGCTAAAGGAGCTTTTTCAGGTCAAACAGACCAGACGCCAACTGCTGCTCTTCGCCAGCCTCTTTACGCTCTTTTTGCTGACGTTCTACATTTTTTTGTATAGCGCGGTAGCGCCTGTGGCATCATTATTGATCGTTGTCTTACAGCATTCTGGAGCGCTTAAATAAGCTCAGCACTGCTGTCACAGTTCGCTGGTCGCCAGTTGTGAGAGGTGTTCGATGGTGGGGCCTGATCCCCTGCTAATCTATCGTGGTCACGAGGATAACGTGTTCGCGCTAAGCTGGTCACCCGATGGCACGCGGCTGGCCTCAGCTGGACGCGATCGTGTAGTGCGCGTCTGGCAGCCCTCAAATGGCGCGGACCTCTACGTGTACCATAAACACAGCAGCCCGGTGCTTGCCCTGTCCTGGTCACCTGACGGTACACTGCTAGCTTCCGGCGATACCGCTGGCGAAGCCCATATCTGGCATGCTCAGACTGGCGCGCAGGTCACTGTCTACCGTGGCCATAAACGCTTTGTCCGCTCTCTGGCCTGGTCGCCTGATGGCGCTCTACTCGTTTCTGGCGGTGACTTTGGTGACGGTACAGTGCAACTCTGGCAGGCCACGACGGGTCAGCACCTCGCGACCCACACTGGCCTGGAGCGGGTCCTGGCCGTGGTCTGGTCACCGGACGGACAGCGCCTCGCAGCCTGCGGCTTCTCTGGCCGCGCGCAAACCTGGGACGCGCGCGCCAATACCCGGCTTTTCACCTACACAGGCCATAGCTGCCGACTTTACGCCCTGGCCTGGTCGCCAACTGGCCCGGCCCTTGCCTCAGCCGGCGAAGATGGCGCCATCCACATCTGGCAGGACCTCACCGGTAAGCTGCTCTACTCAGCCAATTTTCACACGCGCGCGGTAAAGGCGCTGGCCTGGTCGCCTGACGCCAGCGCGCTTGCCTCCGGCGGTGAAGATCTGCTCCTGCGCGTCTGGCAACCCGCGACCGCTGGCGTTCCACTTGGCTATACCGGCCATACTCAATGGATACGCGCGCTCTGCTGGTCCCCTGATGGACGCTTTCTGGCCAGCGCGAGCGCGCATACAGTGCATCTCGTCAGCCTCCACTCTCTCATTGTTGCTTAAAACCGATTCGTGCGATAATCTGGTTATCCGTGGCGCGGGTTCGTTGTAGTTCCTGGCGCGGATCGGCGGACATTTTTCAGATATGGGAAAGGTTCCAGCAAAGATGAGCACAGTTTTGAGCATAATCAGTCTCGCGCAGGCAGGAAACGGACAGGATGCTTTGCGCAGTACGGAGATCCTGGTAATTCTGTTGACAATCACGCTGGTGGTCTCGCTGCTGGCTCGACGGCTACGCTTGCCCTATACGCTGGTGCTGGTACTGGTGGGACTGGGCATCGGCTTTAGCCCGCTGGCCAATGGGGTGATTCTCAATCCTGACCTGGTGCTTTTTCTCTTTTTGCCAGCGCTCCTCTTCGAGGGAGCGTGGAGCACAGACGCGCGCCAACTGGTCGCGAACTGGCTACCGATCTTTTTGCTGGCGGTGCCGGGTCTGCTAATCGCGCTGGCACTGCTGATGGTGGTGCTGCACCTGGGCATTGGACTACCATGGATGCTGGCGGCGCTGGCGGCGGCGATTGTCTCGCCAACCGATCCTATCGCGGCCCTGGCCCTGTTAAAACGCCTGGGACTCTCTGAACGGCTGCGCATCATTATTGAGGGGGAAAGCCTGTTTAACGATGGTGTGGGCGTAGCGGTCTTTGAGGTGGTACGCCAGCTATTATTGCCCTCACTGGGCCTGGCGACGGTCTCAATAGCTTTTCAGGGCGTTTCGTTGCTCCAACTCAATCTGCAGGTGCTCTGGTTGCTGATCGGCGGACCGTTATTGGGGATAGCTACAGGGTGGATCTGTTCGCGTTTTTTGCGCCTGGTGGATGATCATCTCTTTGAGACTGTGCTGACGCTCTGCGTGGCCTATGCCGCGTATCTTTGCGGCACGCTGTTACACACCTCTGGCCTGCTGGCGGTAGTCTGCGCCGGCCTTGTTATGGGCAGCTATGGCAAGGATCTGGGCATGTCGCAACGCTCGCAAGAGGCGGCTGAGGATGTCTGGGAGTTTATCGGCTACCTGGCTAATTCGCTGCTCTTTTTGTTGCTGGGCATTCAGATTGGTGCTTCTAACTTTCTCCAGGCTGTGCCAGGCATTCTCTGGGCCGTGCTGGGCGTGCTTGCTGGCCGCGCGGTAATTGTCTACACGCTTATGCCGCTCCAGGATCTGCTGGCGCGCCGCCTGGCAAATCGCGCTCGCTGGTGGGCATGGCTGCCACGCCCGCGCCCACTGAGTGCCGCGTGGCGCCCCGTGCTGACCCTGACTGGACTGCGCGGGGCGCTCTCGATTGCCCTGGTGCTGAGTCTGCCCGACAAATTTAGCCAGCGCAATCTGCTGGAGAGCATTGTCTACGGGGTCGTGCTGGTCACTCTGCTCGGCCAGGGCCTGGGGCTGCGTTTTCTCCTACCCCACTGGTCCGGCGACCAGACAAACGAGAGCGAGATCCAGGAGAGCGAGGCTCACTAACCGTCATGCATGCCCTTTCTCAATTCGCGCACAAAGCCGAAGACGCCCTGCATCCAGGTTAATTCAGGCTCGCGCTCTGGCTCTGGCTTGCTCGGCTCCTGGCTACGCTGGCGCTCCCGCTCGGCCAGGATTTCCTCGGCACGTTCACGAGCCTCGCGCAATAACTTGTCGTAAGCCATACGTTTGCGCGCGTCGCTGAGAATCTCGTAGGCTTCATTCAGCCGTTTAATCTGCTCATCGCGCGTCGAAGCATGCAGATCGGGATGGTACTGGCGCGCCAGGCGACGGTATGCCTTTTTGATTTCCGCCGCGTTAGCACCGCTTGCTACACCCAATAGCTTGTAGTAATCGAGAATCATTCTCCTGTACTCCCAAAACCTCCACGCCCTTTTCCAAGCGTCTCGACCTCTTCCCAAACAACGCGCATTACCGGCAAAAAGAGTCCCTGAGCAATTCGTTCACCCTTCTTAACTAGCACAGCCTCTTCCCCAAAGTTAAAGACCTGAACTTTAAGCTCGTCCCCTTCACCAGAATAATCTTGATCGATAATGCCAACGCCGTTGGGAATAAGCAGATGCTTCCGGCGAGGAGTACTACTGCGTAACGTGAGCATCAAAAAATAGCCCGCAGGAATCCGCACAATCACATTGCCAGGGATTAATTCAATCCTCTTCGGCAGAATCTCTACAGTCTCCCGGCACACTAAATCGAAGCCTACTGAACCCTCTGTCGCATAAACTGGTAGCGGCAGGCTTTTGTCAACGCGCTTAATGGCGACTTTGAGATGTTGCACTTGACTATCCATTCTGCTATTCTATTGGAGTAGATCGGTCGCGTCAAGTAGCTTCATCAAATGACAGAATGATGGCAAAAGTTGCTTGCAGCGAGATCGCAAAAGCTAGCTCGTCCTGGCCAGGATTGCTATTTCCCAGGCAGACAGGCATAGAGCGAGATAGCATCTCTTTTCAGAGCGGGCAGCGATCATTTTTAGACTGTTTTGATTGAGCGGCAGGTCTCAGTATAAAGGAAATTAAGCGGCTTGAAAACTCGCGTCAAGTTTATTTACACCAGCCTTCTCCTGTGCCTGGCCTTGATCTTGACCTTTTTCACGGCCACCAGTACAATCCAGGCTTACCAGCACTTTCAACAGGATCACCAGAGTGTTCAGAATGGTGATGCAACAACGGTAAGACCATGGATGACGCTTCCATATATTTCTCACCTCTATAAAATCCCGGAACCCTGTTTCACCACAGCCCTGCGCCTGAAAGATCACTGGTTGGTCGAACACGCAACCCTGCGCGTCATCGCTGACCATGATCATCAGTCACTTAGCCAGTTGATCCAGGATGTTCAGTCCACGATTCAGGGATATCGACACAAACAACTCGCCTGTGGACCCCCGCTGCAAAGCACTCCGTCCACCAGTCCAAGCGCGTTTTCTGCTCCTCCACGGAAAGGGAAACTGCAATGAATAGTCTTCTACCCTACCTGTTGACTCTACTCCAGGAATATGGCTACCCTATTCTCTGGCTCAGTATTTTTATCGGCGCGCTCGGTATTCCGCTACCCAATACGCTGGTGCTTCTGGCCGCGGGCGCTTTTGCCGCTTTAGGAAATTTCAACTTCGCCTTGCTGACACTAGTCGCGCTCAGCGCCTTTGTGGCTGGAGACAATGCTGGCTACTGGATTGGACGGCGCTGGGGGAGCAAGATACTGCATTGGCTGGAGGGTCGGCTGATCAAACAGACGACCCTTGAGCGTTCGCGTAGCTATTTCGACCGGCTTGGCGGCTGGGCAGTTTTTAGCAGCCGCTTTCTCGTGTCCGCCCTGGGTGGCGCTATTAATCTGCTCGCTGGCGCGCAGCTCTACCCCTACCGGCGCTTCGTCGTTTACGATACCGCGGGTGAAACGCTGGGCGCCCTCCTGCCGCTTACGCTGGGCTATATCTGCGGCGCAAGTTGGGACGCGCTAGGAGACGTGCTTGGTTCATTCTCGTTTTTTATCGTCGCTCTACTGATTGCGTTATTTCTCAGCGCTCAAACCACCCGCCTGTTCCTCCGTATGCGCAAAACCGCTCAGGCCAGGCGGGCACTCACCGAGGAAAGACTGGCTCCCGGCGCGCAGCAAAAACGACCTGGCGCGCCAGCAAAAAAACCAGCTGCCTATGAAAATTCTCTTGACGTGAACGCGGTTCTACCGGGCCTCTCCTCGTCAGAGGCGCCGTCATCACCGGCAGGAGATCTGCCACTTTAATTGACCTGTAACGTATTATAGATAGTAGGATGTTAATCGTCCTATTAATAAGGTCTGCGCAACAAACCTGGCCAGCGTAAATTCCGGCAAAGAGCGCGCAACTCTGGTGAACAGGCTCTTTGTCCGAGCCAGAACAGAAAAGAGCGGCATACAAAAGTATTATCGCAACCATTTTTCTAACAGTCTCAATCAAGGGACTAGATGAAAGGGGGCTTTTCGGTTATAATTAGGAGTGGAGAAGGAATATTTTCTGGTCTCTCCGTGTTTGTAGAGATAGAAACACGGATTGCGATGCGTCTTTGACTTCCTCCCACTCGGTTTGCGGACACAGTATCCGATCGCAGAATTGCTTTCCTTGAGTGTGTAGAGCTGAACCGACGGAAGATACTGCTATCTTGCTGCTAAAGATACTACTGTTCACGGAGGGCGCAAAATGATTGAATTAGAACGTGGCACGGCAGGCACAATTTCATCCCGCCATGGCACCGATACGGAAAATCTTGATCTTGTTGAGAAACAATATGACGAAATTTTGGGTCATTTGCTCAACAAGGACCTTACATACACTGACGATGGTGAATGCAATAGTAAGGATGAACCAGAGTTGGAAGAGGACCTGCCAGGTCTTGACACTGGCCCCCTGGAATTAGATGAAATGGCTGACATCCACGAGGAACTGGCTGCGTTGCCAGGCACTTCTGATCTCGAACCTTCTTCGCTTTTAACTCTGCCTGCGTTGACTACCGATGACGCCCAGCATGCGCGGCGCGTGCATCCCCGCCGCAGACGCTCGGAAGATGCAGAAGAAAATTCAGTCCATAACTCCGATGCTGGTGAGTCGGACGCAGTAATGACCTATCTACGCGAAATCGGTCGCGTGCCCATGATTACTCATGAGCGCGAAATCGAACTGGCTCAACGCATTGAGATGGGCGATCGCGCGGCGCAAAAACAATTTATTCTGGCAAATTTACGCCTGGTAGTGAGCATCGCGAAACGCTATGTTGGCCGCGGCCTGACCCTGCTTGATCTTATTCAAGAAGGCAATATCGGCCTGATTCGCGCGGTTCAGCGCTATGACTGGCGGCGTGGGCATCGTTTCTCAACTCACGCGACATGGTGGATTCGCCAGGCAATCAGTAGAGCCGTCGCCGATAAAGGTCGGACCATTCGCTTACCTGTGTATGTAAACACCGCTCTGAACCGCATTCGCCGCGAACGCCAGCGCCTGCTCCAGGAACTGGGACGCGAACCTACAGAGTTGGAGCTGGCCGAGGCTACGGGTCTCGATCCCATTCGTATGGTCGAACTCCAGGCCGCGCCTGGAGCGCCCGTCTCCCTTGAACTACCTGTTGGCGAAGATGAAGAACAGGAACTGGGCGACGTACTGGCTGATACAGAATCAGCCTCACCCGAAGATATCGCGACCACTCAGACTCTAAAAGACGAAGTTCAGCGCGTCCTGGAATCCGTACTTACTCCCCGTGAACGCCTTGTCCTACAATTGCGCTTTGGTCTGAACAATAGTCAGGCCCATCCCCTTGAACAAGTTGGTCGCGAGCTGGGTATTACGCGCGAGCGCGTACGCCAGATCGAGGCAGGCGCACTGGCCAAACTACGTCAACCACCCGTGCTGGACCGCTTACGCGGCTAAGCAAATAGCGCAGTCAGCAGAAAAATGCTGAACAAATGAGTTGCACTCGTTTGTTCAGCATTTTTCTGCTGACTGCGCTATTTGCGCTTGCCTAAATCGCGCTCGACGTGGCTCACATCTTTGATGCGCGCCAGTTTCTGCAATACAATACGCATCTGCTCCAGGTTCTCAATTTCCAGCATGAGCGTGACCACTGCCTGCTCACGGCTACTAGAAATATGGGAACTAACAGAAGTTATGTTAACACCCGCCTCGGAGACGATAGCCGCGATGTCGTGAATCAGTCCCGAGCGATCGCGCGCAGTAATCACAACCGGCGCGAGGTAGCGCTGCTGGTCCATCGTGGTCCAATTGACATTGATCAGCCGTTCGCGCTCGCGCTCACGATAACGCTCAATATTTTTACAGTCAGCGCGGTGAATAATCGCTCCTTTACCCCGGCTGATAAAGCCCACAATCTCATCGCCGGGCAGCGGACAGCAACAGTTCGCCAGTGAGGTAAGCAAACCGCTCACCCCTGCCACCTGCAACTGCGGCGCGGGCGTGCTACGCGTGACCACGGTCAGAGTGCGCTCTTCTTTGATCTCGACGCCATAAAGCTCTTGAACCTTGACCACTACGGCGCGCGGACGCAGTTCGTCGCAGCCAATACTCGCCAGCACATCCGCGAATGCCTCTTTGGCAAAGAACTTGCACAGCGCCTCCTGCGCGTCTTCGCCAATCTCTTCAACATCACGTATCGCCAGACCCTTCAGCTCGCGCTCCTGATTTTTCAGCTCACGCTCCAGGCGCTCGCGTCCGATCTGTATATTAATATCGCGCTCATAGACCTTTAAGTAGCGGCGAATCTTGCTCTTGGTCGCGGCAGTGCGCGCGAAATTTAACCAGTCGCGTGTTGGGTGAGCCGTACGTGTGGTAATGATATCGACAATATCGCCGCTCTGCAACTCGTAGTCCAGTGGCACCATACGAGTGACCATATGTTTACCATCGCCATTGCCACTCTCGGTCGTCACGCGCGCGCCCGCGCAATGATCGCCGACCTGTGTATGCACGCGGTAAGCAAAGTCTAGCGGCGTCGAGCCAACAGGCAGATCTTTGACCTCGCCTTTAGGCGTAAAGACGAAAATCTGCTCTTCCAGAAATTCGTCGCGTACAGCTCTGACAAACTCGCTATCACTGGAGGTGGTAGCATGCAGTTCGCGCTGCCATTCAGCCAATTGGCGCAGCCAGGAAAGTAACTCCCTGGCCGAGGCCGAGGCATGATCGCCGATATCTTTATAGTGCCAGTGCATCGCGACACCATATTCGGCCTGCTCGTGCATCCCATGAGTGCGAATCTGCACCTCTACCAGCTGATCCTCCAGACAGAAGATCGTTGTGTGTAAAGCCTGGTAACCGTTGGGCTTAGGATTGGCAATAAAATCCTTGATACGCCCCTCTTTCGGCCTCCAGAGACTATGAACATGTCCCAGAGCCAGGTAACAATCTGAGGTTGTATCGACCAGGATACGAAAGGCAATAAGGTCATGGATCTGGCTCAAATCAGCCTGGCTGAGAGCCTCAATCCGTCCATCATCGCTCATCGAGCGCTTAAGTTTTTGATAAAAACTGTAGAGATGCTTGACCCTGCCCGAAACTTCAGTTTGCAAACCCAATTTGCCCATCTCGTCGCGCAAAATTGTGCAGACACGCTCGACATAAGCTCGCCACTGCTTGCGTTCTTCTTCGATCACGCTTAGCAGCCAGGTGTATTTCTCTGGCTCTAACACAGCGAAGGCCATGTCCTCCAGCTCGCTCTCCAGGCGCGACATACCCAGGCGACCGGCCAGCGGCGCGTAAATCTCCTGCGTCTCCCGCGCCATCGTCAACAATTCCTGCGCATCCACAGCATAGCTCTTTGCGTAACCTACGCGCATCAAATGCAGTCGATAGGCCAGTTTTAAGAGCACAACGCGCGGATCTTCCGCCATCGCGAAGAACATCTTGCGTATCGTTTCCGCCTGGCGACGACGCTGATTTTCACGAATACGCTGCTTTTTGGGATCGTTGTTCTCTGCCTCAGCCTGACTAAGCTGAACTTGCGTCATACTTTGTTGCTTACGCTCCAAAATATTCATACGCAGCATACTATCCACGACACGCGCTACTGCTATCCCCAGCTCTTCCTCAACTTGCTCTAACGTCACCAGAGCGGCATCCACTGCTTCAAAAATCAGACCAGACGAGATCCCGATCGCGTCAATATGCATTTGCGCCAGAATATTGGCTACAGCTAACGCGTACTCTAAAGGGGGGATCAAACGCAAACCACGCACACCTTCGCAGGTCTGTCGCGCGAGTTGGAGAGCATTTCGCACCTGCTCCTGTTCCACAGGCGGCATATAGCTTGCGATAAACTGGAGTAATTTTTGAACCGCGTCCCCAACAGGCTCCTTCTCTGCCGGCTCTTCACTAGTTGGCATTTTTATCATGGCACGTTTCCAGTCAACAACATAAGAGGGCTTCCTCGCTGAGTAAACAGATAAACAGGCACTACACTCGCGGCACCCATTCACCCGCTCAGCATGAGGCGCGCTATGCGTTGTAAGCATAGATAGGCTCTGGTTACTAATCCTCGATCACTCTATTTCTTTCACGCCCATTACAGATAATACGTAGACCGCAGAAAAAATTCCCCTTTCCCGGCCAGGTTTTATCCATAACCCACTGCGCTTCTGCATCACTCTATTTAGACGATCGTGAATGTTTCGCGAATAAAGCGCAAAAAAAACGCACTACATAATCCAGACATATCAGTACGCGGCGCCAACGTCAGCGGCCCGGCGCCGTACACAAGCAGCCAGTTATGACTCATGATCTAGCGTGAAGAACGCACTGCACAGGCTCTAGCTGGTGTGGCGCCCCAGATCACGCGCCACGCTGACTACATTTTTGACCTGTTTAAGCTTCTCGTAGACGGGATCAATCTGGTCAAGCTGGGTGATTTCAAGTGTAGCAGTAATCGTAGCACGTTGGAGCGAGCTTCTAGTCGTAGAAGCCATTGCGGTTATGTTAATACCAGCGTCGGAAACTACCGCGGCTACGTCGCGCAGCAGACCAGGCCGATCGCGCGCGACTACTATTGTGGGAACCAGAAAATGCTGTATCTCTATCTGGAGCCAGTTGACATCAATCAAGCGCTCACTCTCCTGATTACGATAACGGCGCAGAGTGCGACAGTCACTACGATGCACAATAATTCCCCGATTGGGGTTGACCGTGCCAGTAATCGCATCTCCAGGCAAGGGGCAACAGCAGTGAGCCAGGTTGACGACAATCAATGGCGCTTCATTCTTTTCAGAACTCTGCGTCAGACTCTGTTTGCGACTTTCAATACTCTCACTGGTCTTGAAGTCTCCGCGACTTTGCAGGATGGGGGCCAGATGATTGATCAGAGCCATCACCGGGAATTCCGCGCGGCCTAGCGCGAGATAGAGGTCATCCACTGTGATGTATTTCTTACTAGCAAGAAACTTTGTCAGATCTTCATCCTGGACGATCCCAATGCCGTTGGCTCCCATAGCCTTTAATGCCAGATCAACGCGCTCACGTCCCAGTTGCAAGTTGACTTCTCGCTCGTACGTTTTGAGATAGCGGCGGATCTTGTTCTTGGCCGAAGACGTATGGGCAAAGTTTAACCAGTCACGAGTTGGATGCATCTTTGGATTAACAATGATATCTACAATCTCACCGCTTTTGAGTTCGTAGTCCAGCGGAGCAAAGCGCGTCACCAGACGCCCACTATCCTCCATATTGGTAACGATGCGCGCGCCAGCGCAGTGATCGCCAATATCGCTATGAACACGATAGGCCAGATCCAACGGCGTCGAGCCACGCGGCAGGTCTTTGACCTCGCCCTTGGGCGTAAAGACAAAGATCTGCTCCTGAAAAATATCCCCTTTGACCGCTTCAACAAACTCATCCGCGTTTTGCGGCAACTCACGCTGCCAATCTCGCAGTTGTTCGATCCAGGCAATCATCTCATTGGTAGAGAGGCGCGCACCGCCGCGATCCTTCATATACCAGTAACTGGCAATGCCATAGTCCGCGGTACGTTGCATCTCGTGCGTGCGAATCTGAATCTCGGTCAGACGATTATCCAGACCAAAAACGGTGGTGTGCAGCGACTGATAGCCATTGACTTTCGGAATAGCGATGAAATCCCTGATGCGCCCATCAGTTGGACGCCAGAGCGCATGAATATAGCCCATCGCCAGGTAACAATCGTGAACCGAGTTCACCAGAATGCGGAACGAAACCAGGTCGTGAATCTGCTCAATCTCGCCATTGTTCTGTTTCAACTTGCCGTACAGGCTGGACAGGTGCTTCTGCCAGGAATACACCTCAGCTTTAATACCGGCGTTCTGCATTTCTTGTCGCAACATCTGACAAACTCCCTCAGTGTGCGACTCGCGTTTTACGCGCTCTTCCTCAACTTCGCGAGCCAGCCAGGTGTATTGTTCAGGTTCCAGATAACTAAAGACGAGATCCTCCAGTTCAGCCTGCACAAGGATCATGCCCAGCCGCCTGGCCAGTGGCGCGTAGATCTCGCGCGTCTCGCGCGCCTTACTCTGCTGCTGCGTGGGATTCATCGCGCTCAGTGTACGCATGTTATGCAAGCGATCTGCCAGCTTCAAGACCACTACACGTGGATCTTCGGCCATGGCCAGCAACATTTTGCGCACAGTTTCGCTCAACTGACGACGCTTCAGGTCACGCACCTGGCGCTGACGTTGCTCCATCTGCTCGGGCGTCTCAGGTATGCCTGGCGCTGGTTTCTCTTTGCTACCCTTGGATTTCAGCGCCAATGCGTCAAACTTGGTGACACCATCGACAATGTTGGCCACAGCTTCCCCAAAGCGCGTGCGCAATTCCTCCAGTGTAAAATCTGTATCCTCTACCACATCGTGGAGTAGCGCCGAGGCAATCCCATCCGCGTCAATACGCATATCCGCCAGCAAGAGCGCCACCTCCAATGGATGCAGGATGTACGGTTCCCCTGAACTGCGCGCAACTCCGGTATGGGCTTGTTGTGCAAGTTCAAAGGCATCTTGAATCTTCTGCAGATCCTCTAGAGATAGGTACTCTGATGTCTCAGCCAGGAGATGCTCAAGCGTTATCTGAGATAATGCGATCGCTTCATTAGAATTAATGGCTACCATCCAACACCTCGGCGTTTCGGGAAGAATATCTTGCACCTAGTTTAAACCACAAACGCGTACAATGCAACGAAAATGTCAGGCGTTCTCGATATAGTATCTTACGGATAACGAACAAGTAATGTCACGAATCCGCGCCTGGCCCGTATATTTAACGCTCTCTAGGGCCTGGACCGGCTTAGCAAGACCGATCCCGCGCAACGCCGCGCTCCTGATAGAGGGTTCCCTCGCTGGAACAAATTTCTCTCGCTCTTAAAATACATTCCCCCTAATAAGGACGTAATGTCAAGAGGCTTCTTAAAAGATGTGGCAAATTTGGGGAAAAGGAAAACCCCTATCCAACCATACACTCAGGTAAGGCTGAATAGGGAGTGAAAACGGCTCTTCTAATTAACATCATCAGAAGGCCGATTAAGAACATTCGCTTAGCTAACTGCGGGCCACGCGAATCTTATCGTAGCAGGAGCTGCAATAGACAGGTCGGTCGTTCTTGGGCAGGAAAGGTACCTGCGTCTCCACACCGCACTCCGCGCAAGTGACAGTATGCATCTCGCGAGGCGCACGCTCAGAACGTCCGCCAGATCCAGCTTCCGAGCGGTGGCGCGCACGACAACTCGAACAACGGCTAGGCTGATTCAACAGACCTTTTTGCTGGTAAAACTCCTGTTCGCCTGCGGTAAAAATGAAATCATTTCCGCAATCACGGCATTTAAGGGTCTTGTCAACGAAACTCAAACCAGAGACCTCCTTGTGATATGATGGTATTCCTCCGGGTCCATATCCTTGCAGAGTCACCAGTCGTCTGTCACCTCTAGCAGCGCGGGACTAATTGTTCTGGACGAACACTGTATACCAGACCGAGATCGGATACCGTTGGAAAGCATACACTATACTTTAGCGATTAGCAAGACTTTTTCTTTTAAAAGCAGGGGCTTCTTCACATTTTAATAAAATTTTTATGTGTACTCTGTCTATATAGGAATTTTAAATGCTTAAACTGTATTTAGTAAGGCTGCCAAACAGAACCAGTGCTCTGTCAAGCTTCAGTTGAGGAATGCGAGAGAATGGAAGTGCAGTCTGAGTCATCCCTGATTTTGCAAAATCAGACCAAAACAGGTTTTGCCTCCCCGCCCCCTTGTGTTTTGCAGAGGTTTGGCGGGCGTTGCAGCGCACGCCAAACCTCTGCAAAACACAAGGGGTGGGGAGGACAACGCGCTCATGCTGCTTCAGAAAAATTGGATACCGTTGGCGAACTCCTTTTATGAGCCTCTGGCACCTCGCACCTGTTCTTGTGTGGCTGGTGAGCGGCCTGGCCGCTCACCAGCCACACAAGAACAGGTGCGAGGTGCCAGAGGCGCCGAGGAGTCCAGAAGAAGCGTGCGCCAACGGTATCAAAAATTGGGGATGACTCATAGTGCCCCAGCCTTCTCCCCCCTCCAGGGATGTAGGGAGGTTTCGTCAAACAAAGTTTGACCGAGTACCAGTAAATCTACAGCTTGACGCTGGTGAGAAAATGAGGGCAGCAATTTGCTCAATCAGTAGAATGGTATTCAAAGAAATAACGCATGCCAACATTTTCTTTTGAGATTGAGGCCGAATGCTCGCAGTCGTGGGCGCGGGCGGGCGTGGTGACGACGCCGCATGGCACTATTCCAACACCTATTTTTATGCCTGTGGGTACGCAGGCAACTGTGAAAAGCGTCTCGCCCGAAGAGTTGCACGCAGCTGGTGCCAGAATCATCCTGGCCAATACCTATCACCTGATGCTACGGCCCGGCTCTGAGCTGATTCACGAGTTTGGCGGGCTGCACCATTTTATGCATTGGGATGGTCCCATTCTAACCGATAGTGGCGGCTTTCAGGTTTTTAGCCTGGGCCATCTGCGCAAACTTGGCGAAGAAGGGGCCGCGTTCAAATCGCACCTGGATGGCTCCGCGCACTTACTGACTCCTGAGAATGTGATGCGCATTGAGTACGAGCTAGGCGCGGATATCGTCTTGCCGCTAGATATCTGCGCTCCCTATCCCTCTACAGTTCAAAATGCGCTCCTGGCAATGGAGCGCACACACCGCTGGGCCACACGCGCTTTAGAGACGAAACCTCAATATAATCCGTCACAAACGCTCTTTGGCATCGTTCAGGGGGCCTTCGAGCCAGAGTTGCGCCGCGAGAGCGCGCGTTTTATTGGTGGCTTACCGTTTCCGGGCATCTCGATTGGTGGTCTATCAGTGGGCGAGCCCAAGGAGATGATGTGGGATCTGCTGCGCGTAACCACTCCTGAGCTACCGCGTGAGAAGCCGCGCCACCTCCTGGGCATCGGCTCGCCAGAGGATCTGGTCATTGGCGTTGGTCTGGGCATGGATATGTTTGATTGCGTGCTGCCCACGCGCGTAGCCCGCCACGGTGGTCTCTTTACTCGCGATGGGCGCGTCAGCATTAAAAGCGCGCGCTACCGCACTGTGCGCGGCCCTCTTGAAGATACTTGCGATTGTTATACCTGCCGCAACTATAGCGCTGCCTACATCCACCACCTGGCGCGCACGGAGGAGCAGCTCTACTCCCGGCTGGGCAGTATCCACAATATCCGTTTTATGTTGCGCCTGGCTGCGGAGTTGCGGGCCTCGATTATCGCGGGAACGTATCCCGCCTATCGGACTGCCTTCCTGGAGCGCTACGTGCCAGCTTCCGCGCAGACCCGCGAGATCCAACGCGCAAAATGGCAGGCCGCGCGTACACAGCAGAGATAAGTAAGGGGAGATCAGTTATGAGCGAGACATATCGTTTTATTGATAGCGGAATACAGGATGCCGCGCTGAATATGGCTATCGACGAGGCCATCCTGGTGCGCCATCTACAGGGACAGGTGCCCCCCACGCTGCGCGTCTTTCGCTGGTCGCGACCCTCAATCTCGCTGGGCCGCTTCCAGCAGGTGGAGCGCGAAATACTTAGTGAACTCTGTCAGCAGCAGCAGATCACCCTGGTGCGCCGTCCCACAGGCGGACGCGCGGTCTACCATCGCGACGAGTTCACCTATAGCTTTGTGAGCAGCAAAGCCTATGGCATTCCCTCCGGCATTGTCGCGGCCTACGCTCATCTCGCGCAGAGCCTGATCGCCGCGCTGGCCCTGCTGGGCGTTCCCGCTGAATTAAGTGAAGGGCGCGTCAGCAAACAGCCGTCCGCGGCCTGCTTTGCCTCCGCCACCCAGGCAGACCTGACCAGTGGCGGCTTTAAATTGATTGGTAGCGCCCAGGTCTGGAAAGAGGACGCGCTGCTACAGCAAGGCTCGCTGCCGCTCGCAGATCGCTCCGCTGAATTTTACTCACTGCTAAGCTTTCCCGACGAAGAAGCACGGGCAGCAGCGCTGGAACTCTACCGCGAGATGACCACGCCACTGCGCACTTTCGTACCCGCGATCACCTGGGCAGAGGTAGCACAATCTTTCCAGACTGGTTTCGCGAGCGCCCTGCAAGTTGATTTCCAGGTGACCGACCTGAGCGCCGAAGAATGGGCGCTGGCCCGCGAACTCGCGCACGAAAAATACAACCATCTGACCTGGCAGAACGAGCGCGTCAAGCTAGTCAAGTAGCTAGCTAGCTAACGGCCTCCACTGCCACTTTCGCGATATTGATTGTTTGACGATGGTCCATCGCCATAGGGGTTTTCCCGGCTATTGAGTTCATCTGCCATATCCAGATTGACAGTTCCCAGAGGATGTTCGGGCACCGGTGAGTGAGGAATTGGGGTCCGCCCGGGTTGAGGTACGTAGCGCACGGCTTCTACAATCGTCAGGCCAGCGCGCGCGATATCATCATCGCGCCCGGCGGCATTGCCACCGCTTACCCCAATACCACCAATCGTCGCACCATTTAAACGAATTGGCCAACCACCAGCGGCCATCACAAACTTACCATCGCTCATCGCAGCCATGCTTGAGGCAAAACCAGGAATCTGTGCCCCCCAGCGCGCCACTGCGTCCGTAGATTGGTTAAACATGACTGCCGTTGTAGCCTTGGCAATACTGATCTGAATAGTAGCCCAACCATAGGGGGCCATCATACGTTCAGCAAGGACAAGATGACCACCAGCATCGACAATCGCGATGCTCACCGGGCTGCGCAATTCATGGGCTCGCTGCTTGCTGGCCTCCAATACCCTCCGAGCAAGATCTATTGTTAAGCTCACGAAACACTCCTTTTTGACGGCTTCACTGCTGAAATGCCGCTCAGAAATTCTCCACACGAGATGGCTGGCCCAAGTATAACATAGCTAAAACGGAGAAACAAATGATAGTATGCAAAAGTCACTTGACCTTTTCGGCTTTCTGATGTACCATTCCTCAAGGTGGGAGCGGCCTGTCGCTTGTTTGATCACGATCCGCTTAAGGATACTGAAATTTTTAGGGATCAGGAGTATGCTTGCTTCCATCTGTAGGGGGCGACTCCACTCAAGACCTTGCTGTAGTCCACTTGAGAGTACTGAAATGAGCAGCGAGCTGGTTAAGTACTATAGGGCAGGACATCGTAGAGTGCAGTTAGAGAACGCCCTTTGGTGATGGACCCGCAGCATCTGTTCAATATAGTGAAAACAGCGGAGGCCGCTCATGAACTTAGAGTCCACTTCAAAGATACAAAGGACTCAATCCAGCAAACCTGCATCTTATAAACGCGCGCATCGTGCAAACCGCCCGGTTCTGGTCACAAGCCAGAATACCGTGGCCAGCGCCACAGAACCCGCTCTGGATCTCGTGGAGCCGACATCCGATGCCCCGGTCGCACTCGAAGAGAAGGTGAGCAGTGAAGCAGAGACTGTTCGCAGGCGGGGGCCACGTTTCTTCTCCAGTGTGGGTAAAGCTGAGATGGTCTCAGATCAGCCCAAAACTGACCCCATAGCTGCGCGCCTCACGCGGGCATTACGTGGCAAAGGCGTTGAGAACACACCAGCCAAAGAGACGGTTAAAGAGAAAAAGACTGCCAGCGTTGCGAGCACACCTGCTACAAGCGCAGCAGTTCGCCCCAAATCTGGCTTTAAGATGAAATACATCTGGGGCATGATGAGCTATCTGCTGATCGCTGACTTTCTGGGTGTCTGGATTCAAAATTGGATGAAGGCTCAGGGTGTGGACGGGCTAGTCTTCACTTTAGGCGCCTTCCAGGCCAGCCGCTCAACGCTAGTCTTCCTGGCCCTGCTCATCGTTATTCTGGTTTTGATGGCGCGTTTTGACCTGATTCCGCGCAGCTTCGGAGCGGCGCTAGGTGGCCCATCGTCACAGCGCAAAGACGGCCCCAACTCCAGCTCGCGCCAGGCTACTTTTGATACCAGAGAACCTCAGCCAACCATCAAGCAGGGCATCAAAGGTTCCAACGACGAACTGTATCGGGAATATCGCGAAAACCAGCGCTATTTCCAGAAACGCGACCGCAAGCGCTAGAGATAATTTCTCATGCCTGCGCGGCATAGTGCTCCCAGGGAGCGCTATGCCGCGCAGGCATGAGAAATTAGATGTGGTTCTCCGTTACAGCAACTGACAATCCTCATAGCGCAGGATGGACTGCGCTTCACCCAGGTAGCACGACGAGGTGAACGAAGGACTCCACGGCCCGCCTGATTGCTCAGAAAGAGCGGCTTGCGCCATCTCTTGCTCACTAGTGTATCGACTCATCGGATATCGATATGGTATACTAGCGATGTCCAGCACTTATCATAACGGTAATCTGAGAACCGATCGTACCCTATCGTTACTGCACTGAAACAGTGACGACATTCAAAAGGGAACTCTATGCCTACACGCATTATTATTGCCGACGACGAAACAATCCAGCGCATGGATTTAAAAGATGTCTTAACGCGCCAGGGCTACCTGGTAATTGGTGAAGCTGGCGATGGGGTGAGTGCCGTTAACCTGGCCCGTGAACTGCGCCCGGACCTTGTGATCATGGATATTCGCATGCCTGATATGGATGGCATTGCCGCGGCTGAAACATTGACCGAGGAGAAAATTGCTCCAGTCCTCTTGCTGACGGCCTTCGGCGATCAGCCCCTGGTGGAACGCGCCAAAGAGGCCGGCGTGGTGAACTATATCGTCAAGCCCCTTCGCGAAAGCGAGGTCACGCCAGCGATCGAAGTCGCCCTGGCTCGCTACGGCGAATTCCGCGCCCTGGAAGAGAAGACGCGCACCCTGACCGAACAACTGGAGACCCGCAAAGTGGTTGAGCGCGCTAAAGGTCTGTTGATGGACAAACAGGGCTTGAGCGAGCAAGAAGCCTTCCGCAAAATCCAGAAGGCCAGCATGAACAACCGCAAATCGATGCGCGAGGTTGCGGAAGCCATTCTATTGACCAACGAAATGTAATTGAAATGTAATTGATAAAGGAAAAGGAAGTCGAGGGTTGTGAACAGCGTGGCCACCTGACCATGGCCACATCATTCCCGGCCCACAAACAACTCCCTTCTCCTGGGGTCTAGCAAGGATCGACACCTATGTCTCTAGCCATGAGTGCGGAGAACAGTGTAACCATCGTGGGCATTCGATTTCGCCCTGCCGGACGTATCTATTACTTTGATCCTCAAGCAATGCTCTATACCACGGGCCAGTACGTCATAGTAGAAACTGTACGCGGCGTGGAGGCCGGGCGCGTGGTAATTGCCGCCAAAAAAGTTGTGGAAAGCGACCTCAGCGATCCACTTAAACCAGTTGTGCGCGTGGCCACTGAGGACGAATTACGCATGATGCTCTCGTTTAAAAGTAAAGAGAAAGATGCTCTGGTTCAATGCGCGCATCATGTCGGACAGCACAAACTTCCTATGAAGCTAGTAGAGGCGGAGTATACTTTCGATGGGAGTCGTTTGACCTTTTATTTCACCGCCGACGAACGCGTTGACTTTCGCGCCCTGGTGCGCGACCTGGCTGCGACCTTCCGCACACGCATTGAACTGCGCCAGATTGGTGCGCGTGACCAGGCAAAATTGCAAAGTGGGGTCGGACCCTGCGGGAAAACGCTGTGTTGTAGCTCGTGGATCAATGACTTTGGCGTGGTCTCTATCAAGATGGCCAAAGAGCAAGATCTACCACTCAACCCGGCTAAAATCTCTGGAGTCTGCGGTCGTTTGCTCTGCTGTCTCTCGTATGAAAACGACAATTATATCCAGGCCAAACAGCATATGCCGCAGGTGGGCACCTTTCTGGATACCCCCAGCGGGTCCGGCAAGGTTGTCTCTGTGAATGTGCCGCGCTCTTCTGTTGAGGTCATGCTGGAAAGTGGCGCAACTGTTCAGGTACCAATCGCTCAGGCAGCGCTCGCAAGCGGATGTAGTTCGTGCAACTCGCGGGGAAGTTGCTGTAGTAGCAGCAATGAGACCAGCAGCACGGGCTCAGCATGCAGCACATGTGGTTCTGGCGGTGGGTGTAGTACCTGTGGCACGGGTGGCGGATGTGGAACAAAACGCAAAACAACTCCTCGGACTGAAAAAACTGTAGATTAGTCAGGAAAAGTGCTCTTCCTTTTATCGGGTGTAGTCTGAGCCTGGCACATCCTATAACAGGCGCAAGTACTGTAAAAACAGAGGGTTCGCGACCTGGCCGCGAACACGAGAGGAGGGCTTATGCCGTCAGATCAGGAAGAAAATCGCGCGGTATCGCAACATACTAACATACCAGAATGGCCAGTGCCAGTGGCACAGGTTCCGTCAATTGTTGATATTTTACCCGCTGACAATAAAGAATTCTCAGATGGCGAATTCAGTATGGATCAATTCGCGGCTGATCAACTGGCAGATGAGGCAATCAACACAGATGACCTCGTTACGCCAGATACTGAGAGCGATCTCCTCCAATGGTCCAGCCCTCCCCCTCTGGTCAGCAAAGAAGCTCTCAGCACGTTCTGGCGCCAATCCATACCTTTTTCTGTGCCGCTGCTCTCAGGCCTACTCGTTTTTGTCGCGACGCTGCCCGTGACTCTGCAAGCATTACCCACTCGTCCTCTTTCTGTGTTGCTGATGGCTATTATGCTGCTTGTTCTCATGGTTATTGAGGGTACACTGCTTTATTTCGCGGGTTCAAACGATACGCTTATGGCGCTGTATGTCGTCGGTGGCTCGGTGCTATTTATCGTTGCGGGTGTTTACATCGCTTTCAGCTTTGTGGCTGCGTTGCTTGTCTTTGGTGGCCTGCTGATCATTGGTTTGCTGCTTGCCAAACGCAGCGTTCACAATACCAACCTTGGGCACGTCGATATCGTGACCTCATTCGGTAAATACTCGCAAACCCTTGAGCCAGGCCTGAACCTGCTGCTACCCTGGGAGCATGTGGTATATAGTTTGAATATCCAGGAAGATACCTGGACTACCCCCAGAATGGAGATACCGACCTCACGTGAGCAGAAGGTGGAATTAGCCGCCACCATCTCCTATCAGTTGATGCCGGAAGATGCCTACCTGGCGGCTACCAGCGTCAAAGATTGGGAAGGTAGCCTGAAAAATCTCTTTCGTGGCACTGTACAGAGCGTCGTTAATGAACTGACGCTGGCCGATTTTGTCACCTGGACGCAGAGCATCTATACACGCTCAGTTAATAGTGACGCCAATTCATTCAATCCTGCTTCCGCCACGCGCTGGGATCGCATCAACAATACTCTGGCCCGGCGTATGCAGGACGAGGTCGCGGCCTGGGGAGTGCAAATCAACTGGGTGCGCATCGAGGATCTGACTCCACTGCCCAGCGTAAGCGGGGGCAACATTCCGCGTCTCAATGGCGGAAATACAACACATATTATGAAACATGAAGAGGTGCTTGCCGCGACCCCTGGCGCAGTGCAGCAACTCTCAAAGACAGAGACCCTGCCTATGCCTGTGGAAGCGGCCAGCCCCAAACCCGCGCCAGCCGCTCTTCCCACCACACCTAAAGCGCAACCAGCCGGTAAACCACCCAGAGTTGAAACACTGATCGATACCTATAGCGCTGTACGCGAGGGCAAGATTAGTGATCCAGCACTCATTCTGGCTCTCGCGGAACACTTCGATACGTTGGCAAATGATCGGGTCGCCAACAAAACTATCGATTTCGACGCCGGGCGCGCGGCTGCTACACTGCGCCTGCGAGCCCAGAGGCTGCAGGAAATAGCGAGCACCGAATAGCGCAGGCAGACATAGAGAGGCGGGAGAGTGATGAGCGCGGTTGTACTCATCACTCTCCCGCCTCTCCATAGGCTAGCCGATGCGCTCAATGGTCTGGCCGATAGTATAGACTTCATTCTCCATGGCAGTGATGCCGATCAGGGCTGTATTGGTACGATTCTGCTCGGCGCGCACAAAACGCGTGTACGGCGCGATCGCATCCTGCAAGCGTGTCGTCGAGTTATTAAGTTCTTTGTGGAACTGGTCCGACATGGCCTGATGCAAGCGTGTACGCAATTCATCCATCTTTGCGTTAAATTCGCGCTTGGCTCGCGTGCGTTTGGCGGGAATGATATAAAAGCCTACTCCCAGCAGCAGAATACCGGTCAGGACGCCCGTAATATCGAGCGCGGCAATCGTTGTCGCCGCGACCACTGCCGCGCCCAGACCAATTCCACCGACGCTGACAAGCCCTGCCTGCACGACTGAGACACGCAGACTTTGCGATAACTCGGCTGCCTCGACTTCCCGGTCGTAAGTGCGCAGAATGTTCTCGGCGCCACGCGCGACCTCTTGCAGCAGGGTGCGCCGACTATGGTCAAAACGTCGATCAACTGAACCAATCATTTCACTTTCCCGGCGCGCGCTGACCTCCCTGCGCTTATCCAGGTATTCCATGATGTCCTGCCAGAAGCGCTGCTCCTGTTCTACCATCCAGTCAATCAACTGCTGTATGGTCTGATCTATGAGTTTCTCGCTATCCCCAATGACTTTCTCATGAAATTCGTTTTTGACGCGCTCAGGGTGCAGCAGATCAAAGACACGCCCCAGGCGAATGGTGTCGTCAAAAAAGCGGTCTCCGCGCTCGCGCATCTCCAGAATAAGCTTCTCGATTTCGTTAAGACGGTAAGCAAAATTGCGCTCCATATCCTCGCGGTAGAGTTGCTGCTGATTCTCAATCGCCTTGAGTGTACGCGCGTCTTCCTCCAACAAAGCGGCGCGCCGAGTTACCACATCGCGTGTCTCTCCCAGCAGGCGTCGCATCACTCCCAGCGGCGTACTCAGCTTGAGGCGAACGCGCTCGGTCTCGTCAAGGGTCTCAAAAAGATAGTGCTCAAACGCCTCAAAGCCGCTCTGCTTCCATAAAGTACTGACCTCCGCCTCTCCCGCGCTCGGTTGCTGAGACTGCTGAGCCTTGTGGGCGGAGACTGGAAAGATCTGTGGCGTAAAACCCAGGAGTTCTTTGCATTTATCGCGCACAAAGTCCAGCACCTCCTGTAACTCCTGGGGACCTGGCAGGAGATCGATCTTATTGACGACTATTACGATTTTTTTGCCCCACAGGCGCATGCGCTCCAGAAAGGCGCGCTCACTTTCGGTAAACGGACGATCCGCCGAGGCAATAAACAGCACAAGGTCGCTGCGTGGGATAAATTCCTCGGTGAGCCGCTCGTGCTCGCGTAGTACTGCATTTACACCCGGCGTATCCACAATCGTGATATCGCGCAAGAAATCCGCCGGGTAGCGCACATCTGCCATCCCCTGCTCGTTGATCTGCTGTTGCGCTTCCGTGCCGTAGCGCAGGAGCGTGATGACCTGAGTTGTGGGTATGACTCCCTCTTTTAAGACAGAGGCGCGTAGCAGGGCGTTAATGGCCGCTGACTTACCAGCATTAAATTCGCCGACAATGACCAGCAAGAACAACTCGTCAAGAGCGGTCATCACCTGGCTCAAGGTTACAACATGGGTAGGATCGATCTCGGCAAACTGGACAAGGCTGGTTTGCAACTGGTTGACCAGCCTGCGCTCCTGGCTCAGTAATGCTCGCTGCTGTTCTTGCAGGATAGAACCTGTCGTCATAGCCATGCTTTCGCAGCCTCCCTTCTACAAAAAACAGAAAATTCGCAAGTAGCTGCTTATATTTCTATATTACTCTGTGTAGAAACTCATCTTTGCTAAAAGTCCAGTGAGGTCACAATCTGTAACTGTCTTTGTCTGCCATAAGATGAGAATTATTGACCGTTTGTTGCGTATTATAATACATAACTCGTCGCAAACGGTCTGATTAGTAGAGATCTCGGTAACTCTTCTTTCTCTCAGTCATCATGTTTGCTTTTTCTTTAGACAACAAAGGTGATCTATGGATCATTCATTACACGCGCTTTCACCTGGCACAGGTTCAGCATCATTGCCGGCAAGCATGACGCTGGCTTTTCAGCGCCTGGTGAACTTCGCCGCCCTGCGTGCTCTGGGTGCTTCACCTCTCCAGATCGTCATTCCTACTGTGCTCTGGATCGCGCTGAGAAGGCTGATTGTACTTTGTTTTCTCGCCCTGGTCATGATGGTGCGCATCGTCTGACGCCCCTCTATTGCCCAGGTGCTACGTTTAAATGCAGACTGATAGGAGTCCTGAATGGAGAAAGAAGTATGGCGGAACAATTGATTATCTGTGATAATCTCGTCAAAATTTACAAAGTGGCAGATCTGGAGGTGGTGGCCCTGCAGGGTCTGGATCTAGAGGTGATGCCGGGCGAAATGCTCGCCATTGTTGGCGCTTCCGGCTCAGGCAAGAGCACGTTAATGAACATCCTGGGTGGCCTGGACATCCCTAGCGCCGGTAAATGTATTGTTGGAGGGCATGAGCTAACGCGCCTGAGCGAGGCGTAGCGCATTCGCTATCGCCGTTTCGAGGTGGGCCATGTCTGGCAGCAAAGTGGACGCAATTTGTTTCCTGAGCTAAGCATTGCCGTGAATGTCGAGGAACCTCAGATGCTGCGCGGGGCCAGTTTTAAGCACAGACGGCAACACGCGCGCCAGTTGCTAGCACTGGTCGGCCTGGCCGGTAAAGAGAAGAAGCGGCCCACGCAACTCTCCGGTGGCGAGCAGCAACGCGCCTCGATCGCGGTCGCCCTGGCCAATCAGCCGCGTATCCTGCTCGCTGATGAACCAACTGGTGAACTTGACTCGCTAACGGCGGGTGAGATTATGCAATTGTTGCGTACTCTCAATCGCGATCTCGGCCTGACGATCCTGATCGTGACGCACGATGCTACAGTTGCAGCCGAAGTGGACCGCACGATCGCTATTCGCGATGGGCGCACGAGTACTGAGACAATACGCCGCGCGACTCCGCTAGAGGAAAAACACGCCCAGACGCAGGCCAGCAGCGCTATTATCGGCCTTTCCACCCAGACCCATCGCGAGTCCATTCTCATTGATCGCGTAGGTCGCTTGCAATTGCCCAAGGAAGCACTTGAAGAGTATCCCTTCCACGGACGCGCCGAGGTGCGCTTCGCCGAGGGACATATCCAGCTCTGGCCTCTGAGCGGCAGGACAGTAGAGGCCGAGGGGAATGAACCCGAGTCTACACCTTAACTACATATTTAAGAAGGGCAGCGCTTATGGCTTCGTCAGTACAAACACAGCCCCCATCCGCGGGGCAAACGCTTTTACCGCCTACATTGATGCTGGCTGGACAGCGAGCACGCAAAACCTGGAGTTTGCTCTTGTTGATCGAGCTTGGCTTGCTAGGCGCAGTGCTGCTAGCCTGCGTCGTGCCATTATACACCAATATTACCCTGACCGCTGCGCTGCGCACGATGTTAAATGGACAGGATTCCGCGCTCGTTGTGAGCACTACGCCTCGTTTGCTCTCAGCGTCGATCATTGCCCAGGCGGGACAGATGCTCAATAAAGAGATAACGCGCACACTGGGCACTGATGTGGACGTGATGCAGTTTGCTATTCACACTCAGCAGTTACCGCTTTTATCCGCCGGTCCTCATGGCTCTTTACAAGCAGTCCCGGCGGACATGAACCTGGTTAGCGCGGACTTAAAGCAGGCTACTGCCCATCTCAAGCTAGTCGCGGGCCACCTGCCAGATCCCGCCAATCCAGAGCTTGAAGTCGCGCTTACGCCCACGACCGCCCAGGCGCTGCATGTCAATATTGGTGATACGCTGTATATGCACGTTGACTTTACCGATGTCTATACAACTATCTATTCACAGATTCTGAAACTGCATCTGAGCGGCCTGTTTACGCCTGACGCGAATGACGCTTCATTCTGGCATGGCAATGATTTCGCGCCATCATATCAACAAGGGACACATTTTTATGCTTTGATGCCTGATGAAACCCTGCTTAATACATTCACCAGTTTTTCTAATGCCGCAGGCACACAGCATCACGTCTTTGCCTCTCCACCCACCGTGCTATGGTATTATCACTTTAATTCAGCACATCTAACCATTAACGACCTGAATGCATTTTTCTCCGGCATTCAGCAGGTGCAGTTTGACAACGCCAATAACTCCAATCTGCAACAAGATCCTTATCTTCTGCAGACTCAGACCTTTCTCTCTTTGCCAGATACGCTTAATGGGCTGGTCCAGCGGGCTACGGTGATTGCTGGCAGATGTTTGCGGGACGCGATCAGGGCGCGCTGAACAGCTTTATTGAAGATCCTGTAGGGATAGCGCAGCTTGCCGGTCCTTATGCTCTGCTGGCTATCGCGGTCGCGTTAATCACGCTGGTCGTGTCCATCTGGACAGCCGCCAGGCGCGATATTGTCTCACTACGCCAGTCCAGCGCTCGTTCGACACAGCGTCCGCTCTGGCAGCGCCTGCGCCTGGATGTTATAGCCGCAGTCATAGCACTGGTGGGCTTTGGTGCCTCGCTCTACCTGCTCAACTCAAACACGCTGGATAGCCAGCTCTACTTAATGCTTCTCTCGCCGCTAGCCCTACTTCAAACCCTCTTTCTCTTGCTGGCCGCGCTATTGATCTTCTTCCGCTTCTATCCACAGATCATGCGCTTTGGCACATGGCTGGCAGAACGCCGGCGCGGCGCGCCTCCCATCCTGGCGCTGGCCCAGATTGCTCGCGCGCCGCGCCAGCCAATCAACATGACCATGTTGCTCGCCCTGACCAGCGCTTTCGCAATCTTCTCGCTGGTCTTTACCGCCTCGCAGACGCAGCGCGTCCAGGATGTGGCCAGCTACCAGGTCGGCGCGGACTTCAGCGGCGCTATCCCCACTCCCAGCTTCTCTGCGCGAGATTTACAGGGCATGACGCAACGCTATAATCAGTTGCCGGGCGTGCTTGCCAGTTCAGCAGGCTTTATACACCAGGCCCAGGCTACGGCTGGCCTTCATCTCTCCATCGCTTTCCAGGCCATCGATAGCAGCACCTTTGCCGCAGCCGCCACCTGGTCCGCGCAGGACAGTCAACAGTCACTCGCCAGCCTGACACAGCAGCTCCAGCAGCAGAGCAGCGTGGCCGATCCGCAAGGAGCCATTCCGGCCATCGTTGATGCCAATACCTGGAACACCTTGCGCAGGGCGCGATTTTTATCCTGCAATTCCCAGATATCAAGCTCGACCGTTCATTCACTTTGCGAGTGCTTGGCGAGGTGCAACATATGCCTACTTCTAGCAATAGCGCGCTACCTGGCGTGCTTGTGGACTACACTGCCTTTGCCCATGCTTACGCAAACGGTATCACACTGAGCGGCACAGGTATCGCGCTCAATTATGTCTGGCTACATACACGCACTGACGCGCATTCCCTGGCCACTATACGCGCTCTGCTGAGTACTGGCGATCTGCGCCTGGCGCCTCTCTACGATCGCAGTGCCATTGAGGCCGCGCTCTACGCCGACCCGGTCTACCTGGCGCTGAGTGGAGAACTGGAGTTGGGCGCGTTTACAGCTCTATTTCTGGCATTGCTCGGCTGTCTTGTGGCTTCCTGGCAAAGCGCGCGCGCCCGCCTGAGCAACTTTGCCACCCTGCGCGCCCTTGGTGCCACTCCGCGCCAGGTTACAGGCACCCTGGCCTGGGAACAGGCCATCATCTATACCACGGCGCTTCTGCTGGGTATTCTCATTGGTTCTCTGTTAGCCGCGCTCAGTCTGCCCTCGCTCGTGCTAACCAGCGTTCTGCCCAGCCAGCTCAGCGGCAGCATTAGCAACGCCAGCTTCTACGCCGCGCCGTTCATTCCACCACTGCAAATCGCCATCCCCCTCTCGCTCTGGCTGATCCTGGCTGCTCTACTTCTCAGCTGTCTGCTTGCACTTAGCCTGATGGTCACAAAAATCGCGCGCTCCTCGCTCAGTCTGGTGCTCAGGTTGAGCGAAGATTAGCCAGTTCACACAGGAAACGACTATGCTAACTACCCATGACCCCTTTATAGGGGACGTAAAAACCGATAAAAGCCGAAGAGGCAGTCACTGTAGAACAGCCGCTAACGCCGCCTATCACCTTGCGCCCACCTGTTTCCGAAGAGGAGAGAAACAAGGTCATTGAAGCTTATACCCAGGGCATTCCCCGGCGCGAAATCTGTGCCTACCTTCGCTGGGGAGCCGCGAAATACACCCCTCTAGCACAAACCCGCCAAGCCTTCTCATATGATAAGATAGGCTGACAGAAAACCAGCACCGTCTAAAAAAGAGCAAGATATGATAAACGAGTATCAGATGCAATATTTCAATTTCTGCTCTTTTTTGTCGGAATGGGAGTAGCCCTGATACAATACAACGAGGTGGATTATGCCTTATCAGATGTGGATTAACGGCGCGTACACAGCAAGCAGTTCAGGCAAGGTCATTGAAGTACAGAACCCTGCATCGGAAGAGATCATTGATACTGCACCAGCGGCCAACGCCGCCGATGTTGAGCGCGCGGTAACGGCGGCTCAGACTGCTTTCCCTGCATGGAAACGAATTCCAGCTGGTGAGAAGGCAGAAATGTTACATGAAGTTGCCAGAAAATTGACTGAGCGTACTGAAGAAATCGCGCGTCTCTTGACCCTGGAAGGCGGCAAGCCACTGGTCGAAAATAGGGATGAGATGGGCTGGTCGGCTGCCTGTTTCCGCTATTATGCGGAACTTGGTAGAAATTCTCGCGGCAGGGTTGTCCCATCCATCGAAGAAAGTCAATTGGCGATGGTGCTGAAAGAGCCGTATGGGGTGGTCGGCGTGATTGTTCCCTGGAACTATCCTATTTTGCTGATGGCCTGGAAGGTAGCACCGGCTCTGGCCGCAGGCAATACGGTAGTACTTAAACCTTCAGAAATGACACCCCTCTCAACACTGCTCTTTGCTGAAATATTTGAGCACCTACCGCCTGGAGTGGTGAATATTATTAGCGGCTACGGCGCGGATTGTGGCGAGCCTCTAGTGCTTGATCCTCGTGTGCGGGTGATCGCTTTTACAGGCTCGCTAGCAACGGGACAACGCATCGCACAGCTAGCCGCGCCTATGATGAAAAAATTGCACCTGGAACTAGGTGGAAAAGATGCTTTTGTCGTAGCTGAGGATGCTAACCTGGACGTTGCTGTTCCCGGTGTGGCCTGGGCCAGCCTGCTTAATACAGGTCAAGTATGTACTTCAACGGAACGTGTATATGTTCACGAGTCTATCGCGCCCGAATTTATTGAGCGCATTGTAGCCTATACTCGCGCACTCCGCCTTGGGCCTGGAATGGAAGCCACAACAGATTTAGGCCCGCTGATTGGCGAACGCTATAGAGCAAAGGTCGAAGCTCAGATCGCAGAGGCGCGGAGTCAAGGGGCGCGTATTCTCACTGGCGGGCAGCGTCCTCCCCAATTTGAGCGCGGCTACTTCTATGAGCCAACTGTTATAACGCATGTTTCCCACTCCATGCCGATTATGCGTGAAGAAACCTTTGGCCCAACCATTCCAATTATGACCTATCGTGATTTCAGTTCAGCAATCGAAATGGCAAATGACAGCGATTTTGGTCTTGGTGCCAACCTCTATACCTATGATCCCCTGAAAGCCAAACGCTTCTTTGAGGAGGTTCAGGCAGGTACCCTCTGGATTAACGATCCCCTGACGGATAACGATGCAGCTCCCTTTGGTGGCTTTAAGTTCAGTGGCGGCAGCCGCGAACTAGGCGAAGAGGGTCTGGAAGAGTTCCGCGCAACCAAACACGTTCACTGGGACTTTGAAGGTGGCCCGAAGTCCTGGTGGTATCCCTACGGGAAATAACGCCGGTTACTCAAGTGAGTATCTCTAAAACTATGTCATTATGTCTGTTTCATTATCCTGCTCTTCGGTAGAAGGCTGAGACGAGATCATAGCGGCAAGGCGATCTCGGGTTATTTGTGTGTCCATATGCTCTGGCCCCAGCACACGCTCCTGGAGAGCGAGGATACGTTTGTAGATAGAGCTTTTTTCATTCTCTCGATGTTGACGGTGGTAGAGCATTGCCAGAGCGTTGAGGGAGTATATGAGAGCAGGATGATCGAGGCCGAGAATGCGTTCTTGCGCTTTTATTCCCTGCTGAAGCACGCTTTCAGCTTGTTCATACTGACCTTGTTCTATATACAACCTGCCGAGTTGGCTGAGCGTTCGCAATGTGTCGGGATGCTCGTGTCCGAGAAGACGTTTCTGGATGCTGAGGGTTTGCTCAAGCAGGTTCGCGGCCTGTTCATATTGTCCCTGCTCAGTATAGAAACTGCCAAGGTCGCTCATGCTACGTAGGGTATCAGGGTGTTCATTTCCTTGAGCGACCTGGCTCATGGCCAGTGCCCTCTTATAAAGCATCTCTGCGTTCTCAAGGCGTCCCTGATCGTGGGCTAGCCTGGCCAGATTATGCACAGTTTGCGCGGTGAGAGGATGTTCTGGTCCCAAAAATTGTTCGCGGATAAGCAATGCACGTTCATATAATTGTCTGGCTTGCTCGTATTTCCCTTGTGCTCGATACATCCCGGCAAGGTTGTTTAAACTCTGGGCTGTATCGGGATGGGTGTTGCCAAGGACTCGCTCCCGTACTGCCAACACTCGTTCATATAACGGTTGAGCTTTCTCAAACTGTCCTTGTTCCCGATAGAGACCAGCCAGATTATTTAAACCACGCAACGTATGTGGGTGTTCCCCGCCAAGCGTTTGTTCCCAGAGTTGATTGGCTTGCTGAATTAACGGTTCTGCTTCCACATATCTGCCTTGTTCTCGATAAAGCCCTGCCAGTGTGTGAAGTGTTTGGACATGGTCGGGATATTCTGGTCCTCGTATGTGTTGCCAGATTGCCATTGCCCGAAGCAGTAAGGTCTCGGCTTCCTGATATTGCCCCTGTTTGCGCGCCAGGAAAGCCAGATGCCCAAGGCTACGAGCTGTCTCAGGATGCTCAGGGCCTAAGATCTGCTCTCTTAATGCCAATACGTGCTCTAGAAGCTGTCGTGCTCGTTCGTAGTTTCCCTGTTCGCGATAGAGCCTTCCGAGCGTCATCATCGTTTGTATGGTTTCAAGATGGGCTTTTCCCAGGACTCGTTCACGAATAGCCAATGCTCTTGCGTAAAGCGTTTCTGCCTGTTCATAATCTCCCTGAGCTGCTGTCAGTTCAGCAAGATTATGGATGGTTTGTGCTGTTTCTTTCTGTTCTGTGCCTAAAACCCGTTCGTAGAGAGCAAGTGACTGGCGCAGTAAAGGCTGTGCTTCCTCAAAACGTGCTCGCCTGAGAAGAAAGTAGCCTGCTTGATTGAGAAGATAGGCTAGATCTGCCGTTGCCTGTACCGTGTCATGCCTGCTCCACTGGGCAGCCAGAAGCACATGGGGAAGCAAGCGTTCACAACGGTCCCAGTTGCTGACTTCTATGATGACGGGAAAGGCTCGCGCAAGCAGGAGCGTGACTCTCTGTACCCAGTTTTGTTGCTCCTCCATATGCAGTGATGTTCGTACCACACTCTGAACAAGCCGATGGATGCCAAGAGTCTGGTGGAATGCGTCACGAGTGATAAGCGAGTAGGCTCGTAAGGCTTCTATGGCTTTTTCAAAGAGAAAACGATTGCTTACCACTGGTGAGAGCAACGGACCCAGCATCTCTCCTCCTTGCATAAGAAGGGCTTCATCAATGGCATCGGGATGCAAGAACGCGCAGACCTGGAGAAGGGCAACAGCGGCGGGATTGCGAGCTTCGACGCGTTGAAAGGCGAGTTGCCAGGTCGTCGCTACTGGTGCAGGATGATATTGTTCTTGCCCACGATGCTCGGCAAGCAAGTCAAGTTGATACTGATGATAGATTTGTATGTATACATCTAGATTCATGCCTGTGGCTTCCAGATAGGCACCCGCCTGGTCGAGCGCCAGCGGCAATACCCCCAATTCCTGCGCTAACTGTAGGGCCAGATGTTGCTCCTCGGCAGGGGCGTTTTCAAGGGGATCGTCGGGGAGGAGGCGTCCAGCACGTCTGAGGAGCAGCAGAGTAGCCTGAGCAGGCGTGAGACCTTCGAGCGTGAGGATATGAGCAATGCCGAGACGACGCAATGCTGTTGCCTGGGTGGTAAGCAAAATGTGTCCAAGAAGGAGAGAGGGAAGAAAGGGGAGACAGAGATCTGGCTCGTTGGCATTGTCCAGGATCAAAAGCCAGTGCTCATGATTCTGTAACCAGGTTTTCACTGCTCGAACAACGATTTCCTGCCTGGGGTCTTTTTGCTGTGGCAGATCGAGTACTCGTGCTATTTCCGCATATGATGCATACAAGGTCTCGGCATTTTCTGCTGAGACCCAGAACACGGCCTGATAGTGCTGACGAAAGCGATACGCATATTCAATCGCAAGTTGTGTTTTGCCAATGCCACTCAATCCTGTAAGCGCCTGTGCAGCGTGCGAGCCATTCGCGAGCTTTGCTTGAAACCAGGTATGTAGACGGTTCAGTAACTCTTCCTGACCAAGAAAAAAGGGATTGCGTGCAAAAGGGAGATGCCAGATGAGAGTAGATGTGTTCTGTGGCAGGCGCAGGGTGAGAAGGAAGAGATCTGCGAGCATGCGGCGCAAACCGGCTGTAATTTCAGCAAAGGCACGATCAATATTTGTCCATTCTGTCAAAAACGTTGCATCAGATGGCAAGGGATGGAGGCGAGCAAAAGGAGCATCTTCCCAGTCAACAGGTCGAAGCAAGATAGGAACGACACGCACGCCATTTGTTTGTTCTCGTGCCAACGCCTGTTTCATTTGAGTGCTATAGCAATAATCGGATGCGAGGAAATCGGGACTAATCAGTAACAGAATAACAGAAGCACTTTGTAAGTAGCTATCAACAATCTTTTCCCAGTCTTCCCCTGCCTGGATAAGTCGAGGATGCCAGGTGGTAATCAGGTTTTGCCGTTGAAGCAATGCGAGATGTTTCTCTAGTTCTAGCGCCCAGGAGGTATCCTCTTGTGCATACGCATAAAAAATAGCAATGGGTTGGTGTTGTTCTGGCATACTTCGGCCTCCCTCTCATTACAAGCCGCTCTCCTGGCCTTTGGTCTAGCTGCATCCAGATGAAAAAAGATGAAATGCTTGTATTTTGTTTGTTTTATTTATATAGATTATAAACAAGAATATGTCTGCCGTCCAGTTTGATGTCTTTTGTGTTTTCTTTGCGTTTCTCAAAAGGAGAATTGATGGCAGCTTTGTCCTATCCATTGGGTACTGGCAAGAAAGGCCTTGAAGGAGAACAGAGTAAACAAATGTTATTCATTTTTAATGATATACTATTTAAGCGACACGGAAGGAATGAGTTTTCCGCGGGAGAGACGAGAAGAAAGAAGTTTATGAATCGGCATCCTTATAAAGATCGCATCCCTGAAATTATCTGGGAGCTTGTGTTTGGCTCATTGCGTAAGGCAGGACCGCTTCTTCCTGGTCCTGATTCACGTACCCGACATATCAGCTATACGCACGAATTATTGATGCTCTTAGATATAGATTTTCATCGTTGGCCTCGCGTGACAGTAACGGGGAGCAAAGGGAAAGGCTCCACGGCGGTTTTATTGGCAAGTATTCTGCAAGGGAGTGGCGAGCGTGTGGGATTGGTGAGTAGTCCAGAAATGCGTCGTTTCAATGAACGTATCAGGATTGATGGGACGTGCGTTTCTGACGATATGTTGGTGTGGGCTGCAAACCGGATTGCCCCTGCCGTCAGATCCCTGATAGAGCGTATTCAACCACCTCATTACCTGGGTTCAGGAGGAGTTGTGCTTGCTCTGGCAGCCACCCTTTTCGCGGAAGCAGGCGTATCAGCCGTGGTTGTGGAGGCAGGACGTGGAGGAGAGTATGATGAGGCACGGCTGATTGAAGCGAATGTTTCCGTACTTACACCTATCATGTTAGAGCATGCCGATAAGTTAGGATCAACGACGCAGGCCATCGCCCACACCAAAGCATTGATTACGTTTCCAGGGAGTCCTCTCGTCACCGCGCCACAAATAGAAGAAGTCCAGAAAGTGATTGAGGATGTTGGGAAAGAGCTTCAGAGTGAGGTCCACTCGGTCGTCCAGGAGATGAGCCTGGAACATGTCACGAATGAGCGCATGGGTGTTCGTTGTGATCTCCAGTTTGGTGAGCATGCCTTTCAGAATCTCTTGATCTCTCTCCCAGGATTACATCAGGCTGAGAATGCAGCTACTGCGATCCTGGCTGCATTCCAACTCAAACGTATTGCCGGAACAAACTGGACCACTGAGGGTATCAGCCAAGGATTACAAGAGGTTTCCTGGCCAGGTCGAGCGCATATGCTTCAGCAGGAGCCCTGGGTTCTCCTTGATGGAGCAATCAATCGAGAGGCCGCTGAACAAATTGCCACAATTGTGCATGTGCATCCGGCAAAGAGGCTGACGGCGGTCGTGTGCGTGCCTAAACCGAAGGATCTGGAAGGTCTGTGTGCAATCATTGGTCCGCTTGTCACCACGCTGATCCTCACCAAAGTTCCTGTGCATCATCTGGCATGGTACGAGAATGCCTCTGCAATCGCCTCCCAATGGTGTACTGATGTCAGAACCATCGATGTTCCCGAAACAGCTTTCCACTATGCCCTCTCACAGGCTGGACCAGACGAAGGGGTGCTCTTGCTCGGGACTCAATCATTCCTGGGAACAGCATTGACGTTTTGGGATGTTGATACCTGTCGCGTTTGGCAAAAGCACGCGTGATCCATGCATCCAACAACATGTCCCACATCTTGCGTCACCTGAGCGTACCAGGGACGCAACTCAGTAGAAGTGCCGCAGGGTTGTTTCCACGATTGTCGAGCCTGCTCAGATCCCGACATCTCAGGAAGTCAGACAGCGCATCTGTAAGCACTTTGGCTGTGAATAAGTCGAGTGGCTGACGTAAAGGGCTGCGTCCTACGCTAATACAGCCTTCTCCTTCAGCTCTTATGCCTCAGGTTTTTCTTGTCTCTCTGGTAGTAACGCCTCATCATCATAATACAGATCTTCCATTGGGACGTTGAGATACGCTGCTACTTTGGCGAGTGTCGCGAACGTGGGTGTGTAGGTAGGATCGTTGACCATGCGTCGAGCAAGAGTAATAGGCACATCTGCGGCACGCGAAAGCTTTCCTATGCTCACGCCCTTGTCTTTCAGAACGTCTTTTACCCTTAATCGGTACATACTTCTCTTCCTTCTTTCTCTCAGCAGCTTCATTATACCTGGACGCGGCGTTCGGAGAGTAGTCCCGCTTGGTATGCGCCTTGACCTGGACGCAAAGCAATGATAGTCTCTTTCTAGATATCTAGATCTAGTCTAATATCAGACTCAAAGAGTGACTAATTTTCTCGCATCACAGAAGCTATGTACTGAGCGGAAAGTAGAGAGTGAGCTTGATCTACAAGTATCAGCGCGTTTTTTCTTTTCGCGTTATTTTCTGCTCGACAAAGGCGATATTGTCATGGTATGCTCTAGAACATAGAGCGTAGGCCAGAATCGTTACTGAGCAGAGTTGAAGAGGGTAGATAAGATGGAACGGGCACAGCTATCAACGGCCAGGGGCAAGGAACGGACGCTACTCATTGCAGCGCGACATGCCTGTCATTTCTCTCAGGATGAGGTAGCGGCGAAGATCCAGGTGAGCAAGGTGACAGTGCATCGATGGGAGAGGGAGGGAGATATCCCCCAACCGTTACACCTTCGGAAACTTTGCACGCTTTACGGCAAGACTGCGCAGGAACTTGGTTTCGCGCGACAAGAGCCAGAGCCTGACGAGGCAGTCGTTGATGTACAGACCATCGACAAGACAGAGCACAATGAGGCTGAGGAGTGCGCGCTGACGATCTTTCGCCAGCACAACCTGATCTCACGCCTGATGCGCCTTCTCTGGAACTGGCCTTCTGGTGATGCCCGTTATCATCTTGGAATGTCACAACAGGCACTTGCTTGCTTTGTCAAAATTGACCAGCTTCCCATCGCCCATGAAACCAACCGTGTCGCATCTCTTCTTCACCAGGTCATGGCCGAAGTCAATCGCGGAGACAAAACGCACGACCTGGACTTTTGTCTTGAGCGCTGGCAACGGGGCATCCAGGGAGCCATCGCCATGCGGAGCGAACAGACGCTGACAGAAGCAATCCACGCATATACTGCGCTATGCATTGCCTGGCCCGGCGAGAAACGGGTAAAACAGTTGCGCGAGTCGATTATTCGCTGGTAGCAGCCAATTTATCAACCCAGCAGGGTCTCTGATTGCCCTGCTGAGTTTTTCTTTACATGCTGTTACTCGCTATTCCTCGCGAGGGGAACAAGATGTAAAGCGAGTAACACAATAACGGTGCGTTGTATATCTTCCATCAAAGTGATTTAAGATCCCTTTAAATTACTCTGAGCTAGAAAAAAATACTTGCTATGAAGTATTTGTTATGTTAATATAAGTCTATCTATAAATAAAATACAGAGCAGAAGCGAGTTTTGCATAGGTCATCTCCATGAAGAATTTTCAAGAAGGCCAGATATTTGGGAATTATCGACTGATCGAGCTTATCGGTAAAGGTGGCTTTGCCAGCGTCTGGAGATGTGAGCATATTCATCTTGGCGTCAAAGTGGCGATAAAGTTTCTGAGCGACATGGATAGCTTCGGAAGGGTGAGTTTTCTCCAGGAAGCAAAGATCATAGCCACACTTCGTCATCCAAACATTGTTCGCTTATTGGATTACTCGGTGCAAGACAATCAGGCGTACCTGGTTATGGAATATGCTCTTGGTAGCCTGGGCCAACGACAAAGCACACAAGAATTGTTGGATCTCGCAACTGTTGTTTCCTATGTGAAGCAAATGGCTGCGGCACTTCAGTATGCTCATAAGCAAAATATCATTCATCGTGATGTCAAACCACAGAATATGCTTATAAGTGAGAGCGGTAATATCTTGCTCAGTGATTTCGGCATTGCGATTGCAAGCGCTAATACGAGCGAGAGCGGTGAATTAAACACGGGTTCTATGGTTGGCACTGCTCATTTTATAGCCCCTGAACAGATTCTGGGTAAACCCCGCCGGGCGAGTGACCAGTACTCTCTGGCCATTTGTGCCTATTTCTGGCTATGCGGAACCTATCCTTTTCAAGGATCAATCTCTGCACTGATTGCTCAGCACATGCATACACCACCCCGCCCGCCGCTAGAATTCAACCCGGCTCTACCCTCTTCTGTAGGAGATGTGTTGCTGAAAGCACTGGCTAAGAAGCCCGAAGATCGTTTTAGCAGTGTGGAAGATTTTGCCAAATCTTTAGAATTGGCCTGTTCTGGCCAGGGTATCATCCCTCAAGTTCCCGCAACTACTCCGTATCAGGCTACTGGGATAGCCACACACTATTATTCACGAAGCACCAATATTGGACCGATAAATGTTTCAATAATACCTACTTCCGCTAGTCTTAATGCCACAAAACCAGTACAAGTATCTACAATCTCAGCACCAGCCAGACAGCATTCAAACTTAGGCTTACGCTTCTTTACTTATCTGTTAGTAATGCCACTACTTATACTGCTCACACCGTTTCTACTGCTTTATCATTATTCTATGCAAATTTGGCGTTCGACAAGAAGAGCTCATCGTCCCAATCCCATACAGCCAGGGCGGGTAATAGCCATCCTGGAGCTACTTCCGCTACCACAAAATTTCTGGCCAGCCAGGCTATTGAGCGGGAAAGCAGCATCTCTAGCACCACCATTACCAGGTGATGCTATTCAGAACTCCTCCCGGCTAGCCAGCGTACCATTATTGGCCAGTGGTCAGCATAATGCTTCTTGGGCGAAAGCCGCGTGGATGCATACAGCATCTTTTCTAACAAAGGGGCCACCTTCTTTATCCACTTTAGCAGATCAGAGTACGCTCGTGCAAACATTGCCTGGCAAGGATGGCTTTCTTGACGAGTCACTTCAAAACCCGGACGCGCAGCCCCCAGAATTGGCCAGTGTAGACAAGCAGGCACCTCCAATCTATCACTCGCCCGAAAGTTTACAACCCGAGGAACGACCAGATAGGTGGAGCAGGGCATCCGCGCGCAAAAACTTTTGCATTCTGCATCATGACAAAGATCGCAGTTGGGCTGAATGGATTGCCTGGTTGCTTGAAGATGACGGGCTTAGTAGCATCTTGCCGGAATGGGACTTCCGCCCGGGTTACAGAGTTGACCGGGAGACACGCAACGCTATGAGTCAGGCAGAGCGGATAATTGTGATTATCTCACCCGATTATCTGGATGTGAGCAATGATCAATGGGGAATCGTCTTTAATAGAGAGAGAGTCCGCCGAGAAGGGATGATATTGCCCATCATTGTAAGAGAATGCAACTCTCCCTTAAAAAAGCCACTCGATACACTTGTCTCCATCAACCTCGTCGGTCGAGGTGTGTTTCACACAAGCGAGAAGCTGCTCAAAGCTGTGCGCCTGAATCGCAGTAAACCGACATTGGCGCCGGCCTTTCCATTACCCAACCAGGATGATAGCTCGCTAGCAACTCGCAAGCTGGATCGCGCGGACAACCAGCAAGATACCCCGCCACGCGGGCTTGATATTATAAGTAGCTCTAATCCTAAAGTTACAACTACGCCTACTGAGCGCTTTGATACAGGTATCTCATCTCCTCAAATAATCGAGCAAATTAAAACCGCTTTCAGTCAGGAAGACTGGTTAGATGTCATTCGCAAAGTCCGTCTTCTCATTCAAGACTCGACACCTACAGGTATTTCCTGGCAGATTTATCGTATGCAAGCGCTTGCTTATCATTCTTTGGGGCAGATGGCAGAGGCACATGGCGCTCTAGAAGCTGCTCTCGCCATGGTGAACGATAAGAAAGAACGTCTCGCCCTTCTCGACGAGTATACAAATAAGCTTGCTTCGCTGAAACACTGGTCAGAAATGCTTCCATATGCGAAGGAGGCATTAACTCTTGCACCTGAGGATATCCGTTGGCAAGTATTACACGAACACATTACCACTCATCTACAACGAGAAGCCTTCGGCCTGGAAAGGAGCCAGGGATTTGACCAAGCGCTCCAGCAGAGTGATGACAAACAAAATCATCAGAAAACGTCCGCAGAACATATAATATCCTTTCATACACAGTTTTCTAACCCTGAGGATATGAAAACTATGATTATATCTGATAAGACAATTAACATTTTTATTGCCTACGCTCTTGATGACAAAGAATTATGCACTCGTTTAAAGCATCAATTGATTCCACTAGCCAATCAATCTCCATTAATCATCTGGTATGACCATGAAATAGTTCCAGGTAAAGAGCGTGTAAAGATTATGGAGAAGCGCCTTACATCGTCTCAAATCGTCATTCTGTCCATAAGCGCGGCCTTCCTGGCTTCAGAATACCATCAGAGAGAAATGAGGCTCGCATTAGAAAGGTACGAGGCGAACACAGCAAGCATAATTCCCGTTCTCTTACGACCCAGCGACTGGGAGAAAACTTCACTGGGCAATTTCCAACCGCTTCCCCAAAGTGGTCTACCAGTTACGACCTGGCCCAATACTGATGAGGCTCTATTAGATATTGTCAAAGGTATTCGCCAGGCAGTCGAAGAACTTCAAAATACTCTTTGAACGAGCGGCATCCTGCTCGACAAAGGCGATACTGTCATGGTATGCTTTGGAACATAGAGCGTAGGTGAAAAATCTACGCGAGTATATCATCCAGTAAAGGGTGGTACCAAAGAAACGCGGCATAGCCTTCACAGGTTATGCTGTTTTTTGTTCCCGCTCGTTCTATTTTGTTACTCGCTCTGCCTCTGGCGGGTAACAAAATGTAAATCAGTAACATAATGATTATAAGCTGAATATAGTCCGCAATCGCTATTTCTGGGTATTTTCATCTATACTCTCTCATGGTGCTACTTACCAGTCAAGTCTGTTTGATTGGCAGGTAGATCTCGCAGCGATGGCTGCCCATGCCGTCGCTTCGTTCGGGAGAGATCTGTGAAAGAGGGAAATTCTTGAGCGAGCAGAATGGTTTAGCTGGTCCCTCTCCAATTCTGTGGCGTCTTATCCGAAGAGCTTTCCATCGGCCTCAGCTCTCTCCAGACTTTGTTGAGTCTCACACACGAATCGCTACACAAAGGATGAAGAGCGTCAAAGTGAACAATAACCAGAAGACTCTTATCGAGCAGATACGCAAGGAACTCGGAGCCTCTGAAGACACGGAGCATCTCGTTGATTGGCTCATCGATCTCTGGTCCACATTTGAAATCCTCAGCGACCGCTTTGGAAAAATCAGAGCGCTCCAGATCGTCATTGCGTCTGATCCGTTGCCGCAGATGAGGACGCAAGAGGCGCGACGTTCGCGTGAGGACTGTCTCCCACTTCTCATGGAAAGGATATTCTTATGGCATTCCTGCAGTGGCCGTTGCGCGGCAAGAAATCTGTCTCACAGCCTCAAGTGTGGGTGCGCACAGAAGCAGCGCAAACCCGGCGTCGTTACCTGGAAGAGACAGACTATCCGCTTCCCAAAGACGAGGGGGAAAAAAGTCGGCTGGACTTTCAACATCACGCGCTCAATCTCACGCCTGGCAACCAGTATCTCGCGCCTCTTCCGCAAAAAGTGCGTACGATCCTTGATGTAGGAAGTGGGACAGGTATCTGGCCAGCAGACATGGCACGCCTCTTTCCTGAATCGCTGGTCCTCGGGTTGGATCTGGATACCGAACTGTTCAGCAAAAACGTACCAGCTAACTGCCTGCTTCGCGCGGGCAATATCCTCACAGGATTGCCATTACCAGATGCCATTATAGAGTTCACTCATCAACGTTTCCTCGTGCTGGCCATCCCCGACGAACATTGGCCAAAGGTCGTACGTGAACTGCGGAGATCATCAAATGTGACGGAGTTCCAAAATTGGGGTAAAATCACAGTTTTACCGTTGCAGTAAGAGAACAAAGCGTTCTGACAGAAGAATGAAGGCTTCACGCCACTCGCATTCCCACGCATCTAGATCAGGAATCCTCCTGGTACTCACAGGCAATAGGCCTGTTCCAATCTCTACCGAGAAGCCGCCCCTCTATCCACCGTTATTGGAACGCCGTTTCAACATCCTTATCACAAGTTCCAATCTCTACCGAGAAGCCGCTCCTCCTCGTAGCATCGCGCAGTAACTTTGTTTGACTCGCGTTCCAATGCAGCGGAGTATACATGCTCGCAGTTCACAGCGTCTTTCAACGCCAATCGCCCAGCGGCATGACATACATCACGCGAGATTGCAGCGTCCCTCTCCATCCATCGTGAGGCTAGCGGGGTATCCCTTATAGCAAATGAGCATCTTTAAGTCAGGTATTCTACAGCAGTTTCCAGTTGTAGAAGTATCCCGCCTGGCATTATAAACCTCTGATCTGCATCAGCGCCGCTTTTAATTGCAGGTAGACATTATCCAGGTGATCTGGCATAACCTTGATATCGGCAATGACTGGCATAAAATTGGTGTCGCCATTCCAGCGAGGTACGACGTGGAGGTGCATATGATCGGCGAAGCCGGCTCCGGCAACTTTGCCTTCGTTAATGCCCATATTGAAGCCATCGGGCTTCATAGCCAGGCGCAGGACGCTAAGGGCCAGTTGGGTCTGCGACATTAGCTCCGCCAGGGTTTCAGCGTCAAGCAGTGAGATACTGCCAGCATGCTTGTAAGGGGCAATTAACAGGTGGCCGTTATTGTAGGGGTAAAGATTGAGCATAATAAAACATCGCTCACCGCGATAGAGAATACGGAATTCCTCATCTGTGTACGCGTCCGGTTGCGTACAAAAAATGCATGCGTCTGATCGTGGAGTCTGCGGCGTAATAAAAG
This sequence comes from Candidatus Paraktedonobacter carboxidivorans, assembly GCA_041156125.1. Classification (GTDB taxonomy): domain Bacteria; phylum Chloroflexota; class Ktedonobacteria; order Ktedonobacterales; family Ktedonobacteraceae; genus Paraktedonobacter; species Paraktedonobacter carboxidivorans. The sequence continues at coordinate 116,463 of JBEVTI010000008.1, forward strand.
CCATACGCCAGGGCGCCCATAGATTTTCCATGACTCCAGTATAACATAGATGCTACCCTATTGAGCAGCTCCCTCTTGCACCAGGACCCCTACCGCCTCAGCTTCTTCCCCTGGCAGAGGAATCCATTTCTCGGCCCAATCGTGAATAGCCGCGACCACTGGCTGTAAATCGAGTCCCTTAGCGGTCAGACGATATTCGACGCGCACAGGTATCTGTGGATAAACAATGCGCTCGATTATCCCCTCCGTTTCCAGCTCGCGCAGGCGATCGCTCAAGACGCGGTCCGAGAGTCCTTCTACCGCCGCGGTCATCTCGCAGAAACGCTGGGGACCATGCATAAGGGCGTCCAGGATCAAGCCGGTCCAGCGCTTGCCCAGCAATTGAATTGCATGCTCAAAACGCGGGCACATACGATTATTTGGTACTTCAGCCGGCTTCATCGCCAATCCTTATCTTGCTGATCTCAGGCTCCAGCAACAGCCAGTAGGTATCAATCACTTGTAATGATAACAGTATAACATAAATCCCTGTACTAAGACAATCACTGAAACTATATTAAAGTAAGTAGAAGATAGCCGCTATTTTTAAGACTATCTATCATAAGTAATGTAGCACACAGAGCAATTTCCCTGAGCAATTCGTAGGAGCTACAAGCTTGCCTGACTGAGGACTGATCTAATAGGGACAGGCTGGATGTCAAACGAGCGCGCAAGGGCGGCGAGCCAGTTCAATCGTGGACGGTCTCGCTCAACCATTCGCAAGTCTCCGGGATAGCATCTTTGAGGGCCAGGGCCAGCGCATCGATATCAGTTACATCGTCACGGTATACAGCCCAGGCTTTAGCCTTTTCCTGTGGGGAAGCGGGTTTGCGATAAGCAGTAATACCGATGCGTTTCCCATTATGGAAAAATTCTTCTTTTACCCGCGTCAGATTCTCCCAGCGCACCTCAATAACCTCGCCCTTTTGGTTGCGTTTAAGCAACGCCTCCTGCCCCAGTTCGATCACAAAAGGGACTGGAGCGATCAGGCGCAGATAATAGATAAAACCCAGCACAAAGAGGAGAGCCACAATCGTGCTGCCAATGGCCGAGCCACCCTGTAGGAAGCCTTGATAGGTACCAATCCAGAGAATCAGAGCCAGCAAAAAGATCACTCCCAGGATAGTGATCAAACGTTTAAAAAGGCTGAGGCCAGGGCCAATAAAGACTCTGACCTGGGCGGTCGCCGATGCTGCCATAATAATGCTCCAAGCATATAAAGATAGATGCTTCTTGTACTTCTGTGCTATTGTAGCACAGAAGTACAAGAAAATCTTCTTCTTTTGAGATCCTCACAGGGCAATGGAAACAGCCTTTCTACCCCGCTCACCTGGAAGAAAAAAGACTTTTGTCTGGCTGGAAACAGCCTTGAAATATAGCTTCTAAAGGCTTTATATGATATACTGGCGTAGCTACTTAACCTGTTTCTGCAAAAAAGAAGAGATCTGTTTGACAGAAGAACTTCCCGCTTCAGCGACTAAAGCGCTAGCGCCATAGGGTAAGCAAAAGAGGGAGACCGGCAGTATGGTTACATCTAAGACACCGGAGCGTTCAGAAAAGTCGCCGTTTATGCAACGGCAATCTGGCCCCCTGACGACTACGAGAACGACGGGCAAATTGCTGGCCACTCAAGGCTATGTGGTAGGCATCGAGATCAGCGGCAGTGGCTCTCGGCAAACGGTCGCACTGGCCAACCTGGAAGGCAAGGTTCTGCACAAAGTGCGTCGTCCACTCGACTATGTCCCGGATACTCAAAGTGTATTGAAGCTCATAGATGAAATGTTAGAGGAAGTAGCGGGACCAGAGCGTTTGCAGGATGGGCGTATTTTGCGGGTTGGAGTGGCGGTGGGAGGTCTGGTCGATGCCAGGCGAGGCGTTGTGCGCCGCTTACACCACGCGCGCGAATGGAATAATTTCCCACTCCAGGACTATATGGCTGAAAGGCTTGAAGCACCTTGTATAATAGACAACAATGCCAATGCGGCAGCATTGGCGGAAGTTGAGTATGGTGTGCTGGGCGAACGTGAAAATGGCAATCGGCGGGGTGAGCAGGTTGTGCTCTACGTGGGAATGGGGCGAGGGATTGGTGGAGCATTGGTGGTGAACGGGCGTATTTATCATGGCTTCTCTTCCACCGCTGGCGAGATCGGCCATATGATCGTCAAAGAGCATGGTCCCAAATGCTCGTGTGGGTGCTTTGGGCACCTTGAAGCTATCGCGTCCGCGCAAGCAATTGTGCGACGTATGATTGGTCTCTCCATCGAATACCCGCAGACTTTCGAGGCTATGAGCCAGCTTACGGGTGCGCGGGCAGAACGCATCACGATAGATCAGATTTTCAAATTAGCCACGGACGGCGACAAAGTGGCTTGCCAGGTGGTAGAAGAGGTAGAAAACTATCTGGGCATCGCCCTGGCGAATATCATTCACCTTGTCAATCCCAGCGTGATTATCTTAGGTGGACCGGTCGCGCAAGCGGGGGATCTGCTAATTACTCCCTTGCAAGCCCGCGTTCAGGCTCTATGCATGGAAGAAGCACGTGAGGCAATGTATATTGTTCAGGGTAAACTGGGTGCCGAAGCAAACATTATCGGAGCGATTACGTTGGCGCTTCAAGATATATAACTAGAAACTCCTTTGTGCTTTAACAGGCGCTTCCTTCAGCGTGGGTGGTGTTAGAGCGCAATCAAGAGGGTAAGAGGCAAATTGTGGAAACAGGTCGGGTTATTCATGGGCGTTATTTGCTACAACGCCTGATTAAGCAGACAGCTTTTTGCTGCGTTTACCAGGGCATGGACCAGAGGCTTAAGCGCGCGATAGCTGTTAAATCGGTGTTTCCCGCCCATATCACGGTCTATCGTACAGCCATGAAGATGACGGCAAATTTCTCCCACCAGCATATTCTCGGCCTCTATGACCTGGTAATTGAGCCTGAAGCTCTATATGTGGTGCAAGAATATGTTGAAGGGGAGAGCTTTGAGACGCTGCTTCAAGCCCAGCTAAGTCCTTTCGAGATCGCCGAGGCCGGCTGGCAAATGTGCCTGGCCCTGATGTACGCAGGCAGTTCATCGCGCCGCGTCTGCCATGGAGATCTTACGCCTTCCGTGATTATCCGCGAATCCTCCGGGACGATTAAAATCAATGATTTTGCTTTGCCTACCGACGCAGTCTATTTTGAGAAATGGAGCAGCATGGGCGGAGAAGGAGTCGCCTTGCTGGAAACGGAGATGGCCTGGGGTCAGCAAAGCGAGGAGCGCAAGGCTGATGATACGCGCGCTGTGGGCTTGCTACTCTACCAGTTGCTCACCGGTATGCTGGAACCCCAGGTTGATGGACGCCTGCGCTTTTCACGCGGCACGCCACCAGAGTTATGCGAAACTCTCGCCCGCGCTATCGTTCGCCAGCATCCTCAGAATATCAATACACCAGAAACACTTTACGCCCAACTCAAGGTGCTCGCAGAGGCGCTAGAACCGGCTCCAGCCACAGTAGAAGAACCATTGATACGTCAGTTCTCACCCGCCGGCGCAGGTAAGATGGGCTCCCCATCCCCCCTGCCATCTAGAGATGCCGAGCGTAACGCGCGCAATCTCTCTTCCTACAGCGGTCAACTCCCCCGCATTGAAGCGTTATCCTCAGATCCCACGGTCGCTAATGTTCCCTTCATCGCTTCCAGGCAACCGCTGCAGAAGCCTTTCGCGACCAATTTCAATAAACCTTCACCGATGCTGATTATCCTGCTGCTCGGCCTGATAGCTTTTGGCTTCTTTTTCGCAGTTGGCTACTTTCTAGGCCATATGCTGATTCCTTAACGCCAAATTTGCTCAGAATATGTCATGGAACAGGGCAATTATCCAAAAGGGCTATTTTACATGTGTCTATACGATTTGCAAATTGCCAGTCGTTTGATACAATAGACGTGTTCTGGGAAGAACCAGAACAGGCATTTAGCATTTAGAGAGGTAAATTTATATGAAAATTATTTCCCTGGTCGTGGCCGTAATAGGTCTCGCAGGCATTGCCGCTGGTGTGTATTGGGATTTCTTGAAACACGATCATCCCGCCCGCGGCCTGGTAGCTCTGATCGTTGGTATTGTCTTCTTGATTGCTGGCATCGTTGGCGCCTTCGTTCTCAAACCACGAGTCGCTGCTTAAGCGCCAGTTGCTTAACAGGCAGGCTCTTCTTCTAAAGAAGAGCCTACTTTGCTGTTACTTCCTCGATGTGCAGTTGCCTGGTCCCGGTGCAGTTGACGCCTGGCCAGTTTTCCGATATATTCGTCCACAAACTATGTTAAGAAAGGGAACTCCTTTGAAAAACCCGGCTCTTTTCTTTGGTGGGATTATTCTGACACTTCTGGGCATCGCGCTCGGCGTTTTCTTCCTGGTTCCGAATATTCCCCATGTTATTGTTGATTCCGCGGTACACACAAAGCACGCGATCGCATGTTTTGTCGTAGCTGCCCTGGGAATCATCGTGGCTCTGGTCAATCGCCCCAAAGCTGCTGAAGTCTCCTAAGAACAGACAAGTTTAATGCATCATGCCTGATGCGAAACATCAGGCATGATGCATTAATATGAGTCATCCCCAATTTGATACCGTTGGCGAACTCCTTTTATGAGCCGCTGCGCGGCTCATGGCTTCCTGTTCTGGTGTGGCTGGTGAGCGGTCAGGCCGCTCACCAGCCACACCAGAAAGAACAGGTGCGAGGTGCCAGAGGCGCCGAGGAGTCCAGAAGAAGCGTGCGCCAACGGTATCCAATTTTTCTGAAGCAGCACAAGCGCGTTGTCCTCCCCACCCCTTGTGTTTTGTAGAGGTTTGGCCTGATGATGACTCATAATTAAAGTCTGTTCAGGCCATCTTATTCCAGGCTTTCTCCTACGATTCCACCATAGCCACGCAAAAATTCCTCGACACTCATGGCCTTTTTGCCCTCCAAGTGGACCTGCTCAACCAGCAAGCTTCCCTGACCAGTCGCGATACGCAGAACTTTGTGCATCCTGTTATCGCTGTTAAGTGTCTCAAGTGCCACCTGGCCTGGCTTTGCGGCGTCGATGGTAGCTGACTGAGCGTGTGCTACGAGAATTTTGAGGGCTTTGCCACGCCAGATGGTGCTGGCGTGTGGCCAGGGAATATAGGCGCGCACCTCGCGTGCCAACTGCTCGGCGGGCTTCGACCAGTCGAGACGCCCATCCTCTTTCTGAAGCATGCGCGTATGCGTGGCCTGCGTGTGATCCTGCGCCTGGGGAACTAGCTGGCCGCTGATCCAGAGCGGCAATGCCTCCAGCAGTGCAGAGGCGCCAAGTTCCGCCAGTTGAGGAGTCAGGCTCGCTGTGGTCTCTTCTTGCGCCAGGGGTATCGCCCGTTTGAGCAAGATCGGGCCGGTATCTATGCCCGCGTCAAGCAGCATAATCGAGATCCCCGTTTCGTCGTCGCCACGCAAAATGGCTGCGGAGATAGGCGAGCTGCCGCGATACTTTGGTAATAGCGAGGCATGGATATTGAGGGTGCCATAGCGCGGCAGATCTAAAACTGCCTGGGGCAGAATCTGGCCAAAAGCGGCCACGATAAAGAGATCGGCTTGATAGGTCGCCAGCGCTTGTTGATTCTCCACTTTCTTAAACGAACCTGGCTGCCAGACGCTCAGACCGTGGGCCAGCGCCGCCTGTTTCACAGGAGAATAGACAATCTCCTGCTGGCGTCCCACCGGCTTGTCAGGTCGCGTCACTACAGCCACAATCTCATAACCTGCGGACAATACATCTCCAGGAGCCATTCCACGCACCAGCGCCTCAAGCGCCGGCACAGCAAACTGAGGGGTACCCATATAGATAATTCGTAACATAAGAAGCATCTGTCCCTTCTACTTATTAGTTAGATACCTGGCTCATTCATAGTAACATATTCTAGTATACGAGCCTTTTTCAGCAGGTGTACTCTCCGGCTGGAAAAACTCGGCTGGAATGAGGATGAGGAGCGTTCTCTCCTCTCAGATGCACAGGGCGGCTGTGCATACTCCTTTCTCGGCGCTGATGCGTGTCTTGCGCATCAGCGCCGAGAAAGTTTTGGGGACATGCAAAAGTTCTCACGATGCTTTTACAAGATCAGGGGATTTGCAAATAAAGAATTCCATTGACAACACCCTGACATGCCTGTATGATCTGGTAGACAGAGGAAGAAAAGAGCCGAGCACGCCACGAGTATTTGGAGAAGCTCTGGACGCCTTGCCAGTCAGGGTAATTGCCCAACTGCGGAGTTGGAGCCAATGACACTTCCATTGCATGATGAAGCCATTGAAGAATACGTCGGACAGTAAGAACTGCAATATGAGGGACCAGGGCACAATGCTTAAGTATTTAGACCCGCGCGCTGGCTCTCATGCTGAAAGCTATTGAGGCTCTGCGAAGAACGGTTTGCCACCTTCTAATGGAGGATTCCAGTACGCATCTATGCAGCAACCAGGGTATTTTACGTTTGGCATTCTAACCGATAGACCACCCACGCTTGATTTGCAGAGAACGCTGCCACGCACCGCTGAAGTGAACGAGCTTGTAACTCTTTTGAGCGATGCGCAGACGCGTACTGTGCTCCTCACAGGGAACGCGGGCGTGGGTAAATCGACGCTGGCCATGCTTGTCTTTGCTCAACTCCAGAGCCATACATTTGAGGGCCTGCCGGAGTTTCGTCACTACATCTGGTTAAGGATCGGCCCGCGCGCGACATGGCCAGATATCGTTAGCGCGCTCCTGAACAGCTTGCAAAATACAGCATCCACCGGGGGCATGAACCTCTCACAGCAGACAAGCATGAAGCAGCTCTATGAACTGTTGCGCCAACCCGGTCAGGGCGCTCTGATTGTGCTAGATCAGTGTGAAGAGCTATTCGATCGCGCTATCGAGGCGCGCAATGAGGATACGCCCTATACAGTTGGCGTGGGACTCAGCGGGGCTGTGCGTTTCCTCGAAATCCTGCAACAGGATCTCGCGCAGAGCCGCTTTCTTCTGACCTCTACAAAGTCACCCTTTGGCTCGGGCTATAGCAACATGCCGGGAGTGCATGAATACGCGGTCGGAAGTCTGACCATAGTCGAAGCGCTCGCTTTGCTTCAGCAGCATGGTGTATTGGGCCTGCAACAGGATCTTTCAGCTATCTGGCAACACTGCTCCGGGCATATGTATACCCTGCTTATCTTTAGCGCTTTAAAAAGCCTCAGCGGCCTCTCGCTGCACTATCTGCTGAACTCCCCTATGTATCAAATTCTCTGGGAGGGCAATATACCGCAGAATCTGCTCGAAGCCATGTTTGGTTTCCTCAATCCTATGCAGATGGCACTGTTACGCGCGCTCTGCCTCTTTCGCGAGGCACCTCCGCTCGCTGGCATTATTCACGTCGCGCTTAGCGGGCAAGCGCGCCTGGAAACTGATCTCCAGGCCTTTGAACTGGCCACGCGCAGCCTGCTGGCCCTGGGCATTGTCAAGCAGATCAAACGTCCCGATGGCCAGGACGGCTATCTCCTGCATGCACTGCTTGTGCGCTATCTGCTCAACCACTATCTGGAAAGCGAGCAACGCAAAACTACTGGCTACCTCACTTCTTCGCTGGGCGTGACTAACCAGCCAGAGGAACTCCTGCTGACAATGGAAGCGCGGCAAGGGGCTCTGGCAACCGGACATACTTATATCGCTGACTACTACTGGCGCGTCTCTCAGCAAAACAGCCCGCCACGCCAGCAGCGCAGCGGTCCCAACGATGTCACATCCCTGCTGGCCATGCTTGAACATCTCTGCCTGGGCTGGCACTGGCAAACAGCCTACGACCAGTTGTGTGCATTGGAGCTTGATAAAGACCTCCTGCACTGGGAAATCTGGCATACATTAATTCGCCTGTATGAAATGATGTTGCCGCCGATTGGCTCACTCATCCGCCGCGACGAAGGGCTGGTGTGTAGTGCATTGGCCATGATCTATAGTAGGATAGGCGAATTTGAACAGAGCAGAACATACTATACCAGCGCTCTGGCCATTCAACGCGATATGGAAGACCAGCAGAGCGAGGCGATTACCCTGACAAACCAGGGCGAGTTTCTGCGCACCCTGGGCGATATAGAGCAGGCTCGCCAGAATTTTCGCCAGGCACTCGCGCTCATAGAACCACGCGTAAATCTTGAACTGGCCTGCGTGCTCGCTCACAATATGGCCCTGCTCGCCCAACATCAGCACGACTACCAGCAAAGCCTGCACTATTTTCTGCAAGCGCTACAACTTGCCAGGCAAAAGCAAGATTGGGAGCGTGAGGGTCTGATCCTGACCAATATTGGACTCTTTCTCTGCGAACAGCAACGCTACCAGGATGGCCTGGCACTACTGCTGCCAGCTCTCCAGATACGCCTGGCTCGCAATGATCCACGCACCGCGACCCTCGTTGCTTTCCTCAATAAACTCGAACAGCGCATGGGCCAGGCTGCCTTCGCCAGCCTACGCCGCAACGCCCAGGCCGAAGGACAACAGGAGCAAGTGCTGCAAGCACTAAAGTCCTGAAAAACTCGCGCTGCTCCTGGCAGCGCGGGCCACCAGCTAAAAAAGAGCCTGGGGACAGTGACATAGCTGTTTCAAAGTCGCCTTCTCCCTTTGCAAGACCCCCACAGAGTTGTGAGAGGGTGGAGCATGCGGCAGCCGAGGCTGCCGCATGCTCCACCCTCTTATGTTCTTTAAGGGCGGGCGGGTGGGGCAAAAAACTTTTGCATCGCTCTGAGGGACAGTGAAAACACTGATGAGAACACAGACAAGACTATGCTATAATCAAAGCTGAATAGCGACATCCGTCTGCTCCCAAACAGGGCTTTTCCCTTCTGGCACAGAGCTGTAGCCCGGATAGTGGCCCTTTGCGCGCTCCTGCCAGATCTCTCCTTTTTGGCTAAGTAGGTAGAGAAAAAGAGAACGGGAAGCCCTGGCTCCAGAATAGCGGTAAAAAAAGAAGGAAAGTGTAAGCGATACAGTTATGTCCACTTCTACGCAATCCGATTCCCATATGCTCAAACAGAGCAAACCTCCTGGCACGCCAGGTAGCGCGCGCGGTAGCCGGGGCTGGATGTTGATCACGCAGGTTTTTGTAGCTGGAGCCTGTTCGCTGGCACTTGAGGTTTCGGCCTCGCGCTTGCTGGCTCCATATTTTGGCGATACTCTCTTTGTCTGGGCTAACCTGATCGGCCTGATTCTGCTCTATTTGACCATTGGCTATTACGCTGGCGGGCGCTTTGCTGATCGCTTTCCGCTCGCCAGGGTTTTCTATCTGCTAACAGGCACTGCGGCCCTTTTTATCAGCCTGATTCCCCTGCTTGCCCATCCAGTGCTCTCCTGGACCCAGGCGATCTTCGCCAGCAATGCGCTGGGGGTCTTTTATGGGTCGCTAGTTTCAGTGCTTCTGCTTTTTGTGGTCCCTACGGTTCTACTGGGTTGCGTCTCGCCCTTTGCTATTCGCCTGAGCATCGAGCAGGCCGGCAGTTCGGGGCGCATCTCTGGCAAACTTTATGCCATCTCAACTGTGGGCAGTCTGCTTGGAACATTCCTGCCTGTGCTCTGGCTCCTACCCAATATCGGCACCTCTAAAACCTTCTTCGCCTGTGGCATCTTGCTCCTACTCACCTCTCTGCTCGGTCTGTGGATCTCGCGCTCCCCGAAGGAGCTTGCTGCTAGCGCAACGAGCAGTTCAAGTCCAGTCCCTGCCAGCGCGTCAGTTCCGCAAAAGCCCGCGCCCGCCAACAGCGAGTCCGCTAAACAGACCCGGCAAGGCACTTCATTCTGGTCAGAAATCTCAGCCTATAGCGCGCAGGATTGGATGTTGATCGCGCTGGTCTTTGTCGAAGGAGCCTGTACACTGGCGGTCGAGATCGCGGCTTCGCGCCTGCTGGCCCCTTATTTTGGCACCTCGCTCTTTATCTGGGCCATCCTGATCGGCCTGATCCTGCTCTACCTGACTATCGGCTACTACGTGGGTGGGCGAGTCGCTGACCGCTATCCACGCCATGGAGTGCTCTATCTGCTGACGATTAGCGCGGCTTTTCTGATCGCGCTTATTCCACTTGCCGCGCATCCCCTGATGGCGCTCTCGCAGTCGTCCTTTGTCACGTACTCGGTCGGCAACTTTATTGTCTCACTCGGCGGCACCATTCTGCTTTTCGCCGCGCCTGTGATCCTGCTCAGTTGCGTCTCCCCTTTCGCCATTCGTTTACAGATCGCGCAGGCAAACAAGTTGGGCAGTTCAGGCAGCATTGCTGGCAAGCTCTACGCTATTTCAACCGCAGGCAGCATTGTTGGCACCTTCCTGCCTGCCCTGGTGCTTATTCCTACCATTGGCACCTACCGCACGTTTTTCACCTTTGGCCTGGCGCTGCTGTTGATCTCTATCGTCGGTCTATTTGTGGCGGGCATGGGCAATTCTCACCCTCTGACCTTCCCCAGGATGAGCGCGCGTCTGCTCGCGCTGCTCCTACTGATCCCTATGATCTGGTCCACTCTGGCTATTCAGGGACCAATCAAGCGCGCCGATGGTAGCAATGGCGGCGGGACTCTGATTACCGAGCGCGAATCGCCTTACAACTATATTCAGGTGGTCAAAGTTGGCAATGAGATGCAGCTCATTCTTAACGAAGGAGTGGGCATTCACTCGATCTATGATCCCAATAATATCCTGACTGGTGGTCCCTGGGATTATTTCGGGGTCGCGCCCTACTTCAATAATCCGCCCTTTACGCAGGCGCAAGTGCGCTCTATCTGTGTAATCGGCCTTGGCGCGGGCACGATTCCTCGCGAACTGAGCGCGGCCTATGGTCCCATTCCCATTGATGGCGTAGAACTGGATGGCGCAATCGTCAACCTTGCTCGACAATATTTCCATATGAACGAACCCAATCTGCATGTAATTGTGCAGGATGGCCGTTACTATCTGCAAACAGCGCAGAAAAAGTACGATGAGATCGCTATCGATGCCTACCAGCAGCCTTACGTGCCTTTCCAACTTGCCACTCAGGAGTTTTTTCAGCTGGTACGCGCGCATCTGACTCCTACCGGCGTCGCGGTAATCAACGCGGGCCGCACCAATAGCGATTTCCGCCTGGTTGAAGCGCTGGCGCAGACCATGCACGCGGTCTTCCCGAATGTCTATATCGTCAATACCGCGCGCTTCACCAATAGCATCATTATCGCCACAAACGCCAGAACTTCGCTCAATAACTTTCTCCTCAATACTGCCGCCCTGCATAACTCGCTCTTGCAGGCAGTCGCGGATAGCAGTATCCAGGTCGGCAACATACGCGCAGAGAAAAACAGCAACGTCGCTTTCCGCGATGATCAAGCTCCCGTAGAGCAACTGATCGATTCCATCATCCTGGATGAAATAGAGCATCCAGGCAGTTAAGGGCAGGGCGAGGCGTTCTCCAAAATCTCTCTCTTCAGGGCGGATGGGCGGGACAAAAGGCTTTTACATCGACCCGGGATAGCCCTGTTGTTAAGTGTAGAAAGAAGATAGTATGTTAGATTTAAGTAAGATGCGTACCGTAGATCTTTCACAGAACTGGGATATGCATACACCTGGCTTCGCGACCTACGAGGGGCCAACCATCAAATGGATCAAGCGCGTGGCCTTTGATAAGGTCGGTGGGCAGCATATTTCCTCGACGCTACATGTCGGCACCCACCTGGACGCGCCGCTGCACTTCCTAACCAATGGCCAGGATATCGGCAGTATCCCGCTGGAGAAGCTGGTTGGACCCGGCGTAGTGGTCGATCTGGAGTCTCTAGGCATAGGCGATTATGAGGTTTATACGCCCGCGCACTTCGAGGAATGGGAACGCAAAACCGGTCTGCGTATCCAGCCCGGCGATATCGTCGTTGTGCATACTGGCTACCATAAATATTATCCCAGCAACTGGTACGGTAAAAGCGAGCCAGACGAGACGCGCTATTTTATCAAACATCCCGGTCCGACACGCGCCTTTGCTGACTGGACGCTGGAACGCAGTATCTCCTGGTTCGCCATTGACGCGGGTTCGATGGATCATCCAATGAACACTGTGATCCGCAAAGTGCGTCCCGATCTGGCAGCTAAATGCGCGCAAAAGCTGGGCAAGCCGCTGGAGGAGATCTGGCCCGATGACGATCTACAGGTCATGCACTACGCTATGTTTCCCCACGGCGTATTTCATGTAGAGAACGCTGGCGGTATGATCGATGAGGTGCTGGACCAGCGCCTGTGGATCGGCTGCTTCCCCTGGAAATTCAGCGGCGGCGAAGCTGCCTTTTGCCGCCTCGTCGCGTTTGTGGAAAAATAAGAGCAGTCCTGAACAGGATAATGTCAATAGCGATCACGACAGAGCCTTGCCTTTGTCATGCTCGCTGGCCAGGTGCGTTGAATTGCCGGGTCTATATGTCTCAGGCATATAGAGTGGAGGACCAATGATGGAACCGGACGACCAGGAAGAACCATTTGCCGCTGACCTGCAAGTCAAGATTACCGACCTGCCAGGCCATACTCGCACAAAGAGGCTCACGCACATGCCGCGCGCGGATCTCATGGCGCGCCTGCTGCGCAGACGCTGGTTCCAACTGGTCTGCCTGCTTCTGCTGGCGTTCTCCTGCATCGCTCTGATCTTAAAGACTACACCAGACACGCGCTTATTCTCAAACCCTTTCGCTGGATCGACACCAACCAATTCATCAAGTCTGGATTTTAACCTGTTTTATGTCAATGCTGGGCTCCCCTGGGGGCGTCTGACCATCGACGGCAAACCCGTCACTGCGTTGCCAGTCGTGGAACAAAACTCACCTCTACAACTCACACCAGGCACCCATCAGTTCCATTGGCAGGCAGCCCCGTTTCCTGACCAGTTATGCTCCATTTCAGTACCCAGGAATTCAGAGGATAACTGCCAGGCCACTCTAACGAAGCATACACCAGGACAACACACGGCCTGGATCATTAACTTGCGCGCATCACTAAACTTTATGGCGACCGACGCGCACCGCAATCTTATCTCCGCGATCACGCAAACGCTTGCTCAGTTTAGCGCCAGCGAGTTTGTTTATCCAGGCGAACACTTTATAGATCCAATAAATGGCAACTACGGTCCCATCAGGATCGCTAAGCAACAACTTATTGCTACTTTTAACCTTTCACTGTACAGCGGTAATAATAGCAATAATGATCCGTGCGATGGCGGCGATAGCTTTGCCTCATGCCAGCTCAATGGACAGGATTGCCTGGCGCTCTGCACCGAACCTGCCACCGCTTCACATACCTGGAATGCGGTCGCGCTTGTCGAGTCTTCGTGGACCTATACCACTCTTAACGGACAGCTAGTAGCCGCGCATGTGGCTGATGAATTGGGAGGTGCAGCAATCTTCGCGCATTTCTTGCCCTTGCAACTCTCCTGGGACGGCCTCCATTGGCAGATCCAGGCTGGCAAAGCCTTTCTCAATGGCCCGAATCATCCTGACCCGCTACCAATTTCCTGTGCCTCTGCCGCGGACAGCAATGCGATCAATCCGAACCTGCCCTTTGGCAATTCACCCTGGCAAGCTTTCACCTGGAACTATATTGGGGCCAGCAATCTAGCCGCTGGCTGCCTGCTTCTTTTGACTGCATATTCACTCAATAGCCCTTCGTCTATAACCAGCGCGCAGATCATCTACCTGCACCGCTTTGGCCTCACACTTGCCGTCAATCACCTGGCCCAGGAATACGATCCCGCAATGCCCCGTCCCGACGCCAACGAAAGAACACTGGCCCAAAACATAGCCACTCAAGCCCATATTCCGTTTAGCTGATGGTAGGCTGGCTCGCCAGCAGAGAGTGTGTTTACGTGGTAAATCAGATATATTCCTTTTCGAGTATATACCTTGACAAGTATATTCCTTTTCGGGTATAATATAGATATGAAAACACTCCGAGCTGCTCTGATGGAGCCAGAGAGCCTCCAGATCTTAGAACAATTGCGTGCTGGCTGTCGGCTCGCTTTGGGCGTTCGAGTTGATGTGTGGCGTTCTAGAAAACGGACTGCAAGGAAAGGTATTCTATGAGCAATAGAGTTTTAACACGCGATATACCGAAGCAGGCTGATCGTCCTCTCCAACTGCTTGTGAGTGTTTGTGGTTGGCAGGCTGGCGCTGAAGCTGGTGAGCCGCGAGGAGAGAAATAGATGACAGACAAAAAGCGCTTCACGACTATTGACGAATATATCTCTACCTTTCCAGGGGAGACCCAGGCTATGCTTGAAAAAGTGAGGCAAACCATACATAAAGCGGTGCCCGCAGCCGCGGAGGCAATAAGCTATGGGATACCACTCTTCACCCTCAGTGGCAAACATCTCGTATTCTTCGCTGGCTGGAAGCATCATCTTTCCTTGTATCCGCTCCCGGCAGGCGATGAGGCTTTCCAGCAAGAACTGGCGCTTTATAAAAGGGCAAGGGGAACAATCCAGTTCCCTTTCAATAAACCCATCCCATACGATTTAGTAGAGAAAATTGTCACCTTCCTCATGATGGAAAAATCGGCCAAAGCGAGTTAAAGGAGATGCTATGAAAAAAGTGCAGTCAGCCGATGGCACGACTATCGCCTATGATCAGGTAGGCAGCGGACCGGCGCTCATTCTGGTAGACGGGGCGCTGGGATCTCGGGCGCTGGAATTTCTGCAGCCACTGTCAACCGAACTTGCGCCACACTTTACCGTCTTCAGCTACGACCGCAGGGGACGAGGCGATAGCACTGATACGCAGCCATTTGCCGTTGAGCGCGAAATTGAGGATATCGAGGCCCTCATCCATGCAGCCGGTGGGGAGGCATGCGTGTACGGGATCTCCTCTGGTGCCGCTCTGGCCCTGGAGGCTACCATGAAGCTTGGCCACATGGTGAAGAAACTGGCTCTGTACGAGGCTCCTTATGACTCTGATGACGCCAGGCGGCAAGCATTCAGAACCTATAGAAAGCAGCTCGCGGAAGTCCTGGCAGAAGGGCGGCAAGGCGACGCGCTAGGCCTCTTTATGCTGTTCGTGGGCATGCCGCCTGAACACCTTGAAGGTGCGCGTAATTTCCCAATGTGGCCAACGTGGGAAGCCGTCGCCCACACCCTGACCTACGATGCTGCTGCTATGGGAGATGATGGCTCGGTCCCCACTGAGAGAGCCGCCAGGGTAACTGTGCCAACACTTGTCATGGACGGCTCTGCATCATTCCCCTTCATGAACACCACAGCAGTGGCACTGGCGCAGGCTCTCCACAACAGCGAGCATCGCACCCTGGAAGGCCAGACGCACGAGGTTGAGGCAGCGGCAATTGCTCCTGTATTGGTGGAGTTCTTCAGTTCCAACGCGGCCTGAAGAAAATATCACAAGCCATAGGGCAATGTTATTGAAGTGTCCTTGGAGGAACGGCTATGAACGACCCATGCTTTATTGGGCTAGACAGTAAAGATCCGGCAAAAGTTGTACTTGGCACGGCGTTTAAGTCCTACACTGTACAGTTACGTGATGCGTCAGTCCATTATGTATCGGGCGGTAGCGGTCCGGCGATTATTTTTCTGCACGGATTTTCGCAAGACTGGTACGAGTTCAGCAAAGTTATGTGCTTGCTTGCTTATCCCTGCTAATCGTTACACCTGAAACCGCGCCTGTATGTCCTTTCAATGTCCGCAATAACACAAGTTTTGTTGGATCAAAAGTAACGTGTCGGCGGAATGAAAAACACATCCGGCTCTGCTTTCTCCTGCCAGACCGCCCGTTGGCTTTCCGCCAGGAGAGAGGCGTTGCGGGCCAGGCGTTCGTGAAGGGTGGCGAGATCAAGATAGAGCTGTGGATCGCTGTCGGGGGCGCTCTGTTTGATTGCATCCTGGTAACAGGTGAGCGCTTCGTCATAGCGCTCCAGTTGGAACAGCGCCTGTCCTTTGCTGGCCAGCAAGGCGGGAGTTGACTGGCGAAACTGGTGGGGATCGCCGATAGAGATCAGTTCCATCTCGTCATAGAGGGTCAGCATCCCCTGATAGTCGCCCAGTTGCAGCAGGAGTTTGCCAGCCTGTTCATAATAGCGTATTCGTGGGGAGACGCGCAATGCCTGTTTATAAGCTGCTAACGCGTCTTCGTAGCGCTCCAAATAGACTAAGATCCTACCCTGGCACTCGTAGTAAATACTCTCATCCGTTTGCAATGTACTGGCCTGCTCATACATAGTCAGGGCCTGCTCAAAACGGCGCAGACGGAAAAGCAAGTCGCCTGTCTGAGCCAGATAGCCAACATCATTTGGACTAGCCTGCCGTGCCTGCTCAAGAGCCAGCAGGGCCTTATAGTACGCTTTTTGTTTGATCAACAATGTAGCTTTCTCAGCATATATCATTGCAACGAAAGGCGGCAACAGAATACCCAGACTCAAGGCACGATCATAAGCTGCCAGGCTTTCTTGAGCACGCTCGCGCTGAGCAAGGGCACGAGCGTATTCAAGAAAAAAGAAAGAAGTATGGTAGGCAGGCGCGTTTTGCTCGGCCAGAGCAAACGCTTTAAGGCTCGCGTCCACTTGTCCCAACTGGTAGAGCATTTCAGCCCTGCCGACAAGCGCTGGCCCGTTTTGCGCGTCCAGCGCCAACACCTGCTCGTAGCAAGCCAGCGCCTCCCGGTAGCGCTTTGCTATCCTGTGGCTACTCACCTCGCTAAATAAGCGCGGGATCTGGATTTCAGGGAGCAGCCTGTTGAGGTGTTCGGTAATGTCGTTAAATGCATCGTCGCTATTCGACCACCTGGTTACCGCCTCGGCGTTGGTGGGCACGACCTGGAGGCTGGCGAAGGGAGCGTTGCGCCAGAAGGTGGGGCGCAGCAGCACAGGCACGACGCGCGCGCTCCCCTCGTCATGACGCGCGATGGCCCGCTGCATTTCGGTGCTGTAGCAATAGTCCGAGTTCATAAAATCGGCGCTAATCAAGAGCAGGATAATATCAGCGCTCTCCAGGTGCTGGTGCAGTTCTCGTTCCCAATCTACGCCAGCGTTGAGATCGGTATCGCTCCAGATCTTGATCTGACCTGCCCTCTGCAAGGGCATCAGGTGCTTTTTCAGACTTGCCAGTAGCGCCGCGTCCTCGCGCGCATAGCAACAGAAAACTTCAAGTAAAACGGACATCGCGGGCCACCTGCCTTTTAGCCAGATTGCTTGTTCATTCCGCCCTCCGCTGGCGTTCAGCCGCGCGCACCAGGCGAATTTCGTCGTAGGAATAGGCGTCGCCAAGGAATTCTTTGGCTGGCTTGAGCTTTTCGTCGCCAACCTCTAAGAGAGCGTCAGCGATGACCTGGTAGCGCTCAAGTGGAACTAGCGGCATGATATCGACCTGCTCGCCAAGCTCAAGCTGAGTAACGAGATGGCCAAGCACAGTGGTGAGGGATAGACTGCGCTCCTCAGCGATCTCTTCAATGCTCAGACCCTGCCGATAGAGGCTCAGCGTTACGACATGCGTCGGAGTAGCTACTGGACGCGCGGGAGTGGGAGGCCGGCGCACACGCTCCTTGCGCTCCTCTGCTGGCTCCTCGCCGGGAGAGAGATTGAACTCGGCACAGTAGGCGCGAATCTCGGTTACGACTGGCTCGTAGTAGGCTTCGAGTTTACGCTGGCCAATGCCAGAGATGCGCAAGAAATGGCTCTCGCTGACGGGTCGCTGGCTGGCCAGGGCGGCAAGCGTGGTATCCGCGAACACGACGTAGGGCGGCACGTTCTGCGCGTCCGCCTGGAGCTTGCGCCAGGCGCGCAGGCGCTCAAACAGACCCTCTTCCATCGGCGTTAATTCCCGCGCCACCTGCGGCACATGTTCGCGCTCGCTGCTAACGACGGGCGGCTTGAAAGCTGCTGGAATCAGGACCGGGAGTCGCTGGCCCAGCACGTCACGCGAAAGCGCGTTGAGCTGGAGCACAGGATAGCTATCGACCGTCTGGCCAACCAGGCCCTGCTGGAGTAGAGCGCGCGCGAGCCTCTGCCATTCCTCGACACTGTGCTCTTTGCCCACGCCATAAGCCGGCAACTGATCGTGCTGATAATCGCGAATCCGTTTGGTGTTAGCCCCGCGCAGAATATCGATGATCTGGCGCATGCCGAAACGTCCGCC
Source organism: Candidatus Paraktedonobacter carboxidivorans (assembly GCA_041156125.1). Lineage (GTDB taxonomy): Bacteria > Chloroflexota > Ktedonobacteria > Ktedonobacterales > Ktedonobacteraceae > Paraktedonobacter > Paraktedonobacter carboxidivorans. Next base: position 134,624 of record JBEVTI010000008.1, read on the forward strand.
GGTCTTGCCTATACACCAGAGGAAACGCCGCGCATCTATCGTGCGATCCTCCAACACGGTCTCTACACGCTGACAATTATCGCAATTGCCGCAATTCTCCGGCATGTATTCTTCGCCAAAGTAGCCCAGCAGGACATGGCGGCGGCAATCGGCACTCTCGCAATAGGCCAGGACCTGCTGGAGCTGTCTGCGCGCAACTATCTGCTCCTCTTCGCTCTCCTTCTGACTAATCCTGTACTCTACTTTGACGCGATCGCCGTAGCTCATAAAGAGAAAACACTGCGCGAGCTGACCATCGCGGCCCGCGCGCCCGGATTCCTGGTAATAGCCTTCCAGGTTGCGCGGCAGATCGTAATGGATCACCACGCGCACATCTGGCTTGGCAATGCCCATGCCAAAGGCGATCGTGGCCACCAGCACTGGCACATCGTCGCGAATAAAACGCTCCTGATGCTGTGTACGCTGCTCAGCGGTCAGACCAGCATGGTAGGGAAGCGCGCGCAAGCCATCTGCCACCAGAGCGGCATGGACATCATCGACGGTCTTGCGCGTCTGGCAATAGATGATTACCGACTCTCCATCGTGCTCGCGCAAGATCTCAAGTACCTCAGCGTACGAGCGCTTGCTCTTGAGCCGCACTTCGTAGTAGAGGTTAGGACGATTAAAACTTGCCACGTGCAGATAGGGATCGCTCAGCCGCAGTTGCTCCAGAATGTCCACGCGCACCCGCTCGGTTGCCGTGGCGGTCAGGGCCAGCATGGGCACAGCAGGATGGCGCGTGCGCAGGCGACCCAGTTGGCGATATTCTGGGCGAAAATCGTGGCCCCACTCGCTGACACAGTGTGCCTCGTCAATGGCCAGTAGCGCCAGTCCTACAGTGTCCTCCAACTGATCCAATAGCTGGAGAAAGCCGTCGCTCAACAGGCGCTCTGGCGCGACATAAAGCAGCTTGAGCTCGCCATTCAGCGCGGCCATTTCACGCCTCTCGCGTTCGCCCGCGCTGAGCGAGCTATTGATAAACGTCGCCGCGATACCGTTGGCGCGCAAGCGTTCTACCTGATCCTGCATTAAGGCGATCAGTGGTGAGACTACCACTGTCAGCCCTGGCAGCCGGAGCGCGGGCAACTGGTAGGTCAGCGACTTGCCTCCACCAGTGGGCATCAGTACAAAAGTGTCACGACCAGTCAGCACCTGTTCAATTACCTGGCGCTGCCCTTCCCAGAATGTTGTATAACCAAAGTAATGTTTGAGCGTGGCTTCGAGCGGTTCCAAACGTTAAACTCCTCCTCTACCTGAACTATATCTATCAGCTTAGATCAAATCTTACCATATCTGACAAGAGTTTTTGGCGGAGCATTCCACAGCGCGAAAAAGGCAGAGGACCTGACCCTCTGCCTTTTTCGCGCTGTGGAATGCTCCGCTTACAGCCATAAAGCAATTTTTTTTAGCCCGCGTATGGCCTGGTGGGCTGTATGGACGCTATATTTTTTATAGAATACTGTTTACTCGCTTTCATGTTTTGGGAGGTGCCGACGTATTAAGCATTTCAGAACGTACTGAGTGTTCGCGAAACCATCAATGCAATAGAAGAGAGGAAATCAGTATCTATGCAACCAATTTCAGCAACTCAACTTCCCCTGACGTATCCCGCCGCTATTTTTCCAGCGCGGCTTGAATGGCTCTGCCAGCCTGCCCAGATCGAGCACACTTTGCGCCTGATCTATTATCTGAATTTCTGGAAAACGGCCAGCCAGCAATTGCTATATGGGGACCGCCAGGGCATCTGGGAGATACAGGCGCTTGTACTGGAGCACGCAGCCAGCATGGGCTTGCTTCTGCCTACAACGTATCTTGATGGCACGCATCGCTTTCCAGGGGAACTGCTGCTTGATAGCGCTTCAGAAAACGCGGCCAGGGGCGTGATTATTCATCTCAATGGACTGCAAGATCCTGAGATCTGGCCACCCTTTGACGCTGATGGCGATAGCATCTATAAAAAATTTATTCGTCCCCTTTACAAGCATATTACTGGCAAGGACTTGAAGCTTGTGGCGGACTCGCGAGGCATGCTGGAGGTAGCGCAAATCCGCCAGTACATCCAGCAACGCCTGCTACGCATCATTGAGAGAGCCAGGATAACGCGCAGGCCGATCTCTACCCGCCAGCTCGCGGCACTGTGTATCGCGCCGGTAGATATGCTACCCATTCGCGGGAACCGCGTCTGCTTTCTGGACTGTTATGAGAGCTGGCAAGATCTGGATATCAGCGACCAGCGTAAGCTTGATCCCGAAGGACATAGCCAGGTGGCCTTCCAGTATGCCAGTGTGAGCGCGGAATTTGTCTTTCATCTGCCCTTGCGCTGGGCTGAGATGTTTCTGCCCGCCAGGCCTCTGAGCGAACTGCAGAGCAAACCAGGCCAGAGCGAGGAGCGTGGCATCTATCAGGGCCAGGCCATTAACGCGGAGGAGAGCCTGCGCCGCCCGATCAGAGAGATGCTGCAGGATCTTGGGGTCGATATCAGTCGCGCCTGTCCCCATGGCTTAGAGGACAAAGGGGCCTACCTGGCCAAGCCAGCGATCCGCGACGCGCTCTGGCCTACCAGATTTGACGAGCAAGATGACTGGGAAGACGATCCCTGGGATTGCTTCTGTCTTCCACCCAGGATGGTCTAATCAACAAGGAAGATATGGTATACTCGATCAGGCGCCAGCATTACAATTGATGGCCTCACTTTCTCTGCTGAGCAGAGCTGCCAGCGTCCCGCAAGCATGCGGAATAGCTCTAAAATGAGGTAAATTGCGTGAACGATGAAGTATCTTCCACCTATAACCAGGCCATTATACTCAAGGCTCGTGTTTTCGCGTTAGTGAGAGCGTGTCCGCCTGGTCGGGTAACGACCTATGGATGGATTGCAAAATGTCTCGGGCACCCACGGGGAGCCCGTATGGTAGGCTGGCTGATGAATGAAGCCAGCCCGGGCGTCCCGGCACAGCGGGTCATTAATAGCAAAGGTGAACTGAGCGGAGGCTGGGCCTTTGGCTCACCGGAGCACATGCGCGAATTGCTGGAAGCTGAAGGCATTATCTTTAGCGACGAAGGCCGCGTTGATTTACAGCGCTACGGCTGGGAACCGGCGCGTGAGCTCAGCGCGGACCAGATTGAGGAGATTTTCACTACCGCTGATACATCCCCTGAACTGCCCAGTCCACGCTTGCTTCAATTGCTGAAACATGATCCCGCCTCACCCTTGAAAGGGGCATAGCCATAGGGGCAAAACTCCCCGTACAGGCATGATGCCAACCTTTTGCTCAGAAACCCCACCTCTGATTTTAGGGTAAGTGGCATCATTGGGTAAGTGGCTGAGTTTGCGGGCGGCAGGGTCGCCCGCAAACTCAGCCACTTACCCAATGATGCGGCGGCAAAACCGCCTGGTACAGGAGTTTTATCCCCCTGATAGATACCCAGACAGCAATTTTTTTCCGACCGTAATTTTGGTCCGCAAAGGCTTCACAGGCTCCTCTATCAGTTTCATTGATGAGTATATAGCCGCTTCCTTGCTTTCTGCTTTTCTGATCACTGACGCATTAGAGTATTGGGACACCCTGGTGTCCCACGAATCTCACATAGCAGTCGTTGGAAAGGGAAAATACTAGATGGTGCAGGAAACACAGATGACAGGGCTTACCGCGTCACAATTAGAGCAACTCTGTCAGGCCAGCCAGATCGAGAAGACCCTGCGCTTGCTTTTCGCGCTCAATCACTGGGCCAAAGCGCGTGAGCGCCTCTTTTTTGCTGATCGCCAGGGTCTCTACCTGATCAAAGCCGCGATCTTGCAGCGGGCATACACCTTGGACTGGCTGACAGCCAGAGCTTATATTGATGGCAAAGAGGGTTTCGGAGCGGACCTCTCTTTTGAGATTGCCGCGGATATCGCCGCGGAGGGTTTTCTCTGGCGTCTTGAAGAACTGGCTACCTCTGCTACCTCTGAGCAAGTGCAAGAGAATGACTATGAGCGCGTTGTTCACCAGCTTTACACACGCATCACAGGTAAAGCAAGCATCTTGATTGAGGAGGTAGAGGCGCTGGAGATGGCGCGCGTGCATGATTATATTCTGGCATGCCTGCAAGAACTTGAAGACGAAGCACGGACCAGCAAGCAGCCCATTGCTGTTAGCAAATTGATCGCGCTATGTATCGCTCCCAGCGACCTGCTGACTATTCAGGATCGTCGCTACTATGATCTGGGGGACTGGTATAGCTGGGATGAACTGGATGCCAGCGATCGTCGCAAGTTGGACCCCGAGGGACTCAGCCTGATCGCCTTTGACTATACAAGTTCAGACGCGCACTATATCTTCCACCTGCCCCTGCGCATCGCGGAAGCATTTGTGCCAGGCGACCAGATCGCTGCACTCAAACGCACTCCCTGGAGCAGTCGCGAGAGCGGGGAATACTTCGGGCGCCCGATCACCGAAATAGAGAGTCTTCAGCAACCTATCACGAGCATTCTAGACGAATTGGGGGTCGATATTCAAGCCCTGTGCCCACGCCAGTTGAGTGATAAAGAAGACTTCCTCTGCTCTCAAACCGCGCGCCGGGCAGCGTGGTCAGATGTGACATTTGACGAAGACGAAGAATTTGACGAGAATGAAGATATGGACATCACAGAGATGGCAGCCCGCTGGCACCAGATAGAACAGTTGAGCCGACTCACTACCCGGCGCGGACCTGACTCCTGTCCTGGCTGTCTGCTGCCTGGCGATATCGCTCCCGGCCTTACCCGCGTTGAGCACTGGCAACAGGTGCATTGCGACCAGGATCTCACCTTCAGCCAGGCCAGTTGGATGCTCAATTGCTCTCTGGCAAAAAAAATCTTCTGTGAGCACTATCCTCCCGATTACCGCGCTCCTCACGAGCACGGCTATGGCACACGCTACTGGCAATTAGCCACCCTGCAGGGATGGATGCAAGAGAAAGCAGAGCAGGACTCACAGATATAAGCAAGCAGCTATGATACCCTACGGTTGCTAGCAGGGGATTGTGTGATCTCAACATCCACATTCACCTGCTAGCATGAGCGATACCTAAAGTAAACCTCTTGCGCGAGCTAAAACGTGGTCCAGGCAATACCCCAGGGGGCCTGGATCGAGCTACGTATGGTACCGTTAACCTGGCCATTGGCGGTATTAAGCAGCGTAATGCCGCTCGTAGGATCAACCGCGTAGAGAGTATGCCCGTCGCCGCTGATGGCCAGGCCGGTGAAGCTTTGTGGCTTGAGATACTCGCCCTGGAGTTGCAAGCTAGCAACGTTAATAATCTGAATGCCATGAATGCCCGCGACATAAAGCAGCTGCTGATCGCGCGAGAGTACCGAACCATGATATAATGCGCGCGTCTGATCGGTCCCACTCGCGGCACCTGTGTCCGGGGTGAAATGGGCGGTCTTCGCGTTGAGAATTAACCAGAGTTGCCCGACATTAAGTCCAAGATTCAGATTAACCGCGGCAACGCTGCCAAGCGCGGCATTAGCAGCATAAAGCGTGTTGCCATCTTGCGCAAGGGACAATGTATAGTATTTTAAGAGCGCTGGAGATTGGCCCACGGGCAGATCTATACAGCGCGCAAGTAAAGGGAACGTCTGATTCGAAGCTTCGGCGAGGAAAAGAATGTGGATAAAGGCTTTGTTAAGGACCGGGTTGATGTAGAGCGTATAAGCCATGTTGCCGCCTGCGGACATCCAACGCGTCAGATAGTTCCCGTTCATCTGCTCGTTCAGATCGTTCTTATCGACAATGTTGCCAGTGTAAAGGAAGTTATTCGGGACATTATAGGCTCGTACATTATAATGAGTCGTTCTAGCCTCGTAATATTCCAGCAGGTAGAGCATTGTGCCTGCTGGTGAAAGGGCGTCGAGCGCGAAATTGCCTTTCAACTGAATGCTCTTGACCTGTTTACCGGCCAGCGTATCGATCAGGGCAATTTCGGTGGTGCCCGCTGGCGCGTTTTGCTCGCGTAGAGCCAACCACTGTCCGTTGCCGGAAAGCATAGAATCAGCCAGACCCTGATCAGCAGTCGTATAGTGACCCGCAATACTGAAGGTGCGTATGCTCGCGCCCGAAAGCGTGTCCAGGACGGAGATAGTTGTATTCGCGCTCCCATCAGAGGCCGGACTGGCAAAATAAAGCCACTGGTGCTTGAGGTCCGTCAGCCCGGCAGGCAGGGTCAACCGCGCTGTTGAGTTAGCTGTTCCGACTGGCAGGGCAACGATATGCCTGGTGCCAGCGCTCTGCCCGAAGCCTGTATAGCTATCGAGAACATACAATTCATTGTTCACTGTGGTCTCTGCCTGATGCGTACTGGCATTGTTGCTCTGCTGCGGAAAGTTGTTGCCACAGGCTGCCATGAGCGGAAGCAGTAAGCATAGAAGCAGGCCCGGCCAGGCTAATAAGCGCTTTTTCATCGTATTTCCTTCCTGGAATATACCTACCGTATAAATGTTGGTCCATAGTCTTTCTTGATGCCAGTTTTTAGTTTAGCAAAGAAACTTGAATCAAGCCTGAATTTTGTCTCTACGTGCCAAATTCACGCGATGCGCTAGGAAGATGACCTGGAAAAAGCAGAGGAAGAGCCGGGTAGCACCTGGCTCTTCCTCTGCTTTTTCCAGGTCATCCTAATTATCTTGACGTTTCAGTCTTGAGTAGGTATAATGCGTGTGTTATGATTGTTTGCATGGCATGGGACAGGCAACTCTGAGATCCTGTTTCCGATAAAGACGCTAAAGAGCTTTGAGCAATCCTCTATAGAATTCTCTCTTCCTGCACGCAAGTTCGTATCTGATATCAGCTAGCAGCATTGCTCCCGTACCTTACGGCCTGCTCCTGGTACTCCCCTGGCGGCGCTGTGTCCCCAGGGCAGCTCTCCCACGCCCATAAGGGGCAGATTGGCCGAAAGGATCTTTTTTGCATGCCATCTTTTAATGACTTCTCTTTACAATCGACGACTCTTGCGTTGCTGGCAAATATGAATATTGTTGAGCCAACACCTATTCAGGCTCAGGCTATTCCGGCCCTTATGGCAGGCAGTGACCTGGTGGGCCAATCGGCCACCGGTTCGGGCAAAACCCTGGCCTATAGCATTCCACTGGTCGAACGCCTGGCTAACAATAAACGCGTGGTTCAGGCACTGGTGCTCGTGCCAACACGCGAACTGGCCACGCAGGTGAATGCTGTGTTAAGCAAACTGGCAACCACGCGGCGCATGACGACAGCCCTGCTGGTCGGTGGAAAAGCTTATGGCAAACAAATCTCCTCGCTGCGCTATGGAGCGCAAATTGTCGTAGGCACACCTGGACGCGTCAAAGACCTGCTAGAACACGGCAGCCTGTCACTGAATCAGATACGCATCTGCGTGCTGGATGAAGCGGATCAGATGCTCGATATCGGCTTCGCGCCTGTTGTCGAAGAAATTCTGGCCACCACTCCTGAGACACGCCAGACAGCACTTTTCTCGGCCACTATGCCGGACTGGGTCGCGAAACTCGAGCAAAAGTTTCTCAAGCAACCAGTTAAAGTCTCGATTACCCCGGCCATGGGCGGGCAAAGCACGATTGAGCAGATTGCCTACCAGGTACCCCAGGCCCAGAAAATGGCCGCGCTCTGCACTCTCCTGCATTCAGCGGCAGGAGAAAGCACGCTGATCTTTGGTAGAACAAAGTTCGGAGTCGAGAAACTGGGTCAGCAGTTGAGCAAGCTGGGCTTTACTGTCGGCACACTTCACGGCAACAAAAGCCAGTACGCGCGCGAAGAGGTACTCGCTGCCTTCCGCCGCGGACAGGTCCAGACGCTGCTCGCGACCAATGTAGCCGCGCGCGGTCTGGATATCCAGGGCATCTACCAGGTAATCAACTACGAACTCCCGGAGTCGAGCGAGCTGTTTACCCATCGCGTTGGCCGCACGGGCCGCATGGGTCGCCAGGGCAAAGCCATTACTCTTCTGGCGCCAGCGGATATCTCCAAATGGCGGCGGATGGCGCGCAGCTTAGGGCAGGAAGTTCTCTTGCAGAAGCTTGCGATCGACGAAAATGCTGCCATCATCCCGGTACGGGTCCAGGCAGAAGCGCCAGCTACGCGCAAAAACGCTTTAGCGGAGACGCCAGCCTCTCAGCCCCGCGAGTCGGAACGCGAGAGGCGCGTGGAACGGGTGCGCAAGCCCGTCTCCCCCGCTCTGGAGCATGTACAGCATGACGAGCCAGAGGCTACCCGCAAGCCCCGACCCTTCACGCCGGACGCGGACCAGGAAATGTATCGTGTGCAATGGCCGGCACGCGACCGTCAGGCTGGTGCGGCTGAACAAACTGACGAACCCCATCGCGAATATCGACCCGCGCGCTCTCGTAAGCCTTTCTCGCCCGACCAGTCACATACGTCACTACGCGAGGGTCGGCCCCCGCGTGGCCTCAGGCCGGTCTCGACTGAGCGCGAATATGAGCAATACGGCGAATATCGACCTTCGCGCTCTCGTGGAGGTTTCTCACCTGACCAGGCACATGAGCCATCACGCGAAGGACGACCCGCGCGCGCGCTCAGGCCGGTCTCGACTGAGCACGAACATCAGCAATACGGCGAATATCGGCCCGCGCGCTCTCGCAGGCCTTCCTCATTTGAGACAGAGCGCGGCGGTTTCGCGCGGCCAGGATCAGGATACGAGCGCCGTCCAGCGCCCGCTGCTCCTCAGAGGCGCGCACCGGAAGGAAGCATCAGCTCCCGCCCGGAGCGCCCATCAACCTGGCAGGGCGAAGAGTTCGTAATGCCCGAGCGCCCCGCTGCTGGTCAGAGCGGACGCCCACGCAAAGGACCTGGCAAACCGGCCAGCTTTGAGAAAGCCGTCAGCAAACGCAAAGCCTTCGTTACCCCCGAAGGCAGTCACGAAACTAGCGGCAAAAGGCCAGCCGCGCCAGCCCGCAAGGCTGCCGGAGCCAGGCGTTCCGCGGGTCGCTAATGTTTTTTAGATAAATTACCAGATAATGCCGGATTTCGCGAAATCCGGCATTATCTGTAATCAGCCTTCTGTTCAGGAATGATTCAGCTTCCCTGGCTACAATCTAGAGATAGTCCAACTATCGAAGAAGCAAAGAGGCCATCATATGAGCACGCATATCCTGCTAATTGATGATGATACACGGTTGACCAATGCGCTGCGACGCACACTCTCTTATGAGGGCTATCAGGTCTCTACTGCGGCCAATGGTGAGAGCGCGTTAACGCAGGTGCGTTTGAAGCCGCCAGATCTGGTCATTCTCGATCTGATGCTGCCGGGTATCGATGGATTGGCCGTCTGCCGGAGGCTGCGCGCTACTGGAGAAGGGATGCCGATCCTGATGCTCACAGCCCGCGATGCTGTAATGGATCGCGTGACTGGCCTGGAAACTGGCGCTGATGACTACCTGGTCAAACCTTTTGCCGCTGAAGAACTGCTGGCCAGGATCAAAGTACTTTTACGCCGCAGCAATTCGCCCGCTGTACTACGCGAGATTCTTCACTATGCCGACCTCGAACTTGATACCTCGACACGCCAGGCCAGACGCGGCGAGCGTCTGATAGAACTAAGCACCACCGAGTATGAACTGCTGGCCATGTTCCTGCGCAATCCTAGAATCGTCCTGACCCGCACATTGCTGATGGATCGCATCTGGGGCATGGATTTTACTGGTGGCCCAAATGTGCTTGAAGTCTATATCGGACATCTGCGTACCAAGCTGGAACAGGAGGGTGAGCCACGCCTCTTGCAAACGATACGCGGCGCAGGCTATGTTTTACGTCTGCCGGAGAGAGCCAGGTGAGAAGAGAGGGGAACGGAAAAAAGGAAGGAAGCCATTATGTCCTTGCCATTACCACTGCGTCTGACGCTTTTCTATACTTTGCTGCTGGGACTCTGCCTGGCGGGCTTTGGCTACCTGGTCTATCACCAGGCCTCTCAACAGGCCTATAACGATCTCGATAATCTACTCAAAAGCCGGGCCGCGAGCATAAGGCTGGGCAAAGATTTGCTTATAGGCTCCAATACCATTACTCCTGGTCAACCCTTCAAGCTGCCAGGCGTTGATGAACTGGGCTCAGAGGGAGTTGCAGTCGAAATCTTTGACGCCCAACTCAATCTGCTGGCAACGACCTCCGACGTATCAGCTTCTAACAATGTGCCAATAACCTCAATGAATACCAATCCCAGTCCGGTCCCCTGGGACGCCAGAGCCATACATCAACTCCTCGCGCGCCTGACTGCAAATAGCTCCGCAATACTGCCAACTGACAACATATTTAACGGCATATATAGCACTGTCATATATGAGGGGCAAATTGTGCGCGTCTATACCACAGCTAATAATCCTCTGGGAACGATGCAGATCATCCAGACTGCTCACTCAGAACTCAGCATTCAGCAAACGTTGGAGCAGTTGCGCCAGACCCTGTTTCTCGGTGGCTTGCTGGGACTGCTCCTGGCCCTTAGCGGCGGTTTATGTCTGACGTGGAGCACCCTGGCAGCTCTCAGACGTGTGACACGCACCGCGCACGAAATCAGTCTCTCTCAGAATTTCAAAAGGCGCGTTTCTCTGAAGCGCAGGTGGGAAAGAGACGAAATCACAACGCTGGCCGAGACCTTTAACACTATGCTGGCTAACCTGGATGCCTCTTATCAACAACAAAAGCGTTTCGTGGCCGATGCATCACACGAACTGCGCGCGCCGATTACCTCTATTCGCTGCAATCTGGATCTACTGGCGCGCGTGCCAGATCTGCCTGGCGAAGAGCAAGAAGCGGCCCTGGCTGATGCGAGAACCGAGGCCGATCGCATGGGTCGCCTGGTCAATCACTTGCTTACCCTGGCCCGCGCCGACGAAATCGCTACCATTCAGGGAGAGCCACAGACGAACAGATCGAGTAGTAGCGAGAGTGCGCGGGAACCACTGGTGGATCTGGACAGCCTGGTGTTGGAGGTCTTCCGCCAGTATAGAGGAGTCGGTGGGGAGCAAGAGCAGCACCGCGGTCCCCGTCTGACCCTTCAACATATCACGCCGGTGCAGGTCCATGGCGCCGCTGATCAACTCAAACAGGCTGTGGTCGCTCTGATTGATAATGCGCTCAAGTATACGCCTGCCGAAGGTTCTGTCACGCTGGCTTTGAGCGTTGAGGACCAGGAAGCCATCCTTAAAGTTTGCGATACTGGCATAGGCATCGCACCTGAGGATCTTCCCCACATCTTCGAGCGCTTCTATCGCGCCGACCTCGCTCATTCACGCGATCAGGGCGGTAGCGGCCTTGGCCTTGCCATCGCTGCCAGCATTATCCAGACCCACCATGGCCAGATCGATGTAGAGAGCAAGCCAGGCCAGGGCAGTATATTCTCGCTACGCCTGCCATCCCTATGATAGCGGACCAGGCAATTCCCTACGCGTAACGAAATAATCTTGCGCTTTAATGTGTTGTACATTGTGGTTATACAAACCTGGAATACTCACAAGCTGAGCAAATCATACTGAGGAAAAGCCTATGAATAGTATTACGCTTTACAATGAAGTTCAAGCGTCCTTGAAACGAGGCGAGCATGTAGTGGTCGCGACAGTCGTAAAAACAACAGGCTCCGCGCCGTGCTCTGTAGGAGCCAAGATGCTGGTACGCGCGGATGGGGCAACCGCTGGCAGTTTCGCTGGCCCGCTGACGGATGGTAAGGTGGCCGAGGCAGCACTCCAGGCCCAGCGCGATGGACATTCATTTCTCACCCATATTCACCTCGATGCCGATAGGGGAGAGGCTGTTGGCAGTTGTGGCGCGACCCTGGAGGTCTTTTTCGAGGTGCTACGCCCTGAGCCACGTTTGATTGTGGCTGGAGCCGGCTATGTAGCCCAGGCACTGGCTCGCCTGGCCGTCCATCTCGATCTGCGCACAATTGTGATCGATGATCGCCGCGACCTGGCCGATGCAGCTGTCTTTGGTGAGACCGCCCAGTTGACCTTCGGCGATATCCCACAGACCTTACGAGATCTGGAGCCTGACGAGAGCAGCTTTGTAGTCATTGTCACCCGCGGTCACCACCTGGATGCAGATGTGCTGCACGCAGCCCTGGAGAGTCGCGCAGCCTATATCGGCATGATTGGCAGTCCGGCTAAGGTCAAGAATATTTTTAAATCCTTGCTCCAGCAGGGCTTCTCACGCGAGAGCCTGGCCCATGTCCACGCGCCAATCGGTCTGGATATCGGCGCGGAAACGCCTGACGAGATTGCTCTAAGTATCGCTGCCGAGATTGTGATGCAGCGCCGCCAGGCTAGTGGTGCCTCTCTCAAGTCTATTCACCACTTGCTGGATGAGCGAGATCCCGCGCCAGCAGAGAAATAACTTCAACGTCCAGATCGTGATAAGGACAGCCTTCTCTCCAGCATGACTTCCCCTGCCATAAGCTTCTGTTGGCTTATGGCGTAGTAGGGGCAAAACCCCCGCGCCTGGCGGCTTTGCTACCGCATCTTTGGCTAAGTGGCTGAGTTTGTAGACGGTAGAGTCGCCTACAAACTCAGCCACTTAGCCAAAATCAGGGATTGGGTTTCTGCGCAAAAGGCTGGTGGCATGCCCGTACGGGTGTTTTGCCCCTACGGCAGAAACAGGTCCAACATAGAGAGAGTTGCTTTTGCCGTGCCCCACCGAGCCAGGCGCTGATCAGGGCACGGGCGCAACTATTGCTTGCCTATCAACGTTGAACATATAAAACGTGGCGTTATTGGGAGGGATACTTTGTGGTTATTAAACGTATAAGCTGCATTTCTATGGTTTTATTGTTAAGTTCCTTTCTCTTGCTCTCTTGCGCGCAGCATGCATCTTCGGCTACGGCGACCACGCCTGGCAAGACGCCGACTGCGAGTAGAGCCGGTGTAACTCCCACGACGAATCCCTCTGGCAGGATGACGGCCACACCTGCTGCCACCGCCAGAGCGAACACGACACCAGACGCAACTCCAATGCGCTATAAAATGCGCCAGTTGCTCGCGGGCAAGTATCGCCCTGATGACCTGGCCATTGATCCCATGGGACACCTGGTGTTTAGCGACATCTATCACGGCGTGGTCAGCCGTTTGAATGCTGATGGCTCGGTAACTACACTGGTCAGAGGTCTGGCCGAACCTGAGGGGCTGGTCTATCTACACGACGGCACGCTGATCATCGCTGAACAACAGACCAATCGTATTCTGGCCTTTGTAGCTGCGACCTCCGCGCTGACCGTTCTGCGTGTCCTGCCGGGTCGGCCAAGCAACAGGCCGTGCAAAAGCGGCGTGGATGGGATCGCGCTGGACCCGACAACCAATACGCTGATTATTCCCGATAGTCCAAGTGGCGATGTCTATCGCATGAGCCTGGACGGTACAAAGCTGACTTTGCTGGCCACGCACATCCCTCGACCTGTGGGCGCGGCTGTCGATGCTCAGGGAGATATCTATATCGCTGACGAGTGTGGCGGCGCGCTCTGGAAAATTATACCTACCGGCAAAATCATACGTCTGGGCGGCTTCGGCATGCCTGACGATATCGCCTTTGATCACCTCGGCAATATGCTGGTCACTGACCTCAAACCCACTATCCACGCTCTCATCCGTATTCGCTATCTGACCGGTAGACACGAGATCCTGGCCAGCCGCGGCTTTATGGAACCTCAAGGACTTGCCATCGACAATAAAGACGACATTTATCTCGCTGACGGTTACGCTGATAAGATTGTAGAGTACATACCTGGGGCCTGAAACATGCCTGCTTCTTCCAGGTAAGACACGTGAAGTTCCCGCTTGCTTTCTTCTTGCCCATTTTCCTCACAGATGGCGTCTAAAGATGATGATGATTTGCTTACTTTGCCCGCGCAATACCCCTGCCTTCCATAAAAATACCAAATATTTAGCTGCTCTTGAGATCTTCTTGAGATTTGAAAGGTATCATACATATCTGTAGAGGGATGCACTGATGGCAAGGGACCTGACGGCCTCTCCTTCCTCAAGCGCATTTGTTGAAAACTTTACCTGGTCGATGTGGATGGCGATTAACCATTGGTATGACTAAAAAGGAGAACTCTATGCTTTGGACAAAAACACGTATACTGCGCAGAACACTGACATTGCTGGCAGTGACGATGCTGCTGACAATCTCACTGCTGCTGGTTGCTTGTGGCTCAAGCACCAACTCTAATGATACAGGTAACTCGAATAATAACACAACTCAGCAGACAGCCACCCCTGGTAGCTCTAATGGTGGTCTCCAGGGAGCAAATCAACAGGTGCAAACCGCTGTTTCAGCCGTTGATGGCGCGCAAAACGATGTCAATGGCGCCGATTCGTCAAGCAATAACGATAATGGCCAACAGCCCTGATCATGGTTATCCCTGCGTAACGTTAGTTGTTTAAGCTTTTTTGCCTCAGGAGGCTCTAGTATGATAAAAAAACTCAATTTCCGCCGTGTACCAAAACGCTTTGCCCTGTTGGGATCTATTGTTCTGCTGGCCCTTGGCGCGCTGCTTCCCGTTACAGCGTTTGCCGCAAGCGCTCAACAACCCACCAAATGCGGGGCTGATGATGTCAAGTGCGTGATTTCCGCTGGCGATGCACTGATCACGAAGCGCCTGACTGATCTGAAAACTTTAAGTAGCAAAATCGCGACTGATCTAAGCAGCCATAAAATCACCAGCGACCAGGCCAGCGCTCTCCAGTCCGATGTTTCAAGCAATCAAAGCGGTCTGACTACCTTAAAAACGCAGCTCGACGCGGAAACCGTTGCCAAAAATGCTCGCCAGGATGCAGCTACCATTTTCACACAATATCGCATCTATGCCGTAGTTCTGCCACGCGATTACCGCCATCTTGAGATGGATATCGAGATCAATGCCGAAGCTGTCATGCAAAAGGCCGCACCTGCGATTAAGACCGCGATCGGCGCTGCTCCAGCTGACAAGCAGAAAAAATTAAATTCACTGTACAGCGACTATGAAAAACAGATTGCTGACGCGCAGTCTCAGATTACCAGCGCTCAAAATGACTTTCCTGCGCTGACAGTCGCCAACTTTAACCAGAACCATACCTCATATGAAGCGACCAGGCTCGCGCTAGATAACGCTCTCAAAGCTGCTCGCCTCGACCTCCACAAGGCCGCGGGAGATATTAAGGATATGACAAAAATCCTGGGCATTAAAGCGTAAGCTGTATACACAGCTATTAAAAATGAGTGAGGCCAGGCAGTGTTGCCTGGCCTCACTCATTTTTAATAGCTGATCTCTGTTGCCAAAGAGGCCGCGATCCGCGCGTGCAAGCACTGCCATTGCCATAGATGGTTAGGACTCCTCAGAATTTGTCCTGAGCACGAGAGCGCCCGTCTCCGCTGGCTTTGTTTCCATGGAGCGAGCCGGGGCAAGGGCGCGAAAGACCAGCCAGCCAGCGAAGAACATGACGACCCAGAGCAGCAGATCGCCAGCCCAGGCGAATGGTCCTCGCCAGACCAGTATGCTCGCCGTCAGGCCCGCCTGCCAGAAATCACGCGCATAGCCAAAGACAGGCACACCAGGCAGCAAGAGCAGAGCCAGCCAGTGATAAGGGCCACGCCAGAAGCGCCAGATTAACAAATAAGCCAGGCCACCAGTGATCAAGAACGATGTGGTATAAAGTGGCAGAGGTAACTGTCCCACCAGTCCGCTCGCGTTATAATACCATTGAGAAGTATGTATAGCGATCAGATCGCCAGCTATATTCAATAGAGCCATAACCAGTCCGCCAAGCAGGCTGGCACGCATAACTCTGAGCGGCGGATGCATGAAAAGGATAAAAATCCCGTACACAATAACAATGACAGGTATAACAAATAGGGCATAATCGCGCATATCCATGGAACAAGCTCCTTTATTTTCAGCGGGGAGGTAGAATGAGAGGTGCATTGCTGACTCCACCTCTTTCGACCCCACGAGAACAACAGCAGTCAGAAAGGTTTATCTTATGAATATCATACCGCTTCGTGTGGCCCTGGCTCAAGTGAATGTGACAGTGGGTGACTTACAGGGAAATCAGGCAAAGATTCTCCAGGTCATGCGCCAGGCACACACTGCTGGCGCGCATATTGTGTGTTTGCCAGAGCTAGCCTTAACGGGCTATATGCCCGAAGATCTTGTGCTTAAACCTGGCTTTGTAGCCGCCAACCTGAGCGCGCTACAGACCCTGATTACCGCGAGCCGCGAACTGCCGGGTCTGACCTCAGTGATCGGCTTTGTTGATCGTGTCCACGACATATACAATGCCGCCGCGATTATCCATGAGGGTCAGTTGATCAGCACTTATCACAAGCATTACCTGCCTAACTACGGCGTCTTCGACGAGAACCGCTACTTCCAGGCTGGCCACAAAGCTCCGCTATTTTTAATCAACGGCGTCCATGTCGGCGTGAATATCTGCGAGGATATCTGGTATCCAACAGGGCCAGTCACCATGCAAGCACAGGCAGGCGCGGAAGTAATTCTCAACATCAACGGCTCACCTTTTCATACCGCGAAAGATCAGTTTCGCGCGGATATGATGGCCACACGCGCGGTCGATAACGACGTGATTGTAGCTTATCTAAACATGGTTGGTGGTCAGGACGAGATCGTTTTCGACGGTGGCAGCATGGTCTTTGACGCGCAAGGCAACTTGATCGCCCGAGCCAGGCGCTTTGAGGAAGATCTGCTGATCGTGGACCTGGATACAGCTTCGGTCTTCCGCACGCGTCTGCACGATCCACGTCGTCGCCAGGAGCGCTTCCGCGTCAGCCCGGAGGATGTGCCTCTCTACGTCATCAGTAGCCAGCCACAGGCGACCGCGCCTATGCTGCGCAGCAAGCAGCCTGTGGTCATCGGCGCCCCTCAACGCATCGAGCCAACGCTAGACAGGTTAGAGGAAATCTACAAAGCGCTGGTTCTGGGCACGCGTGACTACGTACGCAAGACCGGCTTCCAGAAAGCGCTCATCGGCCTGTCAGGCGGTATCGACTCCTCGCTAGTCGCGGCGATAGCTGTAGACGCTTTGGGAGCAGAGAACGTGCTGGGCGTCTCAATGCCTTCTGGCTATTCGTCCGCAGGCAGCAGAAGCGACGCTCAGGATCTGGCTGAAAACCTGGGCTTACAATTCATGACAATTCCCATCGAAGAGAGCTTTCGTGCTTCACTCGACATGCTCGCTCCCGCCCTTGGCGAGGGAGATGCTGGCCTGGCTGGCGAAAATCTCCAGGCCCGTATTCGCGGCAATATCTTGATGACCATCTCGAATAAGCTCGGTCCCATGGTCCTCACCACCGGCAATAAGTCCGAAATGGCGGTCGGCTATTGCACGCTTTACGGCGACATGGCTGGTGGTTATGCTGTGATCAAAGATGTGCTCAAAACCCTGGTGTACGAATTGTGTGTCTACCGCAACAGTCTCAGTTCCAGCCCACTCATCTCCCAGGCAGTCATCGACAAACCGCCGTCCGCCGAACTGCGTCCCGAGCAGAAGGACACCGACAGCCTGCCGCCCTATGACGTGCTCGATCCTATCCTGCGCGCCTACGTTGAGCAGGACCGTAGCACAGACGAAATCATCGCCATGGGCTTTGATGCAGACCTCGTGCAACGCATTATACGCCTGGTCGATCTCAGTGAGTACAAACGTCGCCAGGCACCTCCAGGCGTCAAAATAACTACCAGAGCTTTCGGGCGCGACCGCCGCCTGCCAATCACGAACCGCTACCGTGAAACACTATAACAATTCACAGCTTGATTTGGCTGAGATATGGTATACTACTTTTGTAAAGTTGACATTTACTAATAGTAGCGCATGGACCTGGCCACAGGAGGGGCCATGGTTGACGAGGTGGAGGCTGTTCGGATTGTAGCAGCGGGGAGCCTCCAGGGTGCTTTCACCACCCTGAGAAGAGAGCCGACAAATCCAGCTGGTAATGGTTGGGCCAATACGCTCTCGGTGATGAAGTTGATGAATAAAATACTTTCATCACGGCATCTCGTCATGCTCAATAACAGAAAGGTTACCCTCCATGTGTGGTATCATAGGCTACGTTGGTCCTCAGGGCACCGACGTTACTAGCATTCTGCTTGAAGCTTTAACCAGGCTCGAATATCGCGGCTATGACTCCGCTGGTATCGCGGTTCTCACCTCTAATGGCACGCTAACCCTCCATCGGCGTGCTGGTAAAATCACCAATCTGAAAAGCGCTGTCGCGCAGGGCGAGCGTCCCGAGCCGGGTCCATTGGGCATTGGCCACACGCGCTGGGCCACTCATGGGCGCCCAAACGACATCAACGCGCATCCCCATCCCGATTGTACCGGTATGCTGACCGTGGTTCACAATGGGATCATCGAGAACTACGCCGAACTGCGCACAGAGTTGATACACGAGGGCCACACTTTCCTCTCTGAGACCGATACTGAGGTACTTTCGCACTTGATTGAGCGCGCATACTTTGGCCCGGCCAATCATGACCTCGAGATAGCTGTGCGCCGGGCACTGGGATGCGTCACCGGCTCGTACGCGATCGCGGTAATCAGTTCCGAGCAACCCGATCTGCTGATTGGTGCGCGCTACGGCGGTGGTCCGCTGATCGTTGGCGTAGGCGAAAACCAGCAGTATCTCGCTTCAGATATTCCCGCGCTCCTCAAGCATACACGGCGCGTGCTGATCCTTGAGGAGGGCGAAATAGCTGTGCTACGTCCGGCGGGTGTTAAACTGACAAAGCTTGATGGTACATTGATCGAGCGTGAGCCAATGACGATTGAGTGGAACGCTGAAGCTGCTGAGAAGGGCGGCTATCCACATTTCGCGCTGAAAGAGATCTACGAGCAGCCCGAGTCTGTACGCCGCGCCCTGACTGGTCGCGTGCGCCAGGGCCAGTTGCACCTGGCGGAACTGGAGCAGATGCGTGCCTCCGGCCAGTTAGATAAAATCCAACGCGTGGTCATCGTGGCCTGTGGGACTTCCTTCCACGCCGGTATGGTTGCCAAGTACGCGATAGAGCTATGGGCGCGCATCCCGGTCGAGGTAGTGACGGCCTCAGAGTTCCGCTATAGTGACCCGATTGTCGGACCCACGACCCTGTGTATCGCGGTAACTCAGTCCGGGGAGACCGCGGACACGCTGGTCGGCATTCGTCAGGCTCGCGAGCATGGCGCGCCAGTGATTGCGATTACCAATGTTGTCGCCAGCGCTATCACCCGCCTCGCGGACGCTGTGCTCTACTTACAGGCCGGACCTGAGATCTGCGTGGTCGCGACCAAGACCTTCGTCAGTTCGGCGGTTGTGCTCTACCTGCTGGGTCTTTACCTTGCCCAGTTGCGCGGCAAGACCAACCAGGAACATATCAGTCAGTTGCTTGCAGCTCTGGAGGAATTGCCCGCGAAGATTCAGCAGATTCTGGAGCGCGCTGCTGGTCCTGAGGATACCATCGCGCCGCTGGCCCGCGAACTCTCCCACGTCAATAGCGCCATGTTCATTGGACGTGGTAGCGGCTATCCCATCGCCATGGAAGGCGCTCTCAAGCTCAAAGAGATCTCCTACATCCACGCCGAAGGTCTGCCGGCTGGCGAACTCAAGCACGGCTCCATCGCCCTGCTCGATCCTGAGACGCCACTGATCGCCATTGCCACACAATCGCACGTCTACGAGAAAGTTGTCAGCAACATCCAGGAAGTGCGCGCCCGCGACGCCCGCGTGGTCGCAATCGCGACCGAGGGCGACAACGCCATTCGCCTGCACGCCAACAACATCCTCTATGTACCCGCCAGCGTGGAAATCTTCAGCCCCCTCCTGGCCATCATCCCCCTGCAACTCTTCGCCTACCACACAGCCGTCGCCCGCGGCTGCAACGTTGACCAGCCCCGCAACCTGGCAAAATCAGTGACTGTGGAGTAAGCGCGGGAGCGGCGGGGTGGGCGGTGTAGAACGAAAATAAAGTCGTTCCCATGTTAATAAAGTCGTTCCCATGTTAATAAAGTCGTTCTCAATTTGGATAAAAAGGGAGACATATGAATACAATGAAGTGTTTATATGTCTCCCCCTTTTCTTTTATTCATGCAGAATAAAATTGTGGACTGTAAAATCTGTATCCGATGAACGACAATCCGTTCACAGGACATAAATTTTCTGTTACTAAAGCTGACCAGGCAGATAGCGTCGGTACTCGGGCATCGGTCCCAAGTAATCAGGTGCCCTCTGTTCGGCAAAAATCATCGTTTTCACATTGCCACGTACTGTAAAGTCACCAACTACACGTATCCAACGCGGCTTGAGCAGCCCAACCAAATCATCCAGGATCAGATTGATTGACGCCTCATGACTGATTTGCCGATTGCGATAGCTGTTGATATAAAGTTTCAGGCTTTTCAATTCGACCACAGATTGATCCGGCACGTAATCGATTATAATTGTCGCAAAGTCAGGGAATCCCGAACGTGGACAGAGACAGGTAAACTCGGGGATTTCAAAATGGGTCACATAGTCACGTTCCGGATTAGAGTTAGGCCATGCCTCTAACTGATTGGCCTCGATCTCTTCTATTCCATACTGCCCTGGTATGCGTTGACGGTTCTCATTTTCCTGGTTTTCCATAAAATGTTTGTTGTCTCCTTGTAAAAAATGCGTGGAAAAAGAGTGGCACGAACTCACTTCTTATCCACGTTTGCCGGACCAATTGCAGTGTTTTTTGAGGGGCAAAAAGTAAAAAACAGCATATCTTTTTATTTACGACCTTAACTCTATTAAACGAGCTTGCGTTGGCCCCAGATAATGACATGCAGTTGTGGCAAAACACGCACAGCGTACGGCTGCCAGAACGGACTGCTCACAAATTTTGCAAGATATTCAAGCGCAGCTGGATAGTTACGCGTAGCCAGATTGCCTTCAGGCTGTAAAACAATGGGTAATTGTTGTTCCTGGAAAGCAGGAAAGCGCGCCAGGAAATCCTGCAAAAGCAGCATATCATCCTCGTCGCGAATCACAAATTTCCATTGCTGTTGATCTGGCTGCAAATACTCCAGAAACGAGCGCACAATCGAGAAACGAAGATAGTTCTCTCCAGCGCTGGAGAGTTTGGGAGAAAGGCTCCAAAGATCGATCAAGGGAACAGCTTGTGCTGGAAAAATTGTTGCGTTTGTCTCGACTGTGAGATGGTATCCCCTCTCTTTGAGCAATTGTGCCAGTTGAGGCAACTCTTTCTGAAGGGTAGGTTCTCCTCCGGTGAGCACAATATGCCGGGCGCCCAGTTCATTAACACGTTGAACTACCTCCTCTGGAGACAGCGGTTCCCAGGTACCTCCTTCACGCACGCTCCAGGAGTACTTGGTATCGCACCAAGAGCAGCGTAAATTACAGGCAAAGAAGCGGACAAATGTTGTTGGCACGCCTATCAGTGTACCTTCGCCCTGAATCGAGCGATAAATCTCCATCACATGCATTTAGTTACGCTCCGCCTGAGTGATTTCAGCAAAACTATTCTCCGTTTCCCACAAACGCACGCGGTAAAGAAGATCCTCGCGCAGGCCATGTGCCACCAATTCCTCCCAGATCCAATGGATCAGATTTTCAGCAGTCGTATAAAGTCCGGTTACTGCGTGCAGTTCTTGATGATCCAGACGCTCGATTACAGCCTGGCTCACTAGCACTCCAATCTCGCCAAAATCCATGACCATCCCGTGGTCAGACTCACCTGGAGTTTCTTTAATGGCACCGCGCAACGTTACTTCTAATTTATAGGAATGCCCATGAAGTCTTGCACACTTTCCTCGATGCCCTGGCAATGAATGTGCCGCCTCAAAACGAAACACTTTTGTAATCAGCACGTATCTCACAGAGATAAGCATCCTTCTTTCTAGCGAAAATAGGTCTCTCCTTTTAGAAATTGCGGTTGTGACTCTCTGAGGGCTTTACCTGAATTCGTAAAAACGTTGAAAGAAAATGCATTTTTTTATTGCTCGTATACTGTCAGATCAGGTACATTGGCAAGCTCGAACGCCTCTTTCCTCTCATTGCACGTTCCACAAGTGCCACAATGTTTTTCTCCGCCTTTGTAACAGCTCCAGGTATCGGCAAAAGGGACACCCAGGGCATGGCCTAATTGTACAATTTGATGCTTGCCCAGGGAGAGAAACGGTGTATGGAGTTTCAGTTTGGGATGGCCAAATCCCTCAAGGGCAAATATTTGCATTTGTTCAAATGCACGAATAAACTCAGGGCGGCAATCAGGGTAAATAAAATGATCTCCCGCATGGACCCCCATTGCTACAGCTTCCGCCTCCTCGGCAGCAGCGATACCATAAGCTATAGAGAGCATGATTGCGTTTCGATTAGGCACAACGGTAATGGCCATTGACGGCGCTGCATAGTGACCGTCAGGCACAGGAATATCATCAGTTAATGCTGATCCTTTCAAAAACGACCCTAAGCTACTCAGGTTAAGCAAACTGAACTCAGCTCCCAGTCGCTTCGCACATAACTCGGCATAGGTTAATTCATTTTTATGACGCTGTCCATAGTTAAATGAGAGGAGATGGAGGTCATAGCCCTCAGCACGCAATAAGTAGGCCAACGTCACACTATCCAGGCCACCACTAACAACAGCAATTGCTTTTTGCATGGTTTAGAAGTCTTTCTTCGATGAATCTTTCCTTATGAAAGGTATAAAAATTGTACCCGAGACCATTGTAACAAATACTAAGAGAGATTTGATAGTCTTTATAGGTACAAAGTTCTATTGGATTTCCAAAAACTGTATCAACGGCCTTCTTTTAGCACTTGATATGACGAATTTAATCTCGCATGTAGTACCAGCTGAATACTTTATCTATTTGCTAATTCTTGCGATTCTGGTTATCTATCGCCTGCAACAGATACTTATGAGGAGTGATATGTGATAGCCATAAGATAGTGGGCCTTATGGCTATCACATAGATTATCGTCTGATTGCCTTTCAAGTGGGCTACCCTGATGTCATTTAGCTTGTTTGGATGCCAGGGTTTTGCTGCGATTACCGTCAAATGTAATCAGCAGGGCGCCTTAATGCCATAAAAGGATTTATAGGTCGTATTTCAAAGGTCGGAAAGCTTCTCTGAGCTGCAAGATAGGTATCTCTATACTCCGGGTGGTCTTCTTGCCAAAGAGGATGGCACTCGATGAGTAATTTTTGCCTACCCGAACATTTATAGATACGCAATGTTCCAAGTGATGTAGGCTTGTCATAACCTAGCTGTTCTAGGATAGTAGGAACTGTCGCCTTTGTGCCTTCTAGTAAATTTCTCCAGGGATTAGGTCTACCATTCCAGTCAGTGAATAAATCTACCTTGGCCGAATCAGAGGTTGCTATCCTTGCCATATCGAGCGCGAGTCGCCAATCTAGGAGTCCATGATAGGCTAAGTTACCGAAATCCCTTAGGCAAAGATTACAGGATGTATCACATTCTACTCCATGCGCTATTTGGGCGGTCGTCGAATTATTATTCATCCACCGATTGGCAACGCTAAGGCGTCCTCCAGGATCTGTATATGTTGGGTTTGCGTGTTTAAGCAACTCCTGAAATTCGTCAATTTGACCCAGGAAACGGCAGTAGCCAGCCCCATTTTCCAACTGATCGCAGAGAAATGCCTGACCTTTGATAAGATGTTTTCCTGAAGTAGCCAAAGGTCTGAAACCTGTTTGAAGTTCTTGTGGATCAATATCCAAACGCGCTCCGGCTACAATGCGTAACCAAAATGCGAAGGAGAACCATGCTGCTCTACCTTCAACTGTGGTTGGGTTAGCAAAAACTCCATCGGACCACTTTTGAATATCCACGAGAAGGATATCTGTTTTGCGACGCGAGAGCAGTGCAACTCGACGAGAATTACCTACAGGTATAACACGGTCAGATGTTTCGGTCGCAACTGTGTAAGCGCCAGGTTTTACCTCGTTGTGTACCTTAGCATTATAAAAGTCGAAGCCACCCGCCCCGGCATTATCATTAACAGAAAGGATATCTTCCCAGAAACTTGCTAAAGTCACATTATTAATGGCAGAGGGAGCGCTTGTTTGAGCATCAATGCTCAGAGTGGGTCTTGTTGAGCGTGGTGTCCACTCAAACTGGCCTTCAAAATCCTGAGGCGTCAAGTCTGTAAGGAAGTGACGCGGCTCCCTCGCATCAAGAGGAAGCAATGCTTCTGGAGCTTTGCAAACAGGGCACTCAGCTAATGCACTCTTTTGTCCACCAGGGAGAAGTTGGGAGAAAGCAGGTAAGTTGCATACAGCCTGACAATTACTGCAAACTCCGATAGGATTAGGATTGGGTTGATTCAAATCCGGTATGAAGCCAGACTTCGTTTGTACCGTGTTACCCGCTGGTCGCAGATCAACAACACCGCATGCGGTGTGAACTGCCTTGTCTTTTACAGTTTGAGAACCAGGGGCGAATTGACTCAATGCTACGTCCAGATTCCGGTCCACTATTCCAGTTTCAGGTGGCCAAGGAACTCCAACCCAAGGCCACTTTGTATACAGGAGCCGCACTCTGGTTGGGAAGCCAAACATAGGTAGCTTTCCTGCATTAGCAAGGCGTTCACTCAAAGCATCTTGCGTATAAATTGAATCTGGATCAGCGATTTCCCGTATTTCCGGGATAAGGTCATTACGGAGATAGTTGAGTAGTGCCGTGCAGAAACCGCTTCCCGATGCTCCGCTCCAATTCGTCTCTATGCGCAATGAATCTATGATTTCTTGTATTGCTGGTGAGTTCTTAGGGCGTTTGAGCCATTTATCAATATCGCTCTCATGTCCTGACCATTCCGTGGCCAGGCCGAATTCTCCATGGACACTATCGCCACTGCCTAGAGAATTATATCGTCCGGTTTCTATGAAGGCACGTCTAAGCACTTCTTTTACAAGGACACGCCGCAATATGGGTTCGCTACTCATGTCAACGTACGGTGGTGGAGGTGGGTCGCCTGTCATGCTCTCCGGTCGTTGGAAATAAAAATCGTCGTGGCTGCGCCCTCGACAGAATGTGATCGCGAGTGAGACTGCTGCTTTGCGTCGTCCTGCGCGCCCGACACGTTGCTGGTAATTGAAACGACGTGGTGGCATGTTGGCCATCATAGTAGCAAGTAGCGATCCAATGTCAATTCCCGCTTCCATGGTAGTGGTGACACTTAGAAGGTCTATACCCTGAATATGTTTTATTTCACCTTCAAGGAAAATGTCCTGGAACCATCTCTGTCTTTGGATGCGGTTACTCCGATCTGTTTGTCCTGTTAGCTCTTCACAATTCATCCTAAATGGTTTACCAGACTCCTCAGAGAGGTAAACGTAGTAATCGAAATCTTTAGATGTTGTTCCACTTTCTAATCTCTTCAAACATTCGGGACAAACCTGTGCTGCAGAGTGTAAGTAGAACGCATTGCAGTTGCTACAGCGATAGCCAGCTTGCTGCCCCTGGTTTTTTACCTGAGGTGGAACAAGATAAAGCTTAGCAGGATCTAATGCCAGCCCTCTTGCTGTAGTAGTAGCTGCCGCAGATTGAAGTAGTTGTTGCTTCACATCTGTTTGATCAATACCAGCAACAGAAAGATACTTTAGAGAAAGTTTCGCTAACTTATCATCTGGTCCAGGAGGAAAATATTCAGAGGCAATGTGCCGTCTGCGCGTTCCTAATTGCCGAATGATCGCATCAGTCGTTTGAATAAGTATCTCTGGTGAATTTTCTTGGGTGTCGTAGCTGACCCAACCTTGGCCTAGACCTTCCAACGTTCTTGCGATGTGAGGAAAGAGTGCATACATTAGTTCTTTGGATAAACATGCTTCAAGATAAGCGACATGCTCGTCTTGGCTAGGTTGTGCCGGATAGAGTCGTGAAATAGGGTTTGCTGTCCAATCATAGCACTCGTACCACGGGTGCCCTTTCTCACTCTTCCCCATTCCGATTTTGTAATTGTTAGCTCTAAAGCTCGAACCTCCTGGACAGAGGCCCAACTCTAGAAGAGTATCACGGATAATACCTTGCAAACTTCTTAGCGGCACTCTTTGAGGATATCGGCGGAGCGTTGCTAACCAGATACTTAGAGCGGATCTATTTAAGGGTGGCATGTTAGACCACCATGAGAAAGCTTCTGAGGTCATTTCTCGTTCCACACTGTTAAATCGGCTTCGACGAACTAGATCGTCTTCTTGTGGCGGGGTATTTATCTTTTCGTAGAGTTGCTCATTGAGGCTCTTGAGTTTGGACAAACCAACTTGAGACTGAGGCTGATTGGCTAATACTCTCAAGAAAGCCTCTAAATCCTTCCAATATTGGGCAAGCGACTGAATGAGAGCCATGCGCACCACGTCGCGATAATGGTCCCGTTCCATACCAGCAGCCAATTTAGCAGCATCTTGACGGCTGTCGGTAAAAATTACGAGCTTGCGTGATGATTGATCTCCAACCTCCTCAGGCAGAGGCATTTCGCGTAGAAGAGCGCTGGCTATGACCTGGCAAGATTTCTGAAAACCGGTTCGATGGTTTCGCAGAGGGGAAGGGTTTTGGTGCGAACGGTAATCTGCATCGCAACGAGGACATTTCGAGGGCAATGCACGCTCTTTTGACTCCTCTTCGCGAATAAGGTAGAGCCACCCCGGAATTTCTCCTGGTTTGGGGGCTTGTTGCTTCAATATCCTACTATTTAGTATTTTAAGACGCCCAGTAACTTGTTCAAGTTTAGCCTCCTGCCATCTTCGCTCGATAGATTTCTTTGTTTTGGGGTTTTGCTGGGTCCAACTGGGATCTTGGGGTTTTGTCTGCCAAGGCTGCTGTTCTCCAGGGAGAGGCCAAAACACTGCGTATTGTTCATAACGCTGTTCTAACGCGACACGGTCAGGAATATTTGCTAGATCTGGTTGGTCGGCAGTCAATATATAAGTATCTTGTCCATCAACTTGTGACTTTGCTTTGTACCCTCCTAAAAACACGTCGCCACATACCTCGCATACAATGAGTTCAAGAACTCGAGAGCCACATGAGGGACATGAAAGACGGTGAGTTGCATAGAGGGCACCAACGGTGGGAAGGGGATGTACATTGGGTATATTTGTGCGCGATCCTTGAAGGCTTGCCTCAGTGCAATTTGGGTTGCAACATACCCATATATTTTGGAGATTGTGAAAAAAGAAATGTCCTCTTAGTGGCTGAGGAGGACGTCCCTCCACTTCAGACATCCCCAAAGCTAAGAGCACTCCTCTCATAGCAGATGAAGTAAATCCTTGCCGATTCGCACTGGGGAATAACTGTTGATCTAATTGTGTGATTTGTGTTGGTCTTACTGTTTTATTAATGGCTTGACATGCGTCGCGTAGCGCCTCAGAAACATTGTTTTTAACAAGTCCGCGCCCCAAACTTTCTTTTGCTGAAAGCGAGGTTTGAGTTGGCTCGCCTAATTCTTGAGCCAAGGTTTTGATTGCGCTGAGCGTTTCGTTTGAGTCTTTATTGGGCGGTTCCATAGGTTTTGTTGGATCTGGCTGTACTGTTTGAGCGAACTTTTCAAAAGCTCCCTGGTAAGGCTGAAGAAAGGTGTAGGTGCCAGCGAGAGGCCGCGTTTGGGGGGTGTCAATAAATGTAAAATTATCTCGACCGAAGAACTCTCTCAAAAACTTTCTGCCCTTAGGTGTGGAATCGAGACTTGCAGTTGTGGTGAGAATTCGTAGTTTGGGTGAATCAGGGGTAAGACCAAGACGATAAAGTAGTAATCTGAGAACATAAGCGACCTCGGTTCCTGGGGTGCCCCGATAGGCATGGAGTTCATCTATGATGAGATGGAAGACGCGCTCTGGGTGATTAGGTTCTGCAAGCCAAGCACGAGTTTTTTCAAAAATGGAGCTTTCGGTGCTACGCATCAACATAATATTGAGCATGGAATAGTTTGTGATCAGGATGTCGGGCGGGGTTTCCTGCATATCCCAACGGGACCACATTTCACCTCCATCCAAACGTGGAAAGTAGTCCAGAGCGATACCTGCTTTCGGGTTCATTTGTACAGCTTTTCGCAATTCTTCTTGCTGTTCATCCATTTCACGCAATCTTGCGCGCAGCCGGTTTCTTGCATCTTTACCCTCGGGACCTAGCACTGGTATTGTTCCAGGAACCGGCGTCTGAGAGGTGTACCGCCCAAAGGTGATTCGGTTCCCACCGCGAGATTTATCCAACCAAGTATGTACTTTATCGCTATCTAAGGTACTGCGGAGCCTGCGTAGTTGATCTTCGACAAGGGCATTGAGTGGATAAAGCACAATAGCGCGTAGAGCTGTAGGTCGTTTCACATGCTCCCATTGCGAAACCCGGTTGTCGGAACTGTATTTCCACCATTCTCGCTCCTGAGGCGGCATTGGGCTTCGCTGCCAGCTGGTAGATTCGTATGCTAGTTGAGCAAGTAACGGCAGCAAGAAACACTCAGTCTTTCCCGAACCGGTTCCAGTAGTGACGACTATATCCCGCCCATTCCGTAACACCTCAGTCAGACTTCGCCACTGATGTTCGTAAAGGGAGATATGCGGTTCAAAAAGCGTTTGTGCTAAATATTGGAGGTCGCGATATTCCGATGATAGATCACTGGCAGCCTTTTGTAGATTTCTTCCTGAACTTGGGTAGATGGGTAACGTCTCGACGAGAGGTGGTTGACTAAGGATACCCTCTTTTTGTAAAAGCATATCACGCTCTTCTGATAAAGCTGAGTATCTCAGAGGAAAAGCGCTTTTGATATAAAGGCGATAGACCCGCTCTAACCTCTCATATGCACCTGCTAGGTCATGCATTAGATACCTCCTCGTAGGTAACTGTTAATTGATGCGCTAATTTCAGAGCTATCTCGCGCGGAACTTCATAAAAAAACAGCCATTCGTTTCGTTGATTTGCCAGTCGACCTGAGCAAAGCACCAAAGTACGTTCATACAAATCTGGCCAGCGTTGACTCACTGGAAGAGCAAGACAGCGAGTCTTTACGTCATAGATCGCTTTACATTCTGTGTGTTCCTCTCTTAAGGCGAGGAAACGTAATCCGTACCAATCCCCTTGTAGCCATTGATCGCTGCTCTGGTGATAAAAGAGTGTCCGGCTCATTTGACTATTCCTGTCACGAGGATGAAGTCGGTACATTCCAGTTTCTTTGTAGGATTCAGAGTGTGCAAAAGTGCCATTGGAAAAGCGCTCAACTTCATATAAAGCGGGAAGGAAGCGGCCAACGGGGGTGAGAGAATCTCTCCACTCTTCCAAAGAAGGTAGTATTTCTGCTAGTTTTTGTGCTACGTTTCCTACATAGTTGATCGGAAAATGTAGCCCTACTTCTCTCATTAGCTTATCTGGATTACTCGCGGCATTTATTTGGATATGGATTGATGTCGGAGCTTGAGCCTTTGACTGTTTAGTGAATTTAAGCTTGATATCTTCAATTTGCTCTATTTCTTCAAGAAGTTGCATAGATCTTTGTCCAGCAAGAATATACTCTTGTTGCGGTTCTATACCGGTAGATATAAGGCAGGGGGGGCAGATAGTCCAATGGGTGCCATCACGAGAAACTTCAATATGCCCCAATAAGCGCAATCTTCGTAATATGCGGCGCGATTCATTACCTGTCTTATCTAGATCCAAAGCTTTACAAACATTCTTGAATATTTGCCAGGTTCCACTACCGACTGCAGATAACCAATACAAAAGCTTGTTGTAATCTTCCGAAAGGGTTATCTGCTCATCGGAAGAAGCTTCATACTGAGAGGGCATTTCTTCAAAAAAGTCGAAAGGATCATCTTGTGGAAGCGTTTGCTGTTCTCTATAGTTTATGCGACGAGCATAGTCGTAGGGCGTTACCGGGCCACTCACCATACGTGCAATATCATGGTACTCAACTGCTGATGTTCCTGATAGTGGATTACCAATGAGCTTGGCTAGAGGCACTAGCGTAACTGGGATTTGGTTTTTTTGCTCACTGTCAATGCCTATGAAGAGGAAAAATTCGCCTCTAGGTTTCTTTTCAACGTGTATTACAGGAATCAAGCTATAAAGCTGGTGTAGCCGAATATATTGAGAAATATGCGTAACTAGTCTTTCAACGTGCTTATCACCTCGTCCTTTCGGGTGACAGCGAATAGGTAGATACCAGCGTTCCATGTAATATCCTTCCTAATTTTATTTCACTTCATCCATTGGCTGAATTAGAGCACCGCTTACATACCATTTACCAACCTTAATTCTCTCAGGTTGCTGAGTAGAGAGTATTATCAACTGGCTCCAAGGAAGGATTTGTACTATGTGTGCGGTAGGTTTGGCACCTACCGATGCTTCCACAAAATAATCACCAGCGCCAAGCCAGGGTATTGTCAACGGAGTGTTTGTGGGTACCTCCTTATCAAGAAGAACATTGCCATCTTTGCCTATTGTTTGCACTCGTAGATGCGCTCGCTCATCAAAGGCTGCTAATGTCACTTTGGGGCCATAGTTTTCCAGCCAAGCACCTATTTTAGGAACACGCATTCCACCTTCAAAATGGATGCTAATTGAAGCGAAGGGACGCAAGGATTCATAAAGGTCTTGGTTCGTAATAGCGCGAGAAACACCTGACCACGCTTCGGATAAAACCATCATTCCACGGTACTCGATCCAACCAGGGTAGCCTGATAAAGGATAGGGATCGTTGCTCCATTGAATAAGGCGTTCGTTTTTCAAACGGGTGATCTGATTTTGCAATTCCTGTTTACAAAGCAGGATAAAAGAAGTATTGAGTTCAAGAGGTGCGCCGGAGGCGTATGTGCCTGATTCTGGGTAATCTGCATCGGGTGTGAGAATCCAGAAATCCTTTTGAGGAAATGTGAGATATTGAAATTCACTACTTCCCATCAACTCATATTGGGTTCCTTGATCTAACTCATCCGCTTTTAAATTCCACAATGGTTGATACCGTTTAGAGCCATCTTCAATTAGGTCTTCTACTACATTGCCATATCTTACCTGCAAACCAGCGAGGGGCTTCCTATGAGGTTGGTGTGGATAAAGGTAGTAATCGATAGTGCCTAAAAAAGAGTCAGCAATACGATAGAGTCCAGCCTTAATATTGCGTGGGGTGGATCTCTGAGTGGTATATACTCTTGTTTTTAATATGCTACTATTTCTGCCATAGGTTACCCAGTTTTCATAGACTTCAAAAATATCCTCAACGAGGGCCTGAAAGCGTTGTACGTTACCTTCCTGCAATATGTGTTGTATATGTTTTGGTAAATACGGAGTTTCGCGACGAATACGAGCGGCTACAATATTCTGATCTAGCCGTGCGGGCCAATTGCGCTCTTCAAAAAGTTTTTCCAGCTTGTCTTTATCCGCTTGCCGCAGCAATGATTGAGATATGGGATAGTTAATATAGGTTTTTGGCCCTTCACCCCGCTGCGCTGTTGGAAGGAAAGCATGATTTTGAAGCCATGTCCCCCATTCTATCCAAAGACGTTCTTCGCTCCCAGTTTTCATACCCCTGGGTCTTCCATCCGCTTCTCCTTCCCCTTCGAAGAGAAAAACATCACGTAGCCGTTTAAAATAATTGATGCTTGATGCATCCTCATCTTCACTCATATAGTAAGCAGCAAGAACCATTGCCCCCAGGAATGCGATCCCTTGAGGACGAGCTTTAGTATCTTCGTTTCTGAATATTTGAATATTTTCCAGGTGAATTCCCTGGCCTTCAACTATTTTTGCTCGAACTGCTCGTTTAAAATCACCTACCCAATCGTCATTGTCCGATATTTTGAGCATTCGCCCGATATCCTCCAAGACTTCCTCATTGATATCGAGAAAAACTGGTGACCCATGCGAGGTGTCCATAGTGAGGTAATCAATTAAGCCATCGTTCCACTGATCATATGTCGGCATCGACGCACTCCTCCATACAAATTAAATTACTGTACACTTACAAGCGAAGGATGATATTCGTGGAATACATTTATATTTAAATTAAAGCGTCAAGAAAATATATGCCACTCAACCATATCAGGGAATGTTTCAGCAGCTTTTCTCAAAGCTCTAGATATAGGAGTAGGTCGCTTGCTAATTTGTATAACGAGCGTATCCATCGCTCGATTAAGAGGAATGAGCGACCAGCGGGAGGCATAAAGATGAGCTTCTTCTGCGTTATTACGCAATGGTTTTTTCCCCGTCATAGGAATAGACTGATACTTTTCCAATTTGTGGTTGTAGAATCCATCAAAGTCCAGGTTTACTACCACCCAGCCTTCGAGTCCACGGCATGAATCATACTGAACTATGCGTATTTGCTCAGTATCTGTTGGGTAGCTTTCGCGGATGTCCGCAATAGCCCCATCCCAAATTTGATATCCCCATTCTTTAAAATTTTGACCCGCCAACGACAAAGGTATTTTCTGGTCTACTGATAGGGATGCTAGATGAGGCGAAAGGCAAAATAACGTATCAACGGGTTGGTTGCCTGTACTCTGATTGTATGTTAGCAAACTATCATGAAGGTTACGGTTGCTGAAATAGTCACCCTCGATGATAATAATGCGACCTCCTGGGATTTCTGTATTAGCTTGCCAGTTTGATTGGACAATCCCTAGGTCTGCGGCAAAGGAAGATACAAAGCGCACTAAGCCCGCTTTCATTCTAAGACAAGTTTTTAAAGGGAGATAGAGAGTTGAAACTGCGCGAGATCTATCTCCCCAATTTGCAGGATGGAGTGTACGAGTAAGTTGATCGATGCCATCTGCAATAAGGAAATGATCATAAGGATATAAATGTAGCAGTAGGTCCTGTTCGTTTATCGGCCAGTCTTGCCCTTCATCGACAAAGATATAATCCCAAGAGAAATCACATTTGCTGGATTGAAGCAGCGCCTCTATATCTCCTGGTGTCAATGCGCCACTATTGAAATACTCCAAAGCCTCATCTTTGAATTGGTCATATCGATCTAAAAAGGACATTTCTCCAGACTGGATGATCCCTAGAGCTTGGAGAATTACATAGAAAAACGAATGCACTGTTTGGATTTGAATGCTTCGTTCGACGATATCATTATCCACTCCCATAAAGGTCAGGAGGCGGCGTATATCGGCAACTAGCGCTCTATTATAGGTCAGGATAAGAATCCGCGCATTCTGCTCGTCATATAACTGCTTTGCCACTTGGAGTAAACGCATAGTTTTTCCTGTACCACCCCGACCACGCAGAATAGTCATTTTATTTCCAAGCGCATTAATCAAAGTCTCGTTATCAGTCGAACGCTGGCTGGCTAACTCCATACGCCTGCGATCTAATTTTGTTGGAACCAGTGGTTTAGTAAATAGTTCTGCTGCTCTAGTAACGACACTTGATAATGATGCACTTGAGAGTATCCATTGGCCATATTCCTTCTTTGGGGGAGATAGCTGACCCATAACATTAAGAAAACGATCCCACGTAAGGTTAGAGCCTAAAATATTGTGAGGAGGTGCCGGAAGGTCCACTGTTGGCACATTGCGCAACCAGATGAAAGAGGTAACCCACGGACTCACATAGCCATGGTGTTCTATATAATTCTTCACCGAGTATTTTTGTTGATGATTCTGCTCAGTGACATCCTTCCATCCGTCTCGATAATAAACTTTGACGTTCGTTCCCTCAAAGCGTACTTTTTCTGGTGAATGGTCCTTTACTTCAATGGCAGCGCAAAAGCTTTTTATATGTACTTCGCTCGGACTCTCAAGCTGACCATAGACAGAGAAAGGGAGAAAAGGAGTGTAAGTGAGGCTTTCACTGAAATTAGCTAGCAAAAGTACATCAATATCTCTCTTTGGCTGGCCATGACATTTTGCTCCTGCAATAATCCAGACTAGATGTTGGGCGCTTTGTTCGATAGCAGGCCAAGTCTTCAAGATGAGATTCTTCAATTCTATAGCTGCCTCGTATTCGCTTGTAGCAGCCTCCCCGAGTACATAGATCATATCACCTCTAGTCCTTCGATTCGAGTTGCAGCGTTAATTATCCAAAGGTAGTCCTATTTTTCGGATAGAACGCTCATGTCCTTTCCTAATCATCCATTTGTGAGTGGTCGGATTTAAGATACACTTCGATTGCTATGTCTCCATTGAAATAAAGATCTAGTAGATCTTTAAGGTCACTATCAGAAGATAAGTGTAGCATAGCTGCTTTGACGTCAATTAGAGTTCCCAGACCCTTTTTTTCAGTGCTTAACTTAGCTAGTAACGTTCCTGCGTTTAAAGAAAAGGTAGCTTGCACTGGCACTTTCTGCTCGATGACGTCGAGTTGCTTCCTGAATTTGAGCAGATCTTCAGCAAATTTCTCGATCAATGCGTGATGTAAAACATCTCCAGCCCCTTGCGCGTTTAGTAGCGCTCGCTGGCCTTCTATGACTTTACGCGCTAGTTGCTTGATGGCTCTTTGGTCCACTGCAATCGAATTTTCTTGAGATGATGTTTTGCGTACATTTTGCAAACGAGCGTTGAGCAACTGCATACGAGAAGTAAGTGGCTCAACGACTATTTGAATGGTTTGCAGAGCTTCTCCGTAAAGATCCTGATAGGATTCTTCGTGTTTCGAAATTTGATATTTACCCTTTAAAACGGTTTTGCCATCTGTGATTGCCGCTACTATATCACCTAATCTCGCTTTCTCTTTTTCGAAAGCCATTTCTCGCTCACTTAGACTCCGATCATACTCTTTCGCTATCTCATCTAAACGATGCCGCATAAGAGTAATCTGTTCAAGTGCAGCCAACCCATTATGTGATAGGGACTCCCGCACCTCACTCTCTATACTATCAAGTTCTTTCTGTAAATGTATGCTTATCGGCTCTGTATCATTCAATTGTACCACAAGATTTGATATATTATGCTTTAAATATACAAAACGTTCGCCCCAAATAACCCATTGTTTAAGCAAATCCAATCTTTGTCGATAGCGTTCGAAGCGTATTTGCAAACCATCGAATGTCTCAGTACGCTGTTTAAGTCGGTCAGCTTCTGCTACCAAGTAAGCACTAACTTCTACATCATCTAGCGTTATTGCACGGTTTCGTGTAGACTGGATAGCTTCGCGCAATCGTGCGCTGCCTCGACGTATACTCGCGCTATCATCTTCCAATTGCTTTCGAACTCCATCCAGATGATTTTTAAAAGTGGCTGATGCTGAGAAACCAGGAATCTTTTCGTCTAAACCGCGAAAGAGCGTCGCTATTTCGTTTCTTTGATGTTCTAAAACATCAAGGAAAGCGAGACGAGCTTTGGTACGGAGCTTGGTGACAGACTCTGTCAATAGTATTAATTGAGCATGGCCCTTTTGACGGCTCGTATCGTTATCTATATCTAATACTGCTAAAGAACGAGCAATGACTGAATGTGCTTCCAATACTTCTCTTGGGAGCACTACCTCTAAAGCCTGTAGCTCTGTTGTAAATTCTGTACCGATTCGTCGCAATTCTGCAATACTTAAAGTGTCGGTTTTATAAATTTGCCTTTCTTCTTCTTTAATCTGTCCCCGGGTTAATAACAGAGCGAATACTTCCTCTGCCTCTTCCCTGGCATATCCTTCCATTTTGCACAGATCGGCCAATTTTTCGTAAGCGCAACCCTCATCTCCCAAGAACGTCAAGATTTTTGTTTCGATAGGATGAGAAGTAAACAACAATGACCCATCTTCTCCTGTCCATGTTATATCTAACAGGGATGGGTATTGAACGCGCATTTTGCTATCGAAGCCCGCGTGGTTACGTTGCCCGAATAAGGCAGCAAGTACAGATTTCGGACCATGGATAGGTTCGATACCTCTGCGTTCGGCAAGAGTTCTTGCCTCTAGAATTTCTCGGTAGCGAGCTAGATTATCTTGCCAAATGGTAGAAGTGATCAGAGTATTGTAATGAGGATATCTACGCTCACACTCGCGGAACAAGAGATCGCGTACGCCACGATATCCAGGCGTAGCAGCCTCCAGATCAAGAGATCCGAGTAATTGTTCGTCGAATATAAAGTTTAGGAGCCAACGCCTTATATTATCGAGAGTATAGTTGACTTGAACTAACTCTGATTGTTTCAAGGATGAGTGGGAAACTTCCCTCTCTACAAACTCGATAACGTTTAGCAAAACGGAAGGCGTACCTAGTTGAGGACTGAGGTTGTGCTCTACCAAACGTAGATCAGCAGGCAAGCCCTCTTCAGGAGCCCTGCCTATATTGAGGTAGAAAATTAGGCAGCCGTCTTGACGTCTAATAGTTCTTTGCTGCTCAACAGGACTATTGTGAATTACAAACATTAAGTCGATATCTGCTGACAGAGCTTTTGATGTAGTCGGAAGTTCTTCAAAACATACTGCAATTTTTACCCGTCGCAAAGGATGCCGAGTATGTAGGTACCCAACGAACGTTTGTATATAAGCTCCATCAGCGGATAGCGAAAGAGCCATTTCAGTTTTCCAGGTTTCAATTTGAGTGCTGCTTGTAGGGAAGAGAAGTGGAAGCACATATTGTGCAAAACGTCGTATATCTTCTGCAGGTTCCTCTTCGTTATTGGAAATCTGCATCCAATACTTCTTTAGAATTAAGCTCAGTTTATTTAAGGGTTTACCTACACGCTGTAAGTCAATGAGCGCATATCCGCCTGGTAAGAGGGTGATTATATCGCCTCGTAACTCAGATGTGATTTCATTGAACGTTTCCAAAAGATCATAACCTTCCGCCACTTCTGGTGGACAACCAGACGGAAAGGCCGCGAGTAGCTTGAGAACAGAGAGATGTTTATCTGTACGCTTAAAGT
Source organism: Candidatus Paraktedonobacter carboxidivorans (assembly GCA_041156125.1). Classification (GTDB taxonomy): domain Bacteria; phylum Chloroflexota; class Ktedonobacteria; order Ktedonobacterales; family Ktedonobacteraceae; genus Paraktedonobacter; species Paraktedonobacter carboxidivorans. Next base: position 171,434 of record JBEVTI010000008.1, read on the forward strand.
AAGCGTAGCCTGCAAATTCGGTTACTAACGATGCGATAGTGTTTGCATCTCCGTCGAAAATGATAGCGCCTGTAAGAAAATCATTTATCAGTTGAAGAGGAGTATATGTCCTTTCATTGGATGCATAATACGATGCAATGCGACGAAATGCATTAGCAACTGTGCGGGGGCCATTACTAAGATCAGCTCGCTCGCTGATTTGACCAAGAGCTTCCAGGGTAGGTTTATCAACAATGCTAAAAGTTAATTCCTCTAAGTTGAGTTGTTTGGCGTATCTTTCCCAGAGGAGCCGCGGAAAATCCGGGCCATGGATTTGCTGGAAATCTAGATAGAGATCATCATCCTTGATGCGGTGCAAAATGTCTCCTGCACGTTCGCCGAGTATACGTTCGGAGTTAGGATCCATGGTAATGGCTAGACCGAAAGGCATTTTGCGTGTTCGAAGTCCCCATACGAGGCTACGCAAAGCAGTAAGTATATCTGCACCAGCTTTGCCAAGAAGTTGTTGGAATTCGTCGATAAAAACTGCTACGCCAGAGTAACCATTGGTTGTAACGATATGAGTGAGTGCCTCAAGGAAGAGAACGATATTCGTGGTAGGTGGATCAAGCCTAAGAGATCCCTCTAGGGCAGGGTCTGTAAGTATATCTACAACCTCTTCGTAAGATCGTCCAGATCTTTTACTTACTAACTTTGCAAGTTCTTCTGTAGAGGATCTTAAATAAGTAGAATGAAGTTCTCCTAATTTCACTCGTGCATCTATATTTTCATGAAGTGCTGTGCTCGCCCAAGAATAGACAGTTTGTGCCATTTCCGCTAGAGAAGTATAGCCAGCGGGAGGGACAGCTAAAATATGTGCTTTGCGACAGGCTTGCCAAAGGCCAATCGCTGCAGTGGTTTTGCCATACCCGTATCGTGCTACAAGGCATACTTTGGGGGTCTGGCTTTCTGTGATTTTCTCGATAAAGCGTTGTCCCATATCGCGGAAGAGATCAAGCTCTACATATGTTGTTGTGTGTTGATCGTAGCTTGTAACTACTTCTTCCGGATGGCTAATAATGGTTCTACTGTCAAATGTAGAAACAATAGGTTCTTTTCTTATCAGTGGGATGAGTTGAGCTGTAAGGTCAATCATAGGACAACTTTCTCCAGGGCTAATATTAACTTTCCTTAATTTCGTTGGATTTGTTGCGCTTTAAGGGCTCGACGCAGTCGCTCATAGTTAAATAGGTTCTGTTGGAGAGAGAGAAAACCACGTCCCAAGCGGAAATGGAGACCGATCTCCTAATAAGCTTATCCAGTTACCACGCTCGGTTTGTCTGAGAATTAGGTCAAACACCTCTGCTGTGGATTGAAAGAGGTCATCTAGACATTCTTCCTCTACTAAACACAGGCGAGCAACTGCCTGTCTAACATCATTTGAAAGTCTAAGTTGGATTCCCGATGTATCATTATTTTTAACCCGGATATACTCCAAAGCAAGCAACAAAAGTTCGCTTGAACAGTAATCCCGACGGGTAAAAATTCGATCACCAGACGAAGTTTGTATTATACAAGATGGATTAAGGGCTTCAAGCCAATTAATGATCCCAGCTACACTATTCTGGCTAAAAGAAACACCATATTTATCGTAATCCGCGAAAGTTTTTTGAGCTTCCTCTTGTACTAGAGTAACCAGGTGATGCGTACTTATAGATGTACTTCGTGATTGCCAAAGGTGATCACATACTAATTGGTATGCCCAAGAAAACCTGCTTGTAGGATCATTCTTGTCGTAGAGAACATAATATGTAAAATGGACCAGATCGGCCATTAAATTTGAGTTATATTTTGCTATACGAGCAATAAGTTTTCCTAAGTCTAAGAGATGTATTTCACCATGGTCTCTACGCTCTATGATTCGTAAATTTCCGAGTGACGCTAACAATTGGTCGGGCGCTCGCTTCGCTAAGCGATAACCTCGCTCTGTCGCTGCCTGCTGAAGTGCCTCTACCCGGCAAGGACTTTTGTCCCAAAGAAGGATAAGCAATTCCTCTGCCAACCGAGGATGTAGATCATGACGAACATGATATAAGGGACGAGAAGAAATAACATTCATCTTATAAACCTGCCTGGATCTTACGTGCCGCACGCGTGTATGAACTTGACTCAACTGTTTGCACCATTAATGGGTTTTCTAAGTAATCTCCGCGATTTAAACTTTCTACCGTATCCATTACTACAGTGAGATTATGAAGGATTTGGTAAAATCTTTTCTGCTTCAACTCTTCAAAAGAAGAGCAAAAAAAACATGTGTGTCCTGTCTCTTGTTGCAATTCTTGAAACTCCGATAATGTGAGAGGTTGATGCCCTGCTCTTTCTCTCAATCTCCCAGCTGTGATATTACGGCGCTTGACAAAGGGCATAAGTACATTTCCAAAGCCTGCTGTACGTAACCAACACGAACTATCGAAGCTGTAGACGCCCATTTGATGGAGCATATGGAGAAGTGTAGGACTACCAACTCCCAAAGCATGTACTCGGAAACCACGCTTCGCTCCTAAATCGAGCAAGAATGCAAGCAGTTCGACCGATTGCGATGTAACTATATTAATATCACTTGAGACACCTGTGGTGCCGAAACTACCAAAACCAACGAGCGTCACTCCGAGTTCCATATAAGTTTCCACACACTTTTGAATTTGTTTGCGCGTATGACCTTGAACTACTGGTAGCGCTCGTTCCCGAAGGTGGGCAGGCATTTCAGCATAGAATAAACGTGCAACAGTGATAGTCGCTTGCACCCGATTCTCTACTTCTTGTTCGCTCAGGCCACTAGTTGGGACATAATCAGGTAAGATGTAGGCATCTGCCCAGTCATTTTCCCGATAGTATTTTAAAAGGCGTTGATATAGATCCTCATACGAGATTATTCCCTGCTGGACCGCATATCCTCCCGAGTCAAATATAATATGGCTGCGCTCTGCAAAGCATTGCTTTACAGTAGCAACTCTGCTTTGATCGGTCAATCCTGGCAGTGGGGTTAGGATAATGTGCTCGAAAGGCATGCGAGGATCTCCACTGATTTTCCATAATCGTAGAAATTCCAGGATCTCCGATCGTGCTACTGTGAGAGAGCGAACAAACCTCACTGTTTACCTCTTGAATTCAGATCTAGACGCCAGACGTTCAATTTTTGGTGCTTACCAATTAATGAATCGATGCAACAAAAGCCGTTTTTTTCATAAAAGGTATTCGCTTCTAAGTGAGATGGACATTTGAGCAAAATAGTAGCACGTTTGAAATTATGGCAATCATCTATGAGGACAGCCATCATACTTTGCCCAATGTTTTTACCACGCTCGGATTTGGCAACACATATATCGTAAAGTGTTGTCTGTAAATCTCGTTTACGATGATGATATCTAAGAAAGCCAATTATTTCTTCACCACGGCTTGCAACAATCAGTGTTCTGGTTTCGAGCGCATCATAAAACGCGCTTTTTACAACGAAACCGAAAATCTGACGATTAGCGTCTACTAGCTTTTTGATTTGTGCAATATGCTCTGGGCGAGCAAAGCCTATGCTAAAATCCTCAGTATGGAAACTGGATGGGATATTCTCTTGAGAAATACCTGATTCTGATAAAGGAGATGACATGCCACATTTCTCCGGACCAAATAACATTAATTTTTTGCACCCACAGTTTCCTGCAATGGAAAATAGCTTCCAAGGTAATAGGCCGATTTTCACTCTTATTGTTAGGTGAATCTAACAGTTGTACTCAAATCTGATTTAGAGCAAAATCATCCGTTAGATAGTATAGCATACGGAAAAGATTAAAGAGTAGTTCAGCAAAGAAATCAGCACGTCTCTTCTAGGAATATGCTTCAAATTTTTGGTAATTAAGCTCAGGAACACAGGACAAGTTGATACTGATGCAAAAGCACCAGTAAGATACAGAAAGCATTATCTGACGCGTGCATCTCATGGGGCACTTTGGACAGTCACATGCGGGTGCAGATTCTTACTGGACTTCCGTTTCAGCTTTCTTAGCAAGTCTCGTTGCGAATTCCAAAAGATCTGAGATTTTTAGGCTTACTTCACATAGATCGGATGGAACCAAATGAACTACTTCATGGCTATGATGCAATTAGTCTTCATGTTGTCTTTGCACATTTTGAGCCAGCCAAAACATTATTCCTTCAGATAGTTGACGTTCATACTCGGGCAAGCGGAGGTAAATCTCTAAAAGAGAGTCCAGTCGTTTACTATCCACATCAGGATAAACAAGACTAATCACTTCCCCAAGCGGAACCTTCAAAAAGAAAGCCAGTTTGCGACAATTCTCAAGTGTAGGTCGCGCACCATTTAAATACGCATGAATGGTTTGCTTCGCCATACCTGCGCCGCGAGCAAGCGCAACAATTGAGAGTTGGCGCTCGTGCATGGCTTGTATAAGAAAAGTCTCAAACGTCTTTTCCTCAGGTTGATCACGTTTATTCATGGCTGGAATCATAAATGATTTCTTAAGTCACTAAAATTGACTATATTAGTATGCAGTAGTGACTATTGACTAATATGGGTTGCATGTTTGACATTGCCATCATTTTTCTTCATACTGTAGGGTGGAGAAGGGCATAGTGCCGATAGAGTGTGAAAGAGCTTGCATCAAAGCTGTTCTTACGACGGAGATGGAAGATGATGACGTGGACAGACGAACAAATGGATCAATGGCGTCTCGCTTTACGCGCCTATCAAGAAGATAAAGCTGCAAAAGCAGAAATGGCAGACCTGCGGATATCGCGGCATCGTGTACGGCAAGAAATATTCCAGCATCTGGCTTCTTTCTTAGAGGGTCAGAGTACACTCCAAGAGTTTAATATCCTTTTTCAGCAACAGGCCCATTACGACTGGAATATTTTTGGAGTGCGAGGCTTATCTGGCGGTGTGTTTCTTAACAAACTCATTAAGCATATTCCTCATCATGAACAACTGATGCGGGAATTTCGAGTAGCCCTTTCAGTTCCTGAAGATGCTTATCAGGGGCAGCACTGGATGCAAGCGTTAATGCTCTTTCTCGAAGGAACGATCGCAACAGGACAAATTCGTCGTTCACAACTGCAACCAGCGCGCCTCCCTTTTTTCCTCAGTGTTTGGTGGCATATCCAGGATGAAGAGCAGTGGCCACGCTTTGTAAACACCCTTCGACAAAGTATTTTCCACGAACTGCCACTTACCAGTTCCGTCTTGAATCAGGTAGAATTCTACTTTGCCTTCCGAGAGCGATTTCTCGCGCTCAAGGGGTATTTTGGCGTCTCAGCTTGGGAATTAGAACACTTTTTGATATGGAAAGAACAGGAGCGGCGAAAGTATGAACGAACGTCAGACAATTCCGAAGAGGAACATATAACGCCGATATCAGGAAAAATACAGCGATGGAATCTTCCCCATGGTCAGGCTCGGCGGCTTTATCTGCAGTGGCTGCTCGCTAAAATCGGACAAAAGGTTGGCTGTCAGGTCTGGATTGCGCGGCAAGATCATGAGAAAAGTTGGAACGAGGAATCCTTCCAGCAGCTCAGTATCCCCGCATTGCCATTGTCAGGGAACAGGACTCCGCTGGTGCTCTTGGAAAAGATAGCTGTCCTCTGGTTACAAAAGAATGAAATCATTGCAGCTTACGAAATTGACCCAAAAAGATCAGAGCTTGTAACAAGCCTGCTGCGCTTATATGATCTTGGTGTGACTTGTGGCAAACGCCAGAGCCAATTATGCCTTGTTTTGCCAAAACAGCAGTTCAAACAAGCTTGTCAGGAACTCGCTCATCCTCTTTTCCGGCAACAACAAGAAAAGCAGCGTTGCGTTCTGATGAGCGTAGAGGATCTGGCAAGCCAAGGAGAACATATTCTGCGTTGGGCAACAAGTCCATCGGCGATCGAAAATCTGCTTTTTGATCCTGAATATACACAAGAGCTGTCATCAGAGATTGAATAATCAGAGACAAGCAAGCCACCTAATATCTGAATGCACTCTCCTCCAACCCCTTATTCTCAGATTGTTAAGAGTATTCTTTGGCATAATATGCATCATGATCTTGGGGACCATCAATAGTGACCGGGACATACGGTGTTGCCGAGTCTTCCGGCGGATATCCGTGCTTGGCAATAAAGGCAGCACGAAGTTGCTTCCCATATGTTTCCGTGAGTGCAGAGATCTGGTCGTTGGTACGTTTTTCCTGCGCATCAAAAAGCTGGAGCGTGCATCTACTCATTGCCAGGGCGAGTTCCAACTCCTCGACGGTACTCAAGTCGCGTACCACTCGTATGCTATCTGGTTGCTCAAAGAACACAGTATTGGGGTTCTGCATTGGTAGGCCACTCCAGCAGCAAAATTTCTCATAGGCCAGTTTATCTGTTTCAAAGACCATGACGCGTAGCGTATAGCGTTGGCGCAAATCAAAGGTATTTCCACGATACTGCAAAGGACCTGGGTGGCGATGCTCGCGTTCTACCGCCAGATCATAGAGTTCTGGAAACTCTTTGTACACACTCCGAAGTCTCTCACGGGCCTCCAGCATCGTCAGACCCTGTTGCTTGAGAATGCGGTGGACACTCCAAGTAGTCCGTGCCGATTCAATGCGTTGCCGAACCCATAACTCATCATATCCCTGCTCGTGCCAAATAGGCGAGTGCTTCTGGCACCAGGACATGAAGCCTGACTCCATTTCTGCTGCATCCTGAAACGAGGCATCAATAAGCATCTCAATATAGTGTTCACGTGCCACTAGAGTGGCATCATCTTCCATGTTACTTGTTCCTTTCAAGGGGTAACGGTATCGTCATCTCGGTTTCCTTGTTGTGCTAATATTTCTCGAACTGGCGGTTCCGGGTTTTGTTGTACCAAGCACACTGCGTATTTGCTCTAGAATTTATCTGATCTCTAATGACTGTACTGTCCGAATGTTCATTCAGTACACATACTATTTAGTATAACGCATTGCCTTCTTTTGTCGATTACCTCTCTGCTTAGATTGAGGTCAATCGGTAACAAGCATGGGCTTTAGAGAGAGTGTACGTCCCTGCATCAATCAATTAAGAGCAGCGAAGAGAATAGGTTCCTCTCACTAGTCGTCAATCTTTAGTATATTTGTCATATTTTATA
>JBEVTI010000009.1:0-164646 GCA_041156125.1 Candidatus Paraktedonobacter carboxidivorans
GTCAATCAGTGTGGTGTTCAGAACAACAGAAGCAAAACAAGCAGAAGCCAGTGGGGCATGTTCCCACTGGCTTCTGCTTGTCTTGCTGTAGGTGACAATTTTATAGGTAGGGATTGTTTTCTCTGGTGCTTTGCCAGAGGCAGAATAGAGGTTTAAGGAGCTTCAGGATATGTTTTGAGCGGGAACCTCGCCCGTCCGCCCCATATCCTGGCGCTCCTTTTTTTCTTATCTGCGGTGAGGCGTTTCTATTTAAGAGTTTCTAGCAAAAAGGAGGGATGTGATACCATGTATTTACATTGTGTTAGATTGATCTATCCATAGAAAGCGAGTCAAATCTATGCCAGAGACTATGCTTCAGCAAGAGAAAATTGCTCAGGCGCTGCGTATTTTAAACGAGTTGCAGCTTGACTGCTGGCTGATTTTTGTGCGTGAGACAGATGAGCAGCCTGATCCTGCCTATAAACTGGTGGTTAATCATGATGTTACGTGGCCTGCGGCTTTCTTGTTGACCCGTGGGGGTAGGCGTATCGCGGTAGTGGCGCGTTACGATGACGACCTGGTGCGCCAGAGCGGATTATATGAAGTGGTCAGCTATACCGATGATGTAGCGCCAGCGCTGAAGGAGGTTCTGCGGGGTCTCGATCCCACGTCGATCGCGCTAAATTACGCTGTGGGAGATGTAGCGGCGGATGGTCTGACTCATGGTATGTATTTGCAGCTAGTCAAAGCTTTAGAGCATACTCCCTATCCTCAGCGTTTTATTTCTTCCGGGCCATTGGTGTCGCGACTGCGTAGTCGTAAGACGCCATCTGAGTTGGAGCGCATGCGTCGGGCTATTCAGGAGACAGAGGAGATCTACGCCCTGATCAATACTTACCTGCGAACCGGTGTGAGCGAGCGCGAGCTTAGTGCACTGGTGCATAGGGAGATGGCGACACGGCATCTGGGAGCAGCCTGGTCCTACGCGGGCTGCCCGGGCGTCAAATTTGGCCCACATACTCTGATAGGCCATGGTGAGCCGAGCGAGATTGTGCTGGAGCCTGGCTTTACGGCCAGCTTTGATCTTGGAGTACGCTATCAAGATTACTGCTCGGATTTACAGCGACTCTGGTATGTGCGCAGACAGGATGAGCTAGAACCACCAGAGGCTGTGCGTAAAGGCTTTGAGGCGGCCAGAGGAGCTATTGCAGCCGCTAAAGCTGCGCTCAGGCCAGGCGTTCAGGGTTGGCAAGTTGATGAAGCTTCGCGCAATTTCCTGGTCGCGGCGGGCTATCCCGAATATAAGCATGCGGTCGGCCATAGTGTGGGGCGGCATGCTCACGATGGTGGTCCGCTTCTCGGTCCCCGTTGGGCGCGCTATGGTGAGACGCCCTACCATATTATCGAGGAAGGCGTCGTCTTTACCCTTGAACTTGGTGTTATGACCGAACATGGCTACATTGGCCTTGAGGATGAAATTATCGTTACTGCCAACGGCAATGAGTGGTTTTCTCAGCCCCAGGAAAAGGTCTATCTGGTTTAGGCCATTTTCACAAATGATAGTTGCGTGTAGAAGCTGGCCTTCTTCCTATGTCGGCGGTGAGAGGATCGGCTGGTAGTGAACCTCCTTCCGGTATGGGTATCTGGTGAAGCCCGGATATGCCTTGCGCGCGAAGTTTGAGTGCATATGCAGGGCTTTCATGGTCCTGTACGTTTCTGGCAGGCAGGACATAGCCTGCATTTGTCCTTTAACCGTACTGAAATCTCTGGCTGCGCTGAAATCTTTCACGATCTTTTCCTTTGCTGAAGAGTAAATTGGCCCCAGGCCATTTTACTTTATGAGTAAGAAATTTTCTTCCAGGAATAGCGTACCAGAAAATCTGTGGCAGAGAGTGACATGAGTATGAAGGATCACTGCCACAGATGTTGCAAAGTAAGACAGATACGGAGGTCAGGAGAACGCAAACTACTCTTTGCATTCTCCTTGACCTCCGCGTCTTATCTGATGTTTTTAGCGGTGTTTGCGCCTGTTGAGCGTGAGTGCGATCCCGATCAGAAGGCCGATGCCCAATCCTGTGAGCAGCGCGCGCTGGTGGTTGCGGAGGTAGTGGATGTCTGGCATGGGGAACTGATAGAATCCACTGGCGCGATAGGCTTCGTCAAGCAGTTGTACGGGGTGAAGTACCTGGAGATCCAGCCCGCGTGAGCGCGCGCCATGGGCGATCTGCATCATACAGCCAGGATTGCCGGTGACGATGATGCTGGCCTTGCTGGCGCTGATGTTTTGCATCTTACGCTCAAGCAGCTTGCCGGCCATCTCTTGATTGGTAATATTGTAGATGCCCGCGCTGCCACAGCACCAATCGGCCTCCTTCAACTCTACCAATTGCAAACCGGGGATACGCTTGAGAAGTTGGCGTGGTTGCTGCTTGATCTTCTGGCCATGGGCGAGATGGCAAGCGTCGTGATAAGCGACCGTATAAGGCAGTTCGCCCATGGAGGTCTGCTGCTCAAGGCCGACCAGGAACTCGCTGACATCTTTCACGCGTGTGCTAAAGGCTTGCGCGCGCTCAGCGTAGGCGGGATCGTCGCGCAGCAGATGTCCGTATTCTTTAAGATTGGAGCCACAGCCCGCAGAATTAATGATAATCGCATCGCAATCGTAGTTCGCGAAAACATCGACATTGTGACGGGCCAATTGACGACCGCGTTCGCCCTCGCCGGCGTGAACATGTAAGGCTCCACAGCATTGCTGGCTGCGTGGTGTGATGACCTCACAGCCATTAGCTGCGAGCACACGGATAGTGGCCTCATTAATATCGCGATACACCTGGTCCATGATGCAGCCGCTGATAAAGCCAACTCGGTAGCGTCTGCGACCAAGGGCGGGTGTAATTTCAGGTAGAAGTTCAGGCAGCAGCGCGCCTGTAGCCTGTGGCATTAACGCTTCAGGCGTGGCTAACTGACCCTGAAATGGCGTTGGCAGACTGTCCACGCGTGCGAGCAGCCCGGTTTTGCGTACCAGCTTTTGCAGGCCACTGCGCTGGTAAATCTTCAGGCCCGCAAAGACCAGCGAGGTTAGTAGACGCGATGGCAGCATGAGATCAAAGAAAAAGCGACGTAGAGTCCATTCAGCGAAGGTTGTTGTGGCCCTTGCTGTCCCAAGCATGTCGCTGTCGGACAGCTCAGCAGGCTGCACCGTCCTGACAAAGGATGAGGCTGGCACAACCGCGAGTTGGATCTGCTCGCGCGCGGCTTCAATCAATTTCCCGAACTGGACACCAGAAGGGCAAGCTGTCTCACAGGCTCGGCACCCCAGGCAGCAATACATGTGCTCGACAAAATCGGAGGAGATAGCCATGCGTCCCTCAGCCACAGCTTGCATCTGATAGATGCGCCCACGCGGTGAGTCCATTTCAGTTCCCAGCACAGCGTACGTTGGGCAGGTCGGCAGGCAAAAGCCACAGTGGATACACTGACGCATCAGATCATAGGTATGCGTATGGCGCTGCAACGGTCCCTGGCCAGACAGTACTGGCTGGAAGCGGCCCGATTCATTTGACATAATATCTACCTGCCTTTCAACATGTATTGAAACGTGTCATCACATGCTATTGCTGCACTTGAACTGAACGGGAAGCCTTCGTGGCTTCTTCTCCGTTTTGGTCCGCCTGTAGCACACCACACCCACCTGGAGTGTGTGGCCCCCGCCGGGCAAGGTACCTCGTGAGGATATTGATCGCACTATTTGCGTCACGATCCATCACGAGTCTACAATTCGGATAGCAATACGTGCGTTTCCAGAGAGGCATGGCTTGTACATTACCACACCCACTACACCTTTTCGACGTGTTGCGTTCATTCTCTACAATCAACTCTTTTCCATAGAGTTGGCACTTGTACTTAAGCCTCTATGTGAACCTGTATAATCTCCACTCATTTTGAGCGCTGTTCGCGCGGGAAGCTTAGAAAAATTCAAACGCGCCAGACCGACACTGCGTTTTCTCGCCTACAGTTCCTCGCTGCGTGGTCTGGCCACAATTACCGTCACCTCTTGACGATTGTGAAACAGTTGTTTTGCCTGTACGATATTGAAATAATGGCTAAGCAGGCTCATGGCTTCGCGCAGATTGCGTAGCGGATCGATACTGGCGGTCGCGTGCGGCAATTTGAGTGTGCTGATAATGAAACCAGCGGAGTGCAGGAAGTCGCGCATCTGAATCAAAAGCCGCGCGGCCTCACGTGCGTCCATGCGCATATCGTTGGTAATTATGTCAAAGATCTGGCGCTGGTTCTCAAACTCTTCCAGGTAAGTTTCAGCATAGCCGCGATAATGGGTCAGGTTTGGGCGTTGCACCAGGCGTGCATCAAGCTTGGCGGGATCGACAGCAACCACGCGTAGTCCGGCACTCAGCAACAGGCGCGTCCAGCCGCCGGGAGCTGCACCGAGGTCAAGTGCGCGCCCACGTGAGGGCAAGGTCACGCCGAAGATTTCTAGCGCTTCCAGCAACTTAAACTCTGCTCGACTGATCTGCTCGGGAGTCTGGGCAAAATGGCGCATTCCACCAGGCCAGGGGCTAAGATTTTCGCGCGCCAGTGAGATGCCCAGATAGGCTGTCTGCTGTGTGCAGAGCAGTGAGACGATGATTTCCGGGTGCTTAATTTCCTCAACCGCGCCTGTCTCTTCGCTAATAGCGGCGGCAAGCATCTGGTTAATTCTGCCGCCGCTATAGGCACGCTGGCTGGCGGTTTCTTCCTTTTGTACCAGGCGGCTCTGCACAGAGAAGCGCTGGCCGCGCTCAAGCATAGAAAAAGTTGGCAGTTCCGCCAGCGCGATTGCCAGCTGTTCCAGGTCAGACTCGGTATTTTTGAGCCTGACAACAGCCTGGACAGGCGCGAGATGGCGGGCAAAAATTGGCCGTGTCTCGGCCACGGCGCGCCTGAACCTGGATAGATCCGGCACGCTACAAAGCGCGATACCAGGTGCGAGCACTTCGATCTCGCGTAAGCGGTTTTCCAGCCGCTTAAGCTCATGCAACGCACTTGTAAGAAATTCGGTATGAGCAGTAATAGTCAACTGAGCGGATACCTCCGCTGAGCACGGTTGTTCAGTACTCACAATCCCCCCACAAAACGCCCTTTAACAAACGTTCCCTTTGGATCAAATTGATTTTTGAGACGCTGCATCAGGCGGAAATTCGCGCCTGGTTCGCCCCAAATGTTAAGACGACGCTTAAGATCGACCGGACAGCGCTCGACAACGAGGCTGCCGCGTGCCTCCCTGGCGCTTTTGCGCAGTTCGGCGATAGCCTCCACCAGGCGTGGTGTGGCATCGCCTGGTCGTAGCTCTATATATAGGATACCATTTCCGGCGTGCGCAATCACTGCCGCTTCCAGGTCGTGCTGTTGGCAGATCTCTTGCAGTTTTTGCAGGTAATGTGGCATTTGTGAGACGAGGATTGCGGCTTTACAGGTCACCAGGCCGTTCTGGTGTTCACGCACAACACTCCAGAATTCCTCTTGCTCAACCCCGGCAAGGTCATCGCCGAGAAGCGCGCCGTTGGTGCGCGCGATCAGGCGTGCTTCGTCTATCTGGCGTTCGATAGTGATCAGGCTGCCTTCAAAATTAAGGGCCAGGGTATAGCCGTTAGTGGGCAGATTCAGGCCAAAGAAATCGCTCATGTCGTTGGCCGCGCCTGCGTCGATCAATTCGAGCGCGCTGGGTGTGAGCAGAGAGCTTAGTGTAGCGATCACGGTCTGCATCGCATCCTGGCTGTTCGAGAAAGTCAGCAGCAGAGTGCGCTCGTTGGCCGGGATAGGTTGGAGTTTGAAATTGGCTTCAACGATGATGCCCAATGTTCCCAGTGAGCCGATATAGAGCTTATTGAGATCATAGCCAGCCACGTTTTTCACGACTTTGCCGCCACTACGCGCGATTTCGCCGCTTGCCTGTATGACCCGAAGACCGATGACCAGATCGCGTGCTGTACCGTAGCGCAGGCGTTTAGGACCACTGGCATTTGAGGCTAGAATGCCGCCAATGGTGCTTTGCGAAGGATCTGGCGGGTCCAGAGGCAGCCATTGGCCCTTAATAGCCAGCAGCGTCTGCAAATTGGCCAGTGTAAGGCCCGCTTCAACCTGGCAAGTCAGATCGGGTGCTTCATGTTCCAGCAAATGCGTGAGTTTGCCTGTTTCGATCAGGATATCAAGGGACTCAGGAATAGCGCCCAGATGCATACGCGACCCACCGCCGCGGGCCAGGGTGGTCAGGCCATGCTGGTTGGCCAGAGCGACCACCCTGGCCATCTCCTGCGCGTTCTGTGGTCTGGTCACTACCCGTGGTAGCAGACCATCTATCGCGTAGCTGCTTAGATGCTCAGGATTATTTGTAGCCTGGATGCCAGGTATATATTGCTGGATCTCGTTAATAAAAGTGTCGATCTCTATCATGAACAAACTACGCCTCCATTACGCAGAAGATTTTTCGCGCTATCTGCGCCCGCATATCTCTAGCGACTACGGGAGTTGTTTTACTTCAGCACACCGTCCTGGCTGTGGGAAAAGCTTGCCCGGATTGAATAACTGGCGAGGATTCCAGGCTTCACGCACCTGCTGCATGATCCGCAGGTCAAGCTGGCTAAAGATTAAAGCCATCTCTTCCTGTTTCTCGACGCCTACGCCATGCTCGCCAGTAATGGTTCCGCCAGCGTCGGCGCAGACCTGGAGGATTTCATGCCCGGCCTGGCGGACCCGCTCGATTTCGCCAGGAATCTGCGAATCAAAAAGTATCAGCGGATGCAGGTTACCATCGCCGGCATGAAAAACATTGCCGACTCGTAGCCCATAGCTAGCGCAGATTTCGCTTACTCTGCGCAATACCTGGGGTAGACGCGTGCGTGGCACAACGCCATCCTGGACATAGAATTCCGGGCAGATGCGTCCGACCGCGCCAAAAGCGTTTTTACGTCCGGCCCAGAAGCGCTGGCGTTCTTCTTCATTGGCTGCAATGCGTACTGAGCGCGCATGGTGTTGCTCGCAAATACGCACAATGGCTTCGACCTGTTCTCGTATCCCTTCTACCAGGCCTTCCGACTCCATCAGCAGAACTGCAGCGGCATCCAATGGATAGCCAGCATGCGAATCAGCCTCGACCGCTTGCAGAATCATCTGATCCATCATCTCAATAGCTGACGGAATGAGGCCAGAAGAGATAATCTCTGAGACAGTACTTGAAGCATCATCGATGCTATCAAAAACCGCGACCAACGTTTTGACGGCCTCGGGCAGGTGGACCATTCTGACGATAATCCTGGTGACAATGCAAAGTGTGCCCTCTGAGCCAATAATCAGGCCAGTAAGATCATAGCCAGGCGTATCAGGGGTCCAGTCGCCTACCTCGAGGATTTCTCCCTCAGCAGTAACAATTTCCAGGCCCAGTACATGGTTAGTCGTAACCCCATAGATCAGCGTATGTGGCCCACCTGCGTTTTCACCCACATTGCCGCCAATTGTACAGGAACGTTGACTACTGGGATCGGGCACGTAGTAGAAACCAGCCGGGTTGAGCGCATTGCTCAGATGCAAATTGACCAGCCCTGGCTGCACGACGGCGCGCAGGTTCTCATAATCTACTTCTAACACGCGATTCATGCGCGCGAACGCGATCACAATGCCCCCATAAATAGGGATTGCGCCCCCGCTTAATCCTGTTCCCGCGCCGCGTGGCACAACGGGGATATCATAGCGGGCCGCGATTTTAACGATAGCCGCGACCTCTTCTGTTGTGGCAGGTAACACAACAACGTCTGGTCTGCCGCGGTCAATGGATGCATCATATTCGTAGAGCATCAGGTCGTAAGGAGACGACAGGACATAGCGCGCTCCCAGCAATTCGCTGAGTTCGCGCACAACTTCCGCTTTTTTATGCGCAGGGAGACTCTCAAAGAGGGGAGAAGCTGCCGTGAGAGGAAGCTCTGTGATGCTCATAATTTGCTCCTTTGGCGTGGTCGTACACAGGCGCCATTGCATCGTGGTCAACAAATGCTTCTACTTGCATGATACCATGCGAGCGGCCTAATTGGAAGCAGCCAGGCATGCTACTTGCGCCTTCGGCAACCGCTCTGGCAAATAGCGCGCGGGAACTTTTGCCCGCTTGTGTCATAGACCCTCCATCCCTGGTGCCAGGCTACTATGGTTACCTGGGAGCCTCAGGGCACGTGAAAAAGTCGCCAGCACCAGATCAACGAGGCTACAAGCAAGAGCGCGAGCGAGATGAGCAAAGTTGTGAGCCAGCCGCCGGGACCATTGTCTGTCGTCAACGCGGCTGGTGGCTGGCTGAGTGCAGGTCCTGCAGGTCCTATGCTGCTGGTCAGATCGGGAGGAGTGGTGGCGTCGTGAGGAAGCTGTAGTTTCCCCCAGGTGGGCTGAGTGCCAGAACTGGCCGGTTGACCTGGTGTCTTGCTCGCGGGACTATTTGTTGCTCTCAGCGTTGGTGTGGATGGGAGCGTTACGCTGTTATTGCTGGCATCAATGGTAGGATTGCCGGTATCGAGCCAGGTTTGAGAGCCATCCGGCACGCGCGCGTAGGACTGATCGGGCTGGAGTAAGGGAGTTTGTACCTGGTTAATGATGGTAGTATCAACTTTAAGAATGATATGCCAGGGTGAAGGAGCTATAGTCTGTATCGTCTGGTTATAAAGTGGGAAAATCACTAGTAAGCCGCCTGCCGCTATGGCTGTGCCAAAGGTAAAACGCATATAGGTGGCACCACCGTCGAGCGAGATTTGAGCGCGCGCTGCATACAAATCAAATGTCTGGCTTTGGGGATTGTAGAACTCGACCCAACTGTCGTCTGACTGGGAAAAAGTTGTTTTCGCTTCAGAGCAATTCCAATTTGACTTTGGGTTTGACAGGACTTCATTGATCAACACGCTCTCAGGCTTCGCCGGAAGCGGGATAGCATTGGCTGCTGGCGGTGGAACACCTGGAGCACATCCATGGGTTGATGCGCCATGTACAGGCGTAGTCAGCTCAAGTATGCCTACGCAGAGTAAAAAGGCCAGCAAGGCCAGAAAAAACCACCAGATCAAGCGTTGAGATCGGGTGGATTGAGGAGTTGTAAGCAAGCGCAAAGTACCCATAATTTCCTCCATTACTACCTGACCACCTGGAACTATATATGTTCACTTATTTTACACGTTTCTATGAGTCAGTGTAAAGTATCTGGCTTGATAGATAGGAGATATGGGATAGAATGTGTGAGAAAATATATTCGACTGCCAAAAAAGAACGGGCTGGCTCTATCCACGCGGCTCGGCTTTCCGCGGTCTAAGCGTGCATAAGTTATAAAGAGTAGAGCCAGTACCCGATAAGTGAAGCGGGGGCGTTACTGAGAGAAGTATTCGACTGGCACTCTGCCCCTGCTGCGCTCGTATAAAGCGCGGCGCACTGCGCTTATACTGCTCTCACCGAGCGTAAATGCAATGACCGAGCCGACGATGATGCCAGAAACGCCGCCGAGCAGAACGCCCCCAAGAAAGAGCCGATTACGCAAGAATGTCATCGTTGACCACCTTTGTGCTGAAATCACTGTAGATACACAACCGTTTTAGCGCCGCTCCAGAGTCGCTCCAAATCATAATATTCCCTTTCCTTGGGACCCAGAATATGGATAATGACGTCCCCGAAATCGAGTAGAATCCAGCCTGTTTCCGCATCGCCTTCGCGATGGAATAGTCTGGCTCCCTGAGAGCTAAGCTGTTCATCAATAGCCTCAGCGATCGCCTGGATCTGGCGGCGATTTGTACCACTACAGATCACAAAGTAATCCGCGAAGGTTGTAACTTCGCGAATATCTAGAAGAAGAACGTCTGAAGCCTTCTTGTCAGAGGCGGTATCCACAGCGGCACGCGCCAACTGGCCAGGATCTAGTAATACTCCTTCCACAAGCACTCCCTGTCTGTCTATTTTTTCAACTCCTGCCTCGACAGGTTATCTTACCGGGAGGCAAAGAAGAGACTCTATGACATGCATTATAGCATGTTCTGGCAATGGATGCTACATCTAATCTCAGGTTGTTCAGAGGTAGCTAAAAGTCTTTGCGTCATAGCGTATCGGGCCGCTCCAGAAGCTGAGTGGGATAAAAAGACGGTTGTCATTTATTATCCCACCTGAGCTAATTTTTCCTCTGCTCCTTCATTCTGCCTATGATCTAGCGGTGAGTGGGCTGGCCAGGCCCAGCCATTCCTCTTTCGTGGTATGGTGGTCCACGCTTCGCTTGTAAAGAATTTCCGCGCGTAGTTCGCCCAATGTTCCCCAGCCTTCGGCTTCGACATCGTATTTATGGATGGTCTCCGCGTTACGCTGACGCACCCAGACGAAACTTTGATCGGGCAGGTCAGTATATTTCTCGACGACGGTGCGCAGCATTTCGCGCGCGACATCTTCAACGAAGCGCGGATTAGCGTGAGCTTTATTGACGATGTAGAGTTCGTCTGGCCGTTTAAGCAGACCATAGTTCTCCGAACTCATGGCATTTTCGGCAATATTCACCAGTTCGCTGGCGTCCAGATCAAATTCTGTGCCGATCAGTAGCGTAGCGAGTCCGCGCTGATTGTGTGTGGCCAGGGGAGTAACCTCCAGCATTTTCTGGATGACATCTTCTGCAAAACCCTCTTCTTTTAAACGTACGCGCGCGAACGAATGCACCATATCTTGCGCGCAGGGGCAGGCGACCATGCCTTCTACCTCTACTCCGACCAGACGCCGCGTATAGCCAGGCGTAGCAACTGCTTGAGCCAGCAGCCCATAAACTTCCTGGGTGCGCCTGCCTGAGACAGGTGTCCAGCGCTGGAGGGGATAGCTTGTGTGGATGGAGACCTCGGCGCGCAACACTTTTTGTTTCTCAACAATGGTCATGGCCAGGTGTTCCGCCAGAATTTCGATACGCGGCCAGGTCCGGGTGCCGATATCTTCCAGCACCGCTTCCAGGGCATCGCTGAAGCGCGACATATGGACGCCGGCCTGCGTGGCATCCAGGTCGGCATAGAGGTCAAAGGTGGCGCTGAACCACTGTTGCTGGCCCTCGTCGCCCACCAGGATCATCCTGGTCACGCCCACCACGCCTGCGCGGCCCAGGCGTACATGTACTGTTGGCTGGCCACTCTGAATATCGCGGTCCAATGAGATTTTTAAATCGGGCGCCAGCCGAGTCACGCCGTCCTGTGAGACCGCCCTCAGCAAGGCCTGCGCGGTTTTTCCACTTACAGGATCAAGTATTTCCGGCGCGATTTCTGCCAGCGGGACCAGCACAAAAGCGCGCTCACGCAAACGCGGATGTGGCACACGCAGATGTTCCAGTTCGATCAACATGTCATCATAAAAGAGAATGTCAATATCGATTGGACGAGGCCCATTGCGGAACGAAGGTTTTCGTCCGAGCGCGGTCTCGATCTCTTTAGCGTCTTTCAACAGGTTTTCCGCGTCAAGCCAGGTTTTTCCACTGCAGACAATATTGAGAAACCGTGGCTGGTCTGTATGACCTACCGGGTCTGTTTCATAAATGGAAGAGATAAGATCTATTTCCATAATTTCGCGCAGACGTTGGAGTGCTGCAGCCAGGTTGCCCCGGCGATCTCCAACATTTGCTCCCAGCGCCAGGTAAATGGTATGAGTTGCCGCAGGGGCATGCCCATTTCCAGGAAACAATGGCGAAAGCGGGGCTTCAATGCTCATGTATACTCTATCCTCTCAGTGCTCGATTAGTTATATTCCACTTAGGGAAACATCCAGCTTACCGTTTTTCTTCCCCGCAGAGGTTGGGTTGGCTCGCTTATTTCTGAAAGACAAAAATATTACTAAATACAGCTTCCGTTCCCTGCATGGTGTCTCCGCCGACCATAAAGCCGATCATACCTGAGGTATAAGCAGAGTTGGTATAACTGGTAATCACAAGCTGTCTGTTAAGATAGAAACGAAAATTGCGGCCTGAGGCGACGACCAGGAAGGTATTGGCTTGCTTCTGTCCACTGAGAATAGCGTTGGAGTGGGTCCAGTCGATAAGAGTAATCCAGGAAGCGGGGTTACTACCTGTGGCAAGCACAAAGCGATATTCGCTCCGGTTATTGATTTCAAGTGTATAGAATTGCTGAGCTGTGGGACTCAGACGGAAGACCACACCATAAACTTCGCCACGCATGAGGCGTCCCTGGGCGCTGATGACGATATTGGAGAACGGCTGCTGACCGGTGTAACACCAGGCAAATTCATGGACCCTGGTGGTCTGAACGTGATAGCCTTGAGGTGTAAAAAAGCACTGAGAGCCGTCGTCAATCCAGCCGCCGCCTCGCGCGGTGAGCGGATTCGCGTAGAGGACATTGCCGGCTCCGATGGAGCCGGCAATGCCCGCTGTGGCTTGCACGCGCGCTGCCGCGGTTAAAGTGGCTTGCGCGGCCAGGTTGGCTTGCGCGGTCGCGGTTGCCGCGATCTGTTGTGCTGTTGAAAGGCCCCCGAAACGCCAGGGCAAGAATTGCCAGGAGAGCGCTCCCAACGATAGAGCGACGAGCAGCAGCAGGGAACAGGCCAGCGCTGTTAGCCTGGGCTTCTTCAGGTGGCGCAGGCGATATGCGAGTGGCCCTGTTGGAGGCAACGAACTAGTATCAGGCATTAAGGCCATGCCAGGTTTGTCAGTTAAAGGGAAACGCAATGGCATAATGGGTGGGCGTAATTCTATCTGAATAGTCTCCCGAACTGGCTGATTGGCAACCCGCGTGGCAGTGTTACTGCCTGTATATTGATCTTCGTCCGCGCTGATTGCGCCTGTATCTTGAAGCAGAGCCTCGCCAGCATTCTCGGCATACTCATGCGCGGCATGGATTTTGAACATTTCATGCTGCAGCGCTTTCCAGTAGGCAGCGGCCAATTCTTTGGCAGCTTGATAGCGATCAGCTGGATCTTTGGCCATAACTTTAATGATCACGTCTTCGATGCTCTGGGGAATAGAACTGTTCAGCGTGCGTGGGCGTGGAGGTGTGGATTGGATGTGCTTGAGTGAGACAGCGACCGGAGATTCGGCCAGAAAAGGTAGCTGACCGGTGAGCATTTGATAGAGAATGATACCTAACGAGTAGATATCGCTGCGGTAATCGCTGCAGCCATTGGACTGTTCCGGGGCCATATATTCAGGCGTGCCAACCATCGCGCCGGCACTGGTCAGCGCTTCCGCTCCCTGCATTGCTTTGGCCAGGCCAAAATCAACCAGGTAGGCGTAGCCGTCCTGGCGTAGAAGAATATTCGAAGGCTTGACATCGCGATGAACCACCCCATGATCGTGCGCGTATTGCAGAGCCGATGCGATCTGGCTGAGAAAGCTGGCTGCCTCTTCAAGGGTGAGCTGTTTATGACGATAGAGATAATCGCGCAACGTGCAGCCATCGACATAGGGCATCACCAGGTAATACCAGGGACTCTGTTCGCCAAAGTCGTAGAGGGGCAAGATATGATTGTGAGAGAGCGCGCCTACCGCTAGAGCCTCGCGCTCAAAACGGCGCACAAATGGCTCATCGCGCCCGTAGAGGACCTTGACAGCTACTGGACGGCGCACCCGGCGATCGTATGCCAGATACACTTCAGCCATCCCCCCTTGCGCGATGCGGCGACGTAACTCATACCGTCCCAGGGTCAGACCTTCAATCCCCTTCATCATCACTCCTGGTTTCTCTACTAATGCGATATACAGACGCGTTAACTCTTCTTAGCAAAAGAGTGGGCACGAAAAGTAGAGTTTCTCTGTTTGTGCCCACATTATTCTAACACTATTATAGCTAACACGCAATTAGTTCAGTCCGAATGTACTGTCTACCTTGTGTTAAGTAATCGAATAGAACTTTATCTATAGAAAATATGCAGAGCTTATAGAAAACCCGGCCCGCTTTTCTATTACATTGGCAAATTTTTAAAGGGATTTTTCGACGCTTGTGACACTTTGCGGAGCTTATTGTGATTAGCGATGGGGAAGTCTATGTGATACATGGCGGATTTTGTAAAATCCGCCATGTATCACATCGGTTATTCATGAATAAACAAGCAGAAACGTTTTAGCCTGATTTCACGCCAACCAGAACGCTTTAACGAACATTCCAGTAGCGTTCCAGGTGAACGGTTTCGACGGGCCGGATATTGTGGCTATAGCTTTTCATCTCTTTGAACATGTTAGCCTCGTCAGCAAAGTTCACGCCAGTCTGCGAGCTATATTTGGCTGCGGCTGTCAGGCGCCGAGGGAGCATCTCTGACATCTCGACCAGTCCAGGTTCCAGCAGATTGCCGAATTCCTCCAGTCGTTCGACCAGGGCGTTGGGATTGCGAGCTACATAGGGAAAATCCTCATAGAGGTTGACTCGCGCGCCCAGGCGGATCAGACGATCGGCGGCGGAGCAGACGATCTGGTGATCGACATGGCGACCAATTGCCAGTGGAGCGTACCATACCGCGTCGGGCAGGCGCTCGCGTAGCGAGATAAGGATTTCAGCCAGTTCTTCGTCGATCCAACGGTCGCCAGAATCGACTGCGCCGCCGATTAACTGGCTGTGCTCACTGTAATACGGCGGGTTGCCGCGATAGATTGCGTCGGGATAAGCGAGCCAGAGATAGTCTACGCCCAGGTGCTCCATAGCCGCGCTATCCTCCTGGCGTCGTGTCTGGATCGCGGTGGCAATATCCTGGCTGAAGCCCATTTTGCGATGCACATCTGTCGCGAAAGGGCTGAGAGATGTAGTCTGGTCGGGAGCGCCGCCAAAGATCGTAATAACCAGCGGACGCAGGCCGACGCTAACCTGTACTCCGAGAGTGCCTCCACAGGAGTAGACCGCGTCATCGAAGTGCGGTGAGAGAAAAATATGCCGATGGCTGATATCAATATCTTCAAAACTGGTAAGTTGCAACCTGATCTTCCTCCTTGATAATGCTTGGGATGATAGCTATTGATGGGTAAAAATACCTCGTTCAGAATGTATGCCATGATCAGAAACTGCCATTAAGTATAGCGTAGCACCGCGAGGGAAGAGCGGCTATTTCTTTTACGGAAGCTTTACCCCGCTCTCTGTCCATACTACCAGACCATCGCGTTGCAGACCTGTGATGATTTTCTCCAGCCATGGCAGATCCTCGATCTGGAAATCGGCTTTGAGGATCGGACCTAACTCGCCGAGCGCTACCGTTGCGCCGGCTGGCAGGTTGCGTAAATGGGCGATGGTGCGTCCGCGAAAATAGCGATTGGAACTGGTGAAGGGCTGCGTGGCGTAGGGAGCTTTCTTTTCAGCGACCTTGCGCAACTGGCGTAGCACTGCGCCTGAGGGGAAGAGGCTCTGTTCGCTCAATTCCTGATAGGCCTTACAACACTGCTGCAAAGGACAGCGCGCGCATTGCGGGTTTGCACTGGTGCAGATCGTCGCGCCCAGATCCATTAGCCCCTGATGCCAATTGTAGGCTTCTCCATTGGGCAAGAGTCGGTCGGCAAAAGTAAACATGGCCTCGGTGCTGAGTTGAGGCTCGGGGTGCTCCAGACCCAGAAAAACGCGATGCAAGACGCGATAAATATTCGTATCTACAGTCGCTACTTGCTGGTGATAGGCAAAACATGCGATAGCGCCCGCGGTGTAGCGCCCGATGCCTTTAAGCTTGAGCAGTTCAACGATTGTGTCAGGCAATTGTCCATTATACTCAGCAATCACCTGGCGGGCAATGTTTTGCAAACTGACTGCGCGCTTGTTATAGCCAAGGGGCACCCAGATTGAAATAACTTCTGCGGTCGAAGCGTTGGCTAACTCAACCAGTGTCGGAAAGGTTTCCAGGAACTGGTGGTATTTGGGCAAAACTCTCTCTACCTGCGTCTGCTGGAGCATAATCTCTGAGACCAGGATCGCGTATGGATCAGCGGTTGCGCGCCATGGTAAAACGCGTTTAGCACTGGCGTACCACGACAGGAGAGCAAGATGAACCTGCGCGATTTGTTCAGGCGCGGGCTGCAATAGTTGTTGTGAAGATGATACTTGTCTGGCCATATATCAGGAATGTATTCTAAGCTCTGCCGGATTGAGGCCTGCTGCTGGGCAGAGTTCTGGCCTCTCTAGCAGCTTCGGCCTTTTTACGTTCGAGCGCAAAAAGCGTATCGCCCCCCTCTTGCCAGCACGTAGCGTCTGGCGCAGGCAGGTTTTCACACAAAATCCAGTCATCGGCATCGCGTAACACATGGCCCTTGACGCATTTAGCATACATGATGTGTTCGTTTAGCATCGGGTCATCGGGGCTAATCCCCGCTGTAGAGATTTTCGGGATAAAATATTTACACCACGCCACGGTCATGTACCTTCCTTATGTTCAATCTATGGCCTTCTCTTTGAGAGAGATCAGGCCCGCTCGGCGTATCGCTCCCACGAGCGCCCTTTATGATAATTCCTGCGCCCGATCCGCTTCCCGCTGAATGTCTGCGGCTCCGGGTCGTCTGGATGATACACCGGAATCTCAGCCAAGTCAAGAAAGCAACTTTACGACTTTACGACTTTATGGAGGCGCAAACTGGCAGGAGCCAGCTTCTCTGTAGTATACTTTGGGCTAAATAACTTATTTGGCTTTTGCTTTCTTGCGCTAAACGTCGGGCCGGAACAGAGATGTACGCGCATTTTGTGCGTGTGCAGGTGTAGCCGGTGAGGTTTAAGGTTATTGTTAAGAGGACTTATGACTTTTATGGAACAGGCTACTTCGTTTGTTTGGAATCCAATTTTACGCCAGTATCTGGTAAATGCGCCGAAGCGCATGAATCGGCGCGAGGGGACAAACGAGTGTCCTTTTTGCGCGGATATCACCAGTGGCAAGGTTGCTTCTGATGCACATGTCTGGCTGCATCCGAACGATTTTCCTCCTGTACAGCCGCCGACCGGGGAGGCGTATGTGGTCATTTATAGCCAGGATCATGAGCGCAGCTTTACACAGTTGAGCGTGGCAGAGATCTATGAGGTAACTCGTCTCTGGCGTGATCTGTACTGTGACCTGGCGGCGCGCTACGCGGCTGTGATGATCTTTGAGAATAGTGGTGAGGCTATTGGACAAACTCAGTATCATCCACATGGCCAGGCTTATGGTGTTTCTATAGTGCCGCCAGTGCTGGCGCGTGAGTGGGAGACTGTTCTCCAGGAAGACGAGGCAGGCCGGGGTTGTCCCTTTTGTCGTGAGCAGGGAGAACTGACTGAGCAGCATTTTGAAGTTACATCTAACAATACCTGGCAGGCATTTCTTCCACCGTATGTGCGTTATCCTTATGAAACGCATCTCTACCCGCGCCGACACGTGGCGAACCTGGCCATTATGCGGGATGACGAGTTATACGATCTGGCCGCGCTTTTATTGGATGTGATTCGGGGTTATGACGCATTGTACGATGGTGCTATGGCGCCGATGCCTTATATGCTGGGTTTGCATCAACTGGCTGACGAGCGTTTTCATCTGCATGTGGAGATTCTGGCTGTTGGGCGCGCGCCCGGCAAGCTCAAGTTCGCGGCCTCTTCCGAGTCGCTCTGGGGTCTGTGGCTGAATGATTCGGTGCCGGCTGATAAGGCTCGTGAGTTGGGCCAGGCGATTGAGAAAGGTAAACAGTATGAGTAAGGCCGCTTTCCTGCCCACGCCCGCGCGTGAAGCTGCCGCGGTCTTTGGCGCTGCTTTCCAGGATGGCTTTGCGTATCGTGGAGCGCTTGGAGCGGCCTGGGCGCCTGGACGAGTCAATCTGATCGGCGAGCACACCGACTATAATGCTGGCTATGTGTTGCCGCTGGCTGTGGATCGTGTGGTGGCTTTCGCGGGACGCGCGCGAGGGGATCAGTGTATACGCCTATGGTCAGCATATTTTGCAGAGTGGGCGGAATTTTCTCTAGCGGGCTTGCCCGCGAGCTTTGAGCAGGTGAGCGAGGGTTTGCCAGGCTGGGCGCGTTATATTCTGGGTGTGGCGACCGAACTTAGACGCGCGAACCTTCCTTTGAGCGGCTTTGACGCGGTTTTCCAGGGCGATGTACCAGTTGGTGGGGGTATGAGTTCGTCAGCCGCGCTGGAAGTTGCCAGTGTGCAGGCATTTCAGTTCTTTTCTCAGCAGGCTTTTTCCATTGGTCCTGAAGGCGCTACGCTGACACCGCTTCAGGTAGCGGAACTATGTCAGCATGCCGAGTGGGTGGCTTCCGGGCTGCGTTGTGGGATTCTCGATCAAGCCTCTTCATGTCTGGGGCGACCTGGCCAGGCAGTTCTGCTGGATTGCCGCTCGTTGGGGTATCGTTATCTGCCGTTTGTAGCTCCCGATATCGCGCTGGTCGTAATTGATACTGGAGTGAGGCGCGAACTGGCTGCTTCAGCCTATAACGAGCGCCGGCAGCAGTGTGAAGAGGCTACCGAGCTTCTGCGCGAGCAGCTTGCTCTCCACGAACCTCAGGCGCTGGACGGGCGCGCTATTCAGACGCTACGCGATATCGCGCCTGAGGAGTTCGAGCGCTATCAACAAGTATTGCCTGACCTTCTGCGCAGCCGCGCTGGCTATGTGATCGCGGAGAATCGGCGCGTGCTCAAGGCCGTGAGTTGCCTGGAGCGCGATGATCTGGAGGGCGTGGGTACATTGCTCTGGCAGACACATGCCGGGTTGCGCGATGACTACGAGGTAAGCTGTCTGGAACTGGATACACTGGTCGATCTCGCGGCCTCTGTACCGGGCGTGCTGGGAGCTCGCATGATGGGCGGTGGCTTTGGTGGCTGCACCGTCAATCTGGTGCGTGACGGAGCTGTCGCTCAACTTACTCAGGTTGTAACTGAACGCTACCCGCTCAGCGCAGGCATGCACGCCAGCATTGATATCTGTCGGGCAGCAGGTGGTCCCGGCTCAGCAGAAATATAAATATACAATCTTCTATTCAGGCGTCAAGACCGCAGCGAAGCCGCTCCACCACTGCATGAACTGAGCGTTGGAGAGCATGTGACGGTTATAGAGTGAACTGTCGGCGAGATAGATAGTAGAAGGGTTGCCTCCAGTAACCACGACGATATGGCCACCATCGTAGCGCGCGGGTGGCCAGCCAACAATGACCGGTTTGCCCGCGTTGGCATAGCTTTTCACCTGCTCCAGGGTCCAGTCATTGCCCCAGATGGTTTGGAAGCTAAACTTTGCCGCGGTATTGGCGATGCCAGCATTTTCGATCAGGCCCAGTTGAGGTGTGATCGCGCCTATAGAGGCCTCGACATTGAGAATGTCGGTGATCTGGTAATGGTGACCATAGGCGTTAAAGACCTCAGTCATAGCGGCAGCCGAACAGGCGGAATAGGCCCAGGTGTCGTATTCACTTTGCGAGGCGTATTGGTTTACATCGAGCTGTGAGAGGCGCGCCAGCGTTTGTGAGGCGTTGATGTTTATCGCGTGATGTGCTGCGGGATTGAGCGCTGAAATAAAAAATTGTGGCGCCGTCGAAATCCCCAGGCCATTTATAGGCTTAAGCGTCTGGTCGGCCACGCTGATCAGGGCGAAAAGCACAATGAGTAGCACGGAAAAGCCGCCGAGCGTGAGCAGTGTAATTTTAGGATGGCGTAATGCCTTGAGTATTTTCCAGAGATGTCGCTCTCCTTCAGGCCTGGCTGGAGCGATGCGAGGGAGTGTATTTGTCCTAAACGAGGAGCGCCAGACTGCTTGCGGTTTGTCAGGCGTGCCCAGGTCCATTTTTTGTGTTTCCTCTGCTGCTTGACGGGCTGGCTGTGGGGCAGGGATCTCCATCGTTTGTGTGGGCGACTCTTCAGTAAAAATAATCTTTTCCAGACGCTTTTTTGCTTGCTGCAGAGCTGCTTGCATGCGCTCGCTCTCCAGCTTTTGCCTGGTCAGGCGCAGGGCAGCAGTGATCTGTTCATTTTCGAGTTTTTGCTGCGCGTTTTTAAAGACTGTGGTGAGGACTGGATGGCTGGTTAGAGCCTTGCAAAGGTGGTTCCAGCACACGCGAGCGTGAGCATCGATATCAGCGTGCGAGATATTACGGGCGTGGAAGCGCAGGCTGAGGAGACACATGCGAAAATGGTACTGCGCGATAAAGAAGAGTGCCAGTAACCGCCGCCGCCACTTTTGCCAGAAAGAGTCAGATGCCATAGAGCAAGCCTTGCTAGTACAGTGTGAAACACTGTAACCTATGATGGTATGTTGGTGTCTTTCGAGTATAGCGCATTGGCAGCCCTATGGCCGAGTTTTTATCCTGAAAACAGCCCGATAGTACCGCTTTGTGGTTAAGATATCTTTGACACCTATGTTTTGATCCTGGCATTCCGCGCGCTATTCTTTTTCGCGTCTCACAGGCCAATCAGTACAGCATGCGCTACAGAATTTACAGCATTTTCCGCGAAATAACACAAAAAGCTAGTAGGAGAACCCACTCCACAAGACGATATAAACCCTACTGCTAGCAAGGTTGCTAGCAAATTTCTCACCTTTATCTTGCAATGCACATTTACCAGAGGCGCTCTTGTACGCTACCTGCTAAGAAACCGTCTGAGAAGAGAGAGGTTTGAAAAATGTGCATGCATTTTGTATATGCTTAAGATTACTCCAAATAATTTATAGTTTGCATTGATATTTTTGGGACAGATGTTTAATTGACATGGAATGATATATCATTATACTTAATTACAATACCGTTGTTGTAATACGTCTTTCCGCATATCTCACTGTAAAACTCATGCTCACACTGTATTGCTGTGTCTTTCTAAACTTCAAGCTTGTTCGGTAGAGCCACATTATCTGGTGGAGGAATGTGAGATCCAAAATAGCTGCCGCAACTAACGCCAATGCCATAGAGGGCCGATCAATCGGGT
Organism: Candidatus Paraktedonobacter carboxidivorans; assembly: GCA_041156125.1. Taxonomy (GTDB): domain Bacteria; phylum Chloroflexota; class Ktedonobacteria; order Ktedonobacterales; family Ktedonobacteraceae; genus Paraktedonobacter; species Paraktedonobacter carboxidivorans. Next base: position 20,848 of record JBEVTI010000009.1, read on the forward strand.
CCTATCCCGATTGATCGGGGAACTGTCGCACTGCCGCTACTGATCCATCCGCACGAAAATTCGCCGTTTTCTTGGAAGAGCAGAGCGGATCGAGCGACATGTGTCTCGTCGCAACGGGTCCCCGATCAATCGGGACAGGACCCGATAAATCGGCCCTCTATGGCATTGCAGTTAAAACAGTCAGCCTTTCAAGTCATCCAGCAGTTAGCGGGGTCTTACCGCTTGTTCTTGTCGCAAGTGATTTATAAAAGCGTGTACAACTTGTAATGTATCCTTCTAGTCATTATTATGATCCCACTGAAATGTGATGATACATCACCGTTATGGACGATATGGCCCAGATGCCTGGAAACGCAGGCGACAGGGCCGGTTCCAGCGACGTTTGCCCGTTGTCGCTTCGATTGTAGCTGTTGTGCATATCCAGATGCCAGTTAACGCAGAAAGGATTATTTTCATTGTGGTGACATCTCCAGGAAATCCAGAAGACTTTGAGCAAAATAAACCGATCTCCATTCAGAGGGAACAACCGCTTTCGCTTCAACCTGTCATTGACAATAGTCCTTTGGCAAAGCGAGCGAGGATTCGAGCTGTAGATGACATCGAGGATATCAAGGCTCTCATTGAAAAAGATGGGCCAGTTACTATCCTGGATGACCATGTGCATAAACGAGCGACAACGCTTGCTAAAGAAGAGGTTAAGAACAGTTATCCACCTGATGATCCGCCTGATCCGACTGAATACAGAAAACGCGTGGAGCGCTGGAAGGCCGCCTACCTCGACCAATTAGAGGAAGAGCGAAAATCTATTGCCAGAGACTTAAAAAGTTTTCCTGACACAAAAGCAGTGAATCTAGCCCGGAAAGCGCGTGAAGATAGGAGAAAATATATGTTTGCCCCGTTTGGTCGCGGGCCATTCCATCAACGCGATCTGGCAGTTGTTTCAACTCTACATGAATTAGAACTGTGCCAGAGTCTGGAAGAATACCTGGGAAAGATCCATACTTATGTTGATATCTACGAAGAAGCTTTTCGAAACTCGAAGGAGGAGGTAGTATGGCCAGACCCGGCCTCCTTTTGAGGCTGATTTGCTGTTAAATCAACAGGTAGTAGCTTTTCCTGAGACAGAGAAATTACCTATAATTGAGAGAATAATGCTACCCGTATCTCCAGCCGGTCTTCTAACAACGCTGCCACAAACTCTATCGAAGCCTCGCTTAAACAGGCTGGTGATAGTGGCAATAGGAATGGGCATAGTGGTTGTCGCAACACTATTATTTGTGCTGTGGAAAGTGCGGTAAGGAGCAATCTGGCACCTTTCTTTCACCAATAACATGTGGATCATGCCGGATTTTCTCACTCTTTCTACTGAGAGCGAAGCATTCCATCCAAACACAAGCAGAAGCGTTCTGCGCGGATTTTGCGAAATCCAGCATGATTCATAGTTATGACCAGCGAACGGCCTACAACTGTGGCATTAGATCAGTTGCGAGATATGGCTAGCGGGAGCCGAACGGTAGATTAGTTCGTAGTTGCCAATGCCGATATGGTCACCGTCTGCCAGTTCATAGCCGCGCCCCGCATCGATTTTCTGACCGTTGATAAAGACGCCGTTATGGCTGTGTTTGTCAAAAATCAGCATACGCTCGCCCAGGCGTTTCAGCAGGGCATGGTGGCGCGAGGTCAGATTGTCTTGCTCCAGATAGAGGTCGCTGACTCCTGCGCGCCCGATATTGATTTCTTCGTCTATGAGCAAAAACTCGAAAGAGCTACTGACATAGGGCGAAGAAATGATCAGGCGTGGAGCGGCATTTGTTTGTTCCAGCAATGGATAGTCTCTACTGCCTGGAATAAGCACTTCCTGGAACTGTAGATGGTTCTGGAAGCTCTGTTCCATTTCAGGTTGCGGGCTCGAAGTGGCTTGATCGAGCGTAAAGGTAGGTGGGCTTTCTTCAGGAAGCGCGGAGAGTTTTGGCAGTGGAACGGTAGGCGCGGTTTCCAGGCTTTCTTCTTCGGCCAGTTCAGCTTCTGTTCCCTCAATTGCCAGGAAAATCTCGCTCTGGACCAGTGTGGGTGGAATTTCCGCGCTGGTCAGAGTTGACTCAGCGAGAGAATATATAGTCTCACTTTCTGCGCTGGCAGCAGCAAATTCCTCCAGGGGAATAGTAGGAGTGGCGCGTTTGGAGGAGAGTTGGTTCTCTAGCAAGGGAATGACAGTATCCTCTTCATTGCTGTCGGCAGGCGTCTCCAGTGGGCCAGTGGGAGTAGCACGTTTGGAGGAGGACAGTAATTTGCTGAGCAAGGGAATGACAGTATCCTCTTCACTGCTATCGGCAGGCGTCTCCAGTGGGCCAGTAGGAGTAGCACGTTTGGAGGAGAATCGGCCCTCTAGCAAGGGAATGATGGTATCCTCTTCACTGCTATCGGCAGGCGTCTCCAGTGGGCTAGTAGGAGTAGCACGTTTGGAGGAGAATCGGCCCTCTAGCAAAGGAATGATGGTATCCTCTTCATTGCTATCGGTAGGCGTCTCCAGTGGGCTAGTAGGAGTAGCACGTTTGGAGGAGAATCGGCCCTCTAGCAAGGGAATGAAGCTATCCTCTTCCAGGGCATCGGGAACCGCATATTCAGATAGAGTCATGAACTGAGCCGTAGGGGAAAAAGCGGCAGTATCCTCTTCAAGGTCATCGGGAACAACATATTCAGATGGGGCGGCAGGTTCTACCGAGGAAAAAGAAGCGACAGTATCCTGCTCTAGCGCGTCGGGGATAATGTATTCTGATGGTGCCATAGATGCTATGGGGGGAAGAGCAGTGATAGTATCCTCTTCGAGCGCACCAGCATCCTCATATTCAGTTGGTGCAAAAGTACTTTCTGTGTTGTCTGGGAACAGCTCAACCTGGGACATTATAGGAATAGTTGCCCACGTAAACCCTGTCTCAGCGGGCGAGTCAGCATAGGTGTTGTCTGGTTGGCTTGTGGATACTTCTTCCATAAGCTCGCCTGGCTGATCAGAGTAAGCGCCAGCAAGCGGTTCTGGCTGGAACGGGTCTATGTACTCGCTATCGCGCGATATATTCGTCTCTTCTGGTGAGATGATCTGGACAAAATCGAGTTGGAGGATATCTTCTTCTCCAAACGGCGTTTCGGGAAGGGCTGGGAAGGGCGCGTGCTCCTCTGCCTGCACGGGTTCAATCTCCCCCTCGATTGACATATGGTTGCTCTCTTCGGCGGGCACGCTACTTTCGGGCGCGGCATATGGTCTCGCGAGCAACTCTTCCAGGGCCGAGTGATATAGCTCTGCCTGGAATTGGAGAGGCTGAACTGGCTCAGCAACTTCCTCAGGGGGAGTAGCAGCGGTAGTTGGCTGGCTGTGTTCTACTGGCGCGGCCTGAATGGTGGTCTCGGTGAGATCGATGGATACATCTTCTGGTACTCGCAACAGATCGCGTGGTGTTTCGGGTTGTGATGTAAGCGGACTGAGCGGAACCGCGTACAGGCGGATAGCAGAAGTCAGAGAGGCGAGCAGAGTCTCGGCAAAATTCAGTGCCGAGGGATAACGATTTTCAGGGTAAGCCGTTAGCGCGCGCATCATGATGGCATCCTGCTCCAGCGTAATACCTGGATTGAGCATGCTGAGTGGAGTAATTATTTCGGACTGCTTCTGTTGTTCGATCTCGCTGGATGCGCCTAGATAAGGAGGCCGACCAGCCAGCCAGAAATAGAGCAGGACTGCGAGCGCGAATTGATCGCTAGCGGGCGTAACGCGTTTGGTCAATTGCTCAGGCGCGGCACTGACTGGCAGCGTTTCCAGGCGTGGGTGACCGAAACGTCGTACAAAATGAGCCAGGCCGACATCGGCTAGCAGGAATGGCGCGTAGTCGCTCGTATTCTCTGCGTCTGGACCGCGCAGCACCAGTATATTAGCAAAAGTCAGAGAGCCATGGACATAGCCATGCTGATGAATATATTGGAGCGCCTGGGCTAGCTGGTGCGCATATTTGAATGCGTCCTGCGCGGGCAGTGGAGGATGGAACCACAGCCGGCCATTGCTGCCTAGCAGTGAACCACTACTGACATAGCGTCGCGCCACATAAATACGCCCATCAATTTCACCATAATCGAGCACTGTCGCCAGATACGGGTGGTTAAGCAGGCTGATACCCTGCATTTCCCGGAAAAATTGGCGGCGCGCGGAGTCAGCTAGGGTTGTCCAGGGATGGATCACCTTTAGTGTGACTTTGCGCTGGAGTATTCTATCTTCCGCCTCGTAACTCTCACCTGCCACTCCGCCGCCCAACCATCTATGTACTCGATAGCGTTCAAACAACTGGCCGTCTTCCAAAATAGGCATATGACACATCCTCACTCTTACATGCAATCGCTATTATGCGCGGCTATTGTACCATAGCGATCTCTATAAAAGAAGAGCCATGTTACTTCAGGGTCTCGTCCGAGCTGTTAAGTTTCTGGCCGCAATTGAAACAATAGTGATGCACCTCGGCGCAATGCGTGCCGCAGACGCTGCAGAGCAAGGTGGGGGTAACTTCTACTTCGATTATACTCGCTGGTTTTATGAACGCTTGCTCTTCACTAATAATTTCCTGGCAGAGCGCGATACATTCGTCACACATATAGACTCCGCCTGGTCCCGCGATCAGGCGAGCTACCTGCTGCTGCTGTTTGCCGCAGAACGAGCAGCGATACTTAATGCGCTGCTCCCTGCTCTTTTTATTTTTTAGCCTCCGTCACCTCTTCTTTATAGTTTGCTGATCTGCTCGTAGCTGCTGCTATATACGCTTGCAGGGTGCCAGTGGTTCCAATTGCATAAAAACTATAGCCTGTCACTCGTTGAGTTGTAGCAGGAGAAATGTCTGCTTTGCTTTATTTTTTGAAAAGAGGACTTATCTCCTATTATGTTTCAAGTGGAGCATCTTGCGATGGTGGCTCTGTGCTTTGTGCGTCCTCTGCCTGGGCGTGTGTTTTTTCCTGAACCATCTCTGTGGCGTGCGGGGAGTCTATTTGTTGGGACGTGCTGGCTGGTTGCTCAGGGGCGTTGCTCGGAGTTGCAGTTTCAGGAGTGCTTTCCTGGGGCGCGCTGTTTTTTTGCATTGCGTGGCGTCTGCGCCGCAGGCGCCAGAAGATATAGAGAGTGCTGATAGCTACCCCGATGACGATTGCGCCGGTCCAACTGATGGTTCTGGCAATCTGCTCTACTGCGTTAAAGTTGTCGTGGAAGAAGCGTCCAGCGAAGAAGCCCAGACAGCCGTAAATGATGGCCCAGAGGATACCGCCTGCCGCGTTGTAAAAAAGGAAGATGGACCAGCGCATACGGTTCACCCCCGCCAGGAACGCGGCCCAGGCGCGTAAAACGGCGATAAAACGCCCTAAAAAGACAGTTTTATTGCCATGCCTGGCAAAGAAACGCTGAGCCCTTTGCAGATGATGCGGTTTGATAAAGAGGTAGCGCCCGAAGCGCTGGACCAGCGCGTATCCTCCTGTTCTGCCTGCCAGAAAACCGAGATTATCGCCGATAATGGCTCCAAGAGCCGCGCAGGCGATTACAATGGGGATTTGTAGTTTGTGATCGACGGCAGCGTAAAACGAGGCCAGCAAGAGCATGGTTTCGCCGGGAAAAGGGATACCCGCGCTTTCAATCAGAATAAACAGCGCTACAGCCGGGTATCCCACGGTAGCCAGAATATTGCGCAAGGTATCTATAGAGATAAGCGCCGCGAACGGCAAATAAGCAAGCGTCAGCAGGTGTAGATGAAAAAAGGCCATCAATTTACCCATCATAGCTCTTTTGCTCCTGTTTTCTCAGAGGGTCCGGCTTGCCAGCATACCAGGGTGAGCAGGAATGCGCAAACAGGCGGAATTGTAGTGAAAAGGCTGATCAGGTAGTAGGAGGAGCCAAATAGATTGCCATTAAAGAGATAGGTAAAGAGCGCGGAGAAGCTAAAGGTAAAGACCAGCGCTAGCAGAGCTGCTTCAATGCGGTTCAGGCGCACCGGCAGGCAGAGGATGCCAAGGCCGAGCAGCCAGTTCAGGTACCAGGCAAAGAACCAGGGGGTGACAAGCAAGACAAGACTCAGGGTTGCCAGTGCAACCAGGATAAAGGTGCGCGTAGTTGGCTTGCGCCAGAGGCGTGTGCTGCCTACCAGCAGGCAGAAAGCTATGCCGACGATAGTGAGGGCATCCCAGAAGTGTCGGTTGCTCAGTAGATCGAGCAGACCATTATGCTCGTTTAAATGCTGGTTTTGCCATTCCGCGACTGAGCGCATAAAAGAGTTTTCCGCGTACAGAGAGGAGGGCGGAGTTTTGAAGCTGGTGATAATCTCCGCGAAATTATGTCCCAGCCAGAAGGGGCCATAAAAAACCAGAGCGAGCAGAAGCGCTGAGGCGAGCGACCAGGTCAGCACGGACCGAGCGGCGCGCCAGTGACGTAACGCCGCCTGGAGTAGTGTCTCGCGCGGACTTTCCGTCACCTGCCGCAGGGCTTTGCAAAACAGAAAAAGCAGATAGGTAGCCAGAACAGGTAGAGCGGTAAACTTGACCAGAGCTGCCAGCGTCAGTAGCGCGACAACAGGCAAATAGCCGCGCGGGCGCAGCATCTGCCCGCGTTTTTCAGCGCCTGCAGCCAGGAGGATGCCGATAAGCACAAATGTCATCATAAAGTCGTCGTTATGCCCGCCCAGCCCGCTTTCCAGCAAGAGCAAGGGATTCCAGGCGTAGAGAAGCATCCCGAGCGTAACCGTGCGTGCCGAGCGTCCCAGCGTCTGGAGGATGTGTCCAACCAGCCAGAGATTGACCAGAGCAAAGAGCAGAGCAAAAATTCTGAAAGCAAGCGTATACGCGTTCTGATCGGGTTGTAAAAACCAGCCAAAGCATCCACAGATAAGCATCCAGATGGGTCCATAGGCGGAGACAGCGCTGGCCCAGTAGTTGTATATAGTGAAGTGATCACGCGGGAAAGCTGAGATAGGTACAAAGTAAGGATTGGCATGGTATGTGGAGAGAATCCGACTATAGCTGGCATAGACGAGGGTATCGTGTGAGAGAGCTGCCGGCGTTACCACACAGATACTTCCTACCAGTAGCGTACCCAGCCAGATCAGTCCGCGTACTACGCGCTGGTTCTCTGTTACCATCTGATGGCGCACCAGCAAGGCGCCGAGAGCATAGCATAGAAAAGCCAGGCTCAGCAAACCAAAAAACTCGCCATACGCGCTTGTCGCGGCCTGGAGTCCGCCCAATTGCTCTGGTAGCCAGTTGCTGGCACGCGCCAGGATCTCTCCCGCGACAAAATGAAGGGTCAGTACCGGGTCAGGAACGCGTATCAGAGGCGTCATCATCAGGAGAAAGCAGGCTACCAGACCTGCCGCGCTTAGACTGAGCCATACTGGTCCAAGTTGCTTTATGCGCGTGTTACTGGCAAAAACTTGTTGCGCACCCGGCAGCTCTACTTGTTTTTCTTGCAGAATTTTCTCTAACATAATCTCTCTCCCCCTAAACCATCCAGCGATTGAGCACAAACAAGGCCACCATAATGGCTTGCAGACTCGGGAAGGCCAGCATACATATATGATGCAAGCGTGGGTACTTCAGTCCCAACGCCGCCAAGACAAAAAAGCCTGGGAACATTTCCAGCACAAAGCGTTGGTTTGACTGGAGCATATCGTGCTGAGTCAGGGCTGGACTGAGCAGCATATAGAGGAGCAGCAGGCTAATCCAGATGGCATAAGCGGGCCGCAGTTTGCGCCAGCATACGACTGCCAGTGCTATAAAGCCAAAGGTAGCGGCCATATCCAATAGCAGATGGGCTTCGATAAAAGAGCCAAACGGCTGGACATAAAAAAGCTCAAGCAAAGCGCTTATTGAGCCGCTCCAGGGCCAGGTGGTGATCCTACCCCAGTTGCTCTGGACCGCCGCGAAAATCAGGGGATTGCCAAAAGTAAGCTGGCAGTAGATGCAATAGGTGAGGGTGCCCAATGGTATGAGTAGAGCGGGCAAGATTCTGGGCAGCAACTCCTGCAACTGTTGCCAACGCGCAACAGTCCCTTGCTCATGCGGCGCCAGCGATCTGCCAGCCCAGACCTCGTAGAGATAGGGCAGCAGCAGCAGTGCGCCCGCTGAACGGGTCAGAGCCGCGAGCATTCCCATCAGGCCCGCCAGCCACCATCTCTGCCTGCGCATAGCCAGGAATGAACCGCTGGTCAGGAGCAGGAAAAGGGACTCGTTGTAAGATGCGAAAAAGAACAAAGCTGTGGGGAAGATACACACATAGAGCAGTGTGCGTCTACCTACCTGTTCTCCCAGCGCGTCAGTGGCCAGTTGATAGAGCACAAAGAGCGTTGCCAGTAGAGCGGCGTTGCTCACAAGCATGCCGATGGCCAGAAAGCCCTGATTGCCAAAGATCAGCGCGCTGCCTTTGATCAGCAGTGGAAAAAGGGGAAAAAACGGCGTATCGTAGCGCGATGTATATCCATTTTGGGCGACACTTATAAAACGTTGCGCGTCCCAATGGTTCCATGAAGAGAGAAGCCCCATCACATCGACTCCGGTATTGGGATAGAGATGAGGAGGTACCGGAAAAAGGATGTAGCTAAAATAGGTGAGCGCGATTAGTAAGAGTCGCGTGCCTAGAAAGAGCCAGAGAATATCGGAGACGGGAGCTTGCTTCATAAAAACGATCCACCTGTGCCTGGTCAATAAGTATTGATGCAGATGACATAACTAATCTTCTTTGTCGCTTCCCATATCAAACGTATAGGGGAGGTTGCTGGGTAACAAATGCTTTTTTTAGTGTGAGGAGGCGCTGTTCTGTCTGCGCATTCGCTTGTCTGACCGGTAGATCTCGTGGACAGACTGAGGGCGTCTGCTGCACGCTTAGCCGTTGTGGCCAGGCTTGCAGCAGACGCCCTCAGTCGCTTACTCCTGGAGCAACTCGTTTATTTTCGCTTCGATAGTTTTTGCTGTGGGGAAAAAGGCCAGTTCTTCGGCGCTATTATAGGGAGCGGGAGGAGCTGGCAGGGCTGTAATCAGGCCGGGCGTGCTATCCAGATCGTAGAAGCAGTGCTGGATAACCCACGAGTGGAGATGGCGACCAAAGCTGGTTAGATCGATCTCTTCTGTCACAACCAGCACGCGATTGGCCTCGCGCACCGCCGCGAGCACGGCTTCCTTGTCGAAAGGCACCAGTGTGCGCAGATCGACAATCTCGAACGCGCCCCCCTGGCGATTGACGATATCGGCTACGGCAGTGCAGGCCTCCAGCACCATCGTGCCCCAGGCGAGAATAGCGAGCTGGCTGGGTCCCTCGCCAATGCGCAGGCGGCGGGCCTTGCCGATGGGCAGGGTATAGTAACCCTCTGGCACATACCAGTGTTCCGCCATGGCCTCAATTAGCTTGCCCTGACTATCTTTCGGCGGCTCAGAGCGATAGAGGCGCCCGCGTTCCAGGAAAGTCACAGGCGATTGCGCCCGTCCAGCTTCCAGCAGCAGACCCTTGGCATCGAAAGGTGTGGATGGACAGAGTGTGATCATGCCTGGGATCGAGGTGAACCATTGTTCGCCCGCGTTGGAGTGGCCAAAGGCGCCGCCGCCAGCGCCGCCGCTGGAGATGGGGCCACCGCCGCCGCTACCGGATTTTGTGCGGATAATCATCGGTACATGCCAGCTACCGTAGTTCTGGTAGAGGATACGCGCGGCCAGGCGGATGGTCTGGCTGGCCGATTGGTGATAATCGACAAACTGAATCTCCGCGCAGCGAGCTTTGTCATCGACCATACCCGCGCCCGCCACAATACCGATAATCACCTGCTCATTGAGCGGACTGCTGATCGCGCGCTCAGGCATTTCATTGACCAGCGCGGCAGTCGCGCCAAAGACTCCGCCTTTGGCGCTGCCCACATCCTGGCCATATACAAAAAAGCCATCATCGCGGCGCGCCATTTCGACCAGTGCCTCGTTAATCGCTGTTAACATTGGCAACTGGCGTTTGGCTCCGCGTGGCGTATTTTCCTGCCAGGCAGGCACCTCAAGCACATGGTCCAGCACTCGCGCGGCCTCGACCTCTGGCTCCGTAAGCACCTCGGCTTCGGCGCGTTCGATCTCGCCCTTGATCTCCTTGCGCATGCGCTCAATCTCGTTTTCTTGCAGATAACCGTGTTCTACCAGCCAGCGGCCAAAGTTTTTCACCGGATCTTTTGTCGCAGCAGTCGCTTCAATCTCTTCTTTTGTGCGATAGCTCTTGATATCCGTGCTACTGGAATGGGCATCGAGCAGGCCCAGGCGTAGATGGATCAGTGCGGCCCCTTTGCCTGCTCGCACGTACTCAGCCATGTGGAGCGTCGCCTCGTAAGCGGCCAGCGGGTTCGTGCCGTCTACCTCCTCGGCGTGAACGCCGCCGCCTCTGGCCCATTCCACCAGCGAGCCACCCCATTGATGATCCGGGGTAGTCGTAATGGCCCAGCCGTTATCCTCAATAATCATCAACACGGGTAAGCGATGCGCGGATGCCTGGCGAAAAAGCGCGTAGAAATCGTTTGTGGCCGCGGCTCCGTCTCCGCCAGTATAGAGAATAATGTCTGGTTTTTTATGCCATTGTAAAGAGAAGGCCACGCCGCCTGCGAAGGGAGCCAGGCCAGCCACCTCGCTAAATCCTGGTAGGATATGTTGTTGCTTGCTACTGTAGTGAGCGGGCATATTGCGTCCCGCGCCCATTGAGCCAGTTGTGCGCGAATATGCCTCGCGCAGCGGCGTATGGATATCGCCGGTGCGTTGCAGCCACGCTGCCAGATCGCGGTAGTACAGCGACAGCCAGTCATCTGGCTGGAGCGCCGCCACGACCGCGGCCATAGTTTCATGTCCCGCGCAGCCGATATAAAAAGGAAAGCGGCCCTGAGTTTTGCGTGTTTTGAGCATATCGTTCATGACTCGGGCCGTCAGCATTGTGCGGTAAAGCGCGAGCATATCCAGCGGCTCTGCTGTAGTGCGCTCTGCCGTCGTACGGGAATTAACAGTCATAGACCTCCCTCCATCTGTCTGCATTGACCGATCGGGCCTGGCTGAATTGTAAGTAATTGTTTGTCCATCTAATTGCATTATAAAACCAGGACCGGCCAAAATCAATGCAGTCGTTTTTGCCAGGGACTCTGGCTGGGTAGACCTGGCATCTCTTTTGCTGTTCTGGAATCCGATGATATAGTATAATTTGCAGTATCCTCAAAGCAGATTGTAATTAAGTCCTTGCCGGGTCGCCTACGCCTTGAGGGATTGTACAATGGGAATGCCGAAAAGGTCAAGTGACCGGTGTCGGAACGCTTTTGCTAGAAGAATTGTGGAACTCATGGGACTTAGTTTGGAGAAAAGCGCGCAAGGCTCAGAGAGCCTCGATCTACTCAGGGAGATGTATGCGCAGATGTTGCGGACGCGCCTGGTAGATAGTATTGCCTGGACTGCTTATCAGCAGGGGCAGTTGGGATTTGTGGCATCCTGTCGTGGCCATGAGGCTGCCCAGGTGGGCAGCGCGCTGTGCATTGAAGTGGGCCAGGATTTTACTCTGCCCTATTATCGCGACCTCGGCGTAGTGTTGACCATTGGCATGACGCCTGAGGAGGTTTTACGTACATATCTCCAGGCGCGCCAGGCACCGACTTTGCGCGAGCAGGAGGCGCAGCTAGCGCGTCAGAATGCTGGAGAGTCAGAGTTGGAGGCACGTCCGACTTCTCGCCCAGTCTCTCATTGGGGCTATCACAAACATAACCTTGTCACCGCGCCCGCGCCTGTAGCCACGCAGATCATGCATGCCGCGGGCATTGCCTTTGCCTGCAAACTGCGCAAGTCTCCCTCTGTCACCATTGCTTACTGCGGCGATGGCGCTACGGCTGAGTCCGATTTTCGCGCGGGCATTACCTTTGCCGCACAGCACCAGCTTCCCGCGCTTTTCATCTGCGAACAGGATAGCCCTCCCCATCTTCCCTCTACACTGAGTACACTGTCCTTACCGGAAGGTTTGCACTACGAACGTATCACAGGTTCCGATGTGCTGCTCGTCTACGCCGCGACTCAGGAAGCCATGCAGCGTGCCCGCGCCGGTCATGGTCCCACCTTGCTCGAAATCGTCGTCACCCGCGCCACGCCCGGCTTCCCTCCGCTTGATCCCACCTGCGATCCCCTCGCGCGCTGCCAGCAACTGCTGCAAGAACACAACGCCTGGGATGTCACCTGGGCTAGCGACCTCGAAGCTCGTCTGCGCGCCGAAGCCGCACAGGCCCTGGCAGATGTACTACTGGGCGCTGCTAATTTGTAATTCGGCGCGGTTAGAGTAAAATAGATGGAAATGGTTGCGCTCTGTTGTGCATTGAGTGGAGGGACAAATGGCTAAGCTTCTTCTGGACTCGCTGGAGATCAACAATTTTCGTGGCTTGCGCCATCTGCAAATTGAGAAATTGGGACGCGTCAATCTGCTTGTAGGGAAGAATAATATTGGAAAAACAACGCTATTAGAAGCTTTGCATTTATATGCGCGTAAAGATGGCTCACATCTGATTGGAGAAATCTTACAAGAACGGTATGAGCTAAGAATTCCTTGGATGCAGGCTTCTCCTGATGATATTACGGAAGCCCTAAAGTATCTATTTTTGGGCTGGAAAGATGTGCGCGAGCACTCTAATATTATTCAGATTGGTCCGTTGCATAATCCAGATGAATGTCTGACAATAGCAATGGATTGGGCCACTCTCCAGTTTGCCTCAGATGGTTCCCGACATGTTAAGTCTGTGTCTCTAGAAGATTTATCTGCTGTAGATAATATCATTCCGCGCCTGCAATTTCGTCAGGGACAAGCCTGGACTACTAATTATCTGCTCTCTTCTAATTATTCGCCCCCATCTAGTGGATTTTTGGCTCTCTTTAATCACACTCTAGATGATATCCCGGATCTTTTTATCTCAGCAAATGGATTAGATAGAGCTACTGTCGCAAGCTTATGGGATAAAATCGCCTTGACTGATTTTGAAAAAGAAGTGATTTCCGCTCTGCGCATTTTGGCGCCAGGTAAGCCATTGGAGCAGGCGATTACGGCGCGTTATCTTGATGCCGAGGCTCCATATGCGTACCAACTCATTGATTGGATTAGCCGACTTTTTAATTTGACATAATAGATTGACAGAACCGGAGTTATGAATGTCACACACATTTCTGCCCGCCATCCTCTATGGCGCTGATTACAATCCTGAGCAGTGGTCTGAGGCTGTCTGGCAAGAGGATATGCGCTTGATGAAGCTGGCGGGAGTGAATATGGTTTCGCTGAATATTTTCTCGTGGGCCAGCCTGGAGCCACGCCCGGAGGAGTATCATTTCGCGCAATTGGATCGCCTGATGGATCTGCTGGCCGAGCATGGAATTATGGCCGACCTCGCTACCGCGACCGCCGCGCCGCCTACATGGATGAGCCGCGTGTATCCAGAGATGCTACCTGTGACGCGCGATGGCGCGCGTTTGAGCCATGGTTCACGCCAGCACTATTGTCCGAATAGTCCCGACTACCGTCGCAAGGCTGGGCTACTGGTCGAGCAATTAGCAGGGCGCTATCGTGATCATCCGGCTCTCAGGATGTGGCATGTTAACAATGAATATGGCTGCCATATCTTTGCCTGTTACTGCGATACCTGTGCTGAGACCTTTCGTACCTGGCTCCAGGAGCGTTATCAGTCGCTGGAGGAGTTAAACGCGGCCTGGGGGACCTCTTTCTGGAGCCAGCATTACTACGCTTGGGAGGATATTTTGCCACCGCGCGCGACGCCTACGCACGCGAATCCTGGTCAGATGCTGGATTACTGGCGTTTTATGTCTGATGCGTTGCTGGGCTGTTATCGTCTGGAGGCTGAGATTCTGCGCCGGGTGACGCCGGAGGTGCCAGTGACAACTAACTTTATGGTTGCCCATAAGCCTATTGACGGCTTTGCCTGGGCGCCGTATCTGGATCTGATTGCCATTGATCAGTATCCAGCTCTAGGTACGCCGGCCTGGGAAACAGCGCTTACTCACGATCTGATGCGTTCGCTCAAGGATGGGCAACCACATATAGTTATGGAGCAGGCGCCGAGCCAGGTTAACTGGATGCGGCAGAATCCACATAAACGGCCAGGTGTGCTTTATTTGCAGAGTATGCAGTCCGTAGCGCGCGGCGCGGATGGGATACTCTACTTCCAGTGGCGCCAGTCGCTAGCGGGTGCGGAGATGTTTCACAGCGCGATTGTCTCGCACGAAGGCAGTGAGCATACGCGTATTTTTCAGCAGGTAGCGCGTCTTGGTGCGGACCTGCAATGTCTTTCGCCAGCGGTGGTGGGTTCGCGTATCGAGGCTGAGGTAGCGCTGGTGATGGATTGGCAGAACTGGTGGGCTGTCGAATATCAGCCCTCTCCCAGCGATCAATTGCGCTATTGGGAAGTGCTCAAAGCCAGCTACCAGGCACTTTACGACCTGCATGTCGCGGTAGATATAGTTCAGCCTGATGCCGACCTGAGCCGCTATCGCCTGGTCGTGGTACCGCTGCTCTTTCTGCTGCGTCCCGGAGCGGCTGCCAACCTGGAGCGTTTTGTGGAGCGCGGTGGCGTACTCCTGACAACTTTTTTTAGCGGGATCGTCGATGAGCGTAATCATGTGACTTCAGGCGGCTATCCAGGTGCCTTACGTAAATTGTTGGGCATACGCGTCGAGGAGTTTGATCCTCTGTTACCGTCAATGGTCAATCAGGTGGTTATCGAGGAAGGTGCATGCAAAGGCATTTATCAGGCGACTTTGTGGGGCGAATACCTGCACCTGGAGGGCGCGCGGGCTGTTGGCACCTTTACCAGCGATTATTACGCTGGACAGCCAGCTCTGACTGTGAACCATTACGGCGCGGGCCAGGCCTGGTATCTGGCGACTTACGCCAGCGCGGACCTACTGGCAACTCTGCTGCGCCACCTGGCGAATCTGGCCAGAGTTGAGCCTGTGCTATCCGCGCCCGCCGGTGTGGAGGTCACGCGCCGTTTGCGGGCCGATGGACGCCATGTTTATTTTATTCTCAATCATACCGACCAGTCAGCCACGCTGGCGCTGCCCACCGGGACGTTTCGCTCGCTGTTGGATGGGCGCGAGTTGAGCGGGGAGGTAGAGGTTGCAGCGCGCCAAAGCGCGGTCTTAGAGCAACTCTAAAGCAAGGGGAGGAAAGATCATGCGTGAATTCGTCTGGAGTGATTTCTACAAGCTTACCAAAGATCGACCGCCCTGGCCGCGCCTGGTCGCGGCGGTCGATCTGCTGGGGAGAGTGGGCGAGGCCTTAGATCTGGGTTGTGGCGCGGGCCGCGATACACGTTATCTGCTGGCGCGGGGTTTTGTTGTCACCGCGGTGGATCGCGAAGCTGCCTCGTTCGCTGCGCTGGCGGATCTATCCACCACTCATCTGTGCCTGGTGCAGGCAGCTTTTGAGGATTTCAGCTTCGCGCATTACGACCTTGTTAATGCTCATTTTTCTCTGCCTTTTACCCACAGAGACCAGTTTGCTCAGGTCTTTGCGCGCCTCAAAGCTTCGCTCAAGCCCGATGGCATCTTTGTCGGCCAATTTTTGGGTGTCAATGATACCTGGAACACCCCAGAAAATTTTATGACCTTCTTTACCGTTCCCCAGGCGCATGCACAGCTTGAGGGACTGGAGATCCTCGAATTTACGGAAGAAGATCAGGACGGCGCGACCGCGGACGGTACGCGCAAACATTGGCATGTCTATCATATTACCGCGCGTCGTCCTGACGCCTAGACTCCTTCACGAGCGGGTAGGAGCAGAAGCAAGTCAACTCTGCTTCTGCCCTCTAGCATAGCCAGCAACGGTAAGTGCGCCATTCTCGATTACAGGCACCTTCACTGCCAGGCAGAAGGGAATCAGGTCAACCGTTGGTCCTGCTCTGTAGTGCTAAGCTGATCGCGCAGAAGGGCTTGTGGCTGATTAAGCAGAGCGTCGGTGATACGCTGGAGATGTTTAGGCAGCAGTCTGGGCGGCAGGTTATGTATCGAGAAGTAGTGGCTCTCATCGATATCCTCGTCATCGATAGTGCCGGGCGTACCTGTGACAACATAGCAGCGGAAAGCGAGCACGATCTCTTGCTTTAATGGCTTGGAATAGACTCCAATCAGCTGACCAACCTCAACCTCCAGGCCAGTCTCTTCGCGCACCTCGCGCTTCAGGCCTTCTGCGACAGTTTCGCCTGGATCAACAGCACCGCCAGGTAGATTCCACCAGTCAATGGCGCGTCGATGCGCCAGCAACACGCGCTCATCCTCAAAAATCAGCGCGGAGACACTGACGCGAAAATAATGCGTATTGTCATGTACATTCTTTGTCATGTTGCTATTTTCCTTTGTATATGCCAGGATTAGAGTCTGTAAACGTTATAAGCGGTATCGTGCAATACCTGATGAGCTAGCTGATATCCCTGCTGCTCGTCTATTTCATCCTGTTCGATCATCTCGGCCAGCACCTGCCCCAGCACGCTACGCCCGCGTAAGGCGGCGGCCCAGTGCATTTCTGGCAGAAAAATACCATCCGAACTATACATCAGCTTGCTAGCGGGAGCCACTCCTAGAGCCTGGCGTGTGAAGGCCAACATTTCCAGCCGGTCAACGAAGGGGATGGTATACGAGAGGTCAAAATAGACCTGTGGGTAGACAGCAGCCAGGTAAGCTCCCAGTTGGGTGTAAGGATAGCTCTCGTGCAGCAGCACGATCGGCATATTCCGGTACGCGCTATTCTCCAGTACGTCACGCAACTGTAGGGGATTGCCCAGGCGCATATCTGTCTCGTTATCGCCATAGCCAGTATGAAATTGCACGGCGACATTCTGCTCAGCAGCCTGGAGAAACGCGATATGCAGGAGATAATCGATGAGCGGTTTGTGTGCGATACGCAGCTTCTGATCGCGAATAGACTCGCGGGCCAGGCGAAAAGAGGCCGCAGCCTGATCTTTGCTCCATTGCAGAATATTCAGGCCAGTTCGATAAGCGACGATGCTTTTGAGCGCGACATAGCCGTGGAGGCGCAGATTCGTTAGCGCGTGGCGGTAGCGCGCCACAAGATCATCGAAATCGTCCTCTTCAACGACCAGCTTTTGCATCAGCGTTTCCAGACGCAACATACGCGCTACCCGACAATGGCCGAGCTGGCCGAGTTGTTCTGGTGTGTAACAGAGTTCCGGCTGCGGATGTGCTTCGTCAAAGATCAGCATAGCAAATCTGGCCGCGCGGTACAGGCGCTCAACTAACGTATCTGAGTCAAGCCTCTGGCGAGCTTTGAGTATTTCGTCCTCGTCGCTTTTGCTTAAACAGCCAAGGTGCGTCGCCAGTTGGCGCAGCATCCACAGATAGTAAACACTGCTGGCGACATGCCGCTCGGCGAATACAGGGTCACTTGCCTCGGTAAAATAGGCGCGATACGCAAGGGTATCCAACTGCTGGTCCCGTAAAATGGGATGGCAGTGATTATCTACCACAGGAATACTGGCCAGGTCGAGCATAGGCATTTCCTCCCTCTGTCGCGAACATAGCCCTCATTTCCTCTTGTGGGCGGAAATAAAAGCGCCTGCCGAATGTGCTGCTTATTGTACCATTGCTTAAGCCTGCTTGCCAATTACAATATTGACCTCAGAATTATGCTATAATAGGATAAATAAACCACTCAAGTGCATAGTGAAAGCAAGAGTACTATGATGCGCGAACCCTGTTAACTCTCTTTTCTCCAGTTAAAACGGTTTAGCTGTCCAGGTAAACCACATGGATACAGGTCAGCGCGAGTTGATCATCCTTGCTGTGCCCGCGGACCTCCCTCTTCTCTGAACGTTTTTGGCGTGTCTACTGACTCAAATTTGTTTGGAGAGGATGTGCTTATCTATGTTTTTGCGTCTCGCTTTTTCTCGTTTGCGAACCAGTGAGCTGGCTCGCCCGCTTCTACTCTACATGGGCTTGCTGGATGAATTACTGACGGGTTTTCCCACCATAGCTCTGCCTCTACTGCGCGCTCAACTGGGTTTAGACTATGTCCAGATCGGCTTGCTTTTTACGGTAGCGGCGCTGGCCGGTATGGTAATTGATCCGTTTGTCAATTTGTTGAGCGATCGTGGTTCCAAAAAGCCCTGGATTCTTGGCGGCTTGTTCCTGCTTGCTATCACAACTCTACTGATGGGCTATGTCAGCAGTTATCCACTTTTGTTGCTGGCGTTTATGCTCTGGTTTCCCGCGAATGGCGCTGGCGTCGGGCTGGCTCAGGCGGCGTTAATCGACTTCTCACCCGCTGATGGAGCGCGCATAATGACACGCTGGACCATGTTGAGCAGCGTTGGTGATTTTCTTTCACCACTGGTTGTAGCCGTTTTTGTGGCCTCTGGTCGTGGCTGGAATGGGTTGTGCTGGCTGGCTGCTGCGGCCTGGTTTGGGATGGCAGTGTTTCTCTGTCTGCTACGTTTTCCAGCGCGGCCCGAACAGTTGCCGATCGTGGAGAGAAGAGAAGAAGCGCGTGTGAGCATACGGGCCGGCCTGCGCGAGGCTTTACGCGATCCCTTGCTCTTGCGCTGGGCCGCGTTGACGCTGATTCCGACTATGCTTGATGAGGTTTTTCTGGGTTTTGTCGCGCTCTACCTGCACGATGTGCTTCATTTGAGTGAAGCATGGGTCGCTTCTATTCTGACACTCCACATGGTCGCCTCTTTTCTGGGATTATTTGTGTTGGATCAGTTGCTCAAACGGCGTGCATTAGCGCCGGTGCCAGTACTATTCTGGCTGGCTATAGCGACCCTGCTGGGCGTCGTTGCTTTGCTACTTTTCCACGCGCTCTGGTCAACAGTAGTGGCGCTGTTTGTGATCGGTTTCTGCTGCGCGGGCTGGTATCCGCTGGCACAGGCGCAGGCTTATGCCCGGAGACCGAACCGTTCGGGTCTTGTGCGTGTAGTCATTGGTCTGGGTGTTCCCTTTGAGATCATTTTGCCTGGCGCGGTTGGTCTGATCTCAGCCAACTTTGGGATGCTGGCTGCTCTGGCTTTCCTTGGCCTGGCACCAGTGCTTGTGCTTTTGCTACTACCTTATCGCCATCTGCGCTGGCAGAGGGGAGAGGAGGCGTGAGCATTGTGTGCGTTTGTGCCCCGCTCTTTTGGTATAATGGGAACTGAACGGCAGAGTGTTCTCGGACGAGGCAAGCTAACGAGAAGTTTGTCTGAGAGGAGGAAGAAAGATATGCTGGTGGCATACGGTCCAGAAGAGCGGCCTGTAGTCGCTGAGGAGCAGCCTCTGGAGCAGTTGCAGAACTGGTCGCACGAGCAACAGCTGCATTGTCCCAACTGCCGCGGCATCGTGCATGTGCGAGGTGGGCCGAGCAAGCGCATGCAGTTGCACTTTGCGCATCAGCGTGGGGAGTGTGCCTGGAGCACGGAAGGTGAGTCGGTGCGCCATATGCGTGGCAAACTGGCTCTGGCGCAATGGTTATGCGCGCAGTTTCCTGGCGCCAGCGTGAGCTTAGAGGAGCGGCTCCCAGGACCCAATCGCATCGCCGACGTGTTTCTCTTGCATCCCGATGGGCGGCGCCAGGCTGTGGAGTTTCAGTGCGCGCCCCTGGAACTGGATGAATGGCAGATGCGCCACGCCGCGTATCGAGACGCAGGTATCATTGATACCTGGATCATTGGTAGTAACCGCCTGGAGAAGCAAGAGGCTTTTATCGAGGCTGTGCTCTCGTTCGCGCGTGAGATTGTCTTTCTCGATCCCTTGCTCACGCCCGCGCGCGCCTGGCTGCGCTGGCCGGTGACGCGTGAGACAATGCGCAGTTGGGAGAGTGGTATACAATTGCCGCCAGCGCTAACCGGCTGGGTGGGACGCCTGGGTTTTGGTGCGACCATTCTGGGCGATCTCACTCTGCTTCATCTGACATCTCATGGTACCTTCAGCCATGCTCGCCGCACGGCTCTAGCTGAGAGCCAGGAACTGTTACGCAAAATGGAACATGCGAGCGCGCTCGATACAAAACTTTACCAGGCATACCTGGCTACCCAGATCGACGAGAGCGCGCTCCAAACCGTTATGCTTCCTCTGCTACGCGCCTACCTGCGCGATCCCGAACTTCTACGTCGCTATAACTATGGACGTGGCCAGTGGAATCAGCCTGTTTCTCCCGCTGACCAGCAACGTATCGCGCGCGCGCGCGCCTGGTTGGGCTCTCTCCAGCAGCGTGGCTTCGCGCCTGAGCGTTTGCGTGAATTACAAACAGCGCTGCCTCTGGCTGGTCCTTACGCGGCGCTGGCTGGTTATCTGGAGATGCTACTCACACTTGATTGAGATCTACGCTTGCTGAAACGATGATCTTCATTCGCACGTGTTTATAGATATGCAGGCTATAGTAGAAAGAGAAATGTTATAGCAAGCAACGATGCGCGTCGTCCGTGGTCGCTGCTATTAGGATTGGAAGGATGATATATGAATAATTTTACCAAAGGCATACTTGTAGGTGTGGGAGTTGGTTTGCTCGTGGCGCCTTTTAGTGGTGAGGAGACTCGCCGTCGTCTGGCCTCGCGTGTACAGGAACTTCGCAATTCCTTACCTGAAGATTCACGTCTCAACTATTACGCTGATCAGCTTTCGCAGCGTGTGACTGATACCAAAGAGAACCTGCGCGATTATGCCCAGCAGGCTGTCTCTACGGCCAAAGATACTGGCGCATCTCTGAGCACTAAAGCTGTGCAGACCAGCCAGGATGTGGCCGATCGGGTCAAACAGACCAGTCAGGACATGGCCAACAAAGCCAAGCAGACCAGCCAGGATGTGGCCGATCGGGTCAAACAGACCAGTCAGGACATGGCGGATAAGGCTAAGCAGACCAGCCAGGATGCTGCCAATAAAACTCGGCAGAGCGTAGGCTACACCGGCTCTGGTCCCAATGGGGCCACTACCCGGGCATTCCCGGAAAACGATCCCAATGCCTAAGTACAATTAAGCAACCAATATGGAATAAAACCTGCTTGCCAGGCGCATTTAATCCCACAAAAGTTGCTTGAATGCATGTAGTGCAAAGTCACTGGAACTTTTCGGCTTTCTGATGTACCATGCATCAAGGCGGGAGCGGCCTGGCGCTTGCTCCCGATGAGCTTGAAGATACTGAAATGGACTTTAAGAGATCCGGGCCAAACGCTTCCTCCAGCTTTCTCGTCAATGACCATTGAACTCTAACAAGCAGAGCGCTCACCTGCCACGGTGAGCGCTCTGCTTGTTAGAGTTCAGGGATGTGCTGGCAAAATGTAGCTAATATTTATAAAAATGTTGCCGCGTCTCTTCCTCGGGTGTTTTGTCCTGGAAGAATGCGCTTTCGCTGCGTTTTACCGCCAGGTAAGAAGCAGTGAGTTCGGGGCCAAGGGCTTTCGTGAGTACAGTGTCCCGTTCCAACTCATCCAGGGCTTCATCCAGAGTGGTAGGCAGGCGCTGAATGCCTCGCTGCTCGCGCTCATGGTCAGTGTAATTGCCAGGATCGATCTCTAGTGGCTCGCCCGGGTCTATCTGCTTATGGATACCATCCAGACCAGCGGCAATCAATGCACCTATGGCCAGGTAGGGATTACCACTGTGATCGGAGCATTTCAATTCTAGATTGATAGAGGTAGCTTCATGCCCCCAGAAGGTCGAGGGGACGCGTATCGCACCCTCGCGATTATCGAAGCCCCAGACTCCATAAGCCGAACTCCAGTAATGTGGCAGCAAACGGCGATACGAATTTGGACTGCCACAGGTCAGCGCTAACAGGCCCCGAATATGGCGTAGCACGCCACCGATAAAATATTTGCCAAGCTGGCTAAGATGGCCGCGCTCGTCGGCTGAGTAAAAGAGATTTTTGCTCGTTTGAGTGGCTCTATCGCTTTCCCACAAGCTTATATGAATATGCGCGCCGCTACCAGCCTGGTCCAGCCAGGGTTTTGGCGCGAAGCTTGCCAGCAGACCAATCTGGCGGGCTATGCCACGAACCGTTTCGCGTACCAGGCAGACATTATCAGCCGTACGCAGGGCGTCTGCGTGGTGGATCGAGAGTTCTTGTTGCGCCGGGCCCAGTTCAGTGTGGAACAGTTCGATGGAGATGCCCTGGTTCTCCAGGGCCTCCAGGATCGAATCGATGAGATCGGCCTGCTCATCCAGGCCAATGCTACTATAGCAGAGGCTGTGATCTGCGGGCACATAGGCACCGTTTTCCTGGCGGGCCAGATAAAATTCGTGTTCGACAGCCGTTTCCGCGCTCCAACCCTGCGCGGTCAGAAGCGCGATCTGACGTTTAAGGAATGAGCGTGGACACGCTTCCCAGGGCTGGCCGTCCAGGCGGATCATATCGCACATCATACTGCCCGTGTTGGGCGCATATGGCAGAACCGCGAATGTCTCAGGGTCCGGGATCAGTCGAAACTCGCCGACAGGTCCCATACCAGGCACATCGGCCAGCGACTCCACACCAGTGAAGGCTTGCATTGCCAGCGTCTGGCCGATGCCGTTGCGCATACGCGCAGCCAGTCGGCTGGCGTGCGTCGCTTTGCCGCGAATGATGCCCCCATTGTCGCAGTACAAAAAGCGTATCAGGCGCAGTTCACTCTCCTGAGCCTGTTTTATCACATCTTGAATATTCAAAGGCGTATCTCCTTTTGCATGTTAGCTAAACCGCCGGGCAAGCGTTTCCGCGCAGGTCCAGAGCGGGTCCCCTGGCGAGTTTTGGGACAATTCCAAAACGCTCTTGCCTGCTCATCGTGGGCGGCGAAAACACTTGCCCAGCGCGTCAGTTAGTGGGGTAGACATGTACTTGCGAAGAGGCGCACGCTCTCCAGATCAGCCGCATCTGGAAAATAGAGGATGATCTCCTGTGCTCCTGCCTCTTCGATCTCTTGCAGGCGCGTGCGAATCGCTTCGGGAGTGCCGACAAGCGCCTGTTCGCGTATACGCCCGGAAGGAATATTGCGCTGGAATGCATTCGCTTTTTGCCGAGCCTGCGCGTCGTTTTCCGCGATCGCGCAGTTAAAAAGCGCGGTGCGCCTGATGGTCTGATAGTCGCGTCCAACATTCTCGCAATGCTGCTGCAGTAAGGCAAATTTGTGCGTCAAAGCCTCGTTATCCAGATGACCAACGTTGCAAGCATCGCCATATTGCGCGACCAGCTTCAGGGTGACTTTTTCGCCACCGCCGCCAATGAGCAGAGGGATATGCGGCTTTTGCACTCCTTCAGGTTGATTGATAGCGCCGCGCACCTGGTAATATTTGCCCTCGAAAACAGCCTCTTCTTCCGTCCACATCTTCAGCAGAATTTGCGCAGCCTCGCGTAAATAGCGCAGGCGAGTTGGCGCGTCGGGATACTCATAGCCATAGGCGCGATACTCATGCTCATACCAGCCCGCGCCGAGACCCAGCTCCAGACGACCATGGGAAAGCACATCAACCGTGCTGGCCATCTTTGCCAGGAGAGCGGGATTGCGATAGCCATTACAGGTCACAATCTGACCGATACGCACGCGTTTTGTATCGCGCGCCAGAGCCGCTGTGCTGGTCCAACTCTCAAAGGTGATCTCCTGCGTTGGTTGGGGCACTGTATGGAAATGATCATACAGCCAGATAGAATCGAAGCCAGTCTCCTCGGCCAGGAGCGCCACGCGCGTCATTGTCTCATAGGCCTCGACTGGATCAGGAATGTGCGTCAGATCCATACGCCAGCCTTGAGGGACGACCAGGCCAAATTTCAAAGCCATAGATAGTATCCACTTTCTTTGTGATCAAGTGTGTCAGGTATCTGTAAGCTATTATATAACGCGCGGGTTGCGACACGCAGCACAGGTACCAGCGCAGCGCAGGCTAGCAGAGTATTTTAGACCGCAGGATCTGGGGATCTCAGACCACGCCCTGGTAGCGCTTCGCCAGACCCGCGCACCAGCGCCACGCGATCAGCGGCAGAATCATGCCCAATAGCCCCTCCAGGCTCAATTGAATAGCCGCGGGATCGAGGTGGCCTTCACCCAGACTCAGGCCAAAATAAAACGCGGCAGCCCCGATCACAAAGATCATACAATTGCGGGCAATTTTTGCTGCGTCTGCCAGGCTCCTCTGGCGTTTGGCGCGCACATCCTCTGCCAGTGCCTTTCCAGGAGTGCGCAAGCCCCAGGCGTTCAACAACATTACCAGCACCAGCGCGTTCGGAATACCGACCACAATGGCGAAAATACTATTCGCGATAAGCGTTTGCATGCTGCATGTCCTCCCCTGCTTCGCCCGTGCCGCGTCCATTGCATAGCTAAGCGGGCGTTTTCCCCATTGTATAGTATAACGCATGTAAGAAGCGAGGTCAGAAGCAGGAGGTTTTCCTGGACTCTTTTGGCTTGAAGAGACTCTTGCATTTTACGCTGGTTTGCTTTAGACTAAGTAGCGGAGAATAGACTGAAATTAAGCTTGAGCCTGAAGGACACGCGTATCAGTGCAGGTTCGAATCCTGCTCTCGCCATCACGCGGCGAGATAGCCCAATAATGGTAGAGGCTGCGTGGTTGTCCGACCTATAACTGAGACTCTCTCCAAGCCTCAGCATTCGCCGTCGAGCGCCAAATCGAATGTGAGCGGTCGATATCAGTGAGATGCTGGTTCAATTCCAGCCCGATGCTTCTTTTCGTGCATTGGTAGCTTAATCGCAGAGCGCATGGATCTTAGAAATGAACCGCTAACTTAAACGTGTTGGTGCGCGCAATTGGATGGCAAACAGAGACCCGGAGATGGACACTCTCCGGGTCTCAACCTTTTTGCGGCAGTAAATCCCCGCACCTTACGGACTCGACCGCTCACCCATCCCGGTCAATCAAGCGAACAGGTAGCCTAGCACGGCCTCGCCTGTTTTTACATCCTCAACTTCGAGGTTGTTGGCTTCTTCGCGCGCGAATTTCACTGCTTCTTGCAGCTTTTCTACGCGCGCCAGCAACTCGTTTATGCGCCTGGCGGGCAGGGCACCAGAGAATTTAGTCGTGCGCCAGTGGCCAACTGTGATATCTTCGTAATAGACCTCAACCTGGGCCGGGTGATGTTCAGTTGCTTCCGCTTTCACGTGGTTGCGCGGAACTTTTTTGGTGCGCGTGGTCAGGATTGGCTCTGTGGCCCAGCAATCCGCTGACTGGTCGAAGACCCATGTCTCAGCAGCATCCAGGACGGGCAGCTTCTTGATAAACGTGTGTAGATCAACGAGCTGCTTCTCCAGGAAAAGCAGATAGGTTGCCGGCACTCCGCTCAGTAACGTGCGCCCTTCAATAACGACATCGGCTTTAGCCAGGCAGTTGGCCCAGTCTTTGGTAGCTACCACATCAAACAATTTAGTCAGCGTTTCGTTTGTCGCGCGAATAATCTCTTCGCTTTTTTCCTGTACCTTCGTCGCTTCTGGTGGCAACTGCTCGCCTTCTTCATCTTTAGGCCGATAAGTGCGCGCGATGCCAGCCAGCAGCGCTGTCTTTTGCAAAGAATGATGAGCATCAGTTAAATCTTGCAAAGCTCGGCTTTTAATGTTTTTCTCTATCGCGATGACTTGATTCAGTTTCTTCGCCATATCTTTTATCCCCTCTCGATTTTTATGTGCTGAATTATTATAGAAGAGTTGTCAAGCAACTGGCATTTGAGCCTGTTCTCAAGCGTTGCCGGAAAAGTCGTTTTTCCAGAGAGGCGGTATATAGCACCTGTCATCCTTGTAGCATCGACCCCCAGATTCCCATTCTCTTGTTCCGTTCTTGCAACTATGCTACACTTACCCGCAAGTGACCACGTGGTTTTACTGGAAGGAGTCGCGAGGTGCTCCGAAAAGATAGGGTTTTCGATGCATTACGCTCATTATGCGCGCGTCCTCCATCGCCGCAGAATGCTTGGCGGAGGCATATGGGCTTCAGCGCTGAAGAAGTCGCTGAAGTAGCACAAATTGATCGTACCAATGCAAGCAGGGATTTAAACCAGTTAGTGCTCGAAGGACAGATAGAGCGCATTCCTGGTCGTCCTGTATTTTTTGTGGTTAAGACGACCAGCAATCCAGCGCGGACGGGAGCGTTGCCCGTCGCGTCAACTGATGGCACCGATGGCCATGGGAGCCAGGTTTCTTCTAGTGTGTCTACAGCTACGTCAGTTGCTTCCGCCCCTCCGTTGCCTTCCGCTCCAGGGCCAGTGCCGGTTGAGCCGCTGCCAGAGGCCCCTCTACGCGTGATTCGTGAGCCAGGAAAGCCACCCTCGGTTGAGGCTACAGTGCAGGTAGGGGCTATCGCAACCAGTTTTGACACCCTGATCGGCAGCGAGGAGGGTTTGAAAGTAGCTATTCAGCAGGCCAAGGCTGCCATGCTTTATCCGCCGCGTGGTCTGCATACCTTGCTCTCTGGACCCAGTGGGGTTGGCAAAACCACTTTTGCCCGCCTGATGCATGCCTTTGCCGTAGAGTTACGGGCTTTGCCAGTGGATGCGCCCTTTATTAGCTTTAATTGCGCGGACTACGCGGGCAACCCTCAGTTACTAATGGCTCATCTCTTTGGCGTGGTGCGTGGTGCTTATACTGGCGCTGATCGCGACCGCGAAGGGTTGGTCGAACAGGCTCATCGTGGCATTCTTTTTCTGGATGAAGTGCATCGTCTCCCGCCAGAGGGCCAGGAGATGCTATTCTATTTGATGGATCGCGAGCGCTTCCGTCGTCTGGGCGAAGTGCAGGAGCGTAAAGCTTCGTTATTGTTGCTGGCAGCCACCACCGAAGATCCTACGACCACCCTGTTGCCGACCTTTCGCCGGCGCATTCCTATGACCATTCTCCTGCCTGGCTTGCGCGAGCGCACATCGATGGAGCGTTATGCGCTGCTGCGCGCTTTTTTCACGACCGAATGTAGCAGCATTGGCACGAATATCCAGGTCGATCCGCAGGTCTTGCGCGCGTTGCTCTTCTACGATTGTCCAGGCAATATTGGTCAGTTGCGCACTGATGTCCAGCTTACCTGTGCTCGTGCTTATTTAGAGTATCGCACCAATAATTTACCGGATTTGCAGGTTCATCTGGGGGTTGTGCCAGATCACGTACGCAGCGGCCTGTTGCGCACCACCGAGTTACAGCCAGCTCTGGAGGAAGTCTTGCCTATTTTAGGCGTGGCCCATATTTTTACACCTACGGGCCTGAGCCTGGATCATGTTTCGGCGTCTGTCCAGGATCTCTATGAGATGATAGGCAAGGATCTGAATAACTTGCGCAGCAGTGGTCTGCCTGAGAATGAGATCAATCGTCTGCTACATCTGGATATTCAACACTATTTTCAGCGTTTTGCCAGTGAAGTGGGGACGGAGAGGCCGGGTACACTGGTAGAACTGGTAGATGAGCGGATTGCTCGCGTGTGCATGCAGATCACCAGGTACGCGGAAGAGCGCCTGGCGCGTACATTTCCTGATAAGCTCAGTCTGGTGCTAGCTATGCATCTGACCAGTAGCCTGGAGCATCTGAAACAGCAGCGCCAGCTTCCGCCATTGGCGATTCAATCCGTGCGCCGCGCGTATCCCATTGAGTATGAGGTCGCGCGCGAAGCGCTCTTGCAGTTTCGCTCTGCGCTCGATGTCACCTTGCCCGAAAGCGAGACCGATGTCCTGACCGTCTTGCTGGCCAACGCGGAGACGCTTTTAAGCAGCGAGCAATCCACTGTGGGGATCGTTGTAGCAACCTATGGTCGGGGTGTCGCGGAAGGACTGGCGGCGCTGGCCAATACCCTTGTCGGCGTCAACTTTGTGCGCTGGGTAGAATTGACGCTGGAGCAAGCGCCAGATGAACTACTTAATCAGGTCATTCGCTGGGTGCGGGCGGCGGATCAGGGCGGTGGGGTCTTGCTTCTGGTTGACTTCTCCTCGCTGCTCTCGCTAGGCGAAATGATCACCCGGCAGGCTGGTGTGCAGACGCGCGCCATTGCAGGCGTTTCCACACCACTGCTGATCGAAGCCGTACAGCGCACCCAGCGTTCACGTCAAATAACCCTCGACCAGCTTGCCACCAGCCTCGCAGCGCGTTCCGCTAGCGGTCAGTCCAGGGTTGATCCCGCCAGCCTGAGCAACGGCAGTAGTCCACCAGCCACGCGCAACGGGTCACTGCTCAAAGAAGATTTTGCGTATTACGAGGCCAGTTTTAGTGTTGACTACGCGCCGCGCGTCATCCTCTCCGTGTGCTTGACCGGCTTTGGCAGCGCGGCCAAGATCGCGGAACTCCTGATCGAGCATTTGCCAGGCTTAAATGAGCAGGAGGTAGAAATTATTTGCATGGATATCAGCTTATCCAGCAAAACGGAGGCCGATATTCAACTCCTGGTTGGCAAGCGCCAGGTTGTCGCGGTCGTCGGCACTATCAATCCGCATCTGGAGAACTATCCTTTTATCGCTCTCACCGATTTTCTCTTTGGGGACGGTATGGCGCGCCTGCGTACCTTACTTGGTAGCACACTAATTGATCCCGCGCTACTGCATCCAACCGCGCTTGATCAACTCGCGGTACCAGGGATGGTTTCCAGTGCCACCAGTTCCAGCCTGGGTCGGCGCAGCGATTTGATGCAGGAAATCTCTTTCACACTCAGCCAGCGCCTGCTCTTTCTCAATCCCACGCGTATCATGCCTCTAATCGAGCGTATGATCGAATTAATTGAGGTTGAGGTTGGCGAGACCTTCGAGATCGATGTGCTGGCGGGACTCGTCTTGCACCTCGCCTGTGTTCTCGAACGCGACACACAACCACGCGGCATGCTAGTCAGCGAGAGCATACGCCAGTTGGTTGAGCAACAGTTTCCGCGTGAATTGAGCATCTGTCGCCAGGCGCTACACATTCTCAGTACTCAGCTTGCGCGTACTCTACCCGATGAGGAGGCATATAATATAGTGGGCATTCTCAGGCAGGTGGATATTTTCGTTGTGGACGGATGAGAGAACCCGTCCTCGTAGTCCATGACTTGCCAGCTTTCAAGCTTGTCCGCATCTGGCGAGGAGTCCCATCCTATGTCTTTTTGTATTCATGTGTATGTGTGCTATGTGTGCTACACACATTGTGGCATCAATCTTGCCATTAGTATAGAGTGTACCCAACGGGTTTCGATTAACATAGAGAAAGGAACACACATTTCGCTTTGCGAAACCTGTGGGGGGAGTAACTAAATAATATGGTACGGGTCATAATTGTTTGCAGTTGGGGGATGTCTACTAGCTTGCTGGTGGATAGTCTGGTTGCGGCGGCGGAAGTGGCTCAAATAGAGTTACAGGTTGAGGCGCTCAGCGCGGGCGAATATGCGGCACGAGTGGAAGAATGTGAGATAGTTTTAATCGCGCCCCAGATTCGTCATTTGCGCAAGAGCATTGAGAAGTTAGCGACTTCCCTGGGTAAGCCAGTTGCGCTGATCGAGCCATTTTACTATGCGACGATGAATGGGCAGGCCGTCCTGGAGCAAGTGTTGCTTCTGGTCTCCGGTGTGCAGGAAGACGACGAGGGCGTATGAGTGGGATGATTGAGCGCAGCACTGAGTGGTTTGAGCGCTATTTTGTGCCACCACTGAGTGTGATTGCCAGCAATGTCTATTTGCAGGCGGTGCGCGATGCTTTTATTATTTTCACTTTGCCCCTGGTGCTGGCTGGGAGCCTGTTTCTGATTGTGGCCAATCCGCCTCTTAAAGTGCTCGCCGATTGGGTGCAGCCGTATCAGAGCGCGATTCTGGTACCATATGATCTCTCTTTCGGGTTGATGGCGCTCTTTCTCTCTTTTGGGGTAGCCTATAGCCTGGCCCAGTACCGGCGAACTGAGCCGGTGCAGCCGGGTATTCTGGCCATGACCCTGTTCCTGATCGCGACTGTGCCAGTGACAGGCCTGACACAGATGACAATTGGCGACCTGTTGCCATACCTGGGAGGCGAGGGTTTGCTGGTTGCTATTATGGTCGGTATTCTCTCGACTGAGGTGATGCGCCTCTTTCGAGGTTCGCGCCTGGCGATCAGGTTGCCGAAAACGGTGCCTTCAAACGTTAAGCGCGCCTTTGAGGCCCTGGTGCCGGCTCTTCTGCTGATCACACTGGTCTGGTTGCTGGAATGGTTTATCAGCTCTCATACCTTTGTGGACACTACAACTGGTAAGCAGACAGCCTATACGCTGCCTATTCTGCTGATGCGTGTCTTCAATCCTCTGGTTCTGGTGGAGAATAGTTATCCCGCGGCGATCCTGGAGATTGTGTTGATGATGTTGCTCTGGTCGGTTGGCATCCATGGCATGAATGTGGTCACTGCCATCGCGCTACCGTTCTGGGTAACGACAATTACCACTAATGATGCGCATCCGCTGCACGCGACTGGCATTGTCACCGAACCTTTTTTTCATATATTCGCACATCTGGGTGGTTCTGGCGCGACCTGGCCATTAGTTATATACATGCTGCGTTCACGTTCATCGCAGTTGCGTACGGTCGGCAAAGTGGCGTTGGGGCCGGCGATTTTTAACATTAACGAACCGGTGACTTTTGGAGTGCCTATGGCCCTCAATCCAGTAATGATGATCCCTTTCATTTTCGTACCTGTCATCATCGTTACTATCAACTACCTGGCCTTTTCTCTAGGCCTGGTCCATGTCCCTTTGGTCATCCAGCCATTTACCGTGCCAATTGGGATCAGTGGGTTTATCGCTACTGGAGGAGACATCCGAGGAAGTCTGCTCCAGGCCTTCGACCTGGCTGTCTCGGCACTTCTTTATTATCCTTTCTTCAAAGCCTGGGAACGCGTCCTCGTCGCTCGTGAGGAGGCCGCTCTTCAACAGGAAGAGAACCGCGCGGCGGTTCAAGCAGAGATGCGGATACGCGTGACTGCAAAAAAGCAATCTCTTATCAATTGAAAGGAGGATCAAGACACGCTCCTGAAGCTGCTTTTCAGGACTGTGTGTGTAAGAGACAGGTTTCTTTGTACAAATACGTATCCAATACCTATCTCGGTACGTCTAATAAGAATACTGGTTTGGAAGCTCGCTTTCTGTGGTGTATTTCCGGGTTTTGGAAACATAAGAAAGCGACATGTGAAAGGACACACCACTCATGAAACTATTTGGTCGCACAGGTCATAAACTGATGGTCATGACCTGCTCGGTAATTCTCGCACTCACGCTGGTGGCTTGCGGTAGCGCGAATACCGGGAGCAGCAGTACTCCCACTTCATCCAAGGCGCCCGGTCAGGGATGCACCAAGATCGGTGTTTCGCTGCCGGAAACCAACACCTCGTATCGTTGGGATAATCAGGACAAACCGGCCCTGCTGAAGGATATCCCGGCTGCTATCCCTGGCTCGCAGGTGTTGTACAATAATGCTGGCGGCGATGCCACTGTACAGCAGTCACAGGTTGAGACCATGATCACTCAGGGCGCCTGTATCCTGGTTGTGGCTCCCCACGACAGCAAAACTGCTGCCGCGATTGTTGCCTCTGCGAAGCAGAAAAATATCCCGGTTATCTCGTATGACCGCCTGATCAACAGCGCCGATCTGACCGCTTATGTTTCATTTGACAACGTAGCGGTTGGCGACCTGCAGGGTTCCTATATTGCTCAGCATTATCAGTCATTTGTGACTGCAAATGGCACAAACAATGCTGTGCTGATCAATGGCGCGCAGACAGATAACAACGCTTTGCTCTTCAAACAGGGCCTGCATAAAGCGCTCGATCCTCTGTTTAGCGCCAATACGCTGAAAAATGCTTATGAGAGCTTCACCGACTGGACTGCTCCGACCGCTTCAAAGGACTTTGAGGCCGCGTTGACGCAGACCGGCAATAAACTCGCTATCGCTTATGTCGCTAACGACGATATGGCCACTGCGGTCATCACTGCCCTCAAGGCTCATAATCTCGCTGGCAAAGTGCTGGTCACCGGTCAGGATGCTTCTATCACTGGTATCCAGAACGTCATGACTGGCTTGCAGGCCATGACTGTCTACAAAGCTATCGCCAAAGAGGCTCAGTCAACTGCTGATGTCGTGAAAGCCCTGTACAATGGCCAGGCAGCCTCGACGGTTGCTACGACCACAACTCTGGAGCCGATTAGCGGCAAGAATATCGCGACAGTTGCTCTGACCCCGGTGGCGGTCGATAAGACCAACGTTGCCGCGACAGTGCTGGCGGATAATTTCTGGACCAAGGCCCAGATCTGCGCCAACGTGCCTGCTGGTACTGATGGCATCTGTTAGCTAGAGGTTTCTGTAAAACAGGAGCATGCTCTAGATCTTTCCTCGTTATGTAGTACTATGCGGTTTAGCCGTTCCGTTCAGAAAAACGGCTCCCTGCAAGGGGTGTCCGGCTTACTACAGCGTTCAGTGAAGTATAGCTGAGAAGGCCTGTCACGTGTGCGCTTTGTTTATTCTGTAAGCTTATGTGCTTGTGTATCGGGGTTTGGAGGCTTGTGTCTGTAGCTGTCGAATGGAGGATATGTTCTTCTCACCAGATTCCTCCCGTAAATGTTGGAGAAAGCTCTCTATGGCTGATAATGAAATCCTCACAGAAGACTCGCCTGCAAGTGTAGTAGATGATCGCCGACCTTTGCTGAGCCTGAGGGGCATTGGCAAGACGTATGGCGCTGTGCGAGCTTTGAGTGGTGTCGATCTTGATGTGTTTGCTGGCGAGGTTGTTGGTCTGGTTGGCGATAATGGCGCCGGGAAATCAACCCTTGTCAAGGCGATCGCCGGCGTGAATACCGCGGACGAAGGTCAGATCTTTATGGATGGCAAACCTGTGCTCATTAATAGTCCGCAGGCTGCTTCTCAACTGGGCATTGAGACTGTGTACCAGGACCTGGCTTTGTGCGATAATCTCGATGTGGTCTCGAATCTCTTTCTTGGCCGTGAACAGCGCACTGTCTTTGGCTCGCTGAACGAAAACAAGATGGAAAAGCAGGGCATCGCTGTGCTGCGTACCCTGGATGTGAAGCTCCCCTCTGCACGCGCGCTGGTCTCGGCTCTCTCAGGCGGACAGCGCCAGTCTATCGCGGTGGCGAAGACCATTTTACGCCAGGCGAAGGTGGTTTTGCTCGATGAGCCTACGGCTGCCCTTGGTGTGGCTCAGACACGCCAGGTACTTGATCTGATCAAGCGCTTACGCGAACAGGGAATTGGCGTCGTGGTTATTTCGCACAATATGGTCGATGTATTTGAGGTCGCTGATCGCATTATTGTGCTGCGCCTTGGCCGGCGAGTGGCTACATTTGATATTAGAAATACTACATCCAATCAAGTGATCGCCGCGATTACCGGTGCGGAATTTGGCAATAGTGAGAAGGCAAATAAGGTGTTGGGGGAAGAAACTCCTGGAGAAAATGGCAAATGAGCGAGATTATAGATACAGATGCAACTTCTACGCCGAGCATAGAAGCGGCTGTAAGCGTTGTCGAGGAACCTGGCTACTGGCAGCGTCGCACAATGGGCCAACTCTTACGTAGCGATCTGGGTTTTTTGCCGGTTCTGCTAACTCTGATTGTGATTGTGCTCTTTTTTACAGTTGCTAGTAATGGTCTTTTCCTCAATCCTGAAAATTTTAGTAACCTGATTGTGCAGTGCGTCCCTCTAGGCATTGGTGCTGTTGGCATTGTTTTTGTCTTGCTGATTGGCGAGATTGACCTTTCCAGTGCTAGCGCGGGCGTGCTCTGCTCGGTCATTATGGGCATTCTCACCGAGCGAGCTCATTGGCCAGCCGGGCCAGCTATCACTGTCGCGCTCCTCTCCGGGCTGTTTTTTGGCGCGCTTAACGGTTTCTTTGTCGCTGTTTTGCGTATTCCTTCTTTTATTGTGACCCTGGCCGCGTCTATCTTTTACAATGGTCTTCTGCTTTTCTTGCTCTTCGGTCAGACGACACAGATTATCAACGATCCCTTTGTGCTCTCAATTGCTGGTACGGCGACAAGTTACCTGACCGATTTCTGGGGTATTTTCCTGCCTCTGGCGGCGGTTCTGCTCTATATTGGCAGTCTTTTCTATAACTATTACTCGCGCCGCCGGGACGGTTTACGCACGGTTTCGTTAACACGCCTGAGTGTGCAATCGATCTTTGCGCTTGTTGTGGTAATCGGCACCATTGCATTGTTCCAGGCATATTATGGGGTGCCTTACTCGACGGCTATTCTATTTGGCGTCGTGGTGGTCGCCTGGCTCGCGCTCACTCGCACACGCTGGGGCCGGCATCTCTATGCTATAGGTGGCAACGCGGAAGCCGCGCGCCGTGCTGGCATTAATATCGTGGGTATTCGTATCTTAATCTTCGCGCTCTGCTCGATGCTTGGAGGTGTTGCCGCGATCATACAGACCTCGCATCTTGGCAGCGTGAGCAGTGGTATTCCAGCAGAGGCGCAACTGAACATTATTGCCGCAGCTGTGATCGGTGGTGTCAGCCTTTTCGGTGGCCGTGGCTCGATCTGGGCTGTGGTACTAGGTATGCTGATCGTCCAGTGTCTGCAGAACGGCCTGGCCTTGCTCCACCAGTCAACCGACATTCAGAATATGATTGAAGGCCTGGTCTTGCTCTTCGCCGTTACCGCCGACGCTCTGATCCGCCGCGCTCAGACGCGTTCGCGTTCCAACCGCTGATCCTCTAGAGAATAATACAGAACATGGGACGATTGAGGCGCTACCTCAATCGTCCCATGTTCTGTATTATTCTCTATTTTGCTTTTGGAAAAAGATGCTGATAGTGTTCTGAAACAATCTCAGCCGGGAAGATGCGTAGTAGGCTGACGCTGGCCAGGGCGAAGGCAATCCAATCAAAGCCAGCATCGATGGGAATGCCCAGGATCGTTCCCACAATCGGCAGGGCAAAGGTCAAGCCAATTTCATCGAGCGCATCTGGGAAGAGTAGTACTGCCAGTAACACCAGTACGAGCGTAAAAAAGAGCACCTTGCGCGCGATTGAGACACGCCCATCCGCGCTCAACGCTCCAACCAGGCGGCTTGTTTTAATGAAATGAAAAAAAATGTCCCGGCGTTTTGGGCGGACGATTGCGCGCGGTAGAGCGGTATTAGTCATTTGTTGTGTCATACCAGAGATTCCTCCTAATGCATTTCTACCTGACCTTTGCGGAGATCGCGAATCTGCTTTCTCTATTGGGAGCGGTTCGGGTCACAAGCACTTGTTTCACCTACCCTTGAGGGTGCTGAAATCTGAGAAATGCGTCTACATTTTATAACACGCGCTTCGATCATGGCCAGTTGCAGGCGCGCTCATTGTAAAGAACGACACGTCCAGCGTTTTCTGCTGATTGACGCGCAAACTTAAAGTCAGGCGACGGCAAGGGTTCCAAAACGTTTTAACATGGATACTTCCTCAAAATAGACTGTGTTACCAATTTGGCAGAACTATATTATACTTCATCACTGGCAGTTTATCTCCCCGGGAGGGAAAAATGGCGCGGGCCTTGTCGGTGGGCGACTCACATGATATGGTAAGGTAAAAGCTGTACTGATGAGAAGAGTGAGGATCTGTAATGAATGTTTGGTATCCAGTTCAGATTCGCTTCCGGGATCTTGACCCGCTTGCCCATGTTAATAATTCTGTGTTTTTTGTCTACTTTGAAGAAGCTCGAAGCTACTATTTTGACCAGCTTAACCTGGAACGCTGGCCTTCTCAAGAGACAGATCAACTGATACATAGCAGTTCAGCAGAAGAAAAAAAGACCCATACTTCGCGCATCCAGACGACCTCAATCGGGGCACACTATGGTTCGCTGATTAAAGAAAACTCATGTACCTATAACCTGCCTATTATTCGTTCAGATAAGGCAGAGATTGGAGTACAGGTAGTACGTGTGGGATATAGCAGCTTTGTGATGGATCTGCAGATTAGAGACAGTGGCGAGCATGAGCGCGTTTTTGCGACTGGCCGAACCGTTATGGTGTGGTGCAATTACCATACAGGCAGGCCATTTCCTGTTCCATCCGTGCTGCGCGCGGCGTTTGAGCGCATAGAGAAATGGCCGTCGATGTAGAATCTTCACTGCTGACGAAAGCCGCGCATTTCCCTGCCGATCATGTAAGAGTGCGTGAGTTACCCGCTACATCTACCATGGTCTGTCTGCTGCTCTCCGGCAGCTATGATGGCCTCTGGGATGCCTACATTAGTCTGATGACCTGGATTGAAGACCACGGTCAGCGCGGTGCTGGCCCCTGCCGCTGTATCTACCTGCGTCGGCCCTCCCCAGGCGAGGAACCAGCTTCCTGGCTCTCAGTTGGGAACGCCCCATTATGATGCTAATTGGTCTTTTCCTGGCTTTCACTGAGGAGCTAGCTATGCGCGGCTTCTTTATGGAACAACTCCGCCGCGGCAATGTCCCTACCTGGCTCCAGGTGCTCGCCTGTGCCATCTTTATGGGCGGCTATCACGGCATCATTGGCCTGCACTATTCCCTCCTTTATGGTATTAGCTCTATGGTGTTATTCGGCATAGTGGCGATCATCTTCGTCATCGGCAAACGCAGCCTCACTCCTGGCACTATCGCCCACGCCATGACCCACTTCTTTGGCGATCCCGTCCTCATCATGGGTATTCTCCATGGTGCCATTATGCTCGGCGTTCTTCATTAATCTTTGTGTAGCTACTTGATTGTCACCTTGCGATACATGTTGCTGATCAGCGCAGCGACAGCCAGTATAGGTACATTTCTGTGCAAGAAGACATGCGAGTTTCTGCGCTGTTATGCCAGCCCACCTGCCGGCTGCTGGCCTGCGTCAGAAGTGGGAACAAACGGCGAACGAGCGCGCTACAAACAGTTGGCAGCGATAATATTGGCACATTGTGCTGTTTCTCAACGTACTAGTGGTGGAAAGCGGCGTTGTTACGGCTGGTCCCGTAGCTTTCTGCAAGGTGCTGAATGAGAGAAGCAGCATAACGTGCCAGCTCTTTTCCACGTAAAAA
Organism: Candidatus Paraktedonobacter carboxidivorans; assembly: GCA_041156125.1. Classification (GTDB taxonomy): domain Bacteria; phylum Chloroflexota; class Ktedonobacteria; order Ktedonobacterales; family Ktedonobacteraceae; genus Paraktedonobacter; species Paraktedonobacter carboxidivorans. Next base: position 57,800 of record JBEVTI010000009.1, read on the forward strand.
TCTTTCTTGAACAGAGCAGAGCGACGTTGCTGGTGGTATTATGCGCTCCTGTGTTATGCTGATTGAGGTAGTGAACTTTTTCCTTTGCTATGTTTTTGTTAAGAGAAGCATTTTGTACAGCGAAAAGAGGATAAAATATATGAGCAATACAACGGTGGTTTACCCTATTGTAACGGCACTGGTAAAGGCTGAGGAGATTATAGGCTCGCAGCGCGCCTGGCAATCGGCCAATCATACGCAGGAACTTTTTCTGCAAGAGCTTTTCGTGCCTTATCGGGAGGAGAGTGGCTCGATTGCTGAGATCGAGAGTATCGCTGCGTTTACTGCTGATGATATCAATCGTTTTCTGCGTGAACGGGGTTTCTCTGTTAAACTAAAGCCTTTCCAGCAAGATGGGCATGGGCGCGAGTTTGGTGTGGCCAGCGTGCTGGATCTGCTGGTCAGCTGGCTGCGTCCGGGGACGGAGACCACGCTGACGGGTCAGGATAAGCGGGAGTATCCCGCCGCTCATCTTCCCAAAGCGGGATGCAGTTTCTCGCAGGCAGAGGGGCACCAGTATCCCATAGCGCGGCTGAGCACAAACTCTAGCACGGCGGTCTACCTTACCAGGCTCGACCAGCCAGCCAGGGATTTTGAACTGCTGAACCTGGCGCGTCATCTGGCAAGTTCGCTCAAGCCCATCTATGACTATGATGGCGTGATCTTGCCGATGGTCGATCTAACGCAGGAGGTTGATATCAGCTGGCTGATCGACTTGAGTACCAGCGACAAAGCTGGCAGATCCGTCAAAATCGCGCAGGCGATTCAGGAGACTCACCTGGCTCTCAATCCTAAGGGAGCGCGCGCAAAAAGTGGTGTCGCCATGGGAGTGCGGGTTGGAGCTGCTATGATGCTCCCTAAACCTGATCTACTGATTGATGGACCTTTTCTCATCTGGTTCGAGCGACCAGAGTTGAGTGTGCCATTGTTTGTGGGTTACATTACCGAAGCAGACTGGAAGAATCCAGGGGAATTATAGGTGTCAGTTTTAGCGCCAAAAAGCCGACTGGACCAACGCATTGCATCGGTCCAGTCGGCTTTTGTGGATAGAACTGACTTTTCAACTACCAGCAACCACAATCATCCCAATAGCTGCCGCCCCAATAGCCACCGTCCCAGCCGCCGCCCCAACCGCCCCAGCGGTAGTTGGTGCGATGCCAGCGCCAGTTTGCACTCAATGGCTGAGTCACTTGCTGGCCTGTAGTGCTATGTGCGGTCTGATTAACTCCGGTAAACACAGTCGTCGTTACAATACTCTCGGCTGAGAAGGAAGGGCTTCCATGCTGAGCATTGACCTGTTGGGCGAAGGCGCCAGACGTAAAGAGTGTAATGGCCAGCACCAGGCCAAGCAGTAAAGCGACGCCAGATCTTGCTAATTTTAACATCGAGTACCCCTTTTGTGTTGTGTAACGCGGTTCAAAGGGTTCGCAACTACTTCGATCCACGCATGTTCACGCGGTGAGCAGCGGCTTCCACGGGCTAGTGGAGCGCTACCGGAACATGTGAGCAGTAGCGCTACCCCTTGCTCCTACTATAATTTATGCGCGATGGTTGTAGCAAGCGCGACGGCGCGTGACCGGGGTGGATACGGCAAAAATTGGGCCTGTGTGAAGGTTGTTCACACAGGCCCAATTTGTATCTGATGCGAGAAGCGTCCGGTAGATTATGAGATGGTGAAATTGACCACCTGTGCCAGGGCTTTGTCGCTACAATCAGCTTGAGTACACCAGTAGATGCCAGCAACAAAGCTGCCTGTATTTACGGATGTGAAGGGGAAATCGCCGGTTACAAAACCACTTTTAACCTGGAGCGGCGAATCGCTCTGGGTATCAAAGCTACCATTCAGATAGACCTGGACCATAGCATAACCTGGCGAGCCTGAGAAGACCACTGTTATATCGATCGTTTGCCCGGAGGTAAAGCTGGTGGTGGGATGCGTTGGTTTGTAATTCGAGTCCACACCGTGAGAAGTCTGGGCACTAGTAATATTGGCACTGGCAGTCGGATTAATCTGGCTGGCGCTGGGTACACTATCAGTTGGATTGCCAGTACCAGTTGTGGGCGTGAATTCAGCATTGATAGTTGCTAGACTGGCGGTCTCGGTGGCGTTGGCACTGCTGATAATGCCCTTGGCGGCATTTGCGCCAATCACGCCCAGAGCGATGATGCTGCTGATGCCCAGAACCGCGATGATGCCTACTACGATCAGCGCGATCACGCAGCCATTAGGACCCTTCTTCTGCGGTTGCACTGGCACATACTGCGGCTGGCCGTAGGCAAGATTGGGATTGTAGCCCGGAGTTGGCGGTACACCATAAGGGGCGGCAGGTGGTATCCCATAAGGGGTGGCAGGCGGTGGCGTGCCATAAGGCGAACTACCCGCTCCATAATCAGTCGTGGGCGTGCCATAGGGATTCGCAGGCGGTGGTGGCGCATAAGGATCAGGTGGTGGTGTAGGCGCGGAGGCCATCATCGTGGGTGGGATACCCTGGTTTGGCGACGATGAACTGCCGCCATATGGATTAGCGGGTACAGGGGTACCACAGTTTGTACAGAATGGGGCACCAGGCGATAAGTCAGCCTGACAGACCTGACATTTCATAAGAATCAGTTCCTCCTGTGTGATGCTATCACTAGGCTTTTATTCATAGAGCTAGATTTGCAAATATCATGGTCACATATTAGCATAGCTGACTACACAGTAATAGTGCCTGGTTCACATAGTCTCTATTGATGGCTCTACATAATACTCTAACGGTCCAGATGTGAATTTTTCACTCCCTGATTTCTGGTTGCTGGACCCCTGGAGGGCTTTCAAATAAGCTATTCACGCGGAAGTTACAGTCTTGTCTACGTAAAAAAGCTCCCACAAGCATAGAGAATAGCAGGCTTCATGCCCTTTGCAAAGGGCATGAAGCCTCACTACTTCTCGTCTGCTGGAACCTGGATTGCTCCTGTACTCGCTTGTTATATGCTATAATGCCTGTGGACCTTAACGATTTTTACTATAGAAGGGGAGGCCCGGTGTGTTGTGCCAGGCCGGGTGACAAACAAGCAACCATGTTAGAATTGCTAGAACAACTTTTTCGCCAGGTGCGTGGGTACATGCAATCTGAGCGCTTTAATCGCCATCAAGTGTTCTCACGTTCCGATCAACATACGACCATGCAATTTGATCGCGAAGCGGAGGACTTGATTATTGCTGGCTTGACGAGTAGCGGTTTTGGTTTCGAGGTTGTGACTGAGGAGCAACCGGTGCTCAGAACAGAGGAGCAGCCAGTCTATCGTATTGTCGTGGACCCGGTGGATGGTTCGACAAATGTGGAGCATGGCATTTCTGCCGCCTGCGTGGCGCTGGCGGTGTTGCCGATCGAGGCTCCAGTGACGCCTGAAAATGTCCAGTGGGCGCTGGTTGGCGAATTATATAGTGGGACCGTCTATCAGGCTGAGAACGGGCGTGGAGCTTATTGCAATGGACGACGCTGCAAGACTAGCGAGGTCACGCGCTATGAGGATTGTCTGCTTGGTCTGAATCTTGATCAACGCGAGCCTGCTTCATTGCGCAAACTGCTGGGGAATAGCACTCTGCCTGCTGCTGTCAGGCGCAGCGGGACCTCGGCGCTTGATGTGGTTTATGTGGCTAATGGCGCGTATGACGCTTATGTTGATATCGGCGATATCATCACTGGTGAGTCTTTTCTGGCCAGTGCTGCGATCGTGCTTGAGGCTGGTGGCACGGTCACTGATCGCTATGGCAAACCGCTGCCGCCGATCGAAAATCTGCACCAGGGCTTCTCGCTGGTAGCAGCTGCGACTCCCAAATTGCACGCGAACCTTCTGACGCGACTCAAGGAGTAAGCGAAGCAGCTCAGACGTAAGTGCGTATAGAGCCGCGCTAATTGGCGAATCAGGCTCAGGTGGAGGGCAGCGTCGTTTCTGACCACCAGTAGACAAAGGCGTCACGTTCCCAGTTTAGACGATTATTTTAGTTGCTGAGGGAACATATAAAGATGCAACGAGAGGAAGCGACGCAAAAAAAATCTTGCGCCCACGCGCAAGCTATTTCTACTGACTGATCCCCTGTTCTACCGTTTCCACAAGATCAACCTGATCTATGGCACAAACAATCATTTATGACGTTCATCCGAATTTTCTGATACACCGGTCCCCTATCGGCGTGATAGCTTGAATTTTTGCGCATTCAATGCCATACTCCTAATTGCAGAAAGAGAAAATCTAGCAAACGCCGCTATTGCAGTGGATTCTGCGCGACGTTTGCAAGAAGAAAAAATCTGGCAAAGGCTGGCGCAGCGGGTGCGCCGGGTGTGTAGCGAACGCAGATTTGGGGAGATGCCGATGAAACTCTGGCGCTATGGACAGTCTGTGGAGTACCTGGGCAGGCGCTACCGGCTGGACGGCATGCTGGGTAGCGGGGGAATGGCTGATGTTTGCCTGGCCTGGGATGAGCGCGAGCAACGCGAGGTGGCGCTGAAGATCCTGAAATCCGATGATCTTGATCAGGAGACGCTGAACCGTTTTATGAAAGAGGCGGCTCAGATTGCTCACTGGCAGCATCCGCATATTCTGCGCGTCTACGAGACGTTGCAGGTTGAACTGATTGAAGCGGTGAGCGGTTCTGTACTTTTCTACATGGTCAGTGAGTACGCGCGCGGCGGGGATTTGCAGAAGCGTCTGCTGACCGGGCGACCCTTTCCGCTTTCCGCCAGTTTCGCGCTTTTTCGCCAGCTCTGTGACGCTGTGCAGTATGCTCACGAGCACGGGGTGATTCACCGCGATCTCAAGCCGCTCAATGTGCTTTTTCGTCGCCCGGCAAACGGGCCTGAAGAGGTGGTTTTGAGCGACTTCGGCCTTGCTGTGCAGGTAGAGGCTTCTCACCATACCTTCGCGCACGGTGGCACTCTGGCCTATATGGCACCTGAGCAGTTTCAGGGCCACGCGCTGCCTGCCAGCGATATTTTTGCCCTGGGCGTGGTCATTTATTTGCTCTGCACAGGTGGCTTGCCCTTTCGGCGTAGCCTGCAAGATATGACGCGTATCGTTCAGGGACGGACGCCTATACCCACGCGGCCCAGCCTGCACAATCCTGAACTTCCTCCCAATCTGGATGAGGTAATTCTGCGGGCTTTGCGCGAATTGCCAGCGGAACGCTATCGCCAGCCGCGCGACTTCTGGGAAGCTATCGAGCAAGTTCTGACCACGAATGCGCGCACTTTCCCTTTTGTTGAGGAGTACGGGCAAAACGCAGGCCAAACCTGGCCATACGATAGCTCGGAACAACTATCGCGGAGGTCTCGCCAGGCTGGCCAGCAGAGGCAGTTCTCCTCCACGTCCGCCGAGTTTCCAGACAGGGACGCGCCAGAGCTGGAGGAAGGGCCGATATCTGCGCTATGGATAGCAAGAGAGAAACAGAAAGCGTCACCAGTCCACCTGCCCCTTCCTACTCATAGTATACCGAGCTCTCCAAATCCATCCGCTGCTGCCGCGCCTGACGAGGCCTCGCTCGCTGAGGATGCGCCTGAGCAATATGTGGACGCTGAGGATGCGCTGGAGCGGGATGCTTATACCACTGATATGCCTGAGCAGTTTGATTTTCCCGCGCCGCCTGGCTCCGCTGTCTGGCAGCCCGCTGCGCCCGGCGAGCGCGACCCCTGGGAACGTCCCGCGCGTGCCCAGCCACCCGTGCCTGGGGCAAATGCCGGGAATAGCGCGCGTCCACATGCACCGCGCAGCAAGGCTGAACGTCAGGTCCGCGAGTCGCGCCTGCCTGGGAGCGCGCCTTTCGAGGTCAGGCCAGCGCCCGATACTCCCGCGCCGCGTCAGCGTCCCGCGGCCAGTTCCTCTGGTTCAACCATCCTGCCAGCTCCGCGCCAGGTGGGGGACGATCTCGAGCAAACCAGTCGCCGTCGTCAGCCTTTCGCGTTTGGTACGGACCCGCAGACCAGTCGTCGCCAGCCAACTCGGCAGTTTTCAGATCAGCTAGACAGTCAGAGCCGCGGGCAGCCGCCTTTAGAGTCCAGCGCGTACGATGTGTTTACGGCTTTCGCGCAGCCAGAGGAGCCGGCTGCGCGTAGCAACACGCCTGCCAGACCCGCGCGCCGCGCGCCTGTTTCACGCCGTGCCATGCCAGATACGCCAGCCATGCCCGCGCGCGCAGCTCCAGAGGCATCTGTCGCCCCACATCCACAACGCGCACCAGCTGCTTCCTCAGCCGCCTATTCGCCTCCTTACCGCGCCCCGGCACGGCGCGCTCCCGCCAGGGTTATGGCGCGCTCGCCGAGGGCTGTGGGAAGGCACAGGCTGCCGCTGGTGATCGTATTGGGTGGACTGCTATTACTCGGCCTGCTCTGCGCTATTTTCGCCGCTACGGGCTTTCAAGGGGCTATGCTCAACTTCTTTGGCGCGCCTATTGTCAGAGTCACGCTCCAGCCCGCCTCGCACTCTGTCCAGCAGGACACCACCCTCCACATTCGTACCGATGGCGGTCAACTCGCCGCCGACGAAATCCCAGGCCGCCAGCTTACCTCTACCTCTCCCACCCAATCCGCGACCGCAAATGCTACTGGTTCAACTCAGGGTAAACAGGCGACGGGTATATTAACGCTTATTAATAATACTTCTAATCCTATAACAGTTGTTCCTGCAATTATTACAGATAGTAATGGTGTTCAAGTTTCGTGGCATGAGACTATTGTTGTTCCGGCAGCTCCTCCTGCCAGTATTAGTGTTCTGGGATTTGCTATTCAGTCTGGTGAGGCAGGCAATATTACTGTTCTTGATATTGTCAAACAATGTTGCACGAATGGTATCGTCGTCAAAAACACATCGGCCTTCACAGGGGGCAAGGACGCGATAAGGAATGGTGTGATTCAGCAGAAGGATATTGACGGGGCGGCGCAGGGGTTAGTGGGGAATGGGAAGGCGCAGGCGCTGGGCAATCTGCTGAAGCTGGTGAGGGGCAACGAGCGTGTGCTGGGGAGCGCGCAGTGTCAGTCGCAGATCAACGCCAGCCAGCAGGCAGGGGATGTAGCAAAGCAAGTGATTGTGCAGGTAGCGATTACCTGTAGTGAGACAGTCTACGATTACGACGCGGCGCGCCAGGTTCTGACCGGCGATCTCCAGCGTATGGCAAGCGCTGATCCCGCGCTGGGTCGGGCTTACGCGCTGAGCGGACAGGTCGCGCTGATCCAGCGGGCAAACACGCCCGCTGGCGACTTGCAATTTCACGCGCAGGGCCTCTGGGTCTATCAATTTACGCCTGCTATCCTGCGCGGCTTCGCTACCCTGATCGCTGGCAAGAGTTCGACTGACGCCCGCGCCCTACTTCTACGCCAGCCGGGCATCCTCGCCGCGCAGTTTAGTAGCAGCAGTGCTCTACCAGTCAATACCAGCGAAATCCAGATCAGCGTCCAGACCCCATCCGCGTCTTCCTGAGATTTTCCGCGCGTTTTGTCTCTCGCGCCGGGTGCGTGGACAACGAGCTGGGATGAGATTTGTGCGCCAGAGGCTGGCAACGGGCCTGAATGGGATTGTTGCTCTCACTGCTTAAAGCAGTAGCAGGGTTATATGCCTTTGTTATTGTTTGGATGCGCTACAAATGCTATACTTTGTATGGTGGATGTCCAGACTGGCTCCGCGTATTTCATGATCAGCTGCTGAGATCTCAAAGCAAAGGACGCTAGAACAATGCTTTTGACATGCTTCTGCTCAATTTGTGGGGCGGCAAACGCGGAGGATAAGACGCGTTGTTTCGCTTGTGGAGGACTTTTGCCGTTTCAGTCAGGTGGGCAAAAGTCAGCAACGCATGGGATGCTGCTGCATGGGCGTTATCGCCTGGGAGCGACGCTGGGTCTGGGTGGCTATAGCGCGGTCTATCGCGGCTGGGATACGCAGGAGCAGGAGCGTGAGATAGCACTCAAGCAGATTACTTTGCAAGGGTTGAGCGCCGAGGAGACCATTGAGGCCACCAGCACATATAATCGCGAAATCGAGGCGCTTTCCTCTCTCAACCATTCCCAGGTCCCGCGTCTCTACGCTCACTTTAGCGATTCAGACCACTGGTATCTTGTGCTCGAATACATCAAGGGGCAGACCCTGGAGGCTTTTCTCAGCGCGCGCGAGGCTCAGCACAGGCTATTGAACCTGGAGGAGATCCTGGGCATGGGTTTGCAACTCTGCACGGTTCTGGAGTATCTGCACACGCGCCATCCGCCGCTGATCTTCCGCGATCTTAAACCGAGCAATATCATGCGTACACCCAGCGGTAAGCTTTATCTGATCGATTTCGGCATCGCGCGCCGCTATACACTGGGGCAGAGTCGCGATACGCAGTCTCTAGGTTCGCCTGGCTATGCGGCGCCGGAACAGTATGGGCGGGCCCAGACGGACGCGCGCGCCGATCTATACAGCCTGGGCGCGTTACTCCAACAATTGCTGACCGGGCATGATCCTTCTCAACTGCGGCAGGGTCTGTTGCCCTCGCGTCTCAATGGGCAAACGGGCAACGCAGAACTGGAGGCGCTGATCGCCTGCCTGCTGGCCGTCAATCCCCAGCAGCGCACTTCCACGGCCTCTGATCTGAGCCACGAGCTAGAGGGTATTCGCCAGCTAGAGATCGCGGCCCGGCAGGTCGGGCGCATCTGGCAGCCGCCAGTACCCCAGACGTACTCTAGCTCTGTCGCCGACGCGGCCTTCTCCGCCGCGCAAATCCAACTTCAGCAGATGACAGCAAAGTCAGTCGCGATGGGCCAGGGACCCATCAGGCGTAAACACGTTACCCGTCGCCGCGTGCTGCTCACACTTGGGGCCAGCGCTACAATCATCGGGGGAGGATGGTGGCTGAGCGGTTTGCGCGTGGCATCAGAGTCGGTAACTACTAACGCGCTGCAAAAATTCTATACCTACAATCAGCATAACGCCTCCATCTTAAGCATAGCCTGGACCCTTGATGGACAAAGCATCGTTTCCGCCTCCCAGGATCGGACTATGCGCATTTGGAATGCCCTCACTGGCGAAGATGTCAGCGGGCCTTACACCTTCCCAGGCGCGGTGAATAGCGTCTCCAGTAGCTTTGCTGGCATCGTTGCCGCTGGTTGCCAGGACGGAACAGTCAGCGCCTGGGACGCCAGTGGGAGCAAAATTTTTGAGGGCAAGCACAAGGGAGCGGTAAATAGCGTCGCCTGGGCCTCCGATGGCATGTATCTTGCTTCCTCTTCCGAGGATATGAGTTTACGCGTGTGGGATATTAGCGGGAAAACCTCGCTTGTTCACAAAGAAGATGGTGTCTATTACGGTGTTGCCTGGTCGCCTAACGCTGTATATCTCGCGGCTGCTAACAGCCTGATGAAGACGGTTGAGTCCTGGATTGCCAACGATCTGAGCATTCTTTACAACACCTATAGTGGCCATATGGACATCAGTTATACCGTCGCCTGGTCGCCTGATGGGCAATACATAGCCGCGGGTTGCCAGGATAGCTCAGTACTTGTCTGGGATTCTCATACGCGCACTGTCTTGACCTCCTATATCGGTCATACCGCGCTTGTGCGCGCGCTTTGCTGGTTGCCTGGCGGTGGTTCTATTGCCTCTGCCAGCGACGATGGCACAGTCCAGGTCTGGGATGCCCTCAGCGGGTCAATTTATGGTACCTACACCGGCCATAATGCTCCAGTCTTCACCGTTGCCTGGTCGCCCGATGGCCATTACCTCGCCTCCGCTGGCGAAGATCAGACCGTCCAGATCTGGGGCGCGCCCTGACTATCCTGCTTATCACGATTTTACGTTGTTCTGTTTTTCCAGGGAATTTTTTTGTTTATAAAAAAGTCCAATCGGTCTGTTTTGCAAGGGAGCTTCTCATGTTATACCTTAAACAACCATTTAAAGACGCGTGGAAGCGTGAACTGGAAGCGGGAGATGCCAGCGAGGCGTATAGCCAGATGGAGGAGGCGCGGGAAGACGCGTGGTATGCAGCGGCTGCTCAGCGGGCCTATGCCAGTCCGGCGGGAACTATTTATCTGCGCGACCATTGCCCAGCGGCCTTTGTAGAGCAACTACGGGCCGACGCGGGTTTGCGTGCCTTTGCTCACACTCCACAGCGCGAACACGCCTTATTGCTCGCGCTCGCGCGAAGCGAGTCCGGGGAGCTTACATTGGCCTACACAGCCAGGGGGTTGATCGTGGGGCAAATCACTTTTGCTGAGGCTGGAGAATGGTGGAGCGAAGCAGGCGTGTGCCGCGAGGTGGCCATAGAAGTTAGCGCGAGCTGGCGCAAGCGAGGGGTAGCGCGCCACCTGATAGAACTGGTAGCGACCAGGGAAGATCTGGAGAACTGGATTCTACTCGCTCAGGGCTTTTCCTGGCACTGGGAAACGGAGCAACTTGGCCTTCCCGTCATGCGCTACCGTGCCATGCTGGCCCGCCTGGCCATCTCTTATGGCTTCGTCGAGTATCTCACCAGTGAGCCAAACATCAGCGAGACTCCCGCCAATATCCTGCTGGGTCGCCTGGGCAGCAAGGTGGACCAGCAGGCGCTCGAGCGTTTCTACACCTGTCTGTTGCGCTCAGAGACCCTGCCAGGTCTGTAAATAGGACAAGGCAGGTCGTTTCTCGCCGGGTGACGCAAGTATTAACGCCAGGTATAAATTCAAAAATGAAAAATGAAAAATCAGCTTGCCACCTGGAGTCGTGATATCGATCTGCTCCGTCAAACTGATGAACACACCCACATCTTTGTGACTGTTCAAGCAGGATGAAATGCGGGTATGCTTGCAGATGAAAGGAGAAGCAAATCTATGGCCACGTACGATATGCCACAGGGAGGCTGGAATTTGTTTGCCAGCATCCTTCAGGAGATCCTTGCTGCGCATGGGCTGGGTCTGGGCCATCTTGACGATCGCGCGCATATTCATCGCGAGAAGGTGCGCCGCCTACAGCGCTCTCTCAAGATACCTAAGAGCTTTCCAGTGTTGAATATCGCTGAAATGGAGCACGTCATCACGGTCTTTCAATTGAACCGCAACGAGAAGACGCGCCTGCGAGCAGCTCTCCTTGCGACCTCGATCGAAGAGACACTTATGGATCGCATCAATCCAGACGACGCGCTCAAGGCTGCTGAACACATTTTCGGCATTATCGAACAAGCCCTCCAGAAACATGAGCATGATCTGACAGGGATTGGTGCTATCAAGGGAGGAAGCGCTATGGCGTCTGACGAGAGTGAGATTGATCGCAAGTTGGGAAACGCGCTTGCCGCTATCGATCATGCAACGCTTGCGCTCCATTTGAGTCGCAACGCAGATTCTCAGGTAGAACGAGTCGAGCGAGCGCAGCAGGCACTCGATAGCTTCAGATCGGCGCTCAGTGAACTTGACAAAGCAACCCCTCTCCTCAAAATGCATGACGCCTGGCAAATCTGGCACGATGAGGCACGGCACGGGCTAATCGCCGCGCAAAGTCGCCTGGCCTCATTGGATGGCTAGATCCTGCTGGCTCACTTCTCATGCAGCTCACAATTGGGGAGAGCCTCTCCCGCAAAGAATGAACCATCCACCAGAGATGGCAAGCTTCGCGCGCATAGTAATCATCGCAATGGCCAGCAATCGTCCGAGACTTTGATGCCAGCGCCAAAATGTACAGCAGCTAATTGAGCGCTCCTGCGCAAGATTTTGATCAGGTAGAGAGTACAACCTTTCAACCGCTGTTACAGATCCTCAAGTTTATCTAAACCAACGAGACCACCAGCTAGAGTCAGTATGAAAGGAAAAAGAGTATGGCACAATCTCTTACCCAGGTTTGCACTAATTGCAAAACACCTGTTCCTGCTTCCATGAGTTTCTGTCCAAACTGCGGAACACCCGCGCACGCTGGCAATGACAAGCGTACAAGTTACGCTTCAAACGAGAGCGCGCCGCCCTACATAGCGTATCCGCAGCAACAGCAGTCCCCACCTGTCTACCAGGCAGCTTCAAGTCAGCAAGGCTACCAACCGTCATTCCAACCTTCTCAGCCTCCACCAGCATATGCGCGGCCACAGAAAAACGCCCGGCGAGGGATCGTGAGGGTGGGAGTGCTCCTGTGTCTCCTGTTCCTCCTTCTCGGCGCGCTGGGTTTCTTTGCTTTGCGCCTGCTTAGCGGGAGGGTTGGCAGCTTAACAACGCCAGGTACAAATAGTGAGGTCACACCGACCCAGGCTGCGTTCACCACGACGCCGATTAATGCAACAGTCAACTATGCGAGCGTCAATATCACGATTATCAACGCACAACAGGCGACGAGCTTTGCGGACGATACAAGTACGCCCGCGCAGGGAATAGTGCGCCTGAATCTGCACGCGGTGCAATCGGATGTAGGGAATGTATACTTTGCGAGTGCTCCCATTTTTGCCTATCCTGAGTGTTTTACCCTGCTTTTGCCTGGAGGCAACAAGGTTCCTATGGCTCCAGGAGGTTATAAAGACCTCAGCGGACCTCCCCAGAAGGGGGACCAGACGACCTGGATCGATTTTCCCGCTTCTACCAGTCTGAAAGTGAATCAGATGATTCTGCAAATTGGCAAAGATGCGGAAGAGCAACTACAGATTCCATTAACTGGTCACGCTGATTTGAGCCAGTATCAGCCAAAACAGAGCACGCCCAATCTGCGCGTAGCGTTTGGAAGCATGTTTTGGACCTTGAAAACGGTCGCGTTAAAATTGAGCGATAGCGGCACACAGGTTGCTAAAGGCACGCGCTTCCTGGTCCTCACCTTCTCCATTGATAATCCTGGCACGGAAGGGTATAGCGCTTTTCCTCCTGATTTCATGCGTTTGCAATATGGTGGGACGACCATTTCGCTCGAACAAGCGCTCATTGGCGATGCTGCTGCCGGGACGAGCAATATTCAGGGTCTGGTTTCCTTCCTGGTACCACAGGACACCACGGCAGCCACATTAATCCTGCTGCCAGGGCATACTCCTGGCGCAACCAGCCAGGTCACTATTCCGTTTCAGATCCCGTAGAGACTGGTTGCACTTCCTGGTCTATTGGTACTCATGTGTTACAGTTTTGTTTAAAAAGCAAGGACCATCACCAACCAGTGATTTGAAAGCCTGCCCAATAATAGGGGTCGGCATAGGGACAATTACCGGGGGCGAGTTCCTCAGCGGAAGATTGAATGATCTCCTGAGCCTGCAGAGCGTCAAAGCGATTGGCGCGCCCACGTACAGCGGCAAGGTGAGCACTGCTTACTAGCGCGTGTCCATTCGCGACTGCGGTGGACCTTGTTGCCTGGTGGCTTGCTTTTACAGCAAGAGATGAGATAGTCGCCTGCCAGAGAAGCAATTCCTGGTTGGTGACTGTGCGTAACCACCGTTGGGCGCGAGCCAGAGCTATGGCTGGTGGCTCGGTATGCATCTGGGGAAACCACTCGAGCGCGAAGCGCACCATGAGGAGATAGGTTGCGCGATCGTCTACAGACCACAACGAGGCCAGAATGGCAGACGCCCCTGCTTGCAGCATGCCCGCCGCGAGGCTGCGCACCTCGTCCCGCGCTCCTTGCAGATCGAGGATAGCTGTCTGGCATGCAGATAAGATGAGTAGCCGGAGTCCGCGCAGATCAACCTGGTCGCTCAACAGGTCGGCCAGGGTCAATTCCTCCTCATGGGCCAGAATGAGCCGCGAGCGCAAAAAGTTCTGGGTATCGAAGACGCCATGACAGGACGCATTCACCACCAGACCAGTATGTAATGCTTCAATCAACCAGGCACGCGAAGCCTGCCACTGCACTTTGACGCTTGCAAATCGTTCCAGGCGCTTTCCTAGTTCCGCCAGAGTGAAAGCCTCGGCCTCCCCCCAACGCAGGTTCTGTTGCGTTGGATAGGGGTTCCCAAGCGCATACACACCCGTGCGTGGTGCTCTGGTTTGCTCATCATGCAAGAGAGAGCGTGCGCTTGGAGCAATGCTGGTAGGAAGCGTCTCGCCTAGCGTGCGCCCATCACGCAGGAGTGTTCCTTGAAGCGCAAAGGCCGCGAGGCGTCCACAGGGAACGAGCGTCAGACTGCTAACACCAGCTGTTTGCAGCCACACCACCAATGGCTGAAGCATTGTCTCGCGCAGAGCTGACTGGCAGTGTTGCAGTTCGCGTTGGAGTACGACGTGGTTCAGGGTACATGCCAGGAGCGAGATGTTCTCTGCGCTCAATGTAGTGAGAGCTTGATCAAAAAATGGGGCCAGTTCTACAAGAGCAAGCACCTCTTGCGCTGCCGAGTCGATGGTACCTGTCTGCGCGCCTATGAAACATGCGGTATGAAGAGCATCGGCCTTTTCGCGAAACGTCGTCCCAGGCCAGAGCTGGAGTAGAACAAAAACGTTGCCTCGCTGCGCACAGTCGAAACCACCAGTGATATATTCTGAGTCAGCCAGATGCGTTTCAATCAATGTTCTCACAAATGCTTCAGTAAGAGCAGGCAAAGCAAGAGCCACAAAACGGGCCGAGAGCGATCTTTCTGGTTGCGAGCTCAAAGCCGCAACGGCAACCCCACCCCATGGCGACGCGGCGAGATAAACCAGGGCGTGACCGGGTCCACAGCGCTCCGCTGCTTGCAGAATAATGGCATCGTCAAGGGTATCAGCAAGGAAATTGGCGGGATCTCGTGCCGTGCGGATCTCCTCTCTCACGGCAGCAAATGCTGCTCGCGTCTCTCGGTAAGCGGCAGTACGTTCCAGCATAAGGTAGCGTTGACCATCTTCATCCAGACCCGCGGAAAGCGGAGCCTGCAAAAGCGCCTGTGATGCGATAAAAGCCTGGTGAGCTGTTGTGTAGCGCAAACGGCGTTCAGCATTGCTGATGCGCTGAGGATCGGCAGTTGTGAACTGGATCGACTCGGCGAGTCCGCTTGCACGTCCCTGCTCGATAGCCACAGCGGCCTCCGCTATTTTGTCCAGGCGAGCCAGCGCAAAACCATCATGGATAGCTGCCTCGCGTCCCTCTTTCAAGACCGCATCGCGTCCAACAGCGCCCGCGCCAAGAGCGACAAGCAGCGTTTCAGCCTTACGGGCAGCGACATAGGCATCATGTGTCCCTTCCCAATCCTCACGTAATGCCTGCGTTTCCGCGCAATCAAGCTGCACCTGGCGGTGTTCGCTAGGAAAAGCATCCAATGTATAGATACGGAGAGACTCGCGATGGGCCGTCAGAGCAAGACTAAGATTCTCCAGATGGTCCCCCTCCAGGCGGATCTGATAAGTCGCGCCGAGATTGCGCTGGACCATAGCGTAATCCTGGGGCAGAGCCTCTAGCGTCCAGACGCGCATCGCCTCGTGATAACAGGCAATGGCTTGCTCCAGGTTAGCGCGCTGTTCTCCTGCCAGACGATGTTGATAGGCTTCTCCCAGATTATTCTGAACCTTCGCATATTGATAAGGGAAAGCATCAAGTGTCCAGGCACGCATCGCTTCACGATAGCAGCCAATCGTTTGCTCCAGATTATCGCGGCGCTCTCCCGCGACACGTATCAGATAAACGGCTCCAAGATTGTTCTGCAACATCGCATACTGAAAAGGATAGTTATCCAAAGTATAGACGCGTAACCCTTCACGATTACAGGCAATAGCACGCTCCAGATTATCGCGACGCTCTCCCGCAATGCGCTGCCAATAGGCCAGGCATAAATTATTCTGGACTCTAGCATATTCAAGAGGTGAAGTATCCAGCGTATAGACACGCAACGCTTCATGACAATAGGTGATGGCTTGTTCCAGGTTATCGCGCTGTTCCCCATTGATGCGTTGTGAATAGGCGGTAGCAAGGGCCAGTTGACCCTGAGCATACTCTCTAGGAAACGCTTCAAGTGTAAAGAGAGTCGCCGCCTGGCGAAAACAGGCAATAGCTTGTTCTAGATTAGCACGCCGCTCGCCTGCGACCCGGAGAATAGCAGCTGATCCCAGAATATGAAGGGTTGCTGCATGCTCAAAAGGGAATGCCTCTCTTGTACGCACGCACAATGCTGCGTGGCAACAGGTAAGAGCCTGTTCCAGGTTATCCTGGCGCTCGCCTTCGATGCGTTGCTGATATGTTTGCCCAAGACCATGCTGAGCCAGGGCATACTCGTAGGGGAGATCAGCCTGCGTAAAGACGCGCAAAGCCTCGCGAAAACAGGCAATAGCTCGCTCCAGGTTATCACGCTGCACTCCCAAAGCGCGCTCGCGATAGACATTGCCCAGCGTCACCTGAGTGCTGGCATATTGAGAAGGGTAAAGCGCCAGGGTATAGACTTGCAAGGCTTCCTCGCAAGCGGCAAGGGCAGCTTCCATCTGCCGCGTACGATCTCCACCAGGATGCTGCTGATAGGCGATTGCTAAAGCACCTTGTAGGGCCGCGCGTGTCTCTGGTGGAGATCCAGGATCTGCTTGCGCGCGCGCCAGCGCCTGGAGCAATACCTCTCCGCGGGCTGCGGCAGTTTCAGAGGGTGAGTGATTGCGCTGCATCTCGACCAATTGCTGACTGAGTGACTCCAGTTCGGGAGACAAGCCAGCTACCAACCCGCTATACAAACGTTCGTCTGGTTGGATAGGCTTTATCAGAGGGTCGAAATGATCCATCGTTCCTAATACTCCTGGGAGGGCTGATCGTACATGGCCGGGCAATTGAGCCAGGCAATAGCTGCCAATCTGATCAGGCATCGGTGGCTCCTGCCATTTGCTTTACGTTCAAGCGCTTGTGTGCTTTGGGCCTCTGAAAGAGTTTGTGGCGGGAATGCTGCTTGCGTCATGCTTCGTTCCCTTCCTTATGGAAGGAGCTAACTTTACCATCTTCCCCAAGTATACCCGATCACCAGAATGATTGTACAGATTCCATCAGTTGAATGGCTCTTACGCAACCTCGATGACGCGTCTTTTGCAAGCCTTGTCTCCTTTTGGTTGGTTATTCCCCACGGGTTAAGGGGGTTCTACAGTGAGATCTGAAAGACTATGGGAGCAGTTCATGAGTCACACCTTTTCAACAACTGGGTGTTTATCATCAGCATATTTCACAAATAATCTCCAGGCCAAATCTTTTTCTGAATTCTGGCACTTTCTCACCAGACTGTTGCGTTTTTCTCAGATACATGCCCCAGCAGGTGTTATAACGCTACACCAGTCACTTGGTGAGATGTGCGCAACGAATTGAGTAGTCGGTGCAATCGAGTGGTTTGTAAGGACCAACGTTGCCGAGAGCGTTATGGTAAACATAAGTGTGGACAACCAACATTTCATTTTTTTCATCCTTTGCCTCCAGAGTTTTTCTTTTGGGAACTTCGCGAACAAAAGGGATAACTAGCTAGAAGAGCAGTTTTATCAGCAGTAATGAAAACACCTTCTTGCCTGGAGATCCCTTTCTCAAAACAAACGTCTTCAAAAACACCTGAGTTGGTAGACAAAGAGGTTGGCTACGACCAGGTCACCCAGGCTTCCCCGTAGGTCAGATTGAAGAGATACTCAGTTCCTGAACTGGTGACTGTACAATCGGTGAGTTTGTACTCGTAGTCCAGCCAGGCCAGATTGACGATATAAATCCTGTACTGACCATTGACTGTTGTGTGTGGCAGTACTGGCGCAGTTGTATCTACCTGATTGGTCACCGTGCTTGAGAGAGAGAGAGAAGCCGAACGTATTTTCGGCACCTGCCAGAAGGAAATTTGCGCTGAATTTCAGGCTATCACTCACTGTCGCAGTGACTGTCACAGACTTTGTTACCGAGAGATGAAGTGTCTCAGTGGATTTGGTGCCATTTTTTAGACTTTCGATGGGCTTGATAGATCTGGAGGTAGTCTCCGAAGGAACATCCCGTTTCTTCAATATAAGCACCGGCCTGATCCAGAGCGAGCGGAAAACCATCAAGAGCAATCACGACATTAGCAGCCTCGTTGCTCTCCTCATCAGTCGCTGACAGACGTTGCACACGATGCAGCAAGAAGTATGTTCCCTCCATCACACCCATCTTTTCAACTTCGAGCGCTGTAGCTAGTGAGCTAACTGCATTGGCACGGGTAGTCAGGAGCAGATTTCCATTACCTCGTTGGGGAAGATACTCCTGGATGAGAGAAATGTCATCAGCGTTGTCAAAAATCAGCAACCAGTGTTGCTGGCATTCCTCCATCCACCGTTTGATTGTTGCTGCAAGTTTGCTCTGATCCTTCTCGTCTTTCGTTGTGAAGGCAGGAATCAGTTCCGCAATAGCCACAAAACTGCTCAGGATCGCTTCTTCACTTGCCGCATTGATCCAGAGTGTATGCATTGAGTGTCCTGCCCCCCGATCACGATAGGCATATTCAACCGCAATCTGGGTCTTACCGATACCACCGAGTCCCTTAATAGCCTGTGTTTGGATCAGTGCAACTCGGCGCAGCTCATCGAGTTTCTCGTCCGAAAAGTACTGAGCAATTTGGTCCAGGAGGTCATCACGCCCTGTAAAATGTGGATTGCGTGAATAAGGGACAGTCCAGAGCATGGATACCTCTGCGGGAGAAGAATTCGTTTCTTCCACTCTTGATGGTTCCCTCTCAGCGGCGGTTAGTGGCGGATTTTCTACGTCCAACCCTAACTCCTGCACACTTTTGCCAAAGAGGGTACAAAGCTTGATACGGTAATACGCGCTGGGCTGCTAGCGGCCCTGTTCCCATCGTCTAACGGTGACTACCGTCGTTCCTAACTGGTCGGCTACCTCGCGTTGACGCCAGTTGTGCCGAATGCGTTCCTGCCGTAAATGCTCGTTTCTCTGTATAGCCTTCCCTGAATTCATCAGATCTTTTCCCTTTCAAAAAGTCTCATTTTCGTTTTCAGACAAAGATATCAAGAAAAAAAGAAGTTTTTGAACGAAAGAACCTTCCTCCTAAAAAAGATGCGAAAAAGTCGCATTTCCCGACCTTTTGACGATATGACCCTTGACTAGAGTGTGGCGGAAAAAAGAAAAACGATCTCGCTATCCTCGTCCCTCGTTTTTCGGTATTTACTGATCAGATCTTGCTCAGTCATAAAAAGACATTTCAGTCTGCTATTGTTTTGTTCAGCATGTCAATTTACTATTATCCGCAAATATGCTGCTTTCGACCAAGTATATCTCCATTGCAAGTCTAGCGTCAAGATTAAATCAATTGAGATGTACTTCGAATTTTTCAGGTATTAAATAAAACAGATGTATCCGCTAGTAGTCGGAAATTCACCAATCGTTCCTTCCATAGAAAAGAACGCTGAAATGCCCTCTCAAGCAGTTGCACCGTTCTTTTCCATGGAGAGCACTGCGGCAACTTTCGTATTCCTACTTGGTAGGGCAAAAGCATCTTCTGATTAATGGCGTACTGAGATGCCTCTTATGAGTGCTCGATCTCGCCTAAATGATGGCAAATATTTCTTCCTAATTGCCCATCGGAATGGCCATTTTTCTGACGCTAGAGAGCAAAACTCTGGAACCTATGAGCGAAAAGTTGCCTTTTTTCAATCTAGATCAATATAATGGGAGCGGAAAGAATAGATTCACTGAACAAGAAACGAGTTGCCAGGATTATGAACGATCAACCCATTCATGTTCTCTCCGTATTGAATTTGAGCGATAAGCACTTGCAGCGCATCGAGGCGGTTGCTCCGCGCCTGGTGGTCAGCCAGCGCGTGCTTTCTACTAATCAAGCCTATCGTGCCAGCGCGCAAGAGTTCGCGGCTGTGTTAACTCCTGAAATCGAAGTGTTGTACGCGCACACCACGCCCTTTGATCTGGATCTGGTGCCCAATCTGCGTTGGGTGCAGCTCAATAGCGCGGGGGTTGATCTGCTTTATGATACGCCCCTCTGGCAAAGCGAGATAGCCATTACCAGCGCCAGCGGCATTCATGCTGTGCAGATCGCGGAAT
Source organism: Candidatus Paraktedonobacter carboxidivorans (assembly GCA_041156125.1). Taxonomy (GTDB): domain Bacteria; phylum Chloroflexota; class Ktedonobacteria; order Ktedonobacterales; family Ktedonobacteraceae; genus Paraktedonobacter; species Paraktedonobacter carboxidivorans. The sequence continues at coordinate 77,711 of JBEVTI010000009.1, forward strand.
ACGTGCTGGGTATGCTGCTCTCCTACGCGCACCATTTCCCTGAGATTGCGCGTTTGCAGAGCAGTGGACGCTGGCCAGCGATGGCCGAAAAGCTCCCGTTTGCTACCAGAGAGCTGCGTGGCAAGACGCTGGGCATTCTGGGCTATGGCGCGATTGGGCGCGAAGTGGCTCGCCTGGCCTCGACCTTTGGTATGCGCATTCTCGCTACGCGGCGAGCTGGCCGCGTAGCCGCATTCGATGGCTGGACTCCTTCGGGCACCGGCGATCCTGCTGGCAGCCTTCCTGAGCGCTTCTACGATCTCAATGAATTGTCCGCCCTGCTGCCAGAATGCGACATGCTTGTGCTCGCGCTGCCGCTCAGTTCGCAGACACATCATCTGATTGGTCAGGCGGAACTTGCCCTGATGCGCCCGCACGCCTTTCTCGTGAATATTGGGCGCGGCCCCCTGATCGATCACGACGCGCTGGCAGTTGCCCTCAGCACGCACGCCATCGGCGGAGCAGCTCTCGATGTCACTGAGCCGGAACCTCTGCCCGTATCCAGTCCCCTCTGGGCGCTGGATACGGCCATCATCACGCCGCATGTCTCAGGTATGAGCGTCTACTATAACGATCGCGTGGTCGAACTCTTCTGCGCCAACCTTCAGCGCTATCTCGCAGGCGAACCGCTCTATAACCTTGTCCAGCGAGATCAGGGCTATTAGAAGAGGCATGAACGTGCGCTCTGTACTTGCCGTTCTTAGTAAGAATTTGTGCAGATGTAAGCATATTGCGGCAGCACGTGACCTGTAGTATACTACAAGCGCAGTATTTCTACGCGCGCGCAGCGATTGCTAATAGAGCCCACAGATGAAGCAAACAGGCTAGCGCTACGCGTCAATGAGGCTGCTGGCGGTCGGATGGCAGGGTTAATAGGGAGAGCAGCGAAGGACGCGGCGAGCAAACTTGTGAAAGGACGGGGCGCCAGCCATGGCCAGACCGATAGATATTGTTTTCTGCTATGCTCGCAGCGACGAGGCTGATTTGCAGAAACTCAAGAGGCAGCTCAAGCCATTGGAGCGCGTAGGCCTGTTGCGCCTTTGGTATGACCGTATGATCCTGCCAGGGGAGGACTATGCTCGCGTGATCGAGCGGCGTCTGGACATGACGCAGCTCATCCTTCTGCTGGTGAGCGGCGATTTTTTGGCTTCGGACTATTGCTACGATATCGAACTCAGACGTGCCCTGGAGCGTCGGCAGCGTGGGGAAGTTGAGATTATTCCCATCATTTTACGCCCTTGTCTCTGGCAAGATACACCACTTGGACCCCTGCAAGCCTTGCCCACCAACGGCCAGCCCATCATCGACGCCAGCCACGGTCCCCACGAGGACTACGCCTGGATGAGCGTGGCCGAGGGCGTCAAAGCCGTCGCGCAGGGCTTACAGGATCGTCAGAGCGCGCCAGAGACACCCCTCGCCCTCGTCGCATCCGCGCCCGCAGTCGTAGCAGATCCAGCGGCGGACAACAAAGAGCCAGGGCAGCCCGCGCCAGCAATCGCGCCTGACAAAGCGCAAGGCGAAGCAGGAGCAGTGATCGCGCGCGCCGAGCCAGCACATTCAGCATCCCAGCAAGGATCAGGCACTCCTGCTTCTCCACCAGCGGCTGGACCGACCTCACAGTATCAACCCCAGGCATCAGCCGCGTCAGTCGAGCCATCCCAGGGAAGCAGCCAGTGGCAGAGTGAGTTCCAGCCAGTGGTGAGTGAGCCGGTTCCTCCCATGAGCACTATCCAGGCATTTTTCTCGGGTGTGTCTGGCAATCGTTCTAACGGATGGTTCGTACCGGTCCTGAAAGAGCGGCTTCATTATAGCGCTGTGACGGGTCTGGCGCTGGCTGTGGGCGGTAATGTGGTGTTTTGTAGTAGTTTGGATGGCACATTCAGCGTGTGGGAGACGCTGGGGGGACCTCTGCGCGGCTCCTTCTATTATCACGCGCAACCTGTCGAGCCGATTCACGCGCTCGCGTTAAGTGGAGATGAACAGACACTGGCGCTTGGCAAAGCCAATGGCGAGACCATGATCTATTTCTGGCGAGATCAAGCAGGTGGAAGCAAGGATGTAGCAAATTTCGCTCTGGCCTTTAGTAATAGTCGCCGCCGATACTCTCTCAAGCGGGATGCCAGTAAGGTGCTGGCTCTGGCTTTGAGCAACGACGGGTCCGCGCTCTTTAGTGGCAACGAGAGCCATGAAATTGTGATTTGGGAGCCGGCAATTCACGGCAAGCCAGAGCCATTTGCATCGTTCAAGGGAGACCTTTTGCGGCTGACAATGCCCAGCAATGAGCGGCTGGTGGGCGCCTCAGCGAGGGAGATCTGGCAGTGGGATTTGCGCGACAAAAAAGCTTTTAAGCTCACGGCTGGGCAGCATCGGATTACGGCCTTTGCGCTTAGCGCTGGTAGCGGCACCCTGGTCTGGAGTGAACCCTATGGACCTTTGCAGGTGCGCAATCTAACAGTGCCCCAGCGCAAACATACGATCATCGCGCGCGTTCAGGAGATCACCAATCTGGCACTATCTGCTGATGGTTCCATGCTCTTTTGCGCGGGGAACGAGGGCACGATTGAAGTCTGGAATCTGGCGCGCTTCCAGTTCATACAAACTCTGCGTGAGCATGATAGGCGAGTAACGGCCCTGGCGCTCAGCGGGAACACCCTCGTTAGCGGCTATGAAGACGGCATGGTGATTGTCTGGCGGCAAGAAGATTGAGAGAAGAGGCCAGAGAGATCGGCCCAGGCCTAAAAAGGCTGCCTGCCAGCGTTCTCTTATTGATTTACTTAGTGTGCTGAATAACGGTCTTTTATCCAGCATGAGATGTTGCTCTATATATGTTTTGTAATACAGATATTCTCTGGCGAAAGCGAGAAATTCCAATGAGCTTTGAACGACCCTCGTCGTCGCTTTGTCCCTCCTGTGATGCCCCGGTGCCGGCGGGAAATCGCTTTTGCGGCTCCTGTGGGTCACCGCTGGCGGCTGAGCCTGGTGCGCCCTTCCAGGCGGCATATACCAGCCAGAACTTCCCCGCTCAGATAAAAAGAGGCAGATCTATAAAGGGGAGAGGCCTGGCATATATGCTGTTTCTCCTCTTTTCTCTGATTTTCCTGGTTGCCGGCAGTATCCCGACTTTGATCAATGTCCAGGGCGTCCAGGCGCGTTTCAGCGGCATGCAGACGAGCGCGCTGGTCAGAGCAACGGGAGAATGCGATGATGGTAATTACTATTCATTCATTTTCGCGGACCGCACTGGCAAGGTCTACAGTATCGAAACAGCCACCTGTTCGAGCGGTATTGTCTCAGATGGAGATCATGTGACTGTCTGGTACAATCCTGCTGATCCTACTCAATTTATCTCCGCGAATGACCTGACATTCGATATGTTTTTCCTGATAGGTTTTTCCATCCCCTTATTGATCGCTCTCGCGCTAGGCCTGGTCTGGCTGGTGCGCCTGTTGTTTCCCCGCAAGATGTCAGGTGTACCTTCTGGCTATCCTTATGCGGGACGGCACAGTCGAGATTGAGTCAGGTCTAAGAGTAAGCAATCTGCTCAGGCGCTACATATCCAGTTGCCCGTAATCTGGAGCTGCGTTTTCGCGTTCGTGCCAGTGCCGCTAAGTGTATATGAGATATTGCCCGACTGCTCTCCGCGCGCGACCGTGATGGTACCTATATCCGTGGGATCGCTATTGCCCCAGCCGTTGGTTAGATCGCCTGGTGCATCGAAACGTATCGTTGTGTCAGGTATGTTGTTGGTATAGGTAGCGGGGCCACCATAGTGCTGGAGGGTAAAGCCGAAATTATACAGCTTTGTCCCCAGAGTGCCCGAGAGATTGACCAGCAGGGTGCGCAGATTTCCAGCGGCTGGGCGCTGGCAGGTTGTCTTACCAATCACACTAAGCGAGCCAGTGAGTGTACCTGAGAGGGCCAGGCTGCTTATTTTGCCCGATCCTTTTGTTGGGGAGCCAGCGCAATTGCCCTGCTGCGAAGTGCATTGCGCGCCTGAGCCTGGCGCTATACGCTGCTGAGTCAGAGCAAAGATACCCGCGCCCCCGGCCAGCACGATCAGTATCACCAGGATAGCCGCAAGCAGTGTTCTGCTGCCAAACGCGCCTATGCTCTTGTGCTTAGCCAGTGGGGGCAAGGGTGTGCTCAAGGCCATGCTCGCGGGCCGCGGCGTAGATCGCCTCTCCGGTAACGGCAGCGCGTCGGCGGGAGCGGGCGCGCCTTGCTCGAAGAGACTGGGAGCGGGTGCAGGCGTGTGAGCCAGCGCGTCGGTGGGAGTAGGCGTGATTGGCCCGGAGAGACCAGGCGCGAAGGCGGGCGTATGAGCCAGCGCGTCGGCGGGAGTAGGCGTGATTGGCCTGGAGGGTATTATAAATGGTGAGATCGGCTTGCTATCAGCCATGGCTGGCTCCTCGCTCTCGGCGATCAGGGATTGTACCGAATTCTCGAGTACATCAAATCCAGCTTCCTCTTCAGGGGGCTCCACAGGGGGAGTCAGTGGAGATTTAACAGAGACCGGGGAGACTTGCGGTGAACTGCTCTCTATCTTGCTATCCCTGGTGCCCTTCTCTTCTTGATTGGTCCCCGAAGGTAGCCAGGGATCTTGTGGGAAGGTCGAAATTGACGTTGGTGTATGTATACGACGCGTGCGCGGATTTGGCGGCGCGGGCGCGTCAGGTGTAGAGGGGATAGTGGAAGCGGCTACCGCTGGTAGCTTGGCGGTTACCTCCAACTCCTCCTCGCGCGCTTCTGTCTGTTTAAAGCTGGCGGAGGTTGCGGAATGCTCGGCGACAGTCATGCCGCAGTGATTACAAAACTGCGCGTTGGCGGGTAGCTCAGCCTGACAATGAGTACACTGGTACACAGATATATTATCTCCTCTCGGACGCCTGATTATGCGCGAATAGAGCCTCGTTCAAGAAACGTTTGTAGATTAAGATTTTATCAACCCCCACTATAACAAAAGGTTGAAATGCATTCAAGTAGCGCGGGACTTGTGGGTTCACCAATCTGGCAGGTATTGCGCGGCACCGCTAAAAAAGTGTACCTTGCTCAAAGGTCTCCTCTGACCCATGCGCGCCAGCCTTTTTGGGCCAGGAGAGCCTGGGTAGATTAGTCAGGTGGCTCAGACGTTGGTAGAGTTCATAGCAGATATCGGGTGAATGTACTTCAAAGGGACAGTGACAAAAGGCATAGACAGTCATACCCTGCGTGAGCCATTGGCCTATATGTTGAGACCACTCATCAAGCAACGGCTCATTGACCTCCATGCGTGGATGCCCAATATAGCGCAGGAGGGTAAAGTCAGTAGTAACGGTGATCTGCAAAGGGAGATCAGGCTTGCGTTCGCGAGCCTGGAGGACCTCTTGTTCTTCCGTTGAGCCAGTGCGAATTGGCCTTGTGTCCATCATCACGCGCGCGACTTTATGTGCGCGCAGCAGTGTATTCAGGGTCAGCGCGTTTTGCTCTGTATAAAAGGAGGGGTGGCGTACTTCGACAGCCAGTTGCATATCGGTAGGCCAGTAATGGAGAAACGCTTCAAGCTGCGAGAGATGAGCGGGACTAAAGGATGGTGGAAGTTGGAGAAACGCCGGTCCCAGCCGCGTCTCCAGGCCACGTATGCGCTTCACAAAGTACAGCGTCTCATCCCTTTTGTCCTCAAGAGCTCCCTCGTGGCTAATGCTGCGCAAGACTTTGGGGCAGATGCGAAATGTTGGTGGTGTTTCTTGCCGCCAGCGAGTAATAGTTTCAACAGAAGGCAGAGAATAAAAAATCGTATTTCCCTCTACTGTATTTAATTTTTGGCTATAGATGCGCAAAAAATGAGCTGGAGGCGTCCGTGGTGGGAAAAAGTTCCCAACCCATTCTTTATAACCCCACATTGGACAGCCCAGAAAAAACATGACTTGCCCCCTTTTTCTCTCATTATAATCAATTGCTGAGAGAAGAGGCAAGGTTTTTGTGGTCAGTGACTGGGACAAGGTTGAGAGTTAACTGTAGCTCAACGAGTATCTGCTTCAGGGCGGAAATTGCGCAGCATGGCTTCGGCCTCTGCGGCCAGGCGCTCGCGCAGAGTGAGTGGTTCCAGCACATACACATGGCGACCCCAACTCAGCAGCCAGGTCAGGATCTCGTTTTCCTGGCGAATTTTGAGCGTGACCAGCAGGCCCTGTGGTGTTTCCTCTTCGTGAACCATATAGTATGAGCGCGCCTCACGGACCCAGCGGGCAATCGCGGGATCGAAGAGCACACGTACAATAGTTGCGCCGCGCTCTTGCTTTAGCTGTGGCGCGTAGCAGGGCTGATTGGAGCGCTGAAAGGTGTGTGGTAGCAGTTCCAATTCCTCTATGCGGTCCAGGCGGAAATTGCGCATAGCCTTGCGCAAATGGCAGTGGGCGGAGAGATGCCAGACCTGGTTAAGCGAGATCAGGCTATAGGGGTCGGCCTCGCGTGTTTGCAGCACAGGCGGCTCACTGGAGGTGCCATAGCGGGCGTGATAGATAAAACGCACAGTAATGCGCTCAATGATCGCTCGGCGTAACTGGCGCAACTTCTCCTGGCTCTCCTCCGAAGAGCCGCTGGCCATAAAGCGGATCGCTTCTCGCAGATATTCAACCTCCGCGCGCAATTTTTCCGGCAGCACACCCGCGATCTTACGTCCGGCTGCCTGCGCGGCCTCGCGATATTGCGCGTCAAAATTCAGCGCCATCATGCTACTGCCCAGCAGGAGCATCGTCGCCTCTTCGCTGCTAAAGCTCAGTGGGGGCAGAAAATAGCCCTCCATCAGAGAATAGCCCAGGCCAGGAATAGAGACCAGTGGTACCCCTGCCTCGCCCAGAGCCAGCATATCGCGGTAGATCGTGCGTTTGCTCGTTTCAAAGGTCTCAGCCAGGTCTTCCGCGCGTTGTCGGCCTCTGGCCTGTAATTCCAGCACAATCGCCAGCAGGCGATCCGTTCGATTCATGCACCCCTCGTGTCTTGTGTTTTGTGATCACTGCCTGCCTATTTTATCATCTTTTCGCGATGCGCGAAACTTTGGAACCTTTTCTCACAGTCTGAACGTAGATCTGTACAGAAGAAAGGAGTCGGTTTTTTGTTGGACTGCGAAGAAGCGCTAATCGAACAGGCCAGGCAAGGAGACCAGGAGGCGTTTCGCCAGCTCTGGGAAGAGCATCATGGCGTAACGATGGCCGCGGCCATGCGGCTTTGCCACGAGCGGAGTCTGGCCGAAGATATTACGCAGGGCGCATTTCTGCTAGCCTGGCGAGGTCTGCCGCGTTTTCAAGCCGGTTTGCCATTTCGTCCCTGGCTGATGCGCATCATGTATCGCCATGCTCTGGATGTCATGGAGCGCCAGCGCGTCTATACGCGTTTGAGCATGCCGCTCGCGCAAGAGGCGCAGGTCAGCCCCTCCAGTCAGCCGCGCGTCACCAGTTCCGTCGAGCGTGATCCGCAGGAACTGGTGGCTGAGCGCGAAGAGTTGCGCCTGGCGTTAGTCCAATTAAAAGCCGATCAGCGGAAAGTCATCGCGCTGCGCTATGGGGCCGATTTGAGCGAAGTAGAGATCGCTCAAGTGCTTGGCTGGCCAGTAGGTACAGTAAAGTCGCGTCTGAATCGTGCGCGGGAGCGCCTGCGCGTTTATTTGCTGGCAGAAAGGGGGTAGTTGTCTGTATGTTTCAGAAGAACATACGCGCGCGAACTAGCGAGCGGCTGTTTCAAGAAAGAGAGAAATGGCTGGCCCGAGAGAATAAAGAGCAGCTGGCCCAGCAGCAGGAAGAATTGCCTGGTCGAGCAGCCGAGGAGCAGTCTGCTCAATTGGCCGAGCAGAGGCTCATCCATGATCTTGAGCAGCGCCTGAGCGCCTATTATGGCCCGGCTCAGCCAGAGCAACGCTTGCCCGAAGCGGCCTGGCTGAACTTGCGCGGTCAGTTATGGAACTCGCCGCGCTCGCGCAAGCACCGTCTTCCACGACCGGGCCGTCTCCGTCTCCGGCTCCCATCGCGTCCGGTCGCGCCCTTTGAGCTGCAGCAGATCTACATGACCCTGCTCTTACAGACCAACTATCGCTCTCCTGCGCCTGATCTACACTGCACATTCAGGCGACGTTCCACGCAGCCGCGTGTCAGCGCGCGCGTGCTAGGAGATGGGCGCATCAACCTGGTGTTGCCGCGCGAAAACTGGCAAATGCTGGAAAAGGCTGAAGTGGATATGTTACTGGCAGCAGGACTGGCTCGCTGTAGAGCTGTCTCGCGCTCGCTTTTCCTGTTGCCGCGCGCGCTCTTCGCGCTCAGCTTGCTGCTCTTGCTGGCTGTGTTGCCGTTGACCAGCGTAGATCGGCGCGCGGTATGGATTTTTCTGGCCGCGGTTGCCTGCTGTCTGCTCAGTGGTCGCCTGCTGATCTGGCAACAGCGTGTGCAGGCCTTTCGCGGTGATCGCCTGGCAGTGCAATGGTTGGGTCGCGAACGCGTCTGTCGGGGTCTGCATCAGCTTGCAGGACGTGGCCAACCGGCTCGCCGTCCCAACTGGGGCGAACCATCGCTCAACGAACGTATTGCCCGTATCTGCGGCACCCCCATTGCTCAGAAGAATAAGCACCTGACCCTGGTGGGGTGACGTTTCTGCGCCTGTCATTTATATGCAAGATTACTAGAGAAAGGAACAAGAGACAATGCCGATGAAAACAAGCAATGCACTGGCGAGAAGCGCGCCGACATGGCGTCCTACAATAGAGCCCGAGTCGCCGCCAACTGAGACAAAACCGCGGCGCCAGGAGTCTGCTGGCTGGTTTACCAGAGTCAAAAATCGCGTCAAACTCGCCATGGGAGGCGATGACGAGGATTTGCGCGTCGTGAATACAACAGCCGTCTCCTGGCATGTCTATCACAAATCCCATCTGCTGGGCATCCTTGATCCCTGGGAGGCTCAGGTCTTCCATCTGCGCAAAAGCGGCAATATCAACGCTCGTCCGCAACTGGAGAGCGACGCCGTAGAATATCTGCTTATTGACCTCAGTTCGCGTATTCAGAGCATCGAGATCTATCGCCGGCAAATGGGGGAGAGCGTCGATATCTACGAGATGCGCGCGGCCTGATAGCGCGCTTGGGCAAGCTCCCGCGTGCTAGCCGCGGGAAGGATCTCAGCGCATTTCCGGTAGTATCTTCGTGCCCTCAAGCGCATCTGCAAGGCATGCCTTGTTTATGCCGGGTGAACCTGGGATAGTATTCACGCGCTTAAGCAAGTTCGCTGGCCATTCTATTGACCCATCTCCAGTTGCGGGCGCAAGGACCTGACCCACGCTTGCACGAGTTGGTAAGAGAGGCTGAGCGGCGGCGGAATATTAGGCAAGGCATCAATGTGAAACCATTTGACATCATCCAGTTCCTGGAGATCGGCTGTTGGTTCGCCGCCAATATAATGGGCTTGAAAACCAACCATCAGTTGGCTGGGGAAAGGCCAGGTCTGGCTAGCGTAATAGGTAATCTCAGCTACCTCAATGCTTGCCTCCTCGGCCAACTCGCGGGCTACACAGCCCTCTAACGATTCACCAGGCTCAACGAAGCCAGCGAAGACGCTATAACGGCTGCCCCAGCCGGGCTTATGGGAGAGCAAGATATGCTCGCCATCGTGAACCAGCACCAGCACAGCCGGGATCACTGGCGGATAGCCTGTGTGGCCGCACTGTGGGCAGGTGCGCCCCCAACTCTCGCCCAGTGGACCGTTGACTGAGCCGCAGACAGGACAATGGCGGCTGGTGCGTTGCCAGTGCAGGATCTGCGCAGCATAGCCCGCCACACTGTACGCGGTCTCGTCCACCAGGCCGAACAGGAAGCGCAGATCATACGCGTGCCAGTCCTCGGACAGCGGGAGGCGTTCGTCCACTTCGCAGGTCAGGCAGGCCATGCCATCAAGCGTGCCTATATAGAGTGTATTTTGCGGCTGGTTGCTGGCCATATCCTCAGCAGTTGCAAGAATCAGGCTCGCCCCCAGCTCCCTTTTTTTCACGAGCAATTGTGAGCCGCGAAAAGGCAGCCAGTAGGCCGGGCCTGGAGCTGGAGTAGCGGATGGATAAGCGCGCTGGAATCCCGAAACCATAGAATGAAACTTTCTCCTCGCAAGGACAATGCAGTGAATATCGCTATACTGTACAATGATTGTAACACAGATAACAGGTTTATTATGCATTCAAGGAGAGGGTTTGTTATGCTCGCAACCTTGCAAGAACGTCTGGGTGTAAAGGTGGTCGTTGATCTGGCAGTGCTGGAGAAACATGGCCAGGATAAGAATTATCCCCACGTTTATCCGCCACTGGCCGTCGTCTTTGCTGAAAATGTCGCGGATGTGCAAGAGGCGCTGCGCTGGGCGCGTGAAAGCGGTGTGGCAGTCATTCCCTATGGGGCTGGCAGCAGCTTTGAGGGCCAGTTGACACCGCAAGGGCCAGCGCTCAGCATCGACCTTTCGCGTATGAAGCGCCTGATCTCAGTGCGGCCTGCTGATTTTCTGATCGAGATCGAGCCAGGCCTGACGCGTGAAGAATTGAACAGCGCCATCAAAGAGACCGGACTCTTTTTCCCGGTCGATCCTGGAGCTAATGCCTCCCTTGGCGGCATGGCTGCGACCAACGCCAGCGGTACCACCACCGTGCGCTATGGTGGCATGCGGGCTAATATTGCAGAACTGGATGTCGTGCTAGCTAGCGGTGAATTGCTCACGTTGGGACGCGCCGTGCGTAAAACCAGCAGTGGTTACGACCTCAAAGACCTCTTTATTGGCTCCGCGGGTACACTAGGGATCATCACGCGCCTGGTGCTGCGAGTTTATCCACAACCAGCCTTTGTACATACCCTGCGCGTCTTTTTCCCCGGCCTGCGCGAAGCCAGCGAGGCCGCGTATCGCATCATGAGTAGCGCTCTGCCTGTCGCCCGTTTAGAGCTGCTTGACGAGTTAAGCCTCGGCTTTATCAATCGTGACCAGGGCCAGAGTTATCTGGAGAAGCCAGCGCTCTTCCTCGAATTCCATAGCTCCTCAGCGGAAGGTAGTATCCATGAATCCAGCCTGGCAGAGCGCTTGATGCGCGAAGCGGGCGCGCTGGATATCGCCGCGGCCAGCAGTGTAGAGGAGCGTGAGAAGCAATGGGAAGCGCGCCATAACTTTTACTGGTCAGTCGTGCGCAGTAATCCCGGTTGCGTGCCCTACAGCACCGACACCGCCGTCCCCCTCTCACGTGTCACCGACCTCGTGCTCTACGCTCAGCAACTACTCGCCGAGATGCATCTGCCTGGCTGCATCGCCGGTCACGTCGGGGACGGTAACTTTCACACCCTCATTGCCATTCAGCCGGACCAGTATCCCATGGCCGAAGAATACTCTCTGCGCCTGACCAGTCGGGCCCTCGAACTCGGCGGCACCACCACAGGCGAGCATGGTATTGGTCTGGTCAAAAAGCAATTCTTGCGCACCGAACACGGTGCGGCTGTTGATTGGATGCGCAAGATTAAAGCCCTCTTTGATCCCGAAAATCTGCTTAATCCAGGAAAAATTTTTTGAGCAGATTTATTCCCACATAATCGGATTTTTTTGCGTTTACTCTCAGTGAAGGCTGGGCGGAAAGTCGCGCGAGTAGTTCGTGGTCTGCGGATTATGGACTTAGCGAGGGGGGGCTGACCGCCTGGACCTGTTCCTGAGCCGTCTGGTCTGGCCTGGTTGAGATTATATCGAGAGCCATAGCACAATCTGGCTGTTTTTTAGTGAAAAGACCATCATTTGGGGGGGAAGGAACTATAATGAAGAAAGTCATGCTTATCTAAAGCAAGGAGGACGGCGCTTTCTTTTCTGGTTCAAGTCAAGAGATGCCCCTCGTCGCAATTACATGGAGGTTTTGTATGTCGTCTGCCATAGTTACGGCAGTTTTGATCACCCTGATGTTTCTAATCGTGGGTAGTTTTATATTCAGTGCGTGGTTAGCCCGCCAGCGACATATGCGAGAGCTTGGGGAACAGGACGTTGATATGGGGAGAACGACGGGTCGGATGATGGTGATGGTGCAATTGATGGATGGCTCGCTGGTGGGAATAGAAAATCAGATGCCTGTCAATGCGACAAATAAGTTGCCGCAGATTATACCCTCAGCCCATTTGCCGCATCACTGGTACAACCAGCAGCGCAGCATTGTTTCAATCGGACTGCTGATCATGTTGTTAATAGGCGTGCTCATTCAGACAGGAGCCGCGGGGGAGGTCTTCCAGACCATTCAAACTATTTCCAAGCAGGCCGAGCAGACATACGGGACTGGCATTCAGCCGGCCTTTCAGCCACTGGCCTTTAGCGCCAGCTCGCGTATTGTGCGCGTGGACTCAGCGGCGGCGAATCAATATTCTACGCTGTATCAGTACCAGGTCTGGTCCTATTCTTCCTGTTCTGGTATCTCGATGGAGGAAGTGATAAATTCGTATGGGCGCCACTATATCGCTTCCGATGTCTTGCAGGTAGAACAGAACATGGGTATTTGGGACTCGTATAGTGGCCTGACGGCTGGTGAGCCTGGCATGGCCAGGTTGGCGAACTATTTTGGCTTTCAGACCAGTTCAACTCCCCCACGTACTCTGGCCGATTTGATCGCGGTTGCCAACAAGGGTTATCCGGTGATTGTAGGAAGCCCCGGTCATATTCTTGTGGTTAAAGGTGGCGATGCTACCTATGTGTATCTGGTAGACTCGGCTCCCGCGAACCGCACGGCCCTGACACACAATCAGTTTATGGCTTTCTGGGATGGTTTTAGCGTGCTGGTCATGCCCCCTGGCAAGGCCTAGAATCTTTGACACGTATAAGTTTTATTATGAGTCATCCCCAATTATTCTGGATCTTGTTGTGCTCGCAAAACAGCAGGAGTGCAGAGGACGGCCAGTCCTCTGACTGGGGGCCTGGGGGTTGTGCCCCATAAAACCTTTTTTGCTTGTTTTGCAGGTCGCCTGCGGCAACCTGCAAAACAAGCAAAGTGTTTGTCCTGCTTTGAAAAAAGCAGGGATCACTCATAATAATCTTTCCTCTTAGTAAATGATCATTGGTGTGCTCATATCGACATAATCGTAAACCCAGGAGGCCTCAGTCGTAGCTATATTGACGCAGCCATGTGAGCCGTCGAAAGAGAACGAATCGCCGCTAGAGTCATAGTGCGGGAATTGCGTCGCGGGCCCATAGTCCGAACGCCACCAACTGTCATGCAGGAAATAGCCACCGCTGTGATAAAGCATAGCGTAATGAATGGGCGTATCAGGATACCAGTAGGGAGAACCCTGGGGTTCAGTGGACTTAAAGATAGTCGGCGCCTGTTTGCCCTCAATCGTCCAGGAGCCTGGCAGGCTCGGCTTTTCCGGGCGACCTGTCGTCACCTGGAAAGCCTTGACCAGGCTACCCTGGTTATAGATGCGCATGGCTTGCTCGCTTAACGAAACCACTACGACTTTCTGCTTGAGCGCGCTATATTGCTGCATAAGTTGCAGATCCGTCTTGTGAGAACTCTTCCAGGATGTGGAGTCGCTGGCATTCGCTTGATATGCCTGGAAATTGCTCAAAGAAGTGTTCACATCCTCAACAGTTTGCTGGTAATCAGTTAGATTTTTCGCGCTGTCCAGCCCATCCTGTACCCAGCCAGCCATACCATCAAGGCCATATTCGTAGCCCATGTGGTAGGTTGTGTTATTGTAGCTGTCGTGATATGTGTGAGCCTTGCCCCAGGCAGAAACCTCTTGTAGCAACAGATGTTCCTGAAACTCGGCCTCGTTTTTCAGCGCGGGAATCTGAATGCCTGTCGTGTGACTGCGTAAGATCTGCAGCGCGTTCTGAAACTCGGCAGTAGTGCGCGCTGAGTCCAGCATATGGCGATCGCTGAGCAGTTCCTGTGCGTAAGAGCTGGCCTGGCCATTATATTGCTGCATCAGCCCGATCCACTGCTGAAACGTTTGAAGCTGCAAATGCCCCTGAGTTCTAAGCGATGTATTAATCGCCGCAGGTGTGTGGATTATTGCGGTCTTAGGGCGCGTCGTCTGCGCGCCATTTGTGCTGCTGCACGCGTTAAGCAGGAGCAGACAGCAGAGCAGAGCAGCGGTGCAAAGACCCGCCTGGCATAGTCCAGCGCGCACTGGTGCTGGTCGCGATAAAGTGGATCGCATGAGAATCGTTCCCTTCCATAGAGCCATGACACATGTTTCTGAGGCGTTTGGTCGTAATCATCTCTTTTCAGAATATCCCAGGAGTCGTTGATCTATATGTAGATGTATCACGTTGCATACATGTCTGGCGTTTCATCAGTGATTTTTTCTCTGCCGCTTCTGCTGGCTCGCGTTTCTAGTAGTAGCGGGCAAAAAGCTTGCATAAAAATGAGCGAAGTTGAGTCAGAGATGGTCACGCTATAAGTCATTGCTGATTTTGAAAAATCAGGACAAAACAGATTTTACCTCTATATACTCGCTTTTTGGCTTTATTAATGCTATACTTTACGAATATTGTGGAATGCAAGCTAAGGTTATGCACACAGCCAGAGTAACAATAGCAGACTGAAGGAAACAGAGTATGAACGAACAGATTCTTTATTGCCGGGACTGCGGTAGAGAATTTGCCTTTACGGTAGGAGAACAGGAATTTTACGCTCGCCATGAGTTGACCAATCTGCCTGGCCGTTGCCCTGATTGCCGGGTTGTTCGCAAGCAGAGCGGTAACGCGCAGGTGGGTGGGGATAGCAAGGCGCAGAATAATGGGGGGCGCACGCTTTATCCAGCGGTTTGTGCTGGTTGTGGTCGCACTACCCAGGTGCCCTTTCAACCCAGGCCGGGAGGCCGTCCAGTCTACTGCAACGACTGTTATCAGCTCCAGCCGCGTGGCACTCAGCAGCGAGTACACTGAGAGAAGTGGAAGATTGGCAGTGGGTAGACGCGAGATCACACTGGCAGGAAGAGCAGAATCAGCACGCTCGCCGCGGCTATGGCCAGCAGAAGAAAGAAGCTTCCAGCCATGATACGCGAGGTGCGGTTAGCGCTCTGGTAACTATCGTAGCGTGGGCGAAAGGCATTAATCGATGTGCGTAGCGTGATGCCACCCAGAATGAGTAGCAGCAGGGCATCGCCGATGCGAGAGGCAAGCGAACCGATGAAAATAGCGAAAATGATGCCGATCGCGCCAAAGGCGAGCATAGCGCCAAAGATGGCTACGGCGGCCACCCCGATAAACAGTGCCTCATCAAATGCGCGCGCGATCAGCCGGGGCATAATTCTTATCAGCAGAAATAGCCCAACGACATAGGCCACCAGACAGCCAAGGGTGATCAGCCATAGCATAAGTAATTCTCTCAATCCATTGCTTAATGCGCTAACTACTCTAACGATTCAACAGTGACAATTAGTACCATCAAAACGGCCACCAAATTTGATGCCATAAGAAGAAGATGATGATGGGCAGTAGTCCGATAAGTATGCCCAGGCGTAGCGCTTTTTGCGCGGGCTTCTGCACGCCTACAATTCTGCGCGCCAGTTTTGAGATCGAGCGACCAAAGATTAGCACGCAAATGACGATCGAAGTTATCCAACTGCTCTGGAAGCCATTCACGATAAAGAGTGCGAGAAACAAATTCATTATGCTGACCAGGAGCAGGCCCAGCCAGAACGAGCGTAATCCCTGGCCCTGGCTCTGAACCTCTTCCAGGCGTGTCTCTACCCGGCGCATGGACCACGGGCGGTGGTTCGGCGCGGGTGAGAGCATATCGTCGAGCAGTTTGCGCATCGCGCGCGTAGGTTGCCTGGGATTATAAGTTTGCTCTCCCGCGCGCAGTTCCTGGGGATCACGCCCTGTCAGCAGCGTTTGCAGGGTCGCGCCCAGCCCATAAATATCTGAGCGCTGATCGGTCTGGGAGCGGCCATATTGTTCTGGTGCCGCGAAGCCTGGGGAGCCGAGCGGAGTTGTATCTTTCTTTTTGTTTGGCGTATAATTGCGCGCGATCCCAAAGTCGATCAGGAAGAAGTCATGCTGGGACGTGAGCATGATATTTGACGGCTTGAGGTCGCGAAAGATCACTGGCGGATTGGCTTCGTGCAGGGTGTGCATAAGATGTGCGATGCCCCTGCCAAGCGCGATAGTCTCTTCTTCATTGATATAGCCACCGGGCTTTTTTTTCAGGTAATCTTCCAGTGTCTGGCCCGGAATATATTGCATAATCAGGTACCAGTTTTCCGCATCGGTCAAATGCTCGTAAAATGCTGGCACGCCACTCATATTTTTGAAGCGCGCCAGCATAGTCAATTCGCGGTTAAACGTTTCGGTAGCATCAATGATCTGGCGTGGAGTGAGCGCGCTCAACTGAATGCGCTTGATCGCGACATCGCGGTGCCGCGCATTCAGATCTACTGCTCGATAGACCACAGAGAAGCCGCCGCGTCCGATCTCTTGTTCAATCTTATAGCGCCGGGCCAGTAGCGTGCCAGGGAGGAAATCGCCTGACGGGTTGGTAGCGCCATAGGGTAGAAGCGATTCCACCAGCGGGCGTTGGCTGCTGCCGCTGAAAAGCGAGCCAGGAGTCACTTCAAGCACCGGAGCAGGTGTGATAGTGATAGGCACAATTGGTGCCTGCGTGCTGCTGATGCTGCTGGGGGTTTGGGCCAGGGGATGCTGGCAAGCGGAACAATGGCTGGCCTCCAGATCATTAGCCAGTCCACATTCTTCACAAAACTGCACCATGGATGAGTGTTGCATTGACATCGCTTTCATCTATCAGCCATCAGTTGGCGCTGGCGGTACGTATCGCTTTGCCAGAAGCGGTATCGCGTTCATATGCAGGCACAACCGGTGAAAAGTCGTAACAAGAGCACATATCTTCTCATACAAATTATAGCAGGAAACGTCCTGCTGGAGAAGATACTTCCCTGCTTATTTAGAATAACGTTGGAACTGGTCAGAACTTCAAACGCTAGTTCTTTCTCGTTTTTCAGGGGAGACAACCTATGAAGAATGCTGGCGCTTGCCGCGTGCGCGGGGGAAGTCGCTCTATCCAGAAATCCCTTCGTGCGCTCAAACCTGGGGATTAGTCTGGCTGTTCAGAGAAGACGCCACCCATGCTCAGAGTCACCATATGATCCTGAGCGAGGAGGCGTGCGAGTTCATCCTGATTTTCTCGCTCCTGGACAACATAGGTACCGGGGTGTTCGACTCGCTTGAATTGGTAAGTCTTTCCAGGCTCAGGTTCATTTGTTGTCATATCTCCTCCTCAGCTCCTTGACGCTAAGACGCCTGCATCGGTACGTCGTAGACTGTATTGAATGAAGCTATTTCCTGTACTGTATCATGTACCCGCATGCAATAGCAAGCACACGAAACCAGGCAGGGCTGTCTCTGCATAAGCTTCTATAAACTGATCTATTTGAACGTACTGCCATGTCCCTCCTCAGAGGGTTCGAGCCATGCTGGAGTTTCTGATTTTCCATTAGCAAGCTACAGCTTTTTCCGCGCATTTTTCTCCACTTTAGCACAATTATTGTTGGTGTAGAGCGCGATACGTTCCAGACAGCTAGAGAGATAAATGGTGCTCAGGCTTTTTTGTCAAGCAAATCACGCAAGGCGCGGATATAGACCGGCGTTGTCCCACAGCAACCGCCAATAATTTGCGCGCCAGCGACCAACCATTGGGACGCGGCCTGCATGTACGCGCGCAGGTGTTGTTCTCTGGCCATTTTCCAACCTGACTCGGCATCTGCCAGCCCATCTCCCTGAGCATAAACGCTGCTGGGTAAACTGGTTATGGAGCGCAAATGCCTGACGACGCTCGTGGCAATCTCGCTTGAAACGCAGTTGACACCAATAAACAGCGGCTGGCAAGGCTCAACTGCTCGCACCACTGCCTCTAGCGGCTCCCCACTGAGTAGAGCTAGCGCGTCATTGCAACAAAAACTGACGGCAAAGGGCAGTTCACTTTGCTGAGTTGCTCTGACTCCTGCCAACGTTTCTCGCGCGCTAATCATGGTTTCCAGCAGAATGAAATCGACATGCTCCTGCTTCAACTGTCCCACAATCTCAGCGTATTCGGCCTCTATTTCAGATTGCGGCGGAGTTAGTGTAGGCGCATAGCAATCCTCCAGAGGCGCGATTGAGCCAGCGATAAAAATAGCGCGCTCTGTCTGAGTGCCGGCCCTGGCCTGGTGCGCCAGCGAACAGGCCAGCGTGGTCGCGTGGGCTGCCTGATCAGCGATACCTCTGGCGGCGAACGCTCGTCTGGTTGTCCGAAAAGTATCGCTAATGATAATCTCAGCGCCCGCTTCCAAATAGTCTGTGTAAATCTGCAGAACCACCTCAGGATGAGTCAGAAGCGCCTCGGCTGACCAGAGTGGGAGAGTAGTTGGAAAGCCGCGTCGCTCAAGTTCCGATCCCATGCCCCCATCCATGAGTATGTGTTCTCCCGCAGCCAGGCGTTGTTTTAGTGTGGCTACAGCCATAAATTGTCAACCTCAGTCTGCAAAAAACCTGGCATCAGTATATCATAGCTAGCCTGCTCGCAAGTGCAGAGCTTCTCTGTTTACCTTTATAAATAAAGTGCCTCGTTGCCAAACAGCAAGAGGGATTGCCTCAGCGTACCGCGCCGAGGCAATCCCTCTTGCTGTTTGGCAACAAAGGAAATGCTAAGCTTCGCCGGTTTCCGGCGAGCCGCTAGCCTGTGTGCCGCCCTCTGATGCTTGCTCCTGAGAGGAGCCGTAGATGATCTCGGCCAATTCTTTGTGCGAGCGATCGAGGAAAGCGCGCAGGCGTGCCAGGCGCTCTTTGTCGTTAAACGCTCCCCGGCTGGCAATTGCGAAGAGCCGGGCAACCTCAGCCGCTTGAACACGTAGTGCGAGCAACTCTTCCGGTATATTCCATGGCCCCCAGGCGCGTCCTCCACCAAAGAAGGGACCACGCGGACCACGCCTACCGTGATGATGTCCCGGACCATGGCCCCAGCTGCCTCTCCAACCCTGTTGCGGACCACCAGCCCCCTGCCCTTCGCGCTCCATCCATGGGGGCGTCCAACCTTGCCAATTCGCGTTACGTACTTCCTCGTCAGGTCGTTGATTAAATTCACCAAACATTATTTTTGCTCCTTTTAACGGGGGAAGAGCCCCACGATATATCTTCTTATTGCTAATTACGATATATCGCATTGAAGGTTGCAAAAAAGCAAGCAATTCTGGGCGAACTTTTAGAACTGACATTTTCTTTGTTTGCGCAAAAGATATTTGGGTTTGGGAGTCGGCTGTCGATTCTGGCGTATGCCATTCGTCACTATCACGCAAAGACAAAATGCTTTGTCTTGCTGAGTGATCACTATAAAGAAAGAGGAATAACTATGGCGAATTTTGTTTTGCTTTACAGCGGTGGTAGCGGTATGGCCGAAGATCCAGCTGCGTTGGAGGCTGCCAATCAAGCCTGGGGCATGTGGTTTGGCAAACTTGGCGGCGCCCTGATCGATGCAGGCCAGCCATTCGCACCTGCCGTTAAGAGCATCAAGAGCAACGGTAGCGTCATCGATGGCCCGATCGGTTCAATGTCCACTGGCTACAGCGTTCTGCAGGCGGATTCATTGAGCGCAGCCGTTGAGCTTGCCAGGGACTGTCCGATTTTTCTGACTGGTGGCGATGTTAGTGTATATGAAGCACTTCCAATTATGTAGCTAGCCACGTTCAACGCGGGTAGCCCTGGCGAACAGGGCTACCTGCCCCGTTTTAGCATGAACCATGCCCGTTTTGTAACATATGACTTGACCTATGTCTGGGCATTGCTCGTATTTTTTGTCGCGATCTCTATGATTTGCTCAGCCAGTTGCAAGAGTGCCTCGCGCAGTTCAGGGGGAGAGTGAACGGTGAATGGCAGGTTCAGTCCCACGAGAAAGCTTGCCATGGTTGGCAGGTGATTGTGATGGGCCTGGAAGAGGATACCGCCAGAAGTAGCAGTCAGCTTGCCATAGTAAGCGGGAATTTTCTGTTGCACGGCGTAAATACTCGCCTGAAACTCAACCTCCACCTGCCAGATAGCGGGGATTGTGAGCAAGTATTTGCGTATATACTCCTGGCAATCAAAATCCTCTATACGTTCAAAAGTTGCGGGGAGGGATTGCATCTTCTGTATACGATCAAGGCGAAATGTGCGCATCTCCTGGCGTAGACAGCAATACGCCACGACATACCAATGCCCGTTCCAGCCAGCAATTCCATAGGGTTCCACTTCGCGCTGTGAGGCCTGGTTATTGTAGCTTATGTAGTCGATAGCGATGCGCTGGTGCCCCTGAACTGCCTCGCTAATGCTCACGAGCAGCGAGGCAGTTGGCCGCGTCTCTTGCCGGTGCGCTGAGATAAACATATGCGACGAAATGGCCTGGAGTCGTTCGCGCCCCTTGAGAGGAAGCACGCGATAGACCTTGGCCAGCGCGCCTCCCACCGCCATGGAGGGGAGATCGACTTCCAGCCAGGGACTGCCCAGCAGGCCCAATACGATAGTGGTTGCTTCCTCTTCAGTAAAGAGTAAAGGTGGTAGTTTAAAGCCTGGGCGTAAACGATAGCCGCCGCCGGGTCCGCGCATGCCCTCCACTGGCATGCCGATCTCCTGCAACATCAAAATATAGCGCCGTACAGTACGTGGCTCAACCTCCAGGCGGCTCGCCAGTTCTTCTCCGCTTAAATGCGCGTGGATTTGCAGCAATTCCAGGATAGTCAACAGGCGTGTCGTTGGATGATACATAGTAGCAACCGTTAATAACCCTTTTCTATGCCCGCGAAGAGGTCTGATCTATGATGTCACTGCCTGCTTACTCCTGGGGAAGAGCGATGCCCCAGGCGGTTAGCAGACCAGTGGTCACTTCGAAGTCTGGTTGCTGCATCTCGGAAAGCATTTGCTGATAGAGTTCCTCGTAGTTATCGGGTACACTCGTCCACTTCTTGAGGAAGGGCAAGATTATCCGATAACCGAGTTTGTTATTCTCAAAAAGGCGTTGCCCTTCGAGGGTATCGGCGCGATTTGTGATGCTATAGGTCTTTGTTTGTACCTGTTGCAAGCCATGCTGCTGCAACAGATGGGCCAGTTCTCCCGTTATACCCTCCCTGGTTGGGGTAAACAGGTGTCCCGCCTGGTAGAATGCTTGAACGAAGAGTTTAGAAAGACGTGAGAGTGCTGGACTATTTGTTGTTGCCATCGACTCGGATTCGGTGATGCGAACGATGCCTCCATCGCGGCAGACGCGCAGGTACTCCTGAAGGAGTTTGGGCCAATCCCAGGTGCGTAGCCAACTTGCCGCCGCGCGATGATTGACCAGATCGAAAAAATGGTCAGGAAATTCGAGCATGCGTAAGGCATCAGCGACGTGGAACTCTACGCGATCGGCTACCTGCGCGGCTTCTGCCTGTGTGCGCGCATACTCGATGAGAGTGAGGCTGGCGTCTACACCGATCAGAATCTTGCTGTCTGGTAGGGTTTTCGCCAGTTCAATCAGCCAGCCACCGGTCCCGCAGCCGACATCAAGGATGCTGTGGAAGCGAGTCAGGTCGGGTTGCTCTGACAGGATGCCCCCCATCCCAGCGGTGAGCATACGATCAAGGGTTTGTAAACGGCTCAATTCATCTTGATTGGAGCGATCCTGAACTATATAGGTGCTGGATTGCTCGCGTTTGGGTTCCGGGAGAGTGGGCATGGCATACCCTCGCTTTCTGAAATAAGCAAAAAGACTCTGCTTTTCTTTTGAAGAACCCTGGAATTTGCCTCAGTGTCTCGCTTAACCTTCTTGTAAAAAGAAAGTGTATAAAGCGCACCAGCAACAGAAATCAGGAGAAGGGATATCCCTTCTACCAAAAGAATAGCATATAATCTTATGCAAAACAAGCAAAGCAGATTGCCAGGATTTCAAACTCCTCAGAAGGTTTCTCTTTGGGAGGTAGTTTACCCTAATGGAAGGCAAAGACATGCAGCATCCTGAAGCTGAATATCCTGAGCGCTCGGCTCATGAGTCGCGGGCATCTTCCAGAGATCCACGCGCACAATCTCGTTGGGGGGAACTACCCGACCGAACTGATTATCTCCCTCCCCAACCAGTAGATGGGCAGAAGATTTATCCTGTACGCAGGCGGCGCCGCTGGCTCTGGCTTCTGGTGATTATAGTGCCGGTCCTGGTGGTACTACTACTTGCTGGCTTTGCGGCTGTGAGCAGCGTGGTTTCATTTAAAACCACTTCTTTGCCACAGCGTACATTTAAAGTCGCAATAGAACCACAACTGGTGATCAATGATGCAGTTGGGGGCATCACCATTCACACGGGCAGCAGTGATAGCGTCCAGGTAAATGTGACTGAGCGCACAAATTCTTGGAATAATCCCCCCCAGCTTCAATATACGGCTATGCAGAGTGGGAATACCATTAAGGTAGATCTCAATGTATCAGGTACTTCTTCGATAAACTTTGGCGCTATTAATCTGGACATCGCCCTGCCCCCTCTTAGTGATATTCAGGCTACACTCGACGCCGGAAACGTGAATATTGCTGGCGTCAGCGGATTGATGAATATCCAGACTAATGCCGGGAACATCGATTTCCTCAATGGAATGATCAAAGGAAGCTCCAGCTTTCGAGCTTCTGCTGGCTCGATCACGTTTAATGGTTCACTGGCAGCCAGAGGCAACTATGAGTTCAATACGGGCGCTGGCTCGGTCAATCTTACCTTGCCCGCCGACTCTGCTTTCATGCTCGATGCTTCTAGTGACGTGAATAGTGTAAACAACGAATTTGGCTCGAACACAGTTGGTGACAAGCCAACCAGCTATTTGCGCGCACATACAGATGCTGGAAGCGTGAATATTCATAAGAGGTAAGCAGACAAAGGCAAGATCGTCATCGTGTGCTAGCTCCAGCACCCTTTTCCCATTAAAAAAACGCTAATCCATGGCTATTCTCCAAGCATATCCTTGCAGGCAATTCGGGTGTCTTAAAAGTATGGCGAAAAACTTGCTGGAATAGAGGACCAGTTTTGACCTTTACTGCGGGTATACTGCAAGGGATAGACGAAAGAACGTTCGAGAAAAGGATGTTCTACTGAAGAGTAAAGCTGAAAGGAATGTAAGATGGAGTTTTTTGGTTTGCGTTTGCTTGTCACGGATTTTGGTGCAGCGCTACATTTTTGGCGCGATATCATGAAATTGTCCTTGCAATTTCACGATGAGGCGTTAGGCTATGCCTATTTTGATACGGGCAAGGGAGGGCTGGAACTGATGCGTCACAACGATTTTGCTGCCGCAGTCGGCGCACCCACACCCGTAGCGCAGCCGCAAGGTCGCCAGATCGTTATCAATTTTCGCGTTGATAATGTTGACATAACATATAGAGAATTGCTTGCGCAGGGCGCGGTCTCGGTCTCGCAACCTGAGGATCGTCCTCTGTGGCGCGCACGCACAGCTCACGTAGCTGATCCTGATGGGAATGTCATAGAGATCTATACCTCGTTGCCCGCGTAACCGATCACCAGCCAGGAATGGTCCGGGGAAATGTTGCTGCTATGAGCGATTTCACAGACGGCTTATGGCAGCATTCACAGATGTTTGCTCATATTTCAGGTATACTTCCTCTAGATCTAGACGTAACTATACTAAAGAGATGCTAAAAAGATTATGGAACTTTTATATAGTTTAAATGTATGTTTGGCAGCAGCATTTCTAAGAGAAATAGAGGAAAAAGTACTTATGATTCAACGAAAAAGCTTTCTGATAACGATCACGGCTGGTTTGTGTCTCCTTTTGTTGCTCACGGCATGCGGTAGTAGCCAGAGCAGCGGCGATAGCGGCAAGCCAAATGCCACGCCTTCGGTACCTACATCTAATGCGCAGCCAACTCCTACAGCCACTACGCTGAATACGCAAAGCACGCCCGCGATTACCCCCACGCAGGGATCGTCAGGCTCGCTGGAGCAGATTGACTGGAGCAATTTCACCTACACTTTTTCCTGCTTCACAAGTAGCCCTGTCCAGGTTAAGATGAAAAACGGTCAGGCTGATGCAAATGGAGTTCACTATACTGTCCAGAAGCCAGTCTTTGGTGATCTGAATGGCGATGGTCAGAGTGAAGTTGTAATTCTCTATCACTGCGCAGGTGGGGGTACATCTCCCCAGCTTGTCTATGTTTACACTGGCACAGAGCAGCACCTCACGATAATGGCTTATCTGCCAGGTGCCAATAATAATAAACTTGCTACCGTCACACAGGCGGCAGTTGTCGCTGGCATCCTGCAACTGACCGGCTATGGCTATTCAGATGGTGTCCCGCTCTGCTGTCCAGATCTTCTGGTGACCTCAACATACAAATGGAATGGCTCTGCCCTTGTGCTTGTAACCACTCAGTCCGTCCCACGTCCCGCAAACTCCTGAATGTCTTTCCATGAAAGAGTAAGCAGGGGTTATTGAGCTTATCGATAAGCTCAATAACCCCTGCTTACTCTTTCAAACAATTCTGCTTTTGTGACCTTCCTCTTAACAATCTAATGATATTAGATTAATATATAATTATATTAGATAAAAGACTATTCGCCGTAGACAAAAAGCTATGGAGTTTACCCAATCACCCCTTGAAAGGACAAGCAGATGAAGACGATCATTCATGGAGATAATCTGATCCAATAAACCTTCTATGGTTTTATCAACGTCTATCTTGTGCGCGAAGACGATGGCTTTACAGTGGTTGATACAGCCCTCGAAGGTTGTGCCAGGCATATAGCGCAAGCGGCGCAGAAGGCAGGTTTGCCGATTGTGCGCATTTTGCCGACGCACGGGCACACCGATCATATTGGTGGGCTGGACGCGCTGCACGCGCTGGTTCCTGATGCTGAGGTTATCATGCCCGCGCGCGATGCGCGTTTTATGGCCGGGGATATGAAGCTGGACGCCAACGAGCCTCAGGACAAGCTGCGTGGTGGCTGGGTAGTACGCAAGACCGTGCCTACGCGTCTTATCAATGAAGGTGGCCGCGTAGACTCGCTTGAAATGATCTTTACACCGGGTCATACGCCGGGTCACGCCTCGTATTTTGACACTCGCGACCGTCTAATCATCACGGGCGATGCCTATCAGACGCTGGGTGGAGTCGCCGTCTCAGGCACCCTGACGATCTTTCCTTTGCCGTACCTGGCTACCTGGCACAAAGGGCTGTCTCTGGAGAGCGCGCGCAAGCTACGCGCTTTCGCCTGGCAGTCGGTCATGGCCGCGTGCTTGAGCAGCCCCTGCCTGCCATGGACCACGCCATCGAGGTAGCGGCCCACAGATTGGGTCAGCAAGCCCAGTTTACCTCAAGCAAAGCGCTATAAAAAGATTTTTTGTCTCTGCGCCCCACTTCCAGGTTCGTTGCAGCGAACCTGGAAGTGGGGCGCAGAGACAAATAGACTCTGAGGAGGAAAAAATGAGGGGACGCGCAGGTTTAGATCAAGAGATTATTATGAAAGCGGCAGCCAAGCTTGCTGACGAATACGGCCTGGAGCAGATCACCATAACCACCCTGGCGGGTCAGTTGAAGGTACGCCCACCTACCCTCTATCACTATTTCTCAGGCCTGGCGGGCATCAGGCGTTTTCTGGCCCTGCTTGGTTTGCGTGAGAGCATAGAGCGCCTGGGACGGGCCGTCATGGGCAAATCTGGTGACGCTGCCATCATAGCCCTTGCCCTTGCTATCAAGCAGTTTGCCGTGGAGCACCCGGGTCTTTATGCAGCCACCTTACAAGCGCCATCGACCGAAGACCCCGAATGGCAGGCAGCGGGCAATGAAGTCGTTGATATCTGTATACGAGCCCTCTCATTCTATAACTTGACCCTTAACGACGCTCTACATACTATCCGCATCATTCGCAGTATTGTTCACGGCTGGGTTTCTCTGCGCGCCTCCGGTGGCTTTGCCCTGCCATTAGACGTGGATGAGACCTTTCGCCGCCTGCTGGATGTCCTCTTGCTCTATTTACACGCCTATACGCTGGCTGAGCCAGAGCAAGAGAAACATCCAGGCATTAATCCTGAGCATTGAGCGGAGTGAGAGTGAAGGCATTACGCGAAGCCTGGCTAACTCGCGCCGCGCGCAGAGTGCGCCAGTCAGTTCAGCCTCGCGCCTGTCATTAGCAAAGCATGAGCGGAGCAACTATATATTGCTCCGCTCATGCTGTACAAACGTGTTCGCTGGCTTGTTAGACAATGCTACAGGTTACGCCGTTAAGCTTAAATGAAGTTGGCGCGGAGTTAGTTCCGTTCCAGGAGGCATTGAAACCAGGCGCATTACTCGCGGATGTGCCAGGAGCAATTGCTCCGTTATACGAGAGGTTTGTCACAGTGACATTGCCGGCGCTTTGTGTAAAACTGCCGTTCCAGAGTTGTGTGATGGCCTGACCATTAGCGAAAGAGAATTGCAGACTCCAGCCGTTGATGGCTGTTGTGCCCGTATTAGTAATAGTCAGATTCGCGCCAAAGCCACCTTGCCACTGACTGGTAAGCGCGTAGTGCATACTACAGCTCGTAGCAGAAGTCGTGGTTGGCGAGGGCGTTGGACTCTTGCCCGGCGTCGGTAGCACCGTAGGCACCCTTGTTGGTGTAGCTGTAGGCACCCTTGTTGGTGTAGCTGTAGGCACCCTTGTTGGTGTAGCTGTAGGGATGCTGGTTGGTGTAGTGGTTGGAGTCGCGGTTGGTGAGGTCGGCGTGAGCAGCTTGTTAAGTTGGGTTGCCAGCGGAGGAAACCACCTGGCTGCGATCTTCTGGTTACCGGCATCGTTGGGATGTACGCCATCCACGGTATCTGTCGCGTCATTGAAGCCTGTCCACTGGTCTACAGCGATAACCGGGGATTGCGCTGTCGTGATAGAGGCAGCCCAGGCTGGAATGGCGGCATCCAGGTTGATAACCCCTTGCGCGCAGGTAGTGCAACTGCTGGGATTCATAGGGATGATCTGAGCTACCAGGATGATCATATTCGGGTTATTCGCGCGCATCTGGCTGACCAGAGTAGTGTAGGCCGCGAGAATGGTATTAGTTGCGATACTGCTCCAGACATCGTTGGTTCCCAGGTGCATAAGTACAATATCTGGATTGGTTGCTGAGAGCCAGCCAGGTAATTCATTGAGGCTCACAATATTGGTCGCCAGAGCCCCACCATGTCCTTCGTTGTCGCCATCATAAGGTATGCCGCAGCCTTGCGGCGGCTGGGTGCCCACAAAGTTGATATCGGTTCCGCCAGTATAACCCGCGTTCACAAGATTAGTCCAGAGCAGAGCCCGCCAGCAACCGGGGGAACCGGTGATCGAGTCGCCCAGGGGCATGATCTTGACAGGCAGTGTCACCGCCTGAGCACGTTGAGGATGGGATGTAAAACCCATCGTTACCACGCTGGACAGAGCAATTACCGCGCCGATCACAAGATAGCGCAGTCCAGTGCGCATCGATAGTTGTCTCATTGATAGCTTCCTTTCACATCACCAGGCAGGCTACGGATCAACCCGCAGCCTGCCTGTACGAGATCTGCTTAGACGACGCTACATGCTGTTCCGTTGAGGGTAAACGAGGTTGGGGCGGCATTGCTGCCGGACCAGGAGCCATTGAAGCCAGGCTCCGAACTGGCCGTCCCACCTGCCGGGATCGCGCCGTTATACGAGACGTTCGTGATCGTTACCGCTCCCCCACTTTGCGTATATGTGCCATTCCAGAGCTGCGTAATTGTCTGCCCATTGGCGAACGTGAACTTCAGGCTCCAGCCATTGATGGCCGTCTTGCCTGTGTTGGTGATAACAAAGCTTGTGCCAAAGCCACCTGCCCATTGAGTGGTAATGGTGTAATGTACGCTACATGCTGTACCAGAACTGCTGGTAGGTGTGGCAGTCGGGACGCTGGTGGGTGTGCTTGTCGCTCCCCTGGTGGGCGTGGCGGTCGGAACACTGGTAGGCGTGCTTGTGGGTACGCTGGTGGGTGTAGCAGTCGGGACGCTGGTAGGCGTGCTGTTCACCGTTGGTGTGGGATTCGGCGTGCCGCTGACCGGGACGTTTTTAGCCTGCATATTCAGGGAATGCTGATCAAAAACCGCCAGTTCGGGTGCGCCCTGGACTACTCCATAGTTGGGATCATTGGCGTTTGTTTCATACCACCAGAAAGCATCGCCATCGCCCTTATCCTTCTCTATTTCACCCATCATGCCACTCCACCACGCTGGCCGATTTGCGCCTACCACGTATGACAACACATTGAACTCGCCCATAAAAAACGGTTTCCCAACGACATTATGAGAGTCGCTGATCCATTGATCAATCAGCGTCTCCGTCTGCGCCAGGGTAAGATTGGCCCAACTCTCCGTGGGATAGGGGTGCGCTGAGGTGAAGTCGATGTAGGGCGACTCCTGGACATACACAAATGGATTGCCCTCGTCGCCGCCAAAACCATATTTACTCTGGTGTCCTTCCAAACCCGCATCGACCATATGGTTAGCGTCAATGCCCTTAATATAAGCACCCATCGTATCAACCCAGGCCCTCAGCGTCGTCCCGGTAGTATTTTCATTCGGGGTCGCGTTCTGATAGCGCGGCTCGTTCATCAATTCCCAGGCAAAGATATCCGGCTCGTTCTTATAAGCGACTCCACTGTAATGGTTGACATGATTGAGAACGTGGTTGACATAATTCTCATATTGAGTGAAACAGCCGGGGCATTTCGCCTGATTGAAGAACATCCAGCGGTTTGCATCACCCGTGGGCAAGCCCTCCCAGGCTAAACGCTGGTCAATACCCCCATAGTCAGGCCAGTAGTTCTCAAGAGTTGGCAGGAGTCTGATATTGTGGGCGAGAGCCGATTGAATAATGTAATCGAACTCCTCAAATTCCGGCTCATTATAGACGCCTTTTGCGGTTTCAAAGCCATGCCAGGTCTGATGATTAAACATCCACAGGCGTAGCACACTCACATGATCGGCCTGCAAAGCGGCCATGTGGCTATCGATCTCCGCCTTATTCATAAACTTGGTTTCAATATCGTTCTGCGTGGCGGCACTACTACCATCTCCGTAGGTAAACACGTCATATGTGTTAGTTCCCGCGAAATAGTAGGAATTGCCACTCAAGCAAAAATGGATGCCGCAACGGGAGACAAAGCCGCTGATTGTAGCGGCATGAGCGCTTCGTTGAGGAAAGAAGACGGCTGTGCTTAGACCGATCAGCAAGGCAGTCACAGCCATACAAATGAATAGCGTAAAGCAGCGAGATCGTAAGCGAGAGGCCAGAGGTTGCATATTTCTCCTCCTTGTTTTGTGAAACCATCCTCGTCCCTGGTGAGCTTTCAAGTAGAAAAGCAGCTTCATTCTACAGATAGCGCTGTTTTGTGCGCAATAACAGGAACTAGACACCCGATCAGCAGGTAAGAAGCATCTACTTTGTATTTTTGCCCATTTGCTGCCTTGCCCGATCAGTTAGCAGGAAAAGTGCGAGTGGGTATACTTAAGAGATAATTTTTGTCAAAAAGAAATATAAGAGATATAATCCCCCTGGATGGTGAAAAAGCCGGGAGGGAAAGCAAATATTTTAAATATCATCAAGAAAGAAAATAATGAAAAAAGTTATTTTTAGTTTGCAAAAACAACGAGCATCTTTGCATGTCGTTAGCATAGTGGTGATTGTGCTACTGGCGGTTATGCTGCGTTTTATATTGATGAATATGCACTGGCCAGTAGCCAATGCCGATGAGTCGATTATGGATTTGATGGCCCGGCATGTGCTTTATCAGGGCGAACATCCGATCTTTTTCTGGGGCCAGGACCATATGGGCACAATCCAGGCGTACCTGGGAGCGCTCTTTATGGGCTTCTATGGTAGCTCAGCCTTCAGTGTGCGTTTAGGAACGTTGTTGCTCTTTGCTTTGTATATTATTTGCATCTATTTTTTAGTGTGCTTGCTTTACACGCCCCGCTACGCGCTTTTCATCACCGCCCTGCTGAGTATTGGTGGGGATAGAGCGATGAGCGTCCCTCTGGTCGCGAATGGTGGTTATGCTGAGACCATGCTGTTCGCGGCTCTGATATTCTTGCTGGCGAGTTGGCTGGCATTGAGCACTCCGCGCCGACGCACGCCGGTCAGAGGCGTACGTATACTGGCTTATGCTGGCCTGGGATACGTGGTCGGCCTGGCGCTCTGGTCCGATCAACTTGTTCTCGCGGCTGTTTTCACGGCTGGACTGCTCCTGGGGATATGCTGCTGGAGCGAACTACGCAGCCGGGCCAGCGGCGCGTTGTTGCTTGGTCTGCTACTTGGGGCTGCTCCTTTGATTGCCTATAATCTTTCCGCCCCACTGGAACAGAACTCGTTGATTGTGCTGATTGGGACTACTTTCTCTGGTTTGCCTAGAACCATACCAGTCTGGCAAGAGATGCTCCAGGCCTTGCTCATTGCGTTACCACTGGCAACGAGCATGCCATTTATTTCCGGCAATCCCACCGTTTGTAGCAATAGCGAACCATATACACAACAGGTGCATCATCTCACGGATTTTTTTCCAGGTTCTAATGCCTGGGCCTGCCTGGGTACACATGGTATCTGGTCACTGACCATCCTGCTAGTGTGGTTTCTGGCCTTTGCTGGAGCGGTGCTGGCTCTGCGCCAACTGCGTAAAACAAATCAGGAAATAAGCGTGGGACAAAATGAGCCTGTTGTCTGGCGGCAGCGGTCCGTTCAGTATGCTCGTCTCATGCTGCTGAGCAGCGCGGCCCTCTGGCTTTTACTCTTTGCCTTTAGCGCGGGGGGACAATGGACCCCTAGAGGCAGTTCGCGCTATCTGATCTGTTTATTGTTAGCAGTTCCCGCTGTGCTCTGGCCGCT
The DNA here is from genome assembly GCA_041156125.1 of Candidatus Paraktedonobacter carboxidivorans. Taxonomy (GTDB): domain Bacteria; phylum Chloroflexota; class Ktedonobacteria; order Ktedonobacterales; family Ktedonobacteraceae; genus Paraktedonobacter; species Paraktedonobacter carboxidivorans. Next base: position 108,597 of record JBEVTI010000009.1, read on the forward strand.
CTGGCAGAGCCTGAGTCATGTTAGAGCACGCGTCAAACTGGGCCAGCGCTTTGCGAGCAGCCGTTTTATTTTCAGCGCGATGCTCCTATCCGCGCTCGTTGCCTCCTACCTGGTGGGCCTTGTCAGCACTGTCGCTACTCTTTCCGATGACCAATCTGCTTACAAGCATGTGAATACCTTGATCGCTACTTTACTCAATCACGGCGTCACACGTTTCTATTCCGACTATGACACATGCAGCCTGTTGATTTTTCAGAGCAACGAGCAGGTTATTTGTAGTGTGCTGGATACTCAACTCCAGCCAGGGATGAATCGCTACAATCCTTACGTGGTTCAGGTGACCGCCGCTACGCATCCCGCGTATCTCTTTCCTGTGAACTCGCCAGAGGATCAAAAACTTGCTCAGAATATAGGCCAGGATGAATATTATCGGCATTTAATAATTGAGGGGGATAGCATTTATTATTATGTTGGAGGTAGTTGAGAACAAAAACACTCGTGGGCAAGACCGTTTGGCAATCCGGCGCAGCTACTGGTATGACTGCGTAACAAACTCGCTAGAGGACACTTTTCCCCTGTGGCGAAACTCATCCCCTTGACAAACCGCTAAACGATCCGGTATACTCGCAATAGTGGAGTTGCTTAGAAAGCGCTCTTCTCTTTTCTGAAAATGGATCTGGTTGTGGACCAGAACTTTTTATGGCGACCCAAATTAACGAAAGGAAAGGCACCAGCATGGTAAACACCAATTTCATGGCTGTTTCGAGCCCTACGCGCATGCGTTATCGCTCCGGCTTTGTAGATCATGCTATCGCCGGGCCCATTTGTGGTCCGTGTGTTTATGGTGCCAGGATGGGCTTGCTGACGCTCATTCTTAACGTGGCTCAGGGTCGTATTGTGTCCATTTCGAGGGGAACTCCGCCTCCTAAGAAGAGGTAAAAGCGAAAGATGAGTCTCTCGACCGTGGACACTGATACACAGAAAAATCAGTTTCCACGGTTTTTTGTTGCTTATTTTGCTGGGAGAAGACGCATGAAAAAGGTCGCAGAAAAACTCTAAAGATGGCGTTTTATTCCTGACAGGTGCTGTCAGGTAGTCCGGGTTATGCTGCGAGGGCGGATGGCAAGGCAGCTCAGAAAGAAGGCAGCAACCTGGGGTGAGTAAGCGAAACTGTAGAAATATTGTCCCACTGTACAGGTGTCAGCCTGTTCTGATGATCGGTATCACAAACGCCGGGCGGGACTATATTTGAGATGACGTATGAGATGTTGTATTCCTGACTGTTTTATTCGTGGACAAGGAGAAAGATAGATGGCCATTCAAGAGATTGAAACAACGGAATTAACCAGCGATATCGCTATAGATACAACAAAAGACAAGAGTTCGTGGGATAGCCTTGCACGCATAGTTGTCCCACCAGCCAAAAAAAAATAGCGAAAGCGGGAGCAAAATGCGGACTTTTAGCGGATTTCAGCACGGGTGCTGACAGCGTATGCTAGAAGTGCGAGAGCAATCTTGCTCCCGGCAAAAGGGGAGAAAGCAGCAATGATAGTTAAGACTATTTTACCGGAGCAATTGAGTGTGCGGCCTGCTAGTCTGGCGGATATTGCAATTATATATGAGCTTGATCAAGCGTATGATCTTGCTAATTACAGTAGAGAGAATGAAACTCTGGAAGAGGCACGGGCAGCCTGGACAGAGCCGGGGACCGATCTACAGAAGGATTCCTGGCTGGTTTTTGACGCCAGCGGGCGTTTGCTGGGCTATGGCTTGATACAGCATACCATGTACGTGCAGTACTCTTTCTCTGCTTGTATTCAACCGGACTATAGCGATGCGCGCCTGGGCGAGTATCTGCTTGAGCAGGCCGAAGGCTGGGCGCGCGAGCATATTGAGCGCGCAGAGCCAGGTGTACGGGTGATATTGAAGAGCTGGTTGCCAGGCAACGATCAGACTGGCCGCCAACTTTACGAGCGCTGGGGACTGCGTGAGATTCGCCGCTTCTGGCACATGGAGATCGATCTGGCTGAGTCCCCGCCCGTTCCCGTCTGGCCCGCGGGGATTGAACTGCGACCCTATAGACCGGAGCTTGACGAACGCCTGGCTTTTAGGATCATTGACACAGCCTTTCGGGATCACTGGGGGCATATACCCAATCGCTTCGCTAAATGGAAGCACTGGACAATTGAACGCCCAGGATTTGATCCCTCGCTCTGGTTCATCGCCTATAAAGATGGGCAGGCGGTCGGCGGAGTGTTTTGTGAAGCCCAGGACGCTGGTGGTTGGGTGGATGACCTTGCCGTCTTGCGAGAGGCACGAGGCGAAGGGCTTGGCACTGCCCTGCTATTACACTCGTTTAACGAATTTTACCGTCGTGGCAAACGTGTAGTTGGCCTCGGTGTTGACTCACAGAATTTAACCGGAGCCCTGCGTCTCTACCAGCGGGCCGGTATGCATAGAGTCCAGGAAAATATCAACTATGAGAAAGAACTGCGTGCGGGAGTGGAGCCAAGCACGCGGGAATTGATGGACTGAGGAATTGATCTTATTGCCGCTCTTTCTCTAGCGGAGTGCAGAATGGAGTTATTGACTATGGCTGTACTGCTCAAAAATCTTACGGCGCGTACGCCGAACGCGGAAGACCTCGCTGCTTTAACCGAGTTGATACACTTGTGTGAAAATAGCGTGGGTAGCATGGTGGGCGGCACACTGGATGAGCTGCTCGTCGAATGGCAGCGACCAGACTTTCACCTGGCCAATGATGCCTGGGTCATAGTCACAACCAGAGGACAAATTGTCGGCCTTGCCAGCGTCTGGCACGAGGAGCATGCGCAGATCTCGATCTTTCTCTGCGTTCATCCCGATTATCGCAATCGCGGTATTGGTACGCTCTTGCTGAGAATGGCTGAAGTGCGGGCGCGCCAGCATATTCGCCTGGCCGATGCAGGGCAACGCGTGGTCTTGCGCGGCTTGATCAACAACGCAAACGAGAGCGCGCAGCGCCTGTTTGAACACGAAGGATACCAGGCGGGTCCCCCGTTCCTGCGTATTTCTTTTACGCTGCCCGATGAGAGCGAACTGCAACCGCCCATCTCGCGCAGGTTCAAGGTAGATGTTAGCCTTGAGCATGAGCAACGCCTGGGAGGCGTAACTCCGCTCAGCGATCATGACGCGTTGTGCAAAGTTAACCTGTATCGCGCCTACGAGAAGGAATTGCGTCCAACTGGTCAGCCCTGCGATGATTTCACAGGCGATTTGCAGGCATTGGGCGCATGATCGTCTTATGAGTCTTTATGAGTCATGCCTGATTTTGCAAAATCAGACCAAAACAGGTTTTGCCTCCCCGCCCCCGGAGAAAAGCAGAGGTTTTGCGGGCGCCGCGGCGCCCGCAAAACCTCTTCAAAACACAAGGGGTGGGGAGGACAACGCGCTCGTGCTGCTTCAGAAAAATTGGGGATGACTCATAAAGAAGACTTAGCGCCTACTCTATAGCATCGAAGCGGTGGCTATGGTCCCGGGCCAGGAGTTCTGTTACGCAAACAGATAATGGATGCATATAGGACAAATGGCTCCTATCTATTCTCTCTTTGCGCTTTGTGGGGTATGATACGAGCGTGTGTGGGTAATATCTTGCCCTGCCTGGCGTTTTATAAGGTGGAGGGTCTGTCTTTAGACGACCTGAAGAGGGGGTTAGAGCATGTTTACTCTGGGTATAATAGTGCTGGGAGTGATCAGTGACGGCGGAATGCGCTCGATGCTACTTATCCTGCTGATCCTCGCTGTGGTGTTTTTAGTAACGGGGGCTGTGCTTGCACTTGTAGCCCTGCGTAATCAGCGGAGAGTTGCCCTGGATGTTACGACTATGGAACAATTGGAGAATGAAGCCGGCTAAAGGCTTACGTACTACGGCTGCCTCTCTTCTCGTTGGAACATTTTTATTGCGTATCAATGGGGGCGCGAGTGCTCTGCTAGTCGGTCGTTTTCTGGCTCAGCTTAATCCGCGTCCTGGCCATACTATTACTAGTTTGGAAGTAGGCCTGCTTGCGATAGCCTATTTTGTAGTGGAACTTTCTCTTTCTCCAGTCATGGGGGCCTTAAGCGATCGTTGGGGACGGCGCCTGTTTTTGACCCTTGGTCCCTGTTTTGGTTTGCTGCAGATGGCTGGCCTGTTTTTTACCCCGTCTGACAATCCTTTCCCTTTTTTGCTGAGTTTGCAAGTGCTGGCTGGTATCTCATCGGCTATGCAGGTGCCAGCGGTCCTGGGCTACCTGGCTGATTATACCGCGTGTCAGGCGGATCTACGTGTGCGGGTAATGAGCTTTTATGAACTGGTGACCAGCGGTGGTCTGGCAGTGGGTGTGGCGGCAGCCGGCTTTGTCTGGGACCTCTATGGGCGTTCCTCGTTTCTCCTGCTAGGTGTGGTCTATCTGGGCGCGGCCTGTTTTATGCTGGCTGTGCCGCGTATCCAGTTGGGAAGCGAGCATGCTGCAACACGTTCTCTGCTGGCGCGCTACTGGCGACTCTTGCGCTCACCCCGACTCTTTATTTTCATTCCGGCCTGGGTCAGCATCTTTGCCCTGGTCGGCATCTGGTTTAGTTCGCAGTTAACCTTCTTGCTTTCCTCCGGGCGCCGCATGCCGGGGCAGATCTTTATGGGTAGTTTGAGCTCTAGCGGTGGTGGTGGACATCTGAGCCTGATTCTGGGCGCGATAGTCTTTTTCTTTGGCCTCTGTCTGCTTTTCTGGGCCTTTTTTCTCAATCGAGTGCCGCGTCTGTGGCTGATGTTTTTCTCAATTGGCGGCATCTATCTGGCCTGCGTAGGCCTCTCAGGTCTCAATCACGCTACATCCGCGAATTCCTCTCTGCAGGTCGTCTGGGTGTTTTGCTTGCTGGCGGGACTTTTCGCCGAAACCAGTTTTGCGCCTGCCGCGCTAACCTATCTGGCTGATCTCTCCGAAGAGGCTGCCAGGGATCGCGGCATGCTTATGGGGCTGTATTCGGTCTTTCTCGGCCTGGGTCAATTGCTGGGCAATGGCCTTGGTGGCGTCTTTGCTCAACAATGGGGTTTTGATGGGTTGATCTATCTGACCTTCCTGCTGGCCGGTGTAGCACTGATCTCGCTGCTTTTCCTCTCCCGTTGGGAGCGCAAGCTGCCCGCCGCCACGCCAATACAGCAGGCGGAATAAGCCTGTATTCAACAGTCTTTTGCCGCTCCCTACAGAGTATAAGAGAGTGGAGCATGGGCTTCCCCATGCTCCACTCTCTTATACTCTGTAGGGAGCGGCCTTGCAATGCGAGAAGGCGAATTTTAAACAGCCCTACCATGACATATCCAATGGAATAAAACGCGCCACGAAATGTGTTGAAATAAGTATTCTTCGTCTCTGTATGTTTTTTCCCACACAAAGGATTATTCCATGACCCGTCAAGCAAAGGCTGTGATTATTGTTGCCTTGATGTTGGGTATGAGCCTTGCTGCTCTCGACACTACAATTGTCGGAACGGCAATGCCTAGCATTGTTGGTAAGCTTGGAGGCTTTAACCTCTATTCATGGGTTTTTTCAGCATATCTTTTAACCTCAACGACGAGTGTACCAATCTATGGTAAATTGGCCGATCTCTATGGTCGTAAACCGCTCTTTCTCATAGGTTCCGGGCTGTTTCTGCTCGGTTCTGTAGCTTCTGGCTGCGCGCAATCGATGGAGCAGTTGATCCTCTTCCGGGCCTTGCAAGGTTTGGGAGCTGGAGCCGTGGTGCCGCTTGTTCTGACTATCATTGGGGATATTTTTGAACTTCACGAGCGGGCGCGTGTGCAGGGCTTTTTTAGTGGCGTCTGGGGTGTATCCAGCGTAGTTGGTCCCGCCATCGGGGGTCTGATTGTAGATCACTTCTCATGGCGCTGGGTTTTCTTTGTGAATATACCCTTTGGCTTGCTCTCTGGCGTGCTGCTGATCTTCGCTTTCAAGGAGCACGTTACACGCTCTCGTGCCGTGCTTGATTACGCGGGCACATTGACACTGACCGGTTCGATTGTAGCGCTGCTTTTCGCACTTTTACAAGGAGGAAGTTCCTGGGCCTGGATCTCCCCGCAGAGCATCGGGCTTTTCGCTGCTTTCGCCGTCTTGCTGGTCCTTTTTCTCTGGATCGAGCAACGAGCGCCGGAGCCAATTCTTCCTCTGACGCTCTTTCGCAGCCGCATTATTGCCGTTTCCAGCCTCGGTGGCCTGATTCTCGGCGTGACATTGTTTGGCATTACCACTTATGTCCCGCTCTTTATCCAGGGCGTCAAAGGCGGTAGCGCGACTGACGCGGGCATTGTGCTTACCCCGTTGCTCTTTAGCTGGCCGCTGGCCTCTGTTATCAGTGGCAGGCTGGTGCTTAGTTACGGCTATCGTAGAGTGGCGATTGCGGGCTCTATACTGACGACCATCGGGGCAGGTTGCCTGCTCTTTTTCAACCAGGGCACTAGCCTGGTGCTGGTCGTTATCGCTATGCTGCTGGTCGGTACTGGCCTGGGTCTGTCCAGCATATCTTTCGTCATTTCAGTGCAGAATGCTGTACCCTGGAGGCTACGTGGTGTCGCGACCGCTTCTACGCAGTTTGTGCGTACTATTGGCGGGACAATAGGGGTAGCGTTCATGGGCACGATTCTTAATGTGCAACTGGCCAAAAATTTCGCGCCGATCTTCGCGCGTTTCGCCACTGCTACCGCGCACTTGCCTCAGAATATCGCGCCAGCAAATATGTTGCTTACGCCGAATATCCGCAGCCTGGTGCCTCCCGCCTTTCTAGGACAGTTGCAGGCCGCGCTCGCGCAGAGTCTCTTCTGGATCTATCTGGTGGTCTGCGTGCTCATGGTCGTCAGCCTGATCTTGATGTTCTGGCTCCCCAGCGGGCGTGCTGATGATCTCAGATATAAAGAAGAGGACGAAGACGTTGCAGCAGAGCAGGGGCTAGATCCAGAGGTTTCCTTAATTGGCTAGCCTCTATATCAGATAAGCTCACTATAAGGGATCACATGCTTGTGGTGTGATCCCTTATAGTGAGCTTATCTGATATATAAATCCTGGCCCGCCCAGAAACATACCTCCATCTACGTTGACGCATTGTTCTTCGGCGTAGATAAGTGGGGCTGTGATAGTTTTCGCGGCGGCGCGTGTGAAAGCTGTGATAGGGGTGTGGCCATGAATCAACTGCTGACCACCGTAAGTAGTGAGATAGCGGCGAGCGAAATCAGGGCCGCTATGGGTGGTAGCAAAGGCGCCCCGGCGGGCGAAATCCTCGATCAATTCTTCCCAGGCCAGGTCATCGCTTTTCTGCAAAAGCGTGCCTACGGCATTGTTGACCTCTTCAACCGTGCTGCCATAGCGCAAATAAAAGGGTGCGTCAGCGTGCAAGAGCAGGCGCTCGGCGACCAGGGCCATCAGGGGAAGCTGCGCGAGCCAGGCGAGGTGCTCTTTAGTAAGTTCAGCCAGATCTTTGCGGTTGCCACCATTCTTTTTCCAACGGGTAATAAAGCTACTGCTCAGGCCGGTTGAGCGTCTGCCGAAACGGTACGCGGCCAGCAGCATCAATTCATGATTGCCCAGCAGGCAGTGTACCTGTCCGCCAGCCTGGGCGGCTGTCGCCTGCAAACCCATAACCAGGTCGAGGACCGCGATGCTATCTGGTCCGCGATCGACGAGATCGCCGATAAACCAGAGGGTTGCATTCCCACCTATCCAGGCCAGCTGCTCATCGACCAGCTGCACATCCTTTAGCAGTCTGGTGAGTTTTTTCAATTGTCCATGGACATCGCCAATGACATAGGTTGATGGTGTTTCCATCGGTATCTACTTTCCTATTCTGGTTGTGTCAGAGCAGATCGCCATCGAACCTCTGCCAGTCGTCGGCATTTTGAGGGATTGTACACGGGAAATCGTCAGAGGTCAAGGGTGTTTTTGTGGTGAATAGTGGGAGTTTCAGGCTGCTGGAGGCTCGCCTTGTGATTAATGATAGGGAGGGTGAGCCAGCCGTACGACGAGCGCGAGCGCTTGCTCCAGGGTGAGGCTACGCCCTTCGTCGAGGGCAGCCTGCCAGCGCTCTGTGCTAATGCGCGAGCGGATACTCTGACGAATCACCTGGATAAAGGGCGTCGTATCGGTCCATGGAGTCAGGCCGATAGTTGCCATCAGGTTCTCGGCGGCTCCCTGCACGCGGGCCGAGTTAAGGCTGGCAGTTTCCGCATCTGGTAGTTCGCGCAGTCCAAAAGCAAAGGTCAACGAGCCCAGAGCTGTAGCGATATATTGTTTGTGGTCCAGTTCGCGGCAGATCTGAATGCTGGTCAACAGGCAGGAGATAGCCTCTGCGAGATCGCCAGCGATGATCAGGATGCCGCCCTGATCTTTCCAGGAGTCAGCAATGGCGGCTTTGTCGCCAACCTGCTCGAAGAGTTGACGGCAGTAGGTATAGCAGCGGCGCGCTTGCTTGAAATCAGAGGTAAAGCCAAAGGTTCCGGCCTGACAGAGGAGAATCTCGGCATACAGCCAGGTGTCTGAGAAGGGGGAAAGCAGACTCAGGGCTTCCTGATAGACCAGGTTTGCTGCGCTATATTCACCGCTGCCGTGCAAAGCCCAGGCGCGGTGGAAAAGCGCGCTGGCCAGGCCGGGCGGATCGTCTAGCTGGCGCCAGAGCGTGATACTCTGGTCGGCCAGGGCCAGGGCCAGGCGCTGGTCGTTTTGCAGCACCAGCAGACGGGCTGCCTCGCTCAGTGCCCTGGCACGCGCAGCCAGCAGCCTGGGACTGGCTCCTTGCGCGGCGAGCAGATCCAGCGCGGCATTTAGCCCGTAGCGAGCCTCTGTTAGCGCTCCCTGCCATTCCCAGAAGGCGCGCATAGCTGTTGCCAGGCGCAGGCTAACCTCGTAAGCGGTTACTCTCTCGTCTGGAAAATACTGGAGCGAGAGCGTGCGACAACTGGCTACTTCCTGGGGCCGGGCGGGCAGAGGCATAAAAGCCTGGATATATTTGTGCTCCTGAGCTTTGGAGAGTGCCCATTCCATAGCCGCGCGCATATTGGCCCGAGCGTCGTTAAAGCGCATTACACTTCTGAACTGTTTAGGCCCACGCAAGCGGATTTCTCCCCCTTCCGCTTTTCTTAGAAAATAACACAGATGCCAGTCGCGCATTTTTTCAGCTTCGCCAGCATCTTGCAGGCGTTCCAGAGCGTATTCGCGTAGCGTACTTAACATCGTAAAGCGCGCGTATCCCTGCCTGTCAGGCAGACGTGTGAGCAGGCTATGATTCGCCAATTGTGTGATCAGATCGAGAGGAGAGACTGAGGGAGTCGTATTATGCTCAGTGGCGGCAATTTCATACATCAGCGCTTCCGCGCTTTCCAGCGTCCAGCCTTCAGCAAATACTCCCAGACGCCGAAACCACATCTGTTCCTCTGGGCTGAGAAGATCGTAGCTCCACTTGATGGTATCTCTCAGGGCTTGATGCCGGCTAGAAATCTGTCTGTTAGAAACCCTACCAACACGCGTCAGTAGCGAGAGACGTGCTTGGGAGAGTCGCTCCAGGAGAAGCGTGGGCGAAAGCATCTTGATGCGCGCGGCAGCCAGTTCCAGAGCCAGAGGCAGACCGTCAACGCAGGCGCAGATCTGCGCGATCAAGACAGCATTCTCGTCATTCAGAGTAAATTCAGGGAGTACAGCCTGGGCGCGCGCGACAAAGAGTTGCAGCGCGCCATAGTTTGCGAGAATTTTTGCGTCTATATGTGTGATCAAGTTGGGATCTGGCAGATCCAGAGGGGGAACGCTAAACTCGTGCTCGCCAGGCAAATGCAGCACAATACGGCTGGTAATCAGCACTTTGAGGTAGGGCGCGGCAGCCAGCAGTTCTTCAACAATACTGTTAGCCTCTCCAATATGCTCGAAGTTGTCCAGTACAAGGAGTGCTTGCCTGTGGTTAAGATACGAGATAATGCCCGGCAGTGGCGGCTGGCCCGGCGCGAACTTAATGTTCAGAACCTGGGCAATCGCTAGCGGCAGCATCTCAGGATCGTTTATGCCGACCAATGAGACAAACCAGACTCTGCTTGCGAAGATACCCAGCAATTCCAGGGCAACTTGCTGCGCGAGGCGAGTTTTGCCGCTGCCACCTGGACCAATCAGCGTCACCAGGCGCGTCTCCTCGCGTCCCAGCAATTGTAGGAGACGCGAAACCGCCCAGGAGCGCCCGATCAACGGTCCTGTAGGAGCCGGGAGATTATGCTGCGGAGTCGGATGATTTACGAATAGCGTGGGTAATTCCCGCCGGGTCAGGGTGTTCAGGGGCGACTCACTCCACTCGCCAGCCCGAAAAATTGTAGAAGGATCTATCTCGGCCTCGGCAAAGAGGTCGAGCAAATCCTCGCGTTTAGTCAACGCCCGCCACTCAATCATTTTTAAGATCATATCGTGGATCTCGCGTGGACTAAAATAAGAGTGTTCGCTGCCGTGCAGCTTGCGGCTCAGCACCTTATGATGTATGCTTATCGCCGCTGCCAGTTCTTTCTGGTGATAGCCGCTGGCGCGTAAATATGTCTGTATCCTCTTCCCAAAAACCTCGACAATCATCAAACAATCCCTTCAACAGTATCAGATTATTTCCCCGCTAGTGCAGTATTTTTGCGTAGACTTTGCGTAGACTTTGCATTCCCCGGAACTAGAGACAGCGCCACTATCCTTGATTATAATCAATCATATCGATATTCTCAAGCCACAATGGTAATTTGTCAGGGTACACGAAAAAGTTTTCAGAAGCGGGATCGCTGGGGAATTGGTCCGCGTTCTTCTGACGCGGGCTCCGCTCGCCGCGAAAGATCTTTGTGGCCCTGGCCATTTCTAATAAGAGAAAGAGGCGCTATGTGTATTTATGACATACGGGTCCGGTGTGAGAGCGGTTTCGCAGAAGTTGTGCCTGATGAACCTGAGAAGACCGAATTAACTATTGAGGATGTTATGTGCCATGTCTTATTAAAATTATTTGACGGAGGGATGGTAGAGGAGGTCAAGTTGCGTTTGTTAAGCGGTGCTTTAGTCAAGCAACGCGGGTATTCCATCCAGATTCGTGTTCTCTGCCCCTGCCAGCATTTTTCTCTTTCACCACGGACTGAGAAGAATATGAGTGGAGAGATGCAGAAAAACACGTATGGTGTCTTGAAAGAACTGTTTACTTCAGTTGTAATAGCCAGTGTCACCAGAGTAGCCGCGCCCTGGCAGACTGATGAATGTTATGTATATTGAGCGCGGAGAGAGAGGTCTGCTTGGTTGACGTAAAGGTGCATAAAAGCGTTTTTATCGACCTGCCTGTGGAGGAGGTCTTTGCATATATTTGTAATGTGGAAAATATGCTTGACTGGTCTAGTGCGACCATCTCTATCAGGAAAATCTCGTCCGGGGCAATCAGCGCGGGCGCCACAATGCGTACGACCTTTCGTTTTTTAGGTCGATGGATCAATGTCGTCTTTGAGGTCGTAGAATTTCGCCCGGGCCACTGCCTGACGTTTAAAAGTATCTCGGGCAGCCCACCAAGTCTTTTTCGTTACATGCTTGAGCCGGTGGATGGTGGAACCAGGGCTTCGCACGAGGCCCTGGTGCAGCTTTCTGGCGCGGGTACTGAGCAGGCCAATCCAGTTATAGCCAGCGCGGTAGCTCGCCAGATAGAATACGATCTGCAGACGCTCAAAGAAATTCTAGAGGCAGGTCTGGCATATTCCTGAGCGCAAGGGCGCAATTCGCAAAAAGATCAAGCTTACAAAAGTGGACACTCTCAACGTTGTAAATTACAAGAGAGGCGTCTACTTTGTTTCTAACTCATTTTTTATTTGACAAGGCTTAAAAACTCTTTATACTAGAGCCTACGCTGATGGGGTTGGAAAACTTGCTATAGTGCGTCCCCTCTTCTGAGGATGTACCTTCGGTTGCTTGTTTAACAGGTAAGCATATTTTACATGTAAAAAGGATAGGGACATGGACGTAGCACAGCAGGGAGCTGGCGAGACTGTTATCAAATTTGCCAATGGCCCTCTGGCAGGCCAGAGGCTTCCGCTCAGACCTCCCGTCATTACTATTGGCCGCGACCCGCAAAACGATATAGTTGTGTCAGATCCGAGAATTTCGCGCAAACATGCCTGTATTCGCTGGCAACATGGCCTGTGGCAGGTTGAGAATCTTTCGCAAACAAGCTATGTTGCGGTTGATCAGCAGCGTGTAGCGCGGAGTATGCTCCAGAATAACAGCGTGGTTCACCTGGGAAGCGAGATTAATTTTGTTATTATGTTGCCTCAGCCAGTGGCGGGCGGCATGTATGCCTCCCGTCTACCAGGGCAGGCTGCTATAACACCCATGTTGCCTGGAGTCGATCTGCTGGCTCAAATGCCTAGAATTGGCATTGGGGCCGATACCTCACCTACTGGCACTGTGCTCGCACCTATCCTGAAGAATCAGCCCACGCTGACTGTGAGCACCAATATCCATAGCGAGACCCGGACGCATGTGCTGGATAAGCAAGTCATAAATATCGGGCGCGATCCTCAGAACGATCTTGTGATCGAAGAACCAACGATTTCTGCCTGGCACGCTCAGATTATACGCGATGGCGAAAATCTGGTTATTGTGCATCCCAGCCCGCGAGCCCGCAATGGACAGACGCTGAACGGTCTATGGTACCAGGGCCAACGTGTGCGCGGGGACCAGACGTTTCGCAAGCCTCTGTTCAATGGGGACACGTTTCGCGTGGGCGATGAGCACGGCACGCTGATTTCGCTGGCCTATGCCGATGGTTCCGGCTTGTCTGTGGAGACCATGGTGCCCGCGTTGCCGCCGATTCCTCTGACTGGTGGTCAATTGACCATTGGGCGGGCACCTGGGAATACAGTCGTTTTGAGGCATCCCCAGGTTTCCGCGCGCCACGCGGTCCTGGAGAAGGTCGAGAGCGGCTATCGCATTGTTGATGCCAATAGCACTAACCACGTTTTTGTCAACGGTAAACAGTCTAGCTCGCAGCAATTGCGAACCGGCGATGAAATTCGCATCGGTCCTTACCGCCTCACCTACAGCGGCACCGAACTCAAACAGTTTGACGAAAGTAGCAATATTCGTATCGACGCGCTCGGTTTAAAGAAGAGTGGCACTAATAACGTAATTCTGCTCAATGATATCTCCATTGCTATTCCCCCGCGTAAGTTTGTGGCCCTGGTCGGTGGTTCGGGCGCGGGCAAATCCACTTTAATGGACGCGCTAAATGGTTTGCGACCAGCGCAAGAAGGCTCAGTGCTCTATAACGGCGAGGATTATTACCGCAACCTGGCAGCTTTCAATACCCAGCTTGGCTATGTGCCACAGGACGATATTGTCCACCGTGATCTGACTGTCGAGCACGCGCTTTACTACGCCGCCCGCTTGCGCTTGCCCGGCGATTTCACACGCGAGCAGATTCAATGGCGCATTGATGAGGTGCTGGAGGACGTGGAGATGACCGAACGGCGGGGCCTGCTGGTCAGCAAGCTCTCTGGCGGTCAGCGTAAACGCGTCTCGATTGCGCTTGAACTCCTGGCAAATCCCAGCATTTTCTTTCTCGATGAACCGACCTCGGGCTTGGACCCTGGTCTGGACCGCAAGATGATGACCCTTTTGCGCCACCTGGCCGATAAGGGGCATACAATTGTCCTGGTGACGCATGCCACCAATAATATCAACTCTTGCGACTACGTCTGTTTTCTGGCGCAAAACGGACGCCTCGCCTTTTTTGGTCCGCCGAATATCGCGAAAACCTACTTTGAGAAGACCGATTTCGCCGAAATTTACAGTTCGCTAGAGCCAAGTAAAGAGCATCCGCAGATCCCGGCTGAGGCCGAGGCTCGCTTCCGCGCTTCGCAGGAGTATCAGCAGTACGTCGCTATGCCTCTGCGCGAGGGACAGATGCAGCAGGCCCGCCGGCAGTCCAATGGAACTGCTCAGGTGTCAGTAGAGCAAAATCGCAAGACGCTCAGGCGCGGGCGTGGCTGGTCGCAGTTTTTTCTGCTGGCGCAGCGCTATATAGAGTTGCTGAAAAACGATGTTGGCAACCTGATGATTTTGATCTTGCAAGCGCCGCTGATCGCCCTTGTGCTCGTGCTACTGGTGCGCTCTGAGATTGGTGTGAATATCTTTAATCCTGAGCATCTGACCCAGTGTCGCACACAACTGGTGATTAGCGCGAGCCTATCCCTGACCCTGCCTGAGGCTCAGCAGGGCCAGAAAGTAACCGATTGCCAGAACGCGCTCAATTTTCTCCAGAGCACCCCGGAAGGTCAGAGCTATGTCGCCAGCCAGCATGGAGAGGAGCAGGCGCTGCAGAATTTCCTGGTGCCCGGCCAGGATTCAAACGCGCAGACGCTGCTGTTTGTGATGGCCTTTGCCACCGTCCTCTTTGGCTGTATTAACGGCTCGCGCGAAATTGTCAAAGAGGCGGCTATCTATCGGCGCGAACGCGCGGTGAATCTCGGTATTCTGCCCTATATGTTCTCCAAAATTGTCGTGCTGGGTCTCTTCTGTCTCTTGCAGAGTCTGGTACTGGTGGTGATAGTGGAAATAGCTGAACCTCTCAAGCAAGGGATTATGCTCCCGCCTTTTCTGGAAGTGTATATCACCCTTTGCTTAAGCTCGCTCACCGGTCTGATGATTGGTCTGGTTATTTCATCGATTGCCAGCAGCAATGATCGCGCCATCAGCCTTGTACCGATTGTCTTGATCCCTCAGGTCATCTTTTCCGGGACACTCATTCCGCTTTCGCACCCTTACATTCAAATCTTCGCTTTTCTCTTTCCAACGCGCTGGGCCATGGCGGCTCTGGGCAGTTCGATTGGTCTACACAGTAGCACATTGAACAAAGACTCGGTCTTTAACGATGATCCAGCCTATCACGGAACCTTGTATTCCACGTTTAGCCCCAGTGACGCGGCGCATCGTCTCGTGCTATGCTGGTTCGCTTTAATCCTGTTGGCCCTGGCGCTTATGACCGCGGTCGGGATTTTCTTGAAGCGCAAAGATATCAGGAGTTAGTCTAACCTATAAAAAGCAAGAGAGCCTGCCAGCGGTGCAATGCCAATGGCAGGCTCTCTTGCTTTTCCCATCATTTTGGGCCTGACGGGTGATATAATTGACAATAAGCTGCTCGGTTTGTTAGTATTATTATTGACTTTTACCTTATCCTACAAAAGCAAGGGCTGTTCTTAGGATACGGTTGTAGTGCCAACTGTATTATTTCTGCTTCAGGACATAGCTAACCTTTTGAGCGCTCAACTAATCCTTTTAGCTTCATTGTAGAAGCGCTTTACACTATCTTTTCGGTACAACGATTGTCATAGTGAGCACGCGCCACGCGAGAAGAAGGAGAATAGTCATGCATATGGGAACATCAAATTCGACCAATCACGGACAGCCTGTGAGCGCCAGTGGCGAGGCCATCTGGCTGAACCAGAGCGCCGGTGTGAAGGGCAGCTTGCTGGAGTGGTGGTATCGGCTGGCAGCGCCGCAGGAACCAGAGCATTCTACGTCGTACGATCGAGAGCGGGTCCGTGCTGGACGCCTATCCAGTATTATTTTGTTACTCATGTTCTGTTTTGGTTTGACGCTTTTGCCAACCGCTTTGAATAGCATGAGCGTGAATCATCTCTTTCTAATTATTTTGCTCGTGGCAATGACCATTAATTTAAGCGCTTTTGTGCTTAACCGCCAGGGCCTGGTTATGCTAGTGGGGATCTTTATGGTGATCACCGTCGAAATCTCGTTTATAACGATTACGCTCACCTCGCCCCTGGGTCTGACTACGCGTTCATTAACCACCTTCGAATTAATTATTCTGACGGAGTTGATGGCCGTTTCCCTTTTGCCGCCCAAAAGCGTATTTCTGTTGATGCTGTGTAATAACGCCTTTACCTGGGCTGCGATCACCTTTATGCATCACACCCCCGACCTGATTTTGAGTCCGCTCAGCGCTTACTATAGCGTGTTGGCAAGCCCCCTGATTTTGCAAATTATCGTCGCGATCGTGACTTATCTCTGGGTGCAGGGAGCCAGGCAGGCAATTGCGCGCGCGGAGCAGGTCGCGGAGTTGGAGCACGCGATCGCCGAGCGAGACCGCGAGGTAGCAGAGCAGAAGGTGCAGTTGGAGCAGGGCATTCAGCAGATTCTGCAGACCCAGATTCAAGCGGCCAACGGGAATTTTGAGGTGCGCGCCCCTCTCGCGCGCGACAATGTGCTCTGGCAGGTTGCTCGTAACCTCAACAACCTGCTTTCCCGTTTGCAGCGTGCCTCGCAGGCTGAGAACGAATTGCAGCGCGTTGACATGGAGGTCAGACGCCTGGTGGAAGCGGTGCGCAATGCCAGGACCTGGCATCGCCCTGTACAGGCTGCTAGAAGTGGCACCGCGCTTGATCCGTTGGTACAGGAGCTCAACGGCAATGCCATCAGCCAGCAGCCCTGAGCCAGACTTGCCAGAAAGGGAGAGAAGGGATAGACTGAGGGATATTGAGGTGCCAGGGAGATCGACCCGACCGATCCGCCTGTTGAAAAATAGCAGCGCCTTTTTACCCATGCAATGAGGTTTACCGCATGACAGACAAGCATAAACTTGACATGAGAGGGCAGACTGTGTCCGAGGCTCGCCCGCTCTCCCCCTTCTTTACCGAGCCATCCTTGACCAGCTTTGGCATCGCGCACCTGCTTGGCCTGACCTTTGAGCGTACTCCCACTGGCCCGGGCCAGGTACGTATTCAGGTGGATAGCCGTCTGATGCATCCCCAGCAAATTGTTCACGGCGGCATCATTTTCACGCTGGCCGATACAGCTATGTCAATGGCCTTATCCGATCTGATCCCGCCCGGTACCCCCTTTGGCACTATCGAGGCTAAGATCAACTATTTGTTGCCCGTGCGAGCCGGTGAGCTGGTAGCCAGGGGCAAAGTCCTGCATGAAGGCGGCTCGACCGCTGTAGTAGAGGGCACAGTCTATAATCTGGATCAAGCTATCGATGGTGGCCGCGAGCGGGCTATTGCGCAGGTCCTGGGCACATTTTACATCAAACGCCAGAAGCGCGCTGAAAATAGATAAAAATGCGCGTTTATGAGCCATCCCTGCTTGTTCTGTAGGAAATTTATCCTTCTTTGGTACAAATAGAGATCGCGGCAAAACATTTTTGTATAGAATTGCGTCATCATAGAGTGTAATTCTTATTCATCAGACAAACTCTCAGGGCATGACTCTAGTGGTTACACGCGAGGGTATAGCGGAAAAGAGCCTGGTGAAAAATGCGCTGTGTGTAGCCTGTCTGCGTAGTAATTTATATGCGTGAAGAGTCAAAAGAGCGTTTTTATGATACACATAGTGCTACGTAATAACATGGTTTTCTGGTATACTTGCTTCTAAGAAAGAAAGTGTTTCCAGGCATATGCATCGGCACACAGGGAGATAGAGCTTATGGCCGATCAGGGACAACTGGCTTTACTCAGACAAGGGCGCGCTGAGTGGAATCAGTGGAGATGCGACCAGCCACAGGTGCTTGATCTCACCAATGCTGGTCTGAGCCATGTTTGTCTGAGTGGGATCGATCTACGTGGGGCGAATCTGCGGGGCGCCGATCTGAGCCATGCCGGGTTAAGTAATGCCAATCTGAGCGGAGTTGATCTGAGCCGGGCGGATCTCTATAAGGCTAATCTGACTGGCGCGTGTTTAAACAGTGCCCGCCTGAGCGGTGCGCACCTGAATCGTGCCAGATTACGCATGGCAAATCTGAGTCACGCGGATCTACGTGTAAGCCAGTTGAGCGAGGCAGATCTGAGCCGGGCGGATCTCAAAGAGGCGGATCTGAGAGGAGCCGACCTGAGCGAAACAGATCTGAGAGGGGCCAACCTGAGTGGAGCGAATCTAAGCGCGGCCAATCTGAGCTATGCCAATCTGAGCAAGGCAAATCTGAGTGGAGCGAACCTGAGCACAGCCTGTTTATACGGCACAGACCTGGGTGAGGCCAACATGCATGGGGCCAATCTCTCCGGGGCGAACCTGGGTGCCTCTAATTTGAGTTATACGAACGTGAGCTCAGCCGATCTGAGCCGGGTTAATTTGAGCGAAGCATATTTGTGCGCGGCCAATTTGTGCTCGTCCAACTTGAACGATGCTAACCTGCGCAGGGCTGACCTGACTGGCACGAAATTGAGCCATGCTGTGCTGAGTGGAGCGAATCTGAGTGGAGCGAATTTGAGCTATGCCGACCTGAGCCAGGTAAACCTGAAGGATGTCGATTTTCGCTCGGCCAACCTGCACGGCGTGAATTTGAACTACGCTAACTTGAGTCAATTTGATCTGAGCGAAACCGGTTTGAGCGGAGCCAGGCTGAGAGGCGCCGATCTCTGTGAGGCAAAACTGAGTAGCACTGATCTGCGCGAAGCAGACTTGCATGCCGCAAAGCTGAACCGTGCTCAGATGTACCGCGCCCGCCTGGATGGCGCAGATTTGAGTGGCGCTACGCTGGGTGAGGCCAATCTGAGCGAAGCTAATCTGAGCGGGGCCAATCTGAGTGGGGCAGATTTGAGCGGCGCTAATCTGAGCGGAGTCCAATTGAGTAGTGGCGACTTGAGCGGGGCAAACCTGGAAAACAGCGACCTTGGCGGAGCGAATCTAAGCGGGGCCAATCTAAGTGGCGCTAACTTGAGCCATGCCAAATTACCCCGTGCCAGGCTGGAACATGCCCGGCTGTGTACCTCTATCCTGAGCAAGGCCGATCTGAGCGGGGCCAATCTCAGTTTCGCGGACCTGAATGGAGCCGATTTGAGTTTCGCGGACCTGAGCGGAGTAATGCTATACTCCGCCAGTTTGTGCGAAGCTAATCTGGGCAATACCAACTTGAGCAATGCTCACCTCGTCGATACTATCCTGCAGCGCGCGCATCTCGAAAAAGTCGTCCTGAGCGGCGCGCGCGTCGAGCGGGCTGATCTGCGTGGTATCCCCTGGCTTTTCATTATGGAACTGACCCTGCAACAGGGAGTCACATGGAAAGATTTGCAATACGATCGCGCCAGCGACGAAGAGGCCGACGAGGTCTAGCCTCTTTTACTCCTCGCGCTTCTCTTACCCGCTTGCTATTTCCCCTGCCAGCCGCCTGTGCAAAGGCGGAGCGCCAGTTGCTAGCGTCCGCGTGCAATGCGCTCCATTTCGCGCTTGACATCACGTTCCGCGATAGCCTCGCGCTTGTCGTACAGCTTTTTACCACGCGCCAGACCAAGTTCGACCTTGGCTCGTCCGCCTTTGAGGTAGAGCTTGAGAGGGATAAGCGTCAGACCCTTGGTGGCAACTTTGTGCTCCAATTGCCGAATCTCGCGCCGATGCATCAGCAGCTTGCGGCGGCGTAACGGCTCGTGGTTAAAACGATTGCCAAAGTCATAGACCGCGATATGCATATTTTCTAGCCAGATCTCCTCGTTGCGGATCAAGGCGTAGGAACTGCGCAGATTAGCTTTGCCATCGCGGATCGATTTAATCTCTGTACCAAGCAGCGCGATGCCTGCCTCAAAGACCTGCTCAATTGTATAATCATGATATGCCTGGCGGTTGACCGAGATCATCTTGAACGCGTTCTCTTGCTGCGCGCTTTTGTCTACCGATTTTTTCTCTTGCTTCTGCTTGGCCATGAAAAACTGCTCCCTTATGCTCTGGACGTTTATCTACCGAGCGGTCCGCGCTGCAGGGGCGCGCGACCGACGTGCTCAAGGGCGGCATTCCATTCACGTGTGGAACGCTAGCCAGGACTTTTGTGCCGATGGATGCACTCTCGCTAGGGACTCTGCAACGCTATGCAGGAACGCTGCTCTTGACAGGGTTGACTCTATCGACCTACAACTATGAATAGGGGTCTCAGGCTGTTTCTAGAGTTCCCCTATCATACACTAAATTCGTAGCAGAGTCGAGCCTCTCTGTTGCGTGGGTTTTTGTTAACAATCAGAGGATCGAGGCAGGTGGAAGGCGATGTGCAAACACTTGCGTAGCGGAGTGGGTAACAGGTGCGAGCAGCGTGATATGACAGAAGCAGCGCCTGGCTGCGAGCAAACCGGAATCCAACTCCGACTCTACGCCTGGTGGCTTGCCAGAGTGAGGCTCAACAACACATCAGGTCCCGCCGCGCGGCGTCCAGGGCAAAGCCCGGCATCATCTCGGCTCCGCCTGCGCGCATCGCCTCTCGTTTACATAGGGAAGGCAGAGAAAGGTTTTCATATGTTCTACCATCTCGGTAGGTTTGTCGCCCGCTATCGCTGGTGGATTGTGGGGGCATGGATGGTGGCGCTGGCTGTGGCGTTACCCTTCGCGCCACGCGCCAGCGATATTTTGCAATCGGGAGGATTTATCAGTCCCGACGCGGAGTCGCAGCGAGCCATTGATCTTTTAACTCGTAAACTGAACCTCAATCCTACCATCGTCCAGGTTATTTTTAGCAGCCAGGCTTATACCGTCGATGATCCGCGTTTCGCGCAGGAAGCGGATCGGGCCCTGGCGCGCTTACGTTCCTGGTCTGAGGTAGCCAGCGTGACCAGTTTCACCGACAATCCCCGGCAGATCTCACTGGATCGTCACGCCGCGTACGTAGATATCGCGTTGAACATTGATTCCGACTCGGCCCCTAAACTTTTGCCTGGACTGGAGCAACGCCTGACAAAAGTGCCGGATTTGCGGGAGAGTGTGGGCGGTGGACCAGTCTTTTACGCCGACATTCAGGCGGTCAGCGAACGCGACCTGCGCCGGGCCGAGATGCTGGCCTTTCCGTTCGCGATTATCGCGCTCTTGCTGGTCTTTCGCACAGTCGTAGCGGCAGTGCTGCCGGCGTTAGTTGGTGGTGCGGCGGTACTGATTACGCTGGCGCTGATTTTTGGTCTGGGCCAGCTCACTCCGCTCTCGATCTTTGTGCTCAATATAACCACGCTCTTTGGTCTGGGCCTTGGCGTAGACTACTCACTTTTTATGGTCAGTCGTTTTCGCGAGGAACTCAAGCGCGAGCGTCCGCCGCTGGAGGCGGTAGCGATAACTGTCGCCACCGCCGGGCGTGCCGTCACTTTCTCCGGGCTGACAGTCTCGATTGGTTTGCTCGGACTGGTGCTTTTCCCCATCAATATGTTGCGCTCAGTAGGCATTGGGGGTGTGCTGGTGGTGGTCATGGCTATCCTGGCCGCTCTCACCCTTTTGCCCGCCGCCTTGAGCATCGTAGGTACCCGCATTAATGCTCTGCCTGTGCGCCTACCGCGCTGGTGGAAACGCCGCCAACCGCTGGCCGAACACCATGGTTTCTGGTATCGCCTCTCGCATTTTGTCATGCGCTACCCGGTGCGCATCTTTCTGCCGATCTTGCTCATCCTGGTGCTGCTGGGTCTGCCTTTTCTGGGCGTGCGCTTCTCCTCCCCTGATGCCTCGATTCTGCCCCAGGACGTGCCCTCGCGTCAGGCATACGACCTGCTGGCCACGCGCTTTGACGCGCAGGAGACTACGCCGATTGTGCTGGCCATACAGACACAGGGCAATGTGCTGACGCAGGCTAATCTGCGCGCGCTCTACGACTATGTGCGGCGCATTGAAGCTGATCCGCGAGTGGCGCGCGTCGATAGCATTGTCAGCGCCGATGCGCGCTTTACCCTGGATCAATACGACCTGCTTTACCTGCATCCCGAACTGAATACAGATCCCTACCTGCACGCGCTGGCCAGTTCGACCGTCGCGGGTAATACTCTGGCCATTCAGGTTATCAGCAAGTACAACGCACTTGATGAGCGTTCACAGGCGCTGGCGCAGACCATTCGCAATACCCAGCCGGGACAGGGCATAAGCGTCCTGGTCACTGGTGTGTCAGCCGCCAATATCGACTATGTAAGCGCGCTCTATACCGCCTTCCCGCTGGCCATTCTGGTCGTCGCGCTGGTAACATATATCGTACTTTTCTTCTTTTTCCGCTCGATCGTGCTACCGCTTAAAGCCATACTGATGAATACGCTCTCCATTCTGGCCAGCTACGGCGCGCTGGTTATCATTTTCCAGAATGGCTTTCTGCATCAGATTCTGGGTTTTACCCCGCTGGGCTTTGTCGAGGCGTCGAGTCCCATTCTACTCTTCTGCGCGCTCTTTGGCCTCTCGATGGACTACGAGGTGTTTTTGCTCTCACGTGTACAGGAGGCTTACTGGCAGAATGGCGATAACCGCCAGGCTGTGGCGCTCGGTTTAGAACGCAGTGGAGGAATTATTACCAGCGCGGCAGTAATCGTGATTGTTGTCAGTGCCTGTTTTGCCACGGCTGATATGATTCTGGTCAAGGCGCTGGGTCTGGGTATGGCCCTGGCCGTGGCTCTCGATGCCACGCTGGTACGTGGCCTGCTGGTGCCAGCTACTATGCGCTTGCTTGGCGACTGGAACTGGATTACAATATCCTCGCGGCGCTTTGTGATCATTAAAAATACAGCTAACTTACCTGAGCCAGAAGGGATTGTCCATGAAGAAGCCGAAAAGATCAAGTAAATTTGTCTCAGGAGAAAAATGCTCATGAGCAGGCGCATTTTACAGACAATACTTTTACCCTTACTGTTGCTACTGGCACTGCTTCTATCCTCGTGCAGCGTGCCGGGAGTGCCCGCGACCTCGGCGGTATTGCCTGTCGTTGCTGCCCCGCCTGGTTCGCAGCAGTTGCCACCTATACGTTTTCCTCAAGACGAGGCGCCGCATAAGGATTTGACCGAGTGGTGGTACTATACCGGCCATCTTGATGCGGTCATGCCCACGGGTCAGACGCACCATTATGGCTTTGAACTGGTCTTCTTCCAGTTGTTGCGCAGCGATTTTCCGCCAGTCTACGCGGCGCATTTCGCGCTCAGCGATATCACAGGGGGCCAGTTCCATTACGCCCAGCGGCGCGTAAACGAGCCAGGTGCTGTACTCCCCAATGGCACAACGAGTACGGGCTTTAACGTCGCGCTTAGCGACTGGTCGATGCGTGGTCTCAACGGCCATGACCACCTC
The DNA here is from genome assembly GCA_041156125.1 of Candidatus Paraktedonobacter carboxidivorans. Classification (GTDB taxonomy): domain Bacteria; phylum Chloroflexota; class Ktedonobacteria; order Ktedonobacterales; family Ktedonobacteraceae; genus Paraktedonobacter; species Paraktedonobacter carboxidivorans. The sequence continues at coordinate 131,639 of JBEVTI010000009.1, forward strand.
CAGGCCAGTATGGATGGCTATACTATCAACCTCGATCTCAACGCGCTCAAGCTGCCCACATTGCACAATGGCAATGGACTAATCACCTATGGCCTTGGTGGCTTCTCATACTACTATTCGCGCACCAGGATGGCGGTTAGCGGTACTCTGCTTGTTCAGCAACAGAGCGTCCAGGTGAGTGGTATTGCCTGGATGGATCACCAGTGGGGAAATTTCCTCGCGCTCGGTGGCGGAGGCTGGGATTGGTTTAGTATTCAGTTAAACAATCAGGTAGAGATGATGCTCTACGTCACCCGCGATGCAGGTGGCCAGGGAGCTTCGACCTATATTGGCCTGATTGGTAGCAACGGAAGCTACATGAACCTGCCAGCCAGCTCTCTGAGCCTTAGTGTGCTGAACCACTGGCTCAGTCCCACCACTGGCATTACCTATCCGTCCGGCTGGCGTATCCAGATCAACGAGCCACAAATCAAAGCCAGCCTGGTCCTCCAGCCTCAACTCAAGGATCAGGAACTGGTCGTCACTCAGTCCACTGATAACACGTACTGGGAAGGCGCGGTCAGCATCACCGGCTCTATGAGCTCGCCAGCTCAGAGCCAGGGGAGCGCGATACAGGGCCAGGGCTATGTCGAATTGACGGGCTATCATAAGTAAGCGTGGCCCGTGCAGAACTGTCAAATGCTTCGCTAGCAGAGGTTTTTCGGAAACCAGCGCGCAACACGCCTGATTTCCGAAAAACCTCTGCAACCTTTTCTATACCACATAACAAGTACAACGCGTTGAATATTGGAAATAGATTTGTAATAGATAGAATTTTAATGAAAAAGTATTTACATTGAATTGTAAACATGAGTACACAAGGTTGACGACCGCTTGAAGCTATATGATATACTTTGCAGGTATCTGGGGGATATCGCTAAGAACAACGGGGTGATAAGTGTGGTTGAAAGTTACCATACAGGATTATTTGGTGTTATTAGGGTATGCCCTTATTTTGACAAATGTCCTGGTACATCAACAGTAGATTATGCGAACAAGCCGTAAATAGTCCGGGCTGTTTGTGTTCATTCTTCGTAAGGAACGGTATGAATTTACAAAGCGGGAAAGCACAGGCATCTCTAAGGGACGAATCAAATATTCTTGAGCGCGTAGCGCGCCTCATATCGAGTGTACGTGGGGCGAAACCTGATTATGCCCATCTTGCCGCGGAACTAGAGCCAGCGCTACCTTTTGACCTTTTGGGAATAGTTCTCTTGCGCCACGACCGCGAGGCTGTGCGTGTGACGGCTTGCCAGAAAGAGGGCGCGAACTGGGTAGCGCGCTATCATCAGTTGCCGCTTGCTGACTCAATGGTTGAGCGTGTGCTTACCTCATCTTTGTTATCTGAGCAGGAGCTTGCACCCTCGGGGAAGCGTGTCGCTGAAACTGTGGAACAGCAAACAGTCCTGGCGGGTCATATCTTCATCAACGGGTCCTTGCTGGTAGAAAACTTTCCCACGGGTCTGAGCGGTCTGCCTGCGCAGTGTGGTGACGCGCTGTGTGGTCACCCGCAATTGCGAGCTATACTCATCGCGCCCTTGATCGCGGGCGGCAAAATGCTGGGCACATTGGAACTGGGCAGTATCGAACTTGACGTTTATACCGATCCCGCTATGCAGCGTTTAATTCACGCGATTGCTCGCGTTTTGGCTACAGCGATCGAAGGGGCACAGGTTGGTGGGAATGTAGAGATCCAGGATCGCCAGCGCGCCGAGCTCAAAGATGTTTCCGAAGTCTTAACAACCTCGGTCAACTTGCCCAGGATTTTGGATCGTATCGTGACCGGCATTACCAACACGCTTCACGTGGCCGCGGCCATTGTGCGTTACGATGGGAACAGGCGCGGCCTCTACCTGGAGGCGCATAGCGAACTCGATGAGACGCGTCTGCGCGAGATCTTGCAGCTTCAGGAGAGCTTGAACGAGCAGGAGATTATCGGTTCAACTCTCTTGCATCGTGTGCCGCGCGTTTCGCAAGATATTGCTCTGGATGAGCATTTTCCTGAGAGCCAGTGCTTTGCCAGCGAGATGGATGTGCATTCGATCTACTGTCACCCTCTGCTTACTGGCCAGTACGTCTATGGTGTACTGCTCTTGCTTTCAGCCGAGCCAGGCGGCTTTACTCCCCTCAAGACAGATATTTTCGCGCTCTTTGCCGGCCAGGCCACTGTGGCCATTCATAACGGTATTTTGTTGCAATCCGTTCAGGAGCGCCGGCGTTTCCAGGATGCGATTGAACAATTTGAGCAAGGTCATCAACAGAACGTCTTTGCCGGGCGTGGCGGAGAGAGCGATCAGGCATTGTTAGAACGTGTGCGTGAAGCGGCAATGAGTACCTTTGGCGTAAGCCTGAGCAGCATCTTGCGCTTTCTTAGCGATCATCTGCTGACCCGTAGCGAGCGCCATTTGCAAGATATCTTGCTCTCCTCACATACCTCGGCATTACTCGAAGAGAAACGTGAGGGAGACACGCTTGCCTATGGTGAGAAGGCGCTCTTTCTGGTGCGTTCCTCAGAAATTGAACAACTTGAGACATCTACCGCCAGCGAAGGCACAGCATACTTGATGCAGGCAGCTGACGAAGCTATCGCCTGGAGTGGCTTCTTGAGAGATGTCAGCGCCGCGCTGATGCGGGTCTGGAATGTTGATGAAACGCAACCGCAGGCATATGAAATACTCAGGCGTAATCTGGCTGATCCGCTATTCATCGTCGATTTGCAGGGTAATTGCCTCTACTGTAATCGCGCGGCTGAGCTTTTTTGTGGGCTAAGTTCAGAATTGGAGACTGCGCCAGTCTGGCAGCGTTGGCAAGCGCAAGATCTTGCTCCCGCGCTCTTTAGCACCTTTCGTCCGCAAGCCACACCTGTCAGTCTAGAGCAAGTGCTCATGCCTTTGTTGCAACGTACGCGTCATTTAACGGATGTACTGGCATATTTGCGCCAGTTTATCATCAGTCCGGGAGCGGAGAAAAGTGGAGAGGAGCATGGTAGCCCGTTGCCAGCGTTTCTGCGCTGCACAATTGCCGCTGAGCCATTGCCGGGCCAGGTACCCCTGGCGGCAGGGAGCAGAGAGGCCGGACGCACATGGATAACCGCGGGTTCATCAGAGGCGCGAGCGATTATCGCCTCCCCCATGCAGCAGCGTGCGCAGTCCTCGCCCACCATGTTGCTTGACAACTCACCTTCCGACCGTCATTATCAGTTGACGCGACACGCGCTCTACAACGAGCATGGGCAGTGGTTTGCCAACACACTTCACGTGCATGATGTAACTGAACAGGTGCGCGATGAGAAGAACAAAGTTGTGCTTCTTGCCTCCGTTTCCCACGACCTGCGTACACCGTTGACCACCATCAAAGCGGCGGTAACGGGTCTGTTACAGCCAGAAGTAGTGTGGGACGACGAAGTGCGGCGTGAAATTCTGGAGGACATCGACGCCGAGGCCGACCACCTTAATACCCTCGTAGACGCCCTGGTCGAGATGTCGCGTATCGAGATGGGAGCGCTGGTCCTGGAAAAAGAGTGGTGCGATATAGTGGAGCTCGTGCATGGCACGTTAATGCGCGCGCAGCGTCTGCTGGCAGACTTTCGTTTGCAATCACAGATTCAATCGCCACTGCCATTGATTTATGCTGACTATGTTCAGATAGAGCGCGCGCTTTATAATCTGCTGGAAAATGCAGCCCGCCATAGTCCCCGCCACGCGCAGATCCGCGTGATTGTCGATGTGCTTGCGCAGAAAGCCCTGCCGGATGGTTTGCCAGAGAGTTCCACACGAGCAGTGCGGGTACAGGTGTTGGATGAAGGGCCAGGTATTCCCGTAGAGGAGCACGAACGGGTATTTAAATCGTTATACAGTATGGATGCTCAGGGCAGTGGTCTGGGCTTAGCGATTTGTCGGGGCATTGTCGAGGCTCACCAGGGGCGTATCTGGGTGGAGGCCAATGAGAATGGGGGGACCAATTTTGTTTTTGTCTTGCCGATTGCTTCTTAAGGCGTTGGTCCTCTCAAAGTAGATCTGCAGTCTACGGTTACTGGATTGTAGCTGTTTTGCGGGGACGGCCTGAGGAAGCCAGAATGCTCACAGGGTCTGGCATGAGGGAGTGCTGGTTTTTTATGAAGTCCAAGGGAAAACGAATTCTGATCGTCGATGACGATCCCTCGATTCAGCGCATTTTGCGAAAGAATTTGCAGATCAACAATTATGAAGTGCTGGTAGCTGAGGATGGAGAACAGGCGATAGAGATTGCACAGCTCAATCAGCCTGATTTGATTCTGCTTGATCTCTGGTTGCCCGGTGAGATAGATGGGATGGTTGTTTGTCAGCGGGTGCGTGAATGGAACAGGAAGATCCCGATTATTATTCTCTCGGCCAGAAATGAAGAGCGGCAAAAGGTGCAGGCGCTTGACCTGGGAGCGGATGATTATCTGACCAAGCCTTTTAGCAATGACGAGTTGTTGGCGCGTGTGCGAGCCTGTCTGAGGCGCGTAGAGGACGCGAGCGACCTGGAAGCGCAGGCGCAGAGGCCAGAGGTACTGATCAGTGAAGATGGTTACCTCACCATGAACGTTGTGCGTCGTCAGGTGCGCGCGGGAGAGTTGGATGTCAAGCTTACACCCACCGAATTTGAATTACTGTTGCAATTAATGCTCCACGCGGGCAAGGTGCTGACGCATCGCAATCTTTTGCGCACCGTCTGGGGTCCAGAATATGGCGAAGAGGCCGATTATTTGCGCGTCTATGTGCGCCAGTTGCGTAAGAAAGTCGAAGAGAGACCCTCGGAGCCGCGTTATATTATTACTGAGCCGGGGGTAGGCTATGTTTTTCGTCAGCGAGTCTTTACTGAAACCGATGGCCAGATTAAACCGTTCCCCTTTCTAGTGGATAATCTATAACGTGTAAGAGGTAGCCCTGGTGAAATAGTTGTAATTTTAATGTGATTTTAATAGCGTTTCTGCTGAATATGTGGTTGTCTTTAGTGAGATAGTTTCTAACTATAGAGTGGGGGATAATTCCAGTCAAATCGATTCACGAAGGTGAAATAGGGATGGCCTATCGTTCTAGTGGTAAGCAGGATTATCTTTTTCCGCCTGGAGCGCAACTGGCGGTTTCTCATCAGCAGGACCGTTTACGTGTACTCATTCCTGGCAAAGAGCAAGGGATAGATCACTTTTGTGACATTCTGGCCGAGAATGTGCGGCGTTGGGGATATGAAGTGATAGTAGTGAACGGGGCAATGATGCGCGATCCTCAGTGGTGGCAGGGAAGAGAAGATGATGTTGTATTGTATGATCTTGACGTGTTACTCCGGCACTCAGAAGCTCTGGGGAACACGGAAGTTGAAGCAGCGGCCCCATCAGGTACTGCTCTAGTAGAACTCCAGCGCGCCTGGCCGCAGGCGCGTCTCAAGATAGTCTTGAGCAGCTGTTCAGTGTCTCGCCAGACCTTAGAGCGGCTTGGGGCGATTGCCTTGTTGCATAAGCCATTTGATATGCGAGCATTGGAGCGCTATTTGCGTGTCTTTCAGCGCTTGCTTTACCCGGAGTTTCGCCTTGAGGAAGCAGGCGAATTAACCAGACTGGCTAGAGCGGACGGGGATGTATTAGTAGGACATCCAGAGAGATCAGGTCAGGCAGAGCCAGGGGTGGCGCGTGTTCTGATTGCTGATGATCAGGAAGAAGTAACGTGGGGAATCCGCCAATGCTTGATAGAACAGGAGAATCAGCGCTATCATTATGAGGTGAAAGAGGTTCATGACGGGTTAGCATTACTGGAACAGTGCATAGATTGGCAGCCACATTGTGTGGTGACAGATCTGCTGATGCCCTGGCTCAATGGATACCAGGTGATGCGCTGTCTGGCGAGTGCCCCCTGGGGCAGCAGGCCAGTGTTTATTGTGATCAGCGCATTGATGAGGCATGAGATTCCAGTTGATCTTTCATATTGGCAGAAGCAGAGGGTTCAGTACCTCAATAAGCCATTTGATATTGAGGATTTATCTAAAGTCATTGAGCAAGAATTGATCCGCTCATCGAGCCAGGATATCGGGGAACATGGGGAATAAAGGCAGACTTGTTGCCCGCAGATTATCCGCGGAGAAGAATCATTCTCATCAGGGCGAGTGAGAGTGTTCAGTATACACAGGAAAAGGAATGAAGGAACGATGGAGCCGCAAGACCGCATTATGGATGGCGACCTGCAAACGTTGGGTCTGCAATCAATCCTGAAAATGCTCGCATTGAGTGGCAAAACCGGCACACTACTTGTGCATTCGGGTCCAGAGACCCTCGTCATTAGCCTGCGCAAAGGGCAACTGGTCGCGCTACATGAAGAGGGGGTACCTCAGCAGGATTTGCTTGGTATGTTATGCTTGCTCAATCGTCTGGACCCGCCGGGTGCCCATAGGTTACGTGAGGCTTCGCAGGGGAATCTTCAGGTTGCGCTATCCATTATGGTTGAGCAGAGTTGGATGAACGTAAGCGAGATGCAGCACCGTTTGGAGTTTGGCGTCACGCAGGCGATCAGCCACGCGTTGCGCTGGGTGGATGGGCGTTTTGCCTTCCACCGACATATGATTCCCATGGAAAGCAAAATGCAGCCGCTGGATGTAGATAGTGTGCTCTTAGAGGCATTGCGCCAGGCCGATGAGTGGGAGGAGATGGGCGAAACCTCTCTTACACGTACAACTGTCTCGCGCTGGTTGCCCGAAGTCAGTAAAGACGTGCGTAGCCTGGGCCTGAACCAGGAACATATAGATGTGCTCTGTCTTTCCAATGGCGAGATCCCTCTCCAGGGTATGGCACTGGCTCTAATCCAGCCTGAAGCGCGTGTCGCGCATATTATGGCTCGCCTGATTGAATTGCATTTAATCGAGGTTGTTGATACTTCTCTTGAAGCTGAGCTACAGCAAGATCTCTCCAATATTATTATTATGTGTCAGCATACATTAGCGCAACAGCGCCAGAATAACACCCCTGTACAGCATTTGCTTGGGTTGATCAACACACTCGGGCAATGTGTCAACGGCCTGCTTGTTCACCACGGCACCTATGCCAAAGGGCTACGTGGGCGCGGCCAGTTGCCAGTTAGTGAGATCGTTCGCTATCTTGAGCGTCGTTTTTCGCAGCAACTCCAGCTTCTTGCTAGCCAGCAGTATCCTATTTTAGAGACTGTTGCTTTCATCAATGGTCAACTGGACTACAGCGAAATTATCAATCTGGATAGTCTGGTCAAAGGTGAGCAACTCGAAGAATTTTACTGGGAGGCCGTGCTTGGTCTTGGGGCCTTCCTACGAACAGTTTTTACCGTGCTTTTGCAGGATGAAGTCGGGAACTCTCATACTGGTCGCCAGCTCAGTGTTGTCTGGAAAGCCTTCCTGACCGAAATTGAACAGGAGATGCAGCAGTATAATCTCTATCGCGCGCATCAACACGCGCAGCAGAATCGTAACCGGCGCACGGATGCATCAAGTCATGGCCAAAATCGCAATGGAAGCTCCCCGCTTACATATGGTGAGGGAAACCCTCAGTGGGGAACGCCTGAGACACAAAGGAGGTTAATCTAATGGAGCCGACAGTGTTGGTAGTGGACGATAGTCCTACGGTTCGTAAAATTGTACAGATGACATTGCAGCGCGAGCACATCCGAGTGATTACCGCGAGTGATGGTCTCAGCGCGCTTACTTCGGTCGCAGACGAAATTCCGGCTGTTATTCTCCTCGATATTCAGTTGCCGCGGATGGATGGGTACCATATTTGCCAGATAATACGAAAAAACTTGCAGTTTAGACAGATACCTATTATTATGCTCAGTGGGAAAGATGGTCTGTTTGACAAAATGCGTGGCCGTTTGGCTGGCTCAACGGAGTATCTCACAAAGCCATTTGACTCGGTAGAATTGGTGCAAACAGTCAAGAAGCATCTCGTAGATTGGCAATCTCGTATGCCAGTTCGTAGCGACAATATGCGAACTCGTTTACGCAGGCGTGGCTAGCTCGTAAGGCTATTTGGTCCAACTCTGATCCCTGGGGCAGATGGCTCATTATGGGCAATACTATAGCCTTTCTTTCCCATTGACTGGGCGTAATGTTTTGCGTCCCTACAAAGGAAAGGTATACTGATATGCCAGGGCAAAAGGTACTTGTTGTTGATGATAGTTGGACTGAATTGACGATGATTGCCACTCCGCTACGGAACAATGGGTTTGATGTGGTTACTGCTGTTGATGGAGACGAAGCTCTTGAGAAGGTCTTTAGTGAACGCCCGCAGTGCATTGTTCTTGACGTTGTTTTACCAAAGCAGAACGGTTTTCAGCTCTGTAGGAAGTTGAAAGGCCTCGATATAAGTAAACATATTCCTATAATTTTATTGACAAGCAAAAATACTCCACTGGATCGGTCCTGGGGTCTGCGCCAGGGTGCTGATATGTATATGACGAAGCCTTTTAATGATGTTGAGCTTGTTGAAAATGTTCGACGTCTTGTATAGCGTAGGAGTCTAAAAATGGTACAGTCTGGTTCAGGATCACAATCACAGAAGTCAGATACTGGACGCGGAGTTTCAGATGTCCAGGTGGCTGATCTGGCAGATACCTGGAACGGTCGTCCTGGCTCCGGCCAGACCACCGTTCCAGGGAGTACCGTGACTGGTGAGCAGTATCTGATATTCTCTCTGCTTGACCGAGAGTTTGCGATCCAGGCCTCACATATTCAGGGTGTGGAACGGCTGGCCGAGGTGACTCCTATTCCCAATGTAGCTTCCTGGATCTGGGGCGTGATTAATCTGCGTGGTTCTATCTGCTCAGTTGTTGATCTGCGTGCTTTTCTGGACATGGAGCGCCTGCCCTATAATCCACGTACTCGTCTACTCTCGGTCAAATATAACGAAATGTTAATTTGTCTGGTCGTGGACGGTGTAAGCGATATGGTGCCCATTCTTCCGCAGTCAATCGATCATTCTTTACATAACGTTCCTCAATGGGCTTTAGCCTATACTTTCGGTCTGGCGTCAATGGGGTCGCGGCGGGTAATTCTGCTGGACGCTACTCGCCTGTTGTTCGCTGATAAAATGCATCATTACTCGGCTTGATGATTGTCTTGCTGGTGAATGGAGCAGTGAGACGTTTAAGAGCCTGGCGAGGCCCATTTGCATCTGGTTGATGCTCTTGTGAGCGGCGATTGCATAGAAGAAAGCCGCTCGTCTTTATCATAAATATTACGCTTTTTCACCTGAGAGGAGGCCTGGCGGATGAATGACCGCAACAGAGGTGGGATGACAATTAACGCTCTTCTAATGTTGAGCCTGGTTACATCAGTTGTCATTCCTATTGTTTGTCTGGTTGCTTTTGGCTTTTTCCCTTCTAAGACTGTCTATGGGTTTATCCCGGCGATAGTTGCGAGCATTGTTGTCCTGATTGGTGGTCTGTCGTTTAATTATTTTGTTCGACGCAGGATTCAGGACCGGTTGCTCAGTCTGGTCGATGTCTGCCGGAACTTTGTAGGAGGCGATCACTCTATTCGCGCCGTTGTCAGTGGGAACGATGAGTTCGCCATGTTGACGACGTCTCTGAATAATCTATTGGACAACCAGAATTTCTCTTCTAACACCGGGTTCTCTGCTTCACCTGCCTCCGGCGATGCAGCCGCTTTGCAGGCTCAAATTGAGAAATTATTGCAAGAGGTCAGTGCAGTTGGTGATGGAGACCTGCGTGTGCAGGCTGAGGTGACTCCTGACACTCTGGGCGTTCTGGCCGACTCATTTAACTATATGATTGAAGAACTGGCGAAGGTGGTAGGACGCGTCCAAAATACAGCCGTGCAGGTGACAAACGCTTCACGCCGTGTACTTGATCGTTCTGCTGAGTTGGCTCAAGCCTCTGAGACACAGGTTGCGCGTATTTCTCAGACCACCCATGCGGTAGAGGCGCTGGCGAGCTTTGTGCAAAACGTTGCACATAACGCTCAATTGAGCGCCTCTTCTGCTCAGGAAGCTTTGCAGAATGCGAAGATGGGTCAGGACTCGGTGCGCCAATCGATCGAGGGTATGATGCTGATCCGCGAAAATGTGCAGGAGACCTCGAAGAAGATTAAGCGTCTGGGCGAGCGTTCAAATGAGATTGGTGAGATTGTGCGTATCATTGAAGATATCGCCGACCAGACCAATCTACTGGCCTTGAACGCCGCTATTCAGTCCGCGATGGCGGGCGAGCATGGTCGTGGTTTTGCTGTTGTTGCTGACGAGATCCGCCTGCTGGCTGAGCGCTCAACCGAGTCCACAAAACGTATTGCTACGCTTGTAAAAAGCATCCAGGGCGATACGTTTGAAGCGGTCGTCGCCATGGAAGATAGCACTCAGGAAGTAGTCAAAGGATCGCAATTGGCTGATGAAGCAGGGCGAGCACTGAACTCGATTTATACCGCTGTGGAGCGTCAGGCTCGTACGATTGAGGCCATAGCGCAAGCTGCTAATGAGCAGGCCAGTGTCTCTGAAGATGTGGCCAATGCGATGACTGAGATCTCTGAGATTACCAGCCAGACGAACGCTGGTACCCAGGAAGCCGCTATGAGCGTGAGCTATCTGGCGGAGCTTTCGGACCAACTTCGTGCTTCGGTCTCTACGTTCCGTCTGCCTGAGCGGGCGGGCGATTCGGTTGAAGTTTTCCCAGGCATGAGCAATGGTATGGCCGCTCTGCCTAATGGGTCTGAGCATGATGAGCAGTTCTATTCACAGGATATGGGAATGAACGGCGATTGGAATCAGAATTTTTCGTCTGACTTTCTTTCTCTGCCTCAGCCTCAGGAGGGAGAGAACTCCAATGCATTCCAGTTTGCCTTTAATAATGGTCAGCCCAATTATGCCAATCAGGCAGGTTTTGGAGGAGTTCCTCAACTGTCTTCCAATCAACCTGGCATGTCAGGTCAGCAGAATTTTGGCGGTCAGGGGTTTGATGGGCAGCAAGGGTTTGGAGGTCAGGGGTTCGGAGGTCAGGGGTTCGGAGGTCAGGGGTTTGACGGGCAGCAGGGGTTCGGGGCTCAGGGGTTCGGAGGTCAGGGATTTGACGGGCAGCAAGGGTTTGGAGGTCAGGGGTTTGATGGGCAATCCTTTGGCAATTATTCAAACGGGTTTTCTGGTCAGCAGGCGGGATTTGATGATCAACGGGGATTTGATGGGCAGTCCTTTGGTGGTTTACCCGACTCTGGTTATGGAAACAACGCTGGTTTCCCGATGCACTCTGCGCCAAATCAGAATCAGCCTGCTCCTCCTCAGAACTTTGCTCCTTCACAGGGAATGCAAGGTGCGGGTCAACCTCGCTGGCAGAATTATCAGCAGGGCTGGCGCAATCCGAATCCCAATCAGGGCCAGGCTCCTTTCCCCGGCACTGGTAATGGGCACCAGAAACAATAAATTGTTGGCAGTTTTATGTCTGATCGGTTGAAGTACTATGGTGTTTCACCGGTTTGGGGAAGACGAGACAAAAAGGAGTAAGTGCGCTTAGCATGTCGAATACATTTGATAAACTATCAGTCCTCGATTCGTTTATCGAAGAGGTGAATAGTTATTTGCCAGAAATCGAGGCAAATCTAGAGCGCTTAACGCAGTCACCTGGCGACATGGAGGCTTTGGAGGAGACGTATCGGCGCACTCATACAATCGGTGGCTCGGCTTCGATGATGGATTTTCCAGGTCTGGCACATGTTGCCCATGGAATGGAGGATATCCTGGGCGATGTGCTGGATGGCCTGGCGACTCTAGATCGGCCCACAGTTGAATTACTCCAGCGCTCTCTTGCCAGACTCTATCGTCTGGTGGGAGGGATTCATCAGGGAGTAGATGAGAGTGCGGTTGTTGCTGAAGATGATGACGATTACGCCAGGTATCGCATTCAGCAGGACGGTGCAGCTCAGGAGGTCTCTGGTGAAATGATTACACCAGAGTCTGTAAATCACTCCACTGATACGTTGCCGGACTCCGGTTCGCCCGCTATCTCATCGTTGGATGAGATGCTGGCCTCCTTTCGTACTGTTCCTCAGTCGAAAAGTGGGGAAGCTCCCTGGTCAGAGGAGCCAGTTATGCGGGCGGAATTTCCACCCAGACCGGAAATACATTTACCTGTTCCTCCTATGCAGCCAGCGCAACATGCTCAGTTTGAGGCTTCAGCCTCTTCTCCTGAGACTACTCAGCCTCAGCCTCCTCCTAGCGCTCTAGAGATGCTGGCTGGTAGGGGGGGGTCGCGCACTCAACCGGTGCCTCCGAGTGTTCCGAACGCGGACCCGCGTCCGGTTTTTCCCTCCCCAGGAACAGTTCCTTCGACTCCCAGACCTGAACCTGTGGAAGAGGTTTATATCTCGTCCCCAACTGCGCCCATTCCGGTTCAGTCACAGTTAACGCCTTTGCCATTGGTAGACGCCGCTGAGCCTCTGGTTCTCCAGGAAGTACCGACGCAGGTTCAGCCAGAACAACTAGCGCCTGCCTCGGCAGATGAGTTGTCTGCACCCGAAGATGAGTTGTCGGGAAACTCACAAAAGAATGTCATGCGCGGCGTTGTGCTCTCCAATTCATCCATTGGAATGGTCAGGTCATCTGAAGTAACGCCTTCTCAGAAGTTGATGCACGACATGGAAGGTGAAGCTCGCTCCCTGGAAGATCAAGCCGCCTCTTTGAAGCGTACCCTTTCTCAGTTGCGCCTGGCTGCTTCAGTCATTGAAGGACAGCGTACCGAGTTTAAAGGTTTTCTGGACGGTTCTCGTGATGCTCTTGATCGCATGGAGGACTGGGCAGGTAAAGCCATGGGCTTAAATCTGCGTAATAGTCCCGAACAGGTGCGTCGTTATCTTCCGCTCTCCGTCATGTGGGTGGCCAATAGTAAGCTGAAAAAGATTCTGGATATGTTGCTCCAGATGACGACGGGTGTTGAGAATACGGAAGATCAGGTTCAACTGATCCTGCAACAGTTGCACACTTCCATCATTTCATGCGGTGACGTGTTCCTTGGCCTGCAAAATGCACCTGAGTCAGGGCAGATGGATATGTCTTCTCAAGTACCTGGTTGGACTCCCTGGGATATGAAGATGAGTTCTGATCCTGAGAGAGTACATGAGCGTGTGACCTTTGAGCGACATGGCGATCTAGCTGCGCTACGCCTTGAGCTTGAGAGTCAGATCCGTCAGGATGTCCAGGAGGAATATGAGAAGCGGTCCACCACACTGGCCGCCCGTGCGGAAATAGAACATCAGATCCGCGAGGAAGTGCGTGCAGAATTTGCGGCGAAACAGGCCTTGCAGGCCAGTTTTGTTGCAGGCGATGCCTCAGAGTCCTTACAGGATATGGAGATTCGTCTGCGCAATGAGATCGAGATCCAGGTGAGGCGTGAGTTCCTCACTCAATTAGCTGATGCGCAGAGTAGCAATAGTAACCCGACCTCTTTCTCTACACCGTCTTCGCGGACAAACGAAAGCAATTCGTTAAGAACAGGTACCTCGGAGGGCACATTCGTCAGGGAGCAGAACCCGGTCTCCTCGACAACACGGCCACCTGTGCCAGATTCGGTTGCTTCGTCCAAGCGGAATGCAGTAGTGACCAACGATTTTGGTGAGGAAGCTGCCGAGATCTTCCGTCTGGAGGCCGATGAGCATCTTCAGACAATCAGCATCTATGTGGCAGAGATAGAGCACTCTCCCAAAGACCTGGAACCAATTCAGGGCATCCGCCGGGCCACCCATACCCTCAAAGGGGCGGCGGGTATGATGGGCTTCCGCTTAATTGCCGACCTCTGTCACATCTCAGAGGATATGCTTGATGAAGTGATGGAGGGTACGATCCCTATCTCCTCCACAGTTCTAAGCCTGATCCTGGACACCGCTGAGGCGCTTGACGTGCTGATCAATGGCAAAAATCCTGCTGCTGGTGAAAGTGCGGTGCAGAGTCTGCGCGGTCGCTATGGAGAGCTGTTGGGTGAGCGACTCAGTCATGCAGGAGAGTTGGAGTATGAGCCGGATGACGAGGCAGAGCTTGAGCACTCATCTGTGACAGGCGTTGTTAGTAACGATGCTCATTCTATGGAGAGAACGTTAGCCGGCGGAGCGCGTGCTGACTTAAGTGTGCGCGTTTCGCTTTCAAAGTTGGACGAGCTTGTAAATCTCTTTGGTGAGTTGCTTGTAAACCGCACGATCCTCGAAGAGCGCATTCAGCGTTTGAATAGTCTGGTTGTGGATACAGGTGTCAGTAGTGCACGTTTGCGCGATGTTGGTCAGCGCCTGGAGAGCCGCTTTGAGGCGGCAACGCTGCCCAGTGGTCGATCGGTTCAAGTCATGCCGGGAGAAGGAAAGCAGAATCCACTCAATGGCAACGCCGGGAACAGAGGGGAGCGTCTGGAACCCGCCCATGTGGCAGAGTTTGACGAGCTTGAGCTTGATCGCTATACCGAGTTTCATCAGCTTGCACGTGGTCTGAGCGAGGGTATCTCCGACATGACTACGCTTAGCACCGAGATGGAGGGCGTGATCCGCGATTGTGAGGGCGTGTTTGGACGAGAAAGTCGTTTGAGCACGACGTTCCAGGATCGTCTGATGAAGGCTCGTCTGGTTCCACTCTCTACTATGATCCCGCGTCTCTATCGTACTGCGCGTGCCGTTGCTCTGAAGCAGCACAAAGAATTTGAGTTGGTGTTGGATGGTCAGGAGACCGAAGTTGATCGTACCGTGATTGAGGAGATCGCTGGTCCGTTGTTGCACTTGATTCGTAACGCCGTGAACCACGCACTGGAGGTTCCCGAAGTGCGCGTGCGGCAAGGAAAGACTCCGGAAGGTCATATCAGACTCTCTGCTGCTTATGAGGGAAATCTGGTTGTGATTACTGTGCGAGACGACGGTACAGGTATCGATCCCGAGCGTATCCGCAGCGAAGCAATTCATCGTGGGCTGATACATCCGAGACAGGTATTGAGCGATAATGAAATTATCGAATTAATTTTCCGTCCCGGCTTTTCCACCGCTGAAGTCTTGAGCGAAGAGAGTGGACGGGGTGTCGGTCTGGACGTAGTGCGCGACAGTGTTTCTCGTCTGCGTGGGACCCTGGAGGTCGAGTCCATGCCTGGACAGGGCATGGCCTTCACCATGAAATTCCCGACCAGCCTGGCCATCCAGAATGCGATGATGGTTCAGGTTGCGGATCAGCGGTTCGCAATCCCAACGGTGATGGTAGAGGCAATCGGGCGACTGGATAACTTTAAACGCACAAACTATGGCGGACGTCCCGCCATTCTTGTACAGAATCAGGCCTATCCGCTGAGCGGATTGGCCCAGCTCCTGGGTCTGCCAGTCAGCGAACTCAATGATAAAGCACCTCTCTTGCTGGTGCGCACAGACCGTCATAGGGTCGCTCTGGTGGTTGATGATATCAAGGGACGCCTGGATGTGGTGATCAAGAATCTGGGACCGCATCTGCGCAACGTACACGGCGTGGCAGGTGGTACTGTCCTTGGTAACGGACGCGTTATTCTGATCCTGGAATTGTTGGAATTACTCTCCGCGCCCAACAGTGGAAGAGGCGCTCTGGCTATTCAAGCTGCCCCCGCCGAGTCTTCCCTCCTCGATACTGGTAAGACGCGTGCAGCGGTCCAGATAGAGCGCCGTACAACGATTGCGCCACAGAGTCTCACTAAGAATCCTTCCTCTCCTGTGGCTCCTCAGGGTAAGTATATCCTGGTTGTAGACGATAGTCCCAGTGTGCGTCGCGTTGTAGGTAATATGCTCAAACAACATAACTGGGAGGTTCAGACCGCACGTGATGGTGTTGAGGCTCTGGAGATAATCTCTAAAGAGACCCCTGCCGCTGTGCTGCTCGATATCGAGATGCCACGTATGGACGGTTATGAGTTGATGGCTACTGTTCGCGCACAGGAACAGTATCGTACACTCCCGCTGGTCATGCTGACATCGCGTGCAGCCTCCAAGCACCAACAACGTGCGATACAACTTGGAGCGAATGCATATGTTGTGAAACCCTACCAGGATGAGGAATTGATTGAAATCCTTAACTCTCTGGTCTATGGTGCAAGCGTCGCATAACATATAGACATTCTCGGAAGGAGTTCACTGTGGGCGTTGAGCGGGCGATTACGCGCTGGTATATACAGTATCAGACAATACAACGCGATATTGATGCATTACAGGTTCTCCTTGGAGAGTTTCAGTTAGAAGAGGAACCCACGCCTGAACGGACTGAGCTTGAGCAACAGCTTCGTACAAAACGGATCTCGATGCTCAAACTTGGTCCCTGTCCCAAGCCCACGATGGGATAACTTTTCTACGGCTTGTAAAGCCGCCCCTCCCCGATAAAAAGGGAGAAGTGGCTGAGTTTGGAAGCAGCTTTGCTGCTCCAAACTCAGCCACTTCTCCCTTTCAATCTTGCGGCGCAGCCGCCAGAAAAAGGCATTTGCTCTTTTCCCAAATTGGATAGTACTGGGAAACCACCCCTTCCCAACAATAGCAAGGAGGAATGGCGGGCATGGCGCAGAAGCGCCATGCCCGCCATTCCTTCAAAAAAGCTGGGGGTGAGGCTTGCGCCCACAACGAGCGTTCGCCAGAAGTATCAAATTGGGGATGACCAATAAGTGCCTTCGCCGCAGGCAGACTAGCTCTCTACAGCATTAGCGATGATCTGGCCCATCTCTTTTGTGCCTACAATCGTTTTGCCCTCTTCGCGCAGGTCTATCGTGCGATATCCATCCGAGATGACATGCTCGACAGCCTGTTCGATAGCCTCCGCCTCTGTTTTCAGATTGAAAGAGTACCGGAGCATCAGTGCAACAGTCAGGATCGCCGCAATAGGATTTGCTTTATCCTGGCCGGTAATGTCCGGGGCAGTACCATGGATGGGTTCATATAAACCGAAAAGCCCGTGTGCTGTGCGTCGGGTACCTAGACTGGCTGAGGGGAGCATTCCCAGCGAACCCGCTAACATAGAAGCTTCATCTGTCAGGATATCGCCAAACATATTTTCAGTGACTATCACATCAAACTGTTTTGGCCAGCGAATAAGTTGCATAGCACAACTATCGACTAGCTGGTGCTCCAGGACCACATCGGGATATTCGCCCGCAACGCGCTCGGCCACCCTTCGCCAGAGACGCGACGAACTCAGCACATTTGCTTTATCTACTGACGTAACCTTCTTATTGCGTCCCCGTGCTAGCTCGCAAGCTGTACGCACGATTCGCACGATCTCAGCCTCGGTATAGAAAAGTGTATCCACTGCCTCTGCACCATGCTCAAGCTGACGAATCTCGCTCGGTTTGCCGAAATAGAGTCCGCCTGTTAGCTCGCGCACGACCAGCAGATCGGTTCCCTCAAGAATCTCACGTTTGATCGTTGAGGCGTCCAACAGGGCCTGGAAAGGGCGTACTGGACGAAGATTGGCGTAGAGTTCTAGCTCTTTGCGCAGACGAAAGAGCGCACTCTCTGGTTGCTTTTTTGAGTTTGGACCCTCGAAGCGCGGCAGCCCGCCGACCGCGCCAAAGAGGAGCGCATCACTCTGGTGACAGAGTTCCATTGTGGCGTCCGAAATAGCCTCACCCTCAGCCTCGATCGCCGCTACGCCGACCATGGCGTGCGTCAGGTGAAATGTATGCTCAAAGCGTCTCCCTATGCTCTGCAAAACCCTGACAGCTTGTTCTGTGACTTCCGGGCCGATACCATCGCCCGGTAAGACGACAATTGAGAATGTTCCCACAAATAAAACTCCTCGGACGCCTCAGGCGTCCTTTTGTCTGAATTTTCTCCCCAATTTCCGGGGTTGTTTTGATGCTGATATTCCTCTGTTCAAAAACAATCCCAGTTTATGGTTGTAACTCTATTGTACTACGTTCTCGGGGTTTCTTAAAAGTCACTGCTCCACAGCGGCAGGGTTATTTCATTCTCCGAAAGCCAAAGGCTTTTGGCCCCACCCCCTGAGCGTAAGATGAGCCAGGAAGGGCAGTGGAGAAGGTCACTGCCCTTCCTGGCTCATCTTTTTGCATCGGGGAGGGGACTGGCCCTCACAAGCTCACACTTGTGAGGGCCAGTCCCCCTTACACGTAGAGGTTTCTTCTCGCTTTTCCCCCTGTCGCCTCTGGCGACAGCGTATAAAAAGAGTAACTGGCGTGGAGTGGCCTGCCAGGCTGATGCAGCAGATCGACAAGAAACCTCTACTTGTG
Source organism: Candidatus Paraktedonobacter carboxidivorans (assembly GCA_041156125.1). Taxonomy (GTDB): domain Bacteria; phylum Chloroflexota; class Ktedonobacteria; order Ktedonobacterales; family Ktedonobacteraceae; genus Paraktedonobacter; species Paraktedonobacter carboxidivorans. The sequence goes on from JBEVTI010000009.1 coordinate 149,866, forward strand.
AGGGCCAGTCCTCGCCCCTTCAGGAAAGGACGAATGGATGAGTTTGCAAACAGCGAAGTTGTTTGCAAACTCATCCATTCGTCCTTAAAGTTCTGGCGGTGTAGCCGCCAGAACAAGAATTTTGCGAAGCCCAGTCTTCCCTGTGGTCACCTGGCAGGCAACGTGCTATAATAGGATTGATCGAAGAGATAGAATTACAGCTCTCTTTATAAACAACCCGCTAAATATCAACCGAGCAAGAGGTGCTGCTAAACCTTTGCATGGGAGTTTTACACAATGAGCAGCGAAGATAAGACCGAGGGAAAAGCGCCAGATATGGCCAATCGGCGGAAGCCTGTCCCGATTGTCATGGCTAGAGGACCCGAGGAGTACATACCTGGTGATCAGGAGTTACCAGTACAGTTGACCAGCCTGGCCGACATGTTGCAGTGGGCACAAAACTGGGCTCGCTCGAAATCTGTCTGGCCATTGGGCTATGGACTGGCCTGTTGTGCGATCGAAATGATAGCCAGTGCACAGGCACATTATGACCTCTCGCGTTTTGGGTCTGAAGTATTTCGTTCCAGTCCACGCCAGGCAGACTTAATGATAGTAGCCGGCACAGTCTCGATCAAAATGGGACCGCGCCTGCGTCTGCTCTGGGAACAGATGCCTGAACCCAAGTGGGTAATTAGTATGGGGCAATGTGCAAACTCAGGTGGCGAGTTCTACGATAGTTACTATACAGTGCAGGGAGTCGATACCATCGTCCCTGTAGATGTCTACGTTCCCGGTTGTCCACCTCGTCCTGAAGCACTTATTGAAGGCATCCTGAAGTTACGTGAGAAGATCTACAAACAGGGTCTCAAGGTTCGTGGCGAGAAGGAAATAGAGGTATAGTCTATGCGCGGTATTTTACAGGGGATGGGCCTGACCTTCAGCCATCTTTTTCGTCCTAAGGTCACCCGTCTCTATCCCTACGAGAAGCCCAAATTGCCACCCAGGAGTCGTGGTCTCATCCAATTGATTGCCGAAGATGGTTTGCAGACAGATTACAACTTGAAATGCGAAGCATGCTTGCTGTGTGAAAAGGCCTGTCCACCACGTGCTATTACGATTGAGTATGAGCCTATGAGTCGTTGGCGCGAAAAATCCTGGTATAAATCATATATTCGTGAAGGCGCGGAAAAATACTCATCGCATGAAATTCACCCCGCTTCAGGTACGCCTAAAGCGGGCTACTATACTGCGCGTATGTCTGAATATGCCACTGAATACCATAATAAACCGGTTGCTCCCTGTGTCTCGATGCCAGTGAAGGATCACCTGGAGCCAGAGATCGACCTTATGAAGGTAGATGCTTTGTTAGAAACCTGGTCAGATGAAGCCAGCGCCCTGCCCAGTCTGTTGGATGCAGTGATGGACCTTTATGGTTATTTGCCTCTTCCGGCTGCGAAACGTATAGTGCAGACGCGCGGTGTGGATCTGAGCGATCTCTTTGGGATTGCGACAATGAGTCCGAAATTTAAACCGGCCCCCGCCGTTAAGGGTATCAGACGTGAGGATCAACCTGCACGCGGTCTGGCACCCGATAAACGTGGCATCTGGGGTAATATTTATCATGAGAGGCAGCCCAATGCCTGATACTGAATACCGTGTGATTCGACGGCGTGGCGAGCCAGATGTGCGCTCGCTAGACGCCTATCGTCGTGCTGGTGGGTATGTCGCTCTGGAGAAAGCTCTGCATGAGCAATCACCTGAGCAGATAGTTCAGCAAGTGCTTGATGCTAAACTGCGTGGACGTGGAGGTTCGGGCCGTTTAACCGGTGAAAAGTGGCGTATAGTGCGTCGTCAAGAGGACCTCTCTCGTTACGTTATCTGTAATGCCTATGATGCTGACACGCGCTCCTGGGCGGCTCGCTCTCTACTTGAGCGCAATCCTCATCAGGTGATCGAAGGCGTTATAATGGCAGCTTATGCCGTGGGAGCTCAGGAGGCGTATATTTTTACGCGGAGCCTCTATGAGGAGGGTCTGGCCACCATTCAACAGGCTTTGCAGGAAGCTATCGAAGCTAATCTGGTTGGACGTGATATTTTAAACACCGAATTTAGCTGTACTATTAATATCGTAGGAGTTGATATTGGTTTTATGGGTGGTGAAGAGACCGTCCAGATGGCTCTGATTAAGGGTCGGCGTGGTATGCCTGAACAGCGTCCACCTTATCCGGCAGAATTTGGCCTCTGGGAGAAACCAACATCCATTCATTCGATAGAAACGTTAGCTAACCTTCCCGTGATTGTGCGCGATGGAGCAGAAGCCTTTGCCCATCTTGGTTCAATAACCTCAGGAGGTACGAAGATCCTGACTGTCTACGACTACATACCTGATAGTGAGCCGCGAGTAGTCGAGGTTCCCTTTGGGATAACGCTGCGTGAGATCTTACGACACGCTGGATATAGTCGTCCAGATGGAGATGTGCGGGCAATTGTTGTTGGCGGAGCCGAAGGCGGAGCGCTGCCAACGTCTCTGCTTGAGACCCCCTTCGATTTTGATCAGATCGAAGAGGTTGGCGCGATTGTCGGATCTGGCGTAATAGAGTTATTGCCGGCCAATACCTGTATGGTCGCCTGGGCCATGGATCGCAGCCGTTACCTCAGCAAAGAATCTTGTGGGAAATGTGTTCCCTGTCGTCTGGGCATGAAACGTATAACGGGCATTTTGGAGGGCATCACCAGCGATCTGGGAGTGAAGCAAGACCTGAGTATGCTGAATGAGTTTGCAGAGTATGTGCCAAATGGCTCGCTCTGCGGCTTTGGTATTCAGGCCACGAATTCCCTGAAGACGGCGATACGCTACTGGCCCGACCACTTCTCGGCACATATCGAGGAGCAGAGATGTCTTACTGAAACCTGTATCCCTTTGCGTTCTCATCGTTTTGTAACCAAGCATGTCTTACCGTGACGCCCTGCCCTGCTTAAGAGCTATGATAAAGATATTTGTCGTTTACGTGTAAAGACTCGGAAGAGGAAATTCATGGCTATATCAGTCCGAGACAATTTCTCGCCTATAGCGAATGAGGCAAAGACCGCAATGTCTCGTAACGCGGTCGGCCATCAAGGCTTCACCTTGACCATTGACGGCAAGTCCGTACAGGCCTATGAAAGCCAGAGCATTCTGAGCGCGGCGATCGATAGTGGTATCAGTGACATTCCCAATATGTGCAATGATGAGAAGCTGGAGCCGACCGCTGCCTGTCGGATGTGCCTGGTGCATATTGAGGGGCAGAGCCGTCCCTTGCCATCCTGCACGACTCCTGCTCAGCCCGGTATGGTAGTGACGAGTCATTCGGATGAGTTATTTCATATTCGGCGCACAAACCTGGAGATTCTGCTCTCTGACCATAACGCCTACTGTCAGCCACCCTGCCAGGTTGAATGTCCAACCCATATCGATATTCCTGGCTACCTGGAGTTGATTGCCAAAGGTGAAATGAAAGAGGCGGCTCGTCTGGTCAAAGAGGTTTTGCCCTTTCCCTTCATCCTCGGTCTGACCTGTCCCGCCCCCTGTCAGAAGGGTTGTCGCCGCACACTGGTTGATGAAGAAATCGCCATCTGCCGCATGCATGGATATGCTGCTTCGACCTGTCTGCTCGATCCCCCAATCCCTTATCCCAAAGATCCTGCCACCGGGAAGAAAGTGGCCGTTGTAGGAGGTGGACCTGCCGGTTTGACCTGCGCGTATTATCTGGCGCAGAAGGGTCATTACTGTAAGGTGTTTGAGATGCAACCTCAGACTGGTGGAATGTTGCGCTATGGTATTCCTGAGTACCGCTTGCCCAAAGATCAGATGGATCGCGAGATTGAACATGTGTGGCAGCTTGGAGTAGATCTCCAGTGCAACGTCAAATTGGGTCGTGATTTTACCATTGATGATCTTTTTGCCGAGGGCTTCGACGCCGTCTACCTGGCTATCGGTGCCTGGACCAGTAACCCGTTGGGTGCGCCTGGTGAGGATGCTGAGGGTGTCGTCAACGCAATCGCTTTTCTGGGCGATAAAGTCGAAGGAAAAGCTGTCCCAGTGGTTGAAGGGAATGAAGTTGTGGTTCTGGGTGGTGGTTTCACCACCTTTGACTGCACGCGTACCTCTTGCCGTCTGGGTGCAAAAGTTCACACCGCCTATCGCCGTTCACGCAATGAGATGACTGCCACCCCTGAAGAGGTAGAAGATGGTGAGGCCGAGGGCGCAGAGATCCTCTACTACGAGCAGGCGACAAAGGTTGTCACCGAGGATAACAAGGTAAAGGGTCTGGAGTTTGTTAAAAACAAACTGGGTGAGCCGGATGCCAGTGGCCGCCGTCGCCCGATTCCTATTGAAGGCTCCGAACATGTCATCCCCTGCAACGTAATCATTCCAGCTTACGGTCAAAAGCCCGACAAAGCTGTGCTGGACGAGAAATCCGGGGTGAAGTGGACTCGTGGGACAACCATTCAAACCGATCCACATAATTATATGACCGATCGAAATGCCGTCTTCGCCGGTGGAGACGCGCAGATGGGTGCCAAAACAATCATTGAGTGCGTGGGTCAAGGCAAATTAGGTGCTCGCTCAATAGACGCGTTCTTGCGTGGCGAGGATATGACTGAAGTCGCACGTCGTCTGGAGTTAGAGGAGCGCAAGCCTGATCTCTTTGACATCGTACCCTATAAGCCTGTTGAACCTAAAGTGAAAATGCCCATGCTGCCCTACGAGCAGCGTCAGCGTAATTTCCAATTGATTGAAGAGGGTTACCTGCGCGAACAGGCCATGCGCGAAGCCGGGCGTTGTCTACAGTGCGCCTGTCCGGCTGCTGGTCAGTGTGATTTGCAGAAGTACAGTATCGAGCATGGACTGGCCGATAATCGTTTCCACGACGGAGAGGTGAGCGACTATCACGACTACGATTTTGATCTCTCGCACAGCTTTATCCTGCGCGACCCCAACAAGTGTATCAACTGTACCCAGTGTGTGCGCGTTTGTCACGACGTAATTGGTCCTGACTGCTATGGAATGTTTGGGAAAGGTTTTGACACCATCGTTTCAACGCCCTTTAACGTCAGCCTGCACGATACCGACTGCGTATCCTGCGGGGCCTGCGTCCAGGTCTGTCCCACAGGGTCACTTATGATGGCTGAGCGGACCGTGAAACGTTACGCTTTTGCGCTCGATCGCTGCATCTTTTGCGGTGACTGTGTAGAGGTTTGCCCACATGGTGCTCTGGGTGAGACTCCAAACTTTGAGCTCTCCTTCTTCAATCGTTTTGGTGCTGATGTCACTCTGGAAAAGGGTGATCTGGCTGTGGCTCCTGACTATCTGGTTCGTCAGCGTCTCCCACGCGGGAAGAAAGACCTCCCAATGATGAATCCTCTTGTTCGTCCACTACCAGCTCGTGGCATTCGCGAATAAGTTGTTGTTTTTGACAGAGAAAGGCCGCATCGAAGAAGTATGCGGCCTACTTTATACCCGTCTTTGTCAAGGAGTGTGCTGATGGACTCAACACCTTTCTTCTCAAATCCTCTTCGGCCACGTGTGCTTCGCTTTCCCGATGGCTTTTTATGGGGTACCGCCTCCGCTTCACATCAGTTTGAGGGTGGCAATACAAATAATCAGTGGTCGCGCTGGGAGCGTCAGGGGCGTATTCTCACTGGCGATACATGTGGTGCGGCCTGTGACTGGTGGCAGAATGCTGAGGCCGATTTTGACCGTGCGGAGCAGATGGAGAATAATGCCTTGCGCTTAAGTCTGGAGTGGAGTCGGATTGAGCCAGAAGAGGGTCGTTGGGATTCCTCTGCCATTGAACGCTATCGAGCTATGTTGACCGATTTGCAGCGTCGCCATATCAAGCCACTGGTCGCATTACATCATTTTACCGAGCCCCTCTGGTTTGTTGATCGAGGAGGGTTTGCCGTCTCCGAAAATCGTCGTTTCTTTGTGCGTTACGTTCGCTATGTTCTCTCCCATCTGGGCGATCTCTGTGATTTTTGGATTACCTTTAATGAGCCGAATGTCTATGCCACAATGGGCTATCTGCTTGGGGGGTTCCCACCTGGTGAGCAAGATTTGAGGCGAGCGCTTCTGGTTATTCGCAACCTTTTGCAGGCACACGTTGAGGCCTTTTATGCGATAAGTGAATTGCAACCGACCTCCTCAATTAGCTACTGTCTTCACTATCGACTCTTTGACCCGGCCAATGCGCATTCGCTGCCGGATGTTGTGACCGCGGCTCTTCAGGAAAACAGCTTCAACTGGTCCCTCCTCAAAGGAGCCGAGACTGGACGTTTTGCTTTTCCACTGAATCTGCTCATGGAACCGTTACAGCGTGCGCCAGGGACACGTGATTTTCATGGGATCAACTATTATACGCGTGAAATGGTCCATTTTGATCTCACAAAGCCAGGGAGTCTTTTTGGGCAGCGTTTTACTAACCCTGATGCAATTATGAACGATCCGGGCGTAAGAGAGCAATTTGGTGAGATATATCCCTATGGACTCTATCATGTGCTCAAAACTGTCTACAGGCACACGCGTGGCAATAAGCCCTTCTATATTACCGAGAATGGCTTCAATGATGTCCTGGATAATCGTCGTCCTCGCGCCATTCTGGAGCACCTGGCTATGGTCCATCGAGCTATTCAGGAAGGAATTCCCATTCAGGGCTATTTCTACTGGTCGCTGGTTGACAATTTTGAGTGGGCCGAAGGTTGGGGAGCACACTTCGGTCTGATCGAACTTGACAGGTTCACCCAGAAGCGCACCCCAAGAGTTAGCGCGAGCCTCTTCGGTGAGATCTGTCGTGCCAATGCAATTACTGAGGAGATAGTTGAGCGCTATGCCCCGGCAGCGATGGAGAGCATTTTTGGCACCGTAGGGATCTCGTCTGGTGCGATAACAGCCTGAATTCTCGCTTGCGTCTGTGCTCAAGGACATGTTACACTTTCTATCAAATGGTTAGAAAAGATGGAAACACCAGTATTCCATCAAATTATTGTATCGAGGTTTATTCTATGGTTGAAAAGGTACTCGTCTCCGAAATGCTCAAATTTCATTTCGGCAATAAAATAACTTATGCTGATGGCCAGGAAGGCACACTCACACAGCTTCTCGTTGATTCGTCAAGCAAACAATTGACGCATCTGGTGACAAAACAGGGGCGTTTCTTTAGTAAAACAAGCGTATTCTCCTTTGAGCAGGTGAGCAGGGCAACCGGTGATGGTATCTGGCTCAGCACAACCCTTGCCCAGGCGGTAGCGTTTTCAGACCATGAGCATGCCGGGGTCGCGCTTGATCAGCATACAGTCGTCAAAACTGGCTCGGGAAGTGGAACGTTAGCTATGGTTGCGGTCCATCCTGAAGGCGGTACACTGGCGTATATTGTGGCACATAATGTACTGGCTGGACATGACATACTGCTAGGTGCGCAAGATATCAGTTCGTTGGAGGCAGGTCAACTCGTTGTCTCGACCAGCGATGAGGTACTCAGATCTCAGCCACCCTATCGTTCGGATAGTACTTTACAACAGGAGGTAGAGAGCATCCTCTTTGATCTGGGATTTTTACATATTGATCTCAGGGGTATGAACTTACGCGTGCTGGACGGGGTTCTCTATATGGAAGGGAATATTTCCAGTACCCTGCGTGGTGAACTGGCTTATGATCAGGTCTCCGGCGTATCAGGTCTGCTGGAGATTAAGAACAATCTGATCGGTGATGACATGCTGGCAGCGGACATTGCTCATGCCCTGGGTCATGATAGTCGTACCAGGGAACTTCCCATCGGGGTCTATCCTCAGTTGGGCTTTGTGCGTTTAAGCGGTTCTGTAAGCACTCCCCAGCAAAAGGATGCAACGCTTGAGATTGCCAGGAGTTTTGCTGGTGTATGTGGGGTTACCGAAAATCTAGTTGTCGATCCTTCTGCGGCGATGCTCTACGTCATGAGTGCGCCTGAGGGAGGCGAGGCAAAGGATATTACCCCTGGTAAATTTACCAGACATACCAGCTAACAAGTAGAGAGTATTGTTTTCTTCTCTGCACATACCTCGTCTGCGCAAAGTTCTGTTAATTGGTCCTCCAGGTACCGGGAAAACAACGCTGCTCAAGGTCGAGGGTGCTGAGCATGTCAGAAAAGGGGGCCTGGTCTACTACGTATGCGCTCCCGCCCATGGTCGAAGCACCAGTTCCTGGCAGCAATTGGCTCGTGCGCTGCGTCTTGCCGCCGATAGTCGCTTGCCTACGCTGGTACTGGTGGAGGACTTCGAGTTATTTGTATCGAGTCAGACAGAAATGCAATTGATTTTAAATACGCTTGATGGAGTTGCAACTCCTGACAATCCGGCTGGAACGCTTCTCCTGGCTACGAGTAACGATCCAGAGAAAATAGATTCACGTATTCGTGACCGTCCTGGTCGCATCGATATATTGATCGAAATTGGTCTTGTAGAAGATATTGAGTTAGCACGGCGTTTTCTCCAGCACTTCCTGCATTCTGCCTATGAAGAGCAAGAGCATGGGCAGATAGCGGGAACATTCTTAAAGCAGCCTGGTAGCCATTTTCGCGAAGTGTGTATCGCTGGTTCTATGCATGCGCTGGAGCAGAATCGCTCCCAGATACTTGCAGAAGATCTCCTTTGGTCTCATGAGATGATCTTAAATGGCCGCGCACTGGCTGCCGAGGTTGATCGTTTTATGCCCGCCCCCTCTCGCAAACGTGGCAGCTACTTCGGTAAAAATTGAAGACAATCTATGACCAAAAGAGATAGATTGGATGAGCTGCGCTGTCAGCGCAGCTCATCCAATCTATCTCTTTTGGTCATAGATTTAGATGGACCGAAGGGCCTGATCTAAATCTATGATAATATCCTCGCTATGCTCAATGCCGACTGAAAGTCGAATGCATCCCTCAGTAATGCCCATTTTCTGAAGAGTTTCAGGACTCATGTTGCGATGAGAAGAGATAACGGGGTAACTGACTTGCGAATGAATATCGCCCAGTGTGGTAACAGGCAGGCAGAGTTGAAGAGCGTCCATAAAGCGAGAAACGGCATTGAGGCTCTGGTCTTTGAGTTCGAACGAGAGGAGTCCACCATAGAGGCCAGGTTTGAGGAGTCTACTGGCTAATGCGTGTTGTGGATGACACTCCAGTCCTGGATAGTGGACTCGTTCAACGGTTGGGTGTTCTTGCAAGAAGTGTGCTACCTGCAAGGCGTTTGCGCTATGCCGTTCCATGCGCAGGGCCAGCGTTTTCAAACCGCGCATGACCAGGTAAGATTCAAAGGGACCAAGCATTGCTCCTAGAAGAGTAGCGTAAGAGCGCATTTGTTGCAGTAGACTATTTTTGTTGCTAATAGCTACACCAGCAGTACTATCTCCGTGTCCGCTGATATACTTCGTCGCGCTATGGAGGACAATGTCAAAGCCATGGGCGAGTGGTTGTACGAGATAAGGAGTAGTAAACGTGCTATCGACGATCGAGATTGCATCCACCTCTTTTGCCGCGGCACTAATCGCATCGAGGTCAATGACTTTGACGAGTGGATTAGAAATAGTCTCTACGAAAACAGCGTCAGGTTCTTCAGCGAGCACAATCTGCGCTGCCTCAGAGCAGCAAAGATCTCTGAAGACAACATTGACTCCCATGGGTTGGAAGACAGTCTTAAGTAGACTGACAGTTGCTCCGTATACGTCCTGCGCAACCAGAATCTTTGAGCCTGCGAGTAGACCTGAGGCCATCAGCGTGCCCTGGATCGCGGCCATGCCGGAGCCTGTAACTACCGCACCTGTACCGCCTTCGGCATGAGCCAGCACATGTTCAAGTGAGTCTGTGTTGGGATTGCCCTGGCGAGCGTAGACAAACGATGGTTGTCCTTGCGCATTTTCATTGAACGCTTGATCAAGTTTTTCAGTCGTGGAGTGGAGATACGTAGTGCTGGTATAGATAGGTTGGATAGTAGGAGAGCCGGCCTCGTGCACCGGACGCCTATATTCTCCCCCATGTACAAATAACGTATCCAGGGTCCAATTGCTCGGATCTGCTTCTCTCATTGTGCTCCTCTTCTAAGTAAGATGTGCTAATAGCATAGCCTGGGATCAAGGAGTGCATAACAAGTTCAGGTATTGCAGATCTTCCAGCAATACCTGTATTGAAGGCAATTCTCCCTCATTATCAGCAATCCACTGCTCATATACTGCACTATAGCGGTTTGCCAGAGTTATGCCAGGTTTCGCGGTTCGGCTCTGGACATCCCAACGGGTGTAGCGGGCGAGAACAGTTCCTTGAGAATCGGTCAGCAGGTCAAAGGGCAGTTGAAGCTCCTCCTGTAGAGCCAGATTCTCGATCACAGGATTTGTTGCGATCGCCAGCACAGCGCAATGTTCCTCTCGAAGTGCACGGTAGAGGTGTTTGAACTCTTTCAAAACGCCGCGTGCTTCATTTGTCAGAAAATTGGTGAGCGCGATAATCACCAGATGTTCACGTTGTTTATAATCCCACGGGCTATGTGGCATTCCATCTCTCCCAGGCAGTGAGAAAGCGGGAAGCATAGTCCCCGGGGTCAGAAACGGTTGGTCTTGCTCAGACATGCATCGGGTCCTCTCAATTGAGTCCATCTTGCAGTATTCTCAAAGCGGAGCGAAGAAAGGAGATCCTTCTTCTATCAGCCTCACCGTTGCGTCAGGGTATCAGAGAAATCCGCAGGGGTCAAGTGATTCTACGTTATGGACATTGTACCCCAAAGGATCGCCAATCATCCTGGTTCAAGAGATAGCAATTTCTCAATCACCGCAGCAACACCATCTTCAGCATTGCTTCGCGTGACATAGTTCGCTGCCTGTTTTACCTCTTCCTCAGCATTACCCATGGCAACACCCAGACCAGCGAGGCGCAGCATCTCAATATCATTATGACTATCGCCAAAGGCCACAATCTCTTCCGGTTGGATACCGAGTTCGGCGATAATGGTTCGCAGTCCCTGAGCTTTAGAGACGGCGGGATGGAGGAACTCCAGCAGGTCGAAAGAAGATTGTGTGACATAAAGAGTGCGGGCAAACCGATCAATGAGGTACTGACGTTTCAGGCGCAGCAGAGAAGTATCACCAATGCCAACGACCTTGATACAGTCCTTCGGGTACAGGCTGGCCACATCTTCCACTTCGATTACCGCTGGTACCGGCGGTCGATACCATTGGCGTATTCTGGGAGCATTTGCATCTGCGTACACCTGGTCAAGTGTATGATAAGCGCGGTGAAAGCCCGCCTGTTTCAACTCTGCGAGTGCAGGTAAAATAAACTCGGGAGGCAAAAGTTTTTTTGCAAAGATCTCCCCTGTTTTGATATCAACGATCATCGCTCCATTCTCAACAATATGGAGACCCTCAATTGGCAGAGAGCCACAGATATCCTTAAGCACCGGCCAGTTTTGTCCGGTTGCAATTACAATCCTGATCCCGGCTTCGAAGGCCCGTTGGAGTGCGTATCGAGTTCGTGCCGTAATATGTTTTTGTGGTCTGGGCGTGAGAAGAGTGCCATCCAGATCGATTGCAAGCAGACGGTACATCTCTATGATCCTCCTACAGTAAATAAAAGCGAACCGCATATAGTTTCAGTCGCCCTTAAGATCTATCAATTGAGGCAGCCAAAAGTATTCCCTGGTTACGTACAGTTGAATGATGAGACAGTACGAAATAGTTCAACTGTTCTGGCTGGTTAAGATATCTCTACCTCGATAAACACTAATATAACAGACAAAGGGTTCTGACGAGAGCAGGGAAATGATCGTCTTATGGGGAAATGAGGGTTTCTTGAAGAGCTATTCTTCTTATCGATTGCCAATTCATCTATCAAATCTGATGTGCTGGAATATTGAGCCAGATGAGCACCCCGCTGAGGGCAGCCCTACTTTATCAGTAAGTGAGTATCTAAGGAATTTCAGGCTGAAAAGCTGAGCAATTTATGAGAAGAGGAGGTGATAGCCCGAGTTTCCTAGCAGTAGAAACCTTAACCGTTACTTTATTGAAAAGTGCAGTTTCATATATTATAGTGTGAGTGAAGATAAGTGGTCAGCCGTTGCTAGAGAGTCTTTAGAGAAAAGATTGCTTACTCGTTTCGCAGAAGAGAGCCAATGGTTTGCCAGCATATCTTTCGAGTACTGAAGAGCTTTAAGCATGGTTGGTCTGGTAACGTAGCCAGCAATAGCGACAAAAGTTATTCATCTGTTAGTTGAGCGCTATAAAGATGCGTCAATGTTATCAGCGATTTTCCAGGGAACGGAAAGTTTAGAGGATGATGTATTTCTTTTATCTCATTAGGCGGGTGATGAAGTATCTATATCTAAAGAACCGAGCTTACCATCTCAGCTCTATTGCAAGAAAAAAAGATTTTCCTTTTACTACGTCAGGAGTAGAGTAACAAGCAAATTGCGGCGCGGCTTATGATCTCTTCCTACACAGTGAATAGAAATGTGCAGAACATTTGTATATCGTAGCATGATAGTCACGTTGAAGTAGATCGAATGTCTCTAAGAGGAGCTTTGATCTGATAGATGGGTTTCCAGGAATCCATTATCGAACTGGGGGATGCGATGAAACTGCTTATTGTGGACTCGGATCGCGATCTTGTGGAAATGTTGACGAGTTGGTTAAAGACATTGGGGTATGAAGTCTATCGCGCCTACACTGGTGAGCGTGCTTGCCTTGAGTGGGAGCAGCAGCAGCCGGATCTTGTAGTTATTGATCCCACTTTGAAGGATATGGATGGGTTGGCTTTATGTCGGGAGATGCGTGCAAAGCATGACGCTCTAGTTCTGGTTATAACCGATGGGAAAGATGTTCATGATGAGATACGTTGTTTGGAATCTGGGGCGGATGACTACTTAAGAAAACCTTTTTTCCCCGCACAATTTCTAGCTCGTTTACATGCAGTAAGTCGCCGTGGGCGTTCAACCCTGGCTCAGCGCCCTTCCTCGATTGTAACTGTTGGGCCTATTCGTGTAGACTCTTTACATAACGAAGTTGTAGTGGATGGGAAGACAGTGCGCTTGACGCCCACTGAGAGCAAGTTGCTCCATCTATTAGCTGTGAATGCCAATAATGTTTGTACGGCGAATCAGATCGTAGCTCATATCTGGGGATTTGGGAACGACGGTGACGCTTGCCTGATTAAAGCTCATATTCGGCATTTACGTCAGAAGATAGAGCGTGATCCCAGTCATCCATTATATATTCTAACTGTGCCAGGTGTAGGCTATACACTAACGCGCCATCGAGAAAAAGAAGATCAATTTGGTTCCAAGGATCTGGTGCATACACTGCGGGTAGCTTCGTTATAGCAGCGCATCTCTCTCTTTCAATAGGTATTTCTCCACCACTTATCGTGTAAAGGGTGTTCGTTCGATCAGAAAAAAATATCGAACGAACACCCTTTACACGATAAATGTGCCAAAAGTGAAGATTTTTTCACAATGATCAAGCTATCGATACCATAATTTCGTAAAGATCAACATCTTGTCTGCACACCATGCTCTTACACTCTAAATAATACATACCTGAAGATATTTTTCCTAGTCTTAACCCCTCATGTGGGCGGCTAAAAGCAAGAGCTATTGCTTATTTCTTCCGCACAACTGAGGATCTGTTCAAAGATGAAACGGTTGTGTAGGATGTACTAGGAAGAGGATTCTTTGTTCTTCATATACAACGAATAAAGAGCCTGGGTGGTGAATATGCTTGAAGCGTCATATTTTCATGAGAATAGTAAGAGGCGAACCGGGAGAGTGCAGAGTGAACTCGTACCCAAGTTTTGCGATGTGCGCCGTGTGCCACTGGTTTATGCCCAGGTATTGCCTCTGGCTATTACCAGACGCTATCAGTGTATTGTGCTCGGCGCATCGCGGAATATTTTAACTGTGGGCATTACTGGAAATGTTGATAGTGCTCTGCTCGATTTTTTGCAAGTTGTAACGGGGGCAACAGCGATATTCCCGGTGTTGATTGATGCACAACGAATGCGCTTGCTCATTACGCGGCTTGAGCATGGACAGCAATTTCGTCGGTTGTATAGTCGGGCCTACTATACAAGGCAGCTGCCCTCGCAGGTGCGTCTCATTCAAGCCTACCATGAAAGATAAGAGTGTAGCCAGAAAATGGCGCATAGCTGCTTTTGTGTAAAAGCAGCTATGCGCCATTCTGATTTTCCAGCAGCTTACAAAGCCGCTTCTCCCGCCGAAAAAAGAAGAAGCGAGGCTGTGTGGCGGGACATGCGCCCCGCCACACAGCCTCGCTTCTTCTTACTAAGCAGAGAAGACTCAGGCTCCCCCTCGTCCAAGGATCATTACTGGAACCGTGAGGAAAATAAGCTTGATGTCTTCGCGTAGGGATTGTCCACGCAGATAAGTGATATCCATCTCGACCATCTCTGCGAATGAGACACGGCTGCGGCCATATACTTGCCAGACGCCGGTCAATCCAGGCTTTCCTATCAAGCGTAACCGATCATATTCTCCATAGTTTTCAACCTCGTATGGAACTGGTGGTCGTGGTCCAACGAGAGACATCTCTCCGCGCAAGACATTGAAAAACTGAGGCAGCTCGTCCAGACTCGACTTGCGTAGAAAGGCGCCGAAGACGGTGATGCGGGGATCCTTGCGCAGCTTCTGGTCGCGCGCCCATTCGCGGGCGGCCGCGGGATCCGAGGCCAGCAGGGCCTGCAGGCGTTGCTCGGCGTCCACCACCATGCTGCGGAACTTCAGACAACGGAATGACCTGCCGTACAGGCC
>JBEVTI010000010.1:0-157767 GCA_041156125.1 Candidatus Paraktedonobacter carboxidivorans
AGAATCCATCTTGAAGATATTCGACGCATCGATCAGGAAGTGCGCTATATCTTAAAACAACAGGGCGAATATCCACTGCTACAGATCAGCAAGCGCTTTGAACAGGCGAGTTTTTTCGCGGTCTCGGCGACAGGCAATGCACCCGACAACCACAATAAATATAGCCGGATTGAGCCACATCGTTGCCTTGATCCACTGATCTGGTTGCTTTGGAGACTCAACTTTCTGGAGGCGAGGTAGCAGATACGATGCGAAGAATAATTTTTCTCGGTCTTTTACAGATATCAGGATATAGAGGGAGAACAGAAAGATGCCTCTGATCAGTCCCGGCTTTAAAATTCGCTGCCCATATTGTCGCCAGGAATTCCATCCCGGAGACGCACCTATCAGTTCTCTGAACAACTCCAATACGGTGCTCTATACGCCTCCCAAACGCGGAAGCCTGGGATACTATCTCTCGCGCGTGAAAGTCGAGGAGTTGACGGGCGAAAAATACACGACAGAGATGGCCCGCCGTAGTTGTCCCTCGTGTAACCGTCTGCTTCCTGAGCACGAAACCGATAAGGTCTTTAATATCGCGATTGTGGGCGATACCTCATCCGGGAAAACGCACTTTATCGCTGTGCTGATCGATCAATTAAGGCGCGGCCTGCTTATGCAAACTGGCACTGGCGGCACGCGCTTAATGGCACTCAGCCCGGATACCGAGCGCAAGTATCGCGAGGATTACTATATCCCTATTCTGCAAGAACGTAACGCCCGCCTGCCAGGCACGGCCCGCGGCACCTTTGACGCTCAGGGCCAGCCCATCCCTCACGATCCGCTAGCCTATCAACTGATGCTGCACGATAATCAGACCAATCTCACACAAAGCGTCAATCTGCTTTTCTATGATATACCAGGCGAAGAGATTGCGGACTCAACCCTGATTGTCCAATTTGGTGAACATATCCTGCGCGCCGACGCGGTTATCTATCTTGCCGACCCCGTGACTATCCCTAAAGTGCGCGAGAAACTGCCCTCGCACCTTCAGCCGGATGCTACTTCGATCTCCACGCGCAGCGCCCACGAGGTGCTCTCGAATGTGATGTACCGCTTTGAGCAGTATCAAAAAGTTGCCCCAGGTGCAAATATTGACGTGCCCACGGCGATTATGCTCTCCAAGTCCGATCTGCTTAAATATACCATTCCGGTAAATCAACACCGTAATTATCTTATTTTCCAAACGAAAATCTACGACGGTAAGGCACACCTGCAGGAGTTCACGCGCATCCACGAGGAGGTTGAAAGTTGCCTGCGTTTCTATGGCGAGCATGCCCTGCTACAAATCAGCAGCCGCTTCACCAGGCTCAATTTCTTCGCTGCTTCCGCCACTGGTGGCCCGCCTGACGGCAAAGGTAAATATGTTCACCTGGAGCCACTCCACTGCCTTGATCCTTTTGTCTGGGTGTTGTGGAAGCTAGGGTGTATTGATGCTGCTTAAACATCTATAGTCGATCTATCTCAAAAAAGAGATGTTGCAGGAAGAGAGAGTCTATATGCAAGGGGATCTGGATCAACTCTGGTACACCTGGTCCAAAAATGGACTTGACTCTATGGCCATGGGCTATCGAGTACGCGCGGCTTCAGGAGATTTGCACAATACACAAAGCATGCGCTATCGCGTCCTGGACCGTTTCCTACGCTACGAAGCGCCTCAGGGGATCAATATCAATGAATTCGATGCACGCATCGCTCCCATCTCCTATGCCTTTATTAGCAATGGGCCAGAGCGCTTGCTGATCCGTAAGGTCTTCAAAGGTCGCGATCTGGTTGGACGCAATTCGGTCTTCTTTACCCATCTGATCGCTGGTCTCCCCGATGAGTTTACGGTACGCGATGCCATCCGTCTGTGGAATTGCTCCGAATTATGGGTGGATTCTGAGGACCAGAAAGCGCCGAACGATACGTCGCTGGACCCCATTCCCTTTGCCGTCCTCAAACGCTACGCTGATCGCGTGCAGGCTACTCCCTCGTTGCCTTTCGCGGCCATGCGGCCACAGCTCGAAAACCTGCTACTGGCCCTCCTGAGCCAGAATAGCTACTTGCCGAAAATCATGCTGATGGGTCGCTCTGAGCCAGCTACAGCGCTGATTTATGGCCTGACCCATTGCCTGCCACTGACCCTACTCGGCAACTTTACTTTTACAACTTACGAGAGCACGCTCAATGAACTAGAAGCCACTATTCTGACAACTGTTACCAGCACCGAACTGACCAATCCCACCTTTCTTGAAATACGTTCAAACGATCTTCTCCCAATCTCTCCCAGCAATCTCCAGAAATACAAAACGTATGTGAAGGTGTCCCTGGACTATTTAATGTCAAACAGCGGCGAGACCTTCCTGGGTTTTCTCAAGCGTATGGAAAACCATCAGTGCCAGAGTTCAGAGCAACTTATTGAGGAATTCAACCTGGCTTTTGGACAGGGGCCGTTAACCTTCAAACAGGTGGAAACGATCATCACGCACGCCAGCGAATACAGCGCCAAGTTGCGCGATCCCCTGTTTCAACAGCAGAGTGCCGCCTTACTGGTCGAGAATAGTGAATACTGGCACACACAAGGCCACAAAACTTTTCAGCAGGTAATTACAAAACTGAGTTCCATTGACCAGAACGATCCTGCATACCAGGCCTTCACCAGCTATGTACAAAGCATAGCTACTTACCTGCTGGGCACCCTGCGCGAGGGATTGCAACAGTTCAAAATGCTGGAGGCCCAGGGAAAGAGTCCCTGGCAACTGTTGCGACACGCGGGAGATCTACTTGTGGCCCTCGTGCCTCCAGCCTCTCAGGAGGCGTTCTGGGCCCACCTGCTCGGCGAGTTTGCCCAGCCTGCGTTTCAGACGTTGATCAAGACCGATGGGTTGTGGCCCTTTCAATTATGGTTGCTGGAACAAGCTGCTCAGCTCCCCCAGCCGCAGCGCTGGTATACACTGGTCCAGCCCTGGTTGGAAATCCCAGCCTGGGATAAATTGGAAAAGGTCTTTGCCCTCCAGTTGCCTGCCGAGTGGACCTATGCAGCCATCTATGGACGTATCCAGGATGTTCCCAGAAGCGCGCTTCCTGTAATGCAAAAAAACGAAGCTCTGTTCATTTCAGCCCTCCAGCAGTTGCTCCAGCAGGGAGGCCATAGCTCTATCAACGCTACGGGCATCTTCTTCCAACACCTGGTGGAATATGGCTATACTAACCGCGTCCCATTTTTGCTGGCTCTGCTTAATGCCTACGCCGAGTCAGGCTTTGTGCAAACCCTCTTTGCCGCGGTGGGTCTCGCAACCCCCGCGCGTCTTCAACCAGCTGAGGTTAGCCTGGTGCTCAGTGGCTGTCGAGCGGAGGTAATCGCCACGTGCAACCGCTCACAAGCCCTGGCAGACTACATCCAGGAATTTATTCTCACGCTCACGCCAGCAAAACTTGGTTCTGAGAACATTCTGCGCTTGCTTTATCAGATAGAACAACTCAGTGCGGGACAGGGCATGGCCCCTCTGATGCCTGTTCAAGTCACGAACCTCGCGGCGCATTGGCTGATGGTAAACACCCTGATCAACGCACCCACTCTGGACCGGCACATCATGGTTAAAGCAGACATGGCTATTAAACACATCCTGCAAAGCATCAACCCCGCTCAAGCCACCCAGGTAGTACAAACATTCGCCGAGGAATTTATCCCTATTCTGGCCAAACTGGCCAGAACGGAGTCCGATCTGGAGATGATCCTGGATATCCTTGGCAGAAGTATGACCAGTTCGCGCTGGGATCTGCTGCGCTGGATGGCCCTGCTCGCCGGTCAGAGCAGAACGCGGCTCTATGAATTGCTGCCCTACGCCACCTGCGGCATGCGCGAAGCCGAACGAGCCAGAATGACGGAGAGCGACCTGAGTCTCTACCTGCGCCAACTCTTCGGCCAGGCCAATAAAGAGCTACTCAAAAACTTTGACGCTGTGGTCAGCTATGAAATCTGGCCCGATACCTACCGTCAGAACTGGGAAAACTGGCGCGGGCGAGGCAAAAGAGGCCCCCTTAGCTTTACACAGCGCGGCAATACCGGGCGTCTGGCAATAGAGCACCAACCGCTTGTCCTGCCTGGTCCTGGCAACCTGGCATCCACACCAGCCAGTTCACGCGAGCAGATGGACTACACTCTCCCCACACACAACGCGCCTGAACAGTTCGCCCATACTCCTAATACACCAGCGCCAACAGTGTCTGCCAGCAGAATCCTTGTAACTCTGCCAACGCTGAACCGCACGATCTCGTATGAAGAGTATACCAACATCCACCATGTTATGCCGGTTCTACTGCTCTACTGGCTGCAAGAACATCTGCCAGACGGACAATATTACTCAAAACCTGCCCAGATTGAGAAGAAAACGCTACAAATGATCTACGAAGACCTGCGCACAAATCCAGCACAGCCATTGCGCAGATTGCTGACGTACCTGGCGGAAGATATGCTCATCGAAGACGCGATTAACAATAGCCGCGTGCTAGTCGGCACAGTCACCGCTCAACGCATCGATCCTGAACCCTATCTGTTAGAAGAATTCCGCAATTTTCTTAACCTTCCTAATAAAGCTACTAACCCTGAAATATTCTATCAGAACGGCCTGCGTGTCTTAATCCGCCGCTACCTGATACTCAACCAATTAGAAGAAGAGCAGAAAAAGAATCCTCTTAAGGAAGTTTTTGGCAAGAATGGTCTACAGGGGTTTCTTGAAAAAGAACACACCAAAATCCAATTTCTGTAAATTTATGCATTGAAACAGGAGTAACAGCCTCTAACTCGCAGAATAACAGGAGAGAATAATGACTTTTGTACAGGATACCCAGCATAAAATTGGCGCTATCGCTAGTAAAATCGAGGGAACAAACTCTACTGCTGCCGCGCGCTTGATGCGTCTATACAACGCGCTCGGACGTGCTCCCGACTCAATGCCCGAAGCCTGGGCCGCGACAAACGTCCAGCAAATGATCGACGTTAACACGATCGCGGCCCAGATGCGCGCCAAAGATATCCCCTCGTTCCCCTGGCGCCTCCTTGAGTGGGTGCGCAACCTGTTGATTTTCCTACCCCTGGCTCTGACCTGGCTTGGCATCTCCAGCGCGGTCAGCGCTTATTCAAGCTATATTACTTCCGTCCTGCAAAACAGTCATCTTACCCTTGACCAGAAAAATCAAATCGTCAATACTCCCTTTCTTTATCTCTGGCAACAGGGCTTCGGAGGTCACCTCTCCAATCAGGGGTTTATTCTTAGTAGCCTGGCCTTCTTTGACTTTCTTCTGTTGAGCGCACTGTTCGTTCTTACCGGGATTGTCAATTACCGCAGCCATCTGCGCTCCAACGCCAAAGAACAGGAGGTGGAGTTACTCCAGGAGGAACTAAGCGACGCCCTGGCCGACGCAGCGCTCTGCATGACCAGCATTAGTATACAGGATCAACAGCCGAGCAATGTCGCTGATCTCTCGCGCCAATTGCTTAATGAACTGTCCAAAGAGCGCCAGCGCCTCGACGATCTTTCAACCAGGCGTGAAAAAGAACTGGCCGATCTAAAAGGCTTCACTGATGCCCTCCTGCCTATCTCACAAAATATGCTGAATGGCGCATCACATATTCAGCAATCTACCGATAATCTGACAAATGTCCTGCGAGGCCTCTCCTCTCCTCTTCAACAGCTGGTAAGCGATATACAAAATATGCTCAATACTATCACTCAGATGCTCCAGAGCCAGCGCGAGACCAGCGAAAGTGTCAAACAACTGGTCAACGATCAGAAAACCTGGGGCAGCGATCTAGAACAAGCGATGGATGAACTCTCAGTCTCCACCCGCAGTTTGAATCAGCTTCCTGCGGCCATCAACCAATGGACTGGCCAGCTCGCTGGATTAGTAAGCCAGCTCGCTATCGAACATCAGGCCCAAACAACTGTCTCGCAAATGACCGCTGATGTTGCCAGTGGACTCCAGGAAGCCCTCAAGGCTATTCACCAGACGACTAACGAACTGCGCAGTATGGCCAACGATTTCTACACGATTATGAATTTGCAAAGAGACTTCCCCAATGCTGTTAAAGCCAGCCTTAACGACGTAATTCGCGACTATGGCAATGCCGCCTCTACTCTGGCCCAAAGCGGTAACAGCCTGGCCTATGCTTCGCAAATGCTTATGAATGCCTCCGCTCGCTTCAACGGCGGTGGTCCGCTCCCCATGCGCCCATAGTGCAAGCACATTCTGGAGCAGCAAAGTTTTATAAGCATACACTATAAAAACATGTGAAATGAGGAATAGATGCAACAACGGAACCCACGCATTGCTCGCGATATGACTATTCTTGGCGGCTGGCTTTTCGCCGACCTGCTCCTGGGCCTGGTTGTTATTTTCATGGCCACGCAACCGCCTATACCTAAAACGCTTGTGCCTACTCCCAGCCCTATCACTCTGGTTACACCTACACCGACATTGCCGCCGCATCTGGAAAGGGGATTTGTGCATCTTCCCATACCAAATGTAGATTACAATGGCATTTTGAGCAACTCAGCTTCAGCGGTTCACTATGTCAAGAATTTTATTAATAGTCAAAGCCGTCTCCAGGGTCGTGAGGCTGGCCTGGTCATTATCTCTGACGGCGCACTTAGCGATCCCGATATTGACATTGCTCTCAAAGTTGGCAAAGCGATGATGAGCAATGTCTTGCAACCCATGGGAAAACAGACTCTACTCTTTAAGCTGACCTCTTATTATGGTCCACTTTATACCTTTGGTCAGGATCATAGCATTGTGACCCTCGATATTTATCTTTTCGCGCAATAATCTTTGTGCCTTTTATGCGGAGAGGCCTGGTCGTTTTGCGTATCAAACTAACGCAAAACGACCAGGCCTCTCCGCATAGCGCAGAAGCAAGCAAAGAAAAGGCTGTAGTGTATAGCAAACGAGAATGCCGGTCAGAGACTGGTTGAGTCTCTGACCGGCAAACCAGGGACAGCCGCCCCTAACTGAGCACTCCAGCCAATAGATCCTGGGTTGAGGCGGCAGAGGAGCTGGAGGAGACGCGCCAGAAGAAGCGCTGCAAATGGCTCCATTCAGCTAGCAGGCGAGCGGCTTGCCAGCTATTGGTCTTCTTGCGATGTGCTTCGATCAGCGCACATACGGCTTCGGCTTCAGCGGCATCATCCAATGGGCTGGCTTCGACCAGTTCGCCATTGAAACGCTGCAGGAAGGTGCCTGCGCGATCAAAGACATAAGCCACACCAGCGGACATACCGGCGCCAAAGTTCGGTCCGGTCTCACCGAGTACGAGCACAACGCCGCCGGTCATATACTCGCAAGCATGGGCTCCGACGCCTTCAACAACAGCCAGAGCGCCGCTATTGCGCACTGCGAAGCGCTCGCCAGCGCGTCCAGCAGCAAAGAGTTGACCACCTGTCGCGCCATACAAGACGGTATTGCCGAGAATGGTGTTCTGGTGGGCCACAAAACTGGCCTCGCTTGGGGGAGCGATAACGATCTGGCCACCTGTCATGCCTTTGCCAACATAGTCGTTAGCCTCCCCATGCAGAACCAGGCTCATCCCAGGCAGCGAGAAGGCGCCAAAGCTCTGACCAGCCGAACCATGAAAGATGCTGGTCACGCTCACACCTGGCAGGCCAGCATTGCCATACTTACGCGCAATCTCGCCAGCCAGGCCCGCGCCAATTGTACGGTCGTAGTTGTGGATTATATGGCGCGTCAGCACACTGCACTCACCACGTAGCGCCTGTTCGGACTCCGCGAGTAATTCGTCAGCCAGCGGCGAATGCTGCGGATTTGGTCGCGGCGTGGACGAAGCGTGGACTGGTAGAGAGACCAGCAATGGCTCCAACTCAACTGTGGCAGTTGGATCGGTGGCCAGTAGATCAGCGCGCCCAATCAGATCCTCCAGGCGCGTGAAGCCAAGCCTGGCCAGCCACTCGCGTACTTCATTGGCAATCAGGGTAAGAAAGTTCACCAGCATCTCCGGTGTGCCGGTAAACTTGGCGCGCAGATCTTCGCGCTGCGTAGCAATACCAGCCGGGCAGGTATTCAAATGGCACTGGCGCGCCATGTCGCAGCCTAACGAGACCAGGCTGGCTGTACCAAACCCGAACTCATCCGCGCCAAGCATAGCACCAATGATCACATCGCGCCCGGTCTTGAGACCGCCATCGACGCGCACTTTGACGCGCTCGCGTAAGCCGTTTTTAACCAGCGTCTGCTGCGTCTCCGCCAGGCCACGCTCCCAGGGAATACCAGCATGCTTGATCGACTGCATCGGTGAGGCTCCGGTGCCGCCATCGTGTCCGCTGATCAATACATAATTGGCATGCGCTTTGGCGACGCCAGCCGCGATCGTGCCAACGCCAATGCTGGAGACAAGCTTGACGCCGACCTTTGCCTGGGGATTGATCTCGTGCAGATCAAAGATCAACTGAGCCAGGTCCTCGATACTATATATGTCATGATGAGGCGGTGGCGAAATGAGCGCGATATTCGGCTCTGTATGGCGCAGGCGCGCGATAAAGGGAGTTACCTTCGCTGGAGGAAGTTGTCCGCCCTCACCCGGCTTGGAGCCTTGCGCCATCTTGATCTCCAACTCTTCAGCGCGTACCAGGTATTCGGCGGTCACGCCAAAGCGGGCTGAGGCTATCTGCTTGATTTTGCTGCTGACGGGAGAACCATTCAGCGTCTCATGGTACCAGGCCGGGTCCTCACCACCCTCGCCAGTGTTGTTGCGCCCACCAATGCTGTTCAACGCGGCGGCGATAGTGCGATGCGTCTCAGGGCTGAGCGCGCCCACGGACATGGCTGAGGCAACGAAACGCGCGCGAATCGCCTCCATAGGCTCAACTTCTTCTAGAGGCACTGGTGTGCGATCCTTGAAAGAGAGCAGGTCGCGCAAAACAGTCGGCGGGCGCGAGTACACAAGCTGAGTAAACTGTTGATAGTCTTCGCTACTGCCAGTACGCGCGGCCTTTTGCAGCGCGCGAATCACCAGCGGCTGGAAGGCATGATATTCACCATCGCGGCGGAAACGATAGCGCCCGATGTCAGTCAGCTTACGGCGGCTCTCGCTCAGCGGACCACTCTTCTCGCCAGCTGCGGCTTCGGCGCTTGCCTGAGCTGCCAGCGGCTCAAGCCAGGCTAGCATCTGCGCGGTAATCTGTTTAAAGCCTACTGTGCCAGGATGAGCCGCGGAACCGGGGAAACAACGAGCAAGCAATTCCTGGTCCAGACCGAAAATCTCGAAAAGGCCGGCACCGATAATATTGCGCAACGTCGAAATGCCCATCCGCGCCATCACTTTGCGCAAACCACCCTCGATGACATGAATGTAGCTTTCCTCAGCCCGCTCAGGCGTAATATGTTCCAACTTACGCTGACCAGCCAGGGCACGTACACTGGCCAGAGCCAGATACGGCACTACAGCCTCAGATCCATAACCCAACAGCAGCACAATCTGATGCACATCCAGAACGGAAGCAGTCTCACAGATCAGCGAGGTATAGTCGCGCAGACCACGACGAATCAACGCCTGGTGAACTGCGGCCATAGCAAGCAGCATTGGTATCGGCGGCTCATCCAGGGTAGATCCGCGGTCGCTGAGGATCAGGAAATCAATGCCATCCAGCGCGGCAGTGACCGCCTCTTCCTCCAGACGATGAAGCGCGGCTAGCAAAGCCTCCAGGCCTTGCTCACGCGGAAATGAGACATTGAGCACACGCGTGCTGTATCCCTCGCGCTTTAGCTCGCAAAGCGAGGCCAGTTGCGCTTCGGTCAACACAGGTGTGCTTAAGTGTAGTTGGCGCGCGTGCAATGGAGTTTCGGTCAACAAGCTCAAGCGACGACCCAGATAGCAATCAAGCGACATCATCAGTTCTTCGCGCAATGGATCGATCGGCGGATTTGTGACCTGGGCAAAACGCTGGTGAAAGTAGTCAGCGAAAGAACGCGACCGAGTCGAGAGAGCTGCCAGAGGAGTATCGTCGCCCATACTCCAGGTCGGCTCCTTCATATCCGTCAAAATCGGGCGCAACACAAATTCAACATCTTCATGGGTGTAACCAAAGAGTTGCTGCTGCTGAAAGAGTTCGTCGGCGGCAGGTGCTTCGGGAAGGCAAGCAAGAGTCTGCGCGGTCAGATCGGACAGATGCAAAAGATGGTCATTAAGCCATTGGTGATAGGGCTGCTGCGCTGCAAGCTCATGTTTGATAGTCTGATTGCGCAGAAGCAGACCCCGCTCAAGGTCAACGGCCAGCATTTCACCAGGACCAAGGCGCCCACGCTCAACAACTTCAGAGACATCGATAGGCAACGCGCCAGCTTCGGAAGCCACTATTAATAAGCCACGCGAGGTCAAAGAATAGCGCATGGGACGCAGGCCATTGCGATCAAGGGTTGCTCCAACGTAGTGACCATCGGCGAAGATCAACGCCGCGGGACCATCCCATGGCTCCAGGCAGCAAGCATGATATTCACACCAGGCGCGTTCCTCCTGAGAAAGAGCTTTATCCTGCTCCCAGGCTGGCGGAATCATCATCTGCATACTATGCAGCAGATTGCGACCTGATAGCGCAAGCAGCTCAAGCGCGTTATCCAGCCGACCGGAATCGCTGCCGCTTACCTCGATTACTGGTGATAGATCTGGCAGGCGCTCACCCCACAACGCGGAAGTGAGCGAATATTCGCGAGCCTGCATCCAGTTTTGATTGCCCTGAATTGTGTTAATCTCGCCATTATGCGCCAGGAAGCGCATCGGCTGAGCGCGCGACCAGGATGGGAAGGTATTGGTGCTGTAACGTTGATGAAGTATCGCAAAAGAGCTGAGATAACGCTCGTCAGCCAGGTCAAGATAGAAACGCGCAAGTTCAGCTGGAGCTAGCAGGCCCTTATACACAATTGTTTGCGCAGAGAACGACGCGATATAGCCCTCAACCAGATCAGCCCCCAACCAGCGCTTCTCGATCAAACGGCGTGCATGATACAATTCGCGTTCATATTCCTCAGTGGACAGTTGAGCCGGACGTTGCAATAAGACCTGAACAATCGTCGGCATTGTCGCCCGCGCGCCCGCGCCGAGCACACTCAGATCCAGCGGGAGATCGCGCCAGGTCAACAAGGGCAGGTGCAGTTCAGCCAGCGTCTCTTCAACGATCTGGCGTGCCTGAGCTTCGGCGCCAGGAGAAGTATGCGCGGATGGCAAAAAGAGCATCCCTATGGCCAGATCTTCTGGACTCTCCAATGTAATCTGCTGTTCGCGCAGTTCAGCACTCAACAACTCACGCGGGATCTGGGTTAGCAGGCCAGAGCCATCGTTCGTATCAGCATCGGCATCTTGCGCTCCCCGATGCGTCAGGTTGGCAAGCACAGTCAGAGCCTGCTCGACCAGTTGATGACTGGCGAAACCAGAAACATCGGCCAGAAAACCCGTGCCGCAAGCATCGTGCTCCCAACGGCCCTCGTAGAGAGGATAATGGCCGTCTACAGCCTTACCAGTTGAGGAAGTGTGCATAAGTGTGTCCTCCCTAAAAGCGTTCTGCATTCAGCCAGATGGGTAAAAACAGCTACAGACCTGCAATCCTGGCGAAAATCTGCTCTGTTTATCTGTGGATGTAAACAACGGTCCTGGCTACCGCAAGAACGATATGGCAAATGTGCGCGTAATCAAGGCCGGCCAGCGCAATAGCCCGGCTGCGATCAGACGGAGGCACCTCCATTGGAGCCCACAATCTCTGGCGACAGACATTGTCCCCAAACCTCAGAGTGATAAAATAACATCCATTCACTCACAATGGTAGCACGGGACAAAAATTAAGCATGCAAACGATAAATATAGGGGAGGACAGCATCGAATCCTGGGGAGCGTCATAACTCGTAAGAAACAAGCAGTGTTTCTTGCAGGAAAGCATAACATATCCATCTGGCTTTCCGCAAGGGTGAATTTGTACTGAAACCCAACAAGCGAGCCCGGAGACACGTGACCACCCGCGTTCTCCTGACTCGCTTCCTGGTTCGTTCGTATGGAGTTACCAATGCCAAATCAAGCTTCACTCAGAGTATAGCTCACCTTGCCTTCTCAAGCCAGTGACAAAATGGCCGAAGTTCCTCCACTTAAATTTGTGCATATTGCACATTCATTATCTATTGAACAGCTAATAATCTGTTTAATGAAGAGCTTTAATATATATAGCTATGGCTAAAAATAGGGGTAATTGTGCAAATCATACATAAATTTTGCTATTTGTGAAATATGCTATGAGTTTTTAACCGGTTCAGTGGAAAAATCCGTGTGGGGAAGAGAAGCAGAAGGCACTTGCCCGCTAGTTTAGTAACAAATGTTGAGGATGGCTGCCTCTGTGCATCTGCGCTGCTAATACACACTAACAAAAATAGAGAGCTGGCCAACTGACCAGTTCTCTATTTTTACTGACAAAACCACCCAGATAGAGCGGTACAATGCTATTTTACTTAATAGCGGTCACGATCGCGGTAGCCGCCATTATCGCGCCGACCGCCGCCACCGCCGCCGCCACCGCCGCCTCTATTCTGATAACCGCCGCCACCGCCGCCACCGCCACCCCTGTTACCACCACCCGCAGGGCGCTCCTGGGCCTCATTTACGGTAATCGTACGATTCCCAAGAGTCGAGCCGTTTAAGCGTGCAATTGCATCCTGGGCTTCCTGAGCATCACCCATTTCAACAAAGCCAAAACCCTTGCTTCGTCCGGTCGCGCGATCGATGATAATGGTGGCATTTGCCACATTGCCGATTTGCTGAAAAAGGTTAATCAACTCATCTTCAGTAGTCTGATAGGGAAGACCCCCGACGTAAAGTCTCATACTGTACGCTCCTGTAAACATTCGTTCTTCAGCCCCTTGCGGGGAGTCGTTTTTCTGATGCGGAACAACTCAACCGCGCCCAGCCGGGCCTGTATGACGCACCCGGATCGCTCTGGGTGGCTCCTCATCTGGCATTCCATGGTTTTTTCTGCCATCTTTTGCACGTCGGAGAAACCTGGAAGCAAAAACACCACACTCTTGGATATTCTCTGACAGGAGCGATATAATTCTTGCTGATGCCATACACTACTCATTATAGCACACATTGTCATACACTTCATTGCAACATCTACAGTAAGAAAAAAAATTCCCATATTCCCTCTATTTTCAGTCCATATGCTGGCAAACTCAGATGTACACCCCAAAGTTTTTGGGCGGGTTGACTTTTCGCCTGGCTACTGCTATCCTTTAAAAGCAAGTTGATAGTAAGCTGACCCGCGTTGAGCGAACAGAGTACGAGACGTAGCTCCTGACAGCGATCCGAAGCAGAGTGAAAGTTCGGAATAGTGTAGCTCTCTCAGAACGCCTTCGTGAGCGGCTGGCCGAAGAAAATCTCAGACAATCAGGCACGTGGGAAAACCGCTGCAAGGTTGGCCTGGATAAGTAGGCACAGGTGGGTGGTTCCCACGCAGCGCAAAAACCGTGAAAAAGTGGTCACTTCCCCTATTCTCTCGCGACTCTGTGGGACAGATGGGACGTGGCAAACAGGGTGGCACCACGGGTGTGTCAAGGTTGCTCAACCATTCCACCAGGCGAATGATCGCAAAGCAAACCTGCACTCTCGTCCCTTCAATGTCGTCAGGAGGGGACGGGGGTTTTTTCTTGTCCCGCTCTCCTTCCTAACACCACTTTGTTGAAGGAGTTTACACAATGGCAACTAACTCTCAAGCCAACTTGTCGGCGACCACTCCGGCCACCGACAACAGCGCGAGCGCGCTCGCGCTACACAAAATTGCCTCAGTTGAGGTTCCCCAGGACAAACATATCGCGCTGGCTTACTCCGGTGGCCTGGACTCAACACTTTGCGTCAAACTCTCCGAACTCAAGTACCACGCCCGCCAGTTGACCGCGATTAATGTCGATGTCGGTCAGGGTCAGGCAGAGATCGAGATGAGCATCGCACGCGCGCAACAATTGGGCATCACGCCGATTACGATTGATGTCAAGCAAGAGTTCACTGAACAGTGGCTGAGCAAAGCTATTCAGGCCAATTCGGATTACAATGGCTATCCTGTCTCCACATCCATGACGCGCCAATTGATCGCGGCACGCGTAGCCGAGAAAGCCCTGGAACTGGGCTGCGACGCTTTTATGGAGGGATCGAGCGGCAAGGGCAACGACCAGTACCGCATGCATAACGTCTTTAGCCTCTTCGCTCCCGGTCTGCCCATTTTTGTACCTGTGCGCGACTTTGATCTGACACGCCTGGAAGAACAGCTGTTGATGGAACACTATGGCGTGCCAGTGGAAGAATTAATCGTAGGCGGCGATGACAAGACCATGTGGTGCCGTTCGATCGCTAGCGGTGGTATTGACCTGACCACTGAACTGCCGGACGATATCTGGATGTGGCTGGTCCCACCTCACAAGGCGCCTGCAACTCCGTTGCGCCTGAGCCTGAGCTGGACCAATGGCCTGCCCAGCGCGCTTAACGGCGAGATCCTACCTCTGGATACAATTATTGAGCAACTCAATGTGATGGCCGGAGCCAATGGCATTGGCAAAATTGACCTCTTTGAGGATGGCATTATGGGCCTCAAGTCGCGCGAAATCTACGAAGCGCCTGCTGCTACGTTGCTCCTGAAAATCCATCGCGACCTGGAGCAGTTTTGTTTGACCAAAGAAGAGATCCAGATCAAACGCCAGTTGGAAGCGCAATGGGCCAGAATGGTCTACCACGGTGAATGGTTCCATCCACTCAAAGACGCGCTCGACGCCTTTATTGCCTCCACGCAAAAAGCCGTCAATGGCGAATACGTGGTAGAGCTCTATAAAGGAAATATCGATATCGTCTCGCGTAACTCACAGAGCGGCCTTTTCTTCCCAGATGTGCGCTCAATTAAAAGTGCCAGCTTTAATCAAAAAGAATGCGCACCGGCAGCCCATATTCGCGGCTTGCCTTATGAACTGATCGCGCGTCGCAATCAGAGCGCAGGGATCTAAAGCGCCAGCGGTTTTGCAGTTTTCCTGCCCACCTGAATGGAGCGACTCAGCAGCCGCACCTGCACCAGGAGCTTGCTCCATTCGCGCTGAGAGGGTTCTCTGGCAAACTTATGGGACGTTCATAAGCAGAAGAAACAACGAGAGGAATATCCATGACCAAACTTTGGCAGAAAGGCTATCGCCTGCATGAACAGGTAGAACGCTTCGAAGCAGCTCAAAATAGCCTGCTCGACAATCGCCTGATACGCCACGATGTCTGGGGTTCGCTGGCTCATGCCGCAATGCTCAAGACTATCGGCATTTTGAGCGCCGAGGAGTGCGCGGTTTTACACAGCCATCTGCGCGCCATCCTGCGGCTCGCGGACGAAGGCAACTTTACTGTCGCCCTGGACGATGAAGATGTCCATACACGCGTCGAAAATTATCTGACCGAGCAGGCTGGCGAAGCAGGTAAGAATATCCACACCGCTCGCTCGCGCAATGATCAAATTCTGCTCGACACCCGCCTGTATGGCAAAGAGCAGTTGCATCATGTGAGTGAGGCGCTGATCAAGTTCTGCAAAGCATTATTGGAGTTGGCTGCCGTACACGTAGATACGCCCATGCCGGGCTACACACATATGCAGCGTGGTATGCTCTCGTCAGTAGGCCTCTGGGCCTCCAGTTTCGCGGAGTCCTTGCTGGACGACGAGCAACTGCTCAGTGCGGCCTATCAGCTCAATGATCAGTCGCCGCTTGGCTCCGCGGCTGGCTATGGCGTGCCGCTACCGATCGATCGTCAGTACGTGGCTGATCTGCTGGGCTTCGCGAAAGTGCAGCGGAATGTGATCTATGCCCAGAATGCGCGTGGTAAAATCGAGGCTGCAATTGTCCAGGCTCTGGCACAGATTATGCTCGATCTGAGCAAATTCGCCCAGGATGTGATGCTCTTTACGACGCTAGAATACGGCTTCTTCTTGCTGCCTCAGGAACTCTGTACAGGTAGCAGTATTATGCCGCAAAAGCGCAATCTAGGTATTATGGAACTGGTGCGTGCCCGCGCACAGACTATGCTGGCCCTGCAACAGCAGATCCTGGGCATCACTATCGGTCTGCCCTCTGGCTTTAATATGGATTACCAGGAGACCAAGCGACCCTTTATCGAAGCACTGGACCTGGTACTGGAAAGCCTGGAGATCTGCGCACTGGTCGCCGACAACATCAGCGTCAATCTGCCCAACCTGGTCGCGGCCTGCACCTTTGAACTCTTTGCCGCTGATCGCGCCTATGCCATGGCTGCACAGGAGCACATGACTTTTCGCGATGCATATCGCATTGTCGGCACAGAGGTCACGGCGAAAATCGACGAGGCCTGCGCAACCGGGCAACCACTACCCGGCGAGAGTCTGGCGGAACTGGTCGAGCGCCTGCACGCGCGCAGCCATCTGGGTGGTGCTGGTAATCTGGGACTGCAACAGACTGAGCAACAACTGGCACAGGTTGAAAATATCTGGCAAGAGCGCTCGCTACACTTCACCACAGCCATCGAGAAGCTGGTGGGAATGTTTGATCTTTCTTCGACCTCACAGTCAGCATAAACTCAAAGCAGTGCGTTACAATTAGCAAGAAACTGGTGAGGATTTATTCCAATAACCATTTATTAATCTCTCAGGAGGCTTCTTTTCTTATGGCAACTGTTATTCTGGCATATTCAGGTGGATTGGATACATCAGTTTCTATTCGCTGGATCAAAGAAAAATATGCTCTGGACGTGATCACCGTAACCATCGATGTGGGTAACGAGCGCGACCTGCAGTCCATCGCTCAACGGGCCGAGCAGATCGGCGCGCTCAAGTCTCTGATTATTGACGCGCGCGCGGATCTAACGCGCTACTTTCTCTGGCCAGCCTTACAAGCAGGCGCGCTCTATGAAGGACAGTATCCGCTGGCTACTGCCCTGGCGCGCCCGCTGATCGCACGCCTGCTCGTTGAGGTAGCGCGGGCTGAGGGCGCGGTTGCTGTGGCACATGGCTGCACTGGCAAAGGCAATGACCAGGTACGCTTTGATGTTGCGATCAATACCCTGGCTCCCGATCTAAAAATCATCGCGCCTGTGCGCGAATGGAGCATGACGCGCGACAATGAGATTGCTTATGCCGCTGAGCATGGCATCCCTATTCCTGTAACCAGCGCCAGCCCATACTCGACAGATCTCAATCTCTGGGGCCGCAGCGTTGAGTGCGGCATTTTGGAGGATCCCTGGGCGGAGCCACCCGCCGATGTGTATGCCTGGACCTCGAATACGCCGCTCAGCGAGCCTACCTATACTGAGATCACTTTTGAGAAGGGTATACCTGTGGCTCTCGATGGCACAGAGACCGATGGCGTGGCTCTGATAGAGAAACTAAACGAACTGGCTGGCTCTTACGGTATCGGACGCGTCGATCACGTCGAAAATCGCCTGGTTGGCATCAAATCACGCGAGATCTATGAGGCGCCAGCAGCTACAGTTCTTCTGACCGCTCATAAGGCTCTGGAAACCCTGACGCTTAGCCGCGAACAGGCGCGCTTCAAGGATATCGTTTCTGGCGAATACGCGCGCTTGATCTATAATGGCCAGTGGTATAGCGCTCTACATCAAGACCTGGCTGCCTATGTGCAAAGCACCCAGCGCTTCGTCAGTGGTACTGTGCGCATCAAACTAGCCCCCTGGCAGTGCAGCGTCGTTGGACGCAAAGCCGACGCATCGCTTTATAGCCATGCTCTGGCCACTTACGATAGTGGTGATCAGTTCGACCATAATGCCGCGTTGGGCTTTATCAAACTCTGGGGCTTGCCTCTCAGCACACAGGCCCAGGCACAACTTCTGCCCTCACTCAAGGCTGAAAGCAATCTGCTCTCTGGCTCACAAGGTAATCTGCTGGGCAATGGCCAGGCATAAGTTTGCTTGATCTGCGCTGAGCGTAAATAATGTTGAGTGGTGGCCGCTTGCCTGGCCAGGCAAGCGGCCACCACTCAACATTATTTACGCTCAATGACCTCCTACATGTAAACTCTGCGCCAGAAAGCCGATGGCAATAATGCCCAGGAAAATTGCGATAATGATCAGTGTGGCAAGGATGGCCGTGCGGCCTGTGCGATTGATTTTTGGTTCTGCTGGCTCGTAACGCACCGGTTTGACTTCCGCCAGATGCAAGAGGTCGGCCCGCAACTCACTGGCAGAGGCGTAGCGTTTCTCACGGTCGCGGCGAATGCTATGCATGACAACGGTGACAAGGCCCGGATTGAGATCAGGATTGTGAAGGAGTATCGAAGGGGGATCATGAGAAACATGCTGATTCATGACTGCAAAGACGTTTTCCCCGTCAAACGGCGTCTGACCACATAACATTTCATACAGCATCATGCCAATGGCGTATACATCAGAGCTGGCGTTACCACGCTCACCGCGCAGTTGCTCAGGCGACATATAGTCGGGCGTACCAACGGTCCCAGAGAGACCACGCCAGGTCACGCGCCGCGCACCCTCCAACAAAGCAATGCCAAAATCGATGATCTTCACATTACCATTGGGTTGCAGCATAATGTTCTCTGGCTTGAGATCGCGATGGTAGACCCCATGCTCGTGGCAGTAGATGACCGCGTCGCAGATCTGGTCGGTAATACGCAAAGCCTCTCCCACTGGCAAAGCTTTGCTTGCGCGCTCCTCCAGCAGATGCCTCAGGGTCTTGCCCTCGATATACTCGACGACCAGGTACTCGTCACTGCGCTTCTCATTGGTATTGAGCATATGCTGAATATAGGGATGATTGAGGCGACTGCCAATCTCCGCTTCGCGTTTGTAACGCTCAAAAATAGCTATATCGCCCACCAGATCATCGTTGAGGAATTTCAAAACGATCTTGCTCTCGTTATGAAGGTCAGTAGCCAGGTAGACTCGACTCATCCCACCATGGCCAAGCATGCGAATGATTTGGTAATGATCGATCTGTGTACCAGGCGTATATACTGTGGTCATGGAGAACGAAGCCCTCACTTAAAAAGTATCAAAAGGTATTATAGCCTCTTGTTTACGATCTATTGACCGTTCCACCTCTCCCGCACGTACAAAATAGCTAAGATATGAGGTGATTGTCTGCCAGAGTAATTATCTTCTCTGCAATCTGTACCATAATCACCGCTTCCAAGTATAGCATAAGGAGTAAGGAGAAACCAGAACTTTCTTATCAGGAAATGCTCAAAAAAAAGACCTTTATGGTGTGATAAAGAGGCAGAACAGGCTCGGAGCATTTCTGTGAGTAACAACAATTCAGATAAAGTGATTGGCCGGCAAAACCGGCCAATCACAACAGGTATCAAGAGAAACAGCAATGACGATGGATTGCTTGCTCCGGCGCTTAGTCGCCCGCAAATGCCGTGGCATCCGCCAGTTTCTCTTTGTGATCTTCACTATGGAAGATCGGGGTGCCTCTGGTTGCCTTACGAATGAAGAGGTAGCCGAAGCCTACCACCAGCCAGACCAGACAGAAACCAGCAGCCAAGAGCGTATCGCGCTCGACTGCCGCTCCTTGCGTGAATACGTCATAGTAAGCAACACCCAACAACATCGCGATGTTCAGAATCGCGCCCAGCACTGGAGCCACAATTGTTGAGAACCAGTGACGCCCCTCGACTCCGACAAAGGCCAGTACACAGATGATACAGGTCATACCATAGAGCAGGAAGGTGCCGACATTAGAGACCAGCGTGACCTGCGTCAGAGTATCGATGTTAAGCACACCATACGCGCCGATGAGCGCGGAGAGGATTGTCAACACAATAACTGCTGTATGTGGTGTGCGAAACCTGCCATGCAGGAAGCCAAAGATGACTGGCATCTCTTTGTCTTTGCCCATAGCATAGGTCACGCGCACACCTGTGTTTAAGCAGGAGAGCGAGGTGCCAACAAGGGCGACTACTACGGTACAGGCCAGGATTATCGCGAAGGCCGTGCCATTGCCGCCCAGCACAGCATTACCAAGCTGCTTGGCGATATCACCAATTGGCGCTCCAGAAGCGTAAGCTCCCGCAAAGCCGGTACCGCCAGCTGACCACGTAGTGCTGCTGTTAACCGCAAAGTTGGATGCAAAGTATTCAATAAAGTAGAAGATAACCGCCTGGATGACCAGAGAAAGCAGCACGCCGCGCGGAATGTCCCGGCCAGGGTTTTTGGTCTCAGCCGCCAGAGCCGTAGCAGACTCGAAACCAACGACCAGCAAAATGGCGATGGTGGACTGGAAGATTAGGCCGCCCACGTCGTGCGGAATGATCACACTCAACGCATTCGGATGCAAATACTGGATGTTGGGATGCCCAAGACGATAGATAACAGCTACAATCGAGAGGGTAAGCAGAGCAACGATCTGGATCACATTGATAATTATGTTCGCCAGAGTTGCGCCTTGTACCCCGATATACGCGATGCAGCCCACAAGACCAGCAAAGACTACGCAGACCAGTACTTCCTCCCAGGGTGCCCCAAAACTCGGAAAAAAGGTCTGAACGATGTACGTGATGACCAGGCCCATGAAAGCGACCATCACACCCGGATATACCCAGTAATACAGGTGCGAGGCCCAACCAACAAGGAATTTGGCGAAACGCGCCCACTTAAAATGACGATGTTCCTCTTGCTGCAAAATCGCAGCTTCTGCGTAATAGTACGAGCTACCAGCTCCCCCTTCAGGATAGCGTCTGGAGAGGCTGGCATAGGCAACCGCGGTCAACATCGCGATACCTGTGGCGATAAAGACCGAGAACCACATGTTCGCGGCTGAACCAGGCGCGGACTGCAGCTGATAGGTGGTCCAGAGAAAGGCTCCTGGAGCGATCAGAGCCATGGCGTTGATGGTAACGCCGGTTAGACCAAGGGTTGGTTGCATAGTGACTTCTTCGGACGGGCTTGTAGATGCCATGTAGTAATCCCCTTTCCATTGACTGGAACGAAATGAACTGTGCAGGTGGCATTACCGGCAGTTGGCTGTCATAGCCTGGGGAAAAGTAGTAGCGCGAGCGTTGCGCTATCTGGCAAGTCCTTTGTAAAAAAGTATAGGGAATCTGAACCGTTATTGGTATAGTGAATACATCAAAAAACTGGTTGCTATATTTGTGTAGGTTGCACAATAAACCGGCTGAACCCGCTCCATAAGGGTAGTGAGCATCAACCAATTAATGCTACTCTATCAAGGAATCCTCAAGAGCTAGAGATCTCCGCTCAATAAAGTGCGTATAATGCATACAGTTTGCTTAAGCCACCTGGGCAAAAGAGGACTATCATCGACGATAATTCCGCGGCTATGCGGTCGTTCATTGTTCCTGGTAAAAATTATAGTCTTGAGTTCTTTACTCAGATAGAGTCAGTTTACTACAAACTCCTGACTCTTTTTTTGGGCAATCTATCCAAATTGCCCCGCTTCTTTATATTATCTTGACTATAACGCTATTTTCATTGATATTTCATTGACAAAAATGCTATATATCTTGATAAAAATTTGACACATCCGTCAGGTTGTCTGCTTGTCTGACTGTATCTTCCCTTTATAGCCCTGCACTCATCCTCCTGGTTCTTGACGATTCGCAAAGCCCCTGTTATGCTAGGCGCGGACGATTGTGAACCCATCACAACGGTGTGTGTGTAATGCAATGTCGCATGGATAAAGAGGGCACAAGCTTAATTATATGAAAAAGCGCATTGAGCGCCTGCGCGGGATGCGTGACCTGCTACCGGAATTATACCAGCAACAACGCCAGATCATTGAGCGCCTGCAAGGCTTCTTATCTCAGGCCGGCTATGCCCCGGTCGATGTCCCCATTTTAGAACGTAGCGACCTCTTCCTTTCGAGCTTCCGCCAGGAACTCTGGCAAAACCTCTATACCTTCCGCCTGCATAATCGCGACCATTGTCTGCGCCCCGAATATACAGCCTCGATCTGCCGCCTCTACCTCGATCAGTACCAGAAGCAGCCACTGCCCCTGCGCTTGCAGTACGCAGGACCGGTCTTTCGCTATGAGACTCCTGGACGAAGCCGCTATCGCCAGCATACCCAGCTAGGCATTGAACTGTTCGGTGGTCAACCGATCTTCGCGGACGCGGAAATTCTGCAACTGGCCTGCGACGCCCTTGGAACCATAGGCATTAGCGAGTATCGCCTGGAATTAGGCCATATCGGCGTAGCAAGTAGCTTTATCCAGCGCCTGCGCCTGGATGAGCAGGCAACCCACCTTCTGCTTGGTTTGATGGAACAGGTCAGTCGTTCGGAGGAGGGCGAACAGAAGGCGCGTACACGCCTGGAAGCTTTTTATCCCGAGGCCCTGGATACGCAGGATCAGCCTGGCAGCGAGCCGACAAATAACGATGCGCGCCTCCTGAGTTCGCTTTTAAGCGGGATAAGCGTAGCTTTTGCTAACGATGGGGAACGCCAGGAAATGATCGAGCGCTTTACCTGGAAAATCGGGCGCAATGAGCAACGCCGTCAGATTCTCTACGCGCTGGACTTTTTGCGCGAGTTACACGCGGTCGCTGGCTCCCCTCCTGAGGTCTTTGAGCGTCTGCGCGCCCTGCTGGAGCGCTATGAATTGACACCACAACCGTTGCTGGAGTTAGAGCAACTTGTTGCTATTATTGAGCAAAGCGGCGTACCACGCACATGTATCAGCTTAAACCTGGCTCTGGGTCGCGGCGTAAGTTACTATACGGGCCTGGTCTTCGAAATCCATGGGCGCGATGAGGCCAATAGCTTTGAGGCACAGATCTGTGGTGGCGGACGCTACGACCAGCTGCTACAGAAGATCGGTGGCCCGCAGGATATTCGCGCTTGCGGCTTCGCCTTTGGCGTAGATCGTCTGCAAGACCTGCTCATTCCCAGGGTGGAAAAAGAGTCCAGGCGCATCCTGGTCATTCCGGTCAGCCAGCAAGATCTACCCTACGCGCTCCAGATTGCCCGCGAAGTTCGCGTCGCGCGCGGTGAAGCTGAGTTAGATGTGAGCGGCCATGGCGTAAGCGCGGGCTTGCGCCTGGCAGCCAAACAGAGCATTCCCCTGGCGGCCATCGTAGGCGAGAACGAACGTCACATGAACACGATCATGCTACATAATCTGGTCAGCGGCGTCGAAAGACAAGTGCCACGCGCTCGCTTTATGCAAAATTTCGCCGAGAAGGAGTGGTAATTATGCCGGAACCAGAAATTCGCCTGGCCCTGCCCAGCAAGGGAGCGCTAGAGAGCGCTACTTCGGCCTTTCTGGCAGAATGCGGGATGAAAGTGAGTCGTAAAAATCCCCGCCAGTATCTCGCGCGCATCAGCAGTATGCCCGATCTTGGCGTGGTCTTCCAGCGCGTAGCGGATATACCCTCCCTTGTCCAGGACGGCGATGCTGTTTTCGGCATTACCGGCTATGATCTGCTGGCTGAGCATCGCGGCTATGGACAGGATGAACAAGAGGAGCAAGACGATCGCAGCGATCTAATCGTGTTGCTACGCGACCTGGAATATGGCCGTTGTCGCCTGGTAGTTGAGGTGCCAGAAAGTTGGATAGATGTGAGCAATATGGCCGATCTCTGGCATCTCGCCGGGTACTATCAAACGCATAAACAGCGCGGCTTGCGTATTGCGACGAAGTATCCCGTCATGACGGCGCGCTTCTTGCGCCAGCATGGGATTACGTATTTCAAGTTAATCGAGACTCATGGTGCCCTGGAGGCAGCTCCGTTGACTGATACCGCTGATCTAATCGTGGACCTGACTGAGACGGGCACGACTCTGCGGGAGAATCGCCTGAAACTGCTTAGAGATGGCGTAATCCTCTACTCACAGTCCTGCTTGATCGCCAACGCGCGCCTGTTGCGCGAAAATCCACTGGCCCTTCGTCAGGCTGAGATTATGCTTGAACTGATTGATGCCCGCACAGAGGCACGCACACGCTCACTACTGACGGCTTCGCTGACTGGCGAGAGCCTGGAGGCTGTGCAGCAAGAGGTGCAACAACTCAATCATCGTTTGCACAGTCTGCAAACAGATGTTGAATTGCGCATTGCTAGCTTTGGCGCGGCCAGTTCAGGACCGCTGGAGCAACGCTGGTACACCCTCTCTGGCGTGGTAGGTATGCAAGGCGAAGAGGCCGCGCGCCTGTTGGAGATTGTCGCAGTACTGCGCGGCGCTGGAGCAACCGAGATCGCGATTACTCCGCTAACCTATCGTTTTAAAGAAGAGTCATTCAGTGTACGCGCTTTACGCGAACGATTGCAGAGACTGAGTTGAAAAACCTGATAATTTTTGATCTGGATGGTGTGATTACCAGCGAAGAGGCTTACTGGGATTGCGCCGGGCTAATCCTACATGAGCTGCTCTACAGCCCGCGCTACTGGCATGTTAGCACCTATGACATCTACAGGCCAGCCGCCAATGCTCGGGAGTCGCGCGAATTCAGCCGCGCTACGCTACCGGAATGGCTGATTCTGAGCTTTAAAGCACGAGCACTAAACTCGAATTGGGATACTGGTTACGCAGCTATCTGCCTGGATTTGCTTGATCTACTAAGCCATTTACCGGAACGCGCTAACCTGCTGCCGCTCCAGCCCTATGACGAAGACTGGACAACGCGCCTGCGCGAGCAGATCGCGACTACCGACCTGACGCGGACCTGGGGGGCCGCGCGCCTGCATGAGTCCTGGCGCGCAGAGCATCCCTTTGATCTGCCCGTTTTCCATGGCGCGACCGGCCTGGAACTCTTTGAGCGCCTGGATGCCCATGCCAGCGCGGTACTTGATCTGCCTGTAGAGGATGTCTTTGGACGCAACCAGCCTTTCTGGCGTTTCTGCCAGCAGCTTTTCCAGGAATGGCTGCTTGGCGACGCTCTCTATACGCAAACCTACGGCCAGCCGCCTGCTCAGCCTGGCAAGCCAGGCTGCCTCTTCTTCGAGGAGTCGCTACTCCCTGTAGAGCAGATTCGCGCTACGCTGGAAGCTTTGCGGACACGTGGCTATACCCTTGGTATCGCCAGCGGGCGCGTGTTGCAGGAGGCTGAGAAGCCATTGGAGCATGATGGCCTGCTGGGCTACTTCTCCAGGCAACACATGGGTACGTATGATATGGTGACGCGCGGCGAAGAAATTGTACGCGTACACTTGCAAGATCCTCAAACGGAGCGCGGAAGCGAAAAAATTCCGCGTAAAGCCAATTATCTCGCGCTGGGCAAGCCACATCCCTTCCACTTCCAGGCTGCCGCCGATTGGGAAACCGCCCTGCGTAACGCGCTAAACCAGTCCTTTACACCACTGCCCACACCCTTTATTGCTGTCGGCGATTCGACCAGCGATATCCTCAGTGGACGCGGCGCTGGCGCGCTGACTGTGGCTGTGCTAACTGGTGCGCGTACCCCTGAGGCACGCGAACTCTTCCTGAAAAGCCTGCCTGATTTTATCATTGAGGATATGACTGGCTTGCCTGCTCTCCTGGATGAAATCGAGCAATTGATCACTATTCAGAAGCTGCAATTCGAGCGGCGCGAGGTAGCTGAGAAGCTTCTGCGCCTCTGGTTTGCCCGCCAGATGGACCTTGCAACCGAAAATGTACGCCTGACCCCCAAAGCGGTCTCGCTTAATTCTTTTAATGGCTTCTATACCAGCGCGGGTCAGGAGTTTTTCTTTAAAACGCATGTGGAA
Source organism: Candidatus Paraktedonobacter carboxidivorans (assembly GCA_041156125.1). Taxonomy (GTDB): domain Bacteria; phylum Chloroflexota; class Ktedonobacteria; order Ktedonobacterales; family Ktedonobacteraceae; genus Paraktedonobacter; species Paraktedonobacter carboxidivorans. The sequence continues at coordinate 25,730 of JBEVTI010000010.1, forward strand.
GCTCATGGCGTGCTCAATGAGTATTACCACGCCGATCTGCTGGACCAGACTGGCTATAATGTCGTACAGCCCCTGCGACTCTTGCGCGAAAAAGATCGCCAGATGGTGATCTATCCTGTCATCACTGAGCCGGTTATGTTCGACCTGATGCGCGACCAGGAAACAGGTCAGGATCTACCAGCAGGCATTACCGCCCAAACGCTGCTGGAGGCTGAACGCGCGGAATGTAGGCATCTCCTGGAGATCTATAAACGCACACTCCAGCCAGCACAGGATACCAGTCTCGCTCCGATTCACCAGCTCTTCTGGCATCGCCTGACCAGGCGCCTCTACGAATTTTACGCGGATAGAACCTTTCCGTTGCCCGGCAATCATGGAAACCTGGAGACAACGCCACAGCCAGGGAGTGCTGTTACGTTCAACCAGATCATGCACGCGCGCTGGACTATCAATGGCGTTGAGCAATTCCAATCTCTAGGCGAGCTGGTCTCACTGGGACAGCGCATACTTGATCCTAAACGGGCGGCAGCTACCGTGGTAGGCCATGGAGATGCCCATTTTGGCAATGTCTTCCTGGCGCCGCAAGCTCCGCGCAATGGTACACACAATGCAGACAATATTGCCACCTTGACCAACGATGCAGCGTGGGGAGACGTAGATGGCGTGTCATCCGCAGAAATCGCTGACATAGCCCGATTAAACAGTAAAACAGTATATGAGTACTTGTACTTTGATCCTGCCTTCGCGGGTCAGCACTCACCGCTGCTGGATATTGTGAAGCCGTTTTTTCATAATATTTTCGCGACATGGATGTATTTTCCATACGAGATAGCGCAAGATTTCCATATCTCAGTACACATTGAGAGTGGACAAATCATTGTTAAGCATGATTATCAAGTGACGCCGCTACGCCAGGATATGCTACGCGTCAAGCAAGAAGAATTGCTGTTACCCCTGGTCGCCTGGCTGGCGGAGCGTGGGGCCTTGCCAGAGGACTGGCGGGATATCCTGAGGCTGGCCTTGATGTGCTGCCCTCTCCTCACCGTTGATCTATGCGATACGACAAAAAGGCCCCCTGAGATCGGCTGGCTGGGACTCTCCCAGGCACTCCAGTTGGGCAATAGCGGCCTGTTTGCCTGGAAGGAGGATGAGCAATGATCGCAATTGTTGACTATGGCGCTGGCAATATGCACAGTATCGCGCACGCTTTGGAGCATGTGGGCGCGCGTGTGCGCGTGACGGATGATCCAGCACAGGTGGTCGCAGCGGAAGCGGTGGTCTTGCCTGGCGTGGGTCAGGCACGCTCAGCGATGGCACAAATGAGCGCTAAAAGGCTGGACGAGGCTATTCGCGAGGCGACTGCATTGGGTAAGCCCTTCCTGGGCATCTGTCTGGGTATGCAGTTGCTGGCCGATCATCACGCTGAAGGCGAAGTCGATGGTCTGAAGCTTTTTCGCGGAACTGTACGCCGCATTCCAGAGGGGCTAAAGATCCCGGAAATTGGCTGGAACCAGGTACGGCCTTGCGTAGAAGGTCTGCCGATTTTCGAGAATATCCCGTCTGATAGCTACTTTTACTTCCTACATTCGTATTATGTAGAGCCGCAAGAGCAGGCAGGCGTGGCGGCAACGACCGATTATGGCTCTGCCTATTGCAGCGTGATCGCGACCGAGCGCGTCTGGGGCACTCAGTTTCACCCGGAGAAAAGCGGCGAAATTGGTCTACAGATGCTACGAAATTTTCTTAAGTGGGTAGATCAATGAAACTTTTTCCCGCCATTGATATTAAAGACGGCCAGTGTGTGCGCCTCTATCAGGGCGATTATAGCCAGATGACGGTCTATGCCAGCGACCCCATTGAGGTCGCGCAACGCTGGCAAGCCGCTGGCACGAACTGGCTACACGTGGTAGACCTGGATGGTGCGCGGGATGGGCATCCAGTCAACACAGCCCTGATCGCGCGTATCTGCCAGGAAACTACTCTTAAAGTCGAGGTCGGAGGTGGACTGCGTTCCCTGGAAGACATCGAGAACACGCTGGCCGCTGGCGCGGAGCGTGTTATTCTAGGAACGGCTGTGCTGACCGATCGTGCCCTGCTCGACCAGGCGCTGCTGCGCTGGGACGAGCGCATTATCGTGGGCCTGGATGCACGTGCCGGCCTGGTCGCGATTAGCGGTTGGCGCGAGACCTCGAATGTCACAGCTACTGAGCTGGCCAGGCAATTAAGCATAGCCGGGGTCAGACGATTCATTTATACAGATATCGCGCGCGACGCGGCTATGCAGGGACCAAATCTCGCTGCTCTGCGTTCTATGCTTGCTGCTCTCCACGGCTCCAATACCTCGCTGATTGCCTCTGGCGGTGTCAGTTCGCTGGAGGATCTCAAGCAACTGGCACAATTAGAGGTCGAGGGCGCTATCATTGGCAAGGCACTCTATATAGGAGCTATCGATCTCGCTGAGGCAATCCGTGTAATTGAAGGCAACCAGCCAGGGGAGAAAACATGTTAACTAAACGTATTATTCCATGTCTGGATGTGACCGCCGGGCGCGTAGTCAAGGGTGTGAGCTTCGTCAATCTGCGCGACGCGGGCGACCCTGTGGAGCTGGCAGCCTATTATAACGCGGAAGGCGCGGATGAGCTAACCTTTCTGGATATTACGGCCTCGCACGAGCAACGCAAGACAATGCTCGATGTAGTCGAACGCGTGGCCAGGCAAGTCTTTATCCCTGTGACTGTAGGCGGCGGCATTCGCAGTATGGAGGATATCCGGGCTACGCTGGGAGCCGGCGCGGATAAAACATCTCTAAACACTTCGGCGGTACAGAATCCCGACCTGCTAAGACAGGGGGCCGAACAGTTTGGCGCGCAGTGCATGGTGCTGGCCATCGATGCGCGCAGTAACCCGTCTATGTCGAGTGGCTATGAGGTCTACATCCACGGTGGGCGTACGCCTACGGGCCTGGATGCTCTGGCCTGGGCCAGGCAAGGCGTAGAACTGGGCGCTGGCGAAATCCTGCTGACCAGCATGGACCGCGATGGCACTCAACAAGGCTATGAACTCAATCTAACGCGCAAGATCTCCGACGCCGTTTCGGTCCCAGTCATTGCCTCAGGCGGCGTTGGCACCCTGGAACATATCTATGAAGGCGTGACCCACGGAGGAGCAGAAGCAGTTCTGGCTGCCTCGATTTTCCACTTTGGACAATTACGTATCCGTGAAGTTAAGGAATACCTGGCAAACAAGGGAGTGAGGGTACGACCATGCTAACATTCGATCCTCAGGGAATTATCCCTGTAGTCATCCAGGACGAGAGCAACAACCAGGTTCTAATGGTAGGCTCAATGAACGCGGAAGCCCTGCGCCTGACCCGCGAAACTGGTTATATTCACCTCTTCAGCCGCTCGCGCAACAAGCTCTGGCGCAAAGGTGAAGAGTCCGGCCATGTGCAGGAAGTACGTGGTATTTATGTCAACTGTGAAGAAACAAGCCTGTTACTACGTGTCATCCAGCACGGACCAGGGGCCTGCCACACCGGCCATCGTAGCTGTTACTACCGTCGCTTACTGGCAGATGATAGCTACGAGGAGGTTGAGAAGCTTGTTTTCGATCCAGCGCAGGTCTACCAGCATACTACGGTGTCTACGACGCCTGCGGTGCCCGCGCCCACTAACGCTTCTGAGTTCGCTCCTCCCTCGCTTTCCGAGCAGGAGCTACAGACGTTGGAGACCAGTATGCGCAAACTCTTCTCGGCCTATATCTACTTGCGCGACCATGATCTGAGCGAGGAATCTAACACTTCGCGCCTGCTCCAGGAACCCAGCATTGAGTATCTGACAGGACGCCTGAGCGACGAACTACAGGAGCTGGCCGATGTGCAAACTGGCGCGCATTTCCATACTGGCAGGCGCGAAGATACTATCCTGGAGGCTAGTCAGGTTGGCTACTGGCTGATGCTCCTGGGCGCGGTGCATAATATCAAGTACGATGAAGTAAAGCCCCACGAGGCTATCCTCAATGGCTACAACACACCAGGAGCGCAGACACTTGAGCAGACTCAGGAATGCCTCAATCTCCTGCTCTCTAATGCTCGTTCCGCCATTGTCCAGGGTCTGACCATGGGCTTTATGACCATTGGCCGCACCTGCGCTTCTGCCAGAGTCAGTCCGCTGGCACCCGTCGAGTATGATATGGCTCAGATGCGCAGAAAAGGACTGGTATAGGCATTTATCCAGTCTTAAGAGGAAACGACAGCATGATTCATTTCTACAAACTTGCCACTTTAGAGGCTGCTGAACGCCAGCGGCTACTAAGGCGGGCTGAGATTGAGATTGATCAACTAATAGAGTATGTGCGCCCGCTGATTAAAGAGGTGCGCGAGCGGGGAGACGAGGCCCTGATAGAGATGACCGCGAAATTTGATCGCGTGCAACTCGATCCGACAAAGCTGCGCGTGACGCGCGAGGAGATAGAGGAAGCACACGCGTTGCTCGCGCCAGTGGTCAGGCACGCGTTGGATCAGGCTATCGCCAATGTACGCGCGTTTCACACAAAACAGATGCCGCTGGAACAGTGGTTTACCGAGGTCGCGCCGGGTGTAGTCGCGGGCGAACAGGTTACACCGATCACTTCGGTTGGCCTGTACGTGCCTCGCGGCAAAGGCTCGTTCCCTTCGGTGCTTTACATGCTGGCAACTCCCGCGAGTATCGCGGGCGTCCCACGCATTGTGGTCTGCACACCGCCAACGCCTGATGGTAAGGTAGACGCCGCCTCGCTGGTCGCGGCTGATCTGTGTGGAGTCCACGAGATCTACCGCGTGGGCGGCGTGCAGGCCATCGCGGCCCTGGCTTATGGCACGCGGAGCATTCCACGCGTCCACAAGATCACTGGTCCGGGCAGCGGCTATGTCTCAGCCGCCAAGCGCCTGCTTTATGGGACCGTTGATGTCGGCCTGCCAGCGGGTCCCAGTGAATCAAACATTCTGGCCGACGACAGCGCCAATCCTGAGATCGTCGCCCGCGATCTGCTGATCGAGCAGGAACACGGCCCGGACTCATCAGCCCTGCTGGTCACACCCAGCCTCGCCCTTGCCGAAAGGGTACTTGAGTTGCTGCCGGCAAAAATCTCAGCCTTACCAGAGCCACGGCAGACCTTTGTACGCACTGGCCTGGAGAGCGAACGCGGCACTGGCGGTATTGTGCTCACCGCCAGCCTGGATGAGGCGATTGCCTTCGTCAATGAGTACGCGCCAGAACACCTGGAGATACTGGTGCGCGATCCCTTCGCTATCCTGCCACGCCTCAAAAACGCTGGTGAAATCCTGATCGGCCAGTATACACCGTTTAGCGCGGGCAACTACACGGTTGGTACTAATGCCATCCTGCCCACTGGCGGCAAAGCCCATACATACTCCAGCACCACTGTCTATGATTTCCTGAAACGCACTGGCATCGCCTACGTCAAAGCGGAGGGCTATCCTACCATCAGCCAGACTGTTCAGACGCTGGCCGAGTTTGAGGATTTCCCGGCTCACGCGCGCGCGGTTCGCGACCGCCCTGTCGAATAAGGACAAGCAAGCCGCTAGCGAACAAGGCGTTCTATGTACAGCAAACCAAACCCTGGTCGCGACGATGCCACCAACGAGGTTTTTCAAGGCTCATTTTTGTGTGCCCGGACAAAACCGGCTCCTGGGAAAGCAGAGAAGCGTGCAGGCTGCATCTCCTCTGTTTCCAACTGGTCGAAACCAGCGTCCGAGATGATGCTAACCAGATCGCGCGTGCGGCTTCCACCGGCGTGAAAGCGTGCGGCCTGGCCTGCCCGTTCCTGCTTGTGCGTGAAATCGGCAATGACCAGGCGCCCCCCTGGTTTCAGCACACGAGCAATTTCAGCGAGTCCCTGACGCTTGAGAGGAGCTGGTAAATGGTGCATCATCAAGGTGGAGAGCACCACATCGAACGTCTGATCAGGGAAAGGGATCTGCTCGATCACCCCAATCTGGAAATCGACGGAAAGACCGCGCCGAGCGGCTTTCGCGCGGGCGCGGGTGATCTGTTCTGTCCCTGGATCAATGCCTACAGCGCGACCCGCACGGTCCAGGTAGCGCGCCACTTCCAGCAGAAGCGTTCCCGTGCCGCAGCCCACATCCAGCACCTGCTCTCCAGGTTGCAATTGGGCCAGAGTAGCAGTCCTCTGTCTCATTTTTCGCCATTGACCCCGGAACGAGAAGGTGTCGATTAACCAGGCTCCCAGGTCGTAGCGCCAGCCCCCTTTGAGGATCAGCCCTTTAGTTTCTGTATCTGACACCCTGCTCGATCGGTTGTGGAGACGACGGGCGAACGAATGCATAAATGATGCTCCTTTCAGATTTTCATCGTCGTATCTTCTTTCAGGCGTCTATTTCGCCTGCTCTGTCTCTTGACAGAAGGACTCTCTTGAGACATATTCTCTCATATGGGTTGCTGTCTCTTAAAAAGAGTGTAACCAAACAAGCAGTACGCCACAAGAATCAGTTAGCAAAATCTGTCCCAAATGAGACAAGGAGCGCACAATGACTCAGAAAGCTGACAATCTCCGCGTCAAACGCATGAAAATCCTGCTGCAAGAAGCGCTTATTGTCTTGATCGAGGAGCAGAGTTTTGACTCCCTCACTGTTGGCGAATTGACCAAGCGAGCGATGGTCAGCCGAGCAGCGTTCTACCGCAACTATCAAGATAAATACGATCTGGTCGAACAGATCTTTGAGGAGGCTATGAGCACGTTATTTAACGCGATTGGAGAATTTGGGCGGGAACATCCCACAGACGTGTGGATGCGGTTCTTTGAACAGATCACTCAGTACAGCCGGCTCTATGGGGCGCTACTGGGGAAAAAAGGCAGCCCCTGGTTTGCGCGGAAGATGCGCACACGCTTTGCTGAGCTGATCAAGGAACATGGAAGTTTAGGGGACCCGCACGGCCCAAGCATGTCTGCTCACACTCCTCACCTGGCTCATCCGTTTTCCGATACATTTGTGCCAGATCTTGTTTCCGCTATGTTTGTGGAGGCGATCACCTGGTGGCTGGAGCAGGGACAGCCGTATACGCCAGGGGAGTTGGCGACGAAAACGTCCTTGCTGGCTTCGGCAGTGTTTCGCGAAGTCAGCACCTGGCCATAACTGCTGGTTTACGTGCATACCGGTTCAAGGCTGCTCTTTCGTGACCAGCGCTCTAGTTGATAGCTAGAAAGCATCACTTTTGCTTAAAATAGGTATTGGACATATCATCTGGCGGTGCTTATACTCTCTACAGAACATTGCGACACAAAACAACTTCTGTCCCCTAAGGAAAGGAACGAATATGGCCAATAACAAGCCTGATGAGATAGCGCATGACGCAGTTGAGGAGACAAAGCGCCTGGTCCAGAACAATTTTGGTGCGGTAGCCGCCGAGTATGTGACCAGCAAGGTTCACGCTGGCGGAGAGGATCTGGCCTGGGTGGTGGAGAACGCGGCCTTGAGCGGCAACGAACGTGTGCTAGATGTAGCGACCGGTGGTGGACATACCGCCTTTGCGTTGGCTCCCTACGCGGCGGCAGTCGTGGCGCTGGATCTGACAAGGCCAATGCTGGATGTGGCCCAGCAAGAAGCTATGGCCCGTGGACTCACCAATATCAACTATGTGGAAGGTGATGCCCTGGCCTTGCCCTGCGAGGATGCAAGCTTCGACGTGGTTGCCTGTCGCCATGCTCCACACCACTTTCCCAATATCCAGCAAGCCGTCAACGAGTGGGCGCGCGTCCTTAAACCTGGTGGGAAACTGCTCCTGGTCGATTCGGCCTCGCCTGAGGAAGACGCGGCTGCTGCCACACTCCACGAGATCGAGTTGCTGCGCGATCCCTCGCATGTGCGCAACCATCGTATCTCGTCCTGGCGTGTCTATCTCAGCGAGGCTGGCTTCACTGTGCGTACTGCCCGCGAATGGGGACTCTTCCTGGATATCCCCTCCTGGACCCGGCGCATGCGCACGCCAGCGCAATCAGTTGCCCGCATCGAAGAATTGATGCAGACAGCTCCCGCATCTGTGCGCGAGCGCTTGCGCTTCGAGGAACGCGCTGGCGATCTCGGCTTCACCCTGCCCATAGCCCTGATCCTGGCTGTGAAAAACTGATGAGTGCCGAGGGCTAGTTTCGACTTTAGCACAGCGCTTTTCTCAAGACCAGGACATGATATTTGTCATACTACCTTGATGATGATTTTCACTGGCGCCAGCCCTGATGAGCCTGTATACTTACTTACACCAGGGGACATGAGCTTGATGAGATCACTCTGGTGAGCGCCAACTGAATACGCTCCCGACTAGATAAAGGGTCTGGCCGAGTTGTAGAATTGAAATATCCAGGTAGCAGGCATAAAAAGAGAGGCCTGCGCTCAGATGGTTATTTTTAGGGCGACAAAAAGCCGAGCAAAGACAAGCATAGACTATATTGGAGGACACGCAGATGAGCGATCCAGGAAAGCCGGGTATATCCTTGCCCAGAGGCCGCTCTCCCTATTTCTTGTGGTTAATCTGGGCAGTATGGTTGCCCTTTAGCATCCCTGCTATCACAGAGCTACTTCAAGCTCATCCTACGTGGCCGCGCCTGCTCGCCAGCCTGACGGGTATAGCCCTGTTTATTGTCATCTACCTATGGGCCACTCTACGCAACGCGCAACGCCTGGTTGCTACAAATGCGCCAGCGGAAACGCTGGTTCGCATCTGGCTCCCGATCATTGTGCTTACCGTGCTAAGTACTGTGCTGGTCAGGTTCAATGGCACAACCTGGGGCTCGTTATTTATTTTTACCGCAGCCTATAACGCGGGTCGCCTACCAACCATCCAGGCTGTGTGTATGCTCATTGTGTTGCTAACGATTATCGCGCTAGGTAGCCTGGGGTCCAATTTCCAATGGGCTGACGCGCTGCAAGGTATCGGACTGACGACTGTGGTTAGTGTAGTGGTCATGAGCCTGGCGCGTTCAGTCGCGACTGAGCGCGAGTTACGAGTCGCGCGCGAGGAGATCGCGCGCCTGGCAATCATGACAGAGCGTTTGCGTATCGCGCGTGACCTGCATGATCTTCTGGGACATAATCTCTCGCTTATCGCGCTCAAAAGCGAACTGGCCCGTAAGTTACTCAAAGTAGCACCTGAACGCGCCGAGCTTGAGATCAGTGATGTCGAAAACGTAGCGCGCACAACCCTGGACGAAGTGCGTGAGGCTGTCACCAACTATCGCCAGCCAACGCTTGCTAACGAATTGCACGCGGCCAGCGAAATTCTAGCCGCAGCGGGGATTATCTACAAGTACGAGGGAGCGGGGAGCAGTCTTGAGACACTGCCAACAGCGCTCGAAGCGGTTCTCTCCTGGGCCGTACGCGAGGGCGTGACCAATGTTATTCGCCATAGCCACGCGCATCACTGCATAATCCTGGTGACGCGAGAGAGGCGGCGTGTTGGCGTGGAAGTGCTCGACGATGGGCAGGGCTCAATTGCCCTCCTGGTCGCGACTCCTGGCGCTGGCAATGGAGGCAACGGTTTGCGTGGCTTGAGAGAGCGCGTTGTCACCCTTGGCGGACACTGTGAGACAGGTACACGGGCAATTGGCGGCTTCCGCCTGGCTGTCTCGGTACCGCTGGCATCCAAGAGAGATGTTCGAGACACTGCCAGATCTACTATATAAAGAGAGGACCACATAGCTATGATTCGAATACTGCTGGCCGAGGACCAGGCAATGGTGCGTGGAGCACTCGCAGCCCTGCTGACTCTGGAAGGCGATATGCAAATCGTCTCTGAGGTTGGACGTGGCGATGAGGTCGTAGAAGCAGCTCTCACCAACCAGCCCCAGGTGGCACTCCTGGATATAGAGATGCCTGGCTGCGATGGCATCACAGCCGCCGCTAACTTGCACGCGCAGTTACCCGCGTGCCGTATTCTTATTCTAACTACCTTTGGGCGTCCCGGCTATCTGCGCCAGGCTATGGCTAGCGGCGTTGTGGGCTTTCTCCTGAAAGATGCGCCTTCCGCCCAACTCGCGACTGCCATTCGCCGAGCCATGGCTGGAGAGCGCGTTGTCGATCCTAAATTAGCCATGGCCGCGCTCAGCGAGGGCCACAATCCACTGACCGAACGTGAGCGCGAGGTGCTGGCAGCAGCGGTTCACGGCGCAAGCATCGCTGAAATCGCTATCACGCTTTCCCTCTCCGATGGCACTGTACGCAACTATCTTTCAGTGGCTATTCAGAAACTCGGTGCCCACAACCGCGTTGAAGCCGCCCACGTCGCCGAACAGAAGGGCTGGCTTTAGAGAGGTTCACAACCCGCTACATGCCTGTAAAACTCAGTACACAGGCCCTGATCTCCCGCCTGGTGCTACTCGTCTCCAAATAAACCCGACCAGGCCACTCAGTATCCTAATAGTTCCTGTAGCTCCTTTTCTGATTGCTTGCTCAGTGGAATCATACTCTCCTGTTGATCGTCGAGCTGCAACATATAGCTATTGCGCGTATATTGAATGACTGCCTTTATATGCTGCAAGTTCACAAGATAAGCTCGATGGGCTTTAAAGAAGCCGCGCCCGGCCAGACGACTCTCCAGATCTTGCAGGGTAAAGTTGGTCACGGCCTCCTCGCAGGCGGTGCGCAGATATGTTTTGCTTTCGCGGCTGGTGGCGTAAAGAATTTCGCCAGGATCATAGAGTAGGACGCGATCCTCTTTGCGCGCGGTGACTTTGAAAGGAGTAAAGTGTTCTGACACGACTGGTCCGCTACGTCGCTCAAAAATATAATCTTGCGCTATGCGCCCGCCCTCCAGTTCGATTACACGCGTACAGCAGGAACTGGTCCAGGTCAGGTCTTCATCGGTAATCACAATTGCCGCCCCGGCTGCGGCTGCCTGTTTGAGCAAGTGGGCAAAGAGTTCCTGGGTATTCAGATCGGCTCGCCTGATGGGCTGGTCGAGCAAGAGGAGATTATGCTGACCCAGGAGGATGCGCGCGAAGGCCAGGCGACGGTGCTCAGATGGCGCTAATTTGCTCGTGACTTTTTGCGCCCGGTCACTCAGTCCGACCTGACCCAAGACTACCTCAATCCGACTGGCTGGCAAACCATACATCTGGCAGGCAAAGAAGAGATTGCCGCGCGCACTCAGACGTTCATACAACAAATCTTCCTCAAAAAGTACACCCAGATGCTTACGCACTCGATGTGCCCCTGGCGCAATGATCTCGTTGTCAAGCCTGATACTACCGCCACTGGCCTCTAGCACTCCAGCCAGTAGATGAATTAATAATGTTTTGCCGCTACCTGTAGGACCGAGCACAGCCACAATCTCGCCCACTTCAATGTCCAGGGTGTCGATTGAGAGTACACTGCGCCCTTCAAGCATTTTTTCCAGGCGCCTGATCTGTAGCATAATTCTATTCCTATTTCTGTTTTCTTCCGGCTCTTTGCTATTCTATCATGTTTTGACACTGAAAGAAGCTCGTCTACACATGAGGCCTGTCCCTACACACTGAACAGTTCTTATTAACCAGGGCCGTAAGACTCGATTATTCACCTGACGCCTGGCTCCATTCAGCGGATTTGCTGCCCATTCGCCCACTCCTTTGCTCCTGTTGACGCTGCTTTTCCTCCATTCAACCATTTTTTGTAGCGCGGACATTTTGCCCATGATACAGTTGCACCAGACGATCCGACAGAGGGAGATACGATCACGAAGACCTGGCGATAGTGATTATGAACGATACATTGACGAGAAGGAAAGGTTACAATGACAAGCAATGACCTGATGATCGAGGCGCTCGATCTACACCGCACATTTAAGGGCAATGAAGCTGTGAAGGGTATCAGCTTTGGCGTGCAACGGGGCGAGATCTTTGGTCTGCTGGGACCAAACGGCGCGGGCAAGACAACAACTATTCGTATGTTGACTGGCCAGATCGAGCCAAGCAGCGGCCATGCCACTGTAGCTAACTGCGATGTGGTACGGGACCATCAGCAGTTGAAAGAGCGCATCGGCGTGGTCCCCGAAGAACAAAATTTGTACGAACGACTCTCCGCGCGGAATAACCTGCGCTTTAACTGCTGGCTTTACAATCTGCCAGAGACCCGCGCAGAGGAGGTGCTCGATCTAGTCAACCTGCGTGATCGCGCCAAAGAGCCGGTACGCGGATTCTCCAATGGCATGAAGCAACGCCTGCTGATTGCCCGCGCGTTACTGCACAAACCGCCAGTACTCTTTCTCGACGAGCCAAGTCGGGGTCTCGATCCTATCGCGGCCCACGAGGTGCGTCACGCGATTGAACAGCTCAGCCGCGAAGGCATCACCATTCTGCTCACAACCCATCTGCTTGACGAGGCCGACCAACTCTGCCAGTATGTTGCCTTTATCAACCAGGGAGTTATCGTTGCTAGCGACACACCCCGCAATCTCAAGCTCGCTCACGGTCAGCGCACCCTGCTAGTGACTCTTGGCTCACTCCAGGAGCGCAGCGCATTGAAGGAACTTACCCTGAACATGGACAGCCCGGCTGACCAGACCACCCTGGCACAACTGCTCGCTCAGGGTAAAGTTCAGACCATCCACTCGCAGGAAGCCACCTTAGAAGAAGTGTTTGTCAAAGTCGCCGGCGTACGCCCGGCCTGAACACAAAGGAGTCCGAAAGATGCATCCACGTACTATTCTGGCGATTGCCCGCAAGGACGCTATCGATATTCTGCTCAATAAATCTATGCTAGCTGTGCTGATCCTGCCAATTGTCTTTGCTTTGCTCTTTCTCTTCATGGGAAGGTTAATCAGCGGACATACCTATAATATGCTGGTCTATAATCCTGGTCATTCAGCGCTAGCTCAGGTCGTAAGCCAGGAGTTTGATCATACACAGATTATCGAGGCCAGCACACCTGGCGATGTCACAGCCGCTTTTGGCCCCAATGGCTCCAATAAAGATGCTGCGTACGATGTTGGCCTGATCGTACCCGCTGATTTTGAAGCTGCACTGCGAACGGGAAGCCACCCACAGGTGAGCCTTTATATCAATGGCAGCAATCTTAACGCACTGAACAATCTCTCGATCCAGACTGCGATCGTCAACTATGCGCGCCAGACCGCCAACCCACAGCCACCAGTCGCGCTCTCAACCGCACTTATCAATCCGCCGTCCACAACGAACATCGGAGAACTGCTGAGTACCTTTTATGGCGCTGTCACACTGCTGTGCTCTTTTATAGTGGGATCTTCGCTAATGCCCGGTCTGTTGATTGAGGAGAAGGAGAAGAAGACTCTACGCATGTTGATGGTTACTCCTGCCTCGTTTACTGATGTAATCCTGGGCAAGCTGCTGGTGGTCTTAATCTATCAGTTAATCCTCTCGCTCATCAGCGTGGCTATTGTTGGAGGTTTTACCGGCCAGGTGCCACTGATCCTGCTCTATCTGCTGATCGGCTCGTGCCTGAGCCTGGCCATTGGCCTGCTGTTAGGTGGAGCTTTCCAGAGCGCGAGCACAGCCGGAGCCATCGGCGGCATGCTGTCTTTCATCTACGTTATTCCCGCCATCTTTAGCGGCCCAATAGGAGCCTCGTTCGGTAGCAACCCGATTATTCAACTGATAAAAATCTTCCCAACGTATTACATTGCTGATGGTGCTTATAACGCTATGCAGGGCCAGGGCACGCTCAACGGCCAGTTCATCGACCTTGGAGTACCACTAGCCGTCACACTGGTCCTGCTCGCGCTGACCACCTGGATACTACGCCGCCAGTCCTCGGTCGCGGCTGCGATTTAGTCCAGAATACGCTGCAGCGCGCGCACGTAGCGCTCAGCCGAACGCTGCACCGCCGCGTGGGCATCATGGGTAATGATGCGCTCAAACCAGGCACCATACAGGCGCTCAAACTGAAGTGGCTGAACCCGATCCCGTATCCGCTGCACTTCCTCAGCGGGTAACGGGATCAGATTCGGATAGCTATACATAAAACTAACGTAGCGATGATCAGACACCACCTGAATGATATCGCCTGTCAACAACGCTCCTCGGCCTTCAGCACCTTGCTGCCAATGCAGAATGGTACCGCCCGCAAAATGGCCACCCAGGCGATGGAGAGTCAGGCCAGTGCGCAGAGGATAAGTCTCGCCCGACCAGAAAACAATGCGCTCACCGGGGCGCATCACCCATTGCTGATCAGCCTCGTGCAGATAGACGGGCGCGTTAAAACGCTCAGACCACTCAACCATGGTTGAATAGTAATGCGGGTGCGAGATAGCAATCGCGCTCAGACCCCCCAGACGCTCGATCCTTGCGACAGTCTCATCGTCAAGCAAGCTCATGCAGTCCCAGAGCACATTGCCAGCGGGATGCTGCAATAACAAAGCACGCTCGCCAATGGCAAAAGTTGGCGTTGTGCCAATACCAGTCAGTCCTGGCTCGTGCTCGCGAAATTCATTATGAAAACCATCCTGACGCAAGCGTGCCAGCGTCGTCCATGTCTGCCCTGCGTAGCCAACATACTGGCGCTGATCATCGCAGATGGGACAGGCTGCTGGCGGCTGCTCGCTGGCCATAAACTGCGTCCCACAGGTACGGCAAATCCAATATTCCATGTCCGGGTCTCCTTGCTTCCTTAGTACTACTCTGCCCATAATCCCTCTATGCTTGTCAGTAACAATACTATAGTACGACCATTCAAAAAGGAACCTGATCAATGGATCAGATTTTTACAGCACCCTCTGTGTGGGAAAGTTATAAGGAGCCGATTGCGCACGCAAAAAAAGCAGGGGCTAGGCAGCCGCTTCAAAATTGAGCACCCAGGAGCCACCGGAACCTGGTCCCGTGGGCACAACGCACTGCGCACCAGCATGCAGGACGCATTTGGATAATATTCCTCCCATACTGTCCTGGGTGTTAAGCGTGCCGTCAAAAATACCATTCAAGCCGCCAGTGAAATTCAGGATGGCGTCTCCTGTGCTGTCAACTACCGTCCAGTCAACCCCATTATTTTGATCAATCAGGCCAGTAACGCTATTATGCTGGAGCGCTGGCGAAGAGAATACACCGCTAAAATGATTCTGATGCTGCTCATTAATAGCAAGCGTGAAAATGGTGCGCGGCGACAGATTACCATTCTGGTCATAAAAATCGTAGTAACCGCCATATTTACCTGTAATCCTCGTATATAACGAATTTGTTGTGGAGGTAGATGACCGAGAGGGAACCGCCGTGGTACTAACCGTAGTTGAGCTTTTACCCAGAAAACCACCACCATGCATCGCGCCCCATGTCCATGTGCCCGCGCTTAATAACAGCAACAGGAGAGCCGCTACCGCGGCAACCATAGGCAGCAGCCAGCGCTGAGTACGCCTGGAAGATAAACTGCTCCTCACTCCAACAAGAGCATCCGCGGGTCTCCCCCCTCCGCCAGGAAGCTGCATTCCAATTAACCTGGAAGCCTGGACGGTATGTGAGCCTGTATTACTCGCGGCAGTCTGGACAATGTTCAGTTCCACGAGTAACGGACGCAAGGCCTCCCAGAATTCTTTGATAGAAGCAAAACGCGCGGCGGGATCGAGCGCAAGCGCGCGCTGTAAAACCTCAGATAGCTTGTGTGGAATATCAGTAGATACCTTGTCTACAGGCACCAGTCGATCGGTCTTTTTCTTCTCTATGCGCGCCTGGCGGGCCAGCGCATTCGCTGGCTCCTCGCCACTCAGGAGACTATAAAGGAGCGCGCCACATCCATAGACATCTGAGCGCTCGTCAAGCAAACCGGCAAATTGTTCAGGCGCGTGATAACAGTCAGACTCTCCCTCACCAACGTACGGTAGGTAGTCAGGGTCGAGCAACATGACTCTTCCGGCCTTAGTATACACAATATTGGCTGGCTTGAGATTACCGTGAAAAAATGGCTGTTCCTGGTGATGCAAATAGCTCAGCGTGGCAACAAGTGGATCGAACCAGGTACACAACTCCGGTCCACTTAAATGGCTCCACGAGACCTCCGCTAACCTCTCACCCTCTACATACTCCATCACTAGATAGACACAACCGCGCTTATCGTCGTTAAAAAGCGTATAAACACGCGGTAAGCCTGGATAGTGAAGTTGGAGCAGTGGCGATCCTCTCATGATAAAATTATAACGCTTCTTCTGATCAAGCCCCTTGATCTCCTTGAGTACCAGCCATCTGGCCTGAAATTCCTGGTCTTTCTGATCCTTGACCAGATAAATAGCGCCCGTACGACCCGTCCCCAGAACGCTCTTCACTGCGTAACGTCCACGTACCAGCGTTCCCACAGATATCACTGCCTGTTCATCTGCCATGATGGCACACCTCGTTGATCAGTTTATTCTTAACACATTCAATCTTAGTATGTTCTAGCATGAATATTATACATCGTTACTCATCACTTTATTAAACGTATCTAATAAAGGGATCAGTAACATTTGTGACTACAAGTGTGAGTTTATTTGCTCAATTCATGATTCTTTTTGCAGCCCGGAAAATTTTTTACTGGCGATCACAGGCGTCTTACAGAGGATATGTGTATGAAAACGAAAAAATCACGGTTCTCATGGAGCGGCTTAGCTCTTTTCATGTCAGGTATTTTTGCACTCACTGGTTTTTTTCTTTTACCTTTAGCCGGAGCTCAGGCTGCGGCAACCCAGGCCTTTGTGCGTATCATTCACGCTTCGCCCTTTGTTGGCACAGCAGATGTCTTCGTTGATGGTAACCCCTTCCTGAGCAGTTTCGCCTTTGGCGCTGTCACAGATTATGCCGCAGTGCCCCCAGGAGCTCATAAAGTACAGATCGCACTGGTCGGCAAAGGCATTGGTGCCGCCGCGCTGACGGAGACGCTCGCTGTTCAACCTGGCGGCGTTTATACTGTCGCCGCCATCGGCACCAGTCCCACCAATCTTTCTTTGCTTGTCTTTAATGATAATAACCAGATTGCAGCGGGCACAGCCAGGTTGCGCGTTTATCAACTCTCTCCCGATGGCGGCTGGATGACCTTGCTGAATAGCGGCCAATCCGTGGCGAATGTAAACTATCAACAGGCCAGCAGCTATCTAATGCTAGGCACCGGTTCAAGCTCTTTCGCCATGGACTCGACTCTCAAGAACAAAGCATTATCGCTGACAGCCACGTTGAAAGCCAATACGATCACCAGCATCTTCGCAGTCGGCATGTTCAATGGCACACCAGGAGCTAAATTGGTTTCTACTCAGGTCACGGCTATACCAGGTTTACCCCAGACCGGTAGTGATCCTCTGGCATTTGTCTCAAATGGCAAGTTGAGCACCCCCTGGCTCTTGATAGCTTTCGCGCTCATAGCCGTAGGTGGAACACTCTTCACGCGCCGCCTGCGGGCTCCGCGCTAACTGAAAGGATAAGACCCGCATATGTCCAGGCAGCATACGTTTCGTCGGGCAGCGTATTCAACGCTGCTCCTGGCTCTCTGCCTGGGCATGTTCGCCTGCTCAGCGCAGAATACAGCCCAGCAGCCATCCCCTAGCCCGACAATACTACCCAATCCGACCCCAACCAGCACAAGTAACATCAGCAACCAGGTCCACCCCAGCCGGTTGCTGATTCCAGCACTCCAGGTAGATGCGCCCGTAGAAAATGTAGGCATCACCTCCAATGGCGACCTGGCAACCCCCACACATGACCCCTGGGAAGGCGTCGGCTGGTACGCTAATGGGGCGTATCCTGGCACAAAAGGCAGTTCAGTCATTGATGGGCATCTTGACCGACCCGGCGGCTCCCCTGCTGTCTTCTGGTTCCTGCACAACCTTCATGCAGGTGATACAGTTGAGGTCAAAGAAAGCAATGAAAAAATCCTGCACTTCCGAGTTACCGATGTAGAATTTTATGCACCACAGAGCGCGCCTTTGCAACAAATTTTTGGCGATAGCAGCGGCAAATTCCTTAATTTGATTACCTGCGCTGGCGACTGGATTCCCAGCCAGAAGCAAACTACTTTGCGCCTGGTAGTCTACACCAGTCTAATCTCTAGTTAAACTATATACCTGTAGCTGCTCCTCTTAAAAACTCCGGGGCTTTGCTTGTCACAAAAATGGGACATCTCTGTCACTTCTCTGGCTGACAAAGGCCATCTCAGCCGTTTATAATGAGAGCAAGATATAAAAAACATTCTAGCCCTATATCTACTCGTCAATTGCTGGCTTTTTGGAGGATAACCATGTACCAGGCCCGGACAGATCTTTCCTGGCAAAAAACTATACACAGGTCTATAACCTCTGTCTAATATAGGCAGGAATGACGCCTCAACGACAGTCAATGCGGCACATTGTATATTGTTCACGTCAGCGCTTTTTGCGCAGGCACGGATACCAGCGGAGCAAAAGGATCTTTCACTGCGCGAGCAGAGCAGGGCAATCCCTGCTATGAAGCGTCCATAAACAGAGCTGTTTTCAGGAGATAGACAACATGAAACGCACGCTTTTCACCAACGATCACAAGCTATTTCGCGATTCTTATCGCCACTTTGTCGCAAAGGAAATGGTGCCTTTTTACGCGCAATGGGAAAAAGATGGGCATGTCTCACGCGATTTGTGGCGCAAGGCTGGCGAGCAAGGCTTTCTCGGTCTCCAGGTCCCAGAAGAATATGGTGGAGCGGGCGTCGATGACTACCGGTATAGTGTGGTCATGATGGAAGAAAGCACATGCGCGGGCGTAATCAGTGCGGCGGGCGGCATGAACCTGCACAACGATATCGTCATTCCCTATATCCTGGCCTATGCCAATCCAGCCCAAAAAGAGCGCTGGCTCCCTGGCATGTGCTCTGGCGCATTGATCACTGCCATCGCCATGACTGAACCCGATACCGGCAGTGATCTGGCTGCAGTGCGCACCAGCGCGCAACGCCAGGGTGATGAGTATCTCCTCAACGGGCAAAAAACTTTTATTACCAGCGGCTTAATGGCTGATGTGGTGCTTGTTGTAGCTAAAACAAATCCTGCCCTGGGGCATAAAGGTATCAGTCTCCTTGTAGTTGAAGAGGGCATGGAGGGCTTCAAACGCGGACGGCTGCTGGAAAAGATGGGCCTGAAAGCGCAAGACACGGCGGAACTGATCTTTGAGGATGTACGAGTACCGTCAACGCACCTCCTCGGAGCGGAAGGGCAAGGCTTCTATTATCTGATGAGCCAGCTCGCTCGCGAGCGCCTTAACGTCGGCGTGGGCGCTCTGGCAGCCTGCGAAACCGCCCTGCAGATGACTCTAGAATACTGCAAGCAGCGTACCGCCTTTGGTCATCCAATTGGCAGTTTCCAGAATTCACGCTTTAAACTGGCCGAAATGCGGACTGAGATCGAGATTGGACGCGTTTTTATCGATCGCTGTGTCGAGGAACTTCTTGAAGGAACACTTACAGCGGAAATCGCGGCTATGGCCAAATGGTGGGCCTCAGACTTGCAGAAACGCGTGGTTGACCAGTGCGTACAACTACACGGTGGTTATGGCTATATGCTTGAATATCCTATCGCTCGCGCCTATCTGGATGCCCGTGTCCAGAGCATC
The DNA here is from genome assembly GCA_041156125.1 of Candidatus Paraktedonobacter carboxidivorans. Lineage (GTDB taxonomy): Bacteria > Chloroflexota > Ktedonobacteria > Ktedonobacterales > Ktedonobacteraceae > Paraktedonobacter > Paraktedonobacter carboxidivorans. The sequence goes on from JBEVTI010000010.1 coordinate 45,278, forward strand.
TACGCGGGGACCAATGAGATTATGAAGGAGATCATTGGGCGTTCACTAGGCGTGTAGACAGGATCTCTCATAGGCGATGAGCCTGAACATACAGGTGATTTAGCTTTGTGCGATAATGCTTGTATGGATAAAAAACACAGGCGCATCTTAAGACAAAAAGCAAGCTGGCGGTTTATCCAGAGGTCCGCGACCTTTTTGCGGCGTGGACTGATCAGGTCGCTGCTGGTGCTCTTTGGTCTGCAGATTGTTGTGATTGGTGTGCTGGTCGCGATTGATACCTGGCGCAAGCGCTATCGACCTCAAGGGCATTTTCCGCGCACGCGGCCAGAGCCTCTCACGATCGCTCATTCGACTGTGCAAATTTATACTTATGGCGAGGATCTCTATGAGGCTATGCTTAATGCCATTCGCCAGGCTCAGGAACGCATCTTTTTCGAGACCTATATCTGGAAAGACGATCTGCTTGGTCAGAAGTTTAAATACGAACTCCAATGCGCCGCTGAACGCGGCGTAGAGGTCTATGTGATGTACGATGCCTTCGCCAACCTGGTGGTGCCACAGCATTTCAAACGCTTTAAACCCATTATCCATGTCCTGCGCTATCCTATCTTAGGTTGGCTGCGCCAACCGTTCTACCTCAGCGGCTATGTGCGCGACCATCGCAAAATTCTGGTGGTCGATGGGCATGTCTCCTTTGTCGGAGGTTACAATATCGGCGCACGCTATGCTACCGAGTGGCGCGATACTCATATCAGGATCGAGGGGCTTGATGCGCACGAACTAGAGAGTGTCTGCATCGATTTCTGGAATACGTATCGCAAACGCAAACCCGGCCTGTCCGTCCTGCTAGAACCACAGGTGCGCGATTGGGACCCGCTGATTGTGGTCCACCGTAACGATCCACACCTGCTGGTCTTCCCGATCCGCAACTCTTACCTGGAAGCAATCCATCGCGCGCACAAGCATATTTACCTGACACACGCGTATTTTATCCCTGATCGCATTATCCTGCAGGCGCTTCTTCAAGCAGCCGCGCGCGGAGTTGATGTGCGTATTCTTCTGCCGGCAACCTCCAATCATATTCTGGCCGACTGGCTGGCTCGCGGACTCTATACCCAATGCCTGCATGGCAAGATACGCCTCTTCCTCTACCAACACGCGATGGTCCACGCTAAAACCGCGACCATCGATGGGGTCTGGTCTACGATTGGCACAGCTAACCTGGATCGTTTGAGTCTACTGGGCAATTTCGAGGTTAATGTTGAAATCTATGATCCTGCCCTGGCTCAACAAATGGAGACGATTTTCGCGCAAGACTCCTCAAATACTCACGAACTGACCCTTGAGGAGTGGAAACGCCGCTCGGCTTTGCAAATCTTCGCTGAGGCTATCCTCTCACCTCTGCGCCCTTTGATCTAACTGACATATTTCTGACGACTCTCTGACGAACAATCTTTAAGGGGGCAAAAGAGCTTGTAAAGAACGGGCAAGCGATGGTATAGTATGTACACAAGCAAATGTTTCAAGCTTAAACTGGCCAGAGAGTCGCGGGTCATTTATTGCCGCGCTTTTTGAGGAAAAGTAGAGCCTACAGTCAGAGCGCGTTTCACTATACTGCACCTGTCACCCCAACAACCAGGAGATTATTCTATGGGCAACACCAACTTCCATTTATCCTATTCCGAAGATACCGTTAGAGCCAGCGGCCATTGCGCCAGTTGCGGCGCGAATGCTGAGGTTCACCTGGCGCTCCTGGAGGAAATGCCCCAGCGCAGTGGTAGCTTCTGCCTTTCCTGTTGCGAAGCCTTACTTCACAATATACAACATCAGTATGTTCTCTTCGGGCATACCAACACCCACGGCGCGGATAAGACACACGGTATACATAGTATGCACCATGAAGATGGCGAACACGGCATCATTCATTGGGAGGAACACGGTTGGTCCAGCGATGGTCCGTTCGCCGGAGCATAAATACCATTCAACCCTTTGGCAAGCCATAGAACTTCCTGGTACCGCGGGCTTACGATGATGCTACACTTGCAGCCCAAAATTCTTGTTTGTAGTATCGCGTCTCCCGCGCGATATATCTCTATTTCTACACCTCTTCTGGCACCTCTGCTTTATGGATTGCTCCTCACTCCAGTTGCTTTGAGACTCGCAAAAGCAAGGCCCTCGCGGCATGCGAGGGCCTTAAGCGGAAGGCCGGTCCTGTAGGGGATCGGCAAACCTGTAAGTAGAGCCTGAGCCGGGGCGCTGGATAAACACGAGCGGGCGCGACCAGAACGAACTGGAACTGGCTTCCCATCTCCCGCGCGACCCAGCGCGGGGATGGCCTGTGACTCCACAGCGTCCAATGCAAGATCGGACATTCATATATACGTAAAACGCCCGTTCCAGGTGGTACGCTGCAAGCAAGAAAAGCGCGTATCTCTAGAGCAGAGCTTCGCCAGTTTGCGCTGAGAGCGGCTGAACGTCCTCGGTCAGAGCAGTAGCCTCTTCTGTCGCGCCAACATTCTGCCTGGAACGTACACGGCCAGGCAAGGTCAGCGCCAGCAGAGCTGTGAGTAGCGCCATCCAAAAAGTCACCGTATAAGCGTCGTTTAATGCCTGTACAAACCACTGAGGATATGCTGAACCCAGCAATTGGGCAGCGGCAGCCTGGTTCGCGGCAGCAAGCGATAGGCCGCTTTGCTGCAAAGCTTGAGTCAGCTTTACGAATTGCTGACCGAGCGCGGTCAGTGGATTATGCAAGGCACTGAGCGCCGTATTTTGAGCATTAGTCAGCTGATTGGTCAGAATAGCACCCAGCACAGCAATGCCAAAGGACTGGAACACATTGCGTGTCGCGCTGAGTAGCGAACTTGCGCGCGGCAGTTGGGCGGGCAGCAGACCGGTCAGGGCGGCGGTCAAGGTTGTTTGCAAGATCAGACCGAGCGCGATACCACGTACAGCCACAATGCCCATAATCTCCAGATAGCTGGTCTCAGTGGTCAGATGAGCGAGTTCCCAGGTATTGAAAGCCAGCAGGATGCTCCCGATAAAAATTAGCCAGCGCCCGCCAAGCTTATTGTAGAATGCTCCCGCCAGAGGGGTAATCACGCCTGCTGAAATCGCCAGAGGCAAAACTAATAGCCCGGCTTCCAGGGGAGTACGTCCCCGCAAGCTTTGTAGGTAGATGGGCAACAGAAACTCTGCTCCAAAGAGCGCGATTGTACTGACCCACCCGATGATGCTGGCACAGGCAAAGGCGCGCCTGCCGAAAAGGCGCAGATTGAGAAGTGGCTCTTTGGCCCGCAATTCAACTACGATAAACACGAGGAGAGTAATAATCCCTATTATCAGCAGGCTGATAATACGTATCGACCCCCAGCCATCATTAGCTCCCTGTTGAATAGCATAGAGCAAGACACCAAAGCTTACAGTTGAGAGTAAGACGCCAGGAACATCCAGACGCGCGGAGCTGCCGCGCCGGTTCTCGCGCAACCAGAAGCCAGCAAGAACGATGCCAAGAAGGCTGATTGGAAGGTTAATAAAAAAGATATAACGCCAGTTCAGATATTGTACAAAGTAGCCGCCCAGTACGGGTCCACTGGCAGGCGCCACAACCAGGGGAATACCATAGAGGCCGAAGGCCAGCCCCCGCTCTTTTTCTGGAAATGCGCCAAAAAGCAGCGCGATGCCCAGAGGCCCCAGAATACCACCTCCCAAACCTTGCAAGGCACGAAAAAAAATTAACCAGAGTAACGAAGGCGCAAAGCCACAGAGAACTGAACCACACACAAAGAGTCCCAGCGCTACCAAATAGAGACGCTTAATACCAAAGCGCTCAGAGAGATAACCTGCAAGCGGCGTAACGATACCCAGAGCCAGCACATAAGCCGTCAAGACACTATCGACCTGGTCAACTGGAGCCTTAAAGACACGCTGCAAGGTCGGGATAGCAACATTAACAGCCGTAGAGTCAAGGATGACCATGAAAGTGCCAAAAACAACGGAAAAAAGCACCTTCCATTTGTAATTTGAGGCGCTACTCGTCCGCCCTATCCGCCCATCCTGCTTTTCATTAGAGAGTGTCGGTTCCATAACTGGAAAGTATCTCCTCTGTTATTTATCATTTGATAAGTTAAAGGTAGAAAAAAATCAGAGCGACGATAGGATTGCGCACACATCATCACATATGCTGCCTTATATATGCGTGGAACTGGCAGATTATGCTGGCAAGTTACCGAACTTGCCCCTGTCAATGACTTATCAATTGATAAGAAGTATAGAGTACAAAAATCAGGTTGTCAAGGCATGGGAAAGCCAACTTTTGCCCGAGGCTCCAGTAGCTCCGGCTCTGGGAGTCCAGCCAGTGCATACAATCAAACTATTTTACTGCTACGCGCGCGATGATGCGGCGACAGGCCAGTCTTTAAAAACTCTGCGAGAACTAGAGGAGCGTGAAGCATAAAGAGCGTAAAACAAACGGATTCCAATGAGCAATGACGCGAGACTCGCAGCCGATGCAGCAAAAAATAGCACCAGGCAGAAGAGTTCCGCCTGGTGCTCTCTCCGACAAAGTCATCTTCTTTTGCCGCAGTAGAGAACAATCATGCAGTCTCAATCGAAGCGGCGCTTTGCAGACCTAGCTCCTCAATGGATTGCTGACGCATCAGGAATTTCTGGATCTTGCCTGTTACCGTCATAGGAAAGCCGGTCGCAAATTTGATGTAGCGCGGGATTTTATAATGGGCAATCTGGCCCTGGCAAAATGCGCGGATCTCCTCAGGCGTAGCCGACTCGCCGGCCTTGAGCTGGACCCAGGCCATGATTTCCTCGCCATATTTCGCATCGGGTACACCAATGACCTGCACATCGTTGATCTTGGGGTGGGTGTAGAGAAACTCCTCGATTTCGCGGGGATAGACATTCTCGCCGCCACGAATAATCATATCCTTGATGCGGCCCACAATGTTAATATAGCCTTCTTCATCCATAGTAGCCAGATCACCGGTATGCATCCAGCGCGCCTGATCGATAGCTTTTGCTGTGGCCTGAGGATTGTTCCAGTAACCAAGCATCACACTATAGCCACGTGTGCAGAGTTCACCAGGCTGACCAATAGGCACGATTTGATCGGTGGCGGGATCGATGATCTTGCTTTCCAAATGGGGCGTCGTTAAGCCGACAGTGCCAACGCGTTTCGCCAATGGCGAGTCAATCTGAGTCTGCGTGGAAACAGGAGAGGTTTCCGTCATGCCGTAGGCGATTTCTACTTCTGGCATATGCATTTCGGTGTTGACCCGGCGCATAACTTCAATCGGACAGGGAGAGCCAGCCATCAAGCCAGTGCGCAGGCTGGAGAAGTCGTATTGCTTGAAATCTGGATGCGCCAGTTCGGCGATAAACATGGTGGGAACACCATAAAGCGAGGTACAGCGTTCCTCCTGAACTGCCTCCAGGGTTGCCTTTGGTTCAAAGCCCTCAGCGGGATAGACCATCGCTGCTCCATGGGTAATACAGCCGAGGTTGCCCATGACCATACCGAAGCAATGATAGAGCGGGACGGGAATACAAATTTTATCGCGCTCGGTAATATTTTGCAGGCGGGCGACAAAATAGCCATTGTTGAGAATATTATGATGACTGAGTGTTGCCCCCTTGGGGAAGCCAGTTGTGCCGCTTGTGTATTGAATGTTGATTGCCCAGTCAAATTGTTGTTCGCGCTGGACTGTTTGGAGATCATCTTCACTGACCAGGTCGCCCATAGTCATCAATTCAGCCCAGGGCAGCATGCCGGATACGCGATCCTCACCCATACGAATAACAGTCGTCAGGCTTGGAAGTTTTTCCGCTCGCAACCTACCAACCTCGCTATGCTCCAATTCAGGAGCCAGCGTGGCGATCATTTCGGTATAATTCGAGCTTTTAAAAGCGGCGGCGATCACAAGCGCACTGCATTCTGACTGGTTAAGCACATACTCAATCTCATTCAGGCGGTACGCTGGGTTAATATTAACCAGAACAGCCCCTAACTTGGCGGTAGCGAATTGAGTGATACACCATTCGGCGCGATTGGGCGACCAGATGCCGACGCGCTTGCCTTGCGTAATGCCCATGTGTAGCATGGCACGGGCACATTGATTCACCTGGGCCTGTAGCTCCCGATAGGTCAGGCGAATCTGCTGGTGGCGCGAAATAAGAGCAGGCTGGTCAGGATAGGTCGCAGCGGTTTTATCGAACATATTGCCAATGGTCAGACCCAGCAGGGGGGTGTCACTGGTTCCGCTGCTGTAGCTCCATTGCCGAGTTGCTGAAGCGCTTCCTTGTAATGTCATTGTGCATCTCCTTTGATCTCTGCATAATGCCTATAGTTGAGGATCTCTCTTAGCACAAGCTTAGTTGATGGAGAACTGAAAATCAAGCTTTGGGATCAAGAAATTCTGGATTGTATGCAGCACAATGAGTGGCTGGTAGGCTCGATTATGACTGGTATCGTGTGTCGCTTCCAACTGCTTGACAGTGACGATGTGCGCGCCATCACCGCGACTAATGATGTGGATTTCGAGCAGATGGCGGGCACCCCTCTCGCGCTCTACCTTTCCATGCCCTTCACGGAAATTGATCTATATGCACCGCTGCTTGTCGAGCGCGAGGAATTGGTGACAGAATGCCCCTGACAGCATCGCCCCGGTTGCTGAATTTTTGGGCAGGAGATGGTATGCCAGTAACGACCAAATGGTAGAGCGCTGAGGCAGAGGCCCAACGCATTCCTGTCTTACGTTCCCGATTCCTCGCTCAGCACATGATACAACTGCTCGGCGAATGCTCTTGGGTGGCTCACGTACCCAGCATGATGGCTCGGGAATTCCACGACGGCGGTTCCCAGACGCTCGGAAAGCAGGGTCGCGATCCGGTATGGGAAGTATCGTCGCGAGGCCTGCCCAGCAGCGATCACGATCTGGATCGGCGCGGCAGCGAGCGCGGCGATAGCGAGCGTATAACGGGGATACATCGGGACTTCGTGCGCGAGGAAGAACGCTCTATTGGCCGCGAGCCGAGCCTTTGCCTCGGGCGAAGCGTTCGGCATTTCAGCGTCCGGCTCGCGGTTGTCGTACCTGACCCCAATACTGGCCGCGAATTGCTGGAGATCACGCAAGGGCAGATGGGGACGCTCGGCGTCTGGGAGCAGTTCTCCAACAGGCGGCTCATGCGAAACCAGGGTTCGTATCTGCTCTGGATACCGTATGGCCAGGTCAAGCCCAATCAGAGCGCCGCCGCTGCTGCCGAATACCGAGGCCGGTTCTGTACCCAGGATGGTGAGCAACCGGTGCGCATCATCGCTGTGTGTCTCAAGACGCTGCTCTGCTTCTCGATCGTCGAGTGGGCTGCGTGAGTATCCCCGACGGTCATAACTGACGACGGTGTAGCGCTCAGCGAGATGGGTAGTGATGCCGTTGAAGCTCGCTGCATCAGCAGCTCCTGCCCCGATCAAGAGCAGCACTGGACCTGAACCGCGTACTTCGTAGTAGAGGCTCGCTCCAGGCACGCGCAGGGTGTCAATACGTGTGGCATTCATCAAACTCTTCCTTTCGTTTTTGCTGGAGGGCTGAGAGGTGGAGGGCAAAAACGGTTTTCCAGCCCTGATCAAGCTCGCCGCACCTCTTCTCCGCCCGCGACAACAAAATGCTCTACTGCTGATGCACCTGACCGATTCGTTCCAACTGCCGGATGACTTCCGCCACGCGGCTGGATCTTTCGGCTGCTTCTGTCACCCGTTCGATTCGATCAACAAACAACTGTTGCTTTGAGCCAGAGAGCCGATCAAACCAGATCCGTACTTCTGGATGCTGCAAAAACGCCTCCTGCAAATCCTCTGGGATCGTGACAGGTCCTTCCACTGGATCGGGCACCTTGACGATCTGCGTCGTTTCGCCCACTTGGGAGAGGCGCACGCCCGACATCTGGAGCAACATGGCAGCGATACCTTGACCTTCACGTATCAGCGCGATAAAGAGATGGTGCGGGCTGATGGCAGGTTCTCCCAGGCGTTTGGCCTCCGCACCGGCCAGAGCAAACACCGTTTGGACGCGAGGAGTCACATCAACATCCGAACTGATTTCTCCTTGAGAGCGTTCCCCAAGAATGAACAGCATCCCCCCGCGGATGTTCTGCGCTGTCAATCCCTGAGCAATTAAACCCGCAGCAGCACTTCCTTCCTCAAAAATGCCTGGCAGCAAATGCTCGGTTCCAATGGAGGAGTAATGGAAAGCAGTGGCTGCCTCCTTGCTCAGTTCTAAGACACGCTGAACTGACTGAGTATACGGAAGATTTGGTACTTCCACAACAACATTCCTTTCTTCTGCTTCAAGCAAAGCTGCGCGTCGTAAGGCACGCAACTGCAACACGCGCACATGATTGGCGCTCAACCCTAGCGCCTGACCGATTTCAGTGGCACTGTATCACTGGAAGAAACGCAGGGTGAGGATCGCCCGCTCGCGCTTGGAGAGACCATCCAGCAAACGCTGGATGCGCTCGTGGAGCAATGACTTCTGTGTGTCACGCACCTCGATGAACTCCGGTATCTCTTCCGCTACTTCCAGGGGAAGCAAGATGAGTTGTCCCTGTTCGTGCCAGTAATCGGCAATCGCACTGCGAGCCGCCGCGTAGAGCCAACCTTTCACACTCTGTGGGCTACGATCTTCCTGTAACCAACGCAGTGCCTTGAGAAAGACAGCGCTTGCGAGATCTTCTGCAACCAGTGGATGGTGAACTTGGCGGTAAATGTAACGGTAGAGGCCAGCAAACTGTGTCTGAAAGATCGCTTCCAGTTGCTTCTCTCGTCCATCTTCTGAAGCCCAGGCTGATTCCATATGCGGCCCAGCTCCTTCTTTTTTGTATTTCTACACAGTTATACCGTCTCACATTACAGCTTCATGCGAGACCCCATTTTGGCATGAGCCACAAGGTCTTCGCAGATCTTCTGCGCGACTCTCGATTGGAGAGATGATCTCTCTGATTGAAAACGTCTCCAGATGATAAAGGTCAATCAATCAACATCACGCCTTCTCATCCGCCATCAATGGTTGTGCTGTTCATGCTTAGTCCTACAGTAGTAGATAGCAAGAGAACAGATTTTGACACGACTGTGGTCGAGCATCTTGGAGATATGTTGCATAATATAAGGAGGATATTATAGCCGGATTAGTTAAGGCTGTTTATTACTCACAATTGCAACAGTAAACACGAAAGGGCAGCACACAACCCCATTTTGTTATATTCTTTATTGCGTTTATATCCAAATACTCGTATAATGGTTCTCGCAACACTGGCATCGATGGCGATACACTGTGTCCAGGTCCATACACTTTGCATGAACGGACTATCTGAGAGGATACCCCCCTTAGTCAGCACGTTTGCCATTGAAGCTATCAGACCGAACGCTAAAAGGATGATAGATAGGCTAGAAGCAAGCTCAAGCGCATAGAGAAGCGCCGAGTCTAATTTGCGGATAGTCGGAAATTGATTCATATGGCACCTCCTGGCCTATCGGAAAGAGAGGAAAACAGTGCAAAGTTTAGCCGTAATATTTGTCAACATCAATCCTTCTTATCGCCTGCATGAGGTGGAATATGTCCTCAACCGTCAGGATGCAAGGCACCCGGCATTGACCACTATAAAATTCCACGCTATATCAAGTTCGTAGATGGCTTCCCTATGACCATCACAGGCAAAATTCAAAAATTCCTGATGCGCTAGCAATTCAGCGAGGAATTACATTTAGGACCATACCATCAGGAAAAATATCAGGGAGGAATTGCATGTACAGTCTGGAAGTACATGAACTCACCAAACGCGTCGGGAAAACGATCCTCATCGACGCCATTCGCCTGTCTCTGCAGCCAGGTGAGTTACTCGCCCTGCTAGGGCCACCCGAAAGCGGGAAAACCATGTTCTTGCGGCTTCTCACCGGTCTGGAAGAGCCTGATCACGGACGTATTCTGCTTAACGGCGAAGACGTGACCTTTACATCAGCAGCGAAGCGCAGCATTAGCATGATATTTCAAAATAGCTACGGCTTGATCCCTCACAGCACCGTTGCTGACTGCATCGCTCTGCCATTACAGCACATGCTGATGAGCAAAAACGGCATGGATTATCGGGTAGCAGCCGTGGCTAAAACCCTCAATATCTCGCATATACTCACGCACAAAATCTCTACATTAACCAACGCACAGAAACTGCACGTGTCTCTCGCGCGTGCCATCGCCAAAGACCCGACTCTCTATCTCTTTGACGATTTACTGAGACAGCTAGATACTCCCAATCGTCTACTAGCCAGACGAGAAATAGTAGAATTGCATCAAAAAATGGGCTTTACCTGCATTTACACGACGAGCGATCCAGAGGAAGCTTTCGCGGTCTCAAATCGCGTGGCTGTGATTAACGCGGGCAAGGTGCAACAAATTGGCGCACGCTCTGAACTGGTGCAGACGCCTGCTACGCTCTGGGTGGCACAGTGGCTTGGCTTCCCGCCTATGAATACGCTCATGGGCTATTTGCAGGGAACCTATCAGCCAGAGGGCATCTGCTATCGTATCTGGGCCAAGGGCTTTACACCTCTGCTCCCCGTTAAGTGGACACGCGTAATCGATATTCACCAGCTCAAAGAGATTCACGTTGGCATCCGACCAGAGAACATTGTCCCGGAGTGGAACTTTCAGAAGTTGTGGAAACCTTCTTTTTACACACTTAAAGCCGAGGTGATAGCTAGTGAGTGGAAACAGGGAAAAACCCTGGCCCAATTGCGCGTACCGAATATCGCCGAACCCCTGATGGCACTCTTTGACATTGTTCACGAAAAAGTTCCAATCGGCAGTACCTTCTCTATCGCGGTCGATCCCGAGGAATTTTGCCTCTTTCACCCCAAAACAGAACAATTATTGCAAACACCCTCCGCCACTTCAGGATGGAATACAAGAACCAGTACACCCTCTAGAAGACCGCTCCTAAGCTTCCTGGAAAAACGACGCCCCGATTCTGGTTCTGGTCCTTTATCCTGACTCCGCTCATGCCTCTGCGGTGGGAGCCCGGGTTCCCACCGCTCCCACCGCAAAACCTGCTGCCAGGTCTTGCCGGCGTAGAGGAGTTCAGCTAAAAATTTACCAACTCATTGTTGGACAAATCCAAGAATAGCTGATACCATATCAAGATCTATTAGTATTTATTTTTCACTAATGGATGAGGGAAGAAACAGCGAGGACACTACTCTGCTAGCAGAGTGGTCTGAACATGTTTCTCTATTTTTATCTTATAGGTACGTATTATAGTCGATAGCACATATCAAGAGAGACATCGATGAAGATTCCTGATTACGTCACCAACACCAGGTTTCGCGCATGGTTTACAAAAACAGTTACGCTGTGCAAACCCGATAAGGTCCACTGGTGTGATGGCTCACAAGAGGAGTACGATCGTCTGTGCCAGCAGATGGTTGACTCTGGCACTTTCTTACGGCTCAATCCTGAGAAACGCCTTGCTAGCTTTCTGGCCCGTTCTACTCCAGATGATGTCGCGCGCGTCGAGGATCGCACCTTTATTTGTTCTTTGAGCAAAGCTGATGCTGGCCCAACTAATAACTGGGTTCATCCCAGGGAGATAAAAGAGACGCTCACCGGACTCTTCGACGGTTGTATGCGCGGGCGTACAATGTATGTGATCCCCTTTAGTATGGGACCACTCAATTCGCCAATCGCGCACATTGGTATCGAGCTCACCGACTCGCCCTATGTGGCAGTAAGCATGTGGATCATGACACGTATGGGCCAGGCGGTTTTCGATGTGCTGGGAGAAAGCGGCGATTTTATCCCCTGTCTGCATTCCGTAGGTATGCCGCTGGAGCCTGGTCAGGCAGATATTGCCTGGCCAAGTAACGCAGAGCACAAATATATTGTGCATTTCCCGGAGGAGCGCACCATCTGGTCTTATGGCTCCGGCTATGGTGGCAATGCGCTCCTGGGCAAGAAGTGTTTCGCCTTGCGCATCGCCTCGGTACTGGCACGCGACGAGGGCTGGCTGGCAGAGCATATGCTCATCCTGGGCGTAGAGAATCCCAGAGGCGAGAAGACCTATGTCGCAGCCGCCTTCCCTAGTGCCTGTGGAAAGACCAACTTCGCCATGCTTATTCCGCCCCAGGAGTTCCATGAAGAGGGTTGGCGAGTGACGACTGTGGGCGATGATATTGCCTGGATTAAAACCGGCTCGGATGGCACCTTACGCGCGATTAATCCTGAAGCAGGACTCTTCGGAGTCGCGCCGGGTACCAGCGAGCAGTCCAATCCTAATGCCATGGCCTCGATGCGCGCCAATACAATCTTTACCAATGTCGCACTGACCGACGATGGCGATGTCTGGTGGGAAGGTATGACTAAAGTGCCGCCCGCGCACCTGATCGATTGGACCGGCCAGGATTGGACGCCGACCAGTGGGTACACAGCCGCGCATCCCAACGCTCGCTTTACCGCGCCGCTCAGCCAGTGCCCGGTCATCGATGCAGCCGCAGACGATCCGCAAGGGGTCCCAATCTCAGCTTTTATTTTTGGTGGGCGTCGCTCTGATGCCGTCCCCCTGGTTTACCAGGCGTTTAACTGGAACTTCGGAGTTTACGCCGCTGCCACCATGGGCTCGGAAACCACCGCCGCTGCCACTGGCAAGGTCGGCGAGGTACGCCGCGATCCCTTCGCTATGCTGCCATTCGCTGGCTACCATATGGCTGACTACTTTAATCACTGGCTCAACTTCGGACGCAACTTGCATAATCCACCGCGTATCTTTTGCGTCAACTGGTTCAGACGCGATGCTGAGGGGCATTTCCTCTGGCCTGGCTTTGGCGACAATATGCGCATCCTCAAGTGGGTTGTTGAACGCGCTCATGGGCGCGCGATCAGTATCGAAAGCCCCATCGGCTGGATGCCCCGCTACGAAGACCTCGACTGGCGCGGCCTGACCAACTTCACTCGCGAGCAATTCAACGAACTAATGTCGGTTGATCGCGCGATCTGGCAACGGGAACTGCTCTCTCACGAGGAACTTTTCATGAAGCTCTACGATCGCTTGCCCAAGGAACTGGTTTTCATTCGCGAGCTTATTCTCTCCAGCCTCTGGCGCTCGCCAGAGCACTGGGATCTGTCGCTGGATTAGCACAGAAGATACAAATACTTTTTGCCTGTACTCCAGATCGTGCATGAGTTATCCCCGATTTGGTAAAATCAGGCCAAAACGCCTTTTGCCACACCTCTCCAATTGAGAGGAGAAGTTTGTGGAGGCGGGGCGCTACGTGCCTCAGTTCCACAAACCTCTCGAAAAGGGGCTTTGCCTGCAGCAGAAGGAAAGCACAAATCGCGTTTCCTCCTGCCAAAAAGTTAGGGATGACTCGCGAAAAGGGCTCTGCCCGCTGCACGAGCAAAGACCATGCTTATGCCGCCGCTCACGCACAGGCTTGATAGGAAGAAAACTAAAATCTGTTCCACAGAGCCTGGTTCGTCACCTCGTGATGATAAACAATCTCAGAGGTTTTGACCTGTATCCCCAGGCTGCGCGGGCTGCGATCCGCAGCCGCCTGTTTATAGGAAAGGTACTTCTCGGTGTTAGTCTTGCCGAGCATCTTCTGGATGAGTTTGCTGGATGCGAAGAGGTCGATTGCTTCCTGAATAGTCCCTGGTAGCAAGCGCGTTTCGCCATTATTCGGCGCGGTAGCTGGCAGGGTTTCGCCTGTCAAACCGACCTGGAAAAGCGTGTAAAGCAGCAAATAAGGGTTGGCATCAGGCGCGACTGAACGCACCTCGATGCGCGCAGTGCGCTCGTTGCCCACAGGAATGCGAATCATTGAGCCGCGATCGATGGGTGAGACCTGGATATGGTTGGGGGCCTCAAAATGCGGATCAAGGCGACGGTAGGAGTTGACGCTCGAATTGAGAATCAGGCAGATCTCAGGGGCGTGATTGAGAATGCGTGAAACAAAATCATGAGCCACGACCGATAGATGCTCCTGACCGTTTTTGTCGTAGAAGGTGTTCTTACTATTTTTTGCCAGTGAGATATTTGTGTGCATCCCATTACCATTGATCCCTATAATCGGTTTGGGCAGAAAGGTCGCGCTCAGTCCCATAGTATTAGCTACCTGGCGGCAGACCAGTTTGTAGAGTTGGATCAGGTCGGCAGTGCGCAGTGCGTTCGTGTAGGAGAAGTTCATCTCAAATTGCGAAGGAGCAACTTCTGGATGATCCTTCTCATTTCTAAAGCCCATCGCCCGCTGGGCGCTGGCTGACAGATCAATAAACTGGCGCAGTGGGTCACGCGGTAGCGAGTGAAAATAGCCACTGGTAGAGATTAAATTGAAGCCATTGCGCTCGTCAAAACGCTGCTCCGCGTTCGCCCCTTCTACAACAATTCCTTCAAGCTCAGCAGATACCAGCGCCTGCAAACCCTCTTTCTCCTGTAAATCACGTAAGTATTGCTGGAGGAGGCCACGGAAATCCGATGCATACTGGCTGCCCTGGCGATTAAGCACATTGGCAAAGACAATAACCTTGCCCACGCCAAAAAGGTCCGCAGGTAGCCATAAGAAGCTGGTCCAGTCAATCTGCAAACGCAGATCTGACTCACACTGGGCTGTAAAACCACGAATAGAGGAGCCATCAAAGGTCAAATTATCAGCGGAACTAAGCAGGAATTTTTTATCATAATCCAGCATATGGAAACGACCCTCAAGGTCAGAGAAACACAGAGTTACCGCTTTCACACACTTCTCTTTTTCCAGATACTCACGATAATAGTGCTCTTGATCTTCTGCTGAGATGGTATCACGTTTCTCTCTAGCTGCGAGGTTAAGCTCTTCAAGCTCATCATAGGGAAGGTTCAGGAACATTTTCAAAGATGACTGGTCGCTCATAGGTTCCATTCTAGCGCGTTGCCCGGCGCCAAGTATAACTACACTTTCCACACTTTCCACACTTTCCAACAACTTCCAACAACAACCACAAAAAGCGGCCCGCTGAGCATAATGCTCAACTGGCAATTTAAACAGGCGAGAAGCACGAGGAAGCGCTGGTGGCTCGCTAATACGCGATTTAGCGGTGAGAAACTGCCGCGTTCTGTAAAAACATGCCGCGGAAAGTATAGGTACAGAAGAAGCACTTGTCAAGATTCGGTTGGGGAATAAATAATTTCGGCCCTGGTATCAGGAAGGCCAGGACCAGCGTGAGCAGGCGCGCACCATAACTTTGCCATCACGTGTAATCTGTTGTATGCGCCTGAATTCCTGACCCACGCGTGGCAGAGGATCGAACCAGGTGTGGAGTACCAACTCTTCACCAAAGCGCGGACTATTCACGTACTCGATATCATAATCACGCGCGATAAAACTGGCTGTGTCAGGCGTCAGGCCAGCACGCGCGTGGGCTTCCCAGGCCGCGTCGTCGAGCATCTCGACCGCCGCGGCATTGTTCAGGTGATACGCCAGATCGACATTTGAGAAGCGCACGCGCGCTGAAGCAAGCTCTGGCTCACTGGCCGGCGACGACGCTAAAGCAGCCTCCACTTGAGGCACGAGCGCTTCACCCGACAGCCAGATCTCAGCCGTTCCCTCTGGCAGACGCGCAGGACGCCCGCGCTGGTCGATATAGACCCAGAGCGTGCGCGCGGCAATAATTGGCTCACTATCTGGCTCGTCCGCGTAACGAGCTTCATAGCCACGTTGAGCTGTAATGCGTGTAAATCCCAGCCCAAAGGTTTTCAACTCCAGTCGCGTATGTACCGCAACGGGAACCGCAAAGGTGATGATTGTACGCCTCGCTACCCACAGGCCGCTCACCTCCAAACGAACGTCAGCCACATCACGCGCGGCTATGTCCTGCATATATTGGAAAAACGCTCGCGGCGCCAGCAGACTATCGCACGTGCATTCGTCATAGCGCACTGTATGCAGCAGGCGAAATTGTCGTCTCATAATTCCTCCTCTTTAACGCTTGCATTATACAACAGCTTTTCCGAGCCAGATGGTTTCCTGGCAGATTGTCCTGTCAAACAAAGTTTGACGAAAACTCCTCTCTTACAGGACTTTGTTAGCGAATGACGCCATTGCTCAACTCTGCTCGCCCGCCCTTTTTTTGCAGAAGACGAGCAGATTATCTAGCTCTTGCTTGTCTTAAAGCCCTTGACGCCTGTTAGTGAGTATGGTACGATTTTTCAATAGTGTATTGCCGCGCGCTCTTAAAGTGCTCCTCGACAGTAATCAGTCACCTGGCAGGAGGGCAATACCAGATTCTTCTTGCGCACTTTTCCACAGGGCGCGCATTCCGCACGCCTATAATCACTATCCTGAGTGTTGTTTTGTGTTTGTTCCCGTCCATTGAGGCGCTGTTTTTGCGCAGATGCAAATAGTACCGTAACTGGTAGAGAGGACATCGAGGATGAACAATAACCTCCGTTTCGACGATACCGACAGTATTCTGGTCGAAGATCGCCTTTTCGAGCCAAAGCAGGAGGAAAAGGCGAATTCTAATATTGTAGCCTACATGCGTTCCAAAGGCTTCGATAATTACGAGGATTTCTACCAGTGGTCACTCCAGAACCGCTTTGAATTTTGGGACGATCTTGCCAAAGAATTGCACTGGTTCGCTCCCTGGCATACAACGTTTGAGTGGACACAGAAGCCGTTTTTCAAGTGGTTTTCTGGCGGAAAAACCAATATTGTGTACAACGCTCTGGATCGCCATAAAGATACTCCTACCTGGAATAAGGTGGCTTTCCACTGGGAAAGCGATAACGCCTTAGAAACTCGCACTTTAACATATAAAGACCTCTATGTATTGGTCAATCGGATGGCGAAGGCTTTGCAGAATCTGGGCGTGGGCAAAGGCGATCGCGTGGCTATTTATATGCCGATGATCCCCGAGCTGGCAGCGGCTCTGCTGGCAGTTACGCGCCTGGGGGCAATTCACACTGTGGTCTTTGGTGGTTTCGCCGCGCCCGCGCTGGGCGGTCGTATCAACGATGCGCAGGCTAAAGTAGTGATTACTGCTGACGGAAACTATCGCGGCGGCAAGCTGATCGAGTTAAAGAAGATTACTGACGAAGCACTGAAGGATACGCCGAGTATCGAGCATACGCTGGTGGTACAGCGACTGGGCCTGGATATACCCATGCAGGCAGGGCGCGATGTTTATCTGCACGATCTGCTGGCCGAAATTCCCGAAGATACAGAGATTCCCTGCGAGGAGATGGATAGCGAGGATATGCTCTATATTCTCTACACCAGCGGTAGCACGGGCAAGCCCAAGGGCGTAGTGCATGTCCATGGTGGCTATAGTGTGGGCGTTTACGCGACAATGAAGTTTGTCTTCGATATCAAGCCTGACGATATCTACTGGTGCGCGGCTGACGTTGGTTGGGTGACCGGACACAGCTACATCGTCTATGGTCCACTGATGACTGGCGCGACCAGTTTGCTCTTTGAAGGTACGCCGATCTATCCGCAACCTGATCGCATTTGGAATATCGTCGAAAAGTACAAAGTGTCGATCCTCTATACTTCGCCGACAGCCATTCGTAGCCTGATGCGTTTCGGCGAGGAGTGGCCAGCGAAGCACGATCTGAGCAGCCTGCGCTTGCTTGGCTCCGTAGGCGAGCCGATCAATCCCGAAGCCTGGATCTGGTATCGTAAAAATGCTGGCAACGGCTCCCTGCATATCGTCGATACCTGGTGGCAGACTGAGACTGGCGCGATCCTGATCACACCCACCCTGGCCATTCCCGCCAAACCCGGCAGTCCCACGCGACCCTTCCCAACCATCGATGCCGATGTGGTCGATAAAGATGGCCAGTCGGTTGGCTCGAACAAGGGCGGCTTCCTGGTGATACGCCATCCCTGGCCCTCGCTGATGCGTACAATCTACGGCGATGCTGCGCGCTACGAAACTTACTGGAATACCCTGCCCAATCTCTATTTCGCGGGCGATGCAGCCACAAAAGACCAGCTAAACTACTTCCGCATCCAGGGCCGCGTCGATGATGTAATCAAGGTCAGCGGACATCGCCTTGGTTCATCTGAGATTGAGTCCAGCCTGGTCAGTCACCCTGCCATCGCTGAGGCAGCCGCGATCGGCAAACCTGACGAGGTTAAGGGCGAACATGTAAAGGTCTTTGTAATCGTCAAGAATGGCTTCGAGGCCAATGATGAACTGGCCGCGGAGCTCAAAAAGCATGTGCGCGCGATGGTCGGTCCACTGGCTGTACCAGATGAGCTGGAATTTGTGCCCTCGCTACCCAAAACACGCTCCGGCAAGATCATGCGCCGCGTGATCCGCGCTCGCGAACTCGGCGAGCCAGTCGGCGATACCAGCACGCTTGACGGATAAAAGCATACGCGGCTCAGCGATATGAGTTAGCCTGGTCTTTGTAAAATCAGGCTAAAACGCTCTTACCTGTTCTCTTAATGGGCAGTTGTCTTGCCTTGAATAAAAGAGAGTTGGCCTGGATCGGCGCGCCAATCCAGGCCAACTCTCTTTTATTCAGGACGATGCGATGTGCGGGAAAAAACGGTACACTACGCGGCCATCTCACTCATTCAGCGCGAGTCCGTAGTATTCGTAGGTGCGATCGATGACGAAACCGAGCGAATGATAGAGATTTAAAGCGGTAAAGTTGTTAGCATCGACCTCCAGCATGATGGGTTTTGCGCCAGTTTCATATAAGGCGACGATAATCTCCTCCATAAGCTGGCGACCATAACCGCGCCCGCGATACTCAGGGCGCACAAAGAAGCCATAGATACCGAGTTCCCGTGGCATCTCTTCAACGCGCAATGTGGCGACTGGCTCAATACGGCCCACAGCATTGTCAACATAGGTAGCAAGATAGAAGCGCTGATTGGGACGCTCAAAGGCAAGCAGGACATGCTGGAGCGCGCGCGCGTTGCTGCCTTCAAAATCCTCGGTCAGCACCACCGCCAGTTCTCTGCTATCAGCACGACGGGCCTCGCGAACCACGAGGCGCTGATCGCGCTGCAAACGCCGCTGCAAGGTCTGAAGCAGCATCCGATGCTCCGCGAACTCGCGTCCAGCTCCCACAGCCTTGAGAAAGGCCCGCCCACTGCTTGAGGTGGTCTCACAGGCAAAAAGCAGACGAGTAATCCCACGGCTCAGACATTCCTCGGTAGCCGCGGTCAGCAGTTTACGAAAAATCCCCTGGCGGCGAAAATCAGGATGCACCAGACCAGCTACCTCTTTTATGTTGCTGTGATAGCGATCCATCAGCAAACAACCCACAAGATGGTCAGCATGGTAATAGAGAAAAAGATCGTCAGTCGGTAAACCAGGCAGAATTAGCAAATTATAATCAAGACGCAGAAGAAGGTGCTCGCGCGAGCTACATAACGCAACCAGTTTTTCAAGATCAGCCATATCGACAGCAGTCAAGAAATGCTTTGCGAACAGACCCTGCCGGCTTATGTCAGGCATGCTTACCGCTCTCTTTCCTTCGTAGGACTGCGTCAGGCGCGGCGGAGCCTCTGTAGCTCGCTGTAAAGCGCGTGTCTATGGCGCAAGCATCCGATTAATAGCAGATTTTCTCAGGCCATGCCTATCGCGCACGGCACGCTATGCAGTGCCAGGTTTCCACCATAAGATCGCGCGTCAAGCTCCATCCCTGGAGCCACGTGCTTATATCTGGCTCTTTAAAAAACTGCGTATGCCTGAAGCCATTTTACAATATCCTGAGCCAGTTTTGTATAAGCGCCTCGGCTCTGTGTCATATGCATATGCAAGATAGAGTTCCGAGTTTTATCTTTACTAGAGAGGACTCTATTACATGGACGTAATGCCTGTGAGATGACTAGCCTGGCCTGCTCCACTGGCCGAACGCTTGCCAGAACAGTTTACTGCTTATCCACTTTCCAGATAATCACCGTTTTGTCAAACGACGAAGTAGCCAGGTAACGACCATCGGGGGACCAGCTAAGGTCGATAATCCCCTGAGCATGTCCTGGACTGCCAGGGGGCGCGCTAAAGGTGAGCGAGGGCTTCTGGCGCACACTCGAAGGCGCCTGCTTAAGAATTGTTTGCATATCCCAGATGAAGATCTGGGGATGTAACGGCATGGTAGTGTTGTCGCCAGTGGGATCGTATGAGGCCGCGATATAGCGTCCACCAGGGGACCAGCTCAGGCGACTGATTTCTGGAATTGTGTTATCAACTGTGGCGCTTAAAACATACAAGGGTTGATCCTGGCGCACGTCCCAGATTAGCGCCTGGTCGGCGTTTGAGACCAGCAAGAGATGAGGATTCACTGGCGACCATACAAGAGTAGAGGCGATTATCGCGAATAAAAGCGCCTTATTGCGCGAAGGACTGATAAAGAAACGTGGCTTCCAGGGATTGGCCTTATCCCAGACGTAAAAACCATTCTGCTTGGCCAGCGACCCGGTCGTAGCTGCTAACATACTACCGTCTGGCGACCAGTGCAATGTATCCAGTTCTTCCTGAACATCGTAGTTGACGAGCGGCACATTTGTCTGCCCATAGCGCCAGAGTTGTACCTGTGATCCGCTAATCATGCCATTGGTGACAGTAAATGTATCGTTGGATGGACCAGCCGCGACATTTGTATAAATCGCGGCATCGCCCAATACGCTTAGATCTAGATCTCGATAGATCACTGGCGTGGTAGAAAGGTTGGAGGCATCAAGGACATAGGCTTTATCATTAAATGTGTTACCGACAATGATCTTCTTGCCATCCTTTGACCAGCACACAGCGTCGGTAATGTACTGGAACTTGATGCCGCCAACACCCACTTTCTGGCTGGGAGTCGCGAGCGTAGAGCCGGGAATGCCGCTTTGCAGAGCGCTGGCGATATCCCAGAGCATAATAAAGCCATCGGCTGAGGCTGTCAGTAGATGACGCCCGTCAGGATGCCAGCTCGCGGTCCAGACTGCGGCGGTATGAGCGGTCAGTTGTAAAACTGGTTCTCCAGGCATCAAGTTATGTGGACCTGGTAAGGGTGTTGGTGTGGGCTTCAGGGCTTGCGAAGCAAGGCTGGTGTGCGTGCGCACATACTCCAGCACACCTGCTCCACCACCAATGACCAGCACTGCCGCTACAACACCACCAATCAGAATAGATCGCCGGCCTATTTTGCGCTCCAGCAACCCTGGCTGATACGGAGGATTCGTCAGCGTCATAGAAATGCCAGGCGTAATCGCGCTAACATTGGTTGCGAATGGATCTGCTGGCGCGGGCGGAGAGCTGGTGGGATTGCGATCGGTCACTGTACTGGCATTGTGAGCCATAGGCGGCAACACGTTTGTAATCCCTGCCTGCGGGGACCAGGCAGGACTGGACGACAGGTCGCCATTCACAGGAGGATTGCTCGGAGAAGAGCTTTGATCTTGCAGACGCTTGCTCCAGGGCGCGAGTAGGGTTGCATCCGGGCTCGACGCCGTTGGCGTCCCCGACATCCAACTCTTTTGTAACGCATCCACCAGGGCGAGACAGGAGGGTGGGCGTAGATGCGGGTTACGCGAGAGCGCGATAAGCAAGAGATTCTCAACGGTGACTGGAATCTGCGGATTCAGCGAGCGCGGAGAAGGCAGCGGTGCTTGCATTTGCTGCCTGATCGTCTCAGCTGGCGTGGCACCGCGAAAAGGCGTACTCCCGGTAAAGAGCTGATAGGCCACTACTGCCAGACTATAGCGATCGCTGGCGGGCTGTGCCTGACCCATAATCTGCTCCGGCGCCATATACTCAGGCGTACCAGAGCCAGCGGAGGTCTGGCTGCGCATCATCGTTGCACCCAACACTTTGGCCAGGCCAAAATCGGTCAGCAGCAGCCAATCGTCGCGCAGTAACATATTCGCTGGCTTGATATCGCGATGCAGAATACGCTTACTGTGCGCGTAATCGATGGCTTGCGCGGCCTGACGCAGATAACGCAGGCATTCCTGGAGAGGTAATGGACCGCTTGCCTCTTTCATGCGTGTGGCGAGCGTACCACCAGCGACATAGGGAATCACCAGATATGGCATCACCTCGCCTGGCTCGATTTCTTGCTCGCCAAAATCATGAATACCCAGAATATGCGGATGCTCTAATGAAGCAGCCGCACGAGCCTCATAGATAAAATCGCGCAAATAGACCTGATCGTTCGTTGCCGCTGGCAAAATCTTGATCGCTACCTGACGGCGCAATTGTGTATCTGTTGCCAACCAGACCTCGCTCGCGCCTCCACGTCCCAGTAACTTCTCAAGTTGATAACGTGCAATCAGTTTTCCTTGCCAGTCATTGCGTAAGGGCAAAATTTCCATAACAAACCTACAACCTCCAGAACAAGATAGTCGTCGAATTATTATCGTAACCAGCCGCCAGCCAGTGGCCATCAGAGGACCAGGCCAGGGTGGTCACTGCACTTTGAATACTTCCAGATAAGATCCGATACGGTTCCGGGCTACTTCCCACATTCCAGAGATAGATTTGTCCGTTGCTCCCACCTAGCGCCAGGACGGATTTGGACAAAGACGGTGACCAGGCCAAAGTCGTAATCAACGTAGGGACACTCGAGGTCGCCAGGCTCGGCAAGACCAGTTGATATTGCTTGCTTGCATCCCAGACCACCACTATACCATTGTCCGATACACTCCTGGGCAACGCAGCCACATACTGGCCATTTGGCGACCACGCCACGATGTCCGCATCGCTGTTGTCTGGTTGAAGTTGCTTACCAGTCTGCTTCCAGAGGTTTCCCTGGCCACTGATATCCAGGTGACCGATGAGCAGACCACCTGAAGCGCAAATCGCCAGCGTAGAGCCGTTGGGAGAAACTACTGCCCAATTGCCGGCTGTCTGCGTAAAAGTTAGCTCGATAGGGATAGTGGAAGAGAGCGCATTTTGCTTCGGCTGATTCATATTCCAGAGCATGAGTTGGATTTTAGTAACATCGCCTGTGACAGTTGCTACTGTTAGTAAATAGTTTTTAGAGGTCCAACTCAAGCCCTTAACCTCTTCCGTAGTCTCAAGCGTGAAGCCTGAGATCTCAGAGGAAAGGTCAGGCTTATACACCAGCGTTCTGTAGGATGATGTATTGAGATCATATTTAGCATTCGCCACAGCTAGCGTCTTGCCATTGGGGGACCAGGCGGTTAGCAGATTCGTAAAGCTTATACCTCGCGTAAAGCGACCAAGCTCACGTGGCGCGGAAGAGGGGCCTGCCGCTGTGAGATCCCAGACTACCACTTGCCCATCCCGGCTGGAGACAGACACGACATTGGCCTGCGGCGACCAGACCATCGTATTTGCTGGAGCTGTAAAAGCCGCGCTGACGATCAGTGGCCCATTGGGGTCCACCGTTGGATGAGCCTGAGTGGCAGTGGGCGTCGCTGCGAGCGCTTTGGGGCGCGCCTGCGCATTGACCAGGTAGATAGTTGCACCTCCGCCAACCAGCAAAACGCCGGCGCCAATCCCAGTGGCTTGTAAGATTCTCCGGCGTCTCAGGTCTACTTTAGTAGTGGGAGTCAGCGCTGCTGAATCCTGCTCCTGCGCAGGCGGCGGACTATACGAAGGGAACGACTTTAAGGCTTGATCCAGACCTGTCACATACGCTATCGCTGTCGGCGGACGTTGCGCTGGATCTTTCAGCAGGCCGCGCAAGAGTGCCAGTTCAAATTCAGGCGAGAGAGCCGGATTAAAGATACGCGGCGAGGATGGCGGCGCAAAAGCGTGTTGAAAAGACAGGGCAAAGGGATTATCAGCCTGAAACGGCAGATGCCCGGTGAACAATTGATAAGCTACTACCGCCAGGCTGTAAATATCACTGGCTGGCACAGCCTGTCCCTGAGCCTGCTCAGGAGCCATATATGTAGGCGTCCCCAGGTACAAACCGCTCGTAAATGCATCCGCGTCAGTCAATATACGGGCAATGCCAAAATCGGTCAGTAGCAGCCAGTTATTATCGCGTAGCAGCATGTTTCCTGGTTTAATGTCACGGTGAACGATTTTATGGGCATGCGCGTAATCGATCGCCTCGGCAACTTGAAAAAGATATGCCAGTGCTTCATCTTGAGTTAGCATTTGCTGAGCATTAGATAATGTCTTCAAGCGATCCTCGACCGAACCACTAGAGACATAAGACATCACCAGATATGTGATTGCTTGATTATCCGGCAACTGCTGCTGACCATAGTCATGCACTGGCAAAATATGCGGATGATGCAGAGCGGCAGCCGCGCGCGCCTCTCGCTCAAAGCGTTGCAAGAACTCCTCGTCGTCGCGCTTGCGCACTGGCAAAATCTTCAATGCCACCTGACGCAGCAAATGAGGATCTTCCGCCAGCCAGACCTCGCCCATGCCGCCACGGCCAACCCTGCGCACAAGACGATAGCGACCAAGCGTCTCCAGTTTGCCAGTATCCTCCATGAATGACCTCAAACTTCCTTTTCTCGCAATTTAATCCACTGCTAGCGCTTTTGGCCTATTTTAACACAAGCCTGCGCCTCAATCTAGATAGAATTTACTAAGCTTTTCGTTCTCAGAGGATAGAAACTGAGGGACTATACAAGGGGCTGCAGGGCTACATAGCCAGGTTCCAGCTTCTCCAGAAGAACCCCTGCTTTATGTTGCAAAGAGCATGGCTTGCTGTATCAGCCAGACACTACTGCTGTGTCTTGTAGATGCAATAGTGCCAGGGCAGCGGGGTCTTTGTCCCGGCAAATGCTCACTATTGAGATCAGTTTTCGCTACTGATTCAGCCAATCTGAGCGTGCAGATTACGTAGTTAAAACGACATTTGAAATAGCAATATAGTCCCATTAAAGCGGTGCTGCGCGCCATTGAGCAGCAGGATCGGCACCATATAGCGCCTGGCCTTCGTTGGCCAAACGATACGAGAAAAAGCATAGGAATAATGACGATTTCGCGATCTAGGCCACTTGCTCGGCAAAAAGTTTTCCACTTATCAGTTCGGCCAGCAGGCGCGTTTCCTGGACAATGCCCCGCAACTGGTCCGGGGTGATAGACTGCTTGCCATCGCAAAGTGCCGCGCCAGGATTGGGATGCACCTCTAGAATCAGACCGTCCGCGCCCGCGGCGATGCCAGCTCGCGACATAGTGGGCACAAGTTCGCGGCGTCCAGTGGCATGGCTGGGATCGACGATGACGGGCAGGTGAGTGAGCTGGTGGAGAAGCGGAACACAGGCGAGATCAAGTACATTGCGGGTCTGCGGATCGAAGCTACGGACTCCTCGTTCACAAAGCATGACGTTGGGATTACCAGCGGCGACGATGTATTCAGCCGCCAGTAGCCATTCATCAATCGTGGAAGAGAGGCCACGCTTGAGCATAACTGGCTTATGCTGCCGGCCTGCCGCGAGCAATAACGGGAAATTTTGCATATTGCGCGCGCCGATTTGCAAAATGTCAGCGTAGCGCGCGACCGTTTCGACCAGACCAGGCTCCATGACCTCGGTGATAACTGGCAATCCGGTCAACTCACGCGCGGCTGCCAACATCTCTAACCCCTCAACTCCCAGACCCTGGAACTGATATGGCGAGGTACGCGGCTTGTATGCCCCACCGCGCAAAACATGCGCGCCAGCAGCCTTGACAGCTTGCGCAGTATCCAACAACTGCTCGCGATTTTCAACGGCGCAAGGACCAGCCATAACTACTGGCGAACCACCTCCAATGCTGACCCCTCCTAGCTCGATAACGGTATTTTCGGTCTGGAAAGCGCGACTGACAAGCTTGTAGGGAGTCTGTAACTGCACAATCTCTGCAACCGCTGGCTGCTGGCGCAAGGTCGCGAGCGCCTGAACATCAAGAGCCGCGTTGTCCAAAACAATCACATCTCGCTCACGCATACGCGTTACAGTCAGGGGATGTAAGGTACCTGACACGCGCCCTAATACTTCGAGAAGCTGGACACGTTCATCACTTCTGGCCTGGCTACAAACGACGATAATCATGGGTTTTGTCCTTCCTAAAAATCACGCACGAATTCTTGCAAACAAAAAAGCAGAGGCTAAATCCTCTGCTCGCTCCAGCACGCTGGTGGTTTTTTTTGCTCAGCCCAAAGGGCCCACCATCATGCTGGAGGGCTAAACCAATAATAAAAGCTAAATTGTGGCTGTGTATGTTTGCTGAGCATAAAAATCAATCCAATTCAGTCGCCCATCAGGGCAAGACTTTATTTCTATTCGCTAGGATTATAGCGAGAATTGCAAGTTCTGTCAAGCTCAGCAAAAGCGCGCATATGCCCTGGCCCCTGCTGTAGGAACCAGGGTAACAGGCGGCATGAGCGATTAATTGATCTAAATAAAGACCTTTGCTTTGCCTGTCGTGCGGTCAACAGGACTGAAATGGGAAGAGACGAAAAAAATAGCCGAGAAAAGCGCTTGCGCGTCTTTTCTCGGCTATTTTTTCGTGCCAGGCTCTAGCCTCTAATGGCAGACCAGAGGAGGCCAGGGACTTTGAGGGGCGAGGGGGCCGCTTCGAACTGGACAAGTTTAGGAAAGACGTTGCGTCCTTTGCCAACCTCTGAGGCGAACCAGGTAGGGGTGGGATTGCTGCGAAAAGGCGCGCGCAGGACACTTTTCTGAGGACGAGCAAACATCAGGCTGTTGTGGACTACGCCGTTGCCCGATTGGATGTCGTAGATTGGATGGCCGCTAAATGCTCCCCAGGTAGTCGTACCAAGGGCAAAACTAATGCCAGCCCAGTAGTTGACGCCAATGGAGCCATAGCGTAAATTCGCGACTGCGCTTTCCACTGCTTGCGCGATCTGGGGATCTTTAAGCGAAGTCGGATGGACCAGAATGGTTACGTTGAGCGTCCCCCAGACATCATCATTAGCAAAAGCAACCGCGCGCTCGATATACTCGACAACGCTACTGGCTTCCAGCGCGGTCTCGCTAAAGAGTCCGCAGAAAGCCTCGGTCGTAAAGCAGATATCATCGGTCTGGTGTGGATCGAGATCAGAGATCAGCGTCCAGGCCATCTCTTGATTCTGCGGAGTACCAAATTGCTCAGCATCAGGGTGAGCCGCGACAAAGGCTTGCTGCCGGGCATGAGCGCCAGGGTAATAGGCGTTACGCAGGGGCACTTGCCCCAGGGCGGAGCGCACTTCACGCAACAGATCGGCGCGCTGACTCCAGTCTTTGTGCTGAATGACCACGCGGGTAGCATTACAGTTAAAGCCCGCATTGTTGGTAAGCATGCTCACGATATGCATGGCCTGGTAGCTCAGATCGCTCTGGCTCCAGGGACCAGGCACGACAATGACCGGGCTGACGTTGCCAAGTTCGCCGGTGATTTTTTTCTGGAGCAAAGGCGTCCGCGCCGCTTTGCGCTGCTCACCCTCAGAGCCGGTGCCAAAGACGATCGCGTCAAAGGTTTTATCTGAACCAGTGATATGGATCTCTGCAACATCCGCGTGATTGCACAGATACGCACCTTCGCTCGCACCACCATAAACCACGCGCAAGTAGCCTGGCTCTATTAGCGCGCGCAAACATTCCTGGAGCAGTGGGCCAGTGTAGGCGTTGACAGGGTTCGTTTTGTAGAGGACAACCTGGTCTTCCATGAAAAGCTTGTAAATAATATCCAGTGGGCCAATGCTGGCCACATTGCCTGCGCCAAGGACCAGAGCTACCTTCCCGCTATGGTTAGTGTCCTGGTAAATCGCCGCCTGCGTGGTCGCAAGCGTTTCTTTGGTGACGCCTGGTTCCATCCAGATCTCAGCAGTCACTCCGCCAAAAAAGAGCTGATCATAGGTGGATTGAGGAAAGACCTGGGCCACTACCTGGCCATCAGGAAGCGCCTTCACCGCGCCAGGGATGCGCGGGCGTCCATCGCGGGCGATATCAGCCAGAGACTGGCGCAACTGGCGCAATTGTTTAGCCACTGGCCAGGCACCCGCGCCCCATTCTTCGCCCGCCACCGGCGAATCAGGACTAACGCCTTTAGCCTTGAGCGCTGCCTCCACCCAACGTGGAGCAAGCGCCGCGAAATCATGCAGCAGCATATCAACCAGAGCAATACGCTCCTGCACTGAGACATGTACCCATGCCTCTTTGTGTTGCTGGAGCGTCGAGATAGCGCTGTCCATTTCAGCCTGAGTTGATGCTGCCGTATTGCTGGTCGCGGCTGGAAACTGAAAAGAACCGCGACGAGTTTCAACACTCATAACAATGCTCCTCCCTTGGAACAAATAGACCTGGCCCTGGCGGCTTTTTCATGCGTAATTCCTCAAAACGCGCACAATCTGTCGGCAAATTGCTTGATAAGCCACTTCAGGATAGGGCTGATTGAGGATACTCCTCTTTCATTCTAACTGAACGCCATTCAGATTGCAAGGTTAAATTGGAGCATCTGCTCTTTTCTATCGTATACTAATTGAAGGGTCCACAAAAATGCTGACGGATTTGTTATGATTATTAAGAAGAGAGAATCCGCCTGGGAAAGAGAGATAGATCCAATGATATGTCCAAATTGCGGAACGGAGAATAGGCCGGGAGATCATTTTTGCGAAGAGTGCGGCGCGGCACTTGTCGCGAACAATGCTGTGCTGTCCACCAGCACTGATATACCTGGCGGTCTCGACGCGTCCAGCAACATTGTGACAAACCCGGCGGCTGGTCTCACTCCAGGCGTGAGTTTGCAGAATGGGCGCTACGTCATAACGAAAGCTCTGGGCGAGGGCGGCATGGGTTCGGTATTGCTGGCAAAAGATACACGCCTGGCCGATAAGCTGACCGTCGTGAAAGTGCTGAACGCGGATAGCAGCGATACAGAGAAGCTACACGAGGATGTGCGCAATTTTAAACGCGAAGCGGAAACCCTGGCCCACCTCAACCATCCGCTCATCCCTGACGTAACGGACCATTTCGAGGAAGGCTCGCGCTACTACATGGTCATGGACTACGTGGATGGAGAGAATTTAGAGCACTGGCTAGAACGTACCAGACAACCAATGACCGAAGAGGATGTGTTGCGTTATGCCCTGGAGGTGCTCGACATTCTGGAGTATCTCTCCAGGCAGCAACCAGCGATCGTCCACCGCGATATCAAGCCAGCGAATATTATTATCGGCGCTCAAGATAAACACGCCCACCTCGTTGACTTTGGCATCGCGCGTGCCAAGACCACGCTTAACGGGCAGATGCGCAAGACCACGGCTCTTGGCACACCCGGCTACGCGCCGCCTGAGCAGTATCAGGGGTACGCTGACCCCCGTTCGGACCTTTACGCTCTGGCCGCAACCATCCACCACCTGATTACTAATCGTGATCCGGGAGATAACGCGCCATTCCAGTTTCCGCCAGTTCGTACGCTCAACCCGCGTGTCTCGCCTCAACTTGAGCGGATTTTAAGCAAGGCCTTGAAGACTGCCGCTAACGAGCGCTACCAGACCCCGCAGGAGATGCGGCGCGACCTGGAAGCCCTGGTAGCTGGCACTCCTCTGTTGGGTACTACTGATGGCTATAAAATCAGTGGTACGCTCAGCGCGCTTCCCGAGCAGACACAGTTGGGCCTGAGGCCCCGCCAACCTGCGGCTCCGTCTCCATCCAAGGGCGAAGAACTGGCTCGTGCCGCCGAACGCGTCCGCCAGCGACAAACACGCCCGCCCGACTATGGCGAGAACTCCTATCAGTTCCCGCGTGAACAAACAACACAACAGCAACAGCGCCAGATTTTCGAACCGCAGCCTTTACGGCCATACAGCCCGCCGCGCCAGCAGCAAAGCAACAACTACAGGTACAGCAATAACTTTTCGAATAACGATGATAACCAGCTTATGTGGCGCTTTATCTTCTTTGTGGTTGCCATCTGTGCTATCGCTCTGCTTGCCTTTGTACTGTTTCATTCTCTGGTCGTCCCTTTCTAAAGCCTGGGCCTGGCTTGCCTGTTGCCACAGGCTAAAGGCCGGGAGTGGCAAACAAATTATCCACACAATACTCAGCATCTCCACTCTAAAAGCTTGCCCGCTGGATGATATACTGAGAGAAAATGCGATTGTGCCCCTATTCGCGCCAGCAAAGAGGCTGGTAGCGAGGCACAGCCAGTATTCTGTCAAAGCTCAGGCGCAAGAGGCGAGAGGCGCAAGTATATGGGATATCCTCACCTCTTTTCTCTCCGCGCTATCACAAGGGGCGCCTATAGTATAGAGGGTTTTGATAGAGACTACACTTTGCAGAGAGTTGGAGAGTAGAGAATGGTAGCAACATTCCGTGCATTTATCGTCAATCGAACCGAGGCAGGTTTTAAGGCTGGGCTGGAAGAACTGAGCCACGCAGAGTTGCCAGAGGGCGAGGTGCTCGTCAAAGTCGCCTACTCAGGCGTGAACTACAAAGACGGCCTGGCCTCGATTCCTGAGGGTAAGATCGTGCGTACCTATCCCTTTGTGCCCGGCATCGACCTCGCTGGCGCGATAGTAGAATCTAGTGATACACGTTTTAAAGCCGGCGACGAGGTCATTGTGACCAGCTATGATCTGGGTGTCAGCCACTACGGAGGCTTTAGCGAGTACGCGCGCGTTAACGCGAACTGGGTTGTACCACAGCCAGCAGGGCTGACATCCAAAGAGGCCATGGCGCTGGGCACAGCCGGTTTTACCGCCGCCCTGGCAATCAATCAATTGGAGAAAAACGGCCTGCAGCCGAGCAATGGACCGATCCTGGTCACAGGCGCGACAGGGGGCGCAGGCAGTATCGCGCTCAGTATTCTCAGCAAACTTGGTTATGAAGTGGTAGCCAGCACGGGCAAAGCTTCCGAGCACACATATTTACGCGAACTGGGAGCCAGCGAGATTCTCGACCGCGCAGTCACCGCAGCGGAAAGCAGTCGGCCTCTGGAAAAAGAACGCTGGGCAGGCGGTGTGGACGCCGTTGGCGGCTCAACACTGGCCTATCTGCTGCGCACCACCAGATATGGAGGCTCCATCGCCGCGTTTGGCAATACTGGCGGCGTCAATTTCAACACAAACGTCTTCCCTTTTATTTTGCGTGGCGTCAATCTGCTCGGCATCGATTCTGTCCTCTGCCCCATGGCACTGCGACGGCAAATCTGGCAGCACCTGGCTGGCAACTACAAACCAGAGCAGCTCCTTAGTCACATCGCGCACGAAATCAACTTTGAAGAATTGCCCGCAGCTCTGGAGAGTGTACTCACAGGCAACGCACGCGGACATACCGTAGTTAAAATAGGATAAGCTTATTTATGGGCGAATACGATGAATTACTTACTATCCTGCTCGCGCAAGAGAGCGAGCTACAGTTTAGTGAATTTAGCAACGAAACCGCGCTGGAGGTTGGACTGGCCTTGCTGAAAGCTGCGCGGGACCTGGGCAAGGCTGTAACAATCGATATTACACGCAACGGGCAGCAACTTTTTCACTACTCGATGAACGGGACCAGTGCGGATAATGATAGTTGGGTCAGGCGCAAGAGCAATACAGTGCAACGTTTTGGACGCAGTTCTTACGCTATGGGGATCGCGCTGAAAAACGCGGGGCTGAGCATTGAGCAGAAATACCTGCTGCCCGAAAGTGAATTTGCGCCTCACGGCGGCTCGTTTCCGCTAAGCATCCGGCACGTTGGCGTCGTTGGCACAATCACCGTCTCCGGGCTGCCTCAAGCGGAGGATCATGAACTGGTCATCACAACGCTACGCGCGTTCCTGGCCAAAAAGCCACAGCTATAAAAATTTGCAAAAATTCGGAGCAGGAGATGGAAAAGTCGCCGCGCAAGAGCAAAAGAGTTTTCCATCACTGTGGGCTTAGCGGTTGACAAGCGCGCGTAAACGATGTTATTCTTGAAAGAGTAAGAACAAACAAATATGCCTGACCCGCGTTGAGCGAAGATAGTATGAGGAATAGCAACCAGTAGCGATCCGATGATTGGTGCAAGATCGGAAGGTTTCCGCCTCCTCAGAACCGCGTCGTGAGCGGCTGTCCGAAGAAAGTTTCCTGAGGGAGACAAGTAGGATAGATGGATAGTTCCCATGCAGCAAATGAACTAAAATGAGTGGTCACAACCTTTTTAGCACAGGGAGATGGCATATCTCACTTGTTGCGGGTGACGACAATCTGGGTGGTACCACGGGAGTCTTTTCATAGCAGAAAACCAGCTCTCGTCCCATGAGTTTTCGACCTGGGATGAGGGCTTTTTGATTGGTCATGAAAACCCGCCAGCGCGTCTACTGCTGGCATGTTTTCCATGTTACGCCATTCCGGCCCCGTCCATACTAAAACCGGGAAGGTGTAACACAATGATCACAGTCTCTATTGTGAACGTAACCAGTTATACGGGCCTGGAATTACTTCGCCTGCTCGCGGGCCATCCAGAGTTCGTGGTTACGTCTGTCACAGCGCGTAGTGCCGCTGGCCAGCGCCTGGATGAGGTGTTTCCCCAACTGGCGGCGGGACTCAATCACGACAGCTCAAATGTCGGTAGCCTGTTGCTGACGGAGAAACCAGCGCAAACTGACCTGGCCTTTGTCTGTCTGCCGCATGCCGCCGCCGCTGAAACGGTGGTAGAACTGCTGGCTCAAGGTATCAAGGTCGTAGATCTCTCGGCGGACTTCCGCCTGCGCAATGTCGCGACTTATGAGAAGTGGTACCAGCATACCCATCCAGCTCCCGCGCTCCTGGAAACCGCCGTCTACGGTCTCAGCGAACGCTACCGCGCGCGCATAGCCACAGCTTCACTGGTTGCCAATCCAGGCTGTCATGCCAGCACCGCTATTCTAGCCCTCTTGCCTGCCCTGGCTATGGGCCTGATCAAGCCCGATATTATCGTCAACAGCCTGACAGGTATGAGTGGTGCCGGGCGTGGACTCAAGCTTGGCTCGCTCTTTTGTGAACAGGACGAAGATGTCAGTGCCTACAGTCTTGGCGGTCATCGCCACCTGCCTGAAATCGTACAGGAGTTAGAAGCCGCGGCCCGCGATGGCGGACACACAGTCGAAGGGGGTCTGCGCCTGACGTTTGTACCCCACTACATTCCAATGAGCCGGGGGCTTCTGGCGACCTGCTATGCTGATATCAAAGATCCTTCTATGAGTATTGAGGAAGTACGTGCAGTGTATGCTGACTATTATGCTCACGAGCCATTTATTCGCGTGATTGATACGGCCCCGCACACCAGATGGACCACCGGGACCAATCTCTGCCTGATCCATCCCACCCTTGATCGCAACACGGGACGGCTGATGGTTGTGAGTTGCCTCGATAATCTTGTCAAGGGAGCGGCAGGCGCTGCTGTACAGAACGCTAATCTGCTCGTCGAGTTGCCGGAAACCGCAGGCTTGCCTACCGAGGCGCTCATGCCGTAACGTAAAGCGTGCCGAAGGGGAGCGCGCAGGATTACCTGCCCCTTTCTAAGCAGGCACACCGGTAGCGCCAAAAGAAAATGTTAAACAAAAATCGTTTGTATACAGCTAAAAGAGCAAGCATAACGTCAAGCAAGAGGAGCATCCTGATTCATGGCCATGAACTTTTCAATGTCACCAGAGGGCGAGATTATCGCTGACCACAACTTGATCGCCCAGGTTTTACGCGAAGCATTGCCTTATATCGACTATCTCAAGGGAAAAACCCTGGTTATTAAACTTGGAGGCAGTACGCTGGAAAACCAGCGTGTGATCCTGCAAGATATTATCTGGCTACGCGCTCTCGGCGCGCAACCAATCCTTGTTCATGGTGGTGGCCCTTATATAAACGAGTGGCTGACCAAATTAAATATTCCCGCAGTTTTTAAAGATGGTTTGCGCGTCACCAATGCGCAGACGCTAGAGATTGTGCGTATGGTGCTCTGCGGCCAGGTAAACCCCAACCTGGTCTCAATGGCCGCGCAGATGGGTGGCAAGGTCGCCGGGTTGAGCGGCATTGATGGCAATCTAATTCAGGCGCATATCGCTCATGCCGAGTTGGGCTTTGTGGGCGAGATAGACAACGTAAACCCGGAGATTGTGCTGGCCCTGGTCGAACAGGGATATATACCAATTATCGCGCCGCTGGGTCAGGGTCCAGACGGCATCAGCCTGAATATCAATGCTGACCTCGTCGCGGCCCACCTTGCTGGCGCTCTCGACGCCGAAAAATTGATCTTTCTGAGTAATGTCGCGGGCATTCGCGGCGCTGATGGCGCACTGATCTCTGAACTGAGCGAACCCGCAGCGCGTCAACTAATCCATGATGGTATAATCAGCGGCGGCATGATCCCCAAGGTCTCTGCCTGTCTTGACGCCCTGGTCGCTGTGCCACGTGTGCATATTATCGACGGCGGCGAACCGCACGTACTCTTGCGGGAATTGTTTACTGATGAAGGCGTCGGCACCATGATCGTGCGCCAAACCTCAGTCACTAACCAGCAAGAGATAGTGACGGCCCAGGTCGCTCAGCAGGGGCTCTAACAGGCACAAGAGCCAGTTCAAGCACGCGCAGCCTGAACTGGAAAAAATGACAGACCTGGCTTCAGTCATTGACATAGCGTGTCTCGCCCTGAATCTCGTGGCGGCAGAGCATACCTTCCCGCGCTAATTGCTCCAAGGCCTGCGATGCCGCCGCGCACTCTTTACGATTCGGCATGCGCTGCACGTTTGGCGGCAAAAATAACTGCGCGGCTTTAGCTGACGTGAAAACGGTCAGGCCCTCTGTCTGATCGCGCAGGTAACGGGTGATTGCCTCCTCATACCACTTCACCAGATTGACGGGTCGTCGCGTAAGAGGCAACACCACAATCATCACCGGGCAGGTCGCGCCCCGCAACACCTGGCGCGACTTGCTGCCCAGTAAAAAACGCCTCACACGTTCCCGCCAGAGATTGCCACGACTCCCTATAATTATCAGATCCGCGCTCATTTCCCTGGCCACTCTAAGAATTTCGTCGGCGGGCGAACCCAAACGAATACAGATCTCGATGCGTAACGCATCAAGCCCTGCTTCCCTAAACAAAGTACGCACTAGCGCCAGGACCTTCTCGGCCTCGGTGCGCTGCTCCGATGTCGCCAGGCCTGGTTGAAATTGTCCCCCATACAGACCCAAAGTTGGTGAAGTCACGTAAGGAATGGAGATAACATGCAATAAAACCAGACGCACCCTCGGCGCCAGCGGCCCGATAAGTTCTTTGATCGTGCGTATGGCCTGCCGCGTGGCGGGGGAAAGAGGAGCGTCTACGCCCAACAATATACACCTGTTCATGACCGTTCCCCATTAGGATCAGTATTCTCTCGCGTTAGACTGGTCGGCCTGACCTGGAAATAAGTGTGCTGAAACACGATCATTTAGTATCCATACTATACAAGATTTTCCCCTCTCAAGCAAGCACTAGCATGAAATATTCGTAAATATACCATACTTCCTTTCGGACAGAATGACAATGTGAGATAGTTCACTTTTTTTCTTCTATTTATTTAACGCAAATTGAGTGATCAATACCACTCCCGCGCTGTGAACAAGTACCGCTTTTGAGCGTGCTGAAGACGCTCCTAAGCTCGTTTGAACAAATAGGTGGTTTTGGATTCCATTGGAAATCAATCCAGAGAACACGTTTATCTAAACATCTTTACCAACGGGAATAGATTACCCGTATAGCCATCTAAGATCAGTCTTTTTGGTAGGAGTTCCTTCTACAGTACGAATGAAAGCGGGGGTTAGTCAGCGATGGGTATAAATATAGAAAACCTATCGACTCATGCGAGTATTACGGCAGTGGCCGAACGATACAATGGCCAGAGCAACTCTGGTCACTCGAAAGAGTCATATCAGGACCGGGAAGGGCTGGAATTGTTTCAGCGCGCACTTTCTCAGCGCGACAATGAGGCGTGGAGCCTGCTGTTTGAACGCTATCAAGGTCTGGTGCTGGCATGGGTGCGCAATCACGCGCGCCATGACCTTGCCTACCATTATCACAATCCCGACTACTATGTGGCTCTAGCCTTTGAGCGCTTCTGGCAAGCCACAGCGCGCAATCAATCACTGCAATTTACTTCTCTCGAAGCCGCGCTGAGCTATCTGAAAGCCAGCCTCAATGGGGCCATTCTCGACACACTGCGCTCCTATACACGCCCGGAAGTGCCTTTGCCCGAACCCGGCTGTCTCTATCCGCTTGAACTGGCCTGCGAGGATGCTCCTTATGAAGGTGATCTCTGGGAGACTATCAAAAATCTCATTCCCGCTCCGCGCGAACAACGCGTTGCGTATCTCCTTTTCTATTGTGGTCTGAAACCCCGCGAAATCATCCAGTTCTGCTCTGGTGAGTTCTCCGAAGTGCGCGAAGTGCATCGCCTACGCCGCAATATCGTCGAGCGCCTCCTGCGCCAGGCAGACCTGATTCGCTGGCGCTTAAACGACGAAACTTAAGCTCTATCTGTTCTCGCTTTGCATTCCCATACAGGCTGTCTGGTTCTGCAGAACTGGACAGCCTTTTTGCGCAAAAAAATATAATACAAAAAAGAAGACTATAGGCGTTTATACAACAGTACCATCCGTTCTATGCCAGAGGCGCCTCTGCGCATGTGTACGCATTAGATTGGAATAGTAGATCATGGTTAGTCAACATGTCAGCCTTGAAGAATTGCAAGCATTTGTTCTTGATAAAGAACCGCTGAGTCCTGCGGCCTGGCAGCATCTTGATAGTTGCCCTACATGCCAGGAACAGATGGCCAATTCCAGGCAAATTACCACATATCTGCTTGCGCAACTGTATCGCCGCCAGTGCCCCTCGGCTGCTACCCTGAGTTACTATTGCTTGCCAGGTACACTGACGGAAGAAGAATATAGCCAGGTGAGCGACCATCTCGCCCGTTGCCCACGCTGCCTCGCCGAATTCACGGATAGTCGCCGCTTTCTCAATACCCTTGAGTAAAGGCGCTGGCTACTGGCAGGTATTTCTCCATAGGAGCAACACTCCCGTACAGACATGACGCCAGCTTTTTGCTCAGAAATCCAGATTTGGGGGTAAGTGGCTGAGTTTGCAGACAGAAGAGCCGTTTACAAACCCAGCCACTTACCACATGCTGCCAGAGCTCTATTTATTGCGCCTACCCGTCAAAGCCTGCAAAATGAAGAGCAGGACGCAGGCACCGAGAAACGAGACTAGCAGACTACCCCAGAAATGAAAATAGCCTGTGATATCGAATAAGCTCGCCAGGAAACCGCCCACTACAGCGCCGATCAAGCCCACAATTACATTGCCCAGACAGCCATAGCCCCGCCCGCGTATGACTACGCTTGCCAACCAGCCCGCCAGCCCACCAATGATCAGCCAGCTTAAAAGATCGCCTACCGCAAAGTGAAACCCTGTTACAACAGTCATAACAACTATCTCCCGTAATAAATGATAATTTGACGGATATGCAATAAAAACTTCTAGAATAGCTCTTATTTCCATAAAACCTTGTTCCAACCATTATATATACGCGCAAAAAAAGCCGGGGTTGCAAACGATTTGCCGGCAAAAAGGCAGTGTACTCACCTTGCATTTCCATCATTTCGTACGGAAAAACTCCTCTCTCTTCTAGTTTATTAGGAATATGGTCCGCCTTTGTATACCGCCGAGCTATATTTTGTGATTGAAATAATGTACACTGTTATAAATTGAAGCAATCTGCCCAGAGGGAAAGAGCACAGAGATACAGCATAGCTGTTCCTGGCTAGCATACAAAACCAGGCAAGCATCTCGTATCAGCCAAACATTTGCTTCTTTCCCAGGCCAACCAATCATATACCCTACAAAAGCAAGAATTGCACGCCTGACCGTCCAGGCCTTATCATTCTTTGCTGGAACTGGAACTGTGAACTATCTCACAGATCTGTACATAGGTGATAGCGTATGCTCTCAAAATAACCTTGTTTATAATCTCAGGAGTAGACAAATGCGATCCAGCCTGATCGAAGCACGCCCGGCAAACAGCGCGCGAGTTTATCCTACCCAGGCAGCCCCCCATTCCAAGCATCCGCTGCTGCCCCGAGCGGCTAAGCCGCCGCGGAAACGGAAACTGGCTCATCTGGTGCCCACGGAAGGTTGGCTCCCTCTTCTCTTGCTCTCAATTGCTGTTTATAGTGTAGTCTATTCAGTCACTGCCGCGATTGCGATCAATCATACAGGGGTGCTCTGGATTACCACAGCCATGGGGCTGGCCTGCGGGCTGATCGTTTCCAAAAGTCGCTATTTTCCCCAGGCTGTGCTGCATATCGCAGCCTGTATTCTTGGCTACTGGCTGGCCTTGATCCTGACCAGTTCGCTGGCCTATCATGTCTCTCTGCTGGAAATACTTGCCAGCCTGCACGGCGTGGTAGCTAATGGCTTCTCACTGGCAGGCACGCCGGCAAGCGATATGGTTTTTCTCTTCTACCTGGCATTTCTCTGCTTTTTCCTTGGTTACTTTGGCTCCTGGCTGATCTATCGCGCGCACCTGCCCTGGCTGGTCGCTCTGGTCTATGTCTCTATTATGATTGTTAATTTAAATTATATTGCTAAACGCGACCTGACATTTCTAGTACTCATTCTGGTTGGCGCGCTGCTCCCATTGATCGCGCGCGTACAACTGGCTGGACAACTGACGCAATGGAAAAACGAGGGACTGTATACAGATCAGGTCTGGCTGCGCAACCTGACCAACCGCTTTTTGCGCATTGTCATCCTTTTCGCCCTGCTGATTCTGCCCTTGAGCTGGCTGCTACCCGTCATCCATCAGCCAGCGTCAGGTGTAATGCTCTGGAACAATCTGGATAATGCCTGGGCTAATCTCTCCCATGGCAACCTGGCATCTCTAAGTGATCCTAACAAACTCTTTAGCCCCTATCAGCCCTCAAGCAATTTCTTTGGCGACCAGCTCACAATTACAGGCAATGTCTCTCTGCCCGATGGTCCTGTTCTATCTTATACCTCGGCCACTAATACAAAGGGACAGTATCTGGAAGGCTTCTCGTTCGATGCTTTTGATGGGCATAGCTGGACCTCGCTGATCCAGAATCCCGAAGGCTACGCCGGCAATAGCCAGTTGCCATCAAGCTATTCAGGATCAATTGGACTAAAGCCACTGAACACTTTCATTACTATTCTCCAACCACCAGACGGGACTAAACATTTTATTTTCGCTCCCGCCGACCCGGGTAAATTTACAGTGCCAGTGACCATCTTCACTGATTCTACGGGCAATTTTATCTCTGCCTGGACACAAACGACGCCTCTACTCAAGAACGAACACTATCAAGTAACCTCCATGCTTTCTACACTTTCGCCCATAGATCTCTCAAGTATTGCCTTACCTTCCATTGATCCTCAGCCCTGGACAACCAATCTCAGCTATAATGAATTAAAACAATATTACTTGCAAGTGCCGCAGCTCTCACCCGAAGTGCTGGCAACCGCGCAAACATGGACAAAGGGAGACACCACTGTTTATGACGTGGTTTCTGCCCTGCAGGCACATCTGAGCAATGAGGTCAATTTCAAGTACTCTGTGAGCAATCCGCCAGTGCCTTCTAATATCGATGCTGTGACGTGGCTTCTGCATACACACCAGGGCTATTGCACATACTACGCAACGGCTATGGTGATGATGGCCCGCGAACTGGGC
The DNA here is from genome assembly GCA_041156125.1 of Candidatus Paraktedonobacter carboxidivorans. Lineage (GTDB taxonomy): Bacteria > Chloroflexota > Ktedonobacteria > Ktedonobacterales > Ktedonobacteraceae > Paraktedonobacter > Paraktedonobacter carboxidivorans. Next base: position 84,889 of record JBEVTI010000010.1, read on the forward strand.
ATTCCGGCCCGCATCGTCAATGGCTTTAGTCAGGGACATTACGATACTCAGCAGCAAGTCTGGCTTGTCAATGGAGGTGACGCTCATAGTTGGGTCCAGGTCTATTTCCCAAATTTTGGATGGATGAATTTTGATCCCACTCCTGGCTTCTCTATCAACAATGCTGGCATTTTCACGCCACAGCCAACGGTGAAACCAGGTAAAACCCCGGTTACCCCCCGGTCAACCGCGACACCAATCGCGCACACCACGCCCGCAGTACATCCAACTGCCACAGCGGGGCACCCTGGCACTTCCACTGGCAGGTCATCCTCGTCTGATACAGTTGCTGGCACTAACCTTTTCATGACGCTCTCTCTGCTGGTGCTGATTGTCTCGTGCCTGGTACTGGGCCTGGCAGTCCTACGCTATCGACACACTACGCGTTCGCCGCAGACGATAAGCACTTCAATGTATACTCGCCTCTGCCGCATCGCCGCGCTGGTAGGCTTACCACCCTCGGTCTGGCAAACTCCCTACGAATATACATTCGCGCTAAGCAAACGCTTTCCGCAGGTGTCTACAAGCCTGCGCCTTCTCGCTGAGCTTTTTGTACGCGAGCGCTGGGCTTCACCTCAACACGCGCCAGCCCCCGGCGAACAGCAGGAACTCGAACGCCTCTGGCCAGGATTGCGCAATACTATCTTGCGCTCCCCTTTCTCAAAAGGCAAATAAGCATAGCACCGACTACTGTCAAGTAGGCGTTGAAACATCGCTACACATACAGATGTTTCAACGCCCGTTACCCCTATCCTGCTCTCGCGTCTTTAATAATTGGATACTCATCACGCGTATAGTTGTGTTGGGGATGCGCTGTGCGAGCGCGTCAGAGTGGGGAGGAACGCATTTATGAGTAACGAACAAGCTCTACTTAACTGCACATTTGGCTGGGGAAAAACCTGTCGCCTGTACTACGATTCGATTGAGATCGCAGGTAAATCCTATAACCTGAAGGATCTCACTGCGATCCAACCAAGCTACCGTATCGTGCTTGGCGTTCCTTCCGCGCGCCTGGCGCTCTCCTTTGGCCTGGATCATTGTGTCTTACGAGGCATCGCGGACCTGAATGTCGTGCGCCTGATGGTCTCCCGCCTCCAACCCTACTGCTCTACTATCATACAAGGCAATCATGCACACACCCGCTCCTCACGCGCCCGTAATCTTGCCCGCGCTCAAGCCAGGGCCTGGGAACGCACGAACAATTCTATGCTTGCCCTGACTTCACCAGTGGAAAACGAGCTCGCGTCAAGCGCAGCTGCTTTGCTTAAACAGGCCGAGGCACCAGGCAATGACTCAGATTTCGAGGAAGAGATTCCCAAAGATAAAGCACTTCTGCTCGATGATATGCCTACAGCTCCCATTGAGGATACTTCTCTCACGCCTGGCGAGACCCTGGAGGCCTTCGCGCTGCTTGCTAATAATTTGAGTACATACGCCAGTCCTTTACCAACCACTCTCTGGCAACCTCCACATACGCCGCGCTTCCAGCCACCACTGCATTCAGTTCACCTGATTCCTCCGCATCAGAAATTTGATAGCGGCTCAATGCCAATACCTGTGGTGAAATCCAGCGTCCTGCCTATCATCCATGTTCCTGTACGTCTCCAAAATGGCGAATGCGCCCACTATAGCATTGGCGCGACCCTGTGCAGCGATCGTATCTCCAGTGAGGACCGCGCGACATATCCTCTGCTAGACCAGGGTCTGATGATTCTGACCAATCGGCGCGTGCTCTACATCGGTAAGCGCTGCCAGTTCACTCTGGCTTATACTAATCTCTGGTATGTCTCACTTCTGCATACTGCCATCGCACTGCATATCGAGGGACAATTTCGACGTATCATCATTGAAATGGAACATCCACACGAATGGGCAAGTCGCATTGAATTGCTCTCCTTTACCGCGCGCAGGGACCGCACAGAACCGCCTACGCGCTCGGTGCCTGCGGTTCCCGGCCTGAATATGACTATGAAACGTCAGGCAGTCAAGCCCGCAGACTTGTGCAAGGCAGCTCCAGTTGATGTTCCTACCTTACCATTGCTGAGCGAACGAGCCGAGTCGCAAGAGGCGCAAGCTCTTGCCAGCGAATTGAACGAGCATATCAACAGAGCGAGCGCTGACCAGAAGACGCTGGAATTTTCCCCTACCTCAGCAGTAGAATTGCTTGAACTGATCAAAAGCAACACACCCAGAGTCGCTCAGGATGCGAGAAACGCGGCTCTGAAAGCGTATGAACTCGGGCAACTACCGCTTCTGGAGAAAGCGCCAACGCAAGAAATTCCCTGCCAAGCCGATGTAACGCATATAGTTACTCAGGAGTTCTCTGCGTCAACCCAAAAATCAGGGCTGGCAGAGACTCCTACACAGGCTCTGCCACGCCAGGCCGATGTGACAATGCTTCCGACGCAAGAATTCTCTGTACCCACACGCCAACCCGAACGCGCAAAAATGCCCGCTCAGACCATTCTCCAGCAATCCACTACCAGCAGAAATGGGCAATCACAGGCCGAATCCTATGCAGAGAGGCCAGGCGAGCTGGACGATGACGACGACGAACGCACAATCCACCTGAAGGAGCGCAAACTCTGCCAGCTACGTACTGTCTCAATACCCACAGCTGTTCCTGACAGGCCACCCGATAGCCAGACGACGGAGAAGCGTCTCCCACGCATGCGAGCCGGTCGCACCCGACACTAGTCAATAGAACTTTTAAAAAAAATGGGGAAAATGATGATAGATACACTGATGGTGGTATGGACAAGCGGAATATGGAAACGCCTTTTAAGCATAACAAGTCTACTTTTAAGCCTTTTCCTGGTTGTTTGCGCTCTCTCATTTCTGGTCACAACCAGCGGTGGCAAATGGGCGAATTTGACTGTTTTCTTCACGCAAGCAAATGCCGTCGCGCAGCCTGAGGCGGCTGCACAGTCAGATGCTACGTCTCAAAAAAGTTCAACCATTCCAGGCACAATTGCTACGGCCAGCCCAGTAGCTGTGCCAACCACCCGGTCCGCCGAGCCTTACGTTGCACCAATCATCCTGCAAAATCCCATCCTGCCAGATGCTACGCGTGTCGGCCAGAATAGCCATAAACATACTAACCGCTATCATTCTCCCGTCTATGCGCGGCCAGCGTCATCTCCAACACCTACAGACCCGACACTGCAGGACCCGACAGGCGGGCTACAAAATCTGCCATAAAGCAAACAGCAGGGATCACTCATACATTTCAGCGTTCATGCCTGGTCGGTCAAACTGACTGCTATACTCAGGAAAACTCGGACTGTAACCCATCTACGTACACTTCTATAGAGTTAATGCAACTCCAAGGTGCGCGCCTTTGAAGCCAAGGTACATTTAAAAATATGAGGTTTTTTTGATGAACAAACGCTCATTCTGGTTGACAGGGCGGAAACGCACGCTATGGGTTGCCCTGAGCATGGTTTTGATCTCCATGTTGATTCTGGTAGCCTGCGGAGAGACAACAGCGACCACCACGGCACCGACACCAGCTCCCACAGTCGCTCCACCAACTCCGACGCCTACACAGGCCCCAGCCACACAATCGACCACAGTGGTGGTTGTGGAAATGCTAGAGAACCCGCCAGGACACTATTTTTTCCAGCCAAGCTCGTTGACAATTACGGCGGGAACAACAGTGGTCTGGTTCGACGCTAGCGATGCCCCGCACACTGTCACAAGCGATGCTAACGCCCCAAGCGCATTTGGAACGACCAGCAATGTCACACAGGGCAAATCATTCGCGCTGGTCTTTAATACGCCAGGTACTTACACCTACCACTGTAATATCCATCCCAATATGAAGGCCAATATCAAGGTCACTGCCGCATCGTGAAGCAAAACGAAGCATTGTAGACTTTCATGAGGAGCCGGGTCAAATGTTCGCTGTGGCTCAATAGCACGTCGAACATTTGATCTGGCTTTTGTTATGTCTAGAAACGCTGGAGGCGCTCGATTACAGCGTTGGCGACTTGTGAGGTGCCAACGGCTGTCGGATCATCGGGGCGAGCCTTAAGGTCATAGGTAACAAATTTTCCCTCGGCGATGATAGAGGAGAGTGCTCTCTCCAGGCGGTTAGCTGCTTCGTGCTCACCAAGATAGCGCAGCATTAGCACACCGGAAAACATCATGGCCATAGGGTTGACCTTGTTCTGCCCGGCATATTTGGGCGCGCTGCCATGTACAGGCTCGAAAACCGCGTACTCACTGCCTATATTCGCTCCCGGCGCGACACCCAGTCCCCCGATCAAACCCGCCGAGAGATCCGAGATAATATCGCCGTAGAGATTAGGCAAGACCAGTACATCGTAGAGTTCGGGCTTCTGAACCAGTTGCATGCACATGTTATCGACAATCCGATCCTCAAACTGAATGTCAGAATACTCTCTGGCAACCTCATGCGCGATTGCAAGAAAGAGACCATCCGAAAAACGCATAATATTGGCCTTATGGACCGCTGTAACCTTGCGGCGTCCATTGGTCCGAGCATAGTCAAAGGCAAACTTCACGATCCGCCTGCTGGCCATCGCTGAAATATATTTGATACTAATGGCCGAATCCGGGTCCAGGCGCGTACCGGTCGTACGAGCAATTGTCTCAAGGATCTCCTCGTGCTCTGAAGTACCGCGCTGGAACTCTACACCAGCATAGAGATCCTCAGTATTTTCGCGCACAATGATCATATCGATATGTTCATAGCGAGAGCGTAAACCCTGATAGGTTTTTGCTGGTCGCACATTTGCATAAAGATCGAGCTTTTTGCGCAGGGAAACGTTAGCGCTGCGCACGCCTTTGCCCATTGGAGTCGTAACCGGGCCCTTTAAAGCGACGCCGGTGCGCTTGATCGATTCAACCACCGCTTCGGGGAGAATTGTGCCAGACTTCTCCAGTGCCTCAGCACCCGCCAGTTGAATATCCCAGACGAACTCCAGCCCGGTGGCCTCAAGTACGCGCCGAGTCGCTTCTGTGATTTCCGGCCCTGTTCCGTCGCCGGATATAAGCGTAACTGTGTGCGCCATGAAATCCTCCAAATATACGGAGCTCTGCTCGGTTAATTTGCTGAAACTGTGTTTGATTATAACACACAGGTAGGGCTGCTTTGCCAATTAACCAGATACTCGTAGGTAAAGCGCGCATAACGTTTTTTAGTTGCATGTCTGTATTTATTTACCCTATTGTGGTGTTTCACGCGGAAAGTATGATGTTCTTTGCTCATGAGGTGTGCTTGTTCATTGGTAGCCTTTGCTGCCCTTAAGAGATCGCGCTAAGGGCCGGAGAGTTTATAATAGGCAAACGTGGGCAATCTTGCGCCCATCTAACCAGTGATACCTACACTAAAATCCTGCCATGCTTGCTGCTCGTTATTTCTTACTGCTTGCAGCAAGCACGCTCAGGCAACATAAAAGCCATGCTAACTTTCTTTAACTGTTTGCGAAGGAGTTGGAGCCTTTTTCGCCGCGCTGGTTTTCCTGGTCGTAGCAGCTTTTTTCGCTGTTGTAACTGCTTTGGCCCGCGCAGCCGGCTTTTTTGCTGTGCTTGCTTTAGCCGCTTTGGCTCGCACGCTTGTAGCTTTGCGCGCGGCAGGCTTTTTAGCCACGTGGGCGACGCCATCCTCCGCGGCTTTAGCGACGCGTGTAGAGGTGCGGCGCACTCCGGCAGCCGCGCCCTCCTGCTTGGGTTTCTCTTCACTACTCCGTTGCGGCAGGATGACTTCATTATAGCAAACCGGCTCCTGGCCAGGTTTGGGCACAACTAGCAGACCATTACATTGCGGACAAAGGTCGGCAATCGGCTTTTCCCAGATGGCGAAGTTGCAGGTCGGATAGTTATTGCAACCATAGAAGACGCGCTTCTTCTGGCGCGTTTTGCGCTCAACCAGGTCTCCACTACAATTGGGACAGAGCGCGCCGGTTTTGCTAACCACCGAGCGCCGATAGCGGCAATCTGGAAAACCCGAGCAGGAGATAAAGCGGCCAAAGCGGCCCGTGCGAATCACAAGGGTGCGTCCGCAGTCGGGGCATGGCTCGTCCATCTCTTCAACCGGTTTCTGCACACGATTCATCTCGGCTTCGGCCTTCTCCATCGTAGCCTTGAAATCGCTATAGAAGCTGCGTAGAAACTCTTTCCAGGATTGACGACCCTCTTCGACCGCGTCTAGTTTGCGCTCCATCTCAGCGGTAAAGCCTGTATCTACAATATCAGGAAAGTGCTTGTTCATGACTTCATTGACGGTCTCACCTAACCAGGTAGCTACAAAGCGCCGTTGATCCTGATCCACGTACCCGCGATCCTGGATCGTGCTGATGATCGGCACGTAGGTGCTGGGGCGTCCGATGCCTTGCTCTTCCAACTCTTTAATCAGACTAGCCTCGGTAAAGCGTGGAGGTGGCTGCGTAAAATGCTGCTCTGGTTTGAGTTCATGCAGATCCAGCACCTCAGTGGCGCGCAGGAGTGGCAGATTGCGCTCATCCTCTTCACGCGTCCAGACAGCATAGAAGCCTGGAAATTTCAAGTGCGAACCGGTCGCGCGGAAGACATATTGCGCTGCCACAATATCCACACGCACTGTATCAAAGACTGCCTGAGTCATAAAGCTAGCCACGAAGCGCCGCCAGATCAAGTTATAGAGCTTGAATTGCTCTGCCGAGAGATGCGACTTGACGATCTGTGGGGTCAGCGCGACATCAGTGGGGCGAATGGCCTCGTGCGCATCTTGCGTGGTGGCTTTGGCTTTGCCCGTGCGCCCCTGACCTACATAGGGCTGGCCATATTCCTGGCCAATGTAGTCCTTGACCTTCCCCTGCGCTTCCTCTGAAATGCGCGTAGAGTCGGTACGCATATAGGTGATCAGACCCTGATGGCCGCGTTCTCCTAACTCAATGCCTTCGTATAACTGCTGAGCAAGGCTCATAGTCTTCTTGGGCTTAAAGTAGAGGCGCGACGAGGCATCCTGTTGCAAGGTACTGGTTGTATAGGGCGGTAGCGGCTGGCGACGCAGTTCTTTTTCTTCAACTTTGTCAACTGTGTAAACCGCCCCTTGCAGATCGGCCAGGATTGCCTCCGCTTCGGCCTGCGAAGAGACTTTGATTCTCCCCTTACTATTTTGCGCTTTTTTTACGCCGTTGTTGGCACTTGTGCTACCGTCCTGCTCACCACTCTTCGCGTTTTCCGACTCCTCCTCGGCCTCTTCAGAGCCGTTAGAATTCTCTTCGTCATTTGCGAGGGCAATCTCATTCAGACGCGAGATTAGTGTGGCCTCAAAGCGTTCTAAGGCCCCTTGCTGGCTCAGGAAAGCACTGATGCTCCAATATTCCTCAGGCTCAAACACGCGTATCTCAATCTCACGATCGCAGATCAGACGCAGAGCCACAGATTGCACGCGCCCCGCGCTGGTTCCCGATTGGATACGCCGCCAGAGTAATGGGCTGATCTTATAACCCACCAGGCGATCCAGCACACGCCTGGCCTGCTGGGCGTTAAACAGATCTTCGTTAATTTCACGCGGCTTCTTAATCGCTTGCTGTACTGCCCCCTTGGTAATCTCGTTGAAAACAGCACGATGAGGATTCTTCAAACCGAGCGTCTCCTTGAGGGACCAGGCAATAAACTCGCCTTCGCGATCAGGGTCAGGCGCCAGGTATACCTCGTCAGCCCGGCTGGAAGCAGCTCTCAGCTCATCAATAAGCTTATCCTTCTTTTCGATGATTTCGTACTGCGGCGTAAAATCCTTGCGGGTATTGACTCCGAGCCCCCTTTTAGGGAGGTCAATAATGTGGCCCATCGAGGCCCGAACTTCAAAATCGCGCCCTAAAAATTTTTCAATTGTCTTGGCCTTTGCGGGCGATTCTACAATAACAAGTTTTTTAGCCATTACACCATACACCTGATCTTTAATAAGCAAGGTCCGGGCATATTGTCGAAAATATCCCGCACCGCCTGAAACACAAGCACAATCCATCTGGGACATAGGATAGCATATGTTGACAAGAGGTTTCAGGAGTCTTTTTATTCCCACTGCCTAAAAACTTCCGTCTCCCGGCGCTATTCAACGCCGTTCGCTTCATTTCATACGCTCCAAATATACGCTCGAATTTCCCACAAATTCACCGACGCAAATACAAACGAAAAAAGATGCTTATTTCATCCCACCCCATTTGGGCAAAGCAAAACACTGCATCTGGCACTTATGCTCATTGCTATGTCTATGGTAGAGCAAATTGATAGAAACTGCCAGGCAAGCTCGGTAGCTGAGCAATTATCGCACACAATTGCCACATCCTGTATTCTATACAGCCCTGATCATAAAAGAGAAGTCTTGACCCCACTTGCGCCTGCATGCTATGCTGCAAGAAAGAAAGATAGATTACCAGAAGGATCGTTTAACGTAGCCACACGGGAACGTAGACACGGCTTCAGGGGAGACGACTACTTGTAATAGAGTCAATGGCGACAAAAAGCGTACTACCGACCGTTCCCACCTATGGCCAGTGTTGGAATGAAAACGCCGGTATGGAGGAACCGTATGCAAGAAAATCGGCCATCTCGCCCAGATAGGAGAGGTGAACGAAAAGAGAGACGCGTGAGCAGCAAAAAATTGGCTCCGCCAACTGAGGCAAATGCGCCTGAACCTGAGCAAACTAGCGCCGCACAGGCGCCAGAGTTGGCAGCGCGCACCAGGTCTATCGTCAGACGCCCTGGAGATACTTTGCGCGCCAGCATGGCGGTTGTAGGTGGGCGGGCGGCGGGCGCGCTCAGTCGCCGCCTGCATCTGGGTGGAGGAACCAGCATCGCGGGCATTGTTGCTCAACGCCTCTATCCAGACATCATTGAACATCTCTCGACCCAGTTCCAACAAGGAAGCATCCTGGTTACAGGCACAAACGGCAAAACCACAACCAGCGGCTTTATCGCGGCTATTCTCAGCGACGCCGGTCTGCGCGTCTGGCGCAACCGCGAAGGCTCTAATCTTTTACAAGGCATCGCGGGCGCGCTGGTCATTCGCACATTGCCCAACGGCAAACTACGTCGCTCTGGCCAGGCTATCTCTATTTTCGAGGTGGATGAGGCCGTAATGCCTCAGGCGGTCCAGACCATTCCCACCCATGTGGCCGTCTTTACCAATCTCTTCCGCGACCAGCTCGATCGCTATGGCGAGGTTGATAGTGTCCTGGAACACTGGAAACGAGCTATTAGCGCTCTGCCTGCCAGCACCACGCTGGTGCTCAATGCCGATGATCCGACTATCGCGGACCTTGGTCGGCATTTCACGGGACAGGTGATCTACTTTGGTATGGATGACGAGGAACTGGATCTCAAGCATCAGGCTGGCTCTGGTGAGCGCCACCAGGTAATGGACACGCGTGTCTGCTCCAACTGTGGCAATGAATATAACTATAGCCTGCGTTTCTATAGCCATATCGGACATTACAGCTGCCCTGTCTGTGGACAGGCCAGGCCCCAGGTCACGGTTTCTGCTCAGAAAGTAGAGACTGAGAGCTTTGATCGGCTACGCTTGCAGGTCAAACTGCCAGACCAGGTCGGCGAGATCACTGTACCATTGCCAGGTTTATATAATATCTATAACGCACTGGCCGCGATCGCTACCGCCCGGGCGCTGGATCTAGCCTGGGCCCCGACTGTCTCTGGCATCGAACAGTTTAAGCCAGCCTTCGGGCGTGGAGAGCGTGTGCAGGTTGAAGGGCGCACCATTCGCATGTTGCTGGCCAAAAATCCTACTGGTTTTAACGAGGTTTTGCGTACACTGTTCTCTGGCAACGAGCGTAAGAACAATGATGAAACAAAAGATCACAAACGCCATGTTTTATTCGTCTTAAATGATAACATCGCCGATGGGAAAGATATCTCCTGGATCTGGGATGTCGATTTTGAACAAACATTGCAGGGCTTTGCTACCCTTACACTCGCGGGCACGCGCGCGCGTGACCTGGCTCTGCGCCTGAAATACGCAGGGCTAGATACCAGCGAAATGATGATTGTACCTCCAGCTCCCTTGCGAGCGGAGCGCAAAGACGAGCGAACAGCACCTGGCAGACGGCGCTCACGCTCAGAACGGCGCTCGGAACGCCAGGCGCTGCATTCAGCGCAATTGCCCCTGGTAGAACAAGAGTCTCCAGGAGGCATCTCGCTGACCATCCAGGCACAGACCACAGGCAGAATCTATGGCCTTGCTCACGCTCTGGATCAGGCTATCAGCCGAACTCCAGAAGGAGAGACCCTGTTTATTGTTCCAACGTACACCGGCCTATTAGAAATTCATCATGAGTTAGAGCGCCGCGGTTTGACGCCGCACTATTGGGAGGAAAAAGGTCCATGAGGGAACCGAGAGAAAAACAGGAACAAGGGCTTCCACGGATTACCCTGACTCTGGGCCATCTATACCCCGATCAGCTCAACCTCTATGGCGATCGCGGCAATATTCTTACTTTACAACAGCGCTGCCGCTGGCGCGGCATTAATTTACGCGTGGTTGAACTGGGCATCGGAGATGCGCTTGATCCTGATGCTTATGATTTGCTCTTTATTGGCGGCGGTCAGGACCGGGACCAGGCACCTGTGGCGCAGGATCTGTACGAAACCAAGAGCATTGGTCTGTGGGCCTCCATAGAGGATGATATGCCTGTGCTGGCCGTCTGTGGAGGCTATCAGTTGCTAGCACATTACTACCGCCCTGCCAGCGGTCCCGACTTGAAAGGGCTGGGCGTTTTCGATGCCTGGACCGTTCACCGGGGTACACGCGCACCACGCTGTATCGGTGATATCGCTCTAAGCTGGAATGGCCTGACACTGGTTGGCTTTGAAAATCATGGTGGCCAGACCTACCTGGGTACCGCTCAACCACTGGGCAAAGTGCTTAAAGGCTCTGGCAATAACGCCCAGGACGGCACCGAAGGCGCGATCTATCGTAATGCCTTTGGCACCTATCTGCATGGCTCGTTGCTGCCCAAGAACCCACATTTCGCCGATTATCTGATCAAGTTAGCGCTTAAACGCAGCTATAGCCTGAACTGGCGCGGAGGCTTTGACGACCTGGGCATAACGGATCTCAGTGCTGATACACACGCGTCGGCACAGTCCAATGGCAACTCCGGCCTGCATTTAGAAACCCTGGAAGAACTGCCACCAGAGGTAGGTGCGCAGGCGCCAGGCGTAATTATTGATCCATTAGTCAAATTACTGTCCCTGGATGACTCCCTGGAATGGGAAGCGCACTGCGCTATCCTGGAGCGCCTGGGACTCCATAGTGCGGCCACTGCCGTGTTGCGTTCCCGGTAATACAGAGCGCCTGGTCCGCGCTCGTAAATGCGCGACAGAGATGCTGATGGAAGCCTGGAAAACGAGGAAAAGTCAAGCACGGCAAAGAGAAGGTTTGAGACCTTCTAGACCTTGAGGGATTTCCATGAGTTTTGACCGATCATTGGCACGTTGTTCATTCTGCGGACGCCGCCCTCCCGCAGTCCCACGCATGGTTGCGGGTCCTGGAGCAGCGTATATCTGTGAAGACTGCCTGCGCCTATGCAATGAAATTCTGGATGATCCAATGCCTTTTTCAGCCAAAGCTTTGGAACTGGCCTCGCGCCCACCAATAGTCATTGCGGCTCCGCAGCCAATGGGCAAGGCCAGTGAAACACCATCCTCGCACGAAGCGACGCGTACTATTATTATTCAACTGGAGCAAAAGCAACAGGGTATGACCCTGATGCTGCACCAGTTACAGTTCTTTTCTCAGCACTTTGAACTGCATTATCTGTGGATTCGTCCACCGCTGACCAGTGGATTTGCTTTTGTCCCTCGCCTGATCTTCAAACTCCAGGATAATACTGGTACGGAGTGGGCCGGTGATCGCGGCGGTAGATTACTGGCACGCCCTGAACTGGCGAGCGATCCTAACCTGGCGGTCTACCAGGGCAGCGCGCGCTTTAGTCCTCTCCCTGGCAGCGAGATTCGTGAGATGCTTGTGCTTATCGCCGATCCCCTGGGTCAGTTCACCGATCCTCCACTGCCACCCTGGCGCTTTGAGATCAGTTTGCCGGCCTGAGAAGTAATGTGAGTGTGGTGGTACTCCTGGTATAGGCCAGAAGCACCACCACACTCATAACAGCAAGATTATTCGGCGACCTGTTCGGTCGCGGGTAGCATCAAGCCATAGCCATCGTTATTGACCAGGCGATACATGACATTCACACTGTCAGTTTCCAGGTTAATAAACGGATAGAAGGCAAGACCTTCGCGCTCCATGTGAGCTATTACTTCCCGGTCACTCATCGCTACGGTCTTGACGCGGCGAATCTCCATAATCCGCGACCAGATCTCTTCATTCTCCACGGAATTTAATTCCACATCCTCAAAAGGCTCCTCTTCTATCCCCGAAACATTCCCGGCACGCGAAAGAGAGAGCAACTGCACAGGAGATACAGCCAGACGATGCGCGGTGACCTGCCGCCCCTTCTGGCGCCCTAACTGGGCCGTCACTTTATCGAGCACTAGATCAAGCGCTGCTTTGATGTTAACATTTGAAGCTGTGGCGCGAATGGAGTTTAAGTGGCGTACGTTCGTGAGCTCTAGATGAACTGCATAGCGCTCTTTCGCGCTACGCGTTTTCTCATCTACTACTGTTACGTCCATACGTGCCTCAACACCTATCAAACGCGAAAGACGCTGAAGCTTCTGCTGAATGTATGCACGCATACGTGGGGAAACATCCATTTGTTTACTCTTGATAGTGATTTGCATAGCTTGCCTTCTCCTTTGGAATCCAAACTAACACTAAACAAGCGGGGTGCGCTGTGTCCTCCCTGGTCAGAGCAAAGAGTTCCTGGTAAATTGTACACGAATAGGAGTTCACAATGAAGACACAGGGAAGCACTATTCCCATTATCCTATTCTATAGGATAAGTTGAACATGCTGGTGATACCATTTACTATACCATATTCAAAAAAACCTGCGTAAAAGCCTGCCGCTAATATAATTTATCTACCTGACTCCAAAAATCCCCTGGCTCGGCGGTTGTGCTCCACCAGATGGCAAACTGGAGGTTGCCTTGCGCGAAGCCAGATTGTTGGCGCAGCATATTCTGGAAGTCGTGCATGATATTATGCAGAGATTGGGCATTCATAAACCATAGTGCCTGTTTAATACCCGCAGCATCCGTATAGACAAGATGGGGCTGATAAGTGTCTTGCAGGTTAGTATTGACAGAGTCTATCCGGGCTGCACCGACTCCATTGACGATGTCCATGGCGTTTTGATAAGCGATAATCTGATCAAAAATCCAATGACCATTTACCTGGTGCCAGGTGTTACCGTAAAGCGGCAGTTCCCAGATGATACGTGGCAGCATTTGAGGCATAGTCTTGAGCGTGTAATTCAGGAGTTGCTGCAGCCAGGGTACGCTGACCGATGGCCCTGGCGTAAAGTAGGATTGATCGACCGCCATAACGACCAGAAAATCTGCGCTTTTGCTTAATAGGGTCCAATTCTCAAAACCGTTGAGGCCATAATACTCATCGTGGTCGCTGGTCTTATGGATCAGTGCAATGCCATAGGGCTTATGCATGGTCTGAACAGCCTGCCAGACTTGCTGATTGTAGGTCGCGAAGATCTGCTGGATATGGGGGTAAAAATTATCGGTACCCTCCAGGTCCATAATCACGCCATCGTAATTCGCGCGCTGAATCTCATGGAGGATAGGATCGATATACCCTGGTGTCTGAGTGGCTTTGAGTTCATAAGCTGTCTGCTGAGCGGTGGTCCAGGAGGTGGCTGCCCCATCGGTCTCCATGCTAATGGTCAGATAGACCTTTCCACCGTGCTGATGCACCAGTTGGATCACTGTGTCCATACTCAGACTGCCTGGTACACAATTGTTGTTCTCGCCATTGATCAATGTACCTGTGGTTGGATCAAGCCAGCCAGTACCGACGAGAGCCGCATCAGGGTTGGTAGCAGCATACTGGAGATAGGCTTTCATGCCGTTCAGACAATCCCGGCCAACGATCCAGCTTAACGAGGGCACATGGCCATTAAACAGGGGCAAATCCTGATTATTCTGCGCCACAATCTTTGGATTAAACTCATTAAGGGCAATCAGCCCATTTCCTCCCTGGCCGGAGCTGGTCTGTAAAAAATGAGAAACAAAGAGAATCATCAATCCCGCAATACAAGATGCGATCGTCAACTTCCATCCTCTGCTGTCAGATTCTCTTCTGCGCATAAATTTGTTTCCTCCAGGCTTTACGAGTTATGACCCAAATGACAAAATTTTTATATCAAAATATTCTATTCTAAGCATAGCACACCCTGACCTAGAAAGGTGCAAAATGTACCAAAAATCCTGATCCACCAACCGCAACCTTCTATGTTCCACACCACCTTCACAGCAGGTGCCTGAGCGGTTCTCTCTCATTTTGAGCACCCCTGGCATGACGAGAGAGAAAAAGCCAGCAACATGCCAAAGCATTAAAACAATACAGATAGATAGATGAATACCATGTCATTTATGCAGAATACAAATTCATAAAATGTTCATACATTTATGTTATCATATTAGGGATGTGTGTACTGTATTGTTCGTTCATTACTTTGTGGAAGGGAAGTGACATATGGCACGAATTCCGAGTAATCAGCACATTACCTATCAATTCCAGTTTCGCAAATGTGGGAAGCCATCGTGTAGCACATGCAAAAGCGGGCAGGGTCATGGTCCCTACTGGTATGCATACTGGCGTGAGGGGTCGCGCTTGAAATCAGGCTATGTCGGGAAGAAAAAGGTCCAGGCAGGAGCGGAAGCCAGTACCTCAACAGCAAGAACTACCAAAGCGGCAATTAAGAAGCCAGTCGCCGCGAGGGCCACCTGAGTCCGACACAGTAGTGGTACTAACTATTTCTACTCATTGCTCTACACCAGGCTATCAGATGGCTGGCAATAGCATCTGTAGCCCGGTTTTTCTCCCGCTCTTCTCCCTCTACCGCTTCAAGCCTGCCCTGGCGATCTGTACGCTTCCCTAAACTATAATCTAGACCTCTATGCTATAATTATGGTTATACCAAAAAGTGATGGCAGAAAGCGGGGATATAGACAGCATGAAATGTCCATTTTGTGGCTATACGCAATCGCGCGTGAAAGATTCGCGCGATGTAGGTGACGCAATTCACCGCCGGCGCGAATGTGAACAATGCAGAGGGCGTTTCAGCACCTATGAACGCGTCGAAAAATCGCAGTTGATGATCGCCAAGCGAGACCTGCGCCGCGAGCCATTTGATCGGCAAAAGCTGTTTATAGGCATCAGCAAAGCATGTGAGAAACGGCCACTTTCAATCAACGAGATTGAGAGCGCTGTAGAAGAGATTGAACAGGAACTCTATCGCCAGGGTAAACAGGAGTTGCCTAGCAGCGCAATTGGCGAACTGGTCATGGAACGCCTGCGCCAGATGGATAAAATTGCTTATATTCGCTTTGCCAGCGTCTACCGCTCGTTTAATGATATTGAAACTATGCTAGGAGAGCTGCAAGATCTGCTCCATCGCAAAGCGCCAGAGGCCGAGACTCAGGAAAAGTCGGTCACTACCCCACCTTCTTCACTCCACGAATAAAGAGAGAGCATATGAGTCCTCCAGTACGCTCTGCAGGACTCATACGTCTGTTGAGGCAAAACTTCCGTACCCGGCGGCATGCCTGTACGGAAGTTTTACTTCTAAATAGCTTTTGCTCTCTCTTTATTCGCGCTCGTAGGACTCAGCCTTGCGTAGGCGATGAGTCAGAGTTACTAACAGCTTCAAGGCAATCTCAGGATTGCCGCGCAGGACCGCGCGAAAATCCCAGATGGGCAGCAGCAATGCCGTGACATCATCAGTGGCAGTCACAGTAGCCGAGCGCGGCAGATCGTCCAGCAAGGCCATCTCGCCCAACACGTCGCCGGGGCCGGCTGTCGCTATTTCGAGTTCAGCGCGATCGGGATTAACCTCTTTCGTAATTTTGACGTGGCCCTCTGTAAGCATAAAGAGGCCAGCTCCCGTACCGCCCTGTTGCATTAAAATAGTGCCAGGCGTATATTTCCGCTCCTGGCAACTATTCGCTATATGGCGCAACTCTTTCTTGTCAAGGCCAGAGAACAATTCAACGCTCGCCAGGGTTTCTTCATACATGGCATAGCTCCTTGTCATCCCAAAAATTTGCTAAAAACTGCCACCAGATTGCATTTAGAGTACTCTATCAAAGCAGAGCTGTCAAGCGAATTGCCCCTTTACCCTGTCTCTCTTTTTGACTTTCTTCCGGGAACACACTAGAATAACAAGGATAGGTAATCTGTTAGGACATGACCCTCATAAAAGCGTCGCAAGGGTCTATACATGGCAGGGAACGAGAGTTTAGTATGGCAACACAAGAACAGGATGTTAAAGCGGCTGAAAAGCGCTTTGAAAAAGGTATAGAAGCATTTAATGACGGCAAGCTGGACACAGCCGCGGAAGCTTTTGGAGACGCGGAGGTTCGTTTCCGCCTCTCAGGCGACTTCAGGCGCGCTGGCGATAGCCGCATGTTGGTAGCTGATGTTCAGCGGCAACTCAACCAGTTTGAACAGGCCACGCTCAGCTATCAGAAAGCTCGCAATCACTATCGCGCGGCCAAACGCCTGCAGAGTGAGGCAGCGGCTGTTCTGGCGCTGGGACATATTGAACGGCAGCAGGCGCACCTCGACCTTGCCCAACAGGCGTATGAGGACGCCCAGGCGCTTTATCTGGCGTTGGGAGATGCCCAGGGCCAGGGCAATGTGGCGATGGCTACAGGGCATATTTTTTTGCAGCGTGGGCGCATTGAGCAAGCAATAATATACTACCAGCAGGCGACTGAATTGTATGTCAAAGCTGGCGATATGATCAACGAAGCAGATGCCAGGCGCAGCGCTGGCGATATTATGCGCCTGCTTGGACATTATGCTGAGGCCAGCCGCGAGTATACACGTAGCCTGGATGTGTATCAGCAACAGCACGATACTTTTGGTGAGGTCGATGCGCAGGTAGGTCTGGGCAAGATCGCACTGGAGCAACTGCAAATCGAGCAAGCTGGCGAGATTTTCGCCAGGGCAATTGATACAGCCCGCAATGTCGAATACGAACTGGGTATAGCCGATGGAAATCTGGGACTGGCTGAGGTCGCCTTTGCTGAGAACCGCATTGACCAGGCACTGACCAGCGGACAGCAAGCGCTGCAAAGATATGGCGCGGAACAGCATGCACTGGGCAATGCCCAGGCTAACAGTCTACTTGCCAGGGTCCATCTGCGGCGCGGTCAGCCGGGATACGCTAACTCCCTGATCGAGCGCGCCCTGCGCACTTATAAAGCAGTTGCCCAGCGCGTCGGACAGGTCGAGGCAACGGCAGTGCTGGGCGAGATTCTGTTCCAGCGAGGCTTCCTGAGTCGCGCGCTGGATGCTTTCTACGAGGCGCGCGCGCTGGCTAGAGAACTCCACAATGCCCGCGTTGAACGCCTGGCTATGCTGGGCTGTGGCGATGTGCATCGCCAGCGCGGACAACTGGCTCAGGCGGGAGAATTCTACAGGGAGGCCCGCGAGTCCAGCAATTCCCTGCATGGCGCATGGCCAGATAGACGCCAGGCCGCGAGCGAACAGCGTCTGGCACGCCTGGCGATCCTTACTGGTGAGTTAGATAAAGCCAACCAGCTTTTAGCTCCGACGCCAAAGTCCTCCCTCGATCCCCAGTACACCTCCGATCTGTGGCTGCAAGCCCGGCTCACTGAGGGTGTGTTGCGCCTGACCGAAGGAAACTTCGCGCAGGCCGAGACTCTCTTTGGTGAGGCTCAGAAGCAGGCCGAAGCTTTGCAGGAGCCGCTACTGGGAGCACAGGCGCTACTCGGTCTGGCCAATACACGCCTGGCCCTGCACGATCTGGAAGCGGCCAATACAACTTTTCTGGCCGCCGGGCGTCAATTCCAGTTGCTAGAAAGCGTCAATGGCGATGGGGAGGCGATGCTCGGCGTCAGTCAGACCTTGATCGCGCGCGAACAGTGGGATCAAGCCATAGAGGATGGGGAAGGTGCTCTTTTGCGCTTTAATCAGGCCGATGATCAGTTAGGACGAGCGGAAGCCGAACTGGCGCTGGGCCTGGCTAAACGAGGTAAAGAACAGCTCGACGAAGCCCTGAAACACTTTAATGAGGCTCTGACACTTTATCAGCAACAACCTCAACCACTAGGCGAGGCTGATACTCGCTATGAACGCGCCGGCATTTTTCTAGCCAGGGAAGATTTCCAGCCAGCTCTTGAGGAATTAAGCCGGGCCATCGCGCTGATCGAACGTGTCGCTGCCACCCTCAAGACTGACGCGCAACCAGGGCTTTTCCTGCGCCAGTATAGCGAGTTATATGCTCAGCAGGCGATTACCCTGGTTCGGCTCCAACGTGACAGCGAGGCACAGCTCAGTCTAAAGAGCTTCGCGCAGATCGCGGGAACGCATGAACTTCGGGCTTACCTGAGCACGTTTGAGGCCTCGATCCCCCTGCAGGAAGAAGGTCTCTCAGAGGAACAGATCGCGCAAAATCAGGCGCTATTCAAAAAGCTCAAACAGGTGCGCAAAGGGCTATAAGAGCTTGCCAGCAATCAGGAAACAGCATATGATAGACAAAGAAATATCATCCCAGGGAGCGCGTGATACCAGAAGCACCGCACTGGCAGGCAAAACATTTTCTGGCTAGAGCGAATAGAAAGGAGTCGCGGCGCATCTTTCTCCAGGAAAGATAGAGATCGACGCACCGCCTGATTAAGAGCATGACCATCAAATTTCTACGAGGCAATTTAGAGGCGCCTAAAGGACATGCTATTTTTGTGGCACGGAACTCTGCCGATCCACGCACAGTAGTCTGGACCTATTGTGTTGTGCCGCCCGCGCCTTTTTCTCTGGCCAAATTTTTGCCGCCTTTTATGACTGCTCAAATGTCGGCAGAGGATATTCAAGAGGTCGCGGGCAACATTCAGGCCATGCCTCTTTCGCCCCTGATGGAAGAGGGATGTACTCTGGAGCAATTGCAAGTCTTAGCCGAAAGGCGCGATGATGATTTGTGCGACATCGGTAGTGTCAATCTCCATGATACGCAGGGTCGTATGCAACTGGTTGCGCAAAGCAGTATGAACTATGGACAGTTTTATCTCTCCGCGCACAATACACGGCAGCCAGCTTCTTCGGCTCTCCCGGCTTATGAAGAAGAGCCTGTTGCATTGGATGATCTGGACGCGGAAGAGTTACTCTTACAAACCATGACAGACCGGCAACGCCTGGCTGAACTAAGCAAGCTTGTGGGTCTGACCCGCTATGCGCTGGAAGGTAATGATACTCATCTTATCGATGAAACCCGGCAGCGCATGCAGCGTATCGCCCGCCAGTTGCCCGACAAGTATCGCAGCAATGAACTGATTATCGCTGCCGCTAACGCGCAGGATCGCGGGGCCAAGCTGGCGGAACTTTATATAGAACGAGGCTATAAATTGCTTGATGAGGAATATGCTGATATCCCTGGTATTGAGCAGGCCATCCGAAAAATCCAAGAACAGTAGATCTGGCCAGTACTGGCCGGATAGAGGTAAATAATTATGTTATCAGTAGCAGTGAATAATAATTTCGCGCCTCTTATTGATGCTCTTGAGGCGGGAGATAATCAGGCGCTCATCAGCGCGGCGCAGGCGGCGGTCTCAAAGCCAGAAGAGGCCGCCGAGCTGATTGGGCGCGTTGGATTGATCGCGATGCGCGGGGATAGTGACGGCCACGCGGTACTCACGCTGGCCGCGGCCAGCGCGCTCTGTCGCTGGCTGATTGTGCTTCATCATGTCCTCGGCGCGGATGAGCAGGGCCAGTCTAATGGCCTTCCTTTGATCATTCAGTCCCTCCTGGCTGCCGCACCAGCCGTCAAAGCCGGGCTAAATGTCACACCAACCTATCCGCAAGGCTTCTTTCCCAGTGAATTGAGCCAGAACGAGACGATGAGCTCACGTATGGAGCAAGCAGTCTATGGACGCGATGGCGCTACAGTAGAAAGTTTATTATTTGGACTGTTCGGCACGGGCGCGGATTATAGAACGCTATCAATTCGCATCTATGATGGTATTTCGCGCGCTTTTCAGGAAAATGGGCACGCGCTACTCTGCGCGGTACGCGGTGGGCAAATACTTGACGCGGTTGAGTGGGGCCAGGATATGCCAAATTATATTCACTGGCTTACGCCGCATTTGCCCATACATACCGAAGAACCGGCCTGGACACAGGTTGTGCGCAGCTTCTTGCAGGAGCCACAACACGGCCTGGCCAGCTATCGCACGCGCCTGGCCGCGCCTAAAAATGCGAACGCACTGCCGCTACGCGCGTTGCTGCTCAGCGATGCCAACACCTCGCGGGTCTGCCAGGGAGTCTATGACGCGCTGATCAAACAAGGTGCCTCCGCGCGCGGGATTGGCTCGGTGATCGCGCTAGCGGCTAGCGATCTGCTAGCGGATATTGCCGACGATCAGCAGGAGCTTTTTGAGCGCGTCGCCCACGGCTTACTTTTCGCCTCGGCAACGCGGCTGATCTATACACAGGTTCAGGATATTGAAGGGCTACCATTGCTCTTCACCGCTGCCGCGGCCATCAACGCCCTCTACAAAGATCTTGGCCCTGCCGCTACCCCACCTCAAGCAGCGCGTCCGGGCAACGCGGGCGGCGGTCTGATCGCGCCTGCTCTGCTGGAAAGCCTGAGCGCGCAGATAGAGGAGCGAGATCTCCCCGCTGCTCTGGCCAGCGCTCGGCGCTATATCCAACTGGACTACGATCAGCGAGCGCTGTTCGGCGTAATCGCGTTGGGAGCCGCGCAGGCTGATGCCTCCGCTGACCTTGGTCATACATTACAAATCGTTCTGGCCGCTGGCGACGAATATCTGGCCTGGCCTGCAGAACTGGCCAGCACCAGCAACGAAGGCTTCTTACAAATCGCCCTACGCGCGACCATGCTGGCCAAACGCAATGACCTGGCCAGGGTCTAAAAACAGGGAATAGTCAGATCAGACCAGTCAGGGCGGGCCCTGACTGGTCTGATCTGCCGCCATCATCTCAAAAAAACAAACTATCTCATTTGTCCTATTCACGCGTCATCGATGGGCTGATCTTCGTTATAACTACAGCTATCAACATCATTTTTTGATTTTCATTATGACAACCTTCTTTACGAGGAGTATCCAAGGCATGCGCATTCGTAGCAAAATGATTCAAAGGCTCACTCCCTCTGTATTATGCTTGATAATAACTTTTTTTCTCAGCAGTTGCTCTCTCTTCGGCGGCTCCGCGCCCAAGGTGGGCAAAGCGCCAGCCAATCAGCAAACCTTTACTTCGCCGCTGATTATGCTTAGTGGGAGTGCGGATCTGACTACGCTGGACCCCGCGCTTGCTTATGATCAAAACTCGCTCAGCGCTATTTCTATGATCTACACTGGTCTGGTACAACTGAACGATCAAATGGAGGTCCGACCCGGCCTTGCCAGCAGCTGGTCACAGAGCGCTGATGGGCTAACCTGGACCTTTAACCTGCGCAATGGGCTGAAATTTAGCGATGGCACCGCGCTCACAGCGAACGATGTGGCCTATAGCCTCGATCGCGCGCTCCAGCCGGCCACAAAGTCTACCACTGCACCTATCTACCTGGACATTATTCGCGATGCCGATAAGCTGCTGGCAGGCGGTGTTCCCTCGCTAATTGGCAACAGTTTGCAGGTCATTAATGCAACGACGCTCAAAATTGCACTTAAGACGAAAGCGCCCTATTTTCTGGGTATCCTGAGCAAGGCCTGTGCCTATGTAGTTGAGCAAAAATTGATCCAGCAATATGGCAATTCGTTCACTGATAATCTGACTCAAGGTGGCGGAGATGGCCCGTTTGTGGTTAAAGAATACGATCATGCCCAAAAAATTGTCTTCGCACCCAATCCTAACTATTATGGTCCAAAAGCACAACTGCGCCAGGTCATTTTCCCTTTCTACGCGCAAGATGCCCAGGCGTATAACGCCTATGCTAAAGGCCAGGTCGATACCGCTGGTGTACCTCTCCAGGCTCTCCCAGCCATTGAGACCCGGCCAGATTACCATAAGGTGCCGCAACTGTGGATCAATTATTACACGATGAACTACAAGGTTGCCCCATTCGATAATATCCATATTCGGCAAGCATTCGCCCTGGCTATCGATAAAACAGCTATCGCGAGCAGCGTCTGGAAAAATACTGTGATCCCAACCAACCATATTATCCCGCAGGGCATGCCAGGCTATGATCCCAAACTGCTGGGACCAGACGGCACCTCTTCACTGAAAGGCAATCCTACCCAGGCTATGGCGCTCTTAAAGCAGGGTCTGCAAGATGAGAAGTTGACTACCTTGCCACCTGTTACACTCACCTACGCCTTTAGCAGCAATTTCTCGCAAGAAGTACGAAGCCTGGTTACGATGTGGCAGAAGGTGCTGAGCGTGACCGTGACGGCAGTTCCCGTTGACTCTAATACTCTGCTAGACAAGGTTTCGGCGGCTACAGGCAATTCGCAGGGCCTGCAAATGTGGGGATTGTCATGGGTGGGCGAATATCCCGATGCGCAGGACTGGCTGACACATCAGTTTGGCAATGGCTCTGTTTTCAACAATATGAACTACGGTCAGAATACCAGCAGTGATGTCGCGCTGCAGATCTCCTTGCAAAATCAAATGACTAAAGCCGATGGCAATTTCCAGGCCGATCAGCGCCTGCAAGCTTACCAGCAGGCTGAACAGCAACTGGTCAATGATGTCGCCTGGTTGCCAATAGAGCAGGTGGCCAACGTCTTCTTACGCCAACCTTATGTCACGGGTATTGTCGATAACAGTAGTGGCCTCATTTCACCTGACGATTGGGCCAATATCTATATCTTACAGCACTAAACGTTCGCGGGAATATGCTGCGGTCACCCTTGTCTACCTGGAGTATGTTCCCAAAGCAACCCTCACCCAACAAGGAGCTTTCACGTATGAGATCTGGCAAAAAATTCAGCCTGAGGCTGTTGCCGGGACTGCTGGCTATCTTCGCGATCATTCTCGCGGGCTGCAATAGCGGTGGGAGCACCCCTAATCTGAATGCTAACCCATTGCCTGCTTCCCGGCAGCAGCAAATCTATCGTATGGGCATTATTACTAATGATATTTACTCGTTCGATCCTGCCGTCGCCTCTGATAAATACTCGGTCGATGCTGTTTTGCTGGCCTTTACTGGACTGTTGCAGTTGAATGATCAGTCACAGGTTACTCCGCAACTTGCCAGTTCATATGAGGTTTCGCCTGATAATCTGACATATACGTTCCATCTCCAGCAGCATCTGACTTTTAGCGATAACACCATTCTGAACGCGTATGATGCCGCCTATAGTATTGATCGCGCCCTCTCTCAAGGCGTTTCGCAACTCAATGGGGTGACAGCTACCTACCTCGGTCTAATCAAGGACTCCGCGCAGCGTATGAGTGGTAAGAAAAAAACACTGATCGGGGACAGTATCAATGTAATTGATGCTAATACTCTCACTCTGACGATCAGCCATCCATCTCCATATTTCTTGAAGGCGCTAACCTATCCCACCTCTTTTGTGGTCGAAAAAAGCATGATCGAGAAATGGGGAACAAAATGGACTGATCACCTGAGCGACAATGGGGGGCAGGGAGGGGCTGGCCCGTTTGTGGTGAAAAGCTACGATCACGCTATTGGTATTCAGTTCGCACCTAACCCGAACTACTATGGTCCTAAACCAAAGCTACAAGAGGTCGATATTAACTTCTATAAAACCACCCAGGCTTCTTACGCTGCTTACGCGTCTGGCCAGCTTGAAATGTCCAACATTCCTCCTGAATATGATGCACAGGTCGAGGCCAGAGGCAAAGAGTTTCACCAGTTTAACCAGCTCTCGATTGACTATATTGCCATGAACTATCTGTATAAACCCTTTGACAACATCGAGATCCGCCAGGCCTTTGAAATAGCGATCAATAAAGACGCGCTTTCCAAAGCCCTGTACGGCGGTCTGAATCCACCGATCTGCCATATCATTCCCCAGGGCACGCCTGGCTATAATCCCAGGCTGACCTGTCCGCTTGGAGTAAGCACAAAGGGAGACCCAACCCGAGCTGCCGCGCTTTTCCAGCAGGGTTTACAGGAAGAGAATCTCACTGTAAAGACCTTTCCCCAGATCAAGATTACCTATGAGAGCAATTCGCCTCTCCTGGAAGATGAGATTACTGCTTTGCGCCAGGATTGGCAACAAGTGCTTGGTGTGACCGTTACTGTCCAGGTTTTAAGCTTTAACGCGCTTTTGCAAATGCTGCCCGCTACTAGCTGTAACCAGACAAACCTGAGTAAATGCCAGAATAAAGGCTTGCAAATGTGGGCTTTTTCATGGGGCGCGGATTATCCAGATCCCCAGGATTGGACCTCGCTCCAGTTTGGCAAAGGCGCGCCCAATAACATCGGGAATTACGGTCAGAATCTCTGTTCATGCGCCAGCGAGCAACAAACTATCCAGCAAGAGATGGCCACCGCCGATAGCGATTTTGGTAATGATCGCCTTGCTCTTTACCAGGATGCGGAACAGAAATTAGTCAACGATGTCGCCTGGATACCTATGTTTCAGCGCGTCGGCACCTATGCTCTGAAACCCTATGTGACTGGCATTATCGATAACCCTTCCGCCGAGACTCCTCCTAACGACTGGAGCAAAGTCTATATCGCTGTCCACAATTAGTATCTGAAACAGTCATCTCCTTGAGCAAACTGGAAGCTTGCCTCCAGTTTGCTCAAGGAGATGCTTGATCGTGGGATAGATAGGGACTCACTCTCCCTGACAATCCTGTCTGTCGCGGTTTCTATCTGCTAAATCAGCGGCCCAGATTTACTCACTCTCAGGCCGCATCTGCGTCAGGATATCCATACGACGCTGGCGCTCAATAGGCGTCAGAAGCATAACGCGCTCAATCGCGGCATTAAGTGCGCTGGGTTTAAAAGGCTTGGTAAGATATTCATCCACTCCTGAGAGCAGACCCGTCATTTGATCTTCAACTCGCGCCAGCGCGCTGAGAATAATCAGCGGAATATCTGCGGTGCTTGCGTCTTCGCGCAAACAACGAACCAGTTGATACCCATCCATGCGCGGCATTTTCACATCAATGATCACACAATCAGGCCGCTCCAGATCAATGCGTTCTAATCCCTGAACTCCATCATAAGCAATGCTTACTTCGTACGTCCCCTGTAGATTCACCGCATATTTGATCAGTTCAACGATTGTCGGGTTGTCATCAATTACTAAAACTTTTCTCATCGGTTCCCCGCAACTCTAATTGAATCGTACAAATCACCATGCGATACAAGAACCAGCCACCGCTTCGCATTGTAACATAGTAATATATAACTTCCAAACAAACATGACCCCTGGCCTAGAGTGGCATCATGAGTCCTGGCCAATTTTGCAAAATCAGGGAAAAGATGAGCTATCGGGCTTATAGCCGAATTTGTGCTAGAATGAAAGAAGAGAATCATAGTCTTGCGTTATATCTATGGCAGAAATAGAAAGAACAGTCGTCATGGCATTAGCTGACCGTTATTCACGACAGACATTATTCGCCCCCATCGGTAAGGCCGGACAAGAGTTGCTGGAACAGGCCAGCGTGGCGATCCTGGGCTGTGGAGCGTTAGGTACTGGTCTGGCTAACAATCTTTGCCGGGCCGGGGTGGGACGCCTGGTGCTGGCCGACCGGGACTATATCGAACTAAATAATCTGCAACGCCAGATTCTCTATGATGAAGAGGATATTGGGTCGCGCCTGCCCAAAGCGGTGGCAGCAGTCAGGCACCTGCAGCGCGTCAACAGCCAGGTACGCCTGGAGGCACGAGTCGAGGATATTAATACCGAGAGTATCGAAGACCTGGTCAAAGAGGTTGACCTGGTGCTGGATGCTACAGACAATTTCGAGACGCGCTATCTACTCAATGATGCTTGCGTCAAACATGCACTACCCTGGATTTACAGTGGCGTGGTCGCGTCCTATGGCGTGACTATGAACATTCTCCCTGGAGTTACACCCTGCCTGCGCTGTATCTTCCCCCAAATGCCTGAACCAGGCTCAAGCGCGACCTGCGATACCGCTGGCGTGCTCAATGGCATTGTCGGGGTGATTACAGGCGTAGCGGCAACAGAGGCCCTGAAAATTCTGCTTAAGAGCGAGAAAGTCAGCCGGGATATGCTCTGGATGGACGTGTGGGAAAACACCAGCGAACGCATCGAACTGCCGCGCCATCCTGCCTGTCCCACGTGCGGCCAGCATGAATACGAATTTCTGGAGACCCTGAGTGGACCACGCAGCGCCAGCCTGTGCGGGCGCAATGCCGTCCAGGTGCGCGGTGGCAAATACGGTGACCGACTCAACCTGGCCACGCTGGCCGAGCGCTTGCGCCCGGTTGGCCAGGTCGCGCAAAACGAGTTTCTCTTGCGCTTCCTTGTCGATGACTACGAACTCACTGTCTTCCCCGATGCTCGCGCGATCATCAAAGGCACTGATGACGTACAGGTAGCACGCTCTATCTACGCGCGCTATATTGGAGCATAGCCCGGCGCTAAAAAGGTCTATAGGAATAGAGTTTATCTCCTCCCTTATTAGAATGAGAAAGAAACGGAAAGGCAGATTTTTATGGCAGATCTGAATAATCCTAAAGTCCAGAACATCTTGCATGCAAAAGCACTTGTCCATCTCGCAACTATCGGCCCTCAAGGAGAACCGCAGTCATCGCCTATGTGGTTTTTATGGGATGGCGAATACATAAAATTCACTCATACCACCGAACGGCAGAAATATCAGAATATTCAACGTGATCCACGCGTTGCCATCTCTGCCACAGATCTTGCAGATCCCTACATCCATGCCGAGTTTCGTGGCGTCGTTGAGCGTATTGAGGAAGATCCCACCGGGGCCTTCTATGATACGCTGGCGGAACATTACGCTTCGCCCTCGCGCTACCGCGGCGATCCACGCGTTATTCTCTATGTGAAAGTTCAGCGCGTGCTTGGCCAGAATCTCTAAGCAGGTTGTTGGATCTCTCTGCAATCTGTCGGTGGAATTGGCGCAAGATCTGATGTTAGAAGCGCGGCTATCACGCTGCGCTTTTTTGGGGAACGAGGGCGATGTGCAGGCAATACATTGAGGAAGCGCAGGCTCTTGTACTCTAGAGACCCTATGTTATAATGAAGCCGTTATGGTATCCTCAAAACGGCTTGTAAAACAAACCTCTATTAGATTGTGCGCGTTTTGAGGGGATGTACTTGTGGGAAAAGACCTGGCGACTCTGAACTCATTCTCTACCTGCCAGACCTGGCTGGTTGTTTCTATAGGGCACAGTTTCTTCTTATGCGTTTTTCTTGCTCCGTCCACCACAATCCAGGGCTAAGGGAGATTTTTAGATGACTGAACATATTCTTGTCTGCGTGGCATGGCCTTATGCGAAAAGTTCGACACATGTGGGCCAGATTGTAGGAGCGTACCTGCCTGCTGATACATTCGCGCGTTACCATCGTATGGCTGGCAACGAGGTTCTGATGGTCTCGGGCAGCGATGAGCACGGCACGCCTATTCTGGTGGAATCCGAGCGCGAAGGTATCTCGCCCCGCGAGTTTGTGGCCCGCTATCATCAGCAGATCTGCGAGATCTGGCAGCGCCTGGGGATGTCCTGGGATTTGTATACCGAGACGGGGACCGAGAATCATTATCGCCAGACACAGGATTTCTTTCTCAAACTGCTGGAACATGGCTATCTCTTTAAAGATAGCATGGCTTCACCCTACTGTCCTACCGATCGACGCTTTCTGCCTGATCGTTATGTCGAGGGGACCTGTCCCCACTGTGGCTATAGCTCGGCACGCGGCGACCAGTGCGATAACTGTGGGCGCACGCTTGATCCTGTAGATCTAATTGAGCCTCGCTGTAAGCTGTGTGGCAGTAAAGACAGCAAACTGGAGATCCGTCAGACAGAACACTTCTTCCTGGATCTGCCGAAACTGCAGGAAACATTGCAGGCCTGGCTTAACGAGGGCAAAGAGGACTGGCGACCCAATACCCTGGCCTTCGCGCAAAACTGGCTGAAAGAGGGCCTGCGCCCTCGCGCTATTACTCGCGATCTCGACTGGGGCGTGCCGATCCCTTTGCCTGGCTATGAAAATAAACGCATCTATGTCTGGTTTGACGCGGTGATCGGCTACTTCTCTGCCAGCGTTGAATGGGCCGAACGCCAGGGTACACCTGATGCCTGGCAGGAATGGTGGATTCCGGGACGCGCCGAGCCTCCGGTCAAAACTTACTACTTTATTGGTAAGGACAATATCCCATTCCATGCCATCATCTGGCCTGCTATGCTGCTCGGCTATGGTCAGCGTAACCTGCCTTACGATGTACCAGCCAATGAATTTATGACGATGAGTGGCGAGAAAGCCTCCAGTAGCCGGGGTAACGTAATCTGGACGCGCGATGTGCTGGACCACTATCACGCCGATACTCTGCGTTACTATCTTTCGGTAACTGCTCCCGAAGGACGCGATACTGATTTTACCTATGACGAATTGATCAGGCGCAATAATGATGAACTGGTCGCTAACTATGGTAACGTTGTCCATCGAACCCTGACCTTCCTGCAAAGCAAATTCGACGGCGTGGTACCTGAACCAGGCGAACTGCGCCCGGCGGATCGCGCTATGCTTGCTGAGCTGGAGCGTGGCTTCGCTACGACTGGCGCGGCCATCTCTGCCTGCCACCTCAAGGATGGCATTAACGCAGCTATGGCTGTCGCGCGGGCCGCGAACCGTTACCTGGACGAGCAGGCTCCCTGGAAACAGATCAAAACTGAGCGCGCGGGCGCGGGCACGACTATGTATGTGATGCTCCAGGTTCTCAGTGGTCTGCGCGTGCTTCTGTGCCCTTACCTGCCTTTCTCTTCTCAGCAACTTCATGACTATCTCGGCTTCACGGGGGATGTTAGCAAAGTTCACTGGGAGTTGACGCCTGTGGAAGCCGGTAAAAACCTGCCCAAACCCGCGCCACTGTTTCCAAAGCTGGAAGAACCAGCTGCGGTGTAAGTTGGTTTGAGCAAGAGACTCTGCCACTGAGCTGTGGCAGAGTCTCTTGCTCAAACCAACTTTGAGGCGACTCAGTCCGCAAAATGCCTGGGTTTTTCTTTGACAGAGGCTGCTACAATAGAGCTAATCCATTTCCTTTCCCACACGAGATAGGAAGCAAAGAAACAACTGCATTTAAGAGATGTCATTATCAGTAGAAAGGCAGGTTATACGCAGTGGTCCTGGTTCCCCCTACTTCCCTTACCGTTCTAACACCCGCGACTTCGGCCAACCTTGGCCCAGGCTACGACAGCCTGGGATTAGCGTTGCAGCTCTATAACCGTTTCGATGTCGAAATAGGGGGGCACGATCCTGCACAACCTCAAATTGAGGTGCAGGGCGAATTAGGCGCTGATCTATCCACCGGCCCGGATAATCTCTTCTACCGAGCATTTTGTCTTCTCTTCGCACAACGCGAGCTACCAGTGCCAGCGGTGAAGATTCGTATGACGATTGCGATCCCGCCCGGGTGCGGACTGGGCAGCAGCGCGACAGCGGTAGTTGGCGGTCTGATGGCCGCGAATGAACTGATAGGTACACAAAACGCAGCTCTGGTATACACTAAAGAGGAACTGCTCGCGCCCGCTGTAGCAGCGGAATCTGGCAATCATCCCGATAACGTGGCTCCAGCTCTACTTGGTGGTCTGGTCGCGACAACGGTTGTCGATGGCAAGATCGAAGCTATCAAAACACGTTTCCCGGAAGCTTTAAAGGCTGTGATCTTTACGCCTGCGTTCCCGATGGATACGGTGGCCGGGCGCAAGCTTCTGCCAGCCGAGTATTCAAAGGCAGATGTTACCTTTAATACCGGGCGTGTGGCTCTGCTGCTTACCGCGCTACAAACCGGGCGCTACGAGGTGATTGGCGAAGCTATGCGCGATCGCCTGCACCAACCGTATCGCCAGGCGCTTTTCCCCGATATGCCGGCAATTATAGCAGCGGCGATCGCGGCAGGCGCCTATGGAGCCAGTCTTTCAGGAGGCGGCTCTTCATTAATCGCTCTGGCCAGCACAAACTTTCATCCTATTCTGCAATCGATGCAAGAGACCGCTCGTTCTTTAGGTGTAGAGGGGCGTGGTATGATTCTTAACGCCGATCAACAGGGTGCGCGAGTGATCGCTCCACATAAGCGTTCACGCAAAAAAGGCAGCTATCGCCGCGCTCCGGGAACGCTGGTATAAGACGCGGACTGGTGCCAGGTCGGTAAACCAGGGTGCAGGAATTGTTCTGCATCCTTTGAAAGGATAGAGAACCCATTATGGGGATCAATTCAATAGAGAGTGATGCCTCTGGAGCCTCGCGACAGCCTGATCAGGACAGGGATAGTGAGGCCCGGCAGGCTTTAGCTGAGGTCGTTTTGCGCTGTGTGGAGTGTACTACGCTCTATCCTGGCTTTGAAACGGCTCCGCGTTATCGCTGTAGCTGCGGCGGTGTGTTGGATGTGGAAATTCCTTTCCGTCTGCCCGAACGGCCCACGTCTACATCTACGCCTATAAGCAGAACCGAGAGTGATGTCACATCGCGCGCAGGCGCACCCTGGCGCCAGCTCTTCGACGAGCGTGCTTCAACCGCGCCTATCTGGCCGCTGAGCACCTCGACCCTACTGGCTGATCGCAGTGGCGTCTGGCGCTATCGCGAGCTGATTCTGCCTGTGCCGGAGGCCATGCTTGTCAGTCGCCCCGAAGGTAATACCAGCCTTTATCCCGTAGGTCTGGAGAATTGCGACGACAGCCGCCAGGGTCATCGTCAGCTTGGCAAGTATGCTGGCCTGGAACGCCTCTTCCTCAAGCACGAGGGCGAAAATCCTACTGGCAGCTTCAAAGATCGCGGCATGACTGTGGGTGTGACCATGGCACGCTTGCGCGGGGCGCGCGCGGTGGCCTGCGCTTCGACTGGCAATACCTCTGCCTCGCTGGCTTCATACGCGGCCCAGGCAGGTATGCAGGGCATTGTCTTCTTGCCCGCTGGACAGATCGCGGGTGGCAAGCTGGCACAGTCCCTGGCCTATGGCGCGACGACTGTGCAGATCGAGGGCGATTTCGATGTCGCGATGCAACTGGTTGAGCAAGTGTGCGATGAGATGGGTATTTATCTGCTCAATTCGCTCAATCCGTTCCGCGTGGAGGGTCAAAAAGCGATCGGCCTGGAAATTCTGCAACAACTCGACTGGCAAGCGCCAGATTGGTTGGTGCTGCCCGCTGGCAATCTGGGCAATACCTCGGCTATCGGTAAGGCTTTCCGCCAGGCACATCAGTTAGGCCTGATCCAACATGTGCCGCGTATAGCAGCTATCCAGGCCGCGGGAGCTAATCCGTTCTATCGCAGCTTTATGCAGCAATTCGCGAAACGCGAGCACATGCACGCTGAGACCGTGGCGACGGCTATTAAGGTCGGCGATCCTGTCAGCTATTCACGTGCGCGCAGGGTTATCGAAGAGAGCAATGGCATTGTTGAAGAGGTGACGGACGAAGAGATTCTCGCCGCCAAGACGCTGATCGATCGCTCTGGCATTGGCTGCGAACCGGCCTCTGCCGCCGCTCTGGCTGGCGCGAAGAAGCTGGTCGCGCGCGGCATTATCCGCCACGATGAGCGAGTTGTCGCTGTACTCACCGGCCACTTGCTTAAGGATAGCCACACGGGTATCCCTCAGGCAGTCACGGGTCAGGCTATCGCGCCAACCCTCGAGGCGGTGAAGAAAGCGCTGGCACTGTAAAGCTGGCTACGCGGCGGTAGATACACGCGAGAGAAGCGGTGGATAGAGTCGAGGCTATGCCTGATGCGCTCTGACGCCGCGTGTAAGGTGGACCATGCACAAGTCTTGTCTTGACAGGCCATTCCGGCGCGTAAGGGCGGAGCTTCTGCCTATGCCCTTGCTTTCTTGAGATTATGAGTAAACAGGATTTTATTGACGCGGAGTGCGGCCAATGGAGACAAAAGATACAACACAGGCAATCGACGCTCTTGATACTGAGATTCTGCCACGGGTAAAGCAGCCGGAGCAACAGTCCTCTCGCCCGGCTATCCGTTACACGTTGCTGCGCTGGTTGACAGCCTGGGAAATCTATCCTGTCGTGCTGGTAGCAGCTTTTCTGTGCTTCTATCAGCTCTCTTTGACGGAATTTGATACCGATCAGGCCGTGCTCTGGAATATGGGGCGCGTAGCTTTGACGCATGGATTGATCCCCGCCAATGGTAATCTGGCTTCGATTGGGACCGTGAATCCGCCTGCTTTTATTTACATCTTGCTGGCTGTGGGAATCTTTACGGATAATCCGCTGGCCGGGGCGTTGCTGGTGGCACTGCTGAATGTGCTGGCGGTGATCCTCACATATGCGTTTACGCGGCGTTACTATGGACGCCTGGCAGGCTTTGTGGCGTCCGCGCTCACCGCGACTGCCATTGTGATGATCCTGTATAGTCGCTTTATCTGGCAACCCAATATCCTGGCTCCGCTACTGGTGCTCTATATGCTGGCGCTTTTCCGGGGAGCAGTAGCGCGCCGCACTGGCTGGTTCGCGCCAGCTGCACTTCTGCTCGCTCTAGCTATCCAACTTAGCGGTAGTAGCATTTATCTGCTACCTGCACTGCTGGTCGCGCTGGTGCTGGGATATAAGACGGTGCGCTGGCGCGATCTGGTGCTTGGCGTGGCGCTCTGCGCACTGGTCTTCTCAACATATCTGGTCTGGGAGGCGGCGACCGCTTACGCGGACCTGCCCCTGCTGCTGGGTGCATCAGGCAAGCAGGCTTCGATCGATAGCCAGGCCTTTAGCTATTATCTACATTTTGTGGTGCCATATTGGACCCGCCCGACTGATTCGCACCTGCTTTTCACCCGGCTTTTTCCATTGATGTATCTGGATCGTCTATCTATGCTGGCTCTGACTGGTGCCAGTTTTCTACTCCTGTTGCTCGGTACAGGCTGGGAACACATGCAAATGATGGTACGTGGGGCTGCTGAACAGGTCATGACGCGCGCGACAGGCACGGTAAATGCGGGTCCCTGGCGTCGTCTCTGGGAACATTGGCAGGCTTTTATTGCCTCACCTGAGCGCCGTGGCCTTTTGTTACTGCTCTCCTGGCAACTCTTACCGCTTCTACTGCTCTCGCGCCATTCAATCAGTTTACAGGTCCATTATCTACTTGTGCTGATGCCTGGACCATTTATCCTGATCGGCCTGCTGGTCAGCCAGATTACCTCATGGTGTGCCGCGCTGCCTGGTCGGGGCAAGGCGCTGCGCCTGGTTGTGCCAGCTCTGGCTGTGGTCTTAATCCTGATACAAACGCTGGGAGGTCTAGCCTGGGTATTGGATAATACCGATGGTAGTCAGCCTTATGCAACTAATGATAACACCCTCCAGGATCTACGCAATGCGCTTCAGGATGCCGATCAACTGGCTGAGGCGCGTCACCTCCAGCACGTTTATATCGATACAGACGCACGCACCGTTGACGCGCTGAACTACCTGGCAGGGCAAATGCACACAGCTCACACGCTTATCAATAGCAATAGCTCACACTGCCTGCTTCTCCCAGATACCGCGCAGGGAGCGGCGGTGATGCTCTTTGGACCGACTGAGACGCTTGATGAGGCGCTATTGACGCGCTTTGCTACGGCCACACTGGTCAGCGAGCCGCCGCGCCTGGGTGGGGCACCATTCCACCTCTACATGGTTCAGCCTTTTGCCGCAAGCACGGACGCTACTGCTACAACTGGTTCGCTAACCCTGGCGCAAAACCAGGCCAATCTGCTGAGCTGGCAAGATCCCAGTAGACCTGCCCAGGCAGCTCAACGCCTGCTGACTACCTTATGGAATAACCATGAGCAACGGGTCGCGCAGACAGGTTCCTGGTGGACCTATCATTTCGCCGCGGCCTACTCTGGGAATGGTAGCACTGGCCAAAGTAGTACAGCTAATTGTCAGTTGACCAGCCTGATAGCAGGCGAGCATCTGCTGGTACCTTTTAGCCTGCCTGGCGAATTAAGTACACCGCCTGCTTCGCTCACGATCAACGGAAGCATCATTAGCAATACGCCCTATATTCTGAGCTATGGTCCGCTCCATTTCCAGACACTGCGCGAACAGTCAAGCACGCTTGGCACCTTCCAGGGAACTGTTGGGAATGGCTCAAGCTAAGCTGGCTCAGCCTGGAGGCACTGAGTAACAAGCCGGAGCATCACTCAGCTTGCTCCTCAATTTCTCGCGCCGCGATCTCACCGCGCTTCTGCCTGTACCTGCAGGTGGAAAAGGCACAGTTGTAATCCTGGCAAGCGCTTCGCAAGCCTGATACAATATCCACAAAGGCATTCAAACGTTCAGTTAGAGAAAAATGTTCCCGCACCTGATATTTCTACGCTGAAATGCCAGGGGAAAGAGACGATTGACGTGAAACCGAAATGGAAATGGCTCCCGCCCTGGGATATGCCCTCAGATCCTGTGAAGGCAGTTTCCTGGTTCCTACGCTGGTTTTTGCAAGTGCTGATACGCTACTTTTATATTCTGATTATAGCCGCAGGCGCGTACGAGACCTATCTAAATAATGGCATCGTGAGCCTGGTGGTCATCCTGCTTGTCGGCCTGGCCGTCTGGGGGCTGCTGGTGGGTCTACTTGTCGTGCTTAATTTCGTGTCGAACGTCTCTACAGCTTTTTCAGAAGCGAGCCGTTTGAGTCAAAATCCCTTTGGTTCCGCAGGCTCCTTTACCACACGGGAGAGAGACGAAGCAAATGTAGTCGAAGGCTCGATCATTACGGATCTTGACGAAGAACGCCGCAGACGCCGCCAGGAGATGTAGCTACTGGAAGATCAACTGTTCTGCTCGCGCCACAATTGCCAGGCTGCATCATCGGTATCTGGCACATAGGAAGACAAAAACGCGCCCGTGCCTGTAAGGCGATATTTGCCTAGAGCCGCGGGCAGGATCAGTGTCTCACCACGCTTGAGCGGTTCGCTCTGCTCCAGATGCGCGCCGTAGAAAATATGTAGATCCGCGCCAAGGGAGGTGATGATCACACAACTGTTGCCGGTCTGATCCTCCAGATATGAGCGCAAGACAAATTCGCGCTCAACAAAATAGCGGCTGGCCACCAGGCAGCGCGCGCTATACTCCTCCGTTTCCGCCAACACAACGGGTCGAACTTTGATACGCGCTCCAGGCATATATTCTGTCACATCCAGCGAGCGCTCGATATGCAATGCACGTGGCTGACCATGCGCGTCCAGGCGCCCATAGTCGTACATCCGATAGGTCACGTCAGAATACTCTTGTAGTTCATACAGCAGAACACCGCCCCCGATTGCGTGAACGGTGCCCGCAGGCACAAAGACCACATCGCCAGGCTCGACAGGTTCCTCATGCAATAACTCTTCCAGCCTGACCTCCACGATGGCCTGCTGAACCTCGACCCGCGTGCTGGGAGCACGCAAGCCGTAAACAATGCTGGCCCCTGGCTCTGTAGCTAAAATATACCAGCACTCGGTCTTCCCCAGCTTACCGCCCTCATGTTGAGCCGCGTATTCATCTGCGGGGTGAACCTGGACCGAAAGCTTTGTGCGCGCATCAATAAATTTAGCCAGCAGCGGAAACCGCTGGCCAAAGACCGCGCTGGCCCGCGTGCCCAGCAGATCAACGCCCAGGAGATCGACCAGAGCGCCCAGCGTCTGACCGGCGTAGGGACCATTCTGGACCTCCGTGCTTACCTCGGTCTCCCAGGACTCGCCAATCTGTATATCACCCTCTGGCAGCTCTTTCCAACCCGCCAGTTCCAGTTTGCGTCCACCCCAGATTGTCTCGTGAAGCGAAGATTTCAAACGTACAGGATAGAGTTGCTGCACCACAAACGATCCTCTCCTGAAAAACAAGCAGGGGCGCGCATGATCGCTCCCCTAGAAAATAAAATACTGAAGGCACCTGCCTGCGTAGCTGCAAGAGACAACTTACAAAAACAGAGGCGCGCCTCTGTTCACTTAAGCATCCTCGCTGCTGGTGGAGTAGCTGCCGACTAGCAGCGCACCCGCCACCTGGCGACGCAACTTTTCGCGCATCACAATACCTTTAATGCGATTAATCTCTTGCCCATTCTTGAAAAAAATTACAGTAGGAATACCATCGACGTTATATTGCGAGACAAGCCCGGCATTGTTATCTACATCGATACGGGCAAAGGTCACCTGCCCATGGTATTCCCGGCCAATGGTCGCAAATTCCGGCTCAAAGAGCTGGCAAGAATCGCTTTTATCCGAAGAAAAATTAACGACTACCATTTCCGAAACCTGTAAGACCTTTTCCGTGAAATCTTCGCTGCCTACGGTGGCATAGCTGGCTGTCTGATCTGCCATAGCGTCCTCTTTATGTGTTTTGCTTGTTATCCCATACGCTCCGTTAAAAGCGTATCACTCTGGCGCTCACACTGTCAAGGTGGCTTTTTCCGCGGAGCAAGGCTACACAATGATCTTTCTTCCCCACCAGCCTGCCCTGAAAAAAGAGGTTTGACCTCGCAAAGCCTCTTTTACAATCCCAGAGTAAGCGTGGTCCTGGCGGGCCCAGAGCGAGCGAGTGAAGCAAGAACCCCTGGCGCACCCCAGCGGAAGAGTATTCAGGCATTTGTAAGCAGTTCTTCGGCGTCTTCGATAACGTAGCGATAACCCTGCTCTGTCAGGAAAAGCTGGCGATTAGCAGAGAATTCCTGATCACGGCTATCACGGGTGACAACTGAATAAAAGTAGGCCAGGCTGCCATCTTGCTTGGGACGCAGAATACGGCCCAGGCGTTGCGCCTCTTCCTGGCGCGAACCAAAGGTGCCGGAGACCTGAATGGCGACGTTGGCATCTGGCAGATCGATGGCAAAGTTGGCGACTTTGCTGACGACCATGCGCTTGATTTTACCCTCGCGAAACTGGTCATACAATTTCTCTCGCTGCAGATTTGAGGTCCGCCCGGTGATCAGTGGCGCGTCAAGCTCGCTGGCCAGAAGCTTGAGCTGATCGATGTACTGGCCAATGATCAAAACCTGATCGTTAAGATGTTTGTTGGCCAGGTAGCGAGCAACGCGCAGCTTAGCAGGGATCTCAGCAGCCATGCGGTATTTCTCACGCTCATCGGTCATGGCGTAGTTAAGTTGTTCGTCTTCGCTCATGCCTACGCGAATCTCATGGCACTCGGCTGTAGCGATCCAACCCTGGCGCTCTAACTCGCGCCATGGCACGTCGTATTTCTTAGGCCCGATCAGACTGAACACGTCAGTCTCACGCCCATCCTCGCGTACCAGGGTCGCGGTCAATCCCAGGCGGCGGCGCGCCTGAATTTCAGCGGTGATGCGAAAAACAGGCGCGGGCAGCAAATGGACTTCGTCATAGATGATCAACCCCCAGTCGTAGCTTGTAAAAAGCGTGAAATGCGGGAAATTCTCTGCCGTCAGCGATTCCTCAGTGAATTCGTTGTCAGGCTGATCTTTATTATGCTTGCGATACGTCAAAATCTGGTAGGTGCTGACAGTGATAGGGCAAATCTGTTTGCGATCTCCAGTATATTCGCCAATCATCTCTGGTGACAGGTTAGTCTTATCGAGAATCTCGCTGATCCACTGGCGTACGGCGATGGTGTTAGGCGTCAGAATAAGCGTGGCGCGCTGAATATCAGCTATCGTTGCCAGACCTACAATGGTCTTACCAGCTCCGCAGGGCAAGACTACCACGCCGCTGCCTCCGCTTGGAGCGCCGCCCGCGTAGAAGGCGGCGGAAGCGGCGGATTGATAAGCACGTGGCGCGAATTGTTTGCCCGCTTGTGTCTCATCAAGCAAGCGTAAAGGCAACGGTGAGCCATCCGTATAGCCTGCCAGATCTTCCGCGGGAAAGCCCAGACGAATTAGCGCCTGCTTAATATGACCACGTCGCGAGGCATCCACCTGCAAGGTGCGGCGATCCACCTGGCGCAGCAAAAATGGCTGCATATGACGATTGCGCATAACTTCGGTCAGCAGGGCTGCGTCATCGCTGACCAGTAAGAGCGCCTCGCCTTCGCGAATCAGCTTGACACGACCATAGCGACTGATGGATTCGCGAATATCGACCGCGACGTTAGAAGGAATAGCATACTTGCTATATGTGTTGAGCAGATCCAGAATAGTCTGCGCGTCCATACCACCAGCAGCCGCATTCCACAAAGAAAGCGGCGAGAGACGATAGGTATGAATGTGCTCAGGCGATTTCTCCAGTTCAGCAAATTGGGCCAGCGCGTCTCTGGCCTCGGCGTGCTGGGGATGCTCAACCTCCAACAGGATTGTGCGATCGCTCTGGACGATCAGCGGATTGTTTGGATTCATTTACAATTATTTCCTCATCTACAACACTACACTGCTATTTTAAACGTATTGAATGGATTTCAACACGTTATCAATTGCGGTGAAAACAACCGCGCACTGCACGGGATCACCCGTGTGTGGCCCTGGCCTGGCAAGATACCACTTGAGAATTGTGACCACACTATCTTTCAGAGCGGCCCCTCACTAAGTGCCCTGTTCTATGCGGATAGCGATAAGTCCCTTTCCAGAGCAGCATGGCTTGCCTGTTTCCAAACCGACTACAGAGCTTAGATCTATCGCGTTCATCAAGCATAGCTAATTCCTTCCCATAAAGTACACAGCGGATCTTGTTCAGTTGTCTATTATACCACCGATACTCTTTAAAGCTACCAATATGCTAAAGGCGGAGGGCGGTCTCAAGCGCTATGCTCGTTGATGATCTTGCCCAGGTTTTGGATCACCTGAGCAGGAGCTCGCCATTTCAAGAGCGTGCCGCTGTGAGTACGCAGCGTGTACTCATATACAATGCCGTGCGTGCGCGTTTTCGTTGCTGTATGCTCACAAGAGGCGATTTCAGGCCAGCGCAGCACAGTGATTCTAATCCCTCTGGCATAGACAAAGCCTTCGTTAAAGACGGCCACGCAAAAACTACCCTGGAAAAGGACTCTTATGCCGACATAGGCTATGAGGATGGTGATGCAAGGAATGAAGTAGATGCCTATGATGATCAGTCTTGTAGTGAAGATGATGTCTATGATAAACACAATACTGGCGATTGTGCCAATGACACCGACCAGCGCTATGATCAGCGGGCGAAACTTCGAGGGGGTGACGATCCCCCTGCGCGCTTCGTATCCAACCCCACTGGTAGACATCGAGCAACTGGCCCAGGTGGTGCGCGGTCAGTTGTTGTGCGATAGGTGTGGGAACAAATGCAAATCGTGAACGGCGTGCGGTTTGTGTCATATGTCAACTTCCTTGCTGCTTTCAAAGAACTCGACCACTATAATTATACCTTGCTCTTTGGCATGCCGACGCTTGCTTACAGCTAGACTCCTGGCATATCTGCCCAGTTACGAATGTATTTTAAAATGGTGTTGGCCCCTGCCTCCTCATAGCCATGCATTAAATGGCGCGCACCGGTAATAACTTTGATGCCTCGTGGTCCTTTGCGCTGCTCTACAAATGGTTCTAACTTGTAAAGCGGACAAATTTCGTCGAATTCGCCAGTAACATAGAGCTGAGGACGATCGAAGCGCTCAAAAGCTTCGGGAAAACCGGTACTGGTTGCGCGATACAATGGTAAACTGATAATTATGACTGTACGCACGCGCTGATCATATGGGGCATAGGTCAAAGCCATATACGCTCCAAAAGCATGACCAAGCAGGCAGACCTTCGCCGGATCAACTCCTGGTTGAGCCAGCGCGCAGTCAATTGCTCCAGCGATATCCAGAGGCTCCATGCGCCCATCGGTCAACTGCCCCTGGCTTTGACCTACTCCACGGAAATTAAAACGCAGAGCAATTACGCCTTGCTCTGCCAGCTTGCGCGCTGTTTCCAGCAGCAGCGAATCATGCATATCACTACTGGCCGGTTGAGGATGGCACATGATTACAACAGGCGCATTTTCTGGAGATGCCGGTGCATGTATAATACCTTCTAATTGAAATGAAGGTCGTCCGCGGCTAAAAAAAGTAACGGGTTTTTCGCTAGCTAATAGTGATGAGGTCATGCTTTTTCCTCTACTTGATGCTATCCGGTCTCGTTCCTCTTGTATATTATAGCAGCAGATGCCTGGCGTCAACAGATGGCCTGCCTGGACAACATTTCTCCCCTATCTGCCCTGGAAAAAGAGAGCATGCAAGAAAACTGAGCTACTTCGTTGGCGATCTTCTCTGCAAAGCACAACTCCAGCAGATAGAAATCATCCCTGCTTGCGCCAAGATCTGGCATGACTATATGCTGTATTCCCGCTTCTGGCGGCTTTTACTCTTTTGTGTCCCTGCCCGACTCTTGAAGACTCTCCCCTTTATCA
This sequence comes from Candidatus Paraktedonobacter carboxidivorans, assembly GCA_041156125.1. Classification (GTDB taxonomy): domain Bacteria; phylum Chloroflexota; class Ktedonobacteria; order Ktedonobacterales; family Ktedonobacteraceae; genus Paraktedonobacter; species Paraktedonobacter carboxidivorans. The sequence continues at coordinate 125,494 of JBEVTI010000010.1, forward strand.
CGTACAATGATTGATGTAAGTTCGTCTGTTTTTTATTGCCAAACCCTCTACCCCAAGCAAACAAGGAACAATACTACCATGACACAACGCGAAGCAGTAATTATCTCAGCTGTGCGCACGGCTATTGGCCGACGCAATGGGCAGTTGAAAAACTGGCACCCGGTGGACCTGATGGCCCAGGTGCTCAACGAAGTAGTGAAGCGCGCAGGCATCGATGCCGGACTGGTAGATGATGTGATTGTGGGTTGTGTAAGTCAGGTTGGCGAACAGGGGCTAAACCTTGGGCGCAATGCGGCGCTGGCCGCGGGCTTCCCTGAGTCTGTACCAGGCACGACAGTGGATCGCCAGTGCGGCTCTAGCCAGCAGGCTATCCATTTCGCCGCGCAAGGCGTGATTAGCGGTGCGTATGATATCGCGATCGCTGGCGGCGTCGAGTCGATGACACGCGTACCAATGGGTTCTACTTCGCAGGGACCAGGCGCTCCCTTTGGTCCGTTAATGATTGAGCGCTATAACCACGGACTGGTTCACCAGGGCATCAGCGCGGACCTGGTCGCGCAAAAGTGGGAAATCAGGCGCGAAGAGTTGGATAAATTCAGCCTGGAAAGCCACCGTCGAGCCGCGCATGCTACTGCTGAAGGCCGCTTCACAAGTCAGATCTTGCCGATCCCTGTTAAGGATGAAGAGGGTAAAACCTCTCTCTTCGCCCGCGATGAGGGTATTCGTAGTGACACCAGCCTGGAGAAGCTGGCCAGCCTGAAACCTTCTTTCAAGCCCGATGGCCTGATTACTGCTGGTAACTCTTCACAGATCAGCGATGGAGCGGCTGCCGTCTTAATTGTAGAGCGCGCAACTGCCGAGCGTCTCGGCCTGACCGCGCGCGCGCGTTTCGTCTCCTTCGCGCTGGCCGGGGATGATCCTATTCTGATGCTGACAGCGCCGATTCCCGCGACCTTCAAGGTGCTCCAGAAGGCTGGTATGACGATCGAGCAAATGGATCTGTTAGAGCTAAACGAGGCTTTTGCCAGTGTGGTTCTGGCCTGGGAAAAGGCCACCGGGGCCGATCACGCGCGCGTGAATGTCAACGGTGGAGCGGTCGCGCTTGGTCATCCACTGGGAGCCTCTGGCGCGCGCATCACGACGATGCTTCTGCACGAGCTAGAGCGCAGCGGTGGACGCTATGGCCTGCAAACGATCTGCGAGGGTGGCGGCACAGCGAATGCCATGATCATCGAAAGGGTATAGGAACGCGCTATGCTCAATTTTGCCCCTACAGAGGAGCAAGAGGAGATTCGCCAGTTGGCGCTGAGCCTGGCCAGGGAGCAGCTGCGCCCACGTGGGCGCGCGGCTGAACGCGCTGCCAGTGTCCCGTCTGATCTGTTGCGCACTCTCGCTCAGACGGGCCTGACAACGCCTTTCTCCGCAACAATTGGCGGCTCTGGTTCTCTTGAAGCTGGAACCTATACTCTGATCGCAGAAGAACTGGGCTTTGGCGATAGCGCACTCGCTCTGTATGTACTTGGCTCGCTGGCTGGTACTGCGGCTATCGCGTTGCTGGGTGGAGAGCAGGAGCAACAAGCCTATCTCGCACCTTTCTGCGACGAGCAGCAGGGTTATACTCATACAGGCAGCCTGGCCTTCGCCGAGTATGGTGGCGGTTATACGTTGGACGAGATCTATACGACGGCTCGCCTGGAGGGTACAACCTGGATTGTCAACGGTAGCAAGCGCGCTGTTATCCATGGCGCGTCCTCTCACCCGCGCGTGGTGCTGGCCCGCCTGGACGCTCAGACGGGCCGGCAGGATCTTTGCGCGCTTGTGGTTCCTGACGAGACGCCTGGTCTGCGCATTACAGCGGACAGCTACAAGCTCGGTTTGCACGCGGTTCCGAGCGCGACGCTTACCTTCGAGAACGCTCGCGTGCCTGCCGCCAATCAGCCAGGTGAGCCGGGCCATCCAGGTGTAGTACGCGCCGCGCTTCTATATCAACTGCTGCGAGCCGCCGTGGCCTGTGGCACCGCGCGCGCTGGTCTGGAATATGCTTCTGAATATGCCCGCGAGCGCGTAGCCTTTGGGCGACCAATTGTGACATACCAGAGCATCGCTTTTATGCTCGCTGAGATGGCTATGAAGCTCGATGCTGCTCGCCTCTATCTCTGGCGCGCCGCTGTCAGTTGGGATAAAAATGTCGAACTGGCAACCCAGATCCGTGAGGCTGAGGCCGCGCAACACCAGGCACTGAAGCTCGCAAAAGCAGCTACCATCGATGCTATCCAGATCCTGGGCGGCGCTGGCTTTATCCAGGACCACCCGGTCGAGATGTGGGCACGCAATATGGCAGCCCTGGATTGAGGAGAGAAGTCATGCTCGATTTTACCTTAAGCAAAGGCCAGGAGGCCGCTCGAGCCTACGCGCAAACGATCGCCGTTGAGGAGATGCGACCAATCTCCCTGGCATGCGATCGCACGGAAAAAATCCCTGAGAGCTTCTTTGTGAATATGCAGAAGCGCTTCTGGGGCGGAGCCGCGGCCCAGGGCAGGCAGCAGGCCCAGGAGGACGCAGAGCAACAGAATAACCTGTACTCTGTGATCTCCCAGGAGGAGATGGCCTGGGGAGATGCCGCGCTCTCCACAGCCATCCCGGGTCCCGGCCTTGCCGCGCCGCCCATCCTCGCGCAGGGCACACCCGAGCAACAGGCGCGTTTCCTCGCGCCATATCTCGATGGCGAGTTGCATTGGGGAGCTCTGGCGTTGACTGAACCTGGCATTGGCTCCGATGTGGCTGGTATGGCCACTACAGCCGTGCTCGATGGTGATGAGTGGGTGCTCAATGGCCACAAACACTATATCACCAATGGGGCGCGCGCGGACCTGGTCGTTACTTTCGCGACCATTGATAAAAGCCTGGGGCGCGAGGGCATTCGTCCCTTTGTTGTTCCTAAAGGCACACCTGGCCTGATTGTTGGACGTATCGAGGAGAAGATGGGCTTACGCGCCTCGCAGACCGCTGAACTGATCTACGAAAATTGCCGCATCCCTAAAGATAATCTACTCAGCGGACGCGAAAGTGGTAGGAAAGCTGGCTTCAAAGCGGCTATGGGCACCCTCGATGCCACCCGGCCAATGGTGGGATCGCTCGCTGTAGGTATCGCTCGCGCCGCTTACGAAGCCACCTGTGCCTGGATTAAAGAGGAACTGCCCGCGAGCTTGCCCGCTTATAAACGCCGCGCGATGGAGGAAACGCTGAAAGAACTGGGTCAGGAACTGGAGATGGCGCGTCTCCTGGTCTGGCGCGCAGCCTGGATGGCCGATCAACGCATCCCTAACTCGAAAGAGGCGTCGATGAGCAAAGCCTACGCGGGCGCGCTGGTCATGAAGATTACCGCCACGGCTGTAGAATTCACTGCGCCCGGCGAAAATTCTGAGCGCAAACAACTGATTGCCAAATGGTTCCGCGACGCCAAAGTTTTTGACATCTTTGAGGGTACCGCGCAAGTCCAACGCCTGGTAATTGCCCGTCGTCTTTTCCCAGGTATCGATATTCCGTAATCTGTACGCGCCACTGTTTAGTAGCAAAAGAGGAGCCACCACGCGGCTGGCAAGCAGGGTTACACGCGCACGCTGGGGACGGCATTAAGGCTCGCCTTAACGCTGTCCCCAATGTCGAGCAGGAGCTTTGCTTATGGCTGGCTCCCGCCCAAATAGCCCCACTTCATCCCTGGCATGAAAAAGAGCGCTGAGCGGATGCATTTAACCATGCTCTTTTGCAAAATTTAATTTTGCTGCTCTTCCGAGATCGTCAACCCACCCTCTTCCTCCAACTCAAACTCGTTAGCGTCGTCATTATCAAATGGCTGCAAGTGCAGATTTCGATTATCGCGCTTGATGGGACGGCGCCCCATCATCGTCTCGCGCTTTAAACGCTCGCGTTTGGTATCATACTTATCACGCAGTTTCCCTCGCATACTCTTCTCTCACCTCCTCTCCGCTCAGTGTGTAGCTCGCGGCTCGCGAACTGGCAGATAGCATCCAACACCACACCGTTAGCACCTCTCCGCATTGATACAGGCATAAGCATACCCATACGCGCCTGTGGTGCAATGCTGCCCGGGGTCAATTATTGTGGATGAACAAATCATATGGATTTCTCTATGGGCAAAACTGAATGACGTTTATCACGCAAAATTCAGAACAGTATGAGGAAGTTTGGAGGAGAAACACACTTCTCAGGTCACACAAGACCCGCAAATCACGCCTCATTGACCACTTGTGGAAACGCTCACCTGCGTTCTGCCAATTAAAGTGGAAAAGAGGAATTCTTGTGAACAGCACCCTATTGCGAACTATATTCGCGAAGCACTGCTGGAGTGAGTTTCTCGCCATGCTTGCAGTTTTACCTGCGTATAACACAGCTTTGCCATAAAACTCACCCCCTTTCAATACAATTTGTGTAACCATATTTGCCACGAATAACGAGTTAAGAACGATCAATCTGAGTAGAAGTGTACAGGCAGGTTTCGAGAATGTCAAGGGTTTTGCAGGAAATTTTTGGGTGATTGCTAAGACTCTTCATCCCGCTTCCCTGGCCTGAGGAAAATCATGAGCTATCTCAGATTTCGCAAAAATTTAGCCCAAAAGTTTCTGCTAGTTTCCTCTTAGCCGACTATGCCAGTCAGGGAAGCGGTGAGAGGGCCTGCAGCGGCAAACGGTGCCAATTCAGACCCTCTCACTTTCGTCATTCTATGGTTCTCTAAATGATGAAACTGGCTTTTTAGCCTACCGCGAGCTCACCAAGAGTGACATTAAGGTTGACTTGCTGACCGCCGCGGTTCATTTTCAGCGCTACGCTGTCACCTGGCCTGGTCTGGACCAGGGCAGTGCTAAGATCGTTGGTGCCGTTGATGGTCTGGTTACCCATTTGCACAAGCACATCCCCGGCTTTGACACCCGCGGAAGCAGCTGGTCCACCCGCTGAGACGTTGACGATGAACACACCAGAATTGACACTCAGATGATCCCGGGTCGCGAGACTTTGCGTGACTGAGGTGACGGTGACCCCTAGAATCGCTCGTCCGGTGTGGGAAACATGGCCGTTAGCGATGATCTGCTGGGCGATAAACCTGATGCGGTTCACCGGAATGGCAAAGCCAAGGCCATTGGCGGGCGTGTTAAATTCGGTATCGACTGCGTTCAACGTAGGCATACCGATCAAGTTACCGGCGAGATCAACCAGCGCGCCACCGCTATTGCCTGGATTGATAGAGGCGTCGGTCTGGATGGCATCGGGCAGCGTGGGACCATTCTGGCCCTCGGAGATGTTGCGATTGAGCGCGCTGATGATACCGCGCGTCACAGTCTCAGCATTGCCCAGCGGACTGCCAATGGCCAGCACTTCCTGACCCGGATGCAGTTGCACTGAATCGCCCATGGCAACAGTTACCAGGCCACCAGATGGGGGCGTAATCTTGATTACGGCAATGTCATCAACTGGATCGATGCCAGTTACCTGAGCAGGCAGGGTGCGATTATTGGCGAGCGTAACCTGGATCGAAGTTGCGCCAGTGACAACGTGGTTATTGGTGACGATATAGCCACGTCTGTCAACAATGACACCTGAACCCAGGGCCTGCTGACCATTGGAGGTCACATTGATCTGTACAATGCCTGGTTGCACCTTGCCAACGACTGCTTCACGCACAGCATCGGCATTACCATCAGTCTGCCGTGGCACAATGACAGTCGGGTTAATACCCTGCTGAAACGCGCTATTGCTGATGGATGAAGCCGTGGTTCCCTTATGCCCAAACTGCCAGCCAGCGAGCAGTCCTGTGCCAAAGACCAGGGCCACAAGAGCGGCCAGAGCTATCAGCGTACCCGTACGTAGCGCTGAACGCCGAGGTGCTGGAACCGGTGCTCCGCTACTGCCTGCCGCGGATTGTCCAGCAGGCATAGTAGTCGATGAGTAAAATGGCTGGGGAAAGGTGTTACCCGCCTGATTAAACTGGCCAGGAACCGCTGCTGCCAATGGCCGGGTGGGTGAACCGCCCGGCTGACCAGCCGCCGCTTGATACTGCTCTGGCGGCGGCGGATAACTCCAGCCTGGCCCCTGAGTAACTCCTGGTTGCCCTGGCTGATTAAACTGATATGGCACCGCTCCCGCCTGGCCGGGGGCCGCTGATAACGGCTGGTACGGCACAGATGGAAATAGCGTCTGCTCTGACGCGCCAGATGAGAGTGTCTGCTGTTCTGACACCGATGGAAGTGTCTCCTGCTCTAACGCGTCGGGCACGAGCATGTCCTGTTCTGGCACAAGCTTATCCGCTGGCTGAGCATTCTGGAAATCTTGCGTTATCTTCGACCCCTGAGCCTGGCGTGTAGACTCTTCGCTAGTTGCCTGCTCGTTGAGCAAGGGCCGTAAAGGTTGATCATCTGCAGGTTGCATTGGTTGTCCCTCCCCTATCGACCGTACTTCTTCGGTATCTTTGAAACGTTTATGTACATCATGAGACATATTATCGCACCTCCTGGTGCCTCTGACATAGCTCTTGTATTGTTTATGCAAGGTTGGAAAAATGCCAGCCTGTACCTAACTATATCGGCTTTTTTTGCGAAAACTGATTGGGAATTGTAAAATCATTGTAAGACTATTTTCATCCAGCACGAGACATAGGAATGCTGTTAATGACAACAGAGCAAGCGTGCCAACCGGGGAAGAGGACCGCTCTGAGCAAGATGTCAGGAGGAAAAGCGATGTCAGAACATTGCGCGGTATGTGGCGGGTTGCTCTCGCAGGGGAGCACGTGTCAGGCGATCTTTGAGGAATTTCTCAGTCTTGAATATACCGACCCGGCATACGCTCAGGTCCACTTTCTCACGGTCGCCTGTTTTATGATTCAGCATGAACGGTATAGCGATGAAGCCCTGAGCTGGATACAGTCGGCGCTGCGCAGCTACCTTGAAGAACAGCTTGACGCCCGGCAGTTGCGCCAGCGTGCCGCCCAGAGCGTAGACGACGCGACCCGCACATGGAAAGTTACCAGGCAAGCAGATGCACCTCCGCTACCCAAAATCGCCTGGTCTATGACCATCAGCGCCGTTGCTCAACATACGCAGAACCCGGAGCAGTATTGCGAATATATTACACAATGGGCCAGAGCCACATTGCAACAAATGCCCGCACTACTCCCGTAAGCAAGCACCAGTACCCCTTTTGAGCTGCTACGTTGGAGCTGGTCACGCTACTATCGCCCTCTGCTTAGATGTAGCAGCCTGATGAGATAGGATCGCATTGATAATCGCTCTCACCGGCGGTTTTCAACACCTATAAAGGGTACGACAAGAACGAAGGCGGAACAGCTTATTCGCGTATTTCCGTATGGATTTACGCCTTCAAGGACATACGCAGTTGTGCCAGTTGGGGATTACTGGAAAAGGTAGTCGTCGCAAGCAGTTTGTATAGCCGCCTGACATAGCCAATGGTATAGGATGAATGGACGCTCTTCCCTATGCCAAGCGCTTCGAGCAGAAGGGTTACAGCGTACTCATAGTCAGGTCGTTTCGCTTTTATGGCGCTTTCAGCCCTCAAGATTTGCGTTTGAGCATAGCGGCGTGGCCTGCTCGGATCAATGTATTCTTCGGCACTGTCCAGATATTCAAGCGCTTTCCCATAACGCCCAAGGCTGATGAGCACATCGGCGCTATCCAGCAGAAATTTTCCATAGTCCATACGTAGAAATGGCACATCCATGCGACTATGGGCATGATTGCCAGCTTGTTCAAGTAACTTTTCTGTATATATGGTATCAGAGAGATCCGCTTGAGTCAGTGCAAAAGCCAGTGCAGCAATGGTGTAAACGCCTGCTTTCACTCCTGAACTCGCACCTTTGGCAAAGTCCACCGCAGCAATCATATCGCTCCTGGCAAGGGCAATTGATTGTTCCGCGAAATGAATCTCGGCAGAAAGATACATCGTGGATGCTTTCAAATCGCTATTACTCAATACGTTTGCTATGGTCATCGCAGCATTGACGTGCGAGAAAGAGGGCTTGTATTGTTCCAGGTCACTGCCATAGACTTTGGCAAGAAGGTAATGAAATCCCCAGAGGGTCTGGTTGAGTTCTGACTGCAACTTGCCCGATCCTGGGATATCAGCTTCCATTCGAGTTACCCAGGTTTCAATATCCCTGGTACTTTCACTGATACTTCCAGCGCTATGAGAATTGCTATAAACCTGAAAAGCATCTTTATACAGGTTCGCCATTTCGGTGGTAACAGTAGCTCGTTTCGCAAACGGAGATGCAACGGGAACGCCTGACTTCCCACTCAATAACTCCTCCAGTTCGGCGAGAGAGCCTAAACCTAACAAAATGGGAGGTATTTTGAGGATATCAGCTAAGAGGCGTCTGCGCTCTATGCTCTCCAGAAACTTGCTTTGTGTTTCCATCATTCTCACCGCTGCCTCGCTTAGACCAATGAGCCTGCCTAGCTCAGGTTGGGTCCAATGCCTTGCTTTTCCCTCGCTGTCAATATACTTCATATTGAGTCGATAATATCGCACGACAGGACCAGGATACGGGAAACCATGCCGGTCTCTCTGAAAGTGTGGTAGTTCTGCCATAACACCCCCGCATTGCCATCTCACTCTATCTCTAGCAACAAGTATATCATGACGATCAGGCAGGCACAAACGGAAAAAGCGCGAGTCAGAGAAGAACCGCTACTTTTAATCACGGTTCTGGTATTTACGCTGATTTATACTCCTTCACAGCAAAGGATTAGCCCTGAGGATCTTCCACAATCAGCTCAGCAATAGAAACACCCAGAGCTTTCGCAATGGTTTCGAGAGTAGGAAGTGTGGGCATATAGTCAGGATCGTTATAGATGCGCTGAATGGTCCGATAGGTAATATCTGACGTTTTCGACAGTCTGCGCATTGATACGCCCTTCTGTGCGGCTATTTCCTTAATGAGTAACTTCACCATAAACTTTATCTTACCGGAGATGTTCAGATCGAAAAAGATAGCCATTGATGTCTAGGAGGACATGAATGTCTACCTGGTCTTCACTGTCCTATTTAGTGTAAAGCGTCAGTCATAACATCGCATTTCGAGGTACAAAAATATGCAGAGTGAGATTGCCCATTTGAGAGAGCAACAAATCCAGCAAGAGGAAGCAGGTCGCCTGGGCCTCTCTGGCCTGGCCGTTGTTTCTCGCCATGATTTTATCGAAGCACGCGCAGAACGAGGAGCAGCACGCATTCTAGAGCTTCTTGCTCATGGCCAGTACGCGGAAGCAGAGGCTCAGATGAATCTGCCCGCTTGGGGAGCAGGGGAAGGAGAGCACGCAAACATGTCACATTTCGATACCACTTCTGGCCATGCAAAGGAGAACTAACACCAATGGTTGCATTCCACAGGCTGTTCCGGCGCCGCAAAACGCCACCATTGCCCCAACCGTTGAGAGAGCCGCTGCCCCAACGTCGGTTTCTGGACGAGACAGACTATCTTCTTCCCAAGGATGAACAGGAGAAGCGGAGGTTAGAGTTTCAACACCACGCCCTGCATCTCACGCTCGGCAACCAGTACCTGGCTCCCTTACCCCCAAAGGTGTGCAGCATTCTGGATGTCGGGGCAGGAACAGGCATCTGGCCCTCTGAGATGGCCCGCATCTTCCCTGAGAGTCTGGTGCTCGGCCTGGATGTGGACAACGAGCTTTTTCACCAGGCTCCCCCGGCCAACTGCCTCTTGCGCCAGGGCAATATCCTGACCGGCCTGGCCTTACCTGACGGAGTGATCGAGTTTACCCATCAGCGCTTCTTAGTCCTGGCGATCCCTGATGTGCAGTGGCCCAGCGTTGTGCGGGAACTGGTCCGGGTGACGCGGCCCGGAGGCTGGCTTGAACTGGTGGAAACTGATGCGCGAGTGCAGAATGGAGGACCAGCTACTACTCAGGTCTTTGCCTGGATTGATCTGGTGCGCAAGGCTCGTGGGATTATGGGTGAACCCGTGTTGCACCTGGGAGAGATGCTCGCAGGGGCACAGTTGACCGCCATCGAAACCCAGGCCATCCCCCTCAAGGTGGGCGCATGGGGAGATCGGGTAGGCCACATGATGCAGATGGATATTCTGGCGGCGGTCCAGGCCCTCAAGGAGCCGTGTTGCGCGCAAGGGATCAACCCACAGGAGTATGACCGTTGCACCCAGGCGATGATCCAGGAATGGAAACAGGCCCATGCCTTCTGCACCATTCAGGTAGCCTATGGGAAGCGAGGCAGCCCATGATGGAGACGGATCACGCGCTTCCCCTGAGTCCCACTCAGGCGGAACAACTTGCCCACGCGTGCGCGGCCTATCGCTCCTATGCCTGGCAGCAGCTCCCACCCACTCAGGAGCGCAATCATCTCATGAAGATGGCTCAGGCTGTGCAGGGCAGGCTATTGGAGACGCAGGCTGCGCAAACTGCAGCGCCTGTTCTGCGGCTCACTTCGGAGGAAAGGCAAGCGCTACGAGTGATCATCAGCGTGCTGATGCAGGTGTATGGGCTTCAGTCCCCATCTGTTGCGCGCAATCGCTGGCTTGGGGATCTGGCGGCGCTACGCATCCTCTTTGAGCGCAGTCGGCACAACCAGGCGTCCTGAGCAAGGAGAGGAGGAATGCTATGGCAGCAGCACAACCAGAAGAAGAAAAGCGTGGGCAAGAGATCCTCATAACGACCTTAGATGCGGTTCCGATCTCGCCTATGTATCTGGAGGTCATGACGCGCATACTGAGCGAGCATGGAGCTATATTGGCGGAGACGGAAGCTCCTCCACCCAGAAATGTGGACCCCACGGTCAGCATGTACACGGTCACGTTCCCACCTGGAACGATGCGCTTGAATGGAATGCTGATCCACCGCTCGTTTCCCTTTGAACTCCAGTTTCCCGATGGCTATCGTCTCAACGGCGCGCAGTTATGGCCGATCACCTTGCGCGAAGATGAGCAGCCTATTCACGCGCTGTTTCTTGCGGCCTGTGAGGTGGAGCAACGACCAGATAAAGAGCATCAATCTGTCAACGTTGAAGATAGTCCGCAACCATTGTAAAATGGTTGTAAGGAGAGGCCGGCTTCTAAAAGAATGCTATGGACGGCTTTTACCTATACAACAATAAAATCTTGACAGAAACTTTACAAATTTCGTAATGGTTTTTGCAAGTTGCTCGGTATACTGAACATCGTGCAGTGAGAAGTTGGTCACAGGCTTATCACTGCAAGCACCTTTTTTGAGCACTACATGAAAATACTCATCATCGAAGACGAAATAAATATCGCGCAAGTCCTGCGCCTCTATCTGGAGCAGGCTGGCTATACCATCCTTACAGCGAGCGACGGGGTCGCTGGCCTGGAGATGCATGCGCGTGAACACCCTGATCTGATTATTCTGGATCTGATGCTGCCCGCTCTGGATGGCATGGAGGTCTGTCGGCGCATTCGCGCGTGGGCCACTACACCTATCCTGATGCTCACGGCACGCCAGGGAGAGGATGATCGCATCGCTGGACTGGATAGCGGGGCCGATGATTACCTGGTCAAGCCGTTCAGCCCACGCGAGGTGGTAAGCCGCGTAAAGGCAATTCTGCGCCGTACTTCCCCCACACCTGACGCGCGCGGCGGTAAGGCCAGTGAAAACGCGCCTGAGAATCCACACGAGCATCTGCGCTTCGAGGGACTCTATATCAATGCCCCGGCGCGGCGCGTAGAGGTCCAGGGTCAGAGCATTGCCCTGACAGCTAAAGAGTTTGATCTGCTAATGACGATGGCCTCTTCGCCCGATCGTGTTTTTACACGCGAAGCACTGCTCAACCAGATTTGGGGCTATTCGTACCTGGGAGATGGGCGTACAGTAGATGTCCATGTGGGTACGCTACGCAAAAAGTTGGAGACGCCCATCGATGGGCCACATTATATTCAAACAGTCTGGGGTGTTGGTTATAAGTTCGTGCCAGGGAAATCTATATGAAAAGCACAGGTTCTTTACCAAAGGGCGTTTCTTTACGCACGAAACTGGTGCTGAGCTATCTGGGCGTCACACTGAGCACGATCCTGCTGATGGTACTGGTCGTGGCAATTGCTGTGCCCAGATATTTTTACGATTCGCAGGTCAATGATCTACGCGCGCAGGCCCAGGCGTGGGCACAACAGATCGCGCTGGATTACAAAGAAAACGGCAATAGTTGGGATGGCTTCCGCCAGAGCGTTAACTCTAGCTTGCACTTACCCAAATACCTGGTCGTAGCCGACGATCAACGCGAAGCTTATACCTCACTACTGCTCGACAAAGGCAGTTCCCTGGAACACACAATTACTCAGGCGCTACTTCAGGCCTTACAAGGACAGGAAGCTAAGGGCACACTGGATAGCTCCATGTCTGTTGATCCCAGCAATGCAGAGCAGGGATATACTTTTACCGGATTTTACGTCAGCGAACCTGTCCTGCTCAATGGTAAAATCATTGGCGCTGTGCTGGTGATTCAGCCTAATCATTTCCCCGGTTTCTCAACCTCTGACTTTCTGGCCAATGTCGATCTGATCCTGTTAATCACGGGCGTAGGCCTGGCGGTGGCCGTGGCCATCTTCAGCCTCTTTCTGGCCAGGCGACTCACACGCCCGCTGGTCTCACTGACCAGGGCCGCTGAGGAGATGAAAAACGGCAACTACACCCAACGGGTAGAAGAGCTGGCAAGCATGGATGAACTGGGCACACTGGCTCTGACATTCAATTCAATGGTTGATAAAATCGCTGCTGATGTGAATGAATTGCGCGAACAAGAACAATTACGCCGCGATATGACCGCGAATATTGCTCATGATCTGGTAACTCCGCTGACGGCCATCCAGGGCTATAGCGAGGCCATTGCCGATGATGTGATCTCCGATCCTGGCGCGCGCCACGAAACGGCCCAATTGATCGGACGCGAGGTGCAGCGCCTGCGCAGGCTGGTTAGCGATATGCAAAATATGACCTCGCTAGAATCTGGGCGCGTCAAGTTGGAGATCGAGCCGTTGAACCTGCATGATCTGGTCACGGAGACGCTGGCTGTGATCGCGCCAGAGTGCGAACAGGCGGAAATCACGCTGCATAATGCCATCGATCCCAGCACACCGCTCGCGCTGGCCGATAGCGACCGTCTGACACAGGTACTACTCAATCTGCTAGATAACGCGCGCCGCCACACACCGAATGGTGGCCAGATCACGCTTGGCGCCAGAGCCGAGGGCAACTGGTTAACGACCTGGGTTAACGATACAGGAGTGGGTATCAGCCAGCAAGATCTGCCTTATATCTTCGAGCGCTTCTACCGTGTTGATCGAGCACGCACCTCTAACAGCGGTGGTACAGGCCTGGGACTGGCGATTATCAAGGCCATTATCATAGCTCATTCTGGCTCGGTCTGGGCGCAAAGTATCCCCGGCCAGGGTACTACCATCTTCTTTACTCTGCCGCTTGCTCAGCTCGCGCTGCAAAATGAAAGCACGCTCGCTGGCCGCTCGTCGCACCCTGAGAAACCGCCAGAGAGTAAACCCGCCGCTTCGCTGGCGCGCTTGTAAAGTGCAGGCTTGCGCTATCCCTGACTTTGGCGCAAGCGCATCTTATGCTCGCCAACTTTTCTGTTGCGAGCGTTGCACTCGCCAACCCTCTTGTTTTAACTCTGTTGGTGAACCACACCATTGCTCAACTCTCCCGCCCACCCTTGTTTGCAGAAGACGAGGCACACGGATGCGCCCGTATTCCTCGTCTTCTTAGAACCTGGGAAGCTTTCGTCCAAAACTCTGCTTTTCTCCGGTCGGGGAGGCAAAAGCTATGAGTCTGGCCTGATTTTGCAAAATCAGGCCAGACTCATAGCTCAGATTGCTTCTTTAGCGCCGACATGTTCAAAGCCGTGACGTGCGGCTCCAAGGAGTGCGATATTAGAATTAAGGATAACATAGACCGGTACGGGAATCAGCACGTCGCTTAGCCGCCCTTTGCGCAAAAAGGGTTGCATAAAACGACCTTCTGAGAGGAAAGGCAGAATACGTGGGGGAATGCCGCCACCCAGATAGACGCCACCGGTCGCCAGCACTTTGAGCGCCATATTGCCAGCCTCAGCCCCGAGAATAGCCACAAAGAGTTCCAGGGTTAAGGTGCAAATCTCGCAGGCGCGCTCTTTGTCCATAGCGTTCCCTACAATGATAGGAGTAGGGTCGTGAGCCTGCCTGAGATCTTCCTTGAGCCAGTCTGGTTCAATCGCCCGCCCGCTCTCTCTTAAAAAGGTATATATATTGGGCAGGCCGCGCCCGGAACAGAAGCGCTCAAAACTTACGTGCGAATAGCGTTGTTGGAAATAGCGTAAAAGCTCTAGTTGAACTGCATCAGCTGGCGCGAAATCAGCGTGCCCGCCTTCGGAGGTATGAGGATGATAGCGGTCGCCTTCCCAGGTCAGGAAGGCCTCTCCCAGGCCGGTGCCTGGAGCCAGAACGGCGATTGAGCCATGTTCAAGCGGGTGCCCAGCGTTAAGGGTATGCAGGTCCTTTTTCACCAGGTAAGGAACCCCATGGGCGATTGCGTTTAGATCATTCAAAAGGCTGACCGATGGTATCTTCAGCGCACTTTTCAGATGATTTTCTTCGAGCACCCAGGGTAAATTGGTGATCGTAGCTCTTCCTCCCACTACCGGGCCAGCCACGCCAAAGCAGGCCAGATCAACGGAGAAATGATGCTGCTGCTGAAACTCTTCTACGAGTGCCTCCAGACTTCGATATTGTCCACTTGGAAAGGTGGCTTCCGCCAGAGGCTTTGTCCACCCATCTTCTTCGTCAGTCGAGAAAACCGCAAGATTGGTTTTCGTGCCCCCGATATCGCCGGCTAACAACATAGTCAGATTTCCTCCTCGGAATCGCTTTGCGTCAAGATATATGTGTCGATGAACATGCTCTTTGACACCCAATTCAGACCACTTCTCACCTATGCCCATTAAAACATAACATCCCAGACTACTTGATGGCAACTAAGCAGTAAAAAGCAAGGATTTCGGCCAAAGTAGTCACCTCTGGCCATTCCATTTCACGAGACTTTTTTTCTGTCTCTGCGCTTAAGTACACAACAAGAATAGCACTCAAATACATTTGGATGTATCATAAAAATACAGGTTATACGGAGGGAAAAATGACTACATTTCAGATTACAACTCGTACAGTGCAAAAAGCACCTCCACAGCAGCGGAGCGCCAGGCGTTTAGATCCCCGCTGGGCGATCGCGATGCGCATTTTTATCAGTCTCAGCATCACAGTGCTGCTCTTTGTGGGGCTACTCTTTCTTTTTCATACCTCTTACCTCTTTGTGCTACTGCCGACGCTGCTCAGTATGCTGACCGTTGGCTCTAAACGCTATAGCTTCACGCTTATCTTGAACAGTACGCCGCTCTATGTTCTGCTGAGTTTTCTGCTGGCGCTGCTCTATTACAGCCTGATTACAGCTATGGTCATACTGACCCATCTTGCCGCTGATACTGACCATATCATCCTGGTGGCTGCGACACTGGCCTGGGTGGTGCTGCTCGATCCTGTGCGTGCCTCTTTCCAGACGCAGATCGAGCAGCGCTTCAATGTGCGCAATCGCGAGGCGCGCAAGGCGATCAAGGCTTTTACCGCGACCTTGCGCGAGGAGATTGATCTCGGACAGGTGCGCGAACGTTTTCTGACAGTGATCCAGCAGACATTGCGACCATATTCCATAGAGCTCTGGGTGCGCGCTGATTCTCCGGCGCTCCAGGTACATTCTGAGAGGGAACAGTCAGAACAGTCTGAGACGACTTTCACGGTGACCGATGATGACCCTCTGGTTACCTATGCCCTGCGCCATCCGGGTGCTCTGGAAATAGAACGCCTGCGCCTGACTTCGCCACTGCTAGAGACTTTAAAGGCGCACGCGACAGAAGTAGTGCTCCCTCTTCCCAGCCAGGGAGAGCTGATCGGCTTGCTCACGCTAGGTCCACGCCTGGTTGATGAGAAGTACAGAAATCTAATCCGCACCGGGCTGAGCTTATTGTTTCGCATCTCCCCACTACATTTGATCCTGTTACTAGTTCTGGGACCGGGTATCTACGACGACGATCTCTACACGCGCCAGGAGCTCGAGACACTCTCAGCGCTGGCTACGCAGGTTGCCCCGGCTCTCAGGGTAGCGCAAATGGTCCAGGAACAGCAGGCGCAGGTGCGCGAACGCGAGCGCATTGAACAGGAATTGCGCACCGCGCAGGCGATCCAAAAGGCCTTTCTGCCCAAGGATATTCCTATGCTCGCCGGCTGGCAGCTTACGCCCTACTACCAACCCGCGCGCGAAGTGGGTGGCGATTTCTACGATTTTATCGCGTTGGAAGATGGCTTGCTCGGCCTTGTGATTGGCGATGTAACTGGCAAGGGGGTGCCGGCGGCGCTGGTCATGGCGACAGTGCTGACGATGCTGCGTAGCGCGGCACGCAATTCAAATTCACCTGCGGAGATTCTGAAGGTGGTGAACGATCTGCTGGTGACTGAAATTCCTACAGGTGTTTTTGTAACTTGCTTCTACGTGCTGCTCGATCCACGCGATGGACAACTGCGCTACGCTAATGCTGGGCACGAGGCACCGTATCGCCAGCGAGGAAGTAACGCCAGTGAACTGTGGGCCACAGGCATGCCGCTGGGAATGCTGCCCGGCTCGCGCTATGAGGAATTTGAGGCCGCGCTGATACCCGGCGAAAGCTTGCTCTTTTATAGCGATGGCCTGGTGGAGGCTCATAGCCCTTCCGGGGAGATGTTCGGCTTTCCACGCCTCCAGGCTTTACTTAGCGCTCCCATTGGCGAACCCGCTCTGCTCGAATTTGTGCTCGCTCAGCTCCAGAGCTTCACTGGCGACAAATGGGAGCAGGAAGATGATGTGACGCTGCTCACACTTCAACGTGCAAGCGAGACTGTCTGAGAATATGCGGCCAGCCTCATTCCTCCTGGCTGGCTCGCGCATCTCTAGCTAGCTGGCTTTAGCCGCTGGTGATAGTTCCATCTCCGTTAACGTGAATAACGATGCGTGTCAGGGGACCGTTGCCGGGGCCGGAGACATGGCTGAAGCCGTTTTTAGGATCGAAAATCGCGCCGTGGGCGGGACAGATGATCATCTGGCTCCTGGAGTCATAGTTCACAGCTACGCCTTTGTGAGTACAGGTACGCTCACAGGCGACGAAGTTACCGTTGGCAAGGCGGATTAGCAAGCTGCTGACATTATCAGTGGGATTGTTGAACACTTGCGCTTTGTTGACTGCCAGCATAGTAGAGCCAATGACTGCACCAGTGTGTGTGGGGACCGTGGTGGAGGCTCTGGTTGGCTGCGCGGCGGGATTTATGCTGGAGACGGTGGCGGGCGCGTTGGCGCGCTGGGAAGATTGCTTGACGCTTTGAGTCAGGCGAGCAAAGGTGAGGCCACCAATGCTTAATACGCCAGCTGCGACGACTCCGGTTACAGCCAGGGTAAGCACTTTGCGCCGTCCCTGCTGATCTGACTGGGAATGTTCGCGCGAACCTGGCAGGGCGAGGTTCAGCGAGATACGCCTGGCTGGCGTAGGCGCGGCTGGTGGCGGTTGCTTACGTCCACCCGCGTGGCTGGACCACCAGGCGAAGGGGTCGATGCCAGACAATGAAGCGCCTGATGCCTGGGGAGGGAGCACGCGCCTTTGCGCGTCCGCTGGCAAGCCTTGCGCCGCACTGTGTGTCGCCAGGCTTTCAGACGGGAATGCACGGATGCCAGCTCCCGCTGGCGGTGGATTGGAGGCGCGCACGATCTCCGCGCTCTGTGGCGAAGTGGCCAGATTTCTCGCGCGCGAGACCACGGCTGACGCGCTCAGCGAGTCTCTCATGTTTTCAGTATTGTAGACAGGGCCCAAAACTGGCGGAACCGCTGGCGCGCTGTTCAGGGCGCGCATATGCTCAGTCCCGATCGAGGGAACTACTTGCCAGCGACCGGAGGGCGTAACCTGTTCGTCAAACCAGTTGACTGTAGGTGGCATGGTCAACTGCGCGTCAATGGCGATCTGGCCAATTGCAGGCGCGCTTACCCGTTGCGCGAGATCCTGGGTATTGAGAACACGCTCAAATGCGGCCACAAGCTCGCCCGCGCTTGTAAAACGTCGCGCGGGATCACGTTCTAGCGCGCGCCCGATGACCAGATCGAAGGCCTCTGGTAGAGTAGGGCAAAGGGCGTGGACCAGCGGCGTAGGCTGTTGCAAACGCTGAAGGGCGATATCCAGAGGTGTGGCTGCGCGAAATGGTTGAACTCCGCTTAAAAGGGCGAAGATCATCACTCCTAGAGCGTAGATATCCACACGCGCGTCGCAAGCCAGACCCAGCACACGTTCAGGCGCGATATATTCGGGACTGCCCAGAAACGCGCCCTGCGCGCTGGAGAGATGCCCCAGCGGACGCGCGCTCTGGCCATTGCCATGAATCTCTAGCATGGTTCGCAGCCCGAAACCGGCGATGCTCGCCGCCAGGCGCTCGTCTACCACTACATTTGCCAGACTTAACATCCCATGCACAACCCCCTGGCTATGCGCGTAGTCCAGGCCTGCGGCCAGTTGTTTAAGCACGTGGAGCGTCTGCTGAGGCTGCAAACGCGTGCTCTGCTTTAGCTTCTGACCCAGCGAGGCCTCTTTGACAAAAGCTGTAACGAGATAGAAATAGTCCTGCTGTTCGCCAAAGGCATATATAGGTACAATATGAGCGTGGACCATGCGGGTCAGGGCCGCGCCTTCCCTTGAGAAACGCGCGCGGAACTGCTCGCGCTCCTGAGCCGCCAGGCCCTCAGGAAAATGGAAGGTCGTCACCATGGCCTGGCTACCCCGTGCAAGCTCTACAGCCAGATAAGCCGCCCCTAACTGGCTCTGCCCTAATAAACGCTCAATGCGATAATCGCCCAGCATTCCACCGGAAAGCTGATCAATATCTGGCATGCTCTTTCCTCTTTTTCGTGTTTTTTTTTATGTCTTATAGGAAAAGAGTGTATCTGTAGGTCCCAAATAGTGTCAACTCAGTACGCATGTAGTAGGATTTTTGTAATGGGTAAAATGCAAAATATCTCAACCTGCATTATTCTTTTCCATAGTTACGCAGGGCATGCATGGGCAGCTTTGCCGGATTGGAGCAAAAGCACAATGGCACAATCATCCTATATAATCATTGGCAACGGCATCGCGGGTGTGACTGCCGCCGAAGTTTTGCGCGCGGAGGATGCGGAGAGCGCTTTGACGATTGTAGCGGATGATCCTTTTCCGGTTTACTACCGGCCCGCGCTCAAGGATTTTCTGGGCGAACGCCTGGCTGAAGAAAAGTTGTGGGCGCGGCCTACGACTTTTTATCAGGAACATAACATCCGCTTTTTGCACGCGCGCGTGACAAACCTGCAGCCGCGCGAGCATACTATCCATCTGCATAACGGCAAAAGCCTGTCATACGACCGCTTGCTGCTCGCCAGTGGTGCGCGCCCAAGAACGCTGCAATGTCCCGGACTTGAGCTGGGCGGTGTGCTGACCCTGCGCAATGTAGCGGATTATCAGCAGATTCTGAGCCGCCTGGAGCGTGTGCGCAATGTGGTGGTGTGTGGCAGTGGCACGCTGGCTCTGGAGAGCGCGGAGACGCTGGCACAACGCGGCTACGCGGTAACGCATCTATTGCGCGGGCAATTGCTCTGGTCAGAGGTGCTTGATGCGGTGGCTTCGGATATGGTTTTGCAGGAAGAGCGACGCGCTGGCATCAAGGTTCACACCGGAGAAGAGATTACCCAGGTAATGGGCCAGGATGGTGAGGTCTGTGGAGTCTATACCTCGCGTGGCCGACAGCTTCCCTGTGAACTACTGCTTATCGCGGTAGGCATTGAGCCAATGATTGAATTTCTGCGCGGTAGCGGTGTGACCTGTGGTAGGGGCGTAAAGGTCGATAGCTGCATGCGTACAAGCGTCCCCGAAATTTACGCGGCTGGCGATATTGTAGAGAGTGTGGAGGGACTGAGTGGACGCACGCGCGTGCTGGGCCAGTGGTATCCCGCTATTCAACAGGCACGTATCGCAGCTTTACATATGGCGGGCGCGCTCAGGTCAGCGCCACCAGGGACCGGCTCAGCACTCTATAACGCGACCTTTCTGCGAGGTCTCAATTTTGTCTCTCTCGGTCTGACAAGCTGTCCCGCGGCTGCTAATTTCTCTGAGATTGTGGCCGAACCACAGCCGCGCAGCTATCGCAAGGTGATTCTGCATAACGGGGTCGCGGTGGGCGCGCTCCTGCTGGGCGAGCGCGCTCAGGCGCTGGCCCTCAAACGCGCTATCGACCATCACGTCAATCTGGCTCCGGTCGCACGGCAGCTATTCACTGACTCTTTCGACCTTGACGCCTGGTTGAGCGCGCGCAATATTCCCGCTCCACTACTTACACCAGAAGCCGAGGGTACTAACAGGCTGCGCGCGCTCCATACGGAAATAGAGGCTGACATGGCACGCGTCATTCCTGCTGAGCTTTTGCAAAGCCTGACTGACGCGCCCACGCTGGTCCTGCTGGAGCCGGATGGCGGACACCAAACGCTGCTGCTGACGCCGGGCCGACGCTATCAAATCGGGCGTGATGCACAGAATGAGATTGTATTAAACGATGGCGCGACCTCGCGTCGGCACGCCGCAATTACCAGCACGCCCGCTGGTTTCTCTGTGTACGATCTGGGTAGCCGTTACGGCGTTGTGCTGAACAACGCGCGTATCCAGAATGCTGCGCCGCTCAAACATGGCGATCGCCTGGTCATAGGCAATATTCTGCTCTATTTCTCCTCGCAGCGGCCAGAAATGGCACGCACGGTCTCAGGCAAAATCAAGAGTATCACTGCATCCCGCGCAGCGGTAGAGCAAAAGCCACTGGTGGTTGGTATGGAGCATCGCGGGGCAGTGGTGCCGCTGGACAAAGCTCGCCTGACCTTTGAGATCGATATGTGTATCGGCTGCAACCGTTGTATGGATGCCTGCCCGCTGCCCAGTTCAAACGGCATAAACATCGCCGCGCTCAATCACGCTAATCTGACCGAGATCATCGCTCCCACGCTCGCGCGCTTTACGCACGAATGTATTATGTGCGGCTCCTGCGTGCCCGTCTGCCCGGTCGATAATCATCGCGACCTGTTGATGCTCGCGTTGAAAAGGCGCATTGGTCTCTCGTGGAAAAGCTCGCCAAATATGGCCAATGTCCAGCAAGCTCTACCGACTGGCTGGCCCCTCCAGCAATTGCTCCAACGTTTGCGCGAACAGCATGTGCTGAGTGATCCAGAGCGGGTGCGCGATACTTATCTGCTGCACATCATCGCGGCTGCGCGCCTGATGCTGCTTAAGCCTGGAGAGGTGCTCTTGCGCGAGGGTGAGTACGGGCGTGACCTTTACCTGATCCTGGAGGGACAACTGGCTCTGACCACCAACGATCGCGAGAATAATGAGCTTGTGCTGGCCCGCCTCAAGCGCGGCGAATATGTGGGAGAGGACGGGATGCTGACAGGGCAGCCATATAAGGTATCGGCGCGCACGCAGACTGGCGCTCTACTGCTCCAGGTGCCGGAGCAGGTCATCCAGCGCTTGATGGAACTGGTACCAGGCGTGCATGAGCATTTTGAGAATTATGTCCACGCGACTTCGCTTCAGACCATCCTGAAGCGCCTGGAACTCTTCGAGGGCGTAGCGGAGGCCGATGTGCAGGAACTGATCAGGAACACACCAGTGCGTCAGTATGAGCGTGGCGAACGCCTTTTCGCTGAGGATCACAAGGGGCGCCCACCGCGCGAGACACTGCATATCCTCCTGGAAGGCTTTGTCAAAGTCGCGCGCCACACGAGGGCAGGCACAGGCCATGGCAAAAGCGACGAGCGCATCATTGCTTATCGCCAGGGCGGCGACTACTTCGCGGGCGGTCTGGACCTGCTAGGCGATGGTCAGGCAGTGACGGTGATTACGATCAATCGCTGCCGAATCGCTGAAATATCTCGCCAGACGCTACTGGCCCTCTTCACGCGCTATCCCGATGTTGAGCAGCATTTCGCTCTGCGCCTGCGCGAATATCTTGAAGCTGCCGCCTCGATAAACACAGCTAACCGCAGGCGTCTACCATTTGCCCCGCACAGCGAACCTGCTGATCTGGTCGCACAGGAGGGGCTGCACGAGTTGGTCAACGATGGCGTCATCGAGGGTACTGAGGTCCTGGTGATTGATCTCGATAAGTGCATTCATTGCAATGAGTGTGAGGACGCGTGTGAACGACGCCATGGGCATTCGCGCATGAACCGCAAGGGTATGGTTGTGGGCAATATCAGCATTGCTACCGCCTGCCGCCAGTGTCAAGACCCGGTCTGCATGCTCTGTAGCCGGGCGGGCATCGCGCGCCACCCCAATGGCGAGGTCTACATTACTACCAGTTGCATTGGTTGCGGCATCTGCGCGGAGCGCTGTCCCTATGGCGCTATCTCGATCGCTCAGGTAGAGGATGCCGAGCCGGTTAATGGCGTCTGGCAGCGCCTTAACGCCTGGTTCTCCAAAACTGCTGGCACCGAACAGGCGCGCAAAACCCTGCCAGTCTACAATCAGAGCAATGGAAGCAGGCAGGCGCGGGCGCGCAAAACCCTGCCAGTCGTCAGTACCGACGTTGCTGGCGGCAACCTGGCTGCGGCTGGCCCGCTCGACATTTTCCCAACGCGCAGCGGCTATGACGAATTGCGCAAAAAGATCGCTATCAAGTGCGATCTATGCGCGGGCTATCGCGACCAGGCGTGTGTCCAGGCATGCCCGACAGGTGCGGCCCTGCGGGTGAAACCCGCGCACTTCTTCGGCTCAACTGAAGAAATTTTGCGCAAACGTACTAACTAAGCATGACGAAGTCACCCTGCATAGGAAGCCCACATACTTCTTTGGACTAACTGAAGAAATCTCGCGCAAACGTACAAGGCGCATAGCATAAAAAGGGGAGTACTTATTTATGGCCATCGCAAGCAAACCACCGGTTGAGCCAAAGCATGCGCGGCGCATCTGGAAGACGCCTGTTTCACCGTTCAACTGGCTTTTTCTGGCAGGCTCGCTGATCGTGCTGGGCGTTGTCGCGCTGCTGGCTCATACCAGTGGCGCGACCCCTGATCCTAACAACGATCCTTTTCGTGAATTTGGCATCACTGCCTTTGTCCTGATTCTGCTTGTCGCGACCTATACCCTGCGCCGGCGCTTTATCAGACGACTCCCTGGCAAGGTGCAGAACTGGTTATGGCTGCATATCTGGTTTGGCAGCGTTAGCGTGATTATTGTTTGTATCCATGAAAACTGGCAGAATATCACTCATGATTTCTCTTTTATGGGCGAGCGTTTTAGCGAGGCTGCCTATGGCACCACGGCGCTCTACGCGCTCATTCTGCTGGTATTGACTGGAGTAATTGGGCGTCTGCTCGACCTCTGGCAGGCGCGTATCATCGCCGCTGAGGCCGATACCAATGG
Organism: Candidatus Paraktedonobacter carboxidivorans; assembly: GCA_041156125.1. Classification (GTDB taxonomy): domain Bacteria; phylum Chloroflexota; class Ktedonobacteria; order Ktedonobacterales; family Ktedonobacteraceae; genus Paraktedonobacter; species Paraktedonobacter carboxidivorans. The sequence goes on from JBEVTI010000010.1 coordinate 149,035, forward strand.
GGCTGGCATCGCGCGCTCAGTCGAAGAGCGTCTGCACGAACTTGCCCTGGCTATCGAGCGCTTGAGCGCGGGCAAATCCATACCTTTTAAACATTATTGTAACGCGGCCCTCGGTGCCAGCCAGCGCTCGTCTCCGCCTGTACCAGCGCTCTCAGCCAACGAAAAGCCCGACTTCCAGCGTGCTCACGCTGTGCTCGCCAATTATGGTCGCCTGACGAGTTCCCTGCAACGTCAGAAGCGCGCCCGCCTGATTATCCGCACCTGGCGCTACGTCCATATTCCGCTCGCCTGTGCCTCCTTGCTCATTATCGGCTATCACGCGCTCTTCGAGCTTATCCAGATGTTGACTGGACAGTGATGCTGGCTCTCTGGCCGATAGCCTTGCTGCTCTGGGGTCAGAGCGCTAATAGTCGCCTTGCGGCTGAGTTGACAGGGCTGGTGTGATACCCCAGGCGGTCAGCAAGCCAGCGGTAGCCGCGAAGTCCGGCTGTTGCATTTCGCTGAGCATCTCTTGATAAAGAGCGTCATAGTTCTCAGGTACATGCGTCCACTTCTGCAAAAAAGGCAGAATTGTCCGAAAGAACAGTTTGTTATTCTCAACCACAAAGTGCAATTCCGGGGTATTCGCGCGATATTCTATAATGTGAGCTCGGGTTTGCACCGCTTGCAGTCCATGGCGCTCCTGGAGCCGGGCAAGCTCTTTCGTCAGGCCGTCACTGCTTGGGGTAAAAAGATGCCCCGCTTGAAAGAACGCCTGCAACCAGAGTCCCTGGAGACGCGAGAAGGCGGGAGCTTTACTCTTGATCACCACCTCAGGTTCAGTAATACGCACGACTCCACCTGGGCGGCACACGCGTTGGCACTCGTGTAGAAGCTTAGGCCAATCCCAGGTGCGCAGCCAGCTAACTCCAGAGCGCTGATTGACCAGATCGAATGAGTTTCTGGGAAATTCGAGCATGCGCAAGGCGTCCATCGTCTGAAATTTTACACGGTCACTGACCCCCGCAGCTTGCGCCTGGATGTTTGCCTCTTCGACGAAAGCGCGACTCACATCGACGCCTACCAGCCAGGTACAGGTTGGCGTGGTTTTGGCCAGTTCAATGAGCCAGCCACCGGTCCCGCAGCCGATATCGAGGACGGTGCCGAACGGGTCCCGGCTGGCTTGTTCTGGCAACACTCCTCCCATAACTGTGTTAAGCGTACGATCAAAGACACGCAAGCGGTTCATTTCCTCTTTGTTGGAGCGATCCTGCACAAAATAGGTGCTTGGATGTTCTTGTTTGGGTTCATCTGACATAGACATTGCTCATGCTGCCTTTCTGGCCCGCTCCATGGTGCGGCTGCCTCTTACCCGTTTGCCCGGATGAAGAAACTTTCTGTTACATTCAGTATACCTGGGCGCGGCCCGCTTGTCGAGCACTCACAGCCGTTCAGATCTGATCATGATGCTCTGCGCCAACAAAGTCTTTGTAGGGCATTTCCTGGCCTTGATAAAGCAAGCACAATTTATACAGAGTCCTGCCCGATTTCCCCGCTTACTCTTCTATAGATCACGAGGCCCTTACCAGAATGGGTCTTGCTTCCGCGCGCAAAATGAAGTACGCTTTCTCCAGGTGAACGCAAAAATGTAGCAACGCTCCCTTGCAGCCTCGCAGTAAATTCTCAGCGGAGAGGAAACTCTTAATGTATAACAAACAAAAAACCGGCCAGGATTCGCCTCTCTTGAGCAAGCCGCTGACGCGCAAGCCAGTCAGGCAGACTGTCCAGGTACATGGTTTGACGGTGCATTACGAGGTTGCGGGTGCGAACGCGGGGGAAGCGCTGGTGCTGGTCCATGGCTTCTCAGAATCGACGCGCCTGTGGTACAGAAACCTGCCCGCGTTAACCGAGAATTATCGCGTCTACCTGGTCGATCTGCCAGGATTTGGTCTGATGGGCAGATGCGGGCAGCACTTCAGTCTGCCAGGGGCGGGAGAATGGCTGCACGCGTGGATGCAGGCTGTGGGCCTGGAGGAGGCCCATCTGATTGGGCATTCTATGGGCGGTTATGTCTCGATGGCCCTGGCAGCCAGGCACCCGGAGAGCGTCAAACGCCTGGTGCTGGTCGATTCGATTGGTATCCCCCTTGGTCTGCCAGCGGTCCGCCTGGTTCCTATGGTTCTCAAAGCTATTGTATACACCACGCCTATCTCGCTCTGGTTGCGCATGGGTCGCGACTACCTGCGCATGCGGGTAACTACCATCAGAAACGTTGTTCGCCAGATCGTCGCCCTGGATGGCAGCGCTGTGGTCGCGGCTGTGCATGTACCTACCCTGCTGATCTGGGGCGAAAATGACGACCTGATACCTTTTGCCGCCGGTCGCCAGTTACACCAGAGCCTGCCAGGAGCGCGCCTGCTCGTCATACAGGGCGCCAACCACTTCTGTATGTATGAACGACCCGCCGAATTTAACGCCGCTCTAAGCGCCTTCCTGGAGGGTCAGGATGTAGGGATAGAAGCCGCTTTGGACGACAAGCAAATAGAGTGAATAAGAAGAGACAATGCCGCTACCTTTGCAGTAGCAGCATTGTCCAGCTATCCTGAGCTGATGTATTCTAGTGGCTCTGAAGAAATGTTCTGATCACAGTGAGAAAGTGTTCAAATTGTTCACCATGCATCTCGTGATACAGAAAGTGACTGGCATCGGGAAAGGACACAAGCTGGCCATCCCGCAAGGTCGCGGCTATCTCCTGAGCCTCCTGTAGGGAAATGCTCGCCCGTTGGGGATCGCTCGTCAAGAGCAGGACAGGACACACAATACGCTCAACTGTTGCTCGCCAGGGCGTAGGACCTGGAACGGCTGGCGAAAAGTCGAGTACAGCGAGATTGAATTGTGCCTGAGCCTCCAGATGGGAGAGCAATTCTTCTGGTGCTTCTTGTGGCCAGTTAACGCCCGGTGGCAAGAAACGCTGAGATGAGGCCACGCGTTCCTCTGGAGTTTGGATACGCAACGCTTTGTGCCAGTCAACCCACGAGTTGAACCACGCGGTATATCCAGGCCAGGGTTCACTCCCGGCAGTTGCTGAAAATGACCGCACTGGCAACCCGCTCCACGGTGGATCTGCCAGCACAATCGCTCGCGCCAATTCTGGGGCAGTCGCGGCAACCAGTGCCGCCGTCAAAGCACCGTTGGAGAAGCCAAACAGATATGGCTGTTGAAGATCAAGCCCCCTGATCAACTCTATCACATCCTGCGTGAGAATCTCTGGCGAATATCCCGTCTCGGGTCCAGAGGATCTGCCATGGCCACGCGCATCAAGCATGATTACATCATAGTCTTGCTCCAGACCCCTCGCAACACGCGACCAGCAGAGGCCATTTTCCGTGAAGCCATGCAGCAGTAGTAGCGCTGGCTTCTTGCTGCCCGTACGATAGTAATGCTGCTGGATACCATTGGCGAAGATGTCGCCCTCAGTCCAGGGTTCTTGCTGATGTGGTTTCATAATTTCTCCATTGCTACAGAAAGCAGGTCTCTAAAACTGTCCTACTCATTTGCGTTTACATCATAAAGTATGACGCCACGTCATAGACAAGTCTTTTTATAACGAAAATCCTGGTAACAATCCTCTATGAAGTCCAACACACAAAGTCGTACCTATTTTACAGAGCGCTACTCGCGATAAACTCTTCTGTGAAGGGAGTAAAGGGTCAATAGTAAACTTTTTCTTTTTGCAAAGCCATCTGTGAAAAGTAAAAAGTTTACTATTGACCCTTCACCGCTTTCACCTACAGCTTTCTGGAGAGCGAAAGAATGGTCGCATCTCTGGCAAATCTCAGGTATACTTGCTACAGATTAAGCACAGAACTGGAGACAGCGCATATTGTCCGAGAAACGTGAAAATGTCGAGTCCGACGCTACGGAGGGTCGCCTCAACTTGCGAGCAGACTGCGAACGATGCTTCGCTCTCTGCTGTGTCGCGTCAACCTTCGCGGTCTCAGTGGACTTCGCGATCAATAAAAGCGTCGGGCAGATTTGTCCTAATCTGCAAGAGAATTTCCGCTGTGGTATTCATACAGGTCTCAGACAGCAGGGCTTTCGAGGTTGCACCGTTTACGATTGCTTTGGCGCTGGCCAAAAGGTCTCACAGATCACCTTCGGCGGTAAGGACTGGCAGCAAGCTCCACAAAGCGCGAAACAGATTTTTGATGTATTTCCTATCATGCGAGACCTGCATGAACTGCTCTGGTATCTGAGCGCGGCGCTGAAACTGCCACGGGCACGCTCGCTTTATAGTGAGCTTGGCCTCGCGTTAGAGGAAACTGAACGGCTCACCTATGGCAGTGCTGATGCTCTCATGGAACTGCATATGGCAGCGTACCGACGAGATATCAATGTTCTGCTGTCGCGTGCAAGCGAACTGGTGAGGGCCGAGTTTCGGCACAGGAAGAATTATAGAGGTGCCAATCTCATGGGAGCTAAACTCAAAGGCACTAATCTCAGAGGTGCCAATTTGAGGGGGGCATGTCTGATTGGAGCTGATCTGAGAGGCGCTGACCTGAGCATGGCTGATCTTAGCGGTGCCGATTGCAGGGACGCTAACCTCAGAGGAACAGATCTTAGCCAGAGTATCTTTCTGATCCAGTCCCAACTGGATGCCGCGCAAGGCGATGCCGCGACCGGAGTGCCGTCGTTGCTCACTCGCCCGATGCATTGGTAACAGTATGTTGCTTCTGCTTTATGAGTTCTCACTGCTTTCGATACCGTTGACGAATGCCAAATGCGTGCTCACCCTAAGCATGAAGGGCAGATCATTCTGAGCGTGGAAAACCAATTCGCCAACGGTATCTGCTTTCTTCTAAGCAGTACGAGCGCGTATGCTCCCCACCCATTTTGTTTTGCAGAGGTTTGGCAGGCACTGCGCGCCCGCCAAACCTCTTCTTTGCTCCGAGACGGGGAGGCAAAAGCTGGTTTGGCCTGATTTTTCACAAGCAGATACCGTTGGCGAACTCCTTTTATGAGCCGCTGTGCGGCTCATGGATTCCTGTTCTTTCTGGTGTGGCTGGTGAGCCACCAGCCACACCAGAAAGAACAGGTGCGAGGTGCCAGAGGCGCCGAGGAGTCCAGAAGAAGCGTTCGCCAACGGTATCAAGCAAGGATGACTCATAAGTGAGAGCTAGAGCAAATTCAGTGGCTTGCCGCTAGTGCGAGGAGTTGCAGCGGGCTGCTGAGAAATGGTGTAGCCTGCATCGTCCAGCGTGGTCTCGATCTGTTCCATGGAGACCTGGGCGGCGTCATAGCGCATGTGGACGCTTCTGCTGGGGATGTCGGTTGAGACCGTCTCTACACCGGCAAGCGCTCCCAGAGCGCCATTTATCGTCTTCACACAATGTTCGCAACTGATATCAGGAACCGAAAGCACAACGTCTTGTAGCGTTGACATGAAATTACCTTTCTCTGGGTATATCGCCTGGGGCAAAAGCTAGAGCTTATTCAGACCATCTAAAGCTGTAATGGAGATAATATACGTATGCACGTGGACACCGCAGCCAGACCATGCGCAAGTTCACATAGACGCAACCTGTGCCTCCATAATCTGGCGCGCTTCTCGCTCAAAGCGGATCTTCGCGCGGAGGCGCGAGAGCGAGCCACTTGAGCAAGCTGCCTTTAACGATTACCAGCCAGGTTGTAAAGCTGGACCAGTTCATCGATGATCTCTTCGCCTTTGCCGCTGGCCATTCCTTCGGGGACACAGGTATGCAGATGGGCTTCCACAAGCATCCCCTCCAGTTTCTCAATTGCCTTACGCACCGCGTAGGTTTGTCGCAGGATGTCCACGCAATACTTGTCCTCTTCGATCATCTTGCGAATACCACCTAGATGCCCTTCAATATAATTGAGTCGCTTGAGAACATCTTGTTTATCGGCCTTCATCGTGCCTGTCTCCTTTCATTTTCCATACCCACCAGGGGGGGGTATAAGCATACTATATCACAGAATTTGAGATACTGACAAGCCTGCCACAATCAATGCCCACCCGCACCGGCGATGCCTTCTAAGCGCCCTGGAACATCTTTCATCTGCGCTGATCTGGTTTCCGCCCTCTGTCAGCGCAAAGGAAGGACCCTGATGCTTTGCCAATCACTCGCGGCGCCTTCGGTCAGATAGAGATGAAGAGTATCTACCTCAAATCTATCCGCAAAGTGCTCCCCGATTTCTTCTATAATCTTTTGCTTTATTGCAATGGAAAGATCTCCGTACAAAAGGCTCAGGTGTGGCATATAAGCTGTCTGCTGATTGGCTGGAAAGAGCTTGCTGACCTGTTGATATGCCGCTACGATTTCCGCTGACGGATCTACCTTCACAAAGAGTGCCTGGTAATAAGCGGGTGTAAAGGCGACATTTGTCAATTGTACAGAAAAGGAGTGGATTAGCGAGGCCAGATCTTGTGCCTGCCTGACAATCTCTTGCTCATGAGCCTCGATGCTCCCAAGCAGCGTGATATGCGGCGGAAACACTGGTGAAGCATAGCGCTGCGCTAATTGGACAATCAGTTGCGAAAACTTTTGCTCGACTGCTCCCCCTGGCATAAACCAGAACGAATACTTGCGTCTTGCCATCCTGGCTAACTCCTTTTTACTGAACTATTCCTAAGCTGAGACTTCCATTGTAACCCTGAAATGAAAAGCCTACAAGACAACCTCATCGTCCCTAAGAATTATACTAAGCTTTTTCAACGGGAAAATGCATAATTATGGCATAGTTTGCCTGCAGCCAAACCTGGCAAACACCCTTATTCATAACTTTATGTTTAGACAATCATCAAAAATAGTTATCAATAGAGCCATAAAAAGGGCATAATTCCAGGCATTGTAATGTTGTGGTGATTGTACTGATTTTTCAGCCACTTGCTCAGCCCTCAAGGCAGCTTTGCGTTTGCTTTTTAGCAACCGGTGAGAGCGCATTTTTCCTTTTAAACATATATATTTAGTAGAAGGAGCAAATAATGTATGAACACAAACCGACAGTTTTTTATGATAAATTTGAGACAGCCAGCGTAGGGGAACCAGCCCTGGTTGGGGCGAGCGCAGCGACGCAGCCAGACCTTGAGCGCACGCCAGCTCTGTCCACTGAAGCGGCCCAGGATGAGGGTCTGATGAATCGGTGGGTAGTGCTGGCGCTTGCCGCTTCAAGTAGCTTTATTACTACCCTCGACGGGTCGATTGTCAACATTGGTTTACCGGCAATTGCCCAGACTTTCCATATAGGTGTCAGCGGAGCCATTGAATGGGTGATTATCGGGTATCTGGTGATTATTGCTGCTGTTCTACTGACCTTCGGACGCCTAGCCGATATGCTCGGACGCAGAACGATCTTTCTGAGCGGCCTGATTATCTTTGTGCTGGGGTCCGCGCTGTGTGGCCTGGCCCCTTCGCTCTGGCTATTGATCGTGGCCCGGCTCTTTCAGGGCCTGGGTGGTGCTCTGATCTTTAGCGTCAATGTTGCCATGATTACGAGCGCTTTTTATAGTCGCGAGCGCGGCCTGGCTCTGGGACTCAACGCGGTAGTGGTCTCACTGGGCGTGGCGCTGGGACCGACAATTGGCGGTATTATTACTCAGTATTTGAGCTGGCGCTGGATTTTTTATGTCAATGTGCCCATCTGCTTACTGGTGTTGATCATTGGCTATCTTGTCTATCGCGAACCACGCCCTGAACGCGGGGCAAGCGGTCGTTTTGATCCACTGGGCGCAACTCTGCTGGCCATTGGTTTCGCGACGTTGACCCTGGGACTCTCATTTGGCGAAGAATGGGGCTGGGCCTCGCCAGGCACCTTGAGCGCGTTTGGCGTGGGCCTGATTACACTGGCGAGCGCGGTGGCCGTTGAGCGAGGTATCGAGCATCCTATCCTGGATCTGCACCTGATCACCAATCGCACCTTCGCCATGGCTAATATCAGTTTTATGCTCTGTATGATGGCGCTTTTCGCACCCGGTTTCATCCTACCCTTCTACTTTGAGCAGTTACGCGGCTTCTCAACGATCCATACCGGTCTGATGATGACTCCGCTGCCCCTGGCACTGGCCGTGGCCGCGCCCTTGAGCGGCTCACTGGCGGATCGCATCGGCTCGCGCTGGCTTTCGCCAATCGGGCTGGCTATAGCTTGCTTTGGCCTGGTTCTGCTCAGTCAGTTAAATGCGCAGAGCAGCGCCTGGGACGTAATCTGGCGGCTCGCGCTAACCGGCTTTGGCCAGGGCATCTTCCAATCTCCTAACACGCGCGCCATGATGGGGGCCGCGCCTCGCGACGCACAGGGCGAAGCCTCTGGCCTGCTCGCTACTGGACGAGTGATCGGCCAGAGCACCAGTGTCGCGCTGACAGGCACAGTCTTCACCGCTCTTGGAGCCGCGGCGGCTGGCACCATGCTTACCGCGCCGGGCGCGCGCAATTTCGCGCCCGCTCACCTGCTCGCCCTGCAAAACACCTTCGTCGGCGGCTTTCACGCCTCCCTGCTCGTCTGCGCCCTCTTCGCCGCCATAGGCATCTTTACAGCTATGGCGCGCGGCGTAGGCAAGAGAGCAAAAAGCGCCAGCAAAGGACGCTAAAAAATATATAATAGCAAATCCAGTTAAATAATGGCTAAAAGGGGGTCCAGGGGTCTCCCCTGCCAGGGTTCGGGGTGTCCGCCATAGGCGTTAACTTAAGCACTTGAACAATCGCAAAACGAAACGAGATCAGGTTTGTCGTCGAGAAG
>JBEVTI010000011.1:0-148705 GCA_041156125.1 Candidatus Paraktedonobacter carboxidivorans
TTCGTGATGGCTACCACGATCATCTGGGCGACCTTCGCTCTCTGGCGTGGCTTGCGCGCTCGGAAACTCACGGCGGGATAGTGTTTTCACAACCATCAGGCATGGCTCAGGTTGTTCTTGCTTGCCCCTATAAACGGGATGACGCGGGCCCGCTTTAATAAGCGCTAATGTTTCTGGCGCAAGAGCCGCACGGTCTGCACCAGCCACTCGGCGGTAGGCGGATCGTAGGGCACAAACTTCTCGCGTATCTCCTCGTCGCGCCGATAGAGGAGCGCGCGATACGGACCAAGCTGGCTGGCCTCAACGCTGCCGCTGAATTGCTGCGCCTCATTTTCGGCCATTTGCAAGGCAATGCGCAGGCTAAATTCTTGCAGCAAGGGCTGCGCCAGCGAGCGTGCCAGGTTGTTCAGGGTATCACACCAGAGGAAGGTATGAACCCGCCGTTCAGGCCCATCGCATAGAATACTCTCAAACTGTTTCAGCACCTCTGAGGAGTTTCTGGCGTCGGTACGCAAGGCCGGGACGCGCTGGAGGCCTGGAATAAACAGATAAAGCGGAGGCTGGTTCGCGGCATCGGCCTGGCTACGCCGCTGAACCTCGCGCGCGATCTCGCCGATCAGCGCCACCGCGCCGTTCTTATCGGTAATCAAGGGCTGATGCGGGATTTGCTGTTCGCGAGCGCGCAGATTTTTCAGATAGGGCGTATCAGAGCGCACATCCAGCAAAAAAAAGCGCGCGCCAGCAGGAGCGTGCTGCGCGGCTAGCGCGAAGAAAGCCAGGGCCAGCAGCCCCACGGCCACGCTTTCCTCGCGACCCAGCAGCAGCAGATTAGACTCGGCACGCGGATACAGAGGCACCGTGATATTATCCCGCAAGGAAACGGGATCGCCTAACCAGATCCGGGCAGACGCGGGATTGGACCACTCAGGGGTAAGCAGCAAATCCTGCAACTCCTGATTTTTCTCGATCTCCGCGTTCTTACTGCCATCAAAGATGCGCTGGGCAAACGGCTGGCGATAGTTATGGCTCTGCGCCAGATGATGAGTAGCGGCGAGGTAGATTGAGAGGTCTGCGTCAGAGAGCCAGAACGACTGGAAACGATTGTTGCCCGCCTCAGCACCGCTATCAGCATTATAAATAGCCTCCCCTGGACGCAGTTGAAAAAGATATTCAAGAGAGGTATTCTCGTCATGCAAAATGATCCGCGAATCCCCCTTCTCGCTGCGCATAGCGATGCGCACGGTCATCTGACTGATCGTCGAACTATCGATAATCGTAGAATGTCCAGAGGAGTGCAGACCGGCCAGGGTCTGTGAAGCCAGCAAGACATGAATGCCAAGCCCGCGCCCGGTACGCACAAAACGATTGAGGTAGATAGCCGCGCTCTGCGCTGACTCGTCGTTGTGCATAAACAGCTCTTGAAACTCGTCAATGACCAGCAAAATACGCGGCAGGCACGTATGTGGACGCAGTTTGCGAAACTGGGAGATATCCTGCACACGCGCCTGGGCAAAGAGGCGTTTGCGCTCATCGAGTTCCCGCTGCAAGCCCTCTAAGACGCCCAGGCCAAAAGTGCGCTCACTCTGCACAGCGATCACGCGAGCATGCGGCAGTCGATAGTTCGCGTACGGGGTAAAGCCCACAGTTTTAAAGTCGATGAGATAGAATTCTAACTCTTCTGGATGATACTTCAGCGCCAGTCCAGTGAGCAAGACATTCAACAGGTTGGTCTTGCCAGAACCAGTTGTGCCGACAATCAAGACGTGGTGCGCGGTTCCCGCTCCCAGGCGCAGATACTGATACCTGGTGGCTCCCAGGCGACCCAGCGGCACTGAGATCTCGTCAACTGTAGTATTGTCCGGGGACCACCAGCTATATTGCGGTATCCCGCGCACTTGAATGGCCGTCCTGAAAGGAATCTCTATGCGCTGACGCACCTCCATGGTCTTCTCACCCACACGTCCCAACAGCTGATTAAACAGCGCGGGCGCAGGCTCGCTATCCAGGCGCAAATTGCACACACCCAGTACCTTGTGGTTCCACGTAAAACGCTGACCATTCCAACCAATCACCTGCGAAGCTCGCTCCAGGTCGCCAACATTAAAATTAAAGGGCAGGGGCAGTTCGGTATCCGCGACCATCAAAAGATAGACCCCACTACGCGGACCAGCCGTGGCAATCCTGGTGAGTTGCTGAGCCATCTGCGGGCTAAAGTTGTTAGGGAAGCCTACGATTACCAGCAGGCGATATGGCTCGGCTATTTCTCCTGCCTCGCGATTATATTCGTCGATATTACGATACTGATTGCGCAGGAATTGTTGGAATACATCCTCCATATGATCGGTAAGTATAGCCAGTTGCTGCTCAATCTGCTCCTGGCGCGTCCAGACCTTGCCACTGACAAGCTGTTTATCGTAATCGCTGAGGTTTAAAAAGGCTGCCAGGTTGTTGCCCAGACCGGTCGAGTCGATCAGGGTCAGGCGCAATTTGCCGGGCGGCGTGGCTAGCAAGAGGCGCAGCAGTAACGATTGCAAAGCCTGAATTGCGCTCCTGCGAGCCTGGCTGGTGGTTTCGATCAGCACATTATCCTGGCCAGGGCAGATCAAGAGAACTGGCAAGGCAGGCAGTTCCGGGGCCTCATCAAAGTTTCCCAGACGAGCCAGGGCAATCGGCTGGCGACCCGCCTGGTCCGACTGTCCCACGTATGCGGGTCGCCAGCTCGACCATAGCGGCTCATCCCAATCAGCTACCAGAAAATCGTCCTCGCGGCGATAACGCTCCAGAACCGCCTGGTGGGGAACAAGCAATGTGCTCAAACGCTGGTCAAGTTCCGCCAGAGCCTGGGTATAGCGCTGCTGATGTTCGGATAAGCGCTCTCTACGGCTATTAATCAGCGCCTGCTCCTGCACTGGTAACATATTCTCGACGGCAAAATGCGCGTGAAGAAAAGCCGCGTAGGCCGTGCTCAGAAGCTCTTTTGTACGCATATAATTGTATATCAATAGACCGATTGATACGCCCGAAACAAGTAAAGAAACAAGCATGAGCAGGGTCGTTAGCTCTTTAATCCAGGGTAAGAAGATCAGCAGGAGCAAAAAAAACGCCAGTGCCGGCAAAGAATAGCGCAAAATCTGCCAATACTGGCTGCGCGCCTTCTCATATTTCTGGAAATACAGGCTGATTGCAGCGCTTTGCGCAATGGTTTCCTGCTGCGCGTCAGTTAATATCTCCAGGCTGGCCGGCACCTGTACACGCAGAGGATTCATCTGCTCCAAACCCTCTCGCCAACGGCTGCGGCTCATTTCAGCGCGCAGGGCGGCTACCGCTGCATGAAAGCGTTCGGTGTGCTTACGAGCCCGCTCCTGCTCCTCCAGCAGTTCCGCCTCGATCGCTGTTTGTTCGTCAGCAAAGCGGCGCTGGCACTCGCGCTTATCAGCCTGATAGCCACTGTTGAGCTGGCGTAATGTCTCAAGCAGGTCAGTATAGCGCGTGGCACGCTCAAGCGCTGACGTTACCGGGCGCGAGAAAGCGCCTGAGTTCGCTTCCGTCTCCGCGCCATAATCTACACCCGAGCGAGAGGTCAGAAACGTACCCGACATCGGTGGAAACGCGACCAGGGGTGGTGCCTCCCTGGCATAATCCTCGTACGCCTTCTCCAGAGCCTGCGCGAAATCGAGCACACGTGGGAAGCGCTGCGCGGGATGTTTCTCCAGGGCCCGCATCAGGACCGCCTCTACCGCTGGTGGCACAATCCCACTTAAACTTGCTGGCTGAGCTGTCTGATGCTGTATAATCAACTCGGCTGGCGTACCACCAAATGGCGGATTACCGCTCAACCATTCATAGACGACAATCCCCAATGCATACTGATCGCTCGCCAGTACAGGATAGCCCTGCAACTGCTCCGGGGCTATGTAGAGCAGCGAACCCACTGGTGACTGCACTCCCGTTTGCTCGACTACCGCAATCCCAAAATCACTTAGCAAAATAGCATCGTTCTGCTTGATTAACATGTTTTCTGGCTTGATATCGCGATGGATCAAATTGAGCTGGTCATGCGCGTACTGCAGAGCACTGGCGATCTGTTTGAGATATGAAAGCGCGTTGACATAGGGCAGAGGCTGACCACGCGGACAAAACTTTCTCAACGAGCCTTTCGCCGCGTAATCCATGACGAGAAAAGGCGTGTTATCCTGAGCATCGATAGAAAAATCCAGGACACGCACAATATTGTCATGTACCAATTTAGCAATCGTGCGAGCCTCTTTACGGAAGACCTGAGCATCATTGCCGACCACACTGGCTCGCATCACTTTCAGAGCCGCGTGAGTACCCAGATGGATATGTTCACCCCGATAAACTTTCGCGAAACCTCCTTCGCCCAGAAGGTCCAATAATTTATAATTCCCAAGCGTGCGCCCGGAGTAATCTTCCGCCATGGAGCCAGTCTCCTTCGCCCTCGTGCTCAAGCGCTTTTTAGATTGAGGATTGGGGGGATTTTGAAGCTATAATTAGCTAACCGCAGATTTAATTGATCATCTTCCCACTAAACAATTTATTCATGCTTCAGCAAGATAGTAAAAGTTATACCAATATATTTGAGTAGAATTGCCTTATAAAGGATACCATATTTTCCTGTTCCTGTATATATCTTCTGCTGAGTTCTCAGGGTTTCTCAAAAGTCTTTGCTTCCCCACCCACCCGCCCACACAAGAGAGTTTTACGAGGGCACCTGGTGCTCCGGCAAAGGGCTATCGCCCTCTGCACACCTGCTTTGAGTCAACTTTTGAGAAACCCTGCTGAGTTCTCCAGGGCTGTTTCAAAGTCACCTTCTCGCTCTGCAAGACCCTTGCCCATAGAGTGTGAGAGAGTGGAGTGTGCGGCTGTCGCATGCTCTCTCACACTCTATGGGCAGCGCGCCAGCGCCACTAGCGCTAGTGAAGTTGGGGCGTTTTGCCGAGCGCCTGATCAATGTTAGTGCAGGCAGTAATTAAGGAGAGATGGGTAAAGGCCTGGGGAAAGTTACCCAATGCTTCACCAGTAGGCCCCACCTCTTCCGCGAAGAGACCGACATGATTGCTATAGGAGAGCATTTTCTCCAGCATCAAGCGGCCCTCATCGACGCGACCAGCGCGGGCCAGTGCCTCAGCCATCCAGAAACTGCATGGACTAAAGGTGCCTTCCTGCGTACCCAGGCCATCGTCAGCCGCCTGGCTGGGATTATAGCGATAGACCAGCGAATCGCTGGTTAGCTCTTTGTTGATACGATTGAGAGTCTGAAGGATACGCGGATCAGTCGCGCCCGCGAATTTGGTCAGGACCATTAGCAGCGAACTGGCATCGATGGCATCGCTTCCGTAGTACTGCACAAAGCTCTTTTTCTTCTCGTTCCAGCCCTGCTTCATAATCTGCTCATAGATGTTCGCGCTGGTCTCGCTCCAGCGTATCAGAGGCGCGGGCAGACCGCGCTGACGCGCCAGGCGCAAGGCGCGATCAAAGGCCACCCAGCACATTAAACGCGAGTGAACAAAGTGTTTGCTGCCGCCGCGTACCTCCCAGATGCCCTCGTCGGGCCGATCCCAGTTGCGCTCTAGCCATTGCAGCAGGCGCGAGAGGTTGGTCCACAGATCATAGGAGATGGCGTCATAGCGGTTATAGATATAGATCGCGTCCATCAACTCGCCATAAACATCCAGTTGATTTTGCTTGTACGCTCCATTGCCAATGCGCACTGGTCCGCTCCGGCGATACCCCTCCAGGTGATCAAGCGTGATCTCGGTCAGATCGTGCTTACCGTCGATGGTGTACATCGGCTGCAGCGAACCATTCTCCTTCAATTCGTGACAACGCGCGACCAGCCAGCCCATGAAAGCTTCAGCCTCCTGGCTAAAGCCCAGCGAAAGCAAACTGTAGAGCGTAAACGAGGCATCGCGTATCCAGGTATAGCGGTAATCCCAGTTGCGCGGCCCCCCGATGGTCTCCGGCAAACTGGTGGTGGGAGCCGCGACAATCGCGCCAGTGGGCGAATAGGTCAGCAATTTAAGCAGCAGGGCCGAGCGCTGCACCATTTCGCGCCAGCGCCCGGTGTACTGGCACTGGGCTAACCAGCGCCGCCAGAAGTTCAACGTCTTCTGAAAAGCCTCGCGATACTCGCCCTGGTGATTACGAGGCGTCAGATTGCCGTGTAGCGCGCTCTCCAACAGAAAATAGACGGACTCACCCGCGTGCAAAGTGAAGACCGCGCGTGCCCCACCGTGGTCGTCGTCGCGCAGGGCCACCGTTGTATACAGGCCCAGATTGAGGCTTGGACTCTCGAAGACCGCGCCATGCTGATAGAAACGAGTTGTATGCGTATCGCGCGCGAAATTAAAGGCCGGGCGGCAGACCACTTCAAAGGTTAAGACACCCCGCACAACCGTCACCGAGCGCATAACATTGTGCTGGTGATCGACCACGCGACTGACCTTGACCGGCATAAAATCCGTAATCTCTCCCACGCCATCCACGCTCAGAAAGCGCGTAATCAAAATATTGGTTTCGGGCAAATACATTTGTTTATGCCCGCACTTCGCGTCCTCCGTGAGCACTGGTGAGATACGAAAAAAGCCCCCCTTGCGGGCATCGAGCAGCGCGCCAAAGACACTAGGCGAATCAAAACGTGGAATACAACACCAATCGATCGAGCCGTTTTTCCCCACGAGCGCGACCGTATGCAGGTCACCAATTACCGCGTAATCCTCGATCGGTAGATAATCCCCCACAACCTCAGGGCTCTGCTGCTCCCCATCTTGCGTGGCTGTAAACATACCTTGGCCTCCAGGATCTGCGACTACTAGTCCTCTGGCGAACTTCATAGACTGGCTTGATGCTCGGCGACGAAGCAAGCAGAGAAAGAAGAAGTTGGGATCGGCCCCAACTTCCAGGTAAAGAACTGCCGCTCTTTACTGCCAGAAAAAGGGTATAATCAAGTTGAAAAAGACACATGGATGCTGAGTTGGAGCGGATCACGCTAAAAGAGATCCCCATCTATTATTATAATCGCTGAGGCTTTCATTGGAAAGGGGCTGCTTCTTATGTCCACCACACCAACGCGCATTCTGGCGGTTGATATCGGTACTGGCACCCAGGATATCCTGCTCTTCGAGAGTGGGCGCACTATCGAGAACAATTTTAAGCTGATCATGCCATCGCCTACAATCATCGTGGCGGAACGCATTAAACGCGCCAGCGCAACAGGCACCCCCCTACTGCTGACCGGTGTAACGATGGGCGGCGGACCCTGCCACTGGGCGGCACGTGATCACGCGCTGGCTGGCTACCGCGTCGTAATCAGCGAGACGGCGGCGTGTACCTTTGACGATGATCTTACTCAGGTCGCGAAGATGGGCTTTGAGATTGTCTCTGTGGCCCAGGCCGAGGAGATCAGAAGGACTGGCGACCTCATGCATATCGAAATGCAGGATTTCGCCGCGCAGGCTATCATTACCGCGTTCCAGGCCTTTGATGTCGATCCTAGAGTCGATGCCCTGGCCATCGCGGCCTTTGACCACGGGGCCGCGCCTCCTGATATCAGCGACCGGCGTTTCCGCTTCGACTTTATCGAGCAAACTGTCAGGCGCGCTCCCTACCCCAGCTCCTTCGCCTACCTGGCCGAACAGACACCGCCCGCGCTGACCCGTCTGCAAGCCATCGCCAGTAGCGCCGTTAATTATGTCAACTTAAGTGGCTCGGCTGCGGGGATACCATTGCTACTGATGGACACCGGCTCGGCAGCCGCGCTGGGCGCGCTGGAAGATCCCCGCGTGCGCGAGCAGCGCGAAGCCCTGCTCTGCAACATCGGCAACTTCCACACCCTGGCCTTCCATATGCGCGACGGGCGCATTATCGGTATCTTCGAGCATCACACCGGTGAAATCACACGCCCCCAATTGGAAGAGATGCTACGCAAACTGGCTCTAGGCACACTGAGCAATGACGAAGTCTTCCACACCAGCGGACACGGAGCGCTGATCCTTGAGCAGTCCGCGCAGCCAGATGCAACTCGACCATTGCCCTTCCTGGCCATCACCGGCCCGCGCCGCGAACTCATGCGCGGCTCCGAACTCAAACCCTACGAAGCAACACCTCACGGCGATATGATGCTCGCAGGAAACTTTGGCCTCCTGCGCGCCCTGGCAGCTCAACGCGCCGACCTCGCCCCAGGCATCGAGCAGGCCCTGTTATAGATGACCATGTTCCCATATCCTTTTGGCACTAACGAACAACAGTGCTATAATAGCATCCGTAACCGGACCCTAAAATCTAAAAGCCAGAGGGACAACTAGTGGCAGTAAACCGAGATAAACCCGATTGATGGAAAGCAGATGTTGCTCAATCAGTTGATATGTATAATCAATGGTTTATGTCAACTGCTCCAGCAACCTACCGCAATACACGAACCTTAACAACAGCACAAGTGAAAGATACGCTAGATCTTACAAAGAATCTGACTGATATACAGCCAGGTACGCTCCGTCAATATCCGCAAATATTGCCCGTACTTCGCATGTCAACCATGCCTCCGATAGCTAGAGACCGCCTTATTGGCCTGGCAGATATTACCACGAGTCTGGTAGTTAGCATGGAAAAGGGCAAAATTCCCCCCAAAATGTCAGCAGAAAAGCTTGATCTTGAGTTAATAAAGATTGGATCAATAATTGAGAAACTAGCTGATGAAGACATATGTCCATGGCTAAAAGAAAAACGCCATCCTACGAAAGACGAAGTTTATAGAGCATCAACAATCATAGCCGATCGTTTATGTGGTGCAGCATCTGATCCAATTATTCGTAATGCACAAGAAAAGCGACAACTTCAGATACTCGGTGAATGGCTTAACCTGAATGGATATATCCTCATAGAAAATGGATCTGGGCTAAAATTTAATAGTATGGCTCCAGGCACATACTCTTTTCGACTTAATGTGCCAGTAACACGAGAGGATGCACAGAAAATTAATATGCCTATAGATGCCGTCATCATGTCTAAATTCACGAAACCAGGAGAATTCCCGCTACTTATTGAGACAAAATCAGCAGGCGACTATACAAACACCAATAAAAGACGTAAAGAGGAGGCGACAAAATTTCGTCAATTACGCGATGAGTATGGAAAAGTGACATTTGTGCTGCTTCTTTGCGGTTATTTTGATCCTGGCTACCTCGGATATGAAGCATCAGAGGGCATTGATTGGATCTGGGAACATCGTTTAGATGATTTGCTAGAATTTGGAGTATAGCTAATGATGGATATTGACGAAATAGAAAAAAGCCGTCTGCAAACTCAGATCCAGCTTGATTTTAAAAAAACGCGCCTCGAACGAAATCGCGCAGGCCAATTTGCGACACCTACAGCTTTAGCCCTGGATATGCTAAATTACGCCAAACTTTTGCTATCACCAGAAATTGCTATTCAGTTTTTGGACCCGGCAATCGGAACGGGCGTATTTATAGCCGCATTATACCGATCTTTCCTGCAAAGACAAATTACTAAAATAGTAGGCTTTGAAATTGACCCGCTATTTGCTAACGCAGCCTCTAACTTATGGGGAAACACGTCTTTGCAAATAAATAGCGCAGACTTTACAAAAGCCGAACCGCCAAATAATAAAGACGACAGATTTAATTTAGTAGTGTGCAATCCCCCTTACGTTAGGCACCATCACCTACAGAAAGAAGAAAAACACCGCCTCCGCAAAGCTGCAGAAGAAGCGTCTGGCATCAGAGTTAGCGAACAATCAGGATTATATTGCCACTTTCTTTGGCTTTCTCATCAATGGCTGGCTGAAAATGGCCTGGCTGGTTGGCTTATTCCCAGTGAGTTTATGAATACTAATTACGGGCAGCAAGTAAGGGACTATCTTCTTAGCCGAGTAACTTTATTACGTGTACACTGTTTTATGCCAACCGATGTACAATTCAGTGATGCGTTGGTAAGCTCATCTATTATCTGGTTTAAAAAATCTCTGCCATCCGGCAACCAGGCTATTGATTTTAGTTATGGAGGAACGTTAGCAAAACCTGAACTTATAAAAACTGTTTCACCCGATTTGCTACGCCAGGTCAGAAAATGGAATCTGCTTTCTATAATTGGCAGTGCTCAAACTCCCACAAAGCAAAAATCGGACCCAACACTGATTACTCCTCCTACAGCAGAGAAGAGTCTTAGCGCACCCGCAGGTAACTTACAACCAGAAACTCACATAAAAGGCTATAAACTGGCAGATTTGTTTGATATCAAAAGGGGTTTAGCCACAGGAGCCAATGATTTTTTCATACTAAATCACAAACAAGTAGTAGAGCACCAAATTCCTGAAGAATTTCTCAGGCCCGTTCTACCAAGTTCTCGTTATATACTTGCTGATGAGGTTGAGGCAGACGATAAAGGCAATCCTATTTTAGAAAATCCCTTATTCCTTTTAGTATGTGATCTTCCAGAAAATGAGATTAAAAACAACTACCCCTTCCTTTGGGAATATCTGCAACTTGGTGTGAAAAGAGAAATTAATAAAACTTACTTGTGTTCTCACCGCACCCCCTGGTATTCTCAGGAGAAACGTTCAGTACCACTATTCGTTTATAGCTACATGGGAAGACAAAAATCAGCAAATAGTTCCCCATACCGCTTTCTACTCAATCATTCCAAAGCTGTAGCTACCAATTCATACCATGTGCTCTATCCAAAAAAAAGTCTACAGTCGGCCATAATTGGAGATGCCGGGGTCCTACATAAGCTGTGGGAAAAGCTGCAAAATCTCGCGACAGAAAATTTGTTAATTGAAGGACGCACCTATGGAGGTGGATTGCATAAGATGGAACCAGGAGAATTAGCAAATGTGCTTATCGAGGATTTACCAGAGGTCCTGCTAAGAACCATCCACGGCCCTCATTCTGCCCAAAATCTCTGGCAAATTCCAAGCACTCCACGATAATCCTGGCAAAGTCAGCCAGGCGCTCATAAATACCACGACAAGCAAGCCATATTCCGCATATGGCTGACAGGGCAAAAGATAAAAAAGGCCAGAGGCTATCAGGGAGTCGGAAGATTGTTGGATGAGTGCAAGGGAATGGGTGCTTTGCGGGGACGCGCGAGACGCTTTTTGACTCTGGTTTCAGCGGGGGTGGCTGCTGCTTGAGATTGGAGGCGGGTGACTTTTTCGCGGATCAGGGCTATCTGGGAGTGGACTGCCTGGCGGGATTGTTGGAGCTTACGCGCAATATCTGATGGTCTTTCACTGTTGGCAAGGAAACTACAGATGGCTTCTTGTTTCTCCGTGAGATCTATCGCCGGACTTTCGAGCGCTAATCTCGCCATATCCTCTAGCTCGCCATATCTACTTCGTCGATACTCATTCAGATCATTGGGGGAGAATAGCCAGCGATCAACAACGCGCACTCCGGGTATACGACCAGCCTCTACCAGATGCATAAAATGCCAGTAACTTAAATCGAGTTGTTTTGCCGCCTCGTGGGTAGTGAGCATGCCATTCAGATGCTGCAAGTTAAAGTGCAGTTCATCGCTTCTTAAGGCCATGGCCGACGCCTTTCTACGGTGAGCCGTGTTGTATTTACGACGTGTTTAAAGTTATATGCGATCACGGTAAGTATACAACACTGGCGGTTGAAAATCTAGCATTTTACAGTCTTGTTCTGGACTATGGGTGAACTCTGCCTTTGTAAAAGCAGGGTAAAACACTGTTGCGCAATGCCGGGTCACCTATGTGATATGATACATTTCAGTATCCTCAAGCGGATCGTAAGCAAGCAAGCAAGCATCAGGCCGTTCCCTCTTTGAGGAAGGGTCCAGCAGAAAGCCGAAAAGATCTAGTGACTTTGCACTGGGGAGCATCTGGCAGAAGCTCCCCACAAACACAACATTCATAAAAAGAACTCCACTAATTTCAATAGCGAGCAAGGAGCATAAGTTTATGGCCACTCAACCTCTCTCTCAAGCATATCAGCAGCCAGCGCCCCGGTCGCGCCTGGTGAGAACACTGACCAGGGTGGGCGTTTTCTTTCAGGAGTACTGGGTTCACTTTATCGCGAGCTTTTTCGGCCTGATCTGTCTCTCAGCAGTCAGCGTACCGGTGCTCAGCTATTTTGGTCTGGATGGTCTGGCCAAGCCCATGTTTTTCGCGCTACACCTGATCTGCGGACAGATTCCTTCCCACTCTTTCTATCTCGAGGGTCACGAGGTGGGTCTCTGCGTCCACTGCCTGGCCATTTATAGCGCGATGTTCGCGAGCAGTGTGATCTTCGTGCTGAGCAAAAAGCGCCTGGCCGGCTTTCCCTGGTGGTTGCTTGTCCTCTTCGCACTGCCTCTGGCCTACGATGGCTTCTCACAAATGTTCGGTCTGCGCGAGAGCACCTGGGAGATTCGCCTGCTAACCGGCGCGCTTTTCGGGATTGGCGCGGCCTGGTTTGCCCTGCCTATGATTCATAAGGGACTGGTAGAGATGGCTCCCACTTCAGCTTAGGCCTGGCCTGGCAGCATCAGCGAAAGGTCACAAACAGATGACAGAGACACAACGCACGATCCACATTCATCGCCATCAATGGCACCTGGCGTGGGACCACAGCATTGCGCCAGTTGAGACTATACGCTCAGGCGAGGTCGTCAGTTTTGACCTGCTTGACGCGGCAAATGGGCAAATTGGTCCTACAAGCACAGTTGAGGCTATCACCTCGCTCGATTTTTCGCAGGTGGACCAGGTGAACGGTCCGATCTATGTTGAGGGCGCGCAGCCGGGCGATACACTGGAAATCGAGATAATCGATCTGCAGCCCGCAGAGTGGGGCTGGACGGCGCTTATCCCTGGTTTTGGTCTGCTGGCCGACGAATTTACCGAGCCAGCGCTCAAAATCTGGCAGCTTGAGGGAGGCGCGGATGGCTGGGCGCAGTTCGCGCCGGGTATTCGTCTGCCCCTGGCACCTTTCTGCGGCGAGATGGGCCTGGCCCCGGCTGCCGAGGGACCCCTTTCGACCATCCCACCCTATCGCCATGGCGGCAATATGGACACTAAACACCTGACCAGGGGTGCTCATCTCTACCTGCCCGTCGAGGTCGCGGGCGCGCTTTTCTCCATCGGCGATGGGCACGCGGCCCAGGGCGACGGCGAGGTCTGCGGCACCGCCATCGAGACCCCCATGCGCGCCACAGTCCGCCTGACCGCGCGCAAAGATATACACGTCCACGAACCCCAGTTCCTGACCGCCGGACCCCTGATCCAGCGCACCAATACCGCCGCCTATTACGCCACCGATGGTATCGGTCCCGACCTGATGGAGGCCGCGCGCAACGCTATCCGCCATATGATCACCCATCTACAGTCCACCTATCAGCTCTCACGCGCCGATGCCTATATGCTATGCAGCGTGGCGGTCGATCTGAAGATCAGCGAAATCGTTGACGCACCCCATTGGGTCATCAGCGCCTTCCTGCCCTTGAGCATTTTTAACTGAAGCGTCTCATAAGTGGATACAGGCAGGCTTGCGCGGGTTGACCGCTCCGCGCA
This sequence comes from Candidatus Paraktedonobacter carboxidivorans, assembly GCA_041156125.1. GTDB lineage: Bacteria > Chloroflexota > Ktedonobacteria > Ktedonobacterales > Ktedonobacteraceae > Paraktedonobacter > Paraktedonobacter carboxidivorans. Next base: position 13,553 of record JBEVTI010000011.1, read on the forward strand.
AGCCTGCCTGTATCCACTTATGAGACGCTTCTGAACGTTTAGCGAGATTGACAAGCGCTTTCTGCCCTTATACAATAATGAAGAATGTCTACCTATTTTACAATAATATGTAAGATGCGGATTTTTGCATGTGGGAGTCCACTTTATGACCGATAGATCGGGCCAGCAGTTTGGCAATTATCGTCTGATCCGACTGCTTGGGCGCGGCGGATTTGCTGACGTTTATCTGGGACAGCATCTACGCCTCTCTTCACAACAGGCAGCGATTAAAATTCTCCATACTCATTTACAAGATACTGATATTCAGACCTTTGAGCACGAGGCTGAGACTATTTCTGCTCTTGTCCATCCCAATATTGTGCGTTTGCTGGACTTCGATGTGGAGAACGGCGTCCCTTTCCTGACGATGGATTACGCGCCCAATGGCTCGCTGCGCCAGCGCCATCCGCGTCGAGAGCGCGTGCCGCTGGCCATGGTCGTCTCCTATGTAACGCAGATCGCTCAGGGCCTGCAATATGCTCATGATAAGCGCATCATTCACCGCGACATCAAGCCGGATAATATGCTGATTGGGAGCGGAAACAGGATCTTGTTGAGCGACTTCGGGGTCGCGGCCATCGCGCATAGCACCAATTCACTGGATGTCCAGTCCGCGGTTGGTACTATCCCCTATATGGCTCCCGAACAGATCCAGCAGCATCCACGACCGGCCAGCGATCAATATGCGCTGGGCATCACTGTCTACGAGTGGTTGGCCGGTGAACTGCCCTTCCAGGGTTCCATCGTTGAGATCATCGGCAAGCACGCGATGCTGACCCCGCCGTCGCTGCGCGCAAAGCTTCCAGCACTGCCAGCCGAAATTGATATGGTGCTTCAGCATGCCCTGGCCAAGGCTCCACAGGATCGCTTTGCCGCGATTAGCGCCTTCGCGCAGGCTCTGGAACAAGCCGCCCGTTCAGCCCCGCCCGTCGCGCTCTCCACAGAACAAACTGCTCCTACCGCGCCAGCTCAAACGCGGCCCGCTGTCCCCTGGACCATGCCAGAGCCCGCACCTATGGACCAGGTTGCTGATCCAGGCGTCACCCTGGGAACGAGTCCTTTGCCAGCGGTATCTACTCCTCCCACTCCCGCGCCCTCGTACCTCTATAACACGCCCGCTGACACCGGCTTTATGCCGCGCACGTCGGAAGGCCAGCCAGACTCCACGTATCCAGACAGGCCAGCAACTGAATATACTGGCAACCCGCCCGCAGCATTTCCTGCCCTCACGCCCCCTACGCTGAGGCCAGCAAGGCCATCAGTGGAGAGGCGCACCAGCAAGTTTTCTCTGCCCATAGCACTGCTGGCAGCCCTGCTGGCCTTGCTCGTGGTCGTTGGCGGGATTATTGTTTATCCGTTGCTCACCCGGCATCGGCAAACGGGATCACCGCAGGCTACAGCTACCGCTGGAGATGGTAGCGCAAGTGGAGCAAGCGGAAGCAGTAGTGGACTCCCGACTGTGATTAAAATCGCGACAGACCTGCCTGTCAGCGGGGGGGATTTAAGCGTTGGTAAACCGGCGGAAAACGGTGCTCGCCTGGCGATTGATCAAGCCAATGGCTCACAGTTTCTGCCCGGTTATAGCTTTTTCTTCGAGGCCAGGGATGATGTGGGCGCCACTGGCACACATGATCCCGCCACTGGCACGCAGAATGTCAGCACCCTTGTTGGAGATCCCCAGGTTGCCGGGATCATTGGCCCGCTCAATAGCTCTGTGGCGCAGGCTGAAATGCCTATCGCAAACCTGGCTCCTCTAGCTCTGATCAGCCCATCGAACAGCTATCCCTGCCTGACACGTACTGATGCTCTCAGCGGCTGCACTGGCACGTATAATCTGCTCAGCCGCGTGCGTCCGAGCGGCAAAGTCACCTACTTCCGTATCTCGACTACCGATAATTACCAGGGCAATGCTGCCGCTGATTTCGCCTATCAAGTCCACCACTATCGCAGAGCCTTTGTGATCGATGATACCGAACAATATGGGAGCATGCTGGCAAATTCTTTCATTCAGCAGTTCGAGCATGATGGCGGCACCGTTCTGAACCATGATAGCATTACATCTACGGTTGATTATACGCAGGAATTAAGCAAGGTCGCGGCGCTTCACCCGGATATAATCTATTTCGGCGGACTCGATTCGACTGGCGGCACCCAGATCGCTAAACAGATGAACACAACTCCTGGCCTACAACAAATCCCCTTTATCGGTGGAGACGGCATTCAGTCCAGCGCCTTTGCCAGCGCTATAGGCACGCGTACCGGCCCTGTCTACAGCACTGTTGCCACCGTTGATCCCACACAGATACCCGGCGCTGCCAGTTTTCTGGACCAGTATTACGCTGCCTATACCCAGCAGGCATACGGCATATATAGCGCCGCTGCCTACGATTGCGCGAAAATCCTGCTGAACGCGATCAAAGCCGCAGTGCTGGCCGGGGCCAAAGTTCCAACTGATGCCGGCGATAACAGCGCGGCTCCGGCATTCCGCCAGGCAGTCATTAACCAGGTGGCCAAAATTGACTATAACGGTGCCCTCGGCCATCAGAGCTTCGATGCCAACGGCGATACCACCAACAAACTCATCTCTATCTATCAACTCGCGGATGTGAACGAAAGCCGCGACTGGAAATACATACGCGCGCAGGCAGAGGTTTGAAACCTTGCTCCAGCGGCGCTCAGGCTTGCCGCACACAAGCTCCAGGCCTGGCTAGACAAAGCATCACTCGTCTGTGCTGGTTCGCGCGCCTGGTTCAGACGAAACACCGTGAAACGTCTGATTGCGTGGTGGCCTGTTTATCCGTTAAACTTGTTTAATCGGCCAGCAAGTCTTATAGTATGAGGTGCGAAGACGCCGGCAGCGAATAAAGAAGGCACGAGAGGTCTACTCGCTTCGCCTTTGCGTGATGTGCGCAAAGGTTTCCTGTCGCAACGGGTCAGGCAACTCTGCTGTGTGAAGCACACAGCCTTTTAACTAGTAGAGAAAGCAATAGTATGAGTCGTAATCATCAGAGGAATGGGATGAATAATCGCAGTAAAAAGGCGGCGGACCGTTACCGCTCACTTCGCACCAAAGGTGGGGCTATTACTGAGGACGAGCGTTTGCTCAGCCGTCCCACAATGCCCTTAATCAGTCCAACCGAGCCGCTGCCCAGCGAACAGGCTAACCGGGACGATCACGCTTTCGAGCGTGCTATGAATTTTGATTTCACGATTACCGATCCCTGGCGCGTGTTGCGCATCATGAGCGAGTTCGTCAATGGCTTTGATGCACTGGCCCATATCCCGGCGTCGGTGGCTATCTTTGGCTCGGCGCGCATCAAGGCGGAAGACCCGACCTATGCCGCCGCCGTAGAAACGGCACGCTTACTGGCCAGAGCCGGCTTCGGCGTGATTACCGGAGGTGGACCCGGCATTATGGAGGCAGGGAATAAGGGCGCGCAAGATGGCGGCAACCTCTCCATAGGCTGTAATATCGAACTGCCGTTTGAGCAGTTCGCCAACCCCTACCTGGATGTCTCATTAGACTTTAACTACTTCTTTGTACGCAAGACGATGTTTATCAAGTATTCCAGCGCCTTTATCATCTTTCCTGGTGGCTTCGGCACCATGGATGAGTTGTTCGAGGCTCTGACGCTGATTCAGACGCACAAGGTCAGTCATTTCCCTGTGATTCTCTATGATTCAAAGTACTGGGGCGGTTTACTCAAATGGGTACGCGAGGTGATGCTGCCGCGTAATACGATCTCTCCCCAGGATCTGGACCTGCTACGCGTCTCTGATGATCCTGAGGAGATCTGTAATCTCGTGCGTGACGCCTATCACGCCAGCTTTAATCTGAGCGATCCTAACCGCGAACAATCAATCCGTTGAGACACTCGCGTTCTCTGTTAAAGACTCTGCCTCCGATGCCTCTGGCCGTCGTTTTAAGATCACAGTCGCCAGCGGAGGCAGGGTCAGCAAAATGGAATGCGGGCAGGATTGCCAGGGAACCGGGCCACTGGGCATTTCCTGCAAATTCACCAGCCCACTGCCACCATAACTATGCGCGTCACTGTTCAGCAACTCTTCCCATCTCCCCTCCTGCGGCACCCCCAGCCGATAGCCATGGCGCGGCACAGGCGTAAAGTTGCACACAAAGACCAGAGTCTCCGCCGGCTGCTTGCCTTTACGCATAAAAGAGATGACGCTATTGTCCGAGTCGCGGGGATCAATCCACGCAAAGCCAGCGGGATTGTTATCCAGTTCACTGAAAGCCGCCTCACGACTGTACAGACCGTTGAGGTCGCGCACAAATGTCTGGAGCTGCGCGTGACGCGCATCGCTGGGGGAAGCCAGCAGATGCCAGTCCACGCTCTCCTTAAAGTTCCACTCGCTCCACTGGCCAATCTCGCCACCCATAAAGAGCAGCTTTTTACCAGGATGCCCCCACATATAGGCAAAAAATGCGCGCAAATTGGCGAAACGCTGCCAGAGATCGCCCGGCATCTTGTTAATCAACGAGCCCTTGACATGTACAACCTCGTCATGAGAAAGCGGCAACACGAAATTCTCGGAATACGCGTACATCAGCGAAAACGTAATATTATTGTGATGATAGCGACGATGCACCGGGTCCAGGTGCATGTATTCCAGCATATCATGCATCCAGCCCATATTCCACTTCATGCTAAAGCCCAGACCACCGACATAGGTGGGACGAGAGACCAGCGGCCAGGCAGTTGACTCTTCGGCCATAGTCAGGGTACCAGGAACCTGGTCATAGACGGCCTCGTTAAGCTGGCGCAGGAAGTCGATGGCCTCCAGATGCTCGCGCCCGCCGTAGATATTGCCCAGCCACTCACCCGCTTTACGCTGATAGTCCAGGTAGAGCATCGAGGCCACCGCGTCCACGCGCAGTCCGTCAATATGATACTCGCGCAGCCAGTAGAGCGCGTTGGCAAGCAGAAAGTTGCGCACCTCGCTACGCCCATAGTCAAAGACCAGCGTGCCCCAGTCCTTATGCTCACCCCGGCGCGAGTCAGCGTACTCATAAAGATGCGTGCCATCAAAATAGCTTAGCGCGTGCCCATCCTTGGGAAAATGGCCTGGCACCCAGTCCAGCAGCACACCAATACCCAACTGGTGCAGGTGATCAACAAAATATTGAAAATCCTCTGGCGTACCAAAGCGACTGGTCGGCGCGTAATAGCCAGTAACCTGGTAGCCCCACGAACCATCAAAGGGAAACTCCATCACCGGCAGGAGCTCGACATGCGTAAAACCCATCTGTTTGACATAGGCCCCAAGCTGATCGGCCAACTCGCGATAGGTCAGAAAGCGATCCTCCTCGACCGCTCCCTCCACATGGCGCTCTGGCATATGCTTCCAGGAGCCCAGGTGAACCTCGTAGATCGACATTGGCGCGTTAAGCCAGTCGCGACCCGCGCGCGTCCGCATCCACTGCTCATCGCCCCAGGAGTGCTGCTGAATATCCGCCACAACGCTGGCCGTGTTCGGCCGCAGCTCAAAGGCGAAAGCATACGGATCGATTTTATCGGCGGCATAGTTGTTATAGCGCGAATAAATCGCGAACTTATACAACGCGCCTGTCTGCACACCAGGAATAAAACATTCCCAGACGCCCAGATCGTTATGGCGACGCTGCATCGGATGCAGGCCACGCTGCCACTGATTAAAATCACCAATTACCGAAACTGTCAGCGCGTTCGGTGCCCATGTCGCGAAATGCGTCCCTGCCACCCCATTGAGTACACGCAGATGCGCGCCCATCTTCTCGTACAGGTGATAGTGCTTGCCCTGCCCAAAAAGATAGAGATCAAAATCAGTAAAAATAGATTCTTGTTCTAGTTCTTGTTCTGTCATTAGCTCTTTTTCCTGCCTGCAATCATTGCGAAAAACCGTCATCAACCACCTCTATTCTAGCAAATAGGACCATTTCCTATTTTTAGCATAACACATAGAGAGTCACTTGTCAGATACCCTGGCAGGGTATCTGACAAGTGACTCTTTTACTCCGGGGTGTGGCAAGACCAGTACCCGCTAGATGGGGCGGATTGGTCAGCAAAAACGTATATAGTATGGACGGAGTTAGCAAAAAAAATCCCTTTACTCGATCAGCAAGCAGAGAGTTCAGGCAAAAAACCACGTAGTTAGCCCATCATGCGAACAGGCAAGAAGCGCGCTCACATGATGTAGTAAGAGGAGTGTTCTTTATGAGTGATCAGACATCGAGCAGGCGCAAGGCTATCGGCTGGGCTTCGGTCGCGTATGCCGCGTTTACCGCGCTTTCGATTATTGCCCCTATTCTGCTGGACCGGCTCTGGTCAAAAAAGCAGTCAGGCGGGAATGCTTATTCAGCGCGCCAGCGCTAGCCAGCACCTGAGCAGGCAAAGCCCTTTGTCAGAGGTTAGTGGAGGCGCGCAACGTCTCCACTAACCTCTGACAAAGGGCTTTGCATAATTTATAATTACCTTCTCCAATTCTCTATGTTATATGATAAAATGAGCGGAATCGTTCGCATTATTGCCACGAGCCAGCATGGCCAGCCAGCGCACAATTAACCGCAGCAATTAAAAAAGAAACGTCAAACGCCTGACACGTTTCCCATAGCTCTATCGTATAGGGGTAGAGTTATCCTGGATATTGCACAATCCTTGCACAACGCTCTATGCCATTTGCGCGTCGATGGGGTAAGCCGCGCAGTGGCCTATGCCTTCCTGGTGATCTGTGGCAGCATGGCTGGCTAGTCCATGCTGCCACAGATCACCAGGCAACTCTACGCGAAGTGCCGCGGGCGCTGAACAGTGCTGCTTTTCCAGATCTCGCGCAATCCGGGATCACCCATTTTATCTAAACGAAATGTTGGTGTGTCTGTGTATACATACAGCATTATTGTCAGGAGGAACCATGCGTATTCTCATCCTCGGCGGAGATGGCTATCTTGGCTGGCCGCAAGCGCTCTACCTTTCCCAGAGAGGACATGATGTGACTGTCTTCGACAACCTGATGCACAGGCACTTCGATCTCGAGCGCAATTTCGCCAGTTTGCTGCCCATCTATTCACTGCACGAACGTATCGCTACATGGAAAGCCATCTCTGGTCGCGAGATACACCTCTCGCTTGGCGATGCCACGGACTATGAAGCGGTAGAGCGTGTCTTTCGCGATTTTCAGCCAGAAGCGGTGGTCCATTTCGCTGAGCAGCGTTCCGCGCCTTACTCTATGATTGACCGCAAGCATGCTATTTTCACCCAGACAAATAACATTGTTGGCACGTTAAATATCCTCTATGCAATTAAAGAGTTTGCCCCTGCCTGCCACCTGGTCAAGCTCGGTACCATGGGCGAATACGGCACACCAAACATTGATATAGAAGAGGGTTTTATCGAGATTAACCACAAAGGGCGCTCAGATATTCTGCCTTATCCTAAACAACCAGGCTCAATGTATCACCTGAGCAAGGTTCACGATAGTCATAACATTCTTTTCTGCTGCAAAATCTGGGGTATACGCGCGACCGATCTGAACCAGGGAATTGTCTATGGGGTAGAGACTGATGAGACCGCGCTTGATCCGCGCCTGGCCACGCGCTTTGATTACGATCAGATCTATGGCACGGCCCTGAACCGCTTCTGCGTGCAGGCGGCTGCCAGGTATCCGCTAACTGTCTATGGTCAGGGGCAACAAACACGCGGATACATTAATTTGCGTGATACCCTCAGGTGCATCGAGCTGGCCCTGATCTCACCACCCGCGGAAGGCGAATATCGCGTTTTCAACCAGATCACCGAACAATTCTCGCTAAACGAGTTGGCCGAGATGGTAGTCAGGCAGAGCGCGTCCTTTGGTCTGCATACCGAGATCGAACATTTCTCCAATCCTCGCGTCGAGGCTGAACAACACTACTACCAGGCAACTCACTCCAAACTGCTTGAACTGGGCCTTGAACCCCTGCTGCTGACCGGCAAAGTCCTCGACTCCCTGATTGACCTGGCGCTCAATTGGCGCGAACAGATCGACAGCAGTCTGATTATGCCAACCGTCAACTGGCGCGCGACCCGGAGCACGATCGACCCGGAGCCGAAGCTCACGAGAGCAAGCGCTCAATAAGCGGCTGAATGGCCTGATTGGCCTCTACATTCCAGGCTTTATAGGCGCGAATACTGCTGACTTTTTCAGCGAGAAGCTCTGAGTTGCTTGCAAGCTTTGCAAGCAACTCTTGCTGAGCGGTTGTTTGCAGACAGACCCAGCCCAGCTCATGTTGCTCGATAAAGCGCAGGCTGGGCGTCTCCTGACCCGCGATCAAGCTTGTGGCGAGAAAAGGTTTCTCAAGCATAAAGGCTTCTGTGATAAAGCTCGCCCCGGCCTTCCCGGCAATCACATCCGCGGCTGCCATAAACGGGGCAAGTTCAGCGGTAAAGGGCAGGACGCTAACACGCTCGAGATTGGCATAGCGTCCCGCCAGTTCCGCATTATCGCCAGCAGCCAGGATAATTTGCAGCGGCACATTTACCGCCAGCATCCCCTCAAGCGTCTGTGCCACGCCCGCTGAACCTTTCGCGCCGCCTTGCAAGAAAATCGTCAGACAGGCCGGGTCCAGGCCCAAATTGCTCAGCGTCTCTGCCCTGCTTGCCGCGAGATCGCGAGAAAACTGGCCGCGCACCGGACGCCCTGTGAGATAGAGACACTCCCTGGCAATGCCTTGCCGCGCGGCCTGCGCGAAAATCTCGCGCGTCGGCGCCAGGTATGCATCCGCGTGCTTCTCCACAAACCAACTCATATGCAGGCGTCCCAGGTCGGTAAACTGGAAAACCAGCGGCACACGCTGGCGAAGTTGCTCATTGGCCCGGGCAGCAGCATAGGAGACAAGCGCGTGCGTGGTAATAATCAGCCGTGGCTGAACTTCCTCTATCAACTGGCTGACATGCTGGCGATCCACAAACGCCAGACAGTTCTGCAATAGCCATGCCGCAATTTTATTATCCGTCAAGGTAAATTGCCAGGTCAGGAACGGCATAAAGCGCCGACTGAGCAACGTATAACTGCGCTCAATAAAGGGAGACTGCGGGTCCATAATCAGCACATCATAGGCGCTACCCAGCATCTCCTTTAATGCTTGAGCAAGATTGAGATGGCCACCACCGGAGTGCGAGATCAAAATTAAAATAGTCGGCCTGGCTATCTTTGCTGGCGCGCTCGTGTCGTCGCTCTCCGCGGGCTGCTGAGCGGCCAGTTCACTCTGAACCTCAGTCTGCGCGAGAAGCACCCTGGCTTTGATGACCGCTGAGCGTTTGTGCGCGCGCATTCTACGCACAAGGGCAATGGAGATAATCAGAGTGGCAAGAAAGGCCAGCGCGAAACTGGAGAAGGCACCCAAAATACTCTCCGCTTCGCTCCAACTCGTGGCAAAGATATAGCCAACCCCCAGGGGGATAAGCGCGCCCAGGAACTGGCCGCTAGCATCCCAGATCAGAAAACGCCTATAGGGATAGCGCTCCGCGCCCGCCAGCCAGTTAATCGGTCCCCCAAGCACCACGATAAAGAAACGCGAAATAAAGATAGCCCACGCCGCGCGTCGTCTAAAATAAGTGCGGCTGCGTTCCAGGGCAGCAAAGGAGATAAAACGCCAGCGCTGCTTTCTTGCAAGCCAGGCCAGCAGGGGCGCGCCAAACTTCCTGCCAAGCCAGTAAGCCAGGCCATCTCCCGCCACAGCCGCGCTAAACCCAACAAAAAACAGCACATAGATGTTGAATTCGTCGAAAGCCGCGAAAGCCCCCGCGGCATAAAGCAAAAGATTACCGGAAACGGGGGCGCCAGCCGCGGCAATGCAGACAATCACCCACAGTGCCGGATAACCGTACTGCTGGAGGGCCGTGATGAAGAATGAGTTCACTCTTTCGTCTCTCCTGATAATAAGACAGCAAATAGGGGAGGCGGTGATGACAAAGAAGAACTAATATGCTCCTTTCGATAAGCTCGAATGACTTGCTTGACCGTCTCAACGAAGCGGTCCAATGACATATGCTGGCGAGACGCAAGCTGATAGAGCGTAGCACCATGCGCCCGATCGCTGCTTTGCATCACAATATGTAATGAGTTGTTAAGGTAGTCTTCAGGAACGTGATAAACATGCGAAATGACATGAATCGTCATCCAGGGGCGAATGGTATTGACATCCCCGGCTTTTGTAGCAGTATTCTCTTGCTGAAAATCTTTCACTGTTTGTAAGGCGTTCGCGGCTGAAAGGGCGACTATTGCCAATGCGAGCAGCCATAAAACGTAGAGAAAGATGAGTTTTACGCGTTCGCTCATAACGTCCGGCTCCTCTCGAACGTTTCTACGTTCATCCAATTTACGACCAGCATCCGCGACAGGTTGCACACAGTTCTCATGGGTAGGTTGCTTCGGCAGATCCTGAAGGATCTACTTGCCTTCAACAAAGCGAGCGAGAAGGACAGTTCTACGCGGCTGCGCAGAACTGTCTGTGCCACTCGCTTTGTTGTTTCTAAGGGTGGGCGGGGAAAGAGAGGAAACCTACCCCTGAAAAGGAGTGGGAAGGCCAGGCTGTTTTGGCCTGCTTTTGCAAAAGCAGATACCGTTGGCGAATGCCAAATGCGTGCTCACCCTGAGCATGAAGGGCAGATCATTCTGAGCGTGGAAAACCCATTCGCCAACGGTAGCAAAATCAGGGATGGCTCATCCTTCTTCCACGGACCCTTCGGAGTAGACCCTGTTGGCGCGAGCAAGTGCCGCAGGGGCGAACAGGCTGAGAAGGATGACGATAATCAGACCCAGGACAAACCAGCCGATCACAATAGGTACGGCCAGGTTGCTGGGCGCGGTCAGGGCAATTACCTGCTCGTAGATGACGCCGATCAGCACGAGGGCCGGGATCAACGGAATGATGACGTGCAGGAGAACGTTAAATTCCTCGCGATGTTCGCGCCAATAGAAGACGCAGACAGAGACACTGGTGGCGATGTAGACGATGAGAATCGGGAAGGTCAGGATTGCTCCTATAAAGGAGAAGCCGCCTGGGAAGGGACCATAGAGCAGGCCCGCGACCAGGGTCATGACTACCGCAACCAGCAGGGAGAAGAAGAGCGCGACATCCGGTATTTTGAAGCGGTTGAGATGCGCCAGCAGCGGCGGCAGGGTGCGCGTGCGCCCCATGGCGTAGAGCGTGCGCGTGATGGCGTTGATGCCTGCATTGGAGTTCGCCAGCGCGCTATTGAGAATGGTCAGTATGACGATCAGAGAGACGCCGCCCCAGATACGTCCCGCCAGCGTAAACCAGGGATCAGCATCCTGCAGATAGCCGCTCAATTTATCGATGTTCCAGCCAGCCACGCCCGCGTACGAACAGAGAATATAGAAGAGGCCAATCAGGATCGTGGAGAGTAGTACCGCGCGCGGCACTGTACGGCGTGGATTGTGCGACTCTTCGGCCAGGGGCGCTGACGATTCAAAGCCGGCGAAGGCGGTAAAGACGAAAAGCATGCCCACGAGTACGCCCTGCCAGCCTTGCGGACTCGAACCTGGACTGAAGGCCGCGCTCGTGTTATGGGTGCCTGGCGCGAAGATCAGCCAGACGGAGAGCACGACAAAGACAGCAATTTCGATACAGCCCAGAATGACTCCTGCATTGGCCGAGATGCGAATGCCAAAGTAGGTCAGCAGGAAGATGACTACGGCGAACACGGCTGCCCAGACTATCCAGCCATTAGCGCCAAAGTGAATGCTCAGGTAATTATTGGCAAACTGGTCCGCGACCGGTCCAAGCACCAGCAACTGGAATGGCACAATCAGCAAATATGCCAGATTGAAAAGCCAGCCAGTCATCCAGCCAGCCTGCGGTCCTAGCGCGCGACTGACGTAGGTAAAATAGCTACCCGCGGACGGCAGATACCTGGCCATTGAGCCAATGTTGATCGCGACCAGTATACAGACCACCAGCGCGATAAGCGTGGCCAGCGGGAGCGCTCCACCAGTAAAGGGAATGGCTGCTCCCAGGCTGAACGCGACCGCAGAAGCCGGCGCCATGGTCGTGATCGATTGAAACAGAACCCCCATCAGCCCGATGGTGTTAGCTCGCAAGCCCGTTTGCTCCGGTGTGGGTACTGGAGCGTTGACTTCAGCAGACATAAGAAATGCCTCCTTTGTGATACCACAAACACAGTTTATAAAAAAACTGTCCTTGCGTGAGCATTAACCCAGGGTCGTCAATGAACCTGGCACCCACGCAAAAAGCCAGCCGGAAAAAAGCGTCAAGAGGCAGTTCAGATCTTCTACAGTAGCAGGAAACTCTTCAGCCGATAGAGTCAGCCAGCACATCCCACATAAGCGCGCTCCCACCCCATCAGAAGAGAGTTGAGAAGAATTATGCTGAAATTATACCAGAAGATGCCCCTGAATGCACAGCACACAAGAGCTTCACGCCAATCTCTGGTATATTACCGCAAAAACTGGTCGCACAAAGAAATATTGGGTACAATCTAGCACATAGATACATTGTTATCAAAGGAGTAAGCCCTATGACACCTATTACCGATGAATTCATGTGGCAAATGTTGCCTACAGCCAGGCAATATTCTGTCGTTATCTTAAAAGATGGCCCCAACAGACAGATGGAAGGCGTTGAAAAAATCGTCTGGGAGCATGGACGGAACAATTTCAGGCTCCGCGCGGAAGGCTTGCTGGTGATTGTCTGTCCTGTGGTTGATGACAGCGAAGTGGATGGCGTGGGTATCTTTAACGCTTCTCCCGAGGAGGTCAAGCAGATTATGGATGAAGATCCAGGGGTGAAAGCTGGCGTTTTCGTCTATGAAATCCATCCCTGCCGAGGCTTTCCTGGAGATAGTTTGCCGCAAAAGTAGTAGATTTCCGCGTGTGCTAAGAGCGCCTCGTTCTACCCAAAAGTAATCAAGACCACTGAGAGACTAGAAGCTGCAGTGATAGTTGCGCGAGAGACACGGGCAGTGTGCCTGAGCCGTATTTTATCTCTTTCTATAGGTCCTACCCTCTGGTCAGGGATCAGGATTTTTTGTCTTTGTTGTGCTAAAATACAGGTTGTAAAGGTCGATTTAACTCTATTATTTCAAGCTTCTAGATAAGAGAAGAAAGACTGAATGATACCCTCTACTCTTTTTTGCGATAATTGCGGAGGGGCTAACCAGCCACAGTCAGCCTACTGCCGCTTTTGTGGTCGTACGTTGCATATAGGACGACCGGCACTCTATCATTCTGAAACCGGGCATCTACTGGCCGGTGTACTACTCAAACAACGCTATCGCATTATGGTCGCGCTGGGTCAGGGCGGCATGGGATCTGTCTATCAGGCCGAGGATCTACAACTCGGCCACCGCCAGATCGCGCTTAAAGAGATGAGCCAGAGTGGGCTGACTACGTTAGAACAGCGCATGGCCGCGCATGCCTTCCACCAGGAGGCGGTTATGCTCGCGCGCCTGAACCATCCAAACCTGCCTAGCATCTTTGATCATTTCGAGGAGAATGGGCGCTGGTATCTGGTGATGAGCTTTATCGATGGGGAAACACTCGATGAGCATCTCGGACATGCTTACGGCGGTAGACTACCGGTCAGCGAGGTAGTACAAATCGGCATTGCCCTCTGCACCGTGCTGAGCTATCTGCATAACCAGCATCCCGCGATCATCTTTCGCGATCTAAAGCCAGCCAATATTATGCGCACACCAGATGAAAATCTGTATTTGATCGATTTTGGTATTGCTCGCCACTTTAAGCCTGGTCAGGCGAAAGATACAGCGTACTACGGCTCGATGGGCTATGCGCCGCCTGAGCAGTACGGCAAAGCACAGACTACTCCGCGCTCCGATATTTATAGCCTGGGGGTTATCTTGCACCAGATGCTTTCTGGACACGATCCTACCACTACGCCCTTTCGCCTGCCCGCTCTCTCAGCGCTGTTGACGAATGTACCCGCCAGCCTGACTATGTTGATCTCTCAGATGCTAGATCTGAATGACGAGAAGCGCCCTGCCAGCATCATACAGGTACGACAAGAATTGCAGACCCTGCTCTTTTCCACCCACTCGGTCTCAATGCTACCCGCGGTCCCCCTCAAGGCAGCTCCCAGAAGCGCGACGCTACCCGTGAAACCCTCCACACCCCCCTCCGCGCAACTCGCGCAGACGAAAGAGCAATGGCTGGAGGCAGGCGATAGTCATGCCCACACCAGGCATTATCTGGATGCTCTGATGGCCTATGACCGCGCCCTGCGCCTCGATGCTCATTGCGCCGATGCCCATGCTCACAAAGCGCTGGTTCTCTACGAGCTCCGGCGTTTTGATGATGCTCTCAGCGCCTGCGAGAAGGCCCTGGACCTGGATCACACTGATCTCGCAACGTATGAATGTGCCGCGAATGCCCTTGGGGCTCTGGGACGCCATAAAGAGGCTCTGAATAGAGAGAAACAGGCCATCTCCCTCGCGCCCAATGATATACGCGCTTATTATGGCATGGTCGCCACTCTGGAGGCTCTGGGGCGCCGCGAAGAGGCCCTGGTAGTCCTGGAACAGGCTATCCGTATCGCTCCCAATGATCCACGCGCCTACTATAGTAAGGCCGATATCCTCGAAGCTCTCGAACGCCGCGAAGAGGCCCTGCGCGTCGTGGAGGAGGCCATTTTTCTCTCCCCAACTAATCTGCATGGCTATCGCACTAAAGCGCTGCTGCTGGAAACCCTTGAGCGCAATGAGGAGGCACTGCAAGCGCGTGAAGAGGTTGTGCGTCTCGATCCTAACGATGCTTATAACTACTATTTCAAAGGCTCGCTACTGGAAAAACTTCAGCGCCCGGCAGAGGCTCTTACTACCTATGAGCAGGCTCTTGCTCTTGATCCTTATGACGATTTTATGCACGAGCGCAAAGCCTCGCTGCTCCTTAAGCTTAAACGCCTGGAAGAAGCTCTCAGCACCTATGAGCAGGCCCTTCTCCTCAGACCCGACTCCGCCAGCGCTTTGCACGGCAAAGGCGATGTTTTATGTCAACTTGAATGGAGGGTCGAGGCTCAAGTGGCGTATGACGAGGCTGGCCGAACTGAAGAGTCGCCATGAGTAAACTGAAAGAGCGCCAGTGCTCTCCTCTTGACAACAATTTTCTTTCTAATTAGAATAATATGTGTTTAGAATAATATGTGTTAGGAGGGTTTGACAATGAAAATCGAGCACCAGGAAGGGGAAAGCCGCGAGGAGCCGCTGGGCTTTGCATTGGGAGCGGCGGCACGCAAATTAGCGAAATTTTATACCCAGGCATTGGCCGGTTCTTCCCTCACACCCTCGCAGCTGTTTCTCCTGCGCCAGCTCTGGTCCGAGGATGGCTTGCCATTACGTGATCTCGGCTTGCGCGCTCAGCTTGATGCCACCTCTGCCACCTGGCTCGTCGATCAACTGGAGCGAGCAGGCATGGTCGAACGAAGGCGCAACGACACTGATCGGCGCATCGTGCGTGTCTGGCTGACCGAGGTGGGACGGCAGTCCCAGGCCGAACTGGTTCCGCAACTTTTGAACTGGGAACACGCGCTGAACCAGGAGCTGTTGCCTCACCATACCTCTGATGAGATCGCCGCCTTTCGTCGTGTGCTTGCTACACTGCTCAGCACGCTCCCAGAAGGAGACGACCTCTGGAAGCAGCTCTCAAACTCCTGGGATAGTCAGCTTGACAGGCTTCGTTCCTTGACCGAAACGACTGATGAGAAAGGATGACACATTCAGCATGGAGCAAACACATCTGATTGGCCGAACACTTGAGAAAGAACTCTTTATCAAAGCAAGTCCACAACGCGTCTTCCGGGCTCTGAGCACGAAAGAAGATCTGGAACGCTGGTTTCTTGTGAAAGCTGAGATCGATTTACGACTCGGGGGAGCGATCAGATTTGCGTGGGAACCTGATATGTTCAAGGTTGGCACGATCCTCGTGTGTGAGCCGCCCCATCGTCTCAGCTATACCTGGGAGACCCCTGGAGATGATCCGACTACGATCACCTTTGAATTGACCGCGGAAAACGAGGGCACGCATCTCCGTCTCACTCACACTGGTATCGGGGAAGGTGAGGACTGGGATACCTACTACAACTCTATCAACGGCGGCTGGAGCGCTCATCTCAAAGATCTAACCTCGTGGATCGAGACGGGCATCTGTGATCCTCCCGGACCAAGAAGGTAGGACAAGTCGCGACTGACTTTGTCCACTTTTTGCAAAAAGTCCGCTCTCCTCTTGACAAACTTATTATTTCTAATTAAAATAATATGCATTAGAAAGATCTGAGCGATAGACATCGCTCATAAGGAACTGCTGAAAGGAGGATCTCGATTAATGAAAGAACAAGATTATCATAGCAACTTGACTGCAAATGTCTATCCAAGAGAAGCGTTTGAGAAGATTTCCCGTGTTTCAGAATGGTGGTCAAAAGATTTTACAGGAGAGTCACAGAAACTAAATGATGTGTTTACTGTCAGATTTAGTAGTGGCGATATGTATAAAGCTAAAATTTCTGAGATGCAGCCAGATACTACAATCACCTGGGAGTTTATCGATACCTATCAAGGATGGGTTAAGGACCATACTGAATGGGTTGGTACTAAAATTATCTGGGAAGTCATTCCTCAAAACGATGGCGTTGAAGTAAAAATGACACATTCAGGTCTGGTACCAGCACTGGAGTGTTTTAATCAATGCACTAAGGGTTGGAATTATCTTACGCTGGAAAGTTTGTTTAAGTTTCTAAACGAGGGAAAAGGTCTTCCAGTCTGATTAGCGCAGACTAAACAACGGAACACGAGACCCCTGGCGTTGATCACATTGCTGTTCGCCGCCACAGCCTCTACCGCGCTTGAGGGGACTGTGGCGGCGCAGGGAATTGGATCACTCTATTGAGAACAGGGGAAACCGTCCTGGCAGAACAGGCACAGTAGCGTTCTTTCTTGATACAGTGGTTTGAGCAAAAGACGGAGCATCTCATGAGTATGTCACATCGTACGGACAACGTACTGGCGATAGTCATCATTTGTCTTGGCACTTTTATGATTCAACTGGATGGTTCGATTGTCATCCTGGCCTTGCCAAGGATTCAGGCCGATCTTCACGCGAGCCTGGCAGACCTGCAATGGACCGTTGACGCATACACCTTACCCTTTGCTGTCCTTCTACTTATGGCTGGGACGCTTGGCGACCGTTTCGGACGCAAGCGGTTTTTCTTGCTCGGGTTCCTCCTGTTTGTCGCGGGCTCAGCGCTCTGTGGGTTTGCACCTACGCTTAGCTGGTTGCTCTGCGGTCGCGTCATACAAGGCAGCGGCGCAGCGGCACTTTCGACCAACAGTCTCGCGCTTCTGGTGATCGCCTTTCCCGAGCCAAAGGTGCGAGCGCAGGCCATTGGCCTCTTCACCGGCATTTCTGCTATAGCTCTTGCGGTCGGACCTCTCATTGGTGGAGTCCTCACTCAGTTTGGGAGCTGGCCTCTCATCTTTCTTGTCAATCTGCCTCTTGGGGTGCTCGCACTCATCCTGGCTGTACCGGGTCTGTCTGAGTCACGCAATCCTAACGCCCGCCAACTCGATCTGCCTGGTCAACTCCTGGCGATTGCCACCCTCGTCTGTCTGGTCATGGCCCTCATTGAAAGCTCCTCTGTCGGATGGACCTCTCCATTGATCATTGGTCTCTTTGCCGGTGCCGTGGTGGGACTTTCCGCGTTCATAGGAGTAGAAACTCGGGTGCGCGAACCGCTGATTCCATTGCAACTTTTGCAAATACCTGTCTTCTCGGCAGCCAGCCTGATCACCTTCATGCTCAGTTGTGTCTTAGCGGCTCCAGTCTTTTTCCTGGCTCAGTACTTTCAGGAAGTGCAAGGATTTTCGGTGCTTGAAGCTGGCCTACGTACACTTCCCCTGACCGTAGGGATCTTTCTGGCCGCACCAGTAGCCGGTCGGATCACAAGCCGCATTGGTCCGCGTCCACCGATTATTCTGGGAGGATTGCTTTGTACCATCGGTATGGCTCTGCTGTTGACCCTGGAGCCCGGCTCGAGCTATGCCTCGTTATGGGGGATGCTTGCTCTGCTTGGTATTGGCTTTGGCTTGATGCTCAGTCCGCTGACTGCGGCGATCTTCAGTGCAACACCACCTGAGCGAGCAGGGCTAGGTTCGTCTCTGTTTAACGCCACACGCCAGGTGGGCACCACGCTCAGTATAGCTGTGCTGGGGACATTCGTCTTACAACAATTCTCCAACGCCATTTCATCCCAACTTATCGGGCGGGGTGTGCCAGTAGCAATCAGCACAGTCTTTGCGCACAACGTTGCTGCGGCTGGCGCGCAGGCCAGCCAGAGTACACAGGCGGAACAGCTTCCCATTGCCCCGCTAGCTCTGCATCAGGCACTAAACCAGGCGTTCGTTGACGCGCTTCATGGGATGTTCCTCATTGCGGCTATAGCTCTCCTCGTTGCCACTTTGTTAGCTGTGTTCTTGCTCAAGCCTGATCAAGCCAGCAAAAGCGTAGAACGAGTGAGTACACAAGCGATCCCAGCAGCACAGGTAGCAAGTGCCGTAAATGCTGAGGAAAGATAAGTTACAGGAGTTCTAGCCAGCCCACGCGATGACTACAATGCCCACGAAAATCAGCAACGAACCCAGTAAGCGCGCGCGCCCAAAGCCCTCGCCCAGCCAGCGCCAGCCGATGATGGCCGCGCAGACGACGCTGATTTCGCGGATCGCGCCGCTGTAGCTGACCGAGGAAAATGAGAAGGCCAGTAGCACAAGCATATAGGTGAGCAGGCTAAAAGCTCCGGCCAGCAAGATATGCCACCAGCTGGTGCGCAATTCCCTGATGATGACTCGCTGGCCGTAGCGCGCGAGGATGAGCGGGGTGAGCAGCAGAGAGGAAAGGCCAATGATCAGGACAGTATACGGAATAGGCGCAACCTGGCGCACTGCCGCGCCATCGATCACTGAATAGATCGAGACGCAGCAGGCAGTAGCCAGCGCCAGGCCCAGGACGGTGCTGGTGATCGACGAGGTTTTGCGTTGCCGCCACCACGCGGTACCACCTACCACCAGCAGGCCGCCGACCAGCAGGGCGATGCCCAGGATGCCCGCGAGCTTCGGGCGCTCGCCCAGAAAAAGCGCGGCCCACAAGGCCAGCAGAGCCGGAGCAGCCCCGCGCGCTATCGGATAGACGAGCGAGAAGTCGCCAAAGCGGTATGCTCTAATCAACAACAAAAAGTAAATGACCTCCATCAACGCGCTACTGAGCACATAAGGCCAGATGGCCAGGGGAAACGCACTCACCTGCAGAAGAAACGGTGAAAAGCCCAGCGTTGCCAGCAGCAGCGCCCACCAGGTAAAGACGAGCTTCTCCTGAGCACGTTTAATCAGAAGATTCCAGGCTGTATGCAAGAGGGCAGCTGTCAGGAGCAGGGCCAGCGCGGAGAGGGACATGGCTGATTACTCGTTTCTACACTTGTTGGCCAGAAGATGCCAGGGCGCTTCCGCGCGCTCTTCTTCATAGCCGATGCGCGCCCATCTTGCCAACAGATTCTGCCGTGAATGAGCAGGCGCATGTACAGCACAAGTCTATCATCTTAGCCTCTTTTCTGACTACCCAGCACCTACAGTACCACACAGGCGCGCGCGCCATCTTTTTCCCGACTGCTAAAGCCCCCCACCAAAAGTCATACCTACCATAGTGGGCCGATTTATCGAGTCCAGCCCCGATTTATCGAGGGCCTCTCTCCTTACTTGAAATGCTTCACGAGCATGAGAGAAATCATGCAAAAGAGGCATTGGGAGGTATTCGTGATGTCCTCGATAAATCGGGACTGGACTCGATAAATCGGCCCACTATGGGTTTTATCTATTTTTTGTTTTAGAAGTACGTTAGGCCGTTGCGCAGCTCAGTTCTTCCTCACCGGGCCTGGGGGAGAAGCGGCCTAGTGCGGTACCAGTTCAATCAGCTGGTTGGCGTAGACGGCGTTGACCCAGATGTGCCCGGCGCGATCGACGCTGAGTCCGTCATGGGGGTGCGCGTTGCTGGCGGGGCTACCGTCGATGGTGTAGAGGGCGAAGCCGGAGCCTGGCGTGTAGCTGCCGATGCGCGAACTCAGCGAGTCGTCAAACCAGATGGTGCCGTTGCTGGCGGCGGCGATGCCTGAGATGTGTACGCCACAATTGCTATTGGCTGGACAGCGCGGCGCGGGTATGCTATGTTCGCTGATCCCGGCGCTGGTGTTGTCTCTAGCCTGCCCTATGACGAGTTGACCGAGGCGACCATCCCAGCCTTCGCTCCACCAGATGCTGCCTCGCTGGTCAAAGGTAAGCATATGCGGGGTATTATTGTTGCTGGCGGGCGCGACATATTCGTGAATACGACCGCTGATGCCACTTGTGCCGGGCGTGAAGCGGCCAATGCGGTGAACGTGGCTACTATTCTCGGTGAACCAGAGCGAGCCGCTAAAGGGATCGGGTCCGGTGATGCCATAAGGCACTGAATTGCCTGTTGGCGTGCGAAACGCTAAGAAGCGCTGTGTGGCGGGAATAAATTCACCCAGCGCGCTAATGCCCGGCTCGGTAAACCAGAGATGGCCGGCGCGATCGAATGCCAGAGCAAACGGATTGGCACGCGGCGTGCTGACGGTCCACTGATGCCAGTGACCCTGGCGGTCCAACTCGCCCAGCGCGTTAGTGACTGGCTCGCTAAACCAGATGTTATCGCTGGCATCGGCAAGCGCGAAAAATGGGCTGGAATAGCCCGCTGGCTCGGCTGCGACGCGCAGGGGTCGCGTGTGGGCGCTAAAGCCGCTCGAAGCATATTCGATCAGATTCCCCTGTATGGTCTGACTACAAAAAGGTTGCGCGCTAATGTCGCCAGGGCTGCACTCAGGCTCGGCTACCCAGATATGCCCGGCATGGTCCTGAGTCAGCCCCCATGGACTATACCCCGGCAATGTGGTCGTAATAATGGTCGGCGTGGCCAGTAGAGCCGCGTGAGCGCTGGCCTGCTCGCGCGCCACCACATTCCACGCCAGCACAGCACCAGCACCTATCACTACCAGCACGAGCGCCAGGCGCGCCAGCGCTTTCGACCGAGGTGAACGCCTGAACGTTCCGAAAGATCTCACTTGCATAAATAACACTCCTGAAAACTTGCTATCAGAAAAAACGCGAACAGCAGGCGATTTTTCGTACCAGCACCCGACTATCCTACTCAAACGGCCTTCATTTACCTCAATGCGTGCTATAATACAAAAAGGTCTCAGGGTACAGCTACACATGTTTCACACCAGGAAACACGTCAATATAAAGGCAAGCTATTATGGATGATTTTAATATAACTTTACGAGCACTCACCGAGGGTTTACGCGAGCTGCCGACCGATGATATTGCGCGGGTCAGGCATTTTCTGGCGGAATACCTGGGCGATGCGCGCCATCCTGTGCCCTTTGGGGGCCGCGCGCGGGACTTCGCGCGCCTGGATAGCTGGCTGCTTGAACCCGCCGGGCCAGCCTACGCGCTGCTTGCGGCTCCCGCGGGACGCGGTAAATCCGCTCTGCTCCTGCGCTGGTGCCAGCATCTGCTTGAGCAGCCTGAGCTGGCGGTGGTGTATTTCCCGGTGAGTATTCGTTTCCGCACCAACCTGGCCGGGACAGTCTTTCCGGCGCTGGTGGCGCTACTGGCCAGGCTGCATGGCGAGAGCATTCCTGGCGATCTGCATACTCACGAGGAGGTCTGGCATGGTCTGCTCACGCAGTATCTGACGCGTCCACTGCCGGATGGACGTCAGTTGCTGCTGGTGCTGGACGGGATTGACGAGGCTGCCGACTGGGAAGCTGGTTCGTGGCTTCTGCCTGAGAATCCTCCCCCTCACCTGCGCGTGGCGCTCTCTGCGCGTTACCTGGCCAATGACCAGGATGCCAGTGCCTGGCTGACGCGCCTGGGCTGGACCGGCGAGGGCCTGGCGCAGACCGTCGAACTCTATCCCCTGGATCGCGCCGGGATTGCTAGCGTGCTGACCCAGATGGGCTTTCCTCTGGACCTGCTGGGCACACGTGTGGATATTGTCTCTGAGCTCCACCGCTTGAGCGAAGGCGATCCGCTGCTGATCCGGCTCTATGTTGATGATCTCTGGGAACGCGGCGAGTCCGCGACCAGTCTGACCCCCGAGGACCTGCAAGCCATGCGCCCCGGCCTGCCTGGCTACTTTGAACGCTGGTGGAATGAGCAACGCAGCCTGTGGCAGCGCGCAGCCTCCGAGCGTGAAGCCACGGTTCAGACTGTGCTCAATCTACTGGCGGGCGCCCTGGGTCCGCTAAGCCAGGAAGATATCCTCAGCCTGGCTGCCCCTGATTCTGATCTGCGTACAGAGGGGATCGAACAGCACCTGGAGCCACTCAAGCGTTTTGTGATCGGCGATGGCATGCGCCAGGGCTATGTCTTCAGTCATCCGCGCCTGGCCAGCTATTTTCTGGAGGAGCGCCTGAGTCCGGCTGAACGCCAGGAGGTTGAGCAGCGCTTCCTGAACTGGGGTGCCAGTGTGCTTGCCGGACTTAACGCGGGTACACTGGCTCCCGCCAGGGTCTCGCCCTATATCGTGCAATATTATGGCGCGCACCTGGAGCGCTCCCAGGCGGAGGTCAGCGCGTTCGTTGCCCTGGTCAGCGATGGCTGGCGACAGGCCTGGGAAAAGCTTGACCGGGCATACGCGGGCTTTCTGGGTGACAGTGAGCGTGCCTGGCGCGCGGCTGAACGCGCGAATGCCGCCGCGCTCAACACTGGTGGGTCAGCTCCCTACCTGAACGCGGAGATCCGCAGCCTGCTCTGCCGCGTCAGCATCAATAGCATGACTGGCAATATCTCATCCCGCCTGATGCTCGAAGCAGTGAAGACTGGTGTCTGGACGCCCGCGCAAGGGCTGGCCAGCATTCGCCTGATCGCTGATCTTGCTCCCAGGGCGCGCGAACTGGCTGGACTGGCCCCTTATGTGCAGGAGCCACTGCGCACAGATATCGCGCAGGAGGCCCTCGATACTATCGCGACCCTCAAAGACGAGCGCGAGCGCCTCGATATGCTGGTCGAAGTGGCCCCCGGCCTCCCTGCAGGTCTGCTTGAGCAAATTCTGGAGATCGTTCACGTCATCCCCGATGAGGCCGACCGCGCGGGTGTGCTGGCGGAACTGGCCCCCACGCTCGCGCAGACCCCGGAACTGGTTGCGCACGCACTCTCTATTATGTACGAGATAGCAGAAGAGGAATATCTCGTCCTCGCCCTGGAAGGGCTGGTTGCCTATCTCTCCCAGGAGCAACTACAAGAGGCCTTGAGCCGCGTCAGGGAAATCGAGGATGATAGGTATCGCGCCCAGGCGCTGAGAACGCTGACCCCTTTGCTGTCCAGCGAACTGCTCCAGGAGATCCTGGCCGAGAGCCGCGCCTGGCGGGTCAGTATCCCCCAGGTGTACCTATTGGCGGAACTAGTCAAAGCACTGCCAGAACCCGCGCGCGCTGAGGCGCTGCACGAAACCCAGGAACTCCTACGCGAGATCCTGGATCAGGAGTATCACGTTGAAATCTTGCTCAAACTCGCGCCCTTTCTGCCAGAGGAGCAGTTACAGGATGTCTTGAAGGAGACGCAGGAAATCTGGGATGAGAGCTATCGCGCCCACGCGCTCCGCGAACTGCTGCCCTCTCTGCCAGTGGAACTGCTACCGGCCTTTCTGGAAGTCGTGCTGACTCACACAAACGAAGAGCTGCGTGTCGCGATCCTGCTGCCAGCCCTCCCGTTTCTACCGCTAAGTCTCCTGGGTGAATGCCTGGAACATGTTGCGACGATCTGGGATGAGGGCCTGCGCGTGGAAATGCTCGCGCAACTGGCCGCGCTCGCCGACGAGCATCTGCTGCCGCGCCTGCTAACGCTGGCCAAGACGATCAAAGACCCCGGTTACCGCGTCTGGCTCCAGGCCGAGTTGGAGACCACGCTGCAAAGCGAGACACCGGAGAATATCGATGTCGCTGGCTCCTTTATGAATGTGCTCTACGTACATGAGCGCGTGCAGACTCTGCTGGCGATTGTCGAGCGCGTCTCCTCTAAAGCGCTGGCCAGGATCTTCACAAACATGGAGTCCGAGATCTTCGGCTTTTATCGCTCAACTCTGCAAGGACAGCGGCAGGCAGAGATTGTGATTAAGCTCGCGCCACGCATGCCAGAAAAATGGCTGCCCAGAGCAATGCATCTTGTGCGCAATCTGGAGTGGGAGACCTCTCAGGCTCTGGCTCTGATTGCCCTGGCTCCGCGTATCAACGAGGATTTCCTGCCTATTGCGCTTGAGATTGTACACGAGATGAAGACTCGCGCGCAACGCTCCCGCGTGCTGGAGGCCCTGGTCTCGACGCTGCCAGCAGAACGCAAAGCTGAGCGCGTGCATGAGATGCTGCAAATTCTGCAGGTTATCAAAGACGAGAACGACCGCGTCTCCCTCTTCAATACTTTTATCGCCAGCCTGACGCACGATTTTCCGGCTGAGAGTTTAAGCGACGTGCTGGCTGCTGTGAGGGAGATGCGTGCCCTGGTTCACAAGAGCCATATGCTGGCCAGATTGGCTCACATCGTATTACCAGAGCAGTTTGAAATGCTGCTCCTGGACCTACCTATGCTGTGGGGCATGGAAGCGCGCGCGCGGGTCTTGAACGCGCTAATCCCACGCCTGCCCGAGCAGGTGCTGCCCAGCTTCCTGGCGGCTGTGCAAGCCCTGCACGAGGAGTCCTGGCGCGCCAGCGTGCTGACAACTATGGCGGAGCATGTCTCGCCCGCCACTTTCCCTGAACTGCTGGCACTGACGCTGGCAATCCGGGATCGCAATGAGCAAACAAAGATCCTTGGTTCCCTGGCCACCCATCTGCCAGTCTCGGCCTTCCTCAGCTTCTGGGAGGTCTGGCAATACATCCAGAATAAGGGCCACAGCCTGTGGATTCTCAATGCCCTTGCCGAGCATGTCCCGCCAGATTACTTCGCCCTCGTATGGGAAACTGCTCAGCAAATAGAGAACTCGAGTTGGCGCATGCACATTATCGCTAACCTGGCCAAACACGCGTCCGCAAGCAACTTCGCGCAGATCTGGACCATGGTCCAGCAAACGCAGGATACACAGCAACTGGTCTCCACGATCAAAGGGCTGCTTCCCTACATCCCGGAAGCTCTCTATCCCCAGGTCTTTGAGACAATTCTTGCTCTCCTGCTCTCGGCAAACCAGCCTGACATAGACGCTGCAGATCGACAAAAAATCATAGAGACTCTGGAAGAACTGGCAGACTATGTGCCAGCAAGCTTTTTCCTCGAGTTCTGGCAGAGCATCGACACGCTCGAAAACAAACTTCAGCGCGCAGACTTGCGCGAAAAACTGGCCTCGCGCGTACCAGAGAGCTACTTTGTGCAGATCTGGAATGAGGTCAACATTGTAGAACAAGACAATACGCGCCGCAATCAGTTGTGGGAAAAACTGCTCTGGAAGCTGCCTGAGCGCTTCTTTGTTCAGGTCTGGGACCCCGTCAAAGGTCTGGAAGATACCTGGCTGCAGGGCAAAATGCTGAGCGCGCTTGCCGCCCACGTTCCCACTGACTTTCTAGCCGAGTTCTGGCAAAACGTCAAGGGCCTGAATGATCCTCAGGTCCAACTGCGCATTCTCTATGAGTTGGCCCCGCGCCTCCCACAGGAGGCGGTGCGCGAGGCCCTGGATATGGCTCTGCAATTCTCCTTTGGCAGCACAGTCTCCGACTGGCTCTTATGGATGGCCACTTTCCTCTCTAGCGAGCAGAGCGAGCTATTTCTAACAACGCTGCTGCCCACACCCTGGACGCCCGAGGATCTGCCTGATGTCTTTACAGCTATGCGTGAGAAATGGCCGCGCGACTCGTGGGAACGCCTGATGGTGGCCCTACTCCCCCGCTTACCACAGGCAAGCTTAGAGATTATGCTGCCAGCATTCCTGGACGTGACGCTCAGGCGCATGCAAGCAGACGAAGATCGCGTGGCGATTCTGAGGAAGCTCAGCGCCAACGTCCCGCCAGGCGCTCTGCCAACCATGCTGGAGGCCACCTGGTCACTGCAGACGCCACATAACTCCCAGCAAGTGCTGGCCGACTTCATGCCTAACCTGACGCCCGCAGCCTGGCTTCAAGCCCTTGAGCTGGCCAGCGTGAAAGCGCGCAGCACCGGCATGACCATCCACCTCCTGCATGTGCTAAATGCCGCGCCCGTGGAGTTGCAACAAAGCGCGCCCGCGCCACTTTATCTCGCGCTCAGCTTCATCCTGCATCAACTGGCCTCCTTGCCGCGCCGCGAAGCCCTGGCCAGCCTGACCCTGCTTGAACCCACTCTGCGCGCGCTCGGCAGCGAAGAGATGAGTGTCGCTACCCTCTGCTCCGTGCTGGAAATCGGACGCTGGTGGCCGTAAAAGAGATGCATATGTGCAGTGAGCGCGTGCAGGCGAGTGAAAGCTCGCCTGCACGCGCTCACTGCACATATGCATCTCTTGTTTCCACGTTTATACTGAGAGATCCAAATCTAGACCTCAAAGTGAAAAAAAACGCGCAATCTGTTGTATAATCGTCGGCAGAGCGTGCGGGAAAGATGAACCTTTCTGCCTGGTAGCAGCAAAGCAGTTCCACTTTATCTCCATGCATATATTTCGCGCATTTCAGGAAGGTGGTGTACTGGTTATGCATCCTCTCGAATTTAGTCGCCTTGAACGGGTACTGGCATTTCTCGCCGGGGCATTTAATCTTTTTGTAGGTATGGGGTTTTTCTTTTTGCCTGAACTCAAATTACCCCTCTGGCCAACTGGCGTCCCGGATATTTTGGATCGTTTTATCGGGGCGATTATTCTGGGCAATGCCGCGGGTGCCTTCTGGCTCGCGGGAGAACGCGAGTGGGCACGCGTGCGCGCACTGGCTATCGTCGCGCTGGTCTACGGCACGCTGGTCGCGGGTGCCCTGCTCTATCATCTGCTCTGGCTGCAGGCCAGCCCGGTCTTCTGGCTCTATTTTGCCTTTGATCTCCCGTTCCTGCTGGTCTACTATGCTCTGTTTTTCTATCACGATATCTGGCCGTTTTTGCACAGACGCGCCAGTCCAGAGCCAGTTGGTAGGAGAAGCAAGTTCGGCTAGCAGGCAGCAGGAAGTCAGCCTCCATACAGCGTCTGATATTTATCCTCTACACAGCGTCTACTATAAAGAAAGGGGATGAACATTTTGAGGAGACCATTTACGCAGCAAAGAAACGGGTGCCAGTATGCAGGCGCCCTTTAACGATCCCTTTGGCGGTGTAGCGCTACAGATCAATCCAGTCCTCCCTCTGGCGGGACGCGAGATAGAGATGTACGCGCTCCATTCCGTGCTGGACAATGCTGCACACGCGCAGGCACATGGTCCGCGCGCGGCTATTATCAGCGGTGAGATTGGCATTGGCAAATCGCGCTTGCTGGAAGAGTTCTGCGCATCTGCCAGCGCGCGCGGCCTGCTTGTATTGCATGGCCACGCATACGAATCCGGCGGTATCTTCCCATATCTGCCTTTTATTGAAGCGCTGCGCCCGCTTATACGCACTTCCTCAGAGGCTGCTTTGCGCCGCTATATCGGCCTGGAGCAATCACAGGGGGAACGCGGACCAGAACTGGCGGGCGATGTCTCGCTGACCGGGCTGCCGCTGGTGAGCACGCTCTACCAGCTCTTCCCCGAACTGGCCTACCGCTTAGAGCTCACACCCACGCAGGAGGTCATGTCGCCTGAGCTGGCTAAATTCCGCCTGTTCGATGCCGTAGCGACACTACTAGAGCGCGTGGCGCTGGAGCAGCCCGCGCTGGTCTGTATCGACAATCTCCAGTGGGCCGATAGCGCGTCGCTCGAACTGACGATGTATCTGACTGCGCGCCTGCACGCGAGCAGGGTTGTGCTACTTGGAGCCACGCGCCCACCACAGGCTACTCTCTCCCAGGAGAGCGCCGCCAGCAATCCATTGTTGGCAAGCGCGACCCAGGGCGGTAACGCGCTCAAGATTCTGCTTGAGCTGATGCGACAGGGACTCCTTCTGCTCCTGCCGCTGAGCCCGCTGAGCGAGGAGGCTGCCGGGCAACATATCCATGCCCTTTTGCCTGGAGAGTTGCCGGCGGAATTAGTACGGGAACTGCTGACGCGCACTGGCGGCAATTCGTTTTTCCTGGAAGAACTTGTGCGCGCCCTCTGTCTGAGTCAACAACTGGTCTCACACGATGGTGCCTGGCGCTTTATCGCCTCTCCACGCGCTCAGATCTGGCCAGAACGCATTACTCAGGCACTCAAAGAACGCCTGAGCGGTCTGGCCTGCCGCGAACTGCTCCAGGTGGCCGCGCTCCTGGGGCATACCTTTCCCTTGCAGCCTGTTGCGCTGGCGAGCGAACTGAGCGAGGAACGCGCGCTACTTCTGCTTGAGGAGGCGCTTGGCGCGAACCTCGTGGCCAGGGTAGCACCCGCGCCCCCCACCTGGCCAGGCACGCAGGAGGCGTTTTCTGAGGCTCAGGCTCATGATCCCAATTTTACCTTTTGCCAGGGGATCGTGCAGGAGGCACTGGCCGCGGAAGTCACCACGCAGCGCGGCAAGCAGATCCACGGCGCGCTTGGTCAGGCACTCGAGGAGTACTATGGACCGCTTGCCTCCGCTCACGCGGCTGAACTGGCTCGCCACTATGCTTTAAGTCAACACCAGGAAGCGGCTCTGCTCTGGAGCCTGCGCGCCAGCGTAGAGGCTGTGCGTCAGCAAGCCCAGCGGGAGGCGCTTAACCATCTGAGTACGGCCCTGCGCCTGCTAGAAAGCGGCGTACAGGCACCTGACGCGCTACAATTGCCCACGCGCGCGCAGATCTACCTGATGCTTGGCGAGAGCTGGCTTAAACTCGGCGAGCTTGAACAGGCGGAAACCGCCTTTCACCAGGCCCTCAAGCATGCCCAGCCCGCCGAGAGCGAGGAGCCGCTGACGCGGGCCAGAGCCTCGCGCCTGCTCGCGGATGCCTATCGCCTGCAAGGCAAATATGAACTGGCGCTGGCTCACCTGCAGGCCGCGCTCAGCCAGTTGCCAGAGCCAGGCCAGAGCCAGGAGATGGCTGAACTGGCGCTCATTCCCTGGCTCTCCACCAGGTCTACGCTGCCGCAAGCCGCGCGCGCAAGCAGGCAGAGCAGCGCTGAAGAGTTCTCCAGGGTATATACCAGCGAGCGCCTGCTCTTACTACAGTCCGGGGCTACGCTTGATCTGCTACTCTTTCGCTTTAGCGAGGCTGAACAGACCCTCTGGCAGGTCCAGCAACTCGCCGCTGAGCTTGGCGAGCGCAGCAGCCAGGGCTTCGCGCTGCATATGCTGGGCTGGTTGCGCGGCTGGGGTCCAAACATTGGCGAGGCTATCCGCCTGATTACCCAGGCCCATGAGCTGTATATCGCCAGCGGCGATCCCTTTCACGCGGCCCTGGGCGATCAGAGCCTGGGCATTATCTACCAGGCTCTAGGCGAGATGGAGCAGGCCCGCCGCTATAATCTGCAAGGCTTCGAGCGCACGCGCCGCTATGGCGTGCAGCATGTGCCGGGCTGGCTGCACTGCAATCAAGCTCTGATGGCTCTGGCTCTGGGCGACTGGGAGGAGAGCGCGGCCCACTTCCGTGACGCGCTGGAGACGGCGGCACACCCAAGCAATGCGCGCATCAAGCCGCTGGCCCTTCAGGGTCAGGCCATGCTCGCCTCCAGGCGCGGCTCCTGGCAACTGGCCGAGCAATATTTCCAGGAGGCGCTGCAGGCCGCGCTGAATACCGAGTGGTACCCGGGCGCGCTGGCCCTTTATGGACACTTTCTGGCTGTCACTGGCTGCCGAGCCGCCGCCAGGGTCCAACTTGATCGCGCCGCGAGCCTGGCGGAACCACGCGGCTATAGCGGCGACTTCTATCTACCCTTTCTGGCCGAAGGCTATCTGCACCTTGAGAATCGTCAGCCAGCTCTGACCTATATCGAGCGCATTCGCGATCTGCGCGGCTTTATGTATTACGGGGTCTCGGTTGCGCGCATTCTGGGCGAGGTGGCAGCTCTGCAGGGCGATTGGGAGGCGGCTGAGCAGGCTTTCGAGGATGGCGTGGCCCTCTGCCGACGCTCTCATAATCAGCCTGAAGAGGCCGCGATTCTCTACGAGCGGGCGCGCACTGCCCTGGTGCGGGGACGCGCAGGCGGGCCAGAGGACCATACGCGCGCGGAACAGACGGCGCTCACCTGCTGCGAACTGGCCCGCCAGATCTTCGCGCGCTACGAGATGCAGCGCTCCGTTGATCTCGTTGACACCCTCCAGGAAGGTCTGCGCCAGCTCGCGAGCCGTCCGCCAGCGTCAGAACGAGGCACTGCCATCACGCCCGCGCACCTTGCTCACACCAGCTATCAGCTTGATCTCCACCTGACCAGGCGCGAGCTCGAAGTGCTGCGCCTGGTGGCCGAGGGTCGCACCGATCGCGAAGTAGCTGACACCCTGGTGCTCAGTCCACGCACGGTCAACCGCCACCTGAGCAACATCTTTGTCAAACTCGATGTCCCTGGCAGAGCCGCAGCCGTGGCTTACGCGCTCCGCCAGGGACTTGTGGAATAAGATCCAGCGTGCTCTAGATCACAGGCAGGGTCTGCCCATCGGTCATGGCCTGCGGACCAGCATGCAGTGGACGCCCGCCACCATCGAAGGGCGTGCCAGGAATGGTGGGATCGTTAAGGACCTGACGCGCGGCAGTTACACCGTCAAACCACATGCCGACATGCTCCAACTGGATGCCAGAGGCCGGCCCTGATTGGTCGGTGGACGTGCCCGCAGTGCGATTATCAGCCGCGAAGGCCACCAGCGTGATCAGGTGAAAGATCGACTCACCGCTGCCATCCCCACGGGTGAAAACATCGCCAACGTACTGCGCGTGCCCAAAGGGTTTGGCGGAAAGCTCAGTGAAAAAGACCGTATATTTCTGGTTCGGTGGCATATGTTGCACATCAACCTCTACGGTATCAAAAACACTGATGGCAGGATTACCCTGGATGACCGTCACCAGGGCGGTGGCGTTCGGAAAAAGCGCCTTGATGCTCGCCGGAACGAGCGGAAACTGAATGATCAGGCTGGGATCAAGCGAGGCCAGCACTTTGACCGTAGGCGCGATCTGTTCAGAGGAGCCAAAAGCCGGTGTGCGCAGAGTCGGCGGTGTCTGCGGAAAGCCCTGGGCTGGCCCTCCGCTGCTGCCACCGGTCGCGCTCGGTGTGACTCCCGTGGGCTGCGCTGAAGACGTGCTACAGGCGCCGAGCAGCAGGCTGAGCAGGAGCAGGCCCGGAACAAGGCGAGCAAGGCTGAACCTGTTGAAGAAACTTGACAGTCTGGGACTCTTCATGTCTCTTTCCTTCCTTTAAAAGACCGGAGCTGTCTGCCCATCGGTCATCGCCTGTGGTCCAGCGTGTAATGGGGGATTGCCGCCATCGAAAATCGTCCCCTTCAAGGTATCGTCATTCAATACCCGCTGCGCATCCTGGAGCGAAGAGAACCACATACCCATGTGCTCCAGATTTACGCCCGAAGTTGCCCCCTCGCGATCATCCTGCGAACTGCCAGGATTACGGGCATCCATCGCAAAGGCCACCAGAGCAATACATTGAAAAATCGTTTCGCCGCTGCCATCGCCGCGCGTGGTCAGGTCAGCTACATATTCAACATTGCCAAAGGGTTTATTCGCTAATTCAATAAAGAAAATGGTAAATGTGATATTTTGCGGCATATGTTGCACATCTACCGTAACCGTGTCGGAAACGGCGTTATCGCGGTTGCCGCGTACAATTGTGACCTGAGCCGTCGCGTTAGGAAAGGCCTGCTTAATGCCACTGGGCACGAGCGCGAACTGTTCAATCAGCGTGGGTGCCAGTGAAGGCAAGACCTGCACACTGGGGGCCAGTTTGCCCTCCTGAATAAGCTGGCGCATATGCTGAGCGAGCGGATTGATCAGCGTCTGTGCAGCGTGTGTGCCGCCAGTCTGCAGCACAGCCGCGCTGGCGCTACCGCTCGCGCCCACAAAGACCAGCGCGGCCAGCAGCAAACCCTGGAGGATCAAGCAGAGCCTGTTAGCTAAGGGCTGCTGCCAGCTCTTTACCAGCATCTTCCGGCCAGGAACACATTTCTGTAAAAATTTCATCGATCTCCCCTTTGCCTGGAATAAACGCATCGCATATCTATCGTCCTAAAAAACTGGCGCAGACTGTCCATCGGTCAGGGCCTGTGGTCCAGCATGCAAGGGGGGATTGCCGCCATCAAAGGGCGTGCCAGTTAGCGCGCTATTTTTGAGCGCAGTCTGAGCATCCTGGAGCGAAGCGAACCACATGCCAAGGTGCTCCAATTGGATGCCGGAAGCCTGCCCGCTCTGGTCCTGCGAAACGCCAGGGCTGTCCGAGTTTACGGCAAAGGCAACCAGCGTGATGGCCTGAAAACTGGCTTCACCCGAACCATCGCTGCGTGTGTGCAGATCGGCTACATACTCAACATTGCCAAAGGGCTTGGTCGCGTGCTCAATAAAGAAGATCGTGAATGTAATGTCCGCGGGCATATTAGCCACGTCCACAGTCACAGAGTCGAAGAGGCTGACCGCCGGATTGCCCTGCACAATCGTCACGACGCCCGTAGCCTTGGGAAAGGCTGCCTTGACGCCGCTGGGAAAGAGCGGAAACTGGATAATTACGCTGGGCGGCTGTGAAGAGAGCACCTGCACTGTCGAGGCCAACTCATGGGCCGCGATCAACTGCTGCAAATTTTGCGACTGAAAGGGTGTACCAGTATGCCTTGGAGTCCCTGGCATATGCAAACTCGCGTAGCCAGGATAGACAAAGGTAAAGGTAAACACCAGGATCGCCAACGTTGCCAGGCTGACCATCAGCAAGCGCCGACGCCGAATGACCTGTAGCATGAGAAACTCCTTTTTTCTTGAACACTAGCCGGGTCACAACCGACCCGTCTTTTCTCATGCTTATAGCCTACCGTTGCTGGCCTTCCCTCCATATGCGCAAGATTACCCATTTATGAAGCATTATTTGCCTGCCCCTTTTGTTTTACAGAGCTTTGGCGGGCGCGCAACGTTCGCCAAAGCTCTGTAAAACAAAAGGGGCAGGTAGAAGACCTGGAGACACCTCAGGCCCTGCAAAGGTCTTTTGCTATGATCACAAATACAGCTAGCGCACGGCCATCACCACCCGATTGTCCAGGTGTTGCCAGATCACGCCAACCTCGTGAAAACCCGCGTTGTGCAGCGCTGCCTGGTGGACCTCTACCAGGGTAGGAAAGGGACGCGTTTTGTTGCTAAAGCGACTCTCACGTTCCACGAAGAGTGGCTCCATCCCTGGCTCGCGCCTCAGCGCTTCCCACCACATCTCCCAATCTTCCCTGTCAGTCGCCTCAGCGCTCCAACGCGCATGTCCACTCTCACAGACCGCATTGAAGCTCGGCAGATGCGGGGCAAAGCCGAGGGCGTCCCCATTGAGGAAGACTCCACCGGGGCGAATGAGGGTTCCTAACTGGCGATACAACTCCACTAGTGAGCTCGTGTGCAGCCAATGCAGGGCTGTCGTGCTTACTACCGCATCCACGTGCTCTTCCCCGAGTTGGCTGAACCATGAGGGTTCAATGATATCAGCTTCCACCCAGCGCAAACGCCCTTGCATGTCACCCAGAGTTTGCTGTCCAAGCAGCAGCAGGATGGGATCAATATCCACAGCGACGGAGCGTGCCTGTGGAAAGCGCGCTAAGAGGCGCTGGCTGATTGATCCGGGACCACAGGCCAGGTCAAGTGCGACAAAGTCTTGAGGAAGCAGCGTTTCTAACACATCGAGCATGGCGGTAAAGCGCCTTTCGCGCTCAGGCAGGTAGATGCTCTGCTGCTGGTCGTAACGCTGCATCCAGTTCTGCCAGTTCAATGGTGGGATGTCCGTGCGCATCTTTCGTTTCCTTCCCTGGTTAGCGGCCAGGGGAAAGGGATGATCCAGTGGGAACTGTCCTGAATCGATCGGCCCAATCTCCCTGTGCCGCGCTGTCTCCCACGATATTCGAGCGTAGCCGCGTGAGGCGTTCTGCGAGCTGGCTACTGAACGGCTGCCTGACAGCAGTACACGTTTTGAGGCTCATAATCCATTCTGAGATGGAGCGACCTGCTATTTTGAACGGATCAATGCCTTTCAAACATGGAAGTCGATGCCGAGTAGTCATTTGAGGCTATGGTACCGCTTCTCTTCGTGAGGGTCAAGCTGGTCTCTTTTAGGATTTCAGAGTTTCTCAAAAGTCCTTGCCCCCGCCCACCCACCCTGGGCCCTCCAATAGAAAAGTTTATAAGAGCGCAAGACGACTTGGTAGAGCCACATTATCTGGTGGAGGAATGTGAGATCCAAAATAGCCGCCGCAAATAACGCAAATGCCATAGAGGGCCGATGTATCGGGTCCTGTCCCGATTGATCGGGGACCTGTC
This sequence comes from Candidatus Paraktedonobacter carboxidivorans, assembly GCA_041156125.1. GTDB lineage: Bacteria > Chloroflexota > Ktedonobacteria > Ktedonobacterales > Ktedonobacteraceae > Paraktedonobacter > Paraktedonobacter carboxidivorans. Next base: position 48,128 of record JBEVTI010000011.1, read on the forward strand.
GCGCTACCGCGACTGATCCATCCACACGACAATTCCCCGTTTTCTTGGAAGAGGGTGTCGGAACCAAGAAAAGCAACCCTGTTTTAGGATTCACAAAGTCATATTAGTTAAGGATTCGCTCTTTTTGCTGCACCGTTTTGGGGAAGGGCCTTTGTGTTGACTAGCGAAAACACCATGGCTCAGGCGTCTACTATAGAAGCTCACTTATAAAATGGGTAATATTGCTCACGATTTATTCAAGCATTTCTTTCATACTTAAGGAAAAGGGTCGAGCTTCTAGAGGAGATCAAGGATGGCTGAGAATCTTTCATCGACTAAACAGTATGAAACATATCCTGGCAAAACGCTGGGTAACTATTATGTGGAACGTCTCATCGAATATCTGGAGACCGGGCCGCTTTTCATGGCGCGCCAGGCCACTCTGCCAGCGAAACAACGCTATCATTTGCGCTTCCTGGCTCTGCCGGCTGGCCTGACCGCTGAGGAACGTCTGCTCTACCTGGGCCATTTCCAGCGCGAGGCGAGCCTGGTCGCGACCCTCCAGCACTCTTTTCTCATTCCGCTGAGCGATTATGGGATCTTTGAAAGTTCTCCTTACGTGGTTTCGCCCGATCCTGCCAGTATTTCATTCCAGAGCACTGTGGCAAATAACGGGCCTGTAGAAGGCAGGCTGGTCAGTCGCTCTCTTGACGCTCTGGCTAGCGCGCTGGAATATATCCACCAGCAGGGCGTTTTTCATCTCAATCTTAATCCGCGCAACGTTTTCTTGCGCTCAGACGGTCAGGCGCTGATCAGCGAAACCGGCCTGCTACGCATGCTGGCTCCACAATTGCCTGCTCCCCCTCGCCCAGCGCTTGAGCTTGAAAACGGCTCCCCACTGCTGCGAGATCGCCAGGGCAGAGCGCTCTACGGTCTGAACATCGCCAGCGCGCCTGCTCCCGAATTGCTGCTAGGCCAGCCACCAGAGGAAGCCAGCGAGGTTTACGCGCTCGGCGCGCTGCTCTACTATCTGCTCACCGGCCATCGGGCGCTACGCGCCAAAACGCTGGCGGAACTCGCGCAACAGCATCTCAATGCTCCCGTACCCCCGCTGAGCGCCTGGCGTCAGGGCTGGCCCGCGGAACTAGAGCGTTTATTGAGCAGTGCTATGGCCAAAAATCCCGCCCAGCGCCCTGGCTCTCCCGGCGCGCTGGCCAACGCCTACGCAAGCATTGTGGCACCCAACCAGGGCGAGCGCAAAGCCTTCGCCATGCCCGCAGCCCCTCCTCCTGGAGTTGTCAGACCCACAGCAGCAGCGGCAGCCGCACCTGCTCCCGCGAGCACAGCCCTTTCGCGCCGTCGCGCGCTTACCCTGCTCGCCACCGGCGGAGGCGTCGCGGCAACCGCAGGCGTGACGATCTGGCTGATCAAGACCAATAGCGCCAATTCGTCTCTCGCCAGCACAAACCCCAACTCTGTCGCGCAGCATCCCACCACGGGCACGCAAGCTCAGGGCACGTCAACGAGTTCCAATGCGCCTGGACATAGCGGCAAGGTGCTGGCAAAAACGACGGATCTTCCGACCAATAGCGCGAAAACCTTTCCTATTGCCAATAGCAACAATCCGGGCATACTGATCCATCTGCAGAACAATAAATTTGTGGCCTTTAATACCACCTGCACCCATGCCGGTTGCGCGGTGGCATATAACCAGGGCAGTCACCTGCTGGAATGCCCCTGCCACGGCGCGACTTTTGATCCCGCCCGTGGTGCTGCAGTGACTGGAGGGCCAGCCCCAACGCCGCTTGCCTCTCTACCCATCACAGTCAACAGCGACGGCACCATCACAACTCCAGCGTGACGCTCACCCTTCTCTCAAGGGTGCAGGAGCGCTGACCCCGCGCCGCTGGACTGGCCGGGAGCAAACAAAGCAAGGAGAGGGTCTCCCAATGCTTCTTTACTCATTCCGTCATCGCAAGAGCGGTACATATAAGATTTTGTCAGACCAGGAGGCGTCAACAATGCAAAGAATAAAGGCACACAAGTATGGCTGAACAATATATAGTCGTCGGCAATGGGATCGCGGGAGTCACTGCCGCTGAGATTTTACGCGCGGAAGACGCCAATGCCGATATCACAGTTGTCGCCGATGATCCATTCCCGGTCTACTATCGTCCGGCATTGAAGGATTACCTGGCGGGCCGCGTACGCGAGGATAAGCTCTGGGCGCGCCCGGCCAGCTTTTACCAGGATCAGCGCATTCGCTTTCTCTCCGCACGCGTCAACTCCATCCTGGCTGGTCAGCATCGCGTGCAGTTGCACGGTGGGCGTCAGCTGAGCTATTCTCGCCTGCTCTTAGCGTGCGGCGCGCGAGCCAGCAGCCTGCGCTGTCCTGGCCTCAATCTGAGCGGCGTCACAACGCTACGCACGGTCGCCGATTACCAGGCGGTCCAGCAATACCTGCGCCAGGCCCGGCGCGTGGTGGTTAGTGGCAGCGGCACCCTGGCCCTGGAGAGCATTGAAACGCTACGCCATCGCGGCTTTGAGGTAACGCATCTGCTGCGCCGCCGCACGCTATGGTCCGAAATTCTGGATCTGACTGCTTCAGACCTTGTGCTCCAGCAAGAGAGGCGCGATGGGGTAGATGTACGCGTCGAAGAGGAGGTCGCTGAAATCACCGGCAAAGATGGCCGCGTCAACGGCGTGATTACCACCAGCGGGGCGCGCATTGCCTGCGACCTGGTCCTGATCGCCATTGGCGTGGAGCCGATTATCGATTTTATCAAAGGCAGTGGCATTCCCTGCGAGCGCGGCGTCATCGTGGACCAGGCGATGCGCACAGCCGCGCCGGATATCTACGCGGCTGGCGATGTGCTGGAGACCAGCGATAGCCTCAGCGGACGCAAACGCGTGATCGGTCAGTGGTTCCCCGCTATCCAGCAAGCGCGCGCGGCTGCCTATAGCATGCTCGATCTGCTGGATACCAGCCAGCAACTCCCAATTAGCGCCTTCTACAATGCCACCTTCCTCTACGGCCTGGATTTCGCCTCCGCTGGCCTGACGCAAATTCCGCGCGGCGCTCAAGGCTTCCAGGAACTGACCGCTGATCCCCAGCCGCGCACCTATCGCAAGGTGCTGCTCAAGGATGGTGTGGCCGTGGGCATACTGGCGCTGGGAGATCGCGCGGACGCGCTGGCCTACAAACGCGCCATCGACCACCGCGTCAATCTCACGCCTGTAGCCAGCAGACTCTTCGCGGACGACTTCAAGCTGAGCGCGTGGCTCGAGCAACAGGGCGTGCCGCCGCCAGAGCTCAGCGTCAATCGCGTGGGAGCTGTGGCCGTCAGGCAGGCCGTCAGAGCCGCCACCAGCGCGGGTCAACTAGCGGAAGCCCCATCTGTCGCGGCGGGCGAAGCCTTCCTGGTGCTGGCGGAAACCTTTGAGAAGGCGGGGCAGAATCTCCCAGAAGAGGCGAAAACGCGGCTCAGCCAGACCAGCATAGCGACTGTCGGGCGGCAAACCGGTGTCTCTCTGCTCATCGATCACGATTCTGTTTCGCGTCAACACGCCGAGATCAGCTACAACGATAAACGCTTTGTCCTGCGCGACAATGGCAGTTCCAACGGCACCTTCGTCAATACCACGCGCCTGCCCGCGAGAGCTACGTATGTCCTGCAAAGCGGCGAGTATCTGCGCTTTGGCAAAATCACCTATGTCTTTCTGCGCGAAGAACCCGCGCGAGCCGCGCAAATCCAGGTTACAGTCCTCAACAAGACCCGGCTGAGCGAGCACGCAACCGGCTTCTACGATCCAGGCGCGGCAGAGCAAGAGGCTAGCTCGTCTCAGCCCAGGCTTAACGCTGACGGCTCGCTTCTGCTGCCCGGCGCGCGCGCGGCCATTCCCGCCGCCGATGTAGCCACCTTCAAGCTAAGGCCCGCCCTGGTCGCTATCATCCAGGAGCGTCCGTCTATCTGCTATCTCAGGCCCGGCCAAACCGCTGTCCTGGGGCGCGATAAACAGAATGCGCTCGTGCTGCCAGATATGTCGTCCTCGCGCAAACACGCCGAGGTCTTTTACGGCAACGATGGCTTCTACCTGCGCGACCTTGGCAGCAGCAACGGCGCGCACGTTAACCAGACAAAAATCGATAATCCCTATCGCCTGACGCATGGCGACCGTATCCAGATTGGCGGCATAACGATCTTCTTTCTCCAACCAGACGCGCAGGAAGAGGTTCCCACCGCCAGACCACGGGCCACCTCGCTCTGCCTGGTCTGCGGCTCCCCGCTGCTAGCGGACGCCAGCTTCTGCGCTCACTGTGGGGCAACATTGAAACAACCAGTACTTAACCAGGCATAAGGGAGGGAGCAAGTCTATGCAGCAACCTGTCAATCAACAGCCAGTGCTTGTAGGCGTTCAGCATCGCGCCAATCTGCGCCCGCTGAACGAGGATGAGGTGCGTTTCGAGATCGATATGTGCATCGGCTGCGACCGCTGCATGCGCGCCTGCCCGGTCCCCCTCTCCTCGGCAGTCAAGATCGCCGATCTCAACCGCGCTACGATCTCCGACGAGATGCCGCCGCATGTAGCTCGCTTCACCGAAGAATGCGTGATGTGCGGCTCATGTGTGCCGGTCTGTCCGGTGAATAATCACCGCGATCTGCTGATGCTATCGCTCAAGCAGCGCCTTGGCGTCTCCTGGGATGGCGCGGTGGATGTTGGGCGCATCCTGCAATATCTGCCGCCGGGCTGGGACATCAAACTCTTGCTCAGCCGCCTGCGCGAACTGCCGATGTTTAGCGACTCACAGCTTGTCTCGGAGAATTACCTGCTCCACATGGTCACTTCCTCCAAGCTGATCCCGCTGCTACCCGGCACGCTGCTCATGCAGGAGGGCGAGTATAGCCGGGCGATCTACCTGATCCTGGAGGGCCGCTTCTCGCTCTCCACAGGCGATATCAGCGGCACCGATCTGCCACTGGCCGTGATTCGGCGCGGCGAATACCTGGGCGAAGATGGCATGCTCACCGGGCAGCCGCGTGAGGCCACCGCCCGCGCGCAAACTGCCGCCATCGTGCTGGAAGTGCCTGAGCAGGCTATACAGCGCCTGATGGAACTGATCCCGGCGCTGCAACGCTTCTTCGAGCAGGTCAATGGCGCGCGTTCGCTAGAGTCCGTGCTCAAACGCATGGCCCTTTTCCAGGATCTTTCTCCCGCTGAAATCAGGCTGATTGCCGGGCAGGCCACCGTCACCTATATCGACCGCGACGTGCCTCTCTTCGCCGAGCAGGATGGACCCGCGCAACTGCGCGAAACCGTGCATATTCTGCTGGAGGGCTTTGTCAAGGTTGCGCGCCAGACCACGCCGGGCACAGGGCGCGCCAAGGGCAGCGAGAAGATTATCGCCTACCGCCAGAGCGGTGACTACTTCGCGGGCGGACTCGATCTGCTGGGCGATGGCAAGCCGGTGAGCGTGACCACCATTACCCGCGTGCGCGTGGCAAAGATCCCACAAAGCACCATGCTCAACCTCTTCACGCGCTATCCCGCGCTGCGCCAGCGCTTCTCCAGCCGCCTGCGCCAGTATCATGACGCCGCGTTGGCCGCGCAAACAGGCATCTTCGCGCCTCTCGCTTTTACGGGTACGCAGGTCGCTGAAACAGCCTCAGACGCTGAAGCCAGATCTGGCCTGCGCTCACTGGTCGGCGGCGGCGTGGTTGAAGGCACCGAGGTGCTGGTGATCGACCTTGACAAGTGCGTACATTGCAATGAATGCGAAGAGGCCTGCGCGCGCCGCCACGGCCATTCACGCATGAACCGCAAAGGCATGGTCGTGGGCAATATCAGCATTGCTACCGCCTGCCGCCAGTGCCAGGACCCGGTCTGCATGCTCTGTAGCCGCGCTGGCATTGCCCGCCTACCCAGCGGCGAGGTCTACATCACTGAGAGCTGCATCGGCTGCGGCATCTGCGCCGAACGCTGCCCCTATGATAACATCTCGATTACATCACTGACAGAGGAGGCCGACGAACGCCACGTAGCTCAGGCAAGCTGGCAGCGTTTCACCAACTTCTTCACGCAAGGCGCGGGCAAGGAGCGCGGACGCAGCACCCTGCCCATGCTCTCGACCAACGCGGCCCCTGGCCCGCTCGAGGCAGCACGCCCACGCGACGCTTATGGAGAAATACGCAAAAAGGTGGCGATCAAGTGCGATCTGTGCGCGGGCTACGATAACCAGGCCTGCGTCCAGGCCTGCCCGACCGGCGCGGCTATTCGCGTCCAGCCAGCCGCTTTCTTCGGCGACACTGAGAACATTTTGCGCCAGCGCGTGCAATAATAGAAAAAGATCTCTTAAGCGTCAAACTGTAAAACCACAGCTCTGACAACGAAAGGAAGATGTAAGATGGCCCTTGCGACTAAACCAACAGGCTCGCCCCAGGCTGCGGGCGGACCACGACGCATCTGGCAAGCGCCGACTTCGCCTGCGCGCCAGCTCTGGCTGGCCCTCGCGCTGGCGCTCTCCGCCGGCATTGTGCTGCTCTATATCTTCGCGCTCGCCACTCAGCCGTTTCCAGGCCCCTTCAATGATCCACTGCGCAGCTTTGGCATCGTGGCCTTCGCCCTGGTGCTGATTACCGCGAGCTATTCGCTGCGCCGCCGCTTCGCGCGCAATCTGCCTGGCAAAGCTCAGGCCTGGCTGTGGATGCATACCTGGCTGGGCTGCGCGGCAATCCTGGTCGCGCTGCTGCACGAAAACTTTACGCATATCCTGCGCGATTACTGCCAGAATGCCAGTTGTCTGACGAACGCCTATGGCGGAACCAGCGCGCTTCTCGCCCTTTGCGTCCTGGTCCTCAGCGGACTCGCGGGCCGTCTGCTGGATCAATGGCAGGCGCGCCTGATCGCCAGGGACGCCAGCAGCAATGGCGCGGGCATTGTCCAGGCCATTGAAGAGCGCCTGCTGGAGCAGGAATATCGCGTCGAACGCCTGTGCGCGGGCAAATCGGAGGACTTCAAACAGTACTGCCTGCTTACTATGGAAGGTACACAGGGAGGACAAAGTTCTCAAGCCTCATTGCCCACCCTGGACCCACGCGAACAGAGCGATTTCCAGAGCGCCCGCGAGGCCCTCGCGGTCCACGCCCGCCTGGCCAATTCGCTACAAACACAGCGGCGCGCCCGGCTGATTATGCGTGTATGGCGCTTCGTACATATTATACTCGCGGTACTCGCACTATTAATAATTATCTTTCATGCCAGCGCGGAATTGCTTACAAATGTACTACATATAGGATAAAGAGCAGGAGGGAAGAATATGCAATGCCCAAAATGTCAGGCAAATATAGACGATGAGACCATTTTCTGCGGCAATTGTGGCCAGCAGGTTTCTCCGCTTCAGGCCAAAGGAGCGACAATGAATTATGCTGGCAGTTCACCAGGCGCTGGTCCGGTTCTACAGCCACCCATGTCGCCCGTGCCACCTGCGCCGCGCTTTACACCAACGGTCTCCATGCCATCTCCAGCGCGCGTTCATAACGAAACGCCTCCACCCGCCATCCTGCCCAGCCTCAATTCAGCCGGGCCGCGCAGGCAGGTACACTATCTGCTGCTCGCGGTGCTCCTGCTGGTTCTACTCGCGGGAGGCACTATTCTCACCGTTGGCCTGCTGAGAAACTATCAGGGCGCGATCAGCAACGGCGCGCCAGGCAATGCCAGCGGCCAGGTGACCTTTTTCGACGGCCCCAATGGCAACAGCGGCACTGACGCCCTGCGCGTCACCCTGGCTGGTCTCAGTCCAGCCCCGGCTGGCTCCCACTACAAAGCCTGGCTGGTTGATACCGCCAACGAGCATACCACCGCGCTGGGCGACCTGAACGCGCAAGGCACAGACCTGGCCCTGAGTTTCGCGGGCAATGGCAAAAATGGCCAGCCAGGCACAAATCTCTTGAGTAGTGGCAATCTCGTGGAAATTACACTGGAACAGGGGAATGTCCAGTTGCCCAGCGGGAAAGTACTGCTCTCCGCTCAGTTCCCGCCCGCCGCATTCGTGCATATCAAGCATATCCTGTTCAGCTTTCCCAGCACGCCGGCGAAAATTGGTCTGCTCGTGGGGCTGCTGGCGCAAACGCGCCTGCTGAACGCACAGGCGCTGGACCTGCAGAGCGCCTCTGGCAGCCAGAATAGCACGGCCATCAAGTGTATCGCGCAGAGTATCATCGACATCAGCGAAGGTCTACAGGGTCCAGATTACCAGCCACTGGACGCCGCCTGCGGTGCCTCACTCCCAGCCGGTGACGGCTTCGGCATCCTGGGCGCGAATGGCTACGCCGTTACTGCCGCGACCCATGCCTCGCTGGCCGCGACCCAGACAGACGCCACTCCGACCATCCAAAGCCATGCCAAAGAGGTCGAGATTGGCACAACCAATATCAGCAATTGGGTAACGACGATGCAGCAGGACGCGCTTGCACTGCTCAAGAATCCCAGCAATCAGACCAGCATCGCGGCTATCGTCACCCTGGCCGATCATACCTTCCACGGCGTCGATAGCAACGGCAACGGCCAGATCGACCCCATCGCTGGCGAAGAAGGGGCCGCGACAATCTATCAACGCGGACAACTGATGGCCTCTTTAACGCTGCTGCCGACCCGCGCTTGATTTACGCTCGCTGGTCGTGTGGACCATACCAGATGCTGGCAGCTTGATCATAGCGCCAATCAGCGGGTAGCTCAAGCTCCAGGGGACGACGCGGCCAGCCATACTCAACGCGGGCCCATACAGCCTGCCAGGCGGGCACACCGCTGGTCGCGTCCATGGTCTCGACGCTAAACGCGCCCACGGCTACGGCCCCGGTCATCACTTTCTCAGGTGCAAGCTCGCGCAACAGCCCGGTCAGATAGCCGGCGATGGTGCAATCTCCGGCCCCAGTTGTGCCAGCTACCTCTACCTGGAAGCAAGGCACCAGCAGTTCGCGATCCTGCCAGGCCCGCAGATCAACCGGCATACAGCGGCCCAACGCGGCCAGCCGACGCATCTCGCTTGTCGTGCGCATGTACAGGCCATCGCTGCCCAGCTTCAAAGCCACGACCGCGGCGCCTTTCGCCAGCAGCCGCTCGGCAACTTCAGAGAGCAAGGAACCGCTGAGCGGTGGATACGCCCCGTCGCGGGTATACCCTAACATAGCCAGGATCTCATCGCTGGTGGGGAAAAAGAGATCGACATAGGGCAAAACCCGGCTTAACCAATCGTTCCAGTTCACCACACTGGCCTCCGTGCCTGGATCAGGCAAGGCCATATCGAGCGCGGTGGTCAGACCATAGGCCTTTAATTCACGCAAGAGGGCCGCGAACGTCTGCCCCCCATCGGCATACATCAGGCGCAAGAGTGGAGGATAGCCAACGTGAAACAAACGAGCATCGCGAAAATGTTCAGGGTGTAGATCGGTGGCACGAAAAACGTCGTTCGCGCCAGTATAGTGAAAAAAAACGCGATCCACATCCGGCAGGCTTACGACAATGGAATACGATGTGCCGGCCTCCCGCGTTACCAGCATCTCATCCGCCAGTACAGGATCAGCCTCACGCAAGATCTGCAAAATCAACTTGCCAAGGTGATCATCGCCGACTTTGCCAACAAGCTTCGTCGCTATACCCAGACGATGCAAAGCCAGGCCTGCATTAGCAACAGCGCCCCCCACCGCGAGCGTCGCCGGACCAACCGCAGTCAATTTACCTGGCATCAACATATCGCCATTAGACGCATTCTGCGCGAAATCCGGCAAAATGTCCAGGCAGATATGACCTGCCACAATAACCTCGACAGATTTCTCTCCCATATCATGTCCTCCGTCTCATCTAAGCGATCTGCGGAGACCCTCTGTGCTTCAGCAGAGGGTAAGAAATTACCAACAAACGCCTGCACAACAGATCGCTATTATCTCCGCCAGACAGGGCCTGCAATCGTACTAACCTACTCATTTGGCTTAGTGATGAGGTGTCAAAAAAACCAGCGGCACCACCACGCCAAAAACCGCGAAGCCCATGCCGCAGATAAAAAGACTGATCGCGCCACGCAACAGGGCATCTTTATAACGAATAGTCCTGGAAATATGCCAGTTGTCCTTCGCGTACTCTTCCTCAACCGTGGCTTTATCCAGCGCCAGAATACTGGAGTGGTAGTCCTCAGCAGTTCCTTTCAGCAAAATCGCCCGCCAGAAGATCAGGCCACCAGAATCGTGGTGATGCAGACGCGGAAAGAGAATCGTTGTACTGGTAATCGCTGAGAGCGCGAAGAAAAAAACTGCTCCGATATAGAAAAAGTTCAGCGTCAACAAAGTCGAGGCCCTCGTCGAGAGCAAAAGTGAGACAAGCACCATATTCGCCGCCAGCAACGTCGTAGTTTTAGAATAAATCAAGGTCAGCAACTGATTCAGATACAGATGGACGCCCGCGCCAAACCCTGCCATCGCGAGATCGCTCTGGCTTGCTCCACCATGTACCGCGGCATCCGCCGTCCCCACCGCCTGCGCGAGTTCGCTGGCATTCGCCATATCAGTTGCAAGGGCAGGTTCCATTGATAATCGATTCATTTACACTTCTCCTGGCCGGGACATATTAGAGAGAAAGGTTGTACCCGGTATTCCTTTGCTTACAAATAGTTCACAAACTGACCGTTAGAAATAGAAGTATATTATACAGATTTTATTTCATGATGGCAACCTTTTAAACTCGGCAACCGGGGCTATGCAAACTATGTAAAAGTCTTTTTATCCCCAAAAGAAGCGAGATGCATGCATCTCGCTTCTTCATAAGCCAGGGCTCGGCTTTCGCCTGCCAATCGTATGCGCCCACAATGTCAGATCAAGGCTGCTTGTGCTGCATGGTTTGCGCGCTTGAATTGCGGAAAATGTGGAGGATAGTTTCTTTCGCGCCTGGAGAGCAGAAGCACAACATGAGCATTACAGGCCGCGCGCTCCAGCAGTTCGCGTATCTCCCCACGCTCCAGCAGAAGCTCCCGGCGATGGCTCAAGCAGAGGATCACGGTCTCACAGTTCATCTCACCCGCAAGCGCCTCGATACTTAGCACAACATCGCCGGTATAAATACGCGCTTGCTCAACTGGCACGCCGCAACGCTCGGCTTTACGCCGCGTCAGTTCCAAAAAATCCTGCGCCTGCTGAATGAAATCCACGCGCACAGGCTGAAGCGCTTTCACACGAACCAGGGCCAGCGGTACAAGAGTAGCCTGGCGCTGCTCCGCGAGTTGGACCGCGTAGTTCAGTGCCAGAGAGTTGATATTCCCCGTAAAAGGCAGTAACAGACGAGTGGTTGTCATGACAGAACCTCCAACCGGAACCTGGAAGCCTCGCGTTTTAGCAAGCAAAACGTTCCATCCCGTATTTGGCAGACCGCAAAGGGTAAAAACAATTGTGTCTTCTCAAAGAGGCAAATCTCCTCTTTCCTCACATGAACAGTGTAAAGTAAAACATGTCAATGTAGGCTAAGGAGAGAAAAAGGAGAGATCAAAATCTGCTCAAAGTTTCTGGTTGAGGTCTTGGTCCACTCAGTCGTCGCTGTTAAAACGATAGCCAACGCCTGAGATAGTCAAAATAAAACGTGGATGAGCTGGATCTGGCTCGATTTTACGGCGCAACTGGCCAATATAGACGTGCAGGTAATGGGCATCCGCGCCATAGCCAGCGCCCCAGACCTGGGAGAGTAGCATCTGGCGCGTCATAATCTTGCCACTATTCTTGATCAGCGCTTTAAGCAAATCATACTCGGTCGGGGTCAGCTTGACCTCGGAACCATCGACGGTCACGACGCGCTGGGCAAAATCAACTTTTAAAGAACCAGCCGCGAAGGTCGGCTCGGTGCCAGCCTGAACCTGAGCAGTGTGGCGCAGGGCCACGCGAATGCGCGCCAGCACCTCATTCATGCTAAACGGCTTGGATACATAGTCGTCAGCCCCCAGGTCGAGGGCCAGGACCTTATCGCGTTCGCTATCTTTGACTGAGAGCACAATGATCGGCAAATTTGACTCCGCGCGCACGGTTTTACATACCTCCAGACCGCTCATGCCCGGCAGGCCCAGATCCAGCAACATCAAATCCGGCCGGTGTGCCGCGATTTCGGTCAACGCTCGCTCTCCACTGCTGGCCGTAAAAATCTCGTAGCCGTGCGCGGACAGGTTGCGTTGCAGTGCGCGTAAGATCTCTATTTCATCGTCAACAACCAGAATACGTGCGCCACTTTTACTCATGCGAAAGATTCCTCTGTTTTTTGTAATGGATTCGTCACACGCCGCAGGGGCAAAGTGAAGCGAAAGGTCGCGCCTCCGCCACGGCGATTCTCGGCCCAGATGCGCCCACCATGCGCCTCTATCAGCCCGCGACAGACGGAGAGTCCCACTCCAGTACCTCCTGCCGCGCTCGCCTCACGCGTGCGGTCCATAACACGGTAAAACTTATCAAAAATACGTTCAAGCTCACCTGGCGGTATGCCAGGCCCGCGATCAGCTACCGAGACAAAAAATTCCGTCGCGCTGGTCGCGGCGGTGATTTCTAGCGGCGTAGCAGACGGCGTATAGCGCAACGCATTCTCCAGCAAATTGGTCAAGACCTGGTCAATCATCATATAATCCAACTCGACCGGTGGCAGATCCTCAGGCACATGCATGCTGACCACGCGCCCCTGCAAGAGCGGCTGCATGCGACCCAGCACATCGTGTAGCAACTCATCGATGGGATACCATTCTTTCTCCGGCTTGAGCGCTCCACCCTCGATACGTGACATGTCCAGCAAATTCTCAACCAGGCGATTCAAACGGTCTGCCTCGTGCTCAATAGCCAGTGTAAAGCTGTGCCGCTCCTCCTCACTCCATGCTACGTCATCCTGCAAAAGACTGCTGGCTGCGGCCTTAATCGAGGTCAGCGGGGTACGCAAATCATGCGACACTGACGAGATCAACGCGGCCCGCAGAGCATCTGTACGCTGGAGCAATTCGACCTGCAGACCCTCGCGCCGCAGGCGAGCCCGCTCAATCATCGAGGCTGCCTGGTCAACAAAAGCCCAGAAGAAGGTCGCGCGCGGATCTGAGCGCTCAGCCTCACTGCTCAGACGCTTCTCGTGAGAAAAACGTCGTGGATCTTCTTCCAGCAAAAGACCGAGCACGCCACCAATCTTCTGACCGGTCTTGAGTGGAATCAGGCTCAGATAGCGCCGCGAACTCTGAGGCATAGCTGTACTGCGAATCACGACAAGCGGCGAATAGGCTCTGGCCCTGGGCGCAAGAAGTACCGGATCGTAAAAATCGACCGGCTGCCCCTCGCGCATCACCCAGGCCACCGTAGTCATCTCATCCGCAGTCAACTGGCAAAGATCTACCGGCCTGCATGCGCTGGCCCGTAGCACCGGCTTCCCCTGTGCATCTGGCAATAACAGCATACAGTCGCGCACACCTCGCTCACCAAACACATCAACTACCTTACGAGCGATTGCCTCCAACTGGTGCTCCAGATCCTCTACATTGTTGATATCGCGCGCCAATTCATAGAGTATACGCGTCTCCTGCTCACGCTGGCGCGCCTGTTCCGCCCGCAAACGCAGCGCAGCCGCCAGTTGGCCTGTGATAATGGCCGCGAAAAGAAAAACTAGCAATGCCAGCCACTCTTCCTGCATACCGATAGATAGCGTAAAGAGTGGGTCTACCATAAAAAAATCGAACTCTATAAAAGCGAGAAGCGAAGCACTTACCGCCGCGAACAGTCCCCGTGTGCTGCCCAGGCCCAGTACTACCAGCAAATAGACCAGCGAGACATTGCGTATCGTCGGATAGAGATGAAAACCGTAAAGCACTAGCGTAATCACTACCGTGCCGATAAAAGCCAGCAAGACATCCCAGCAGTAACGTCGCCAGGAGCGTTTCTGCCCAATATTTGTTGTCAGATGTATAGTTGCTGAGTAGAGATCCTTCAGTTGATGCATCGTAGTTCTATCATAACACGGCGTTTGCTCCCCTGCCACCCTTCTCTGAAGGTCTGCAAAAAATCAAGCAACCAGCGTCTGTCTTTACTCGCCATGCTCGCCTTAAGACAACTCGTATGCTACCAGACCTTGAATTGAAACAAAGATCCACTGATATGCCAGAAAAAAGAAAAAATGCAAATTTTCTCTGTAAATACGCTGATAAACGATTGACAGCAGAGAAAAAATTGGGCATGCTTGCAAGAGAAAGCCGGTTTCCCTGATGACAAACGATGTCTGTTTAGTTCAAGCAGGAGGCTATTCCATGACAACCATGCTTCGTATCCTGGTTTACCTGAGTGTGCTGATTTTACTGGGCGTTGGTATTCGCCTGATGTATTATGGTCTGGAAACAGTTGTAGGTGCTTCACCCCATTATAGCTTGTCAAACGTACTTCTAATGCTGATCGGAGTTCTCTTCTTTATATGCGGGATTATCGCTGGCATCCTCTTCATGAGCCCTCCCCGCTCACCCACGCACAATTAACCTCCCCTGAGCAGGCTATCCACCGAGCGGCGAGAGGAGAGCGAGAGAGCCGCCACAGCGACCCTCTCGCTCTCCTCTTTAAAATGAAGTTTTGTCCTGCGGCTCCTCCACATAACCCTTGACAAATCTACCTATTCTTTTGTATTATTACTACCGTTAGTAGTTTTCAAACCACAGAGATTGTGGTCGCATACCCGCTCAGGTGGGAGCTATATTGGACATGACGGAGCCGTTATGAGTTATCCCAGATTTATTCTAAGCAGTACAAGCGCGTCTACTACCCATCCTCTTTGTTTTGCAGAGGTTTGGCGGGCGCGTGACGCGCCCGCCAAACCTCTGCTTTTCTCCCGGGCGGGGAGGCAAAAGCTGTTTTGGCCTACTTTTTCAAAGCAGGGATCACTTATATTGCACAGGTTGAAAGGTAGATACATATGTCACCACGCGCAGGGCTTGGGACGCAAACGGTGATCGAGGCTGCGACCGCGCTGGTAGATGAGTTGGGCGCGGATCAGCTTTCGCTGGCTCTGCTGGCTCAGCGCCTTGGCGTGCGTAAGCCTTCGCTCTACAACCATATTTCCAGCCTGGCTAGCTTAAAATATCAAGTAGCCGTGCAGAGCAAACGCGAGATTTTAAGCGTCATGACGCGAGCGCTCGCGGACAAATCCGGCCTCGACGCTATGTTCGCGCTTGCCGAAGCCTATCGCGCTTATGCCCAGGCTCATCCTGGACTCTACGCCCTGGCTGAACAATTGCACGCGAGCGAGAAAGACGCGGAATTGCTGGCGGTTGAGGAGGCAATCTTCGCGTGTGTGAGAACAGTGGTCGCGCCCTACCAGTTGAGCGCAGAGGAGATTAACACCGCTATCCTGGGCGTACGCAGTATTATCGAAGGCTTCCTTTCCCTGGAACTGGCCGGCAATCTGCACTCAACTGTAGATCTTGCCCAGGCATTTCACCAGGTAATTCAGGCATTTTTTAAAGGTATTGTCCCATTAAAATAACACATGCTATACAGTCTTATGCACGCTGTATATCTTACACATGACACAAAGGGAAAATCATGTATACATATCAAGGCAAAACAGCGCTGATTACTGGCGCCTCTTCGGGGATTGGTAAGGCTTTCGCCCAGGCACTGGCAGCACGCGGGACCAATCTTATCCTGGTCGCGCGCTCCGAGAATATCTTGCACGAACTGGCCCAACAGCTCACTCAGCAACATGGCATCTCCGCGACCGTCCTCGCGGCTGACCTGTGCAAAGAAGAGGCGCTGGCCACCATTCAGCAGGAGGTGCAGACGCGCGGACTGAGCGTCGATCTGCTGATCAATAACGCTGGCTTTGCTACTTATGGCCATTTCGAGACTCTCGATGCACAGCGGGACCGCGAGGAGGTGCTGGTCAATGTCGCGGCTGTCGTTGAACTCTCCCATGCCTTCTTGCCCTCGATGGTTGCGCGCGGCGCGGGCGCTATTATCAATGTTGCCTCGCTGGGCAGCTTCCAGCCTGCACCGTATATGGCCGTCTACGGAGCCAGCAAGGCCTTTGTCCTCTCGTTCAGCGAGGCACTCTGGGCGGAGTACCGGGCCAAAGGCATACACGTCATTGCGCTCTGCCCTGGACCCGTCGCGACCTCATTTTTCGACAGAGTTGGCAGCGATGAAGAACCTGCGGTGGGCGCCAAGGTCAAGCCTGAGATGGTCGTCATGCACGCCCTGCGCGTCCTTGAGCGTAGACAACGTTCTGTGGTCATCCCCGGCTGGTCAAACTCCGTACTCTCCCTTCTGCCGCGCATGATCCCACGTCGCATGACTGCACGTCTGGTCGAGAGCCTTCTGCGACCCGGTAAGGCAGGAGCGGGCCGATAATCTACCTGAGTACAATCAAGCAATGTTCTTGGCATTGGGCACGCGAATTCATCGGCAATCTGCCGCAATACCGGCATATGCCGCTCTGCCCAGGCAATGCGCTGCTCTCCCTGCCCAGCCAGGGATGGATCATGAATCTCGTATGCCATTGTCTCAAATTCCTTTCAAATATAGTAACCACTGTGGTGGTTACTATATTACAACAGATTTTCTGCCTTTGCAAGCAGGCAAATCTGTGCTTTATCAGTAAAAATGCTTCTCGGACCGGTTTGGTGGAGAATGTCTCTTTCCAAAGAGTTGCTGATGTGAGAAAATAGGGAAAAAGATGGACAGACGCTCGCGAAAGGCAGGAAAAACCATGCACACCTTTGGACCCCAGCCGCTGTCACACACCCAACGGATGGCCATTGCTCACGAGATTGTCCAACAGGTAAAGGAACGCTTTCCTCTGGAAGTGTTCGCGATTGGCCTCTATGGCTCACTGGCACGAGGGGAAGATGGTCCTTATTCGGATATCGAACTATTTGGGGTCCTGCGGGTCGAGCAGTATGAGCAATGCTATGAATGGTGTACGGCAGAATGGAAGGCAGAGGTGGATCTCTATGGCACCCGGACGCTGCGTGAGCGAGCAGCACGTGTTGATGGCCAATGGCCACTCACCCACAGCGCATTCCAAACTATTCTTCCTATCGAGGACCCCGAGCACTTTTTTGACGAGATCCGTACCATCGCCCAGGCCAGTCCTGAAGCGCGATTTCGGGAGGCCATCGAACACCTGATGGTGGATAATGTGATCGAATGTCTCGGCAAGATCCGCAATATCCAGGCGCTAAAAACCCCAGGAGCACTTTCTCCACTGGTGCTCAAGCTTGGCCGGTGGGTGGCGATGATGGTAGGGTTAGCAAACCGACAGTGTTATACCACCGAAACCCATATCTTTTCAGAAGCGGTGGCCTTATCAGATCTGCCCGATGGATTTCGCGAACTCGGCCAGATAATCCTCACGGGGGACTTACGTGATCGGCAGCAATTGGGAGCAGTATGTGAGCGTCTTTGGCATGGACTCAACATCTGGATGCAGAATCATAGCTATCAGTTTATTTCGCCGCGGCGCATTCCCTTTTAGGCAGGAGATGCTCACAGGCAAGCAAGGTGGTTTCCTCTGACGAGTCTCTAATCTCCACCACAACCAGTTTCATCAAATCTGTCCGCGAGCCATGTTATCTGACAAAGCGTCATTTCAGGCAGGTTTCCCCGAAGGATGGAGACCGCTTTCCTACCCATCCTTGACAGCACTCTCTAAAAAATCTATACTATGTTCATACCCCTACCAGGGGGGTATGGGTAGCGGCAGAAAAAGGTGATTGAAATGGCGACACCAGCCAGAGATACAATAGAGATAGAGCTTGCTGAAAAACAGGCGGCTGAAAGCAGTCAGACAGTGTTCGCGCTGGAGGGCATGACCTGCGCTTCCTGTGCGATGCGCATTGAAAAGGGTCTGAAGAAGGTGCCAGGTGTGCTTGATGCACAGGTGAACCTGGCGACCGAGCGCGGGACCGTGACGTATGATGCGACTCTGACCGGGCCAGAGCAGATGATGCAGAAGGTGGATGCAATCGGCTATAAGGCGACTCCGCTTGGCCTGACTATGCCTGCAGCCACGTCAGATGCCGCGCATGCAACGGCTGCTATGCCCGCGTCCAATGCTGCGGCTGACACGTCTGCGCAAGAGAGCTCGACTATCCCCACTGCAATTACAGCTAATTCGGCTGCTCTGAGCCTGGTGCAGGAGGATGAGATCAGCAGGCGCAAAGCTGCTGAGCTTGAGCGCAAACGCAAACTGCTGATCCTGGGTGTCGGACTCACGCTGCCAGTTGTGCTGCTGAGTATGTTCTTTATGAACAGCTTTCCTGGCGAAAATCTGCTCTTGCTCGTGCTAACTACGCCGGTCTGGGCACTGGTGGGCTGGGAATTTCATCGCGGCGCGCTTAAAAACCTGCGCCATCTGAGCGCGAATATGGATACGCTGGTCTCGCTCGGTTCAAGCGCGGCTTATGCGCTGAGCGTGGTGGCCACCTTCTGGCCAGAGTCGATTGACAGTATGACCTTTTATGATACGACTGCGCTGATTGTCACGCTGATCTTTCTGGGCAAGTATCTGGAGGCCCGCGCAAAGGGCCAGACGAGCCAGGCCATCAAACAGTTGATTGGTCTGCAGCCACGCACAGCCCATGTCTTGCGCGCTGGCCAGGAGAGCGAACTACCGCTTGAGCAGATCAGGGTTGGCGATGAGTTGCTGGTGCGACCGGGCGAGAAGATCCCGGTCGATGGCGAGGTGCTCGCGGGCAGTTCAGCCGTGGATGAATCGATGATTACCGGCGAGAGTATGCCCGTTGAGCGCGGCGTGGGCGAGCCTGTGATCGGGGCGACCCTCAACCAGCGCGGACTGCTGCATATACGCGCCACAAAGGTCGGGGCTGATACGGTGCTGGCCAGCATCATTCGCCTGGTCGAGCAGGCGCAGGGTTCAAAGGCCCCCATTCAGCGCCTGGCCGATAAGATCGCGTCAATCTTCGTGCCGGTGGTGCTGGGCATTGCCGCGCTGACCTTTGTGCTCTGGCTCGTCGTAGGCCATAACGGTGGTCTGTCGATGAGCGGCATGCCTGGCATGCCCATGGATAGCGCCTCAGTCTTGATTACGGCGCTTGTCGCGGCGGTGGCGGTGCTGGTGGTAGCCTGTCCCTGCGCGCTGGGCCTGGCCACTCCGACCGCGCTTATGGTTGGCACAGGCAAGGGCGCGGAACAGGGTATTCTGATCAAGGGTGGCGAAAGCCTGGAGCGTATTCAGGCTGTACGCGCGCTTCTGCTGGACAAAACAGGCACGATCACCAGCGGCAAGCCCGCCCTGACCGATATTCTGGCCGCGCCCGGCATTGCTGCTGACGAACTGCTGCGCCTGGTTGCGCTGGCTGAACGCGGCTCAGAGCATCCGCTGGCCACGGCGCTGGTGGCAGGCGCGCAGGCACGCGGCCTGAGCCTGGCGAGCTATCCTACGCAGTTCTCCACCCTGGCTGGACGCGGCCTGGAGGCTGTCGTCGAGGATCACACCCTGCTGATCGGCACACGTGTACTTCTGCGCGAACACGCCATTCCCACTGAGACGCTTGAGCAAGCATTGCTTGAACTGGAGACGCAGGGTAAGACTACCATGCTGGTCGCGCTTGATGGCCAGTTCGCCGGGATCATCGCGGTCGCCGATACGCTCAAAGCTGACTCGGCGCGGGCGGTCAAGCGCTTGCACGAGCAGGGACTGGCCGTCTGGATGGTCACCGGGGATAATCGACGCACGGCTGAATATATCGCGGCTCAGGCCGGTATTCCCGCCGCACATGTACTGGCGGAGGTCTTGCCTGCCGCTAAAGCCCGGCAGGTCAGAAACCTCCAGCGGCAGGGTCTGGTGGTGGCCTTCGCTGGCGATGGCATCAACGACGCGCCCGCGCTGGTTCAAGCCGACGCAGGCATCGCCATGGGTACCGGCACGGATGTAGCTATAGAGGCCGCGGATATCACGCTGGTCAAAGGTAGCCTCAAGGGCATTGCCAGCGCCCTGGCGCTCTCCAGGGCCACGATGCGCACTATTAAGCAGAATCTCTTCTGGGCTTTCGCTTATAACGTGATCCTGATCCCAACCGCGATCCTTTCACCGTTGATCCCGTTTCTACGCGAACAGGCCCCTATCTTCGCCGCCGCAGCCATGGCCCTTTCTTCGGTGACGGTCATCAGCAATTCTCTGCGCCTGCGGCGCTTCAGTGCTGATCGGGATCATGATGTGCAGCGCGCTAAATAGCCAGGTCAACCAGCAGATCTACAGCTACAGGGAGCGCGGTTTTAAGCCACTCGTCAAGATCTTCTTCTTCGTGGTATTTCTCACCGATCAGTTGGCGCGCCAGCGCGTCTTCCTCAGCATCTTTCACTGGGCGCGCCTGTCCGGCAAAGACCCTCTCTTTGACTTTAACTGTCACGTCCGGCTGCTGCCAGGCATTTCTCACCCAATCCGAGCGCTCCATGCCACCGGCAAGCATATAGAGCGTCTGGCCGTTAAGAGCAAACCAGATTTCAATGGTATGCGGGCGACCAGAGATACGACCAGTGGTTGTCAGGTAACAAAAATCTTCACGAGCAAGATACGATAAATCGGTTGTCATGCGCGCATTCCTCCATGAAAAAAATCGTGCTGGTACATTGCGAGATCAAACACCTCCACATGTCTCAGGCTTCCCGTCAACGGCCCGACCTTTTGCGCTTCTGATTATGGAATGACTTTTGAGATTCGTCAAGGGCAGTTTGTTTTTGATCATGATATGAGCGCAAGATCCTCAAAAAGATCATGCAGCCTTAATGATCGAGAAAAGCGTATTTAATGCTCGTCGCCAGGGTCTGCAGATCCCTGCTCTGGAGATCTTGCATCCCGGCATCTGATACCGACGACGAAGCATTATTGCGCGGCCTCCAGGCGGGAGCCTGTGGCTATCTACTCAAGGAAACGAGCGCGGAAACCCTCTTTCATACCATTCGTACGGCAGCACGAGGGGAACTCCTTCTGCAGCCAGAAATCATGGCGCGCATCCTTGCCCAGGCCCAGCCTGCTCTGCCAACACCTGCCACAGGGACTCCTCCAGGTGATGCTAAGGCAGAACTGACGGAGCGTGAACGAGCCATTCTTAGCGCCGTCGCTCGCGGTGAACGCAGCAAAGAAATTGCCCGGCAATTTGGCGTCTCTGAACGAACAGTGAAAGCTCATCTTACCAACATCTATACCAAGTTGCATGTTGACTCCCGTGCCTCGGCTGTCGCCAGCGCGCTTGCACGCGGCCTGCTGTGAGGAATGCATCAATCCAGGGAGTATTGATGCATTCCTGCATCTTCCCAAAGAGGCATCAAAACCATCACTTTGGCCATGAGTGCTTTTATGTGGCTTACTGTGATGGGAACAATCTCTTTGGCAAGCAAAAGGAGGCATGTTATAAACATCGACACACCATTTACTCACTTTCCCTCTCTGACCACAAACCGTCTCTCTTCGCCAAATACAACCAACGGATGCAGAAGCGCTCTTTGCGCTAAAGTCTGATCGAGAGGCAATGGACTTCTATGGAGACGAGCCTCATCAGTCTCTTGCAGAGACTCATGCGCTGATTCAGCAACTCCAGGACTCGTATGATCTGCACGAAGCTCTCCACTGGGGTATAACGCTCAAAGGCGATGAGACCGTCATCGGTTCATGCACGTTCTTTTTTGTCGATCCAGGCCTTCATTATGTTGAAACCGGGTACGAACTCCAGCGTGCTTATTGGCACCAGGGCATGATGACGGAAGCACTGTCAGCCATTCTCACCTATGGGTTTACTCAACTTGGATTGCATCGCGTTGAAGCGGCCATGGATGCCAGGAATGCGCGCTCTAAGAGCCTACCATGCTTA
Source organism: Candidatus Paraktedonobacter carboxidivorans (assembly GCA_041156125.1). Taxonomy (GTDB): domain Bacteria; phylum Chloroflexota; class Ktedonobacteria; order Ktedonobacterales; family Ktedonobacteraceae; genus Paraktedonobacter; species Paraktedonobacter carboxidivorans. The sequence continues at coordinate 69,966 of JBEVTI010000011.1, forward strand.
AAGCACAAACCATCGCTATCAACGGTCAACAGCAAGTAGTAGGTACTGCATCGGCTGACAATTTCGGAGACAAAACGACCGGCATAAGCGAGAAGCTCACGCTTTATCAATCATTCCTGAATCGACCTGGCACCTGGACAATCACCTTAGCACTGGTGAGTGTAGGTGTCACTTCCTCCGGGCATATCAACTGGTCTACATTGTGTACTGACACCTTTACGTTTACCGTTCCAGCATAATAAAAGTAAATAAGAAGTGAGATGTGAAAGCATGAGGAGCGCGATCGCGATCGTTATGCTCTCACATCTCACTTCTTATTGGGAAAAAGGCAAAATTTTCTGTATCCCTTTAGGGAAACAAAGAGTGTAGATAGTGGAGAAAAGAAAAAGTTCTTTCTTTCCAAAAGTGTAAAAGCAATGTCGCAGTTGTATCAACGATTTGGCTGCGCCTAAACAAAGGAGATAAAAAATTATGGCCGATTACGAAAAAGAAAAAGATCTGGGAACCCAGGGTAAAGAAGATACTGCCGCGGGCAAACTCAACCAGGCCGCAGGCAAAGTCCAGCAGAAGGCTGGCGAAGTCTTAGGCAATGACAAGATGCAGGCTGATGGTGCCGCGCGCCAGGTTGGCGGCAAAGTCCAGTCAGTAGGTGGCCAGGCGGAGCAAAAGGTTGATCACGCTCTGAAAGATCACGAAAAGACCGTAGAACACGAGCACGACAAACACCCGCATGCCTAGAGGCCTCTGATGCCTCTTTTACCTTTGGCTCAAGCGCCCTGAGCCAAACAAAGATGGCTGGCACTGTAAAACCCTGGTGCCATAAGCAAGAGAAGAGGTCGAGAGACGGTATAGAATGGTACCGTCTCTCGACCTCTTCTCTTTGCGCGTAAGCAAAATCAGAGCGCGTGTTTACTCAGGATCGTAGTCGAATGATAGTTGAGAATACCCCCATTGCCGCTGACCAGGATCAGGTCATTTTTCTCAACCTGGCGCTCACCGCCCTGGCCGCGTGCCTGGACGACGCCTTCAGAGAGCGGCGTAAAGCCCCACATATAGTAGGCCGAGAGTTCGCCCCCGCCAGTATTGGTGGGCAGGGAGCCGCCTGGACCAAGCTTGCCATCCGCGACAAAGGCTCCGCCTTCCCCCTTGGCACAAAAACCGTAATCTTCCAGCGTGACCAGCACTGTATAGGTATAGCAGTCATAAATCTCACAGATGTCGATGTCCTGCAACTCGATACCTGCCATGCGCAAAGCAATCTCTCCTGCCTGGCGCGCGCCAGTGTAGATGCCCGGTTCGCGGTCGGACCGTCCCTGGCCTCCAGGCGAAGACTGGCCCAGGCCCAGCACGTAGACTGGCGGCTGGCGCAAACTTCGCGCCCGCTCCGCCGAAGTAATCACGACGGCTATCCCGCCATTGGAGACCAGGCAGCAATCAAAGAGGTGCAATGGTTCGACAATATAGCGCGAACTCAGATACTCCTCCAGCGTCAACGGCTTACGCATCTGCGCCCAGGGATTCATTCGAGCCCACTCGCGCTGAGCAATGGCGATAGCCCCCAGTTGCTCGCTGGTCGTGCCAAACAGATGCATATGCCGGCGCGTGGCCAGGGCATAGCCAGCATTTGCCCCGTAATACCCATAGGCCATTGGCAGACCGTGCATGCCAGTCATGCCCGTAGATGTCCCACCCGCGTAGGCTGAAGCAGCGCCCCTGGCTGGCTTGAGTGGATCATCGGCATAGACTAGTACCACAACATGGGCCAGCCCACTCTCGATGGCCAATGCCGCGTACTGGATCATCGTGCCTGCCGTCGAGCCATACGCGTTCATCACATTGACTAACGCGAGGTTTTCCATGCCTAACGCTCCCTGGAGTTGCAGGTTCATCTCGCGAGACAGATTGGCATTGATCAGCAGACCATCAACCTCTTCCCCTGGTAAACCAGCATCCTGTAGCGCCAGTTCAACCGCCTCAAGCGCGAAATCGGTGGCGCTACGCCCGTAGATTTTGCCCAGCGGGGTCACTCCCAGGCCCGCGATCGCGCAGGCTCCCTTCACACTCATCGCGTTTCTTCTCCCTTTTGCTCTATGCTATGCATCATTATCGCTCGTTTCAACAGGATTGGCGCGCTTTAAGCACAAAAGCTTAGCGGGCGGGCTGAAACTTTGGTAGAGAGACCTCATCGGTAATGGCTTCAAAGGTCACTTCCAGCGGCATGCCAATGCGCAGATCGGCATTGGAGCAGCCAACGATCGTGCTGATCACGCGCAGCCCCTCGGCCAGATCAACCTCCGCGATGTTATAGGGAAGCTCGGAGGCAAAACCGGGATGATAGAGCTGGTGCATCAACGCGAATGTGTAGAGCGTTGCCTTGCCGCTCGCCTGCACCCAGGAGATCTGCGTACTAAAGCACACGGAACAGCGCGACTTTACCGGCCAGTGCGCGCTCCCACACGCCGCGCAACGCTGAATCATAAGTTTATGCTCTCTTGCTCCCGCGAAAAAGGGTCTTGAGGCATCATCGGGCACAGGAATGGGTTTCTGATAAGCAAGAGCATCGGCCATAATCTTCTTCTCTGCCATAAAAAGGGGTCCTTTCTGCCAGTATTCTTCTCCCTCACATGTCTTTCTGCTTTATCAACGTACCTGCAGGGGCATCTTAAAAATCCTCGCATTTATTCCTAAGCAATTTTGTTAAAATATAAGCATGGGATCTTATGAATATTATAGCTAACAAGCTTTTCTCGGTAGAGCCACATTATCTGGTGGAGGAATGTGAGATCCCAAATAGCTGCCGCAACGAACGCAAATGCCAGAAAATTGTCCCTGGAGAGGAATAGTTCTGGAGTAGCAATGGCTCTAAAATAAAGAAGGAGAAAGATTATGGCTCACGTGTATGACATAGGCGGTGTCTTCATTTACGCCACTGATCCAAAAGTGCTGGCGGAATGGTACGCCCTGCATTTCGGTATCGAATTTGCATACGATGAGAAAAATGGGACCTCTTGGATGCAATTTTCCTCTGGCGACGACCACGACCCGGCGAAAAAAATGTCCACGGCTTTTGCCATCTTGCCAGCGAAAACCCCCTTGAGTTCCCAGCGTGGTGAATATATGATTAATTACAAGGTAGATGACTTGCAAGGCTTCATCGAGCAATTGAAGTCGCGAGGCGTAAGCACCGAACCCGTTGAGGGTGATGAGCAAATTGGCCTGTTCACCTGGATCACCGACCCGGAAGGCAATCGTCTCGAGTTGTATCAGTCATATGACTGATCTCGCACGAGAGAACGAAACTGCAGAGCCGCACTGACGAGAGCAGCTTTTGCTGATTTCCTACGGATTGAGATCAGGAGCGTAGCCCTGTCTGTCACCTACCGAGAGAGTTTTTGGGGGCAAGCTTCAGAGGAGGCCTGTTCTTCCCAGCGGAAGATGTGCAGCTATTGCACATCTTCCGCTGTTAGTCAGCGACGGCGAACTGCTTATGCATGGCGCGCTGTGCTGTGTGACGAGTGTTTCGTTGCACGCACGTGGTGCGCGGCAGCTCCCGCGACCCGTCGCGCCGCGGCACCGGTTCCAACGATAAAACGATAGTAGGGACCACAGCTTTTGTACGACGAGAAGCCGACAAAGTAGAGTCCAGGTATAGTACTCTCAAAATGGCTGCTCAATACAGGTGCCCCCTGATAGTGCTCGAGATGCGGCAAGATAGAAGTCCCTAGCATATGCAAGCGCTTGAGGTCCAGGCGATAGCCAGTGCCCAGAATCAGGTGATCCGCCTGAATGTTCTGGCCGCTAGAAAGGCTCACAAGCAGACCTCCAGCGCTTTCTTTCACCTGCTGCATCAAGGTTTGTTCGTGCAACGGCACTTTACCATACAGGCGCGGCTTCAGCCAGGAAGAACCCATAGGACCGTGGGCCCCCATACCTTGCAGAAAACGATCTTTGGTGCTACGCGGTAGCCTCTGGAAGGTATAGGGCAAGGTCTCCTCGATCTTGTTGAACCAGCCGGCGGAAATCCCGGCGCGCGGCTCAAGCAGACGCTCAAGTAACGGGCGCTTCGTGGGAAAGCCAGCCTCCCCTTGCAGCCAGACGATTGCTTTGCGCGAGACCAGTTCGATCTCGACTCCGCTTTCGTAGGCCAGGGCCGAGCCTTCCAGGGCGCTCTGGCCACCACCGAGCATCACCACTTTTTTGCCCGCCAGATGCTCAAAGGTGGGAAGTTCCGCGGTATGGGAGACCAGTTCCCGTGGCAAGTGGTCATATTCGGGAGGCCGATATACATAGGGCTGAAGGCCAGGAGCCATGACCACGCTGGCAGAGGTAAGCACGCGCCCATCGACTAGCGTGATCTCAAAGTGCTCATCTCTACGTTCAATTTTTTCAATATATGTCTCATCAACCTTGGGAACAGCGTGCTTCTGAAACCAGAGTCCATAGTCCGCAATGGTTTCTCCTGGGACAGGATCAAATCCCTGTTGTCCTCGCTCGTCAATGAGATAGCGCTCCAACCCGAAGCGGTTCTGGGGATCGGAGAGATTCGTGGCCCACCAATATGAGCGCAGTAGCATGCCTTTGGGCATATAGTCACGCCAGATTTCCATGGTTTTGCCAAAAACTGCCACCTGCAAGTTTTTCCCCAGCAGGTGCGCTGCCACCGACAATCCATAGGGTCCAGCACCCAGCACCACTACATCATACTGGGCAGTCGGAACGGATCGGGCCAAAACAGAGGTATCAATAACGGTATTCACTCCATTTACTCCATTCAAAACTTTAGAGAGAGATCTCTCATCCCATTATTTCATATAAGGTAAAGCATGTGAGAAGAGAGAAAGAAAAACATGCTTTATTGTTTCCGCCATTGTTGGATAAAAACAGAGAAATACCTATGCATGAAGATAGGTTTCTCACACACCTCCCATTCCTCATCATTTCACTCTTCCTTCAAAGAAACGGTTGATCGATGCCTTTCGTATCCCTTTGCGTTATGGATGGGTTATGCATAGGAAATTTTTCTCTCTGTTGTGGGTGAAAATGCTCTTACTTGTGCTTGCGGCGTTCCATTCTTCTCCATCCAACTAACTGGGAAAGAGCGCCAATGGGGCACCAGTAGGCATTGCCGAAGATGGCAAGTCTATTACGGAGTGGAAGAATAAGCGGCTGGCCCTGCTAATATACTACCACATATTGTCACGGAAATTCGTAGAGTGGTTGAAGAACTGAGTGGTACATCTACCAGGTAAAGAGGCGATATCCTGAAGAAAAGGCAGGAGCCAGTTTTGCTGGGCTGGCTCCTGGGATAATTTGCTGGCTCTCCCGCAAGTCTGCTGAGGGCAAAAAACATGCTTTTAGTTCGGATTAAAGTCGAACGGTTTTTGGGTTTGTGCCCACTGGCGGATCTCTTGCATCTTCTCTGGAGCAGGGCGCAGGGTGGCTGTGCCACATGCTAAACAGGTACATGCATAGAGCCGCGTCAGTTTGCCGGAACCTGCATTAAGATAGATGCTCTCCCGTTCAACTCGGAACCAGGCTCGTGGCCCTCCACATTCAGGACAGGGTGTAAGTTTTATTTCTTGACTATTCATATGTCGTCTTCCTTTCACGCAATAAGCAATCTACACGACACGCGCGCGATCGCGATCATTGCGCTCGCAGAATAGCACGCCACCTCAGTCCTTGCTATGTCTCAGATCACATCGTCAGCACCAGGTCCACGCGAGAGCCAGATGAGCGGTACAATGGCGGGGGCGCTTAGATTTGCGCCTGGCCTCCATCGGCGAACAGTTCGATACCCGTGACAAAACTGCTGTCATCGGAGGCCAGGAAGAGCACGACTTTGGCGATCTCATCAGGATCACCCAGACGCCCCAGGGGGACCGTGCTTGCCAGGAATGTCTTCAGCTGCTCCGACTGCTCGCCAGCGGGCGCTAATCCGCTGAGTCCTGGAGTGTTGACCGGGCCTGGACTGATGGCATTGACGCGGATATGGCGCGCCTGCAGATCGAGCGTCCAACTGCGCGCAAAGGAGCGCACGGCTGCCTTGGTCGCACTGTACACGCTGAAGGCCGCGCCTCCTTTGATCGAGGTCGTCGAGGCAGCTAAAATGATGGAACTACCGTCCTGCAAAAGCGGCAGGGCTTTCTGGACGGTGAAGAGCAGCCCTTTGACATTGACGCTGAAGGTCTTGTCAAAGTGTTCTTCTGAAATAGCTCCCAGCGGGGCAAACTCGCCTCCTCCCGCGTTGGCGAACAGGACATCGATTTTCCCATGCTGCCGCTGGACAAGCTCATACAGCCGATCCAGGTCCGCGAGCGCGGAAACGTCGCCCAGCACACCTGTGACGTTGTCTCCAAGCTCTTTAACTGCCGCATCCAGTTCGCTTTGACGGCGTCCCGTGATATAAACCCATGCCCCCTCAGCTATAAAGCGCCGCGCGGTCGCCAGGCCAATGCCAGTACTTGCGCCAGTAATGACGGCGACTTTTCCTGCAAGTTTCTTCATCTCTTATCTCCATCGTGACGTTAAGCAAGCATGAGCACAAAGCAAGATTGCTCTGCTCCCCTCCGTTGTTGTAACCGATACAGTTACAACAACGAGCAAAAAAAGAGAGGCGTTCCGGTAAAAGCAAGCGCGTGTGATCATCGCTAAGACCCTGCCGCCTGATGCGCGTGGGTGGCCTCTGCCGCCATCTACGGCGCAGAGGCCAGAGTCTCCTGCAGGACCTCCGCTATCGTCACCCCGGCAAGTTGCTGCTTCAGAGCCGCTTCGGCGTCGCGATAGAAGTGTTTCAGCGCCGGCTGAATACCTTTGCCGATAGGACACGCCTGATTGGGCAGCGTATGATGCAGATCAAACAGCGGCTCTTGCTCAATGGCATCATAGACCTCGCGCAGAGAGATCTCCTCAGAGGGCCGCGCCAGTGTCCACCCGGCACCTATGCCGCGCTGTACATTGACCAGGCGGGCCTTGTGAAGCAAGCCCAGAATCCGCCGAATAAAGACGGGATTCGTGTTAACGCTCTCGGCAATCTGAGCGGATGTCATGATCTCTTGCTGCTGCGAGGCCAGAGCCATCCATGTGACGATATGTAATGCAACTGTAAAACGAGTATTTGCGCTCATCGGTTTCTCTCTCTCCTGTAACTAGTATAGTTACAACAGAGAGATTTGTCAAGGTACTGCTGATGCTTGTTGCTCTGCTTCTGCCGCAGGCAAAACCCTTTTCCCAGAGGTTTGTGAAGGCGAGGCGCTCAGCGGCCCACCTCCACAAACCTCTCTTCTCTTGCTTAGCTTAGACGGGCGAGAGCAACCACTGTTGTTCTGTGCCGCCATCGGCTGCCGCCTGCACAATCGCGGCGATATCCACGGTTGAGCTGCCGCTGACCGCGACAAAGAGGCTGCTGCCACGACCCTTCACGGTGTAATAGCCACCGCCTACGCTACTAAACAGCCATTGCTGGTTTGTCCCGCCATTGCTGCTCCACTGCTCAAGTTGCAGGCCCGCTGTACTTGAAGCATTGGGCACATCGAGCACCAGATTGCTGTTCAGATTGACCAGGGTGAAGTAGCCACTACCAGCGTCGCTCAGCCTCCATTGCTGATTTGAGCCGCCGTGATCGGTATACTGGATGATAGCCCCACCATTGGCGGTTGAGGCAGCGTTAACATCCATGACCTTGCCGCTGTTGCGATTCACTAGCTCATAGGTAACACCAGCCGTGGGCACCGCGAGCAACCTCCATTGCTGATTCGCCCCGCCATTGCTGGACCATTGAATAACCGTGGCACCGCTCGCAGTCGAATTTGCTGAGACATCGACCAGCAGGCCGCTGTTGCGGTTGGCAATCGTATAGGAGCCATTGCTGGCACCGACAAACTGCCACTGCTGGTTCGTGCCGCTGTTACTACTCCGCTGGTCGAGTTGGACGCCCGCGGTGGTCGATTGATTCGGCACTTCAAGTACCAGGCCGCTGTTGTGATTCACCAGGGTATAGTAGCCCCCACCGGCAGCGACAAGACGCCATTGCTGGCTGGTTGCGCCGCTGCTCGTCGCCTGCACGATCAGGCCACCGCTCGCGGTCGAACTTCCCGTAACATCGAGCACGAGGCCGCTATTGACATTCACCAGGGTATAGTAAGTGCCTGTGGCCGCTGTGCTGGTAGATGTAATGCTAAAGTTATCGAATTGCGCGTTCTGCCAGCCATCGACGCCAACGCCAACCTGGCCAGCGCTGTAGCTGCTATCTGTAATCGTGCCGACAGTCGTACCATTGATCTTCGCGGTCAGCGTCGTGCCCGCGAAGGTCAGTGAGAGGTTATACCAGGTATTGAGACCTGGAGCAGCAATGCTGCCAGATGCAAGCGTAGTGACTGTGCCGCCAGTGGTATTTTTGAGAATACTCCAGGCACCTCCACTGCTGACGCGCAGGTAATACGCGTTAATGTTCGCGGGCGAAAAGCCCTGCTGTGTGCCGACGCGTCCCAAAAGCTCGGCTGCACCGCTCTGCTCAAGCAAGACATCGCAGCTCACGGTATAGTCGATCCAGGCAAGCTCGCCGAACAGCGTGTAGGGATTACTGGGATTATCCCAATTATGCGGGGCGATGGGAGACATCTGGCGCATGACCTTGCCAGTGCGCCCTCCACCGGCTGTAGCGATTTCAAAAGACCCATTCTGATCCGAGAAGTAGAGGGCCTCCCGACCGACCGCGTAGCTCTCGAAATTGTCGGCGTAGGGCAGGCTCAAAGCCGCTGCCGGCGGGGCGAGTATCGTACCTTTGCCCTGGCCGGTCGTGGTTGAGAGAGTATAAATGTAACCAGGCAACAGAGTCAGCGAATACGCGCCGCTGGCGGGCGTAATACTCGTCTGCCGCGCGAAATAGTCGCTGGAATTAGAGGAATTCAGATTGGTGGCCCAGACAGAGACAGCTCCCGTAGACAGGCCGTTGCTGATCTGGAATGAGACCGTCTGGCTGGCCGTGGCATCAACTGTCTCAAGAATCACGCTATAATCAGTGGTGCTATTCGACTTGATCGTCACATAGCTGCCATTGCTGGCGCTGCCACCAAGATAGCCACAGGCGCTGTCAATGTACTTCCAGCCTGGCTGCGTAAACTGCGTAGTGTGAGCAGTTACCCAGAGTTGCTTGCCCACGCTATAATTCCCTGACCAGGGCTGATTGGCAACCATCAAGCCAACGGTGCTATACGGCAGATTAGGATAGATGGCGGCAATCAGCGGCCAGTTGATATAGGCTGTCATCAGGCCATCAATATAGCCACGATTGATCGCGCGAGCCATAGGGATAGCCCCGCTGTTCTGATCCTGGGAACCATTCTCGCTGGCCCACAGAGGCTTGCCCAGACTTCGCGCGTTCGAGGTATTGGGACAGGATGTCGCGCTTCCTCCATCGCCGCCAGTGCAGGGATAATGCACTCCTACGATATCGATGGAGGAGTTGAAGGTTGCGTCGGCGATCATTGCATCGGCAACATCCCAGCCTGAGTCCGCGCCGACGATTTTCGTAGAGAGACCATTTGAGGCGAGGGCGCTATGCAGCGCCTCGTAAAATTGCTTGTTGTAACCACGCTCGTTCCAACCGCCAAGATAGTCAATCGTCAGACCATGCTGAGAGCTTGCCCCTTTGATCCAGGCAAGATAGTAGTTGACCATATCCTGAGACCAGATGCGGTTATTGCTGTCAAAGACCGTGGCACCGGTCGTACCAATCCAGCCCGGCGCTCCCCAGGCCAGCCCGTAGAGCTTGATGTTGGGATTGCGTGCTTTGGCCTGTCCCATTAACCACCACTCGTACCCACGGTTGAAGTTCTGATCCGTAGCTGTATGCATAAAGCTTGGCTCGGAACCATCGGTTGAGTTTGTATCTCCACCGACCTCTACCTTCAAAATGTGCAGGTTTGCCCCGTAATCGGGCTTAAAAAGATAGTCAAGGATCTGCGTGCGATAGGGTTCGGGATAATCGATCAGCAGGCGCGAGTTTCCGCCACCTCCACTGATGGCCCCAATACCATCAAAGACGCGCCCACTGGCGCTGCCGTTGAGCGCGATGGCTGTGGAAATAGCTGCCAGAGCTGAGACGGGGAAGCGACCTAAAGTGGCGGCAGCGAGGGTTGTGCCCGCGGAGATTTCCAGAAATCTACGCCGATTGAAACGCTTCTTCATAAACGGTAGCCAGTCCTTCCTTGACTGAAACTGTCCATTGAACGCTAAAATAAGCCTGTTCCAAGACCAATTGCAACCTTGCAAAGCAGAGATAAAACGGGGGTTGATGCTACAAAAGCAAGCAAACAGCAGAGACGGAAGATGACCTCCTTTCCAGTAAGATGGCAAAAAAACGCTGAGGTGGGCGCAAAACGCAGTAAATACTGCCTGAAAAAGCTCTGTAAGATACTTTGAATGTTTGGCTGATCTTTCTGCTGGCACATATTGTAAACATAGTTTACATTTTCCCTGCAGGCTTGTCAAGTCCTCTGCTCGCGCAAACAGGGCAGCTTCCTGGCTGGTAGTTGCTTGAGCAAAGCTATCTGCCGTGAGCAGAAGACCTGGCAAGCCCGCTGTGGGTTACGCTTAGAGTCCCTCAAGGAAATGATGTAGGGCAGCGTTGACCGCCGCTGGCTCCTCAACGGTTGAGGTATGACCCGCGCCAGGGATGATGACCAGTTGTGAGCCAGCAATGCCTTCATGCAGGCGCTGAGCATTGGGCAGTGGGGTTGCTACATCTTGATCGCCGACAATAATCAAGGTTGGGAGATGAATCTTCTCGAGTTCCCCGTACACATCCTGACGAGTGATCACGCCGGTCGTGGCTCGCGTGCTGCCTATGCGATGATTATGCACGAGCCGTTGTTGCCACTCCCGCTGCAGTTCTGCGCGAGCAGGATCATTGAGAAACTTTTGGCCAAACATCACTTTCATCACCTGCTTGCTGACCAGGCCCAGGCTTAGCCAGCGCGCAATGATGATAAGTTGCTGATATTTAGCGCGATTCTCTTTGGTCTCTGGACCCGCGGAGGTCTCCAGCAGCATAAGCGATTTGAGCAGTTCCGGGCGGCGCGCAGCCAGACGCAAGCCAACAAAGCCCCCCATCGAGAGTCCCAAAAAATGGCAAGGCGTACCACCCAGGGTCGTGATGAGTGCCGCCGCGTCTTCATAGAGCGTATCCATATCATAGCCATCGCGAGTCACCTCGCTCTGTCCTTGACCGCGATGGTCGAAAGCGATGCAGCGATAGCGGTCTTTGAGTGAGGCTATCTGCTCATCGAACATGCAACCACTCCACAGCAGCCCATGCGCAAAGAAGATCGTCTCAGGACCGCTGCCCTGTTCCTCATAATAAAGATCAACGCCATTGACGCGTATCCTGGTCCCTGCTGGTTTCCTGGAAATGTTGCTCTGCATAATACGAGTCCTTTCTCAATAAATAAGCCAGTACCTTCTGGCATGGTCAGCGAGCAATGCACTCTTAACCTGTGCTGACCTGTATAAACACCAGACTCCTCTCAAATACATGCGCCGCCGAATTTTTGCGTGGCGCTGATACATTTTGAGGAGGCGGTAGTCCAACCTGTCTACGGCAATGTGTAGCTTCAGGCAGAAATGAGCTATGCTGTTTGCTTTTGCGAGTGATGGCATCACTCATAGTGATACCATTCTATGAGAACATTTTCAAGCAAGTCTCTGCTGTTGACCCGGCAGGTTCCCAGCAGTTCCGGCTTTGGAGTTTGCGCGTCAGCGGGTGAGATTGTCCATAGTTAAACGGTAATACCTGGCGGCTTTGCCGTCGTAGCATTTGGTAAGTGACTGAGTTTGTTGACAGCTCTGCTGCCAACAAACTCAGCCACTTACCAAAATCTGGGGTGATATTTTTGCATAAAAGGCTGGCGGCATGCCTATACGGGAGTTTTACCTCTACAGGCGCAAAACCACTGAGAAAGCGTGAGCAAAGAGTGCGCGGAAGGTCTATTGTAAACATTGTTGACAATATGCAGATTTTTATGTATGCTTACTAATGTAGAAAGAAATGCCGGGAGAAAAGGCTGGCTATAATGGCTATTCTTTTGATGCAAGAACGTATCTTTCATCAGGTGGACGTATTCTCACCGTAAGAAAGAGAAAACAATGCAAGGAAAGCAAAGCAATGCTGGCATTGCTAATCCAAAGAAGGAACAAAAGGACTTGGAGGATGAAAGCACGGATGCAATAAGCAAGAGCAGACGCCGGCTGCGGCGTCTCGTCCCGGTCGGGTTGGCCCTTATCCTGGCACTGAGCTATCTCGTGGTACAGACGGGAGCCAGCCCGACCGCGCAGGCCGCGACCAACCAGTTCAGAGGTGTGGATAGGCCGACCCGAACGACAACTTCGTCACCGGCAACCTGGTCCCGATCGGCCTATCCACAGCGGATAGTTACTCGACCACATTTACGAAGGCGACCGCAATCCTGAAGGGTTTCCAGAACCTGGGGGCCAACACGGTGCGCATGCCGTTCAACGCGGCAACCACGTCGGGATCATGGTGGGGCAGCTACACAGCAGCCTGGGACGCGGCCTCCGCGCTGGGCATGAAGGTCGTCGTCGCGCCCTGGCTGCAGGGCGGCAGGGTCAGCGACACCACATCCTTCTACCAGATGTGGGACACCGTGATCAACAAGTACGGTGGGAACGGCAACCTCTACTTCGACATCATGAACGAGCCTAATGGATATAGTGCCACGGATCTGACCAACTTTGAGGCCGCCTGGCTGGCGCGCTATCCCAGCCTGCCCCGTGGCCGGGTGATCGTTCCGGGTACGTTTTCTGACAACAACCTGTGCGCCGAGGGTGCCGACTCGCGCCTGAGCGGGACCCTGTTGTCGATCCACATCTATAGCATGTTCGGCGACTCGCACACCACCGAGGCAGCCTGGGTCAGCGACTTCGAGAGCAACCTGTGCGGTTACGCCAGCCGCGCAGTGCTCACCGAGTTCGGCGTCCCCATGACCACCGGCGTCAACTACAACGGTCCCAAAGACGGCACGAACAACATTTCGTACCTGTACGGGATCACCGACACCGTGCGCAGCCTGAGCATGGGCGCAATTCTGTGGGTCGGCGTCAAGCAGGCCACCCAGACGCAAGGCCCTGGCCCCTGTGATAACGCATCCTGCGCGATCACATCGCTGAAGGGCAGCGGCACCAACCTCTCGCTGAGCACCACCAACCAGTCAGGTCTCGATCGGCTGCAGTACGGCTGGGGGTCTGACCACCACCGCTGGCGGTGGTGGCGGCGGCACAGGCGGCACAGGCGGAGTCCTGCGCGGTGTGGCCTCGAACCGCTGCCTTGACGTGCCAGGGTTAGCCACAGCCAACGGCACGCTGCTGAACATCTGGGACTGCAACGGCGGTAGCAATCAGCAGTGGACCTCCCTCTCCAACGGCGAACTGCAGGTCTAAGGCAACAAGTGCCTTGACGTACCAGGCCACACCACAGCGGCAGGCACCAGGGTAGAGATCTATGACTGCAACGGCGGCGGCAACCAGTTGTGGAACCTCAACGCTGACGGCACCGTCGTCGGTCGCGAGTCCGGCCTCTGCCTCGATGTGACCGCCAACGGTACCGCGGTGGAGATCTGGACCTGTAACGGCGCCAATAACCAGAAGTGGACCCGCCAATAACCCCCTGATCCATCTATCCAATAGCCAGAAGCCAGTCACGGACCGGCTACCGCGAACACGGTAGCCGGTCTCCGTCATATCCGCAGTCGAGAAGATCCGGCAACACCCGATACACGATCAAGCTCAAAAAATAGGAAGGTCTAAAAGATCGTAGCCAGCAGAAATCTGCTAGACGAAACCCACATGAGGCGCGAAACGGAGCAATTCCTCAGTAACGGGACGTGAGATATTGCGAAGCATTTCGGCATCGTGTACATGCCGCGCAAATTCTGCGCTGTCCAGGTTTGAAACTATCCCCACATCACTCTATCAGCTAATTGTGTGGGTTCTGCTTACATCTGGTAAGACCCCGTTAACTGGTGGATAACTTGAAAGGGTGACTGTTTTAACTGAAGTGCCATAGAGGGCCGATGTATCGGGTCCTGTCCCGATTGATCGGGGACCTGTCGCGCTACCGCTACTGATCCATCCGCACGACAATTCGCCGTTTTCTTGGAAGAGAGGAACTGATCAAGCGACATTTGTCTCGTCCCGAGGGTCCCCGATCCATCGGGTCCTCTATGGCATTGGCGTTCGTTGCGGCAGCTATTTTGGATCTCACATTCCTCCACCAGATAATGTTGCTCTACCTTACATCTCGTCGCGCGTCCGGTGGGCTAGAGAAAAACAGAGAGAATCTGATATACTAGCTGTATCGTCTTTCGTGTCACATCTCCGTTTTGGTAAAAGACGAGGAGTGTTCTCTACAAAAAAGGAGCTAAGCCATGATTTCCCAGGTTGGTGATTTCAATGACAACTTCGAGATAGATCCAGAGACGCACTGGGTAAAAGCATTTCGTTCTGACGGCGATTTCTATTTGATTGAGCCTCGCGCGGCAATGATGTTGGGTGTTTGGGCCAGACAGCGGAGAATGGATCTTATTCAGTCCCAAGAAACCCTCGACAAGGGCAAAGAAGAGAAATCCTGAAACCAATCCCTACTGCATTTTTTCTTCACACAGCGTCCTTCATCATTCCAGGAGGGCACTGTGTGAAAGCCATTCTCAGGCAAGCCTGCTTTCTCCCATTCATACGCAAAAACAGCACCTGACTCACCGAGAGTAAAAGGCTCTTAACAGACAGGGCAGGTTCTGTTTATCTACCTCTTCCCCCGATGCGCCTGTAGAATAGCTCCTGCCTCAAGCTGTGCCGCTCTCCTCTTTTGAAGCAGCCACTTCTAACTGCGCGCCGCCAGGGGGTATCGTCTGATCCATCTGAGCAAAGAAAGGCAGCAGTTCTTGCAAGAGCTGATATAACTGGTCTCGCGCCTCCAGAGGTATAAGATCTTGTGTGAGGAGTTCAAAAATGGCTGGAATGGCCGGGATATATGTACTATATTGCTCTCTAGCATAAGGAGATTCAATATTCATAATAATAGAAGGCGAACGCCAGTGTGCCTGCAAAAGGTCTCGCGCATTATCTTCCTCGGTAAGTTGTAAAAGCATGCGTAAGCCCAGAACTCGTTCCTCAAAGTTATTGCGTGGGCTTTTAAAGGGTAGAAGTGCTAGTTCTAAACGAGTTTTGTGTTCAATGGCAGTATTCTGTATCATCTGGCACAGCAGTTGAAATCCTTTGCGTTGCTCCTGCGACCCATAAGGACTCCACTGATAAAGCGCCCGCGCCACCTGCACCTCTTGCTCAAGGGAGAGATCTCCTCCCTGCAAACGCGCTAGCAGCCACCGCGTCCCCTCGCCTTGCTCCTGCGACCCTGAGGGACTCCACTGAGAGAGCGCTCGCGCCACCTGTATTAACCAGAGAATATCGCCTAGAAATTGCAGGATTGCTTGCATGGCGCGTTTGCCGGGTTCTGCACACTGACGAGCGCGACACATGGCGAGCAGAAAATGCTCTACACACAATAATCGCTATATACACGAAAAGGGACCAATTCCCCCATTGAGTATAAGAACGGCCATCTATTCTGTCAATAAAATGGCACAATCGCCGTGGCCTGGGATAATTGCCGTTTCTCAGGCCCCGCAAAGAATGGGAAAGAGCAAGGTCTCTGCGCACAAAGCATCCTTGACAGCCATATTTGACCTGGCTAAAGCGCGTGGGGTACACTTCGAGCAGAAAGCCAGCGCGGAGAGGTCTTATGCAGGACGTAGATCACGTCGTCAGATAAAACCCTCTAAAATGGCCCTTGAGCAAGAAGCCATGAAGCACCACAAAACCACTGCTGCATGGCACACGACGAGCAGGATGCTTATCCATAGTTAGGAGCATATACGTTTATGGCAACGTTGCAAGAAATCAGAGAGGAAGCGGGCTTATCGCTTTCTGAACTAGCGAAACGCGCTGAAGTTGATTATAAGACCGTCAAGAAAGCCGACGAGAGCGCTGGTTCAATCCATCGCTTTAAAGCTCTTGCGATCTTAAAAGTCCTGAATCAGGAACTAGGCACAGAGCATGGACTGGAGGATATTGACGGCTTAACGCTGCACTAGTCCTCCAGGCCAAGGGCCTCTCTGCCGCCTCGATCCAGTTCTGGGTCGTTTTGCCTTCCCCGCTGAGCCAGAGGAAGAACTGCCTGTTCCAGCAGAGCGACAGAACACGAGTAGTCAGGGGCGATCAGTGCATGGCTAATAGCCTCTCGCAGTTCGCCCGCCGCCTCATACCAGCGAGCCACCCGCAGGGGTACTCTTCCCTGCCTGGCTGGTTAGCTTGCAAACGAGCCAGCAACGCCTCACGCAAAAGAGCATGGCCTCTCTGGAATGTTGGGGATATCCTCCGCTTCTCCCCAATGTCCCTGAGTATATCACACAAGACGCTTCTGGCAGAACTCAGAGGGAGCTTTTGACGCGGTTTTGCAGAGTGTGCGTCCTCTTTTTGCAGCGTACAAACGCCCTGCATAAAAAGTCCTACATGCAATAGTGGGCCGATTCATCGGGTCCAGTCCCGATTTATCGGGGACAGCACGCATACCTCCCAATGCTTCACGAGCATGATTTCTCTCATGCTCGTGAAGCATTTCAAGAAGCTCATGCTCGTGAAGCATTTCAAGAAGCTCATGCTCGTGAAGCATTTCAAGAAGCATTTCAAGCAAGGCGAGAGGCCCTCGATGAAGCGGGGCTGGACCCGATGAATCGGCCCACTATGCTCGTCTCTGTTTGTGATAGCTAGCAGTCGAGAACAGGTACAAGATGCTCACTTTGGAGAAAAGTGAATGAGATGAATGAGAGGGATAGTAGAAGCTTTCACACGTTGCAAAAAGATGACGCGCACTCGGTTTTGCAAAAGGGATAGACAGGTACTTCTGCTTCACATATACTTAAGATGTAGAGAATAATTCAAGGGTTTTTTCAAGCGGAGATGCCTTACATCTCCGCTCGAAAAAACCCTTGAAAAAGGACGTTGCCACCCGTACTACCTGGATTGACGGAGTTCCAAAGCGACGAGTTACCTGTACGATAACAGAAGTCCTACTGTGCTTGTGTATCGATGCATGTTTTACTACTCACGCGAGTCTTTAAGCGATACCTTTGCTTGTCTCAGCTACTATATAGGCCACAACCTCTTCTAAACGTCCGTGTTCCTGATATGCGGCATGCTGGCGCAGCGTGCCATTGCCCAGGCGCAGCGTCTGGTTAACGAGAAAGGCAATCTCGTCCCAATTGCCCTCGTCTTCAAGCGCGGGACGCAGAGTCACAAGCATTTTTTCGATCACTACAGCCGCGGGCAACGAGCGCTGCTCGCCGACATCAATCAATTCATGGCTGAGGCCGTAGCGCGCCGCGCGCCAGTGGGCCGCGCGCAAGAGTTCAGGCGACACCAGAGGAAACTCTGTCTGGCGTTGCTCCTGCTCGTAACATGTCTTCACAAGTGCCTGGACCAGTCCCGCCATCATCACCGCTTCATCGATGGTAAGACAGCAATCGGCGACACGAAACTCAAGCGTCTTAAAGTGCTCAGACAGGCGAATATCCCAATAAATCTTGCTGGCATCCTCGATGCAGCCCGTTACAACCAGCGACTGGAGCAAGGCATCATACTCATCAAGCGAAGCAAAATAGCGCGGCTGACCCGCTGTAGGCCAGCGACTCCACAGAATAGTACGAAAGCTCGCGTAGCCAGTGTCCTGACCAAGCCAAAAAGGTGAGCTCGCGGAGAGGGCCAGTAACGGAGCCAGCCAGGGTCGGGCGCGATTCATGACCTGGAGCGCCATCTCACGATCATCCAGGCCAATGTGAACATGACAGCCGAAAATCGCATCGTGAGCCAGTTGTTGAAAATCTTCCGCGATCTCGCGATAACGAGCCTTGGGCGTAATACGCTGCTTGCCCCGCTCAGAGAATGGATGGGTGCCTGACGCGGCTAGCGTCTTGCCCTGAAGCACCGCCGAGGCGAGCATCTCCTGGCGCATGCGTACCAGTTGTGTGCGTACCTCCTGCACATCCTGGCAGATAGGGGTTGCAGCTTCGATCTGGGAAAGTTGGAGTTCGGGCTGTGCCAGTTCGCCCAGTGCCTGTTGCGCTGTAGAAAGAAGTGCTTTGGATGAAGAACTCAGTTCATATGTATCTGGATGAATAATCTGATACTCCTCCTCCACACCTAGCGTAAAATGTTGCTGCGCAGAATCCATGCTCCCTCCTCCTTCTGTTTCTCTACTTTATCTCTTCTCTGGATAACACGCAGCGGCTCGCTCTAACGATACAGGCATGCTCAACTCTCTCATACTACACGGGGACTATGTTGGCGCGGGCGAGGCGCGGGCACAAGCTCCACTGGTCCCTAAAACGGTCTCAGCCATTTGCTACTCCAATCCCAAAAGCTCTGCGCTCAGATTCCAGAGACGCTACGCTGCTTGTGGATCAACGGCGTGGGGCATCACGCCTTGCGCCAGCGAGCCGAACTGGTTGCTCGCGATCTCCTCAGACACAAGCGGGGCAATCTCGCAATTCTGGCAATAGACGCCGCCCATGCCATCGAGTTGCGAACTCGTCGCGCACCAGACGCTTGTCGCGGCCCCCTGCTCGACCGTTTTCATATTGCGCGCTGGATCGAGGATGGGATGCCCTTCCTCGTCAATCAGACCCAGCGCACGCAGGATCGGCGGCGCGATATACTTCGAGAGACCGGTACCGACGATGGTGCCTGGATGCAGCGAGCAAGCACGTATGCCATCCGCCTGGCCCCGCCCGTCCAGTTCCAGCGCGCAAAGGATGTTGGCTGTCTCCGACTGTCCAAATGCTGAGTGGTTCAATGGACGCAACGACCGCCGCTCTGAAAGTTGGTTACGCGAGTCCGTCGCAATTTAGCCGGGAATACCGGCGGCTTTTTGGCCTCCCACCTCTGCAAGATATCAAGGCTATACGCAGCATTTTTACGGCCAGCAGCATTCGCGAAATGTTAGATACTGCTCCAGCAGTGTACCTATGAGTGATCCCTGATCCCTGTTTTTACAAAATCAGGCCCAAAAAGCTGCTGCGCAAACTCAGGGATCACTCTTATAGATAGTTCCATTACTCGACATATTCCAGTGCAGCAATGTTTACGCGCTTATGTGTCGAGAGATGGCCACGGTAAGCAGCACAGAATGTTCCTGATGTGGGTGCGACATCAAAGTAATCGCGGCCTACCGCGATCGTCAAATAGCTCAAGCTAGCCAGGCGTCCGTGCGTTGGATCAAAGGGTATGACCATCGTTTTGTCCGGCTGATCGACAACCGGGAAGAAGACCTCGACCCAGGCATGCGTGCCTCCTTCACCCAGCATATGACCTGAAACATAGCGCGCCGGTAGCGCGCAGAGGCGGCATAACACGAGCATAAGATGAGCATAATCCTGGCAAACTCCCTGCCCAAGAGCCAGTGCCTGTGTAGCCGTGGTATGGATATCCGTGACATTATGCGCGTAGCGCAGTTGTTTGTATACCCAGCTGTTGATCTGGTGTGCCAGAGCCAGCCCTTGCTTGCCCTCAGCCATGAACTGCGCGGCGACGCTGTACACATGCTCATCAGGCTGCGTGAGAGCGGAGGCCTCTAACAACCAGACAGCGCTTAACCGCTCGATAGGCAGATAGAGAGGAGATGCCTCTTTGCAACGCTCCACCAGAATCCAGGCCGAAAAATCCACTGACCGCTCAACATAGGGAATTGACAGGTTGATCTCTTTATTGCCAAAAACATCATCCTGGCAGATAAAAGTGGCAGTTGGCAGAGAAACATCTAAGCGATAATCGATACGGCGCTGATCAGCATGCTGATCAGGCGGCACAATCATCAGGCGCTGCTTCAGATCAGTAATCGGGCCGGGATATTCATAGTGCAGCTGCTGGTGAACCAGGTAGATACTGCGCTGAACACGTGGCCAGTCTACATCGAGATGGTTTAACTGACCAATAGTTGAGATCGCCGTTTCCAGGTCAGGCCGGATGTGCGTCATGCAGGTGAGCTATCCTCTCTACTGGCGGCTTCAACGCTCTCTAACGGCGCCTCTCTCTTACTGCTTGCTCCAGGCACTTCTTCATCGGCCCAGACGATCATCTGTTGCAGGAGCGGAGAACCGTAGGTGGTTATCATAGCAACATCCAGTGCATCCCGACCACGCCCAATCAGCACGCGACCGACACGCGGCGTATTGTTGCGTGGATCAAATGTCCACCAGCGCCCGGATAAATAGACCTCCATCCAGGCGCAGAAATCCATTGGTGCATCCGGCGGCGGGACATCGATATCCGGGATATAGCCAAAGACGTAGCGGGTGGGAATATTAAGCGCGCGACAAAAAGTCACGGCCAGTTGCGTGAAATCGCGACAGACACCGACGCGCTGCAGATAAATATCGACAGCATCGGTCAGCGGCGTACTGGTGCCATATTGAAAACGAATGTTGTTATGGACCCAGTCACAGATGGCCTGCACCCTGGCCCAACCCGGCGCGGTCTGCCCAAAGAGTTGCCAGGCCGTATTGGAGAGCACATCAGACTGGCAGAAACGACTAGGTAAAAGATAGTGTAAAACATCATCCGGTAATGTCTCAACCGGCATTTGCTCAGCCTCTGGGGCCACTTCATCAACGCTGTCCGCCACCTTTACCAGCGCGTCGTAACGCACGCTCTGGACGCCCGTGGGCAGCAGAAAGCGCCGGCTATGGTTATTATAGATATCGTGAAATGAAGTCAGCGTCAGGTCAGGCGTGAATTGCCAGTCTTCGTAGACAATTTGCTGATCATAATCAGGATGGGGCTGGACAAGCATTACCGTTGGAGTAGGCCACGTTGCCTCATAACGGAATTCGCATCCTACTCGAATATGCATATGCTTCTTTTGTTCCTCACTTCTCACTCTGGATCATAGCGAACGCCTCGTCAATTTACGTCGCAGAGCTATTATAATCTATAGACGCTTTGCTTGCCAGATATAATACAGATTCAGCCTATCTTGACAAGTGAATTGCCCACTGGGTATGATAATAATAACCTACCCAGCCAGCACAGCAAGCTTCATGGCTACGATGCCTCCCACAGCCTTGTGTGAGGTTTTTGTTTTTTACTGTTCCTGATAGATGCAGAATCACTTGATATGTTTAGCCTCATCGGATAAGATTATCCATGTTGAGAGACATAGAGAGCGACAGCAGGTTTTCTCTGCTCCTGCGATCCGTTTGAGGATACTGCAAGGGAGTACCGCCATGCTACGATCCGACACGCCGGGACGGTCGATCTTGCCGCCGCCCTTCTCCGATTATGACCTGGATGAAGCCTATGACGAGATGTTCGACGCGCAAGGTCAACCACGCTCCGCCTACCAGCAATTGTACCATCGTTTGCAAGAAATGCCTTTCGAGATGTTACAGCAACGCCAACAAGCGGCTGATCTGACATTTCTTAACCAGGGCATCACGTTTACTGTCTATGGCGATACAGAAGGTACAGAACGTATCTGGCCGTATGACCTGCTACCACGTATTATCACTGCCGCCGAATGGAGCACCATCGAACGGGGTCTAACGCAACGTATTACCGCGCTCAACCTTTTTTTGCAGGATGTGTACCACAACGGACAGATTATGAACGATGGTGTGATACCGCGTGGACTGGTCTATAGCTGTCGCCATTATCGGCGCGAGATGCGCGGCATCCACGTACCACACGACATCTACATCTCCATCGTAGGTACTGACCTGGTGCGGCTACCCGATGGACGCTTCGCTGTGCTGGAAGATAATCTGCGCGTGCCCAGCGGGGTCTCTTATATGCTCACAAACCGCGAGGTGATGAAGCGCGTCTTTCCCTCATTATTTGGCAGTTATGGCGTGCGTCCCATCGATCAATATGGGCAGGCGCTCCTCAATACATTGCTCTCTCTTGTGCCTTTTGGTCGCCCTGACCCCAATATTGTGCTCCTGACGCCCGGCGTTTATAACTCGGCTTACTTTGAACACGCCTTCCTGGCACGCCAGATGGGCATTGAGTTGGTAGAAGGGCGTGACCTGATCTTCCACAATAATGTGGTGTATATGCGTACAACCGCTGGTCTGTCGCGCGTAGATGTCATCTACCGGCGCATTGATGACGATTACCTTGATCCGCTGGCCTTCCACGCCAGATCGACTCTGGGAGTGCCTGGCCTGCTGGATGCCTATCGAGCTGGCAATGTGGCCTTAGCCAACGCCATCGGGACCGGTATCGCTGACGACAAGGCCATTTACGCCTACGTGCCCAAGATCATTAACTACTACTTGCATGAAGAACCCATCCTGCCTAATATCGAGACGCACCTGCTGAGCGATGATAAAGAGCGCCAGTACGTGCTCGAACATCTGGATGAAATGGTCGTCAAGGCCGTGGGAGAATCTGGCGGTTATGGTATGTTGATTGGTCCACATAGCACAGCCGAGCAGCGCGAGGAGTTTCGCCAGCGCATTCTCGCCGATCCACGCAACTATATTGCGCAGGAGACACTGGCCCTTTCACGCGCACCCTGCTTCTTGAATAAGCAGATAGGTGCGCGTCACGTCGATTTACGGCCATTCGTTCTGTACGGCGACAAGGTGACCGTTGTGCCGGGTGGACTGACACGTGTGGCTCTGAAACGCGGTTCGCTGGTTGTCAATTCATCGCAGGGTGGTGGCAGCAAAGATACATGGGTACTTAATGAGTAGAGAGAGGTCAGAGGCCTGGGGTGTAGAGAAAGAAGATCCCGCGCGTTGTCCTTGCCGGGAGGCCAACGCATGGCCAGTTGATCTTTCCCGGAGAAACTGAATAGTAGAGCAGAAGAACAGAGAAAGCAGTATGTTGTCACGAGTCGCCGATAATCTGTATTGGATGAGCCGCTACCTGGAACGAGCGGAACACGCAGCCCGCCTGCTGGACGAGGATCTACATCAGATGCTCGATCAGAACACAGAGTATGTCAAGCAGCGCTGGCAACGCCTGCGTAGCAATTTACGGATGCAGCCAGGCGCGGACGGGCCGGATGAGGTGTTTCATATGACACACATCTTGACCTTCGATGCGTCCCATGAGGCCTCCATTCTGTCATGTATCGCCTCCGCGCGTGAGAATGCTCGCCAGGTACGTGAGCAGATCAGCTCGGAGATGTGGGAACAGCTCAATCGGCTCTATCTCTCTATCAAGCAGACAACGATAGAAGAGGTCTGGTACGCGGAACCACACACATTTCTGACGCATATAAAAGAGGGCGTGCAGCTCTTTCAGGGCATCACTGACTCAACCATGACCCATGGTGAGGGCTGGTACTTTATCTACCTGGGACGCTTTATTGAACGCGCATCGGCAACGGCAACGCTGATCGATACCTATTTCAACGCTATGCTGCAGCAGCCGCAGGATGACACATCGGCATTACAGGATTATCTCGGCTGGGTGGGACTGCTGCGCTCGTGTACGGCCTTTGAGGCCTATTGTAAGGTCTACACAGCCAACGTTCAGCCCGCTACAATCGCTGAATTCCTGCTGCTTAACGCGGAGTCGCCACGCTCGGTACGCTACGCAGCCGCGATGATTCAAAGCACGCTGCAATCAATCGCTAAAGCGACGCATACACGCCATAGCGGACGTGTTGAACGCCTGGCAGGACGCTTACGGGCGGCGCTCGATTATGACCAGACCGAAGATATCATGCACGATATGCATGCCTATTTAGAGAATATCCAACGCCAGTGCGGTCAAATTCACAAAGCTATCTACCAGGTCTATATTGTCTACCCCATCGATGTGACCTCAATTACCGATGGCGCGTCACAGTCTTGAGAGCAAGCGCGCTCAATGGAGACGACACATGTATTACACCGTTCATCACGTGACCCGCTTTCGTTACAGCGCGGCGATCAGCGAAAGTATCATGAAAGTGCATATCCAGCCGCGCAGCGAGGGCAACCAGCGCTGTCTCGACTTTCGCCTTTCTACCAGTCCACGCGCTCAGATCATGAACTATCGCGATGAACTGGGCAACAGAGTTCATCACTTTGATGTGCCTAATCGCCACAACCATCTGACCATTACAGCCGATGCAATTGTAGAAATAACGCCGCTGCCAGATCTGCCAGAGGCCCTGCCCGCCAGTGCCTGGGAAGATTTGGACGCGCTGACAGCCAATGATGAGTACTGGGATATGCTCAAACCCAGCTATTTCGCGCATCCCAGCGAACTGCTCTTCGCGTTGATGAGCGAACTGAATGTGCAGCGGCGCGCTGATCCTCTCAGCGTTTTACGCGCGCTGAATACGGCTATCTATCAGCACTTCGAGTATGCCAAGCACAACACGCGCGCGGACTCACCCATTGACGAGGCTTTGAAAATACGCCGTGGCGTCTGCCAGGATTTCGCGCACATTATGATTGCGCTGGTGCGCGAGCTGCGGATTCCTTGCCGTTATGTCAGTGGCTACCTGTTTCAGCGCTCAGATAAGCCCGCGCGTACAGAGGATGGAGCCACC
This sequence comes from Candidatus Paraktedonobacter carboxidivorans, assembly GCA_041156125.1. GTDB lineage: Bacteria > Chloroflexota > Ktedonobacteria > Ktedonobacterales > Ktedonobacteraceae > Paraktedonobacter > Paraktedonobacter carboxidivorans. Next base: position 94,582 of record JBEVTI010000011.1, read on the forward strand.
CATGCCTGGGTCGAGGCGCTTCTGCCAGATCTCAACTGGGTCGGCTTTGATCCCACGAACAATATGCTGGCGGGAGAACGGCATATTCGCATTGCGGTAGGACGCGACTATGCCGATGTCCCACCAACCAACGGCGTCTTTCGCGGCACAACTGAGAGCGAGTTATCCGTGAGCGTTAAGGTCTATCCCACCGCCACACCGCCGCCGAGCGCCGAACTGTCCCTGGAAGCAGACTGGCTGCCTACGATACAGCAGCAGGGCCTGGATGCCGAGGAAGACACAGTCCTGCAACACGCGCAACAACAATAGTTTTAGTATCCTCAAGCGGATCGTGATCAAGCAAGCGTCAGGTCGCTCCTGCCTTGAGGAAGGCTGCATCAGAAAGCCGAAAAGCTCAAACTGACTTTGCAATAGGGAGGTCCTATGAAAAAATCTGTTTCCCGCACGCTTTACCTGCTTGCTCTGCTTCTGGATATCGGAGGCATGGTGGTCTTTTTCTTCGGCGCTGGTGGCGGCAATATGCACACATTCAATGCGCTTGCCGCGTCCGGCCACCTCTTTGTCGCCGCTGATATGAACAACTCTATGCTCACTGGCCTTGGTGCCCCGCTTTTCGCTCTTGGCAGCCTTCTCGCAATGATCGCCTGGATCGGCGCGCTGATCAGGACCGCGCTTCTGGGTCGCTGGGGCTGGTTTATCTTTCTGCTGCTCTTTAGTGGTATTACTATGCTCATCTACATTTTTGCTGGTCCTACTACGCCTACGCGCCCCTCTCTCGCCAATGCATCCTACGGTGGCCCACCTCGCTAGTGCAGCCTCAAGCGGGCTCGTGTGTAAACAGGAAGAAGTTTGTTAGAACGAATGCATAGTTCGCGGAGTGTTTCTGTGCTCCTCTGAGCGTGCCATACAACACAATAAAGCCCTGCACTTCAGCATAGTGAAAGAAGCGCGGTATGCGCAGAAGGAGGAGATGTTGAACAATACACCTGGTACTCAGTTCCGTGAACTTTGACAGAAATCCGCTCGCGTGATAGTGTAGACCTTGATACTAGAATAGCAATATAGTACACTTTGCGCGAGCATTGAGCGAGTAATTATCGTCCTTCTGACACTATACATCATAATTGCTGCTGCATAGCTCAGGCGCGCTACGCATTTTGTGGCTCAAGGCTGCTAATGGCTGTTCTGGCTATGCATGATTTTCAACGCTATTTGGGTTCAAAATGACCAATTTTGTTCTCTTTTTGAGCCTTTTATTTAATTCGAGAAATTTATCTGTAGTAATAAGGCAGTGAAGAATATGTTTAGTTGTCCGCGCTGCGGCACCAATAATGATGTAGATAGCGAATTTTGCGGGAACTGTGGAGAGGCTTTACACAATTCCTCTTCAAAGGAACACGCTACCCAGATCCCGACGACCATCACAAATGCTCCACTTACCCTCTTGCCTCCGCCTGCGCGCAGAAAGCGTCCCCGCTGGCAAGTGATAACCCTCCTCGTCATCCTCGCCCTTCTGCTTGGCTCTGCCGCCTTTGTTGCTCATACCATAATCGGCAGCCCTAAGCCTGCTCTCGTCCAGACTGCTACTCCTACTCTTTCCCATGTGACTGCAACGACCCTGGCCGTGAAGCCCATGCAGGAAAAGGTAGCAATTCCTGCCTATTTTGATCCCGGCTCACCGGGGTGGGCGCAGATAATAAGTGGTGCCCCTACCTCAAATCTCGCCGTGATTAATCCTAACAATGGACCAGGGACAGGCCGGGACCAGAACTATGCCGACCAGGTGACTCTGGCGGCAAAGGCTGGCGTTAGCATTATTGGCTACGTCGCGACATCCTATGCTGGCACGCAAGATCGCACACGCACCCTGCTAGCTGCCGAGCAAGATGTGGACAAATACTACAGCTGGTATCCCAACATTGAGGGTATTTTCGTCGATGAGGTCAGCACTGACTGCGGCAGCGCCTATGCCTCCTACTACAAGCCGCTGTATGACTACATCAAACATAAAGGAAGTCTCGCCAGAGTTATTTTAGATCCAGGCTCGGATACAGCGGAATGCTATATGTCCGTTGGAGACATCATTGTCAACTTTGAAGACTCGTACTCCAAGTATGTCAACTGGTCTCCCGTCCCCTGGGTCCTGCAGTATCCAGCTAACCGCTTCTGGCAGGTTATCATTGATACCAGCGGAGCAAATATGCCACAGGCTGTAACGCTCTCCAGGAGCCGGAACGCGGGCTGGATCTATATCACAGACGTAGTTGGGGGCGATCCTTTTGCCGCTCTGCCTTCGTACTGGAGCAACGAACTACTGCTTGTAAGCCATGCATAAAAGATACCCTTGGAGGCGAGTATGATGGGCGCGAATAAGGATAGTCGAGCGCGACTTCAGGATGTGGCCACGGCTGCGGGCGTACATGTTGGGACAGCCTCGAGAGCGCTGAACGCTCATACAACCAAACGCATCCGTCCAGAGACAGTCGAGCGAGTGCGCCGGGTGGCCGAGGAGCTCGGCTATCATGTGAACACAGTAGCTCGCGCCCTTAAGACACGTCGTTCTTACCTTATAGGCTGCCTGCTCCCAGACCTCGGCAATGCCGCTGCCTCGCCAGTTATGCGTGGTATGGAACGCACCCTTTCAGCCGCGGGCTACTCGCTGATTGTGGCCAATACCGATGATGACGCCGAAAATGCGCGCCGCCTGGCGGACAAGATGCTACAAAGCTCGGTCGATGGGCTACTGATCAGCACTGCCAGGCGCAAGGATGCCCTGGTGGAGCAACTCCGGCATGGGTTCGCGCCTTTCGTACTGGTCAACCGCACGGTGGATAGAGGGGGTGTCTGGGAGGTCGTTTACGCTAATCAGTATGGCTTGCGGCTAGTGGTAGAGTATCTCGCGCAACTTGGACACCAGCAGATTGGCTATGTGGGTGGTCCAGGCGACACTTCCACCGGCATGCGGCGCATGGAAGGCTTTGTAGACGCTGCGCAAGCGTTGGGTATCAGCTATGCCCCTGTCAGTGAGACGACACATTACACGCTTGAGGAGGGACTGCGCGTCGGGAGCATACTGCTCAACAGCCATCCCGACCTGACGGCGATTGTCACAGGCAATGATCTACTGGCTCTGGGAGTAATCAAGGCCGCGGCGACCCTGGGTCTTGTCTGTCCACGCGATCTCTCGGTCGTGGGCTTCAACGATATGCCGCTGGTTGACCAGATGCCGCAAGAGGTCAAAACCAGGGCGCGTGAGAGCCTGAATCAAGCCAACAACAATATAGAAAGACCAGCGATCATGCCGCAGATCAGCAATGCATTGGTCAATTTTGTCTGAGAGGATGGGCTGAGAGTCCTCGCGTTGGAAGAAACAGTTTGCATATCCTTCTGCCTTTCAAGGTATCAAGCGGTAAAGAACTCCATAGTGTTTTCCTGGTTCAATTATACCCCGAAAGGAATATTCCTGTCAAGGCATATTCATAGAAAGATGGTTCAGGTCTATTACGAAACCACGTTCAGAGAACATTGATGAGCTGCGCAATCGGCAATGAAGTGGTACAGATTTCCCTTCCTCTTGTAGAGGCTGTCATGAGTAATGGTTTGACAAGCCTAAAAGCACCACAGTATAGTGTTAGGAGGCTTTGGATTCTCCAAGAACTGCCTGGCTATCGAGAAAGGGAAAGAATATATGCCGACTATGTCTGATATCGCGAAGCGGGCAGGCGTGGCGTTAAGCACGGTCTCTTACGCGTTGAGTGGGAAGAGGCCGATTTCGGAGGAGGCGAAGCAGCGTATCTTGCAGGCAATGAAGGAACTGGGATATCAGCCAAATTCGCTGGCACGAGCGCTGGCGACGCGGCGCACAAGTATTCTGGCGCTGCTCTATCCGGTCTGGAAGTCGGGAACGGGTCTGGGGCCGCAATCGGAGTTTATTACAAGTATTGCCGAGGCGGCGACCGACAATGGCTATGGTCTGCTGCTCTGGACGGCTCCGATGAGCGAGGAGGAGGGGGTGATGGAGATGAGCCACCAGGGCTTTATCGATGGCGCGATCCTGATGGAGGTGGCGCTCGAAGATCCACGCGTGGCGGCTCTGAAGCAGCAGATGCTGCCCTTTACGCTGATCGGGCGCTGTAGCGAGAACGAGGGGCTGAGCTTTGTCGATCTAGATTTCGCTTACGCGCTCTCGACAAGCGTGCGCTACCTGGTCGAGAGCGGGCATCGCCATATCGCGCTGATCAACCAGTCAAGGACGCTGCTGAAGCGCCGCATCGGCTATGTGGTGCGCTCGCGTGAGGCCTTTCAGAGCGAACTCCAGCATTACGGTCTCCAGGGCATAGACCAGTGCTGTGAGGCTAACGAGCAGGCTGGCTACGAGGCCACGATGGCGCTGCTCCAGCGTGATCCTGAACTCAGTGCTTTTATTCTCACGACCCCCTGGACCAGCGGCGGGATTATTCGCGCGCTTTCCGATAAGGGTCTGCACATCCCCGGCGACTTCTCGCTGGTGGCGATTTTCTCACCCCACCTGGCGGAGATGACTACTCCGGCTCTGACTTCGGTGGACTTCCCATTCCACGAAATGGGTCGCCTGGGTACGCGCATGCTGATCCAAAAACTCGCCGGGGAGCCATTGGAAACCTCCCAGATCTTGCTCAAACCTCCCCTGACCGTTCGTGCCAGTTCTGGTCCCTATAGCAAAAGCTGACTATGAGTTATCCCCCATTTTTTCTAAGCAGCACGAGCACATAGCACTCCCCACCAGAGCTCTTCTTTTCTCCAGGGCGGGGAGGCAAAAGCCGTTTTGGCCTGATTTTTCAAAAGCAGGGATGACTTATAACCCTTGACAGTTTGCCTCAAGCATTTTATACTTGCTCTATCGAAGCGCTTCGATAACATAAGAAGAGTTTTGGGCAGACAGGCATCAGAATCGGTATGTCAACAGGTGCTGTTGTGTCGATGTGGGAATTACCGGTGTGCGTGGTCAGTACACAGATGCCGCCAGGAAGATAAGTGTGGTGTGGCAAGAGATGGATGCAAGGATAGAAGTGAGCAAGAAAACGACGTTTTATTCATCCAAGGGAGGATAGAAAATGAATTCCCAGCCTTATGAAGGGCCGGAGCAGCCGCGACAGGCTCAACGCAAGTCCCACCTATGGAGTACCCTCTCAGCGAGTTGTTTGTTATTTCTCGTTCTGGGAATAGTCTTAAGTGCCTGTGGCAGTAGCGCGCAGAGCACTGCGCCCAATGCCAATGCCAAGATCACGCTGAGCATGCTTGACTATCTGGGCACGGAGCCTGCGAACAGCGAGATCAACAAGCTAGTTCAACTCTACGAAACAGCACACCCCAACGTGACGATCAAACGCGACAGCGTGCCGATAGGCTCACTGATCACCAAAGCCTCGCAGGAGACTGCTTCACATACCTTGCCCAATCTCATGATTATCGATAATCCTGACCTGCCAACGTTTGCCGCAACTGGCGCGCTAAGCCCGTTGGACCAGTATATGACTGGCGGACTTAGCTCCTCGAATTTCTTCGCTGGCTCTTTATCGACCATGCAGTATCAGGGTAAGACCTATGCTCTCTCGACTGGCAACAACGACCTGGCGCTATTCTACAACAAAAAGATGTTCTCCGCTGCTGGCTTGACGCCACCCACCACCTGGGCGGAGCTTGAGACTGACGCGGCGAAGCTGACAAAGGGTAACACCTACGGCTTCGCGATGTCCGCGCCAGCGACCGAGGAGGGTTCGTGGCAGTTTGAGCCTTTCCTGTGGTCAAATGGAGCTGATCTAAATAAAGTCGATGGCGCGCCGGGCGTGCAGGCGCTGCAATTCCTCAGTGGTCTGACGCAGAAGGGCTATCTCTCCAAAGCGGCCTTGAACTGGGGCCAGGGTGATGTCCTGACGCAGTTTGAAGAGGGGCACGCGGCCATGATGGAGAATGGTCCGTGGAACCTGAGCCTGCTGAAAAAGGCTGGCACTGACTTCGGCGTGGTGCCGCTGCCGATACCCTCGACCAGTGCCAAACCAGTTTCGCCGCTCGGTGGCGAGATCTGGACCATCCCACAGACCGATCAGGCCCACGAGCAGGCCGCGTGGAACTTCCTGAACTGGCTGCTCCAGCCGTCGCAGGTGATCGATTATGACACCGTACAGGGCTATATGCCACCGCTGAAAGCCGTTTCGCAGCAGGTCTTACAGAGCAATCCCGATCTGCTGGTCTTCACGGAAGAACTCAACACTGCTCGCGCTCGTACAGCCCAGGTTGGCGCGAAATACCCGAGCATTTCTCAGGCCATCTGGACCGCGGAACAGGCCGCGCTCTCAGGCAGCCTCTCTCCACAGGCAGCATTGACGCAAGCACAGCAGAGTATCGATAAGATTCTCAACGGCTAGCTGCAGCAAAGCCTCTGGTCGAGAAAGAGCTTTGTCAGGACGCGGCACAATCTGCGCCTCGTCCTGACAAACCTCTCCTCCCCAGCGGGATGACTTTGCGCCAGGGAGGAATTCGGTGACAACATATACACAGGCACCCTCTGCCGTTGGAGGAGAAGCGCGGGAATTGGCAAAACGCAGGCACCAGCGCAGGTCTTTACGTAAGGCCCTGATCCGCTTCTCTTTTCTCATCCCAGTCATTCTCTATCTGCTGATTTTCTTTGGCTATCCACTGTACTACAGCATTACGGTGAGCTTGCAGGGCTACAATTTGCAGACAGAGTACACGGGTAGCGCGCCCTTTATTGGACTGACGAACTACCTGAATGTGCTGAAAGACACGACCGTCCATATGGCGGCGCAGCAGACCCTGATTTTCACGGTAGGTTCGATTGTACCTCAGTTTTTGCTTGGCCTGGGCCTGGCGCTTTTTTTCGCGCGGAAATTCCCGCTCAGTCGCTTTCTGCGCTCACTGCTGCTCCTGCCCTGGCTACTGCCACTGGTGGTTTCGGGAACTGTCTGGAAGTGGCTGTTTGACCAGACCAATGGCATCATTGATCAGTTGCTTGCCGGACTGCACCTGCTCCCGCCTCACTATGGTTGGCTGACCACGCCGGGTTGGGCGCTGGCTACGATTATTATCACCAACATCTGGATCGGCATTCCTTTTAATATGGTGCTGCTCTACAGCGGCCTGCAGGGCATTTCCGGCGAGGTTTACGAGGCGGCTTCAATCGATGGTGCCAACAAGTGGCAGCAATTCTGGTATATTACGCTGCCCTTGCTCCGTCCAGTCATCAGCGTGGTGCTTCTGCTGGGCTTGATTTATACGTTAAAGGTCTTTGATGTGGTGTATGTGATGACCAGTGGTGGCCCGGCCAATACGACGCAGATCTTTGCCACCTGGTCCTATAACCTGTCGTTCACGCAGCAACTCTTTGGCCAGGGGGCCGCGCTAGGCAACATCATTCTGATCATTTCGCTGGTAGTCGCGCTGTTCTATCTGCGCCCACAGAGAAGACAGCAGTCGCTTTAGAGAGGAGTCTCGCCATGCAGCTACCATTACAGCCAGCGCTTGAACAAAGCCTGGAGAACAAAGCGCGCAAACGCGAGCCTGCGGTCTCGGTCGGGGCCATTCTGTTGACGCTAAGCGCGCTGATCATCACGGTGCTTCTGCTCTTTCCGGTCTACTGGATGATTGTCAACTCGCTGGAGACCAATCAGCAGATCTTTAGCATTCCAGTCACGGTAGTTCCGACAGGCATCACCTTTAACGCCTATGCCTCGACATTCGCGGACCAGTTGCCGCATCTGCTTACCAGTCTGCTGGTCTCGTTGGGTGTGGTCGCGGTTTCGCTGCTGATCGCCACACCAGCCGCCTATGCCCTGGCGCATTTTCGCGCGCGCTTCTCGAATATTCTGATCTTTAGCCTGCTGCTAGCCCAGATGATTCCCGCAGTGACACTGGCCACGCCCATGTTTCTGATCTTCACGAAACTTGGCTTACTGAACAGCTATCCCGGCCTGATCCTGGCTGACAGCACATACGCGGTGCCATTCGATGTGATTATCATGGCTGCTTTTATGCAAGCATTGCCCTATGAACTGGTCGAGTCGGCCTTTATCGATGGTGCTGGCGAATGGCGCGCCTTCTTGCGCGTGATGCTACCACTGGCAGTGCCAGGGGTTGTGACCGCGGGCCTTTTCGCCTTTCTCTTCTCCTGGGGCGATTTTCTCTATGGCCTGACGATCATGACCACCAACGATATCCAGCCGATTTCACTGAGCATCTATAACTACCTGGGACAGTACAGCTCGCAGTGGAATAATGTCATGGCGGTCGCGACGCTGGGCGCGATTCCCGCCGCCATTCTTTTGATCGCTTTCCAACGCTACATCACTTCTGGCCTGACCTCTGGTGCCTTGAAGGGATGAATTTTTCGGACATAGAAAGACAAGGGTTGCTTTATGCAGGGTTTCAGGCAAGATGAAAATGCCCTTTATTGGGAAGGGAAGCATGAGATTGTGCGGATTGAGCCGTGGGGGCGCGATAGCGTGCGAGTGCGCTCGACATTTGACGCGGCGCTGCACAAGGATCTGGTAAGCGCGTTGCTGCCGCAAGAGCCGCTGGAGGCGCAGATCACGCTTGATGAACAGGGGGCAACGCTGGTCAATGGCGCGCTCACGGTACATGTTTCGCCCACGGGCCAGATCCGTTTTACGCGCTCCGCCGGCGGAGAGGAATGGCTGGCAGAACTCGCGCATATGCATGCCACGCGCATTCCCGCGCGCCTCTTCAAAAGCCAGCCTGGCGCGCTTTATCAGCTGGAGGCGCGTTTTCAAGCCTACAAGGGCGAGCAGTTCTATGGTCTGGGACAGCATCAGCATGGCCGCCTGGACCAGAAGGGCTGCGTGATCGAGCTGCTGCAACGCAACACTGAGGTCTCGATCCCTTTCCTCTTCTCCAATCGCGGCTACGGCCTGCTCTGGCATAATCCAGCCGCTGGCCGCGTGGAATTAGGCGAGACGCAGACGCGCTGGGTCGCGCAGGCAACATCTCAGCTTGATTACTGGCTCACGGTTGGCGCGTCACCCGCCGAGATTATGCAGCACTACGCTGATGCTACGGGACACGCGCCAGAGTTTCCGCACTGGGCCTCAGGCTTCTGGCAATGCAAACTGCGCTATCGCACCCAGGCTGAACTGCTCGCGGTCGTGCGTGGTTACAAAGAGCGCGGACTGCCGCTGGCGGTGGTGGTGATCGACTTTTTCAACTGGACCCTGCAGGGGGACTGGCGTTTCGATGCCAAAGATTGGCCTGATCCTCTTGAAATGGTGCGCGAGTTAAAAAGTCTGGGCGTCGAATTGATGGTCTCGATCTGGCCAACGGTCAATCCCATGAGTGAAAACTTTGCCGAGATGGAGCAGCGCGGGCTGCTTATGCGCAGCGAACGCGGCATTCCCACGGGCATGATCTTCCAGGATAAGCACCCGGAGGGACCGCTTTTCGTGCAGTATTATGATGCCACCAATCCAGAGGCTCGCGCTTACATCTGGGAGAAGGTTCACGCCAACTATTACCAGTACGGGATTAAGACCTGGTGGCTGGATGCTTGCGAGCCGGAGGTACACCCGCTGGACCCGGAGCATCTGCGCTTCCACCTGGGCAATGGCGCGGCGCTCGTCAATGCCTACCCATTCCTGCATGAGCAGGGTTTCTATGAGCAGCAGAGCCAGCTCAGCGACGAACCCATTCTCAATCTCTGTCGTTCCGCCTGGGCAGGCAGCCAGCGCTATGGCGCGGCGGTCTGGTCGGGCGATATTGATAGCACCTTTGAGGCTTTGCAGGCTCAAGTACGCTCCGGCCTGAACATGGCGCTCAGCGGCATCCCCTGGTGGACCACCGACATCGGTGGCTTTTATGGCGGAGACATTCACTCACCCTCTTTCCGCGAACTGGTCGTGCGCTGGTTCCAGTACAGCGCGTTCTGCCCACTCTTCCGCCTGCACGGCTATCGCAATCCCGAACGCGATACCGGGGCTATGATCGATACCGGTGAAGAGAACGAAGCCTGGTCCTTCGGGGAAGAGGCCTATGGCATCATTAAAGGGCTACTCTTTTTACGCGAGCGCCTGCGCCCCTATATTGAAGAGCAGATGCAGGTAGCCAGCGAGAGTGGCATCCCGCCCATGCGCCCGCTCTTCTTCGACTTTCCCACGGACAGCGAGAGCGCCATCATAGATGACCAGTTCTTGCTAGGTCCCGATCTGCTGGTCGCGCCCGTCCTGGTAGAAGGCGCGCGCAGCCGCAAAGTTTACTTGCCTCTGGGCAGCACCTGGAGCGACGCGTGGACCGGCCAGGAATACGAAGGTGGCCATTATATCGTCGCCAACGCACCCCTTGAGTGCGTGCCGCTCTACCTGCGCGACGACGCCTACCTGCCCATTCGCGAGCGCTAATCTTGCCAGTTCGCTTTGGCGCGGGGCAAGATACACAGTGAGGGCAAAACTCCCGTACCTGGCGGCTTTGTCGCCCCATCGTTTGATAAGTGGCTGAGTTCGTCGGCGGCCGAACTGCCGACAAACTCAGCCACTTACCTCAAAGTTTTTGCGCACAAGGCAGGCAGGCAGCATGTCTGGCTGGTGTTTCACATTGATATGTTCGATAATAGTAACTGAATCACACACCCTCTGAATGCTTTTATCTAGAAAGTAGAGACAACACCTATGGCACTGAAATATGGCCTGATCGTTCCCCAGGGCTGGCGTATGGACCTGGTTGGCATCACCGATCCTGTTGAGGCTTACGAGACAATGACGCGGGTGGCTCAACTGGCGGAAGAGGTCGGCTTTGATGCAATCTGGCTCTATGATCACTTGCATACCGTGCCTACTCCTACTCAGGAATGGACCTTTGAATGCTGGACCAGCACTGCCGCGCTCGCTCGCGATACTAAACGCGTGCGCATCGGCCAGATTGTGACGTGCAATGGCTATCGTAATCCCGCTCTGCTGGCCAAGATGGCGAGTACCGTTGATGTGCTCTCGCATGGACGGCTCAACTTTGGCATAGGCTCAGGCTGGTATGAGCATGAATATCGCGCCTACGGCTATAACTATCCCGACGCACCTGAACGGCTGCGCTATCTGCGCGAGGCAGTGCAAATCATTCGCAAGATGTGGAGCGATGAGGAGGCAGCCTTTGAGGGCAAATATTATCAGGTCAAGGGCGCGATTAACCAGCCCAAGGGCGTGCAAAAACCGCATATCCCTCTGCTGATCGGGGGAGCCGGCGAAAAGGTCACGCTTAAACTTGTCGCCCAATACGGGGATGCCTGCAATCTCAATAATCAGCCGAACGCGGAACTGGTACGCAAACTGGATATTCTACGCGGCCATTGCGAGAGTGTTGGACGCAATTACAACGAGATCAAGCGCACCGTAGAATACAGCGTGGCCCTTGCACGCACCGAGGAAGAAGCCGCGCGCAAGGCCCAGCAGTTGAATATCAAGCCCGATACCGGACTGGTTGGCACTCCCGCCACTATTCGCCAACGCTTGCGCGAAATTGAAGAGGCAGGAGCGCAGGAAGCCATTCTCTATCTTCATGATGCGGCCCAATTGGATAGTGTCCGTCTGTTTGCCGCAGAGTGCATCGTGCGCTAAATAGAACAGCATGAGATGCAGGAGTGTCATAGGCGCGGAAGCACCTGTGACACTCCTGCATCTCATCAGGACCTTACGGTAAAGAAAGAATATCTGCGCATCTGGCATGCAACGACGCTGCGCTCTTAAGCGCGAGCGAGAGTTCCGCCAGAGCAGGTCACTGAGGCTGCTCCTTGTTTGCCAAAGAGACACATTCTCCTCTTTGCATACAGGCCTCTCTCTCGGAACTTCAGAACTCTGGGGTACGTCTTCTTCAGAGAGAAGAACATTTTAGGAGGAAGACGGCTGTGTTTAGAAGGACCCTAGTGTTGCGACATTTCTCATTCCCCAAAATCTGGATATTGCTTGTGATTGCTTGCGTGCTTATCGGTTCACTGGCCGCTCTTTTCCTTCCTCGGTTCATGGCTAGCGTGCAAGCACCATGTAGCAAGGAAAACCTGACAGCAACGATCCAAACCATTTCCCCAAGATCAGCAACGGGTTCAACAACGCTTGGCCTTAACACTCTAGGTAAGGGAAATAGGGGTATCTTCGGCGGGGTAGATACGGACATCTCCGTTGATGCTTTTGTCCATGTGTATATGCAGCAAGGAACAGCTTGTCATACAGCCCAACGAGGGTCATTGAGCGATCTGAAAGTCGAACAAAAGGTCAAGATCTGGTCCAGCAGTGGCATCACACTTACAAGTTATCCTGGGTGGCTTGAGGATGTGACTGATATTGTCATTCTTGAATAAGCGTCGTCCAGTCCAGCCGCATGCAAAGACTCTGTTGCATTCTTCCTGCGCAGGGATATCACAAAATAGCGTGACTCCCTGCTCATGTATTTCCAAACGATCCTTAAGCCCCCTGTGAAACCTCAGACCATTGCTCCCAGGTCTTGAGACGCTGCTCATATAAAGGACGAGCGATGGTCAATGGAGAAGCACCCAGAAAGAGCCGGAGTGGCGGATTGGGAGCATCGACCAGCGTCAAAATCGCTTGCCGGGTCTCCGCTGGATCACCAGAAGGCATGCGTTGTGCGCGCTGTTTGCGAGCCTCCAGCAAAAACGCATACTCAGGGCGTGGCTCGACTTGCACCGAGGAACTGCCGCTCCAGTCAGTGGTAAAGCCTCCCGGCTCAATCAATGTCACATGAATGCCGAACGGGGCCACTTCCTGTGCCAGAGCCTCGCTCATGCCTTCCAGCGCCCACTTTGAGGCATGATAGAGACTCAGAATGGGGAAGGCCGCGATCCCACCAATCGATGAGACCTGCAGAATGTGTCCGCTGCGTTGCTCGCGCAGATACGGCAGAGCCGCCTGAGTCACCCAGAGAGCCCCGAAGAAATTCGTCTCCATCTGCGCGCGCGCCTGCTCCTCACTGAGGTCTTCGACCGCGCCAAACAGTCCATAACCAGCATTATTGACGACAACATCGAGTCGTCCAAAGCGCTCGTATGCTTGTTTGAGCGCCGCAAAGTCAGCGGCTCGCTCAGTCACATCGAGTTGCAGCGGCAGCACCGCGTCACCATAAGTCTTCACCAGTTCTGTCAGACTGGCAGTATCGCGTGCAGTGGCGGCGACAAGGTCTCCGCGTTTGAGCGCAGCCTCAGTCCATTCGCGACCAAAGCCACGCGAGGAACCAGTAATAAACCAGACTTTTTGTGCCATAGCAGGTGTTATCCTTTCAAGCTTTTATGAAAAACATGCTTGTGTTCTAATACGCAATCTCTCTGAACACTGGCATTTGAGAGAACCTCAACACATGAAGGCCAGTGTCATATCATCTTGATCTCTCCCTCTTAGTGTAAATGTTAGAGCACGCTCTAAGTCAAGGGCAGATGTCCACGTCTTTTTCGGAGTGCTCTCCGCCGCCAAATCCTGAGAGGAGAGAGACGGCTCTGTCTTTGCAATGACTTTGTTGGCGCATGCAATTGGCAGGCAAAAGCCTCACCCATGGAGAAAAGGCAGTGAGATATGGGAGGACTGCGCTCGCAATCCTCCCATATCTCACTGCTTGCTCGTCTTCTGCAAAAAAGGGCACGTGGATGGGAAAGGTAAGCAATGGTGTCGTACGCCAACGAAGTCTGCAATGGGGCGCGGAGTCGGGGAGGCTCTAGCGACGTGTGCGCTCGGCTGCCACGAGTTCACGCGTGGCGGGGGCGACTTCGGCTGCGAAAAGCTCGATAGAGGGCGCGTCATCTGCCGCAAAGATGAAGCCGGTGATGCCGTGTGTGAGAGTCATACTGGCAAGCTCTTCAGCCCACTGCTGGGGAGGCCCGTTGAGCAGGGAGCGACCAGAGCGCGTAAATTGACCTGAGATATTTAGCAAGCGACGTATCTTTGACGGCTCACGTCCTGCCAGGGCTGCCCCCTCGTCAATGTGTTTGTTCATCTCTACAAGATCGGTAAGTCCTCCCGGCAGATAGGCGAGTGAGGGTAGCCAACCGTCACCCACACGTCCAGTCAACTTCAGCAGGCGCGGCTTATATGCACCAATCCAGATCCCAATATCGTGCGCGGGCCTGGGACCACGTTTGATGCCGCTAACCTGATAGTATGTGCCATTGACACGCGCTCCACCAGGCTGGTCTGTTGCCCAGATCTCGCGAATAATCGTGATTGCCTCTTCCAGGGCCACGATAGACTGACCCGGCTCTAAGCTCCGTCCGCCCATAGCTTCGATCGCGTGCCAGAAGCCGCCAGCTCCAAGGCCCAACTCAAGGCGACCGCCGCTCAGGAGATCTAAACTCGCGGCACTGCGGGCCAGCACGGCTGGCTGCCTTAAGGGGAGATTAAGAACATTCCCACTGACATGGATCTGCTTTGTCAGCGAGGCGACATACGAGAGCAACGTCCAGGTATCGTGGAAAGTTGGTTGGTAAGGGTGGTCCTGGAACGTCACCAGGTCAAGACCCGCGCGATCCGCCACCTGCGCAAGTTCCACCGCCTGCAAAGCGGGCCGAACCACAGGTGTGATGAACGCACCGAACAGCAAATTCTGCCTGTAATCTGTCATAGCACTCTTCTCCTTCATCTTGCAAGACCAGGCCCACAGGTCTGGTACTACTTTTATCACATCAACTGCTTTGACTGCGCCGTCAGGGCAATGCAAACGTCATGTTTGCGCTTTGCAAGAGCCCTCCCCTGAGTGTGAGAGAGTTGCTGGTGAGCGAGCCGCGGCCCGCTCGCCAGCAACTCTCTCACACTCAGGGCGGGTGGGTGGGGCAGAAAAGACTTTTACATTGACCTGGCCGCTTGCGGCACAATATTGAAATTGTCACGGAAGATGTTATGGGGATCATAGCGCAACTTTAACTGACGCAGGCGTTCAAGTGTTCCGGCTGGAAATGCGTCATGCAGGCGCTCCGGGCGCAGATCAGTTTCAAAACTCAGATAAAGCCCTCTGAAATGCACAGACATTTCGTCCCACAACGCATTCATACGTCCACGGTCTGTTCCAAAGGCTGTGACTGAAAAGTTAGCTGCGCGGTTGCCATAGGCGGTTGCCTCAGGCGCAACGTCTGAAACAGCGCCTCCCACAGAGCGTATCTGGAAAAAGTATACTATCCCACTGCGCAGTAACTGCGCGACTGCGGCAGCGAATTCAGGCGTAATATGCTCAAGCAAGCCAGAGCGCGCGACCGGTTCACCCTGACCATCGTGATCCCCGCCCTGCGCGTTCGCCATAATGCTCGCGTAAGACGTGATGCTCACCATCTGGTCGTACAGCGGAGCAATATCAGCGATTGGTTGCAGCCGCTGAATGATGGTCTCTGGCTGATCGGAGTTGACCAGCGCCAGCACCTGGGCCACCAGCGGTCGCCCCCGGCGCGGTGGTCCCATGATCATAAAGCTCGTAAGATCACGAGGCGCGGCTTCGATGGTTGCGCCCCATTTTTCGAGAAAGTCAGCCGTATCACTTGCATCAAGCACCAGCTGTGCCCAGCCAACAGGACCGACCTCGTCAACCTCAAACTCGAACGTTGTGACGATCCCAAAATTCGCTCCAGCGCCACGCACGGCCCAGAATAAATCCGCGTTCTGCTCGTCACTTGCGCGCAGCATTGAACCATCGGCGAGCACGATATTGACGGCTCGTAGATGATCGATTGTCAGACCATGCTCGCGTGCCAGCCAGCCGATGCCACCAGCGGTCGCCAGGCCGCCAACGCCTACACCACCATAATCGCCCGAACTCAGCGCCCACCCGTGGGGGGCCAGCGCGGCGGCAACGTCCATCCAGCGCGCCCCTGGCTCTATGCGTACGCGGCGGGTTGACTCATCCAGCACCTCGATCTTGTTGAGCCTGGACAGGTCGATCACAATACCGCCATGGTTGGTCGAGCGCCCACTGACACCATGTCCACCGCTACGTATCGCGAGCGGCAGATGAGCATGGGCACGGGCAAAGGCGAGAGCATCTACAATTTCAGCGGTATTTTTCACCTGCAAGACGAGTCCAGGAGATCCACCGCGCATATAGGTCGATTTAACGCGCCTGTACTGGAGATCTCCTGGCTCTATCACAGCATCGGCCAGGGACGCGGGCACGCCGTCGTAGTCGATGCCCTCACTTCGCCTGGCTCGCGCTGCGGCAGAGCGTATTCTGGAGGCGGAGAAAGCCTCTGGCAGTTCACGCTTGACGGCTTCACGCAATGCTGGCGCAACCTCAGCCGCGAACTGCTCTAGCGTGGCTGGATCATCTGACATAAGCATGAAAGTGCTGATGCCATCATTGACAACGAGCGGGAGAAGTTCGTCAACCCATTGTTGGCCTGGCCCATTGAGAAAGCCAGCACGCGAGCTTGAGAATTGCCCAGCGATATTAGCAAGTCGGCGAATCTCACGTGGGTCTCTGCCCGCCTGGCGCGCAGCCTCGTCGATAAGCTTATTGGCGGACTGCAGTTCACCGGGTTTCATGTATTTGAGAGAGGGCAGCCAACCATCCGCTTTCTGACCTATCAGCCGCAACATCTGTGGTTTATAAGCGCCCAGCCAGATTGGTATGGCGTGTGCTGGCAGGGGTCCCGGCTGCGCGCCATTGAGCTGATAGTAGTCGCCAGCAAAGCTCAAGGGGCGACCCTCGCTCTCATCCCAGATGGCGCGGATAAGATCAATCGCCTCAGCAAGTGCAGCAACAGCCTGACCCGGCGCAAGCCGCCGACCTCCCATGGCCTCAATCGCGTCCCAGAATGCGCCAGCACCAAGCGCGAGATCCAGCCGCCCGGCTGAAAGCAGGTCGAGGCTTGCCGCGGCACGCGCCATTACCGCTGGTGAGCGTAGCGGCAGATTGAGCACGTTTGCCGCGATATGGATGCGCTCGGTCTGAGCAGCAACCCAGGCCAGCAGCGTCCAGGTATCGAGAAACTCTGACTGGTAGGGATGATCTTGAAATGTCACCAGGTCATAGCCTAACTCTTCGCTACGCCTCGCCAGGGCCACAACCGTCTCTGGAGAGGCGTTGAATGGAGTGATAAATGTGCCAAACTGCAGCGGATGACCATAGTTCATAATAACAAAATCCTCTTTAGTTTCTCTTTTCATCTTGCTTTCATTACGAAACTAATAGTATATCAGGAAGTTGTTTTTGTCAAGGAAGTTGTTTTCTAAGCAAAAAAATGGTATACTTTCTCTTATGAAAGAAACTGAGGCGAATCAGCCAACAAATTTGCACGAAGCCTGTACAACGACGCCTTTGGGACGGGCCATCCATTTCTTAGGCGATAGCTGGATCTTGCTGATCGTCATGAATCTGTTGCAGGGTTCTATGCGCTTTAATACGTTACGGGCAACGTTAGGGCATATTAGTTCTAAAACGCTCTCTAGTCGGCTCAAGCTGCTAGAAGAGTTAGATTTTGTGCAGCGGCTCGCCTTCCTGGAAATCCCGCCACGTGTTGAGTACCATCTGACCGCCAAAGGCAGGGAACTGGTAGACGTGATTGCAGCGCTTGAGCAATTCGGCAACAAGCACCTCTCCAATGCCCCTGCCACGTACGAGCAGTGCATAACCGCCGACGAGGAAAGCATCAGCATGGAAAACGCCAGGTAGTAAATCCTCTCTGCGCTGTTCATCCCAAAACTCTGCCAGTCAAGAAGGATATGCCTCTGGCCTCCCACGCTCCTGGATGCCCATTTGAACGCTACTTCGCGAGATCAGGGCTTCGCAAAAGTCGCTGCAAGCAGGGGTGCAGGGGACGGCCAGTCCCCTGCCGGTGGGCGAGGTGTCCTCGCAAGCTTCTCCTCTCAGGGTGGGCGGGTGGGGAAGAAAGGACTTTTGCGACCGTGGGTGCAAAGGTACCGTGCAGGCACCTTTGCACCCACGGATTGCAGCAACCCCACCCCGAATTTGAGGGGAAGTGGCTGAGTTTGTAGGCGGCAAAGCCGCCTACAAACTCAGCCACTTCCCAAACGATTTGGCGGCTTTGCCGCCAGGTACGGGAGTTTTGCCCCTACTGTTTGCGAAACCCCGTTCGCGAGATGCAGACTACTTGACGCACAGCGTATCTCCCCTTCTATTTATAATAGAAGTATTCTAAGCAAGAGAGCATTTTGACAATAACAAGGAAAATGCCATGCCAGATCGAAGCGACCGTGTAGGTCAACAACTTGGCAACTATCGCCTGCTGCGTTACCTCGGCAGCGGCGGCTTTGGCGATGTCTACCTGGGCGAATTAGTTCGCACCCAGGAGCGAGTCGCGATCAAGGTCTTGCATGGACGCCTGACGGATAGTAACGATCTCAAAGAATTTATCAACGAGGCCCGGACATTTCGCCTCAAGCATCCGCATATCTTGCCTCTGCTCGACTTTGGCATCGCCAGCGACGACCTGCCCTACCTGGTGATGGAATACGCGGCCAATGGTACATTACGTGAACGACATCCCAAAGGCACGCTCAAGAGCCTCAACCAGTACTACAACAAGTGTCGTGCTCACCAGCAAAGCCGCCTGAGCCATGAAAACCGTTTCACCTCGCGCCAACTGGATCGGATGACGACGAAGCGCAATCGCCGTGTAGACAGCTATCTGCACACGGCCAGCCGTCGCATCATTGATCTGCTGGTCGAAGAGGGAATTGGAACGCTGGTGATTGGCAACAATCCTCTTTGGAAGCAGGAAGTACACCTGGGCAAGCGCAACAATCAGTCGTTTGTCCAACTTCCCCATGCTCGTTTCATCGACCAACTGAGCTATAAAGGGAAACTGGTTGGGATCAAGGTGATCGTTCAGGAAGAAAGCTATACGAGTAAAGCCAGCTTTCTGGACCATGACCCGATCCCAACCTACCGGGCGGATCGAAGGGAACAACGAGTGTTTTCTGGCAAGCGCATTGCTCGCAGTTGGTATCGTGCCAGTGATGGAACCATCCTTCACGCCGATATTAACGGCAGTTACAACATTTTGTGCAAAAGTAGCTCTGACCCTTGGCAATTGGGGCGAGGAGTAGCGGGCGCGGCAGTTCGCCCAAGACGGCTGGCCGTCTGAACGGATGACCGATAGGCATATTTGTCATCATTTGAAGATACTGTCCGACCCTTTAATGGCACACAGGTGGAACTGCTCATGCAGCACGCCACCGTCCCGCCGCCGCCATTGCGCGAATACATACCCGCTTTGTCCGTCGAAGTGGAAGAGGTTATCCTGACCGCGCTGGCCAAAGATCCCAAAGACCGCTTCGCCACAATAGACGCCTTTGCTCAGGCGCTGACTCAGGCCGCGGAGCCCACGCGCGCGCCCCGGCACAGCAGGCCCTCAACTCCGCAGCCACCCGAACTCCTGCCCGCGCCGCTGCCGCGCTTCGTCCCCACGACCAATGAGCAGCCGCCTGAGACAACTCTGCCAATGCAAGAATCCTTTGTGACGCGTCCTCCCCTGCGTGCAAAAAAGCGCTCACGCCAATGGCTGCTGCTTGCCTGCGCGCTGCTGGCCCTTGCAAGTATCCTCTGGAACATCAACACAAGCAACACCCAGCACATCCAGGCAACAGCTGTGGCACAGGGCTTGACTGCCCAGGCGCATATAGCGACCATTAGCGTCACGCCGCAGTCTAGCACTACCGCGACACCAGTACCAGAACCTCCCAGCTCTGTCATGTTGCGCCTGAGCGCGTCAGGGATCTCCCCGACAAGCCAGGGCTAAATCAGCATTCCTTCAGGCACGACCGTAACGCTGACCGTCGTACCTGATCATCCACTTCTCCCCTTCCAGACATTTACCATGGATATCTACGCGACAGACCCCTATGGCTTTAGCGAGCTCAAGTATTGCACATATCCCAAGACTGACATTTGCTCATACACTGTGGCCTACTCTGCGAGCGAGAGCACAGATTACACGCGAGGGAGACACACCTTTCGCGCGTTTCTTGGGAATAGTGGTGGAGCTATCCTGACGAATTCAAGCGACATCACCATTCTATGGTCATGAGTGCGGGCCCTCCGCAGCCTCTGGCTCTAGGAGAGATCTCTCAGCATAGCAGTGACCATGCCTGGGCAAGTGACACCACCAGCATGTAAGCACAGACCTGTTCCAATGCTTGTTTTATCCCATATACTGCTCAAACCAATCGCCAATCGCAGGATAGGCTCTGAGTTGTGTGCTCCAGCGCAGCATAAAATGTCCCTCGTCGGCAAAACGCAGATACTCCACCGGGATGCCTCGCGTTTGCAGGGCGGCGACCAGGTGATCCGCCTCCGCGACGGGCACGCGGGGATCATTGGCCCCGTGCATCACCAGCAGGGGCGTGATGATGCGCTCAACCGCGTGAATGGGAGAGATGCGGGTGAGCATATCCCGGTCTTTCTCCAGGCTCCCATATTCCGACTCGCGCCACTTACGGCGCCAGGGACCAGTCTTTTCCAGGAAAGAGACAAAATTAGCGATACCCACCATATCAACCGCGGCAGCCCAGAGATCAGGGTAGGTTGTGATTGCCGCCAGCACCATATATCCCCCATAGCTGCGACCCACAATGCCAATGCGCCGTGGATCGGCCTGCCCTGCGCGTATCAGCCAGTCCACGCCTGCTTTAAGATCGGCTACGCTATCTGGACGCAAGCCACCATCATCGAGATGCACATACGTCTTGCCATAGCCACTGCTGCCGCGCACATTGGGCGCGAGCACAGCAAAGCCCCGTTGCAGATAATATTGCAGTGGGGGCATCCAGGGCGCGGCGTGCAACGGACGAAACTGCGACTCCGGGCCACCATGGACAAAGAGCATCACCGGTAGCAGACCCTCTGGCGTTGCTCGTATATTCGTAAGAGGCCGATAATAGTACGCCGGTATCTGCCGTCCATCGAATGACGTGTAGTAAATAAGATCTGGCACGCTCAGCGTGTCGGCGTCTAGCTTGCTCGGCAAGGCCGTCACCTGTTGCGCCACCGCTGTTTCTGGTCGCGCAAGCCAGATATTGCCAGCATGGGCTGTGCCGTTGAAGCTCAATGCAAGCTGATTATCCACCGGGGACCAGCTCAGGCCCTCGATGACTCCAACAGGGAAGGTGGGCGCAAGGCGTTCCCTGTTCTGCTTAACATCATAGAATACCAGGCGCGAACAGCCATTCTCGTTCAAGGCCCAGGCGAGGGTCTGGCCATCAGGTGAGAGAACTATCCCTGCTTCCGCGTCCCATGACGTATCCATAAGATAGGTCAGAGGGGCACGCGTCTGCGACGGCGAGGCGCCTGGCAGATCTATGCGGGCAGGAGCCAGGCATTCCCGCCCAGCATTGCTGAGGACATAGATTGACTGACCGTCAGGTGTAAAGCGAGGATGCTCGTATCCCGCCTCGCCTTCATGCGCGGTCAGATTACGTACCGCGCTACCATCAATGGCGACCAGCAGCAGATCCTGATCAAAGCCAGAGTTGAGGCGACCGACAAGCAGGTCCTTGCCGTCTGGAGACCAGCCGTGAGGGTGCAGGCTCTCGTCCTGTGCGAGCACGCAATGCGCGGCCTTTGTCTCGACATCCATAATCCAGACATCAAAGAAAGCCGGGTGCCGCTGGTTGCTACTATAACAGAGAGCGGAGCCATCAGGAGACCAGGCACCGAAGTGATGAATGACGCCTGGTGCCTGCGTCAATGCCTCTGGCTCCGCTCCGTCTATTGAGAGCAAAAAGAGCTGATCGTGCTCGTTGCCACCAGCATCCACAGTGGCAACGAGATACGTTCCAGTTGGGGACCAGGCGAGCATGCCGACACGGTCGGGAAAGTGTGTCAACTGACGCGCTTCTCCACCAGCGGCAGGCAGGAGCCAGACCTGATCAATACCGCTGGCATCGCAGAGAAAGGCAAGGCTCGTTCCATCCAACGACCAGGCCGGTCCATGAGCGCGGGGAACCGTTAAATAAGCGCTCACATTTCCAGGGTGTGTCATGGCAATGACCTCCAGAAGCAATCTTTATTCTCTATTGCAAAGTCACTTAACCTTTTCGGCTGTCTAATTGTATCATTCCTCAAAGTGGGAGCGGCCCGTCGTTTGCTTGATCACGATCCGCTTGAGGATACTGAAACCTACAAGCCTTTCTGGCCATAGCCATAGGTAAAGCGATAGAGGGTATGATACTGCTCCCATTCCTGTGGCATCGCCTCTAGCAGCCGCCCAATGTCCTCCCTGGACATGTGAAAACGCGCCTGAAAGACTTCACGCACGCTGGCAAATGTGGTACGGAAGTTGGTGCTCATCAAGCCACCGGTTCTCCCTCCCCACTGGCCGAGCGGAATATCGATCACGCCTGTCTTCACCTCCTGCAGGCCCGCCTGGTGGAGATAGTCGCCCAGCGAGCGGGAAACGACGCCATTCGTATCCAGGCCCCGCGACGCGGCAAGCTGACTCATCAGACCAAACATCTGGCGGGTTGCTGGACCAATGGGCGTAATCTCGTCTCCACCTTCAAGCAACTCAACCCAGCCACCGGGTCGAGTGACGCGAACCAGCTCTTTGATCTCGCCTGGCCAGGCGGTGAGCGGCAGCGCCGTCACGAGCAAGCGCTGGTGAACGTAGTCAAACTGCTCAGCAAGAAAGGGCAAGCCATCCAAGACATTGCCCGCCACAAAATGGTAATTATCAACGCCTGGAACTTTGCCTGCCTCCAAATCAAAGCCAGTAACCTGAGCAGAGGGAAACGTCCCGGCCATCTCGTAGGACCACTGGCCGGTGCCGCATCCAACATCCAGAATGGTCCTCGGCTGGCCGAGAGGAGCCAGATAGTTGGCTTTAAGGGTGGCACGCAACGCATAGTGTTGGAAATCCAGGCGATTGATCTCGGAAAGATCTTTAGGGAGCATGTAGGGCACATGCTCAAGAAAGCGTCTATCTCCAGCCATCTTCGGCAGAGCTACCTGTTGCTCCCCCTGAGGGCTTTGTTGTTCAGCATCGCGCTGCTGTTGAGACGCCGGTTTTTTGCGGAAAGGCCAGGGCATAGTATGTCCTTTCTCAGAAAAATAGATGAGTATAAATAAATAAGCGCCATCTTACTCTAGAAGATCGTCATTTCTCAGTCAAGAGTATTTGAGGTACAACAGGCAGGCAGATATTTCTTTATGGTTTTTTAACGCTCGCTCGCTCATGAGTCATAGCTGACTTTGAAAAATCAGGTCAAAACAGCTTTAGTAGAGCCACATTATCTGGTGGAGGAATGTGAGATCCCAAATAGCTGCCGCAACGAATGCAAATGCCAGAGAGGGCCGATTGATCGGGTCCTGTCCCGATCAATCGGCCCTCTCTGGCACTTCAGTTAAAATAGTCACCCTTTCAAGTCATCCACCAGTTAACGGGGTCTTACCAACAGCTTTTGCCTCCTCGGAGAAAAAAAAGAGGTTTGGCGGGCGCAGAGCGCTCGCCAAACCTCTGCAAAACAAAAGGTCAGATAGCAATGGACTAGGGTGCGATGCTCCATTCCTGGCAGGTATTGTTGAGCCACTGCCACATGTCGGCCCTGGTTCCGTTAGCCGTCCCACAGTTCACATCATCAAGCACCATGCCGCTGTTTTGGACGACAATCTCATAGTGACCGCCGCCGGTCGGGATAACGGCCCACTTCTGGCAATTATTGCCGAGCGAGGACCACAGGTCCACAGCCGTGCCATCAGCCAATCCGCAGTTCACCGCGTCGAGGACTGTCCCGCTGTGAACGTTGGTGATGGTGAATATACCACTACCGGCGCTGGCGAATCGCCACTGCTGGCAGGTGTTGCCGAGCGAGGCCCATAGATCGATCGCGCTTCCATTGGCGGTCCCGCAATTCACCGCGTCAAGGACTGTGCCAGTGTGGACATTGGTCAGCCGGTACGCGGTGCCAGTGACCGGGAAGCTGATGCTACTGCTCTAGCCAACGGAGACAATGTTGGCCTGGACAGCATTGTCAGCCGCGTCAGTTGGGTAGCCAGCGGTCATGACCCCTTCAAAGAATGACCCGACTGAGCCATTGCTGTTATCGCCACCAGTTCCCAGGACGAGAGCCCCTTCCTGGTGCATGGGCGCATATCCACCCCGGTTCCGCTGTACCAGGCGGTCAGGCTACCAGAGTTCGCGTTACCACCCTTGATGGCGTATGTGTTCTGTCCGTTATTCTTGATCAAAGCAGTCACAAACGCGCTGGAATTGCCCCTGTTATTCGTGTCGGAACCATTTGCTCCGGCAAAGAGGCCGTTTTCAAGATCTGCCTGCACCCAGGGACCAGAGCCCGAACATGGAGAGAACCAGCACTCGGTACCGAAGTTGATCGCGTCCATATGGCCGTTACCGGTATCCCTGCCAGATGTCTCGGCATTCCCGTAGTCGAAGCAGCAGCGGTTGTTAACATGTGTGCCGCTTGTCACCATGTACTCACCCTCAGGCGCGCCATTTCTCGCGACACCCGACGTAGAGTTATCCCGGTAGCCGACGCCGGCTGACACGTAGAGTCCATAGACCCTATGACCACCGACAGTTAGCGGCAGCGCCGCGGCATTCGCGCCGAAGTCCTGGGCACCAGCTCCACCGGGTCCTTCGATGGTGAGGCTGTTGCCTCTGCCTGACTGGTCATAGATGACCATGACGGTGCATGACGTGCCAGAGCAGAACGAATCTTGCGCGGCTGCATTGGCATAGCCTCCCGCCGTCAGGGTTCCGATATTGGTGGTCGCGGAATCTGACCAGCGCTTAACCTGGTAAAGACTCCCGCTGTACGCGGAGAAAAGCGCTCGCACAGTGCTATGCGCGGCAATACACGGTGTACCAGCGGAGGCATAAATGTCGCAGGGCAGCGATCCGGCCGCCTGAGCTGATGTGCTAGAAACGCCAAGCACGCCGGCAACAAGGCCTACAATGGCAATAAATGCCAGCACGGCTCTCCATCTATGAGAGCACAAAGCTTGATAGAGTACACGCTTCTGGAGAGGTAAGGATAAGGAGAGATGCATCGCAGGAACCCACCTTTCAAATGGCATGACAACATTGTCTACGAGCAGAATTAACCTTCCTTGCAAGGATGGGGAACTCCACGTCCTATGGAGTAATCAGGGATCTCACTTGCATTTAACCGGTTAAATTAAACCAGTTGCAACCAGTGTAATCAGGGGATGATTGTTTGTCAATACAGCAAACAAATTTTTTATCCTCTTTTCCCCGAAAGATAATATACGGTAAGATGGCTTCATACGCGCCTTAAGCAAGATTCTACGCTCTATTTTTATGTCAAATTATTTTGCCCATTTGCGCGAATTTTTCTGGTATTTTGCTCGTTTGCGCAATAATCTACGGTATTTTGCTCGTTTGCTTAATCATTGCATCAGATTGGCTGGCAAAATGAGGAGTGGTCTGGTCGCTTACCTTTTCCTTCAAGCATGCGGAAAAGGTAAGCAATTACTGAGCCAGAGAGAATAATACGGGTTAGCAATAATTTACACGCTTCAATTTTGCAGGGTGTGTATACCCAAAGAGCGCCCTATGAGTAGTATGCTCATATTTGTTCCTCCGTTGCCAGTTGCCAGAGTGGCCAGGTTATGACAGGAGTCACAATTTATACTTGGAGATCGACCAGGCTGGACAGATACCATTGCAGCAGGCTTGCGCTGAACTGGCAGATGGCCTATCTGGACTGGTGTGCGTCTACTCAACATTCTGATCCGTGTTGAAAATGAGAAATGGTTACATCAGATCAATCAAGCAACAGCACAGGAACTCCATCAAGATGGAGTTGTTTTCTTGCAATTACGTGAGTAAAGTAGGATATATGTTTAAAAGATGGAATAACAGACGACGCTTGCGACGTATTACACGCGATAAGATGCACTTTGACGCATTACGTCCAGGCCAGGAAACAGCCATTCAGGCGCTCCTGGAGGGTCACGACACGCTGGCAGTCATGCCAACTGGCTCAGGCAAATCCTTTATCTATCAGGCAGCCGCCCTTTTGATCGCGGGTCCTACCGTGATTATCTCGCCGCTGATCGCGCTGCAGATGGACCAGGTTGAGGCGATAGAAGACCAGAGCATGGGCGAGGTAGCGCTCCTCAATTCAACGCTCTCAGCGGCGGAATGGGAAGAAGCATTCGCTGTGCTCAAAGGCGGCAAGCTTGAATTCCTCTTTTTGACGCCAGAGCAACTGAGTAATCAGGAAACATTACAACGCGTGCGCGAGGCCAAACCAGCGCTCTTTGTCGTAGATGAGGCGCACTGCATCAGCGAGTGGGGTCACGATTTCCGTCCAGGTTACGCGCGTTTAGGAGCGATCATCGAAGCGCTGGGTCATCCACGAGTCCTGGCCTTAACGGCAACGGCCTCGCAGCCTGTGCGCGATGAGATCGTTGAGCGTCTGGGTATGCATAAGCCGAGCATCGTTGTGCAGGGCTTTGATCGGCCAAACCTCTGGCTGGGCGTCGAGAAGTTCTACGACGAGGGAGACAAAAAACGCGCACTGACAGAACGGATCGCGCAAGCAGAGAAACCGGGCATCGTCTATGTGGGCACGCGTAAACACGCGGAAGAGTTAGCGGAGCACCTGCGTACCCAGAACAGAACAGCCGTCGCCTATCACGCGGGCATGAAAGCAAAAGAACGAGTCAAGGCCCAGACAGCCTTTATGCAGGACGAGATAGAGGTAATTGTCGCCACCACCGCCTTTGGCATGGGAGTCAACAAGGGCAATGTCCGTTTTGTCTATCATTACGAGATCAGCGACTCGGTCGATGCTTATTACCAGGAAATCGGGCGCGCGGGTCGCGACGGCGCGCAGGCGAAGGTCATTCTCTTCTATAATTCCAAAGATCTTGGCCTACGCAGTTTTCTCACCAGCAGTGGAAAGGTCGCGGTAGACGAGGTAGAGATGGTTGCGCGCGTCGTCCACGAGCATGGTGGCATCAGTGACCCCAGGGTGCTGAAAGAAGAACTGGATATCTCGCAAACTCGCCTGACTCAGGTTTTGAGCTATCTGGAAGAACTTGAAGTTGTGCAGATTTTATTTGATGGCAAGGTCAAGCCATACAAGAAGCCAGCGAATTTAAACGCCATTGCCAACGAGGCGGTACGCTTCCACGAGAACAGACGCCAGGTAGTGCGCTCGCGCCTGGCAATGATGCAGGGCTATGCCGAAGTCGCGAGTTGTCGGCGCAAGTACTTGCTCAACTATTTTGGTGAGGAACTTGATAAGCCCTGTGGCTTCTGTGACATCTGTGAGAGTGGTCTGACCGCCGCAGAGAGCACTTCCATGCCCTTCCCCGTTAATAGTCGCGTCACCCATACCAGTTGGGGCCAGGGTCTTGTCATGCGCTACGAAGAGGATAAGGTAGTCGTACTGTTTGATGATGTCGGCTATAAAACGCTCTCAATCGAGATTGTGACAACCAATGGCCTGCTCACGGCAGTACACGCTTGAGACCGGGTAACACTGCCGCGAAATGCAGCCTACCATATTTTCTCGACGAGATATTCTTTTGCGTGTATGCCGAGAAAATCCCTTTACTCTAGCAGATGATCATCTAGCTCTACAGGCTTGCTTAGGGGCATTTTCTGCTAGAAAAATGGCGCGATAGAGCCTGCTTTTCGTCAAGAAAATATGGTAGAATGTTCATCTAGCAAGTTCTCTACCACGTGAATGGCCCTTCTAAAGCTGCGTTATTAGAACACGCTTGCTTCGTCTGAAATGATGAAACTCCTGTGCGTCAGAACCGCGAACCATATCTTCAGGCGGTTCTGGTCTTCTAAAAAATATAGTTGCTGAGGTTCTTATGGATACACATTCAACATTTATCGAACTCTATAACCAGCTCGCTGACTACCTGATCAAGCTGACCAGCTCAAATGAGTTTGAGCGCTTTTATCATCTGATCGATATGGCTGCTGAAAAAAATTCTGCCGTCAAACTGCATGCTCAACAGCTGAAAAAGTACGGCGATTTTCGCAACGTTATTGAACATAACAACGAGTTCTTTGACGAGCCCAGCTCTGCAACGCTGGCACGTTTTCAGGCGCTTGCGAAAAACATTCTCTCTCCCGAGCCGCTTCTGCCAGCCTTTCAGAAGGATGTGCATTGTTTCTCGCCCAAGGAGCAGCTACGTGCCGCGCTCAGCTATATGCGCACCAATGACTATTCTCAGGTGGTGGTCTATACAGGCCAGAAGCTAGCCTTGCTGAGCCTCGAAGGGGTGGCGCGCTGGCTGGCCCAATCCTCGGAAGATGAGACACTGCTATTGAAAGAATGCCTGATTGAGCATGTACTGGTAAATGAGCGCGAAGGCGGCTTTAGCGTTCTGGGACGCAACCATAATGTGTATGATGCGAAAGATGCTTTTGCCCGCCCACTCGGTTCAGGCAAGACACGTCTACACGCGGTGATTATTACGCAGAATGGCAAAACCGAAGAGAAGCCACTGGGCCTTGTGACACCCTGGGATATTCTGGAAGATATCAATATCTAGCTCTCCACCCCTCGGGTTTTGCAGAGGTTTGGTGGGCGCGCAACGCGCCTGCCAAACCTCTGCAAAACCCTTACATGGCGAGTTGTTTGCGCATCCAATCAGCCTGTTGCGGACGATGCTTGTAAGGAATATTATTACAGACGTGATTGCCTTCTGCAAAAATCCAGAGTTGCGCGTTAGCACCGGCCTCAGCCGCCATCTCTTGCGCCTCTTGCACCGGGAAGATGCGGTCGCGAGCCCCCATAATGACCAGCAGGGGGCAGGTGATCTGGGAAACGACCCCCTTTAAGTTGAAGGCTTGCAGCTTTGTATAAGCCTCGGCGTCGTTAGCCGCTCCGCAGCGATAGACAAAGGCTTCTCGGGTCAATAAGGGATAGTGCGCGAAGTTCCTGGCAAGATCATAGGCCCCAGCAAGAGAGATCGCTGCTTTGACGCGTTTTTCAAACGCGGTGGCACGTGGCGCAAAGTAGCCACCAAGGCTGACTCCCAGCAGTCCGATGCGTGATGTATCAAGATCGTGACGCGACTCAAGATAGTCGATCGCGTGCCCGATTGGCACCTCGTAATCATGGCGCAATGGACAAGCAAACTCCATTTCTCCCTGCCCAGGACCATCGATGGCCAGCACAGCCATTCCACGCCTTAACATATCGTTCCCGTACTCGTGCAGCTCTTCTTTAACGGAATCCAGACCAGGCATTAAGATAACGATGGGCGGTCCGGGATGATGCCAGGGCTTTCTGAGAATCCCGTACATGTTCAGGCCCTTTTCATAGGGAATGGTGACGCGCTCGCCTGGAAAATCGAAATAGGGTAAGCCACGCTGATAGGACGCCACAACCCGCTGGTGAGCAGTACGCAGTTCAGCAGGATTCTGCACAAAGACAAATTTGCCAAAATGATACGCCATTGCCGCGTGAAGATAGTGAACACCGGCTGTCTCGTAACAGCGCTCCCCTTCCGCCTGCTCTCCCAGGGCCAGGTGCATGGCGGCGCACGCCGACCACTCGCGCAGCCAATCATCCCACTTTTCCACGCGCCTGGTCACCTGCTTAAAATCGTTGGGATCAATCCCATTCGCCAGAAACCTGGGCTCCCAGTTATCGATGGCGATTTGCACACGCTCCTCAACAGCCATACATAATCCTTTCTAAAGCTCCCGACTCTCTTTAAAAATCTTTTTCTGCCAAACAAGCTGGTCAAATGATCATACCATGTTTGCAACGCAGACAAGCGTAACACCGCCTGGCAGGTCTGTCAAGGCACTTTTTTTTACGGTCACAGAAAGAAAACGCGTGGTTCATGCTGATTTTTGTACAAGCAAAGTGACAGATTATGGCAAAGAGCGATGATCTTCTTAAGGAAAGCTTTTTTCCACATTACATGTATAAAAAGGTTTGGTTTATATATGAGAAAAGCCAGGCAAACAAAGAGAGACGAGCGCGTGGGTAGAGCAATCCCCTGGCAGCGCGTGGACAGAGCAATCGTCTGCCAGCAGGATTTTGGCTCTAGCTAAGTTCGGCTGGAGATGGAGGGCAGGATGGCTGGTCTCGATCATAACGCTGATTGTGGTCCTGGGTTGTGTGTTGCTATGGCGTGGACAGGACCAGCAGCTACATACAAACGCTCATTGCCGGACCTGACGGCAATCTCTGGTTTAGCGCAAATAGACCTGCCGAGCTCGGACGCATCACGCCCTCTGGGCAGATCACGACATTTACGCTTCCAGATCCCGCTAACATATCAGGCGGCATCACATCCGGGCCGGACGGCAACCTCTGGTTCGCTGATTGGTACAATAATGGCAGCAACTATCCTGAAAACTGTCAGCTTGTACGCATCCTCAGTCCTTTGGTTGCCAGGCAAGCCGACTCACTCATTTGAGATTCCCTTGACGTTTACAGGGCAGGTAAGACCCCGTTAACGGGTTCATGCACACTTTCGATGAATGATGGGCTTATCTTTGCGGCTTCTTCTCTTTTTTGAGTTCAAATCCAGGTCGCCTGTTGCTTTATTAAAGAGCTTATCATCGAAAGTGTGCATGAACCCGTTAACTGGTGGATGACTTGAAAGGGTGACTGTTTTAACTGAAGTGCCAGAGAGGGCCAATGGATCGGCCCTCTCTGGCATTGGCGTTCGTTGCGGCAGCTATTTGGGATCTCACATTCCTCCACCAGATCATGTGGCTCTACCACAGGGCAAGCTAATGGATGGAAATAGGCGAATTATCGGTTATACTCTAAGTGGTTGTGAAGCTATTCGTACTAGCACTTGTAGTAAGATGCTCTGCTTTGCCTCTTCGCATTGTTGCTTGAACCCAATGCGATTTGACAACCTGGCTGGCTAGAAGAGCCAACCAGGCCATCATTTTTTGCCAACTATGTCCCGCTTTCACGATAAGCTGCTGTGTTTCTGCAACAAAAGAGTTTCTTGAGACAAAAACAAAACTGACATGACGCGATCTAGCGTGAATGTGCGACGATTTTTGGGGTGAATGGTAGGAAATCGGCGCGAATTGTAGACATCGACCATGCGGAAGCAGGAGAAACCGCTCCCCGTTCGATTTCTCCTGCCAATATTCTGTAAATTGTGACATCTTTTAGGAAAGATATGGAGAGAGTAAATGGACCGTGACCTCAGGCTTTCATTCCAGTGCCTCCACTTGAGTGGAGCGCATCCGGCTTACCGCGCTCGCCCCTGTAATCCATTCCGTCACAGAAGATGCGCCTCGATGAGGCTCAGAGTCGTGGGGTGAGGTCCCTACCCCGAGTTGTTCTTTCATACTTTTCCTCCAAGTTTGTTTTGATTAGCGCGTTCATGCGCCTGTTTGGCATCTGAGGCATCTGTCAGGTCCGGCTTCACGCGTACGACCGAAACCAGTGGCATCCCTCCATCACGCACTTTTCTGAGCAAGCCATGCAGCGCGGCCTGATCGACGATCTGACCGGTGAGTATCGTCTCGCCGTTGTCTTCTAGCGTGATGGTCAGGCCAGAAAACCAATCTATCCAGGCGCTCCCCAGGTGGCCCTTGATTCTGATCTGATAGACCTGTGGTTGAACCTTTTCACTTTCCGAGTTGATTTCGTTTAACATGACCCTGTCCCTCTCTTGGGGCCGGGCATCTAGCCCCTCCAAGCATTCGCCCATTGTTGGGCATACTCGCCGATAATGGGCAGCTTGTAGTATCTGCCGCAAGCTGCCGCAAGCATCAAGACTATCCAACAGATGAAGGCAACAAACCCCAGTCCGTCACCGATGAAGCCAAAAAGGGGGATGACGCTGAACACAGCCGTCGCCATGCTCATGATGCCGAAGAAGATGAGGGACTGCATCGCGTGGAAGCGCACAAAGCTATTCTCACGCTTCAGCAGCAGGAAGATCAGGCCAGTGACCCAGCCACCAAGGTAGCTCAGCCAACCGGCAGTGCGCGCTCCCCCGCTCATCCTTGTCCTTTCAGCAGAACTGCTATCCCCTGCTCCTCCTGCAGAGTACGGCTGCTGGGACCCATAGGGCTGCTCTGAGCCAGAGAACTGCTCTTGCTGGTATGCGCCCTCAGCCTGGGGGTGATAGCTCTCGGCAGAGCTTGCTTGTAGGTCGCCCAGAGCCACCTTTGGCTGCGCTATGGCCGTTCCTCTGTATCCACCATAGGGAGTGTATGCTTCGTTTGAATAGGTTTCCATAAGTTTGTTATCTCCTCTCTCTGCGGGGTGACCTCCCCACAGAGCTTGTACTACTGGTTCAATCTACAAGGAGTATAGCCGCATTCCGGGAGGAACAGAGAGATACTAAAGGAGTGTTTGAGGTATGGTTCCCTCTTCTCTCCGGGAGGAACAGAGAGATACTAAAGGAGTGTTTGGGGTATGGTTGTGGGAGGACTGAGACGCTCTCGCTACCCGCGTGTGCGGGCAAGGCTACAACAGACCCAGGGAGTGGGCACGTGCGACCGCTTCGGTGCGCCTTTGGACGCCGAGCTTGCCAAAGATAGTCCGATTGTGCCCTTTCACCGTACTCAAGGCGAGGAACAGTCGCTCGCACATCTCCTGATTAGAGAGTCCGGCTGCCATGAGGTGGAGGATTTCTAACTCGCGTGGGCTCAGTGGCTCGATCAGGTGCTGAGCAGGTGGGGGCAGAGAAGAGGTGTGTTCGCGCTTCTGCGCATCCGCTGCCAATACCGCTAGCAATTTCCCGGTATAATCCGGCATCATCCCACGAATAGCCACCTGGGACAAGAGCTGAGCCATCGGCTTCCCTTCGTCGGCAAACAGACGGATGAAGCCAGCAGGCTCGGCAATCGCCAGCGCGTCACAGAGCAGGCGCACCGCTTTGTCCTTTTCGCCATGTGCCTGGAGAGCGACCGCCTGCAGCACCATCACCTTGAGCCGTTGATCCTGCCAACCCCTGCCCTCCACCTGCTGGAGCCTCGACTCCAACACCACCAGGGCTGTGGATGGGTCTCCCTGAGCCAGGTGGACCCGGGCCTGGCTGATGGGGAGATCGTGCATCTCTGCGAGATAAGCGGCTGCCAAAAGACTCCCCTGGTGAAGCAATATTAGCACCTGGGCGGCAGCCACTTCAGGCATGCGAGACACAAAGTTGTGCTGGCGCACAGACTGAGCAACCTCGGAAAGCCGCGCAGCAG
Organism: Candidatus Paraktedonobacter carboxidivorans; assembly: GCA_041156125.1. Classification (GTDB taxonomy): domain Bacteria; phylum Chloroflexota; class Ktedonobacteria; order Ktedonobacterales; family Ktedonobacteraceae; genus Paraktedonobacter; species Paraktedonobacter carboxidivorans. Next base: position 127,715 of record JBEVTI010000011.1, read on the forward strand.
CGCTGGCCACCTCTCCCTGGACCAGTTGCAGGCGGGCAAGAAACACCTCACAGAGAACGAAGCGGTCAATCACGCGATCATACTGCCGCGCCAGGTGGAGGCTCTGTTGCCCGTGCGCGAGAGCAGCATCCAGGTCGTTCCATTCGTAGAGGACACGGGCCAGGCCAAGATGGGCTTCGTAGATAATTTGAAGCGGCTGATCACCTGTCAGTTGCAGGACGCGCTGGTAGGTCTCGTTCGCTAGAGAGAGCTGGTTTTCTGCTTCCTGGATGTTGCCCAGGCCAATGGTCGCCAGGATGGTCGTGAAGCTATCCCCGGCTACCAGGCTCAGAGAGATGGCTTCGGTATAGGCCCGGCGGGCTCCCGCACGGTCTCCCTGGAGTTGGTAGGCAAACCCCGCCGTCCAGTGAGCGGTCGCGCGTAAATACAGGTTGTTGGGGTCCAGATACTCCAGGGCGCGGCGTGACTGGGCAAGCATGGTTTCTATCTGGTAGCGAGTGAGTGCCAATATCGCCCTGGCGGCGGCAATTTGTCCAACCAGGTTTGTCGTCTTGTCGTCGGCCTCGGTGCGAGGCATCGCGGCTTCAGCCGCTTGGAGCTTCTCTTCCACGCCGGTCGTTTGGCCATTGACCAGCAACAACGAGGCAAACCGCACCCACAACGAGGGTCTGGCATTCAGCACGACCGTTGGCAGCGACTCCAGCCAGTCCAGCAGGGCCATCACCGCGCCACGAAAATGCCGGGGAAGCCCTTTCCCATCCATCAGATGCTCGGCGCGCTCCACATCATTGGCAGCAACCGCATGGTGAAACGCTTCAAGAGAGAGGTCATGGTCTTCATACCAGACGCTGGCACGGAGGTGCAATTCGTTCATCTGGCTTTGCGCATCTCCAGGAGATGAGGCGATGCTCTGCTGGAGTCGAAGCCTGAGCAAATCCGCAAAGAGATGGTGATAGCGGTACCACCGCCGCTCGTTATCCAGGGGAACGATGAACAGGTTGGCGTGTGCGAGATATTCCAAGGTTGTCTGCCCAATCGCTGTGGAGTCAAGCACAACGGCATCACAGAGGGGACCCGACATCCGCTCGAGAATAGAGGTGCGCAGCAAGAACGTCTGGAGGCTTTCAGGCTGCCGCCCAAGGACTTCTTCCATCAGATAGTCCAGCACGAAATGGTGGCTGCCGGTGAACGAGATGATGAAGCTGGCGGCATCTTCATGTCCCTGCAGTGAAATTGCAGCCAATTGCAGGCCGGCAATCCAGCCTTCGGTGCGCCTTTCCAGTCCGGCAATGTCCTGGACTGAGAGGGTGAGGCCCATGACCTGGTTGAGAAATTCAGCGGCTTCGGAGGGGGTAAAACGCAAATCAACGGCGCGCAGTTCGGTCAAGAGGCCCCCGACACGTAATCGGGCCAAGGGCAGTGGTGGGTCCTCACGGGTGGCGATGACCAGGTGCATCTGTGGTGGCAGATGCTCGACGAGATAGGTGAGGGCCTGGTCAACCGGTTTGGCATCAAGCACATGGTAGTCGTCAAGGACAAGGACGAACGGGTCTTTGATGGTAGTCAGGTCATTGAGCAGGGCCGTCAGCAGCACTTCAAGTGGCGGTAGCTGGCTTGATTGGAGCACCCCCAACACCCCTTCTCCAATAGTGGTCGCAATCGTCTGCAAAGCCGCGACGAGGTAGGTGAGAAAGCGTGTGGGGTCGTTATCCCCTTCGTCCAGGGACAGCCAGGCGGCTGGTCGAGCACCTCCGGCAAGCCATTCACTGATCAGGGTTGTTTTCCCAAAGCCGGCGGGGGCAGAAATGAGCGTCAGTTTGCGGTAGAGCCCCTCGTTCAGCTGCCGAATCAAGCGGGGACGGCTGACCACGTTCAGCCGAAGCCGAGGAAGATACAGTTTCGTGGCGAGAATTGATGTCACCGTCTCTCTCCTCCAACCACTGCCCAGATCCATCCTGAAATGGAGCGATACGCAATTTTGAGCAGCTCGATGCCAGCAACAGCCGGTGCAACCATTGGTATCCTTACCTCTCGACACTCGGTAAATGAAGTGTACCGATGACCAATTCGTCTGAGACACGTGTACACCATTGACAATTCTTAGGAAGAGTATACCAGATGGGGAGCGGTTTCTCCAGGTTCCGCATGGTCGATGCCTACAATTCGCGCCGATTGCCTAACGTTTCACCTCAAAAATCGTCGAACATTCTCACGCTATTTACTACTGTAAGTCAGGTTGATACTGACATAAAGCAGTTCGTCCATCATTGATGGGGTACTCTATATCAGCAGTGTACGCACACTTTGTAAAATGTGGGTAAGAATCAGGCCAGAAGCTGGGGCTTTACGCGCGATTGGGTAGAACGAAGTGCAAGAGCGTTGCCCAGGATAAGCTTGGCTCTTCAAGAAAGGCAGCGCTGCTCTTGTATCAACGAGAGCTGCGCTGCCTATACTAGAGCTACTGTTAGCTCAATTTAAGCTCCAGTTCTATGCTTTAACTCTTCATAAAACGTCTTCTCGCCTGCTTCCTTTGAATCTGCATTTTAGAAGAATGCTAGCGCAAAGACCATTGCGCTTTTTTGCTTTAAGCTGGCACAAAGATCATGCCCGTTGGATGGAGCAGGCCAATCACGACGGGAGTAATGATACCAGTGGCTGGATCAACCAGACCAACAAAGCCCGCGACACCGGAGTCACTGGGAGCTTCGGTAAAAATAGAACCTTGAGTGTACTGAGGGGCTTGCATCCAGAAGGTCAGGCCTGTATGACCATCGGCTACGAGCAGGCGTCCATGAGTTGAAGTGGTCCAAACGGTATCGTCAAGTTGCGTGCCAACAGGGATGGTGCTGACGCTCTGCTGGGCGGTACCAGGATTGCTAATAGTGATCAATTGATCGTCAGCCTGAGCAACCAGAATAAGATTGCCCTTGCCATCTGTGCTCAAAGAATCGGGATCGGTCAGGTTGAGCGTTAACTGAGAGGGCGGCGTGGTGGTCGTGTTAGTCACCGTAGCATTCCCCAGCAAAATGGGTTTGAGGACTGCCTGACCATTACTCAGCGTAATTTGATCTACTGCTGGATAGGGATTTTTGTTATTCTTATCCAGTGTAGGATTAGAGGCTGCAATAAAGGTCATGCCATTGAGAAAATAGACATCATCGTATCCACCACCATGCGGGGTCTTGGCAAAGGTATAAGGTGTCACCACTCCGCTCGTCGTATCAATAGTGGCCATCTTCGGGTTGCCATCCTCACACGAAGTTGTCCAGAGCAGATGCGTCGCGGGATCGGCGCGCATACCATCGCTATGTCCAGGAACGCTAAATGTTTTCACCACTTTGCCGTCCATGGTGTACTCAACTACTGTACTGCTATTGTTGTCAGTACAATCCTTGGCGCTTGTGTTCTGATAGTCGATAAAAATATGACCGTTATCAAGGACTACCGCATCAGGGTTATTATAAGCTGAAGTACTCGAAGCAAAGAGCGAAATCTGGTAACCAGGAAGTGCTGCAAGGCCATGGTCATTGGTGGGCGTTGCGTTAGGAGTCTGGTTGGTTACTGGCGCCTGGGTCGCCCCTCCACAACCAACGAGCAGGAAAATAAGTACAAGCGCTAAAAAGCTGGATGCGGGAACAACAAAGGTCTTTCTCCGTTTCCCAAAACTCTTTTCTGATAACATCTGTCTCTCCATTCTCAGTACAAATGAGCAAAACTACAAAAAAAGCTCATTTCAGAGAAACTATACCTCTTTGGTATTAAGACAAAGTTACAGAGATGTTATATTTAACCTATAGCCTGGCAGTGTGATTTTGACAAGGTGAAGACTGGAATTTGCCCCACACACGCAATGCAATTCAGTCTCCAATTAACAGTCAAAAAGTAGTTTAATGCGCGTAAAGTGGTCGCATATCACCTCCATCTTGCGAACATGAGCCTGTTTCGCCGCCAGACTGGCCGAATTTGCCATCGTTGCATTCGACAAGATAGCCGTTGTCAGGGTCATCGGATTCCTGAAAATTGGCAATGCAGGGAAAGTAATTGCAAAAACCGGCAGGCGGCGTATGGACCAGTGATCCGCCAGTAGAATTAAAATTGTAGCCCCAGGGATTGCTGTTGACGCTTGTGCCCGATGTTGCGCTTGACGACGGTTGCGCTGTCGGCTGGCCCGTGGGACTGGCTCCGGGCGTTACACTCGGCGTCGCTGTAGACGGACTCGTGGGCGTGGATGAGGGCGTGGATGTAGCAACCGGACTCGAGACGGGAGCGGCTATAATAGTGGGTAAGGGTGTCACAGGGATGCTCGTCGGTAAAAAACTGGCCAGCGTGGGCGTGTCCGTGGGCGTGGGACCGCTGGTAGGCGTGCTGCGTATTCCTCCCACGCCCCTGATAATGGCTATGCTGCCCAGCGTGCAGATGAACAGCACAACGAGAAGCACGCCGACCCCGACGAGCAAGCGGAATCTGCCACTCCCTCCCTGGTACCAGCGCGAGAACGAACGGCGAGGGATTCGTCGCATTGGTCTCCTCCTCTTTAGAAATACCGCATTTCTGTACAATATGAGAGCTTCACTCCCAGCCTAGTTTAACATGATTAACAGGTTCCTGAAAACGCCCATTTTGAGGGGTTGCCAATGCTTGCCCACGCGCTTCAGCATGCACTCAGCACGCTACCCAAAACTCCTACTATTTCACCCTCTTTCTCACTACATGAGGTGATGGCTGCTCACCTGCCTGGCCGCTATACTTCTCTATAGACGAAACGTTGTAGAGGTGATTTACTTGAAAAAGCAGTAATCGTCCTGAAGGAAAATATAAGGGAATACTCATGGCAAAGAAAAACGCAACAGCGCGCACCGTAGCTGAGGTCGAACCATTGCCCTCGCAGGCCCGCGAGGGGCGGCGTCTACACGGCAAGGCGCTGGTCAGTGTGCTGGCCGCCTTGCTGTTTACGCTGCTCTTAGAGGCTTTGGACCAGACTATCGTCAGCACAGCTATGCCGCGTATTATTGGTTCGTTGCAGGGCTTTGATCGCTATACCTGGGTGGTGACGGCCTATATCCTGGCCGCGACCAGCATGGTGCCGATCGCGGGCAAGCTCTCCGACCAGTTTGGGCGCAAGTGGTTTCTGATCAGCGGCGCGGTGATCTTTCTGCTTGGCTCAATGCTCTCCGGCCTGGCGCAAAATATGAACGAGTTGATCATTTTCCGCACCATCCAGGGCCTGGGCGCGGGCACTGGCATTGCCCTGGTACCGGCTGTTGTGGGCGACATCTTCCCACCAGAGGAGCGCGCGCGCTGGCAGGGCCTCTTCGGTATGGTCTATGGCATCTCCAATCTGATTGGTCCAACTACCGGCGGCTGGCTGACCGATCATGGTCCGCTGCTGGGCAACCTGGTCCTGGATACAACGCGCTGGCGCTGGGTCTTCTATATTAATCTGCCGATTGGCATTATCGCGCTCGCGGCTCTGCTGGCTTTCCTACCAGCCAACATCTCCGATCGCGACACCAACTATCGCGGCTGGGCCGCTGTGCGTCGCATCGATTTCCTGGGCGCGTTCCTGGCAGCCGGAGCCACCATCTGCCTGCTCCTCGGCCTGACCTGGGGTGGCGGTCAGACCTACGCTTGGGTCTCACCACAGATCATTGGCGTATTGATCACCTCCGTAGTCCTCTACGCTTGCTTCTTTATCGTTGAACGCTTCGCCGCCGAGCCGATTCTGCCGCTTGAGCTCTTCCGCAATCGCATCTTCGCGGTTGCCTCGCTGCTCTCACTGCTGCAAATGATGATCCTGCTGGGTATGGCGCTCTATATGCCTTTCTTCCTGCAAGGCGTACTGGGTCAATCGGCGACCAATTCTGGCCTGACCACGACCTGGCAATCGTTCTCAGCCGTGGTTGGCGCGATGCTGGCGGGCATGCTGGCAGCTTTCTTGAAACGCTACCAGATTATCACCATCGTGGCCTCGGTGATTATGGCTATCGGCATCTTTATGCTCACCCGCATGGATGGCTCTACTTCGCTGCTGGTGATCATCAGCGCGCTGGTCATCGCCGGGCTTGGACTGGGCTCCTTCTTCTCTATCCTTAGCCTGGCCGCGCAAAACTCTCTCCCTCGCAAACGCCTGGGTGTGGGCACAGCGGCAGTACGCTATATGGCCGAGGTCGGCGCGATCCTGGGTATCGCGATTGTCGGTTCGGTAGTCAATAGCACGGTCGCCAGCGATATCGCGACCCGCGTACCCGCCTCGGTGGTCAGGCAACTCACTCCCGCTGGCTGGAAAGCCGCGACCAATCCGCAGATACTGACCAACCCCGACGCGCGCAACATACTGGTTCACACGGCGCAAAACCTGGCTACCAGCCATGTTCCCGCTGGTCCCCAACACAACCTGATCGTCCAGCAGATCGCGCAACAGGTCGCGCATACGCTCGACCTGGTCTTTAGCGCCCTCAGACTCTCGCTGGTCGTCGCTATCCAGCACGGCCTGTTTACCGTCCTGATCTTCGCGCTCATCATGGTTGTGGGTACGTTTTTCCTGAAAGACGTATCGGTCCGCGCTGAGAAGGAAAATAAAGAGAATGATGCTGAGGAGCCAAGCGATCCTGTCGCTATAGAAAGTACACAATAACAAGCAGAAAAGCGGATGGACTTCTGAGGCCGATCAACCTGCCTCAGAAGTCCATCCGCTTTTCTGCTTGTTATTCCCATTGGCTCCAGGCCGTTTGCAGGCGGTGGCGCGAGAGGATTAAAACTGTGGCCAGGGCCATCAGCAGAGCGCCAAAGACCAGCAGCAGGATCGGTACAGAGGGGGGCATCGAGATAAAGAGCAAGCGCATAGTGCCGACGATGATCAGCGCGGCACTGCTCAGAATAAAGATGCGCATACGCAGCAACAGGCCCAGCAAGAGCAAGAGCAACGCTTCACCCAGCAGCAGCAAGGTTGGCGTGAGGTCAGCTCCCTGGAAGCTAAACCAGAGCGCGGGTAGGAGCAGGAGAGCCGAGCCAAGCAGGGCAACCCGCTGGCCCACGATTTGTCGGGCTGATAGCGCCTGATCGCGTAACAGGAAGGGCGCGCTGACGATCAGATAACTGGCAGGCACAAGAGTAAGGGTGTCCAAACGCGTCTGACCCCAGGCCAGCAGTTCCCAGGAGATAGCCAGACTGAGCAATGCTCCCGCGCCATAAAAGCAGGCGTGCCGTTGTTCCTGCGCCCTGGCCAGCAAAGTCGCGCGCTGCGACGAGCTGCTGAATACAGTACTTGCGCGCAGAGCGTTGGCGGGACGCAACTGCCCATACAGCGCGAGCAGGCCGCTCAGCGTCACCAGGGCCAGCACACCCGCCTGGGCCAGTGGACCAGCCTCAGAGGAGAGCGCGCCACTATCGAGCGCGAGGAGCAGAACCAGGCAGAGTCCCCCCAGCGAGAACAGATGATGGAGCAGGCTCGCGGGCAGCCTGTAGAGGTTCGCGGGCCAGAGACGCCAGATGAATTGGCCCGCGTAGATCAAGATGCAGAGCACGGTCGCGGACACAAGCAGTTGCGTGGGAGCAGCCAGCGTCCACCAGAGTCCAATGCTCCAGAAGGCCAGGACCACCGGGAAGACGAGCAATTCAGGCGCGCGCCTGACCAGCATGCTTACCAGGGCCAGCAAAGTGAGCACAAACATACCTTGCACAACAGGCGTGCCAGCCAGAGCCTGATTCGTCGTCAGCGGCCAACTCCCCAGCAGCAGCGTACCCAGCAGAGCAGCGCTATACCACGGCCAGGGCCAGAGCCAGGAAGCGCGCCCGGCCAAGCGGAATGCCTGAGTCGCCGCTGGCTCAGCCTGCAGCACGCGCCGGGTTAGCCACTCGCTCAACAGAGCCAGCAGCGCCAGGGCGACAGCGGCAGCAAGCACATACCAGGCCGTCAGGCGCCAGGTTACCAGCACACCCCAGCAGGCGAAAACAGCGACCAGCCAGTTCCAGGAGGCGCGCCGTTCACTCCAGGCAAGCGCCCCGGCGACCAGGGCGTAGACAAACAACGCAGCAGGCAGCGCGCCATAGAAGGGTCGGCTGAGATCACCCAACGAGCCAGCCAGCCCGGTCAGCACAGCCGCCGCCAGCCCGCTGGCGTAGAAGGGTAGCGCGTAACGCCATGCTGGGCGTCCACGTGCATGCGCCAGCCGTCCCGCGACAAATCCCACGCCCGCGCCGAGTAACGCGACGACGAGCGGAGTATAGAGGTCACCGACCTGGCTGGCCGCGATATACACTCCCAGAGTCGCGCAGACAGGTGTAAGAATGGGTGCGCTGAGATGCTCGGTCACCAGACCAATGCCATAAGCCAGCAGCGCGTATCCCAGCAAGAACCAGCTTGCCGCCTCCAACTGTCCGTTGACAAAAGCGCTAGAAACCAGCATCCCCGCGCTACACAGTGCCAGCAGGTAAAATGGCCACGCCCACGCGCGCGCGCCCCATTTCTCCAAGCCCACAGCCACGATGGCCAGGGCAGGCGCAAGCAGGCTTAACGCCCAGAAATTAATGCCCGGTTGCAACAACGCCAGCACGCCGAACAGCGTGGCGGGCAAGAGCCAGAGCTTCTCGCGTCCCAGCAGAGCCGCGGCATACCAGGCCAGGCCGAGGCCCGCGATCTCGTATGCCACTGTCACCTGTGCTCCCCACCAGGACACAAAGCCGAAGAGGGCAAACCCGGACCCACTGATCCAGTTCGCGCACGCGCTCTGTGAACGCAGCATGTCGCTATCACTCAAGACCAGGCCAGAGATCAGCGCAGGTAGCAGCAGGGTCCACGCGAAGAGTTCCCGCGCCTCTCCTCTCCGACCCTCAAACAGACGCGCGCGGCGCAAGCCAGCCGCCAATAACGGCAGCAGCAAGCTCAGCACTAGCACCAGAAGCGGATGCTCGGATAGGCTGAACAGCGCGAGCAGAAAAAGAACTGCCGGTAGCAACGATTGGTATGGACGGTGCTGAACCAGCGCCACGCTATAGATCAGAGCGGCGAAAGCGAGCAAGAGACCACTGATGGTGCTCCAGGACTGACTCAGACTCAACAGCAGGGTAAAGGCTACCTCCAGCAGAACCAGGCATTCCAGCGGATATGCCCAGGCGGGACTGCTCAAATGGCGCACCAGAACGGCGCAGGTCAGCAGCGCCAGGCTTAAGGCCGCGTAGGCCCACAGAGGATCAAGCTGCCAGGCCAGTACCTCCAGCCCGTATATAGCGGACAGCAACACACCGCTGAGCACTAGCAGCCAGCACCAATCCGCTCTGGCCGGCTTACGGCTAAAGCCCGCGTGCATCAGAGACATATCAAGTGTCAGCAACAAACACATGACCAGCGCCCACACATTCAGGGTCGTCTGCGCCTCAACCATGAACGGCCTTAAGAGAAAGTAAACGCCGCCATTTTGCTGGGCAAACTGGTCAGCGTTAAACGTGTGCGTTAGCAACTGCAAGAGCACAAACACGCCTGTTTGCGCCAGGACCAGCAAGACAAGTCCCAGTACCAGCCCATCTAACGTACGGGCCGGGAAACCATAGGCGTCAAGCTGACCACGGACGGCGCGTACAATAGTGTGATAGAAGAGAGCTATAGCGGTCTCCAGCAAGATATAACCATCCAGATTGAGATTCAGCGTGTAGCCCAGCAGAAAGAAGAGGACCAGGCACAGGCCAGCCAGCAGCGGTGTTCCCTGCTTCCAGCGCGTGTACCAGAGCCAGCACAAATACCAGAACACAAAGAGGCAACACAGGACGAAGACAGCCAGACGAGGCTGCAGGTCGAAAGGCTGCCCGCTGTCGAAGCTACTCAGGAGCAGGCTGCCGAGAAACATCACAGGCCCGGACAGCGTCACGCCAGCAATGACCAGCGCCATGAGCACCATTAGCGGCTGGCGTAAAATCGCGCGCCGCTCGGTAAACAGATCGGGTCCACTAGAACGAGGAAGCGCGAGCAGCGCCCCTAGAGGCAGAGCCATGGCTAAGACCGGCCACCACCAGTACGAGAGATTGAGCGCCTGAGCCAGCGCGAGATCGCCGACCAGCAGCGCCACACAGCTCAGATACGCGAACGGCACAAAACGCTGCACTACCGCCAGGGTGGCGTAAATGATTGTCGCGTAAAGCGCGGAAAACGCTAGCAAGGTCGCGGGCGACATCGCCACCAGATTATTCTCCACCAGGCGATAGGCCGAAAACGCTAGCAGGGGCACCAGCAAGGCAAAGATGATTGTATAGAGCGGCGAGACGGCGCGTAAGAGGGTAGAGCGACGCGTCAGCAGGCTGGCACCCCCAAAAGCCGCGTGAACACCCAGCACCACCAGGAAAGAGAGCCAGAGGCTGGGGGTTACAAAGACCGTACCCAGCACGCCCGCCAGAACCAGGAAGCCACCAACTGCCGCCAACACATTCACCATCGCGTCCCCGGAAAGCGCGAAACCACGCATACTCGCCGCCGGCGCAACCGCTATCTGCCCCCCTCGCGCGAACACGCCAGGCGCGCTCGCCTCTGCCTCTCTGACAGGTTGAAGCAGCACAGGTAGTTCCGGCAAGGCCTCGGCTTCCGCGACTACAGGCTCAGATGCCTCGGCCAGTTCCTCGGCTGCCTGTAGATCCTGCCTGGAAGCAGAGGCTGCTTGTAGATCCTGAGCCATAGTGCGCAAAAATTGCAGACGCCCCTCATAACGATAGATCAGGTCCGTCACCCTGAGCGAAACGCCGCCATAGCGCACCACGCGCTGCAGATCGTGAAGCGATGTCTCTAAAAACCGCTGTTCTTTGTCCGGCTGGACCGGATACTGGCAGACCGGGCAAAGCTCCGTCTGCGCGAGATCCACCAACTGACCGCAAGCATCGCAATTCAAGGCATTCATTTGCGCCATCTATGTACTCCTCATCCCATTGTTGCTCTTTAACGCAGTATACAGGCAGCGTAGACATAAAGAGAAAGCTGATTTACGAACAAGGTACGCCGCCTCTCTGGTATAGAGCATAGGTGATCGCAAGCCGCTACAAATGGGGCAAATGACACATTTTTTCCCTGGACAATCCTGTGTTCTGCAAGCCTGCCAAAAAAATGCGCCTGGCAGGCATGGCGAAAAGCAGAGGTTTGACGGGCGTTGCGCGCCTGCCAAACCTCTGCTTTTCGCCATGCCTGCCACCGCTACGACGTATATTTAAACGATTGAAGCATCGGTTGGAAATACTTTGTCTGGGCCTGAGCGAATTTGTCCTTGCCAGCTACATAGACCAGCACAAAACCTTTAATAGCGGTGCTGGAAGGAGAATGGTTGTTAGCCAGAACGACGGCTTCAATGTCACTACTCTGTCCATTGAACGTGCTGGTACCGATGATCGAACGCTGGCTCCACGAGTCGCCGTCGAGCGTGGTGGTCTGAGGAAGATCAACTGTCTGCACGTTTTTCAAGTTCGTCCTGGCTCCCGCGATACCCCCATCAGCCAGTTGAGCGGCTGTCTTGGCTCCATTCGGATTAGGGGTCGAACCAATTGTCAGGTTGTAGCTGCTGCTCGGATCAGTAAACGCAATCTCCGAACTGGACGTGGTCAACTTCCAATCCCTGGGATACTCGATGGTAAAACCACTACCCGTATACGTTTTGAACGACGCGCTGACCGTCGCGACCGTGGTTGCTACCGTTGTCGCTACCGTGTGCTTAATAGGGTTAGATGGCAGCGCGCCACTGGTGTTCCCCCTGGCCCTTATGCTGACTCTTGCGCCTCCGCAAGCAACCAGCAACAAGATCAGCGTGAGCAACAGGATGCCTGCCGCCAGGCGCCGCACCGGAAACTGTAGGGAAAATACCTTCACCAGAAAACCTCCAATAACTATTGTTTTCTCCACAAAACTCTACACATCATCTGGTGTGCCCGGAAATTATAACACGATTCTTTTGAATTGTGCAGCATCCCACACAATATTTCTCACTTTTTCATGTTATATAGGTTATTTTGATTTAATGAATTTATGAAACATCCCTGCTTGTTCTGGCACAGCATGCACCAGAACAAGCAGGGATGTTTCATAATGATTTTACTACGCAGTGAATTTGAAGGATTGCAGCATAGGCTGGAAAATCGTAATATCCGTCTGCTGGAAATTGAGCGAAGGCCCGGCATAGTAAATTTCGTAGGCCTTGGTGGTGGGCAAATTTGCTGGATGATTATCCGCCAGGCCAACTAATTCACCTGGTACCAGGGCACCATTGACTTTGGCCATGCCTGTGATGCCGCTTTGCGCCCAGCTTTCACCGCTAATAGTCGTAGTCGCGGGCAGACTGACCGGCTGGATATTGCTTACTCCACCTGACTGCTCAAGTGCCGACATGCCAGTCTTAAGCTCATCAGCCGCGCTAACCGCGCCACCAGGATTCGGAATGGTCGCGATAGTTACCGTATCTATCTGCTGCGCATCAGTAAAGACAACCGCCCCCTGATTGGTCTGCGCTTTCCAGCCTTGAGGATAGTCGATGGTAAAACCAGCGCCTTTGTAGATCTGAAATTGTGCTGCCTGCGTGGGAGCCACTGTAGGAGTTGGGGTGGGAGCTACCGTAGGAATTGGCGTCGCCGTGTTGGTACTGCTACTACCCCCTCCGCACGCGGCCAGAAGAAGCACAAAAAAAAGAGAGACCAGGCTCAGCGCCATCGGTCGAGTCACAGATTTCCAGGGTGTAATCATATTTAAAAATATCCTCCGTTATTTAATCAGACACGCTCTATACAAAATACGTAGACGCCAATGTATTATAGCATGTTTCTTTTTTTTGTCTATTAGATCTCTATCTTTCGCTCAATAAAGTTATCATTGTGTTTCATTATGTATTATTATATATCAGCGACCACTCCGGCATATGCTGGCCTGCGAGTAGCCGCTTTTCATCTTGCTCGCTCCCTTAAAGATGCAATGTCTCGATCGCGGACAGGACCTCATTGGCGTGATGGAACAGTACCGTACCGAAGCAAAAGCAGACCTTGATGGGCAGGTGAGGCAGGCAGTCACAAGGATGGCACGGCAGATGCAGGACCAGGCGCAACACGATGATTGTCGTAAGGAGCATAAATTCGCCAACCTTTTAAGCGTAGCAAGAACATCAGTTCTCCATTTTTCTGACGCATAAATTCGCCGGAAACGGAGATTGACGCATAAACTTGTTTCAAAAATATACCCCTCAACTGTTCCGAGATTTCTTTCAGCAATCCATATTTCACGCTCTCATTTGGCAGAGAATTGCGTCAATATGGCAAAGAAATGCGTCAACACCTTGTTCTTGGTTGCAAAGTTGGGTATGCTCTTAGCAGAGGTTTCTAGCACGCCATGCGGTATGCTCCGCATGAGAAAGAGCGGCGCATGAAGACCCTTGCTTACGCGCAATGGTGTGATCGGCTTCAGTTTTCGACGGCCACGCGGGACTTCCTGCTGCGCATTCGTACTTCTCCTCCCGCTCGTCGCGTCCAGGGGCGTCTCCTGAATGTGAGTGGAACCTACGCCAGCCGCAAGATGAGCGTCTCTATCCAGTTTGAAAGTCATACCGTGGAATTGTGGGCCATCTACATGATGGAATACGATCAAGCGGTGCTGGAATATTTTGATCAACCTTGTCAACTGGAACTCCATTATCTCCTCGATCTGGCAGAAGGATCAATGGCATGTCCCGCTTTACCTGGATCAGCCAACTGCCGAAGCATATGCCTTACTCCACAAGCATCGAAGCAGCGCCTCATTTGGACTGGCCGCTGGGGTGCATCTTCAGGCAAATGCATCACTCGACTGGGATGGGAAACGGTGGACGTTGCTGAACCTGGGCGATACGACGACGACACTCTTGCCCGCAGAGGGAACCATGCTCCAATTAGAAACATCTGTGTTTCTGCATTTGGTGGAAACCAACGTTATTCAGGTAAAAGATACATCCCACCGTTCTGCGAAGGCGCTTTCTGCCGAAGTTCATCGGCTTCTCCTGGAAGCTGGCGACCAGGCCATCGAGATTGCGAACCAGCGATATCATCTGGTCGAAGCCTACCAGAACAAGCGACAGGACATGTACGCAGGCACGCCCACGCGGACTATTCGCGATTGGCTCGCGCACTTTCGCGATGCGGAAGCAACCTATGGTTCTGGTTACGGCTACGTTGGACTCTTGCCGAAAACCGCCGCTCGTGGCAATCGGAATCCCAGAGCTGACAAAACCAGTCGCCGTTTACTCGATGAAGCCATTGCCCAGTGGTACGCTCGTCCTAAACAGCAGAAAGCTCGTGAGGTGTTTCTGCTGTATCAGCGTGCCTGCCTGGAACAGCAGGTTCCGTTCGTCACCGAACGAACGTTTTATCGGCATCTGAACAAGGCAAGCGACCCGACCTTGACGGAGAAGCGCAAGGGAGCAAGGGCGGCTTATCAAGAAAGCGCCTGGTACTGGGAGTTAGAACACAGTACCCCGCGCCATGGCGACCGTCCCTGGGAACTGGCTCACATGGATCATACGCAACTGAATATCGAGTTGCTCTCCAACCTGGGCAAGCCGTTAGGCCGACCATGGGCTACCTTTCTGGTCGATGCAAATCTATGAGGAGTTTCGCTAATGGAGGAGTTTCTTGAGTTCTCAGACGACCGCAATGAGCCATTACCACCAGAACCCCAGGCACTTCTTGAGCGCTTCAAAACCTACGCGGTCTGGCACCCTCGGTTACTTCAGGTCCGAACGCACGTGTTGGATACCATTTGGGAACCAGCAGATGTGGTTTTTATGGTGGTTTGTGGACCAAGCGGCGTTGGCAAGTCCAAGCTGGCAGAGGTCCTGAGCAGCCGCTTAACGACTGCCAATGGGCACTCTCCCCGCCGATCACTCCTGATCAACACTCGCCCCCCCGATGGAGAATTGTTCCACCGGGCCAATTTCTATCAGAACGGGATGAAACTCCTGGGCAAAACCACCTTTGATCGACATATCAAAGTGGATGTTGCCACTGCTGAGCATCTGGTGGAGAAAAAGAGAGGGAGAGGCAAGACCAGCACCAAATACAACGATGACCCAGAACTACGAGATGCGTATGAGGAAGAACTACGCAGGCAAGGGCTGCGCGTGGTTCTTCATATTACTCGCTGGATGAAACAAGAATCGGACTGGGTACTAGTTCAGAAAAAGGTGTAACCTATGCGTATTCAACCAATCTCAGAAAAAGATCTCCCTGTCTTTGCATCCTGGAGTTCAAAGCCTGAACTGAATAACCAACTCCAACGGTATATCCTTTCACATTGGGATCAGGGAACAAGCAGACCAGAATGGTGCTTTACAGCAGTAGAAGGAGAGCAGATTGTAGGAAGAGTGGTCTACTGGGCTTCATCTGCACAGAGAAGTCCGACAGATATTGACTTCTTCGATGTAGACTGGACACAAGAAAGGTATCTTCAGATTGGAACGGCATTACTCAACCACTCCTTCACTGCTTTGAATATCGCTGGCAATCAACGGATCAAATATCAGTTGAATCATCCCAACGCTCTTCAACCGGTCACGGATCAGCGCTTACAGATCCTGAGCGCACTCGGTTTCTTTCTGCGTCGTCAAGGATATCGCTGGGAAACGCGGAATACGTTCCCACGGGAGGCCGATCCCCAGCTTCGTTACACTGTTGTGCATTCAGAAGCGTTCTTACAGGAAATTTTCCAAAGGACACTCACACAGAGTCTGGATCGAGGCATCCAGCGAGATCTCACAGAATTTGGACAGGAGGAGGGAGCACGGAGGCGGCTAAAAGAATCTCGAATCAGTCACCGGCTTCCAGATGGATGGCAGATTGCAAGCCTTCCAGAGGGAGAACCTGTCGGGATCATTATGGTTGGCAAGAACGATGGAGGACCAATCATTGATTACCTTGGTATCCTTCCAGAACATCGAGGTCATGGATATGTTCACGGTTTGCTGGCACAAGGAGTGAATATCTTGCTCATGTCAGGAGCAAAGCGTATTCGCTCAGATTGTGATGTCAACAATGAACCAATGATCCGCGCTTTTCAACGAGCAGCTTTCACCATGTTTTGCACTCGCAGCGTCTATGTCTATCCATCTTCTTTGCCAAATGAAACTGAAATTTGACTCATATCTTCGCCATTTTGCCATGTTGACGCATATCTCCCCTTTTTGGCGGATTTATGTGTCAAAGGACAATGATTCCAGCGATTGGCCAGGGCAAACAACGTCTCAGACCATGCCTATGCCCATCGTCTCTATGCGTGAAGACAGCAACTTGCTTATCAACCGCGAGGAGCGTATCACGTCAGCCTACTGGGAGCTTGTGCAGGAGGGCATCCGGCCTACGGGCGATACGTTATCCAGGCGCGCACGTTGTAACCGCGCCGTAGCCTTGAACTGGCTGAGGGAGCAGAAAGTTGCCGGATAAAGGCGATTTATGAAGGCAGTACCGGAAGGCAGTACCTGGCGAAGTACTGCCTTCCGGTACTACCTGGCGAAGTACCGGGTTCAAAGTCCTAGTTCCTCAATCGTACTCAAAACCTCTTGAGCATGGTCTGCGGCGTTCACTTTATGCCAGATTTTTCGCACAACGCCTTCCTTATCGATCAGGAAAGTCTCGCGATTCACTCCCAGATACTTCTTGCCATACATGTTTTTCTCTTTCCACACGCCGTAGAGTTGTGAAACCTCCGTATCGGTATCGGCCAGCAGCGGAAATGGCAAGCCGTATTTATCCGCGAATTTCTGATGGGACGCAAGATCATCCGCGCTGACGCCGAGCACAACGACGCCGCGCTTTTGCATGTCGTGGTTGGCATCGCGGAATGAGCAGGCTTCCGCCGTACAACCAGGGGTGCTGTCTCTTGGATAAAAATATAAAACTACAAGATGATTTACAAGTGAACTTAGCTGAACCTTGCCATCCCTCACTATCGTATCATCCCCGATTGCAGGCAGCGTGAAGTCAGGAGCAGGCTGCAACTCTTCAATCCGTATCTCGCTCATAATAGTTACCTCGCCAAGCTGTTTTTATCAGTGTATCATATACAGCTATTACAAGGCGGATTGCTCCTGGGAAGAGATGCTTGGCATCTCCTCGTACTGGCTTAAAAGCTCAAGGAACGTAATCTGGCCGAGGTGCTGACGGTAGCGGATCATCCACATTTCTAGGCAAAGCCACGCAGCCCTATCTGGTGCTTATTATGTCTGGCACATTCCTGACAGAACGTAATTTCTGCTGACATCTTGGAGAGGGAAATCCCGAAAGAGTTCTCTTTTATGCAAAATCAGGAGGCACGGAGTATTTTATATAAGGTACTCACCAGCCTGGCGATCATGGATGGAGCGACCAGACCTGTATTAAACTAATCCGAATGCCCCAGCTTACCGCTGGGGCATTTTTTAGCATTATCATTGCTGTGCTTTTGATGAAGGAAATGCCAGTGTTGTGGTGTTTTCCGTCATATTGGATAGGACGGCTTTGACATATTTCAAGAGCCGCGCTCCGTTGGGGAATGCCAAAGCACTGATATAGGTATAGGGTGACGACAGCCCTGCCAGGGCTTCCTCCATGGTTCCCGCAGGCAAGCGAAGATGGTATGTGTGCTCTCCCCTTTCTGCCAACTCGCACCCGGCTTGTTTTAAAAATTGCGTGAGCGTTTCAGCACCATCGGGATATATCGTTATGGTCAACTCACCTATAGGCTTGCTGGATACAATTTCTCCCCGTTCCATACGAGCCTCCTAACTGGCTGACGCCTGATGATACGATGGCATTCTTCCAAGTAAGATAAGAATTCTGGCAAGATTGGCAATCATTTGAGCACGTGTATCTATGCGCTGCATGCGGTTGTAGGTCTTTATGACGGTGGGAAGAATGGCGACCAGGCATTGCTTCTCATGAGAGCTGACAGAAAGAACGTAAGGTGCGCTCCCCTCCCGCATCTCTATCAGCCTTCCTTCCATAGCCTGCGCCGTTCGCATCATATAATTGCGCGCCTCTGAGGGCGCGATTTCCTCCCACGCATAGGCTCGGTAATCCTCACAGGCTCCGATGAGGACCGTGATTTGTAGTGGTTCAAGGCTGAGCGTATAATGTTGATCCGGCATCATGGCGCTTTTCTCCCGTAAGCCGCATAAATCGTTACATACGGGCGCATCTGTTTCCACTCTTCTGCCATTTCCTGCATGGTGCGCTCATAGTCGGCAGGATTGACCCCCAGGCCGCAACAGGGTTCCTTGAGCGCTTCTACTGCTGAAAGGATATCCTGGGCCATTAACTTGCCTGGCCGCTCTCCCCATTCACCCACTTTAAGAGGAATCACCCGGCTCTCCACGTCTGTGACTCTTTCGCCCTCAAGCATCTCTGCGAGGCGCAACACCGGCTTGCCCATAATCCCGCGCCTGGCGCGAACCTGATCGATCCAGGCAAATATCTGCGTCGTTGCTGGCCCCCCGTTTGCCACCCGCGCATCTGTTTCCACAAGCTCGATCCATCCCCCTGCCCGTGTCACCCGAACGAGTTCATGCACCACAGACGGCCAGCGTTCGGTAGGAATCGCAAACACGAGAAAGCGTTGGTGCGTGAAGTCAAAGAGCGCATCGGGCAGCGGCAATCCAGTTAAGACATTCCCCTCTCGTAACAGGCAATTGCCTGCATCAGGACGAAAGAGCTTTGTATCCATATCCAGCCCAAGCATGAGCGCGTGAGGATACAGCCTGGCCGTTTCCAGAGGCCAGATGCCAGTGCCGGTACCAACATCGAGAATGGTGCGTATCCTGGGCGGCAGCGGCGCAAGATAGAGGTTGCCCAGCGTCAGGGTTAACGCCCGGTGCTGGAACTCTAGCCTTTGCCGCTCACCTTCATCCTTCGGGAGCGGGTATGCTACTGCTGGATCATCTGCGTCCAGATAGCGGCGCTGTGGTTTCCTCTCTGGCTTCCAGGAGGCAGATGGAATAGCAGGTGCCTTGTTTAGGTTACGTCGTCGCAGAAATGATAGCATGTATCCTTCCTCTCTTATACCGCGCCCGTCTCTATTCAAGGGGATAGCTGGCGGTCATCTGGGGCAAAGCGTATGGCGAAGCGAGGCATCACCAGGGCTGTACAACCCACCGCATTGCTGGCAATAGTTGACGACCAGCGCGCTTTTCATAAGATGCTTCCTGGCGCATCGCTTCTCGTGGCACTTTGCGCAGACACTACCAACGTGGTTTGTTTCTGTCAGTGTTCTCCCACACACAACACAGAACATGAGCGAAACTTTCTCTTTTATCATGGCCGCCTTTGAAGCGTATCCAGGCGGCTGTATCTAGCGTTGGTGCATTCATGAGACTGTGATGATGGGTCCGTGCGATACACATGTGGTTGCTTTGCATTCCTGTTCAATCCGCTCCCGGCTTCTGATAATCTTGGATAAAGCCATGGGTTTCTCTCCTTTAGTCGAAATGTGACATTTCTTCTCTTCCTTTTTTGTGGTATCCTACTGAATAATAAAGTAAAGTTTTACTGGTGGTGTAACTGGTGATATCACTGAGGAAACCAACAGTTACCTTTTTAACCAGAAAGAAGGTATCCGTGCTGAACAATAATGAATTCGGGATTTTGGTGAGAGCATACCGCAAGCAGCGCGGATGGACACAATCCCAGCTTGCCGACCATTGGGGATACACGCGGGCTTATGTTTCGCTGATTGAACAGGGACATAAGCATCTGGATAACGTATCACAGGTTATCCGTTTGGCTGATCTTCTTGGAATCCCTCAAGAAAAATTGGAGGCCATAGGCAAAGGAATTCCTAAGCGCCAGGCCGATACGGTTATCACCGAAAAGGAAGTGGATAATACCATTCTCCAAATGCTGCTTGCTCCGGGCAGAGACATGGTACAGATGGCTTATATGCTTTGGGTGGCCGACCAGCATCCGGTGCTGGAGGAGAAGCTCATAGATTTGACGCAATCGCTCGACCAAGCACTCACGTCTTATCATGGCGAATTCATGAAACCGGCTCAGCAGTTACTAGCCTATACTCACCAAATGAGAGGGCGCATTGCTTTTGATAGATTGGATTTTGCTGCCGCCTCCGGGCATTTCTCAGAGATGATTGATTTAGGAAATGAACTAAATGATGCTGACATCATAGCAATAGGCATGATTTACCAAGGCAGCATTTTAAGAAAGCGTGGTAGGTTCGAGACATCGCTTCGATGCTTTGAGGCAGCTAAAAATTCTGTTAAATTATCCTCCTCGGCCACGCAGGGAACGTATTACTTAAATCTTTCAACGCTCCATGCCGATGCTTCCCATGAAAAAGAGTTCTTAGTCGCTGTTGGGATAGCTGCCGATATCAGTCAGAACATGAAGGAGGATATTGTGGGCTTGGCCAATGATTTCAGTCTCGATGATGTTTTGTGGGCACAGGCCGGGGGATTCTCTGAGTTATGGAAACCCAATGAGGCCATTGCCATTTATGCTCAGACCGACAGAATCCGGCCTTTCAGACCGCTACGGGAGCTGGGAGCCTATACCATAGATAAAGGGGAGGCTTTCCTTAAAGCTGGCGAACTTGAACATGGAATTGCTTTATCTCTGAAAGGGATTGAAATGGCTTCTGAGTATCGCTCAAAGAGGCATCTAGGCTGGATCAATACAACATATAATCGCCTTCGCCTTCTGCCCATTGGCAAAGACAAACGCTTTGATCGGCTCAAAGAGGCATTGGAAGAAGCTCACCTTAAACAAGCTTCCTGGTAGGGTAACACCGTTTCGCTGTTCCGCCTGCGATCATGCGCAGGCGGTTTTCTCTTTTCCCTGCTTCTCCCTTTGTTGTTCCTTCCCACTTGCCTAGCTGACCGCTCTGCTCTGCGTGCAAACGCTCTCCTCCCATCTTCCGCCGCTCTCGCTTTGTGCAGACGGTCCCCCACGAGTATAATGGACCCATAGATCGAGACCAAAAAAGAGAGTTGGGTAAGATACAATCAAAGCATGAAAAGACAACATACAGCG